>JBFLYG010000020.1:0-145464 GCA_040756765.1 Pseudomonadota bacterium | reverse complement strand
CCGGCAGGAAGCCGAGGTCCATGTAGTAGTTGATCTCGACCGCCCAGGTCGGATGGAAGTGGGTGTTGCCGTCGGGCAGGCCGGTGAAGCCGGCCGGCATGAAGCCCGGCGTCAGGAACGAATTGTGATTCCACTCCTGGTAATACAGCGGCGAGACGTTGAAGAAGCCCTTGTAGGGCAGGTCGAACGCGAACTGCAGACCGGCGACCACGTCCTTCTTGTTCGGCGCCAGGAACTGGTTCTCGGTCTCGCCGTCGGCGCCGACGATGAACGAGATGTTGCTGAGCGGACCGACCGAGAACGCCTTGGTGTTGAAGAGCTGATTCCAGCCGAAGGTGCTGCGGAACAGGCCGTAGAACTCCATGGCGCCGGCACAGTTGTTCGGCACGCCGACGGTCGGAAGACACGGCGAAGCCGGGTCGCGGCTGTCGGACTTGAGCAGTTCGAGGTTGATGAAGTTGGTGCCGTAGGCCCAGACATCGAAATGGGTGAAGGCGAACACCTGCTTGGCGGTGCGGTCGGCGGCGCCGGGCGAAGTCGCGGTGAATTGATAGGCGTAGGTCAGGCGGTTGTCGTTGACGATGAAGAACGGCAGGTCGAGCACCGACTTCGGCGCTTTCACCGGCATCGTCATGTCGGCGGCGAAGGCCGAGCCGAAGGTAGCCACGGCAAGGCCTGCCGCGAGCGTGAATGACTTGAGAGACATCTTGATTAACCCCCAACGATTGCGATGGCAGACGCGCAAAGCGCGAAATCTGTCGCCGCCAGTTTGCGCGGGAGCGGCCAACTACAAAGCCCGAATGTTCCGCAGCTGATGCCTAGTTATTGTCTGATGAGCGAAATACATTGGCAGACGGCGCGACGTCGTCAGTGCACATGCATCGCCTCGACCGCGCCATCCGATCACCGAGCCGCGCTGTCGGAGGCCGTTTTCTTGCCGCAAACTGGCGCAGGCATCGATGCGCCACACGAGCCGGGCGCTCCCTGACAGCCCCGCGCCATCGCGGCGGGATCGATGCCCAAAAACAAAGCGGGGCCGCTCGCTCCTCCTCGCGATTGACGGCGAACGTCACTATTCTGCAACACAGGTTGCGAGGCGCGCCCACCCAATGAGGGACCGGCGCAGGTCGGCCGAAGCGTCGCGCTGCCGGCAGACTAAGCAGGTGATGACGCCTTTTCGGCACTTACCTTGCCATCCGATTTGTCACAATATTGTCGGACCTTGCCGCCGAGAACCGACCGGATCGATGCCAGACACGCCCCCTTCACCCCCCTCCGCCAGTGCGACGCCGCTGCTGCAGGCCGTCGGCATCAGCAAGCGCTACGGCGATTTTCTCGCCAACGATTCGATCGACCTCGACGTCTGGCCGGGCCAGATCCACGCTCTGCTGGGCGAGAACGGCGCCGGCAAATCGACCCTCGTGAAGGTGATCTACGGCCTGATCCAGCCGAGCGCCGGCGAGCTGCGCTGGTGCGGCCGGCCGATCGAGCTGGCGGGTCCGGCCGCGGCCCGGGCGCTCGGCATCGGCATGGTGTTTCAGCACTTCTCGCTGTTCGAGAACCTGACCGTGGCGGAGAACGTAGCGCTCGGGCTGTCGGGCGGCGAATCGTTCAGACAGATTTCGACACGGCTCGCCGAGGTCTCGCGCACCTACGGCCTGCCGCTCGACCCGAACCGCGAGGTCTGGCAGCTCTCGGTCGGCGAACGCCAGCGCATCGAGATCGTCCGCCTGCTGATGCAGAATCCCCGCTTCCTCATTCTCGACGAGCCCACCGCGGTGCTGACGCCGCAGGAAGCCGACCAGCTGTTCGTCGTGCTCGAGCGGCTGAAGGCCGAGGGCCGCGCGGTGCTCTACATCAGCCACAAGCTCGACGAGGTGAAGCGGCTGTGCGACACCGCGACCATCCTGCGCGCGGGCAAGAAGGTGGCGACCTGCGATCCCCGCGCCGAAACCGCGGGGTCGCTCGCCCGCATGATGGTCGGCACCGAGATTCGTGACGTAAGGGCCGCCGCGGGCCGCCCGGTCACGGTGCCTCGCCTCGTGGTCAACGACCTCAGCGCGGCGCCCGAGGAGGCCCACGGCGTGCGCCTGACCCACATCTCCGTCGAGCTGAAGGGCGGCGAAATCCTTGGCATCGCCGGCGTCGCCGGCAACGGCCAGGATGAACTGTTCGCCATCCTCTCCGGCGAACGGCGGCTGCCTGATCCCGCCACGGTCGTCATCGACGGCCAGGCCGCCGGACACCTGTCGATCACCCAGCGCCGCAAGCTCGGCGCCGCCTTCGTGCCCGAGGAGCGGCTGGGACACGGCACCGCGCCGCGTATGCGCCTGTCCGAGAACGCCTTGCTCACCGGCCATGCCACCGGCGGCATGGTGCAGCGCGGCTTCATCAACACCGCCGCAACGCTCCTGACCGTCGACCGCGCCACCGACACCTTCGATGTCCGCAAGGCCAAGCGCGATCCGGAAGCGGCCAGCCTGTCCGGCGGCAACCTGCAGAAGTTCATCGTCGGCCGGGAAATTCTGCGCGATCCCGGCGTGCTGGTTGTCAGCCAGCCGACCTGGGGCGTCGATGCCGGCGCCGCGGCCGTGATCCGCCAGGCCCTGCTCGACCTCGCCGGGCGCGGCGCAGCCGTGATGGTGATCAGCCAGGACCTCGACGAACTGCTGGAGATCTCCGACCGCATTGCCGTGATGTTTCATGGCAGGCTGTCCGAGCAGCTCGCGGCGGACGCAACCGATCGCGAGACCATCGGGCTGTTGATGGGCGGAGCGACGCCGCCGCCAACGCAGGAGGAGCCGCGGCATGCCGCTGGTGCTTGAGAAGCGCGCCGAGCGCTCGACCGCGATCGCACTGACGTCGCCGCTGATCGCGATCGCGCTGACGCTCGTGACCATGGGGGTGCTGTTCGCCCTGATCGGCAAGAACCCGCTTGCCGCCCTGTCGGCCTATTTCATCGCGCCGCTGACGGACGCCTATTCGCTGCAGGAGATCGCGGTGAAGGCTTCGCCGCTGGTACTGATCGCGATCGGGCTCGCGCTGTGCTACCTCGCCAACGCCTGGAATATCGGCGCCGAGGGCCAATTCCTGATCGGCGCGGTGGCCGGCAGCTGGATCGCGGTGAAAACCCAGGGCACCGATGCCGGCGCCTGGGTGCTGCCGGCGATGCTCGTCTGCGCGGCGATCGCCGGCGCGCTCTATGCCCTGATCCCGGCGATCTGCCGGGTGCGTTTCGGCGCCAGTGAAATCCTGACCAGCCTGATGCTGGTCTATGTCGCCGACCTCCTGCTCGACTATCTCGTCCGCGGCCCCTGGCGCGACCCCAACGGCTTCAACTTCCCGACCACCGCCGAATTCGATCCGGTGGCGACCGTGCCGCTGCTGATCGAGGGCAGCCGTCTGCATGTCGGCGTGCTGCTCACCCTCGCCGTGGTGGCGGCCGCCTTCCTCCTGCTGGGCCGCACCCTCAAGGGGTTCGAGATCCGCGTCGTCGGCGCCGCCCCGCGGGCTGCCCGGTTCGGCGGCTTCAATGCCGATCAGTTGGTCATCCTGACCTTCGCCGTGTCGGGGGCGCTCGCGGGCCTCGCCGGCATCATCGAGGTCGCGGGACCCGTGGGCCATCTGCAGCCGGGCATTTCCCCCGGCTACGGCTTCACCGCGATCATCGTCGCCTTCCTGGGACGGCTGAACCCGATTGGAATACTTATTGCAGGGCTGTTCCTTGCCCTCACCTTCATTGGCGGCGAACAGGCCCAGATCGCAATGAAAATTCCGCTCGATATGACCAAGGTGTTCCAGGGCATCCTGTTGTTCTATGTGCTCGCCTGCGATTCCCTGATCCTCTACCGGATCCGGTGGATCCCCTCCCAACGGACGGTGGCCGATGGTGCTCGTTGAAGCCATCATCCTTGCGGTGATCGCCGCCTCGACGCCGCTGCTGCTGGCGGCAACCGGCGAAATGCTGGTCGAGCGCGCCGGCGTGCTCAATCTCGGCGTCGAAGGCATGATGATCATGGGGGCAGCCTGCGGCTTTGCCGGGGCCTACCTCACCGGCTCGACGCTGATCGGCGCGCTGTGCGGCATCGCCGCCGGGATGGCGCTGTCGCTGGTGTTCGCCGTCATGGCGCTCGGCCTCGCGGTCAACCAGGTGGCGACCGGGCTCGCGCTGACCATTCTGGGCGTCGGCCTGTCGGGCCTGATCGGCGCCGGCTTCGTCGGCGAACGGATCGCCACCACGCCGCATCTCGACATTCCCGGCCTGACCAGTCTGCCGCTGGTCGGCCGCATCCTGTTCGGCGAGGATCTCTTCGTCTACCTCTCGATCGCGCTGATCATCGCCGTCTGGTATTTCCTCTACCGCAGCCGCGCCGGCCTCGTGCTGCGCGCGATCGGCGACAATCACGTCTCCGCCCACGCGCTCGGCTATCCGGTGCTCAGGATCCGCACCCTCGCCGTGCTGTTCGGCGGCGCCTGCGCCGGCCTCGGCGGCGCCTACCTGCCGCTCGCCTACACGCCGTTCTTCATCCCCGGCATGACCGCGGGACGCGGCTGGATCGCGCTGGCACTTGTGGTGTTCTCGTCGTGGCGGCCCGGACGGCTGGTGATCGGCGCCTATCTGTTCGGCGCAGTGAGCATCCTGCAGCTGCACGCACAGGGCGCCGGTGTCGGCATTCCGCCGCAACTGATGTCCGCGCTGCCTTATCTCGCGACCGTGATCGTCCTGGTGCTGATCTCGCGCGCGCGCAGCGGCGGTTCGACCGCGCCGGCCGCGCTCGGCACCGTGTTTGTGCCGGACCGCTAAAACTCTTTCGGAGCGCGCGGCGGGGGCCGCGCTCCGAAGCAACCTGCCTGCCCGTCGCTTGTTGAGTGGAGAAAACCGATGCGAAAAACCCTTCTTGCCGCGGCCGCGCTGATCGCCGCTGCGGCGACCTTCCAGAGCGCCGTCGCGGCCGACAAGCTCAAGGTCGGCTTCATTTATCTCGGCCCGGTCGGCGACTTCGGCTGGACCTACCAGCACGAGGTCGGCCGCCAGGAGCTGGTCAAGGCGCTCGGCGACAAGATCGAGACGACCTATCTCGAGAACGTCAGCGAGGGCCCGGATTCGGAGCGCGCCATCGAGCAGTTGGTCCGTGCCGGCAACAAGCTGATCTTCACCACCTCGTTCGGCTACATGGATCCGACGCTGAAGGTCGCCAAGAAGTATCCGAACGTGCACTTCGAGCACGCCACCGGCTACAAGCGCGACAAGAACATGTCGACCTATTCGGCGCGCTGGTATCAGGGCCGCTACATCCAGGGCCAGATCGCGGCCAAGATGTCGAAGAAGGGCGTGCTCGGCTATATCGGCTCGTTCCCGATTCCCGAGGTGGTGTCCGGCATCAACGCCACCATCCTCGGCGCCCAGAGCATCAACCCCAACATCAAGGTCAAGATCATCTGGGCCAACTCCTGGTTCGATCCGGCCAAGGAAGCCGACGCCGCCAAGGCGCTGCTCGACCAGGGCGTCGACATCATCATGCAGCACACCGACAGCCCGGCAGCGGTCCAGATCGCCTCCGAGCGGGGCGCACTGGCGTTCGGCCAGGACTCCGACATGATCAAGTTCGGCCCGAAGACCCAGCTCACCGCGATCATCGACAACTGGGCGCCCTACTACATCGCCCGCGTCAAGGCCGAGCTCGACGGCACCTGGAAGTCGGAAGACACCTGGGGCGGCATCGAGACCAAGATGTTCGTGATGGCGCCCTACACCAACATGCCCGACGACGTGAAGAAGCTGGCCGAGGACACCGAGGCCGCCATCACCAAGGGCACGCTGCATCCGTTCAAGTGCCCGGTCTACGGCCAGGACGGCAAAGAGGTGGAGTGCAAGGGCGGCGACCACCTCGCCGACGGCCAGATCCTCGGCATGAACTTCTACGTCAAGGGCATCGACGACAAGATCCCCGGCAAGTAGCCGCGGCTATCGATACCAACGCCTCGCCAAGGCCCGGATCGCGATCCGGGCCTTTTTTGCTGGCGTCAGCCTGCCAGATCGAGCGCAAGGCGAGATGCGCGCTGAACCGGGGAAACAGCCTCATCGCGCGGTGATTGAACGATTTGCGCGAAGTCAACGCGCGCTTCACCATCGTGCTTCATAGGTTCATAGATCACTTCGGAGGCGAACCTGCGGGCGACGAAAGCGGCATGAACAGGCGAGATCTTCTCATCGGTGGAGGCAGTGCATTGGCGCTTGCAGGGGCAGGTGCCTTCGCCTGGAGGCGAGCGACTGGATCGATGGCTGCCTATAACGACTATGCGCGGGACCTTCGCGCTCCTTTTGGAAGAGCGGCCGATGTCTCGGACCTCATCCGCTATGCAACGCTCGCAGCCAATGGGCACAATACCCAACCTTGGCGCTTCGCGGTGGCGGACAGGACCATCCGCCTGTTTCCGGATGAACGGCGCCGCACCCCCATCGTCGATCCGGATGACCACCATCTGTTCGTGAGCCTGGGCTGTGCCGCCGAGAACCTGGTCATAGCCGCGCGGGTGACGGGCCGGGCAGGCGAGATAGAGATCAATCCCGGCGATGGCAGCGCCCTCGCCTTCCCATTCGAGAAGCATAAGGCCGTTGCTGATCCGCTCTTCGATGCCATCCGCCTGCGCCAATCAACGCGCAGCCTGTATGATGGGCGTGCCATTCCGCCTGCCGACCTTGCGGCTCTGGAACAGGTCGCTGCGGAACCCGGCGTCCGGCTGATCGTCGTCACGGATCGTGCGCGGATCGGCCAACTGCGCGACCTTGTCGTTGCGGGTAACGATGCGCAGATGGCGGATGCCGCCTTCATGACCGAGCTGAAGCAATGGATACGTTTCAATCCGCAAAGTGCGATGCGATCCGGCGACGGGCTGTTCTCGGCGGCCAGCGGCAATCCCAGCCTGCCGACCGTCCTCGGCGAACGGGCATTTTCCAGCTTTGTCACGGCCAAGGGCGAGAGCGACAAATATGCGATGCAAATCGCGGCGTCGCCGACTCTGGCGATCTTTGTCGGAGACGTTGCGGACAAGGCGCATTGGATGAAGGTCGGTCGATCTTGCCAGCGCTTCATGCTTGCGGCAACGGCGCGAGGTTTGAAGCACGCCTTCGTGAACCAGCCGGTAGAGGTGGCGGCGCTGCGTCCGACGCTGGCCGCGCTGATCGGTGAAACCGGCAAACGGCCCGATCTCATGCTACGCGTGGGCTACGGGCCGACCTTGCCCTATTCTCCGCGGCGTCCGGTCCCCTCCGCGCTGATGCCGGAACGACCTCAGGCGGGTCCGGCGACGTCTGAAATGAAGATGTGACCGGCTGCGCCGCCATGCCGAACCATCATACCGGCCGCAATCCGATTCGGCCTCAACGGGAGTAAGCTATTCGATGTCGCCCCCGGGGATAGAGGAGGGCCTGGCGCTGCCGGAACCCGTCCGGGCTCTGGCCGAACGGCTGGGGTGCGGATCGACGACCGGGGCCAAGTCCGCACACGTCTCGCAGGTCGGACGGATGCGGAGCAATGCCGATGCGAAGTGGATGAGCTTCCGCGCCGAGCAAACGATCGGCCTGGACGCGTGCAGCTTTTCATGGGTGGCGCGAACGGGACCGTTTGGCAGCGTTCGCATCGTGGACGCTCTCGATCGGGGTACCGGGCATCTTCAGGTTACGGCTCTGGGTCTTCTTCCCCTCATGCGCAGTCCCGCCTCGCCGGAACTCGATCGCGGCGAGTTGATGCGCTACCTGGCGGAGATCGTTTGGGCGCCCGAAGCGATCCTCCGCAACCGGTCCCTCTATTGGCAGGTCTTGGACAACCGCAACCTTTCCGTGTCTGTTGGCCAGCCAGACCGCCGTGCGACCGTGAAATTCAAACTGGATGAGCAGGGAAGAATTGCCGACGTCACCGCCGCCGACAGGCCGATGATCTCCCGGAGCGGCGTTCGATTCCTTCCATGGTTCGGTCATGTCGCGGACTATCGGCATCATAATGGCTACTGGCTGCCGTTTCGCGCCGAGGCCGGATGGGAGATCGATGGCGAGAGGATCATCCTCTGGGAAGGCAGCATTACCGACTGGCGGCCGGTGCCGAAATCCTAGCCCGTCTGTGCGGCTTCCTGGTGAGGTCGACCAGCTTTATCCCGCGTTCGCTGCTGCATCCAAAGCGAACGCCGGAAGCTGAGGCACGACTCAGGCGAAGTTCTCGCAGCAGAAAAGATCATCGCGTATCGGCCGGACGCGTGGCACCGCGCCGCGGTCTCCACGGCCGAACTGCACGGTCTGCTGCAACGCGTCGATGACCGCCAGCATCAGCGCGACGGCGCGGTTGGGATGATGGCTCTCCACGGCTTCATCCAGCCAATCCGGCAACTCACGGCGCTGCGACAGCGCGCAGTGCCACTCGCCTTCGTCGTAGGTGAGCCGTCGCAGCTTCCAGGACGGCAGCGCCCCCTCGAGCAGGGCCAGCGCCGCATCGGTCCAGGCGGCTGCCTCCGTGAGACGATCCAGGCGCCGTTCAGCAGGCGTATGGCCGCTCCTCCAGACGGTCGCGGCCACTGCGCGCACTGCGTTCGCGGTCACCATCCGATCACGCAGCAACTCGTCTTTCAGACCAGCCAGTTGCGTGGTGCCGCCCGTCGAACCGGTGATGATATGACCGAACATGGCACCCTCCCTCGCCGTGAGGGCGATCAGAGCGCCGCCCTCACCTGTGAACGTGAGCAAGCCGCCGTTCGAAAGCGAGACGGACGAGGCGCATAAAATATAGGGATTTCATAAAGGTCCGCTGTGGAGACGGACACGATCCACTGTAGCCATCGTTGGCCGGCTTTATGGGCAAAGCCGCCACGCGCAAACCCGCGGGGGCCCCGCTCAGCGACGAAAAGACCAACAAATCCATGACGCTAAGAAACTGACAAAAACCATCACTCATCTCGCGCCAGCGCCGGCCTTTATGAAATTCCTATAACTTTCCGCCCGCGCTCCTCTCGAAAATCTATGCCCCGGGTGCCATCCCATCAGGCACATGCACGGGGAGTCCGCGCGCGATGATGCCGCGCGGCCAATGGCAGGCTGCGACACGATCAACAACCTGCCGTCTCCGCGTCATGCTGCAAGGAGCATCCCATGTTGGACATCATCATGCTGGCCCTCGGCTTCGGCTTCTTCGCCTTGTCGATCGGCTACGCCTACGCCTGCGATCGCCTCTGAGGAGAACGACCATGGTTTTCGATTACGCACTCGCAGGCCTCGTCTCGGCCGGCCTGCTGTTCTACCTGACCTACGCCTTGCTGCGGCCAGAGCGTTTCTGAGGGGCGCATACCCATGACCATCATTGGCTGGATCCAGATTGTTCTGTTCTGCGCGATCATCATCGCGCTCGTGAAGCCGCTCGGCGGCTATATGACCCGTGTGTTCAACGGCGAACGCACTTTCCTCTCGCCCGTGCTGCGCCCGGTCGAGTCCGCCATCTACTGGCTCGGCGGCGTCGACGAAAAGCGCGAGCAGCACTGGCTGACCTACACCGTCGCCATGCTGTTCTTCCATGTCGGCGGCTTTCTCATCCTGTACGCCGTGATGCGGCTGCAGGCGGTTCTGCCGTTCAATCCCGCGGACCAGTCCGCGGTGGCGCCGGACCTTGCGTTCAACACCACCATCAGCTTCCTCACCAACACCAACTGGCAGAACTACGGTGGTGAGAGCACGATGTCGTATCTCAGCCAGATGCTCGGCCTGACGCACCAGAACTTCCTGTCCGGTGCAACCGGCATCGCGCTGGCGGTGGCCCTGATCCGCGGCTTCGTCCGCTCGTCGGCTCGGACCATCGGCAATTTCTGGGTCGACGTCACCCGCACCACGCTCTACGTGCTGCTGCCGATCTGCATCGTCTACGCGCTGTTCCTGGTGTGGCAGGGCATGCCGCAGACGCTCGGTGCCTATGTCGACGCCACGACGCTCGAGGGCGCCAAGCAAACCCTCGCTGTCGGCCCGGTGGCGTCGCAGGTCGCGATCAAGATGCTCGGCACCAATGGTGGCGGCTTCTTCAACGCCAACGCCGCGCATCCGTTCGAAAATCCGACCGCGCTGTCCAACTTCGTGCAGATGCTGTCGATCTTCCTGATCGGCGCCGCGCTGACCAACGTGTTCGGCCGCATGGTCGGCAACCAGCGCCAGGGCTGGGCGATCTTCGCGGTGATGGGCGTGCTGTTCATCGCCGGTGTCGCCGTCACCTACTGGGCAGAAGCGTCCGGCACCACCGGCCTGAACGCCCTCAGCCTCACCGGCGGCAACATGGAAGGCAAGGAAGTGCGCTTCGGCATCGTCGGCTCGGCGCTGTTCGCCGTGGTGACGACGGCGGCGTCCTGCGGTGCGGTCAACGCCATGCATGACTCGCTTACGGCGCTCGGCGGCATGATCCCGCTGATCAACATGCAGCTCGGCGAGATCATCATCGGCGGCGTCGGCGCCGGCCTCTATGGCATGCTGCTGTTCGTCGTGCTGGCGATATTCGTCGCCGGCCTGATGGTCGGCCGCACGCCGGAATATGTCGGCAAGAAGATCGAAGCCCGCGAAGTCAAGATGGCCATGCTCGCCATTCTGGTGCTGCCGCTGAGCTATCTCGGCTGGACCGCGGTCGCCGTCGTGCTGCCGTCGGCGGTGGCGTCGATGGCCAATGCCGGCCCGCACGGCTTCACCGAAGTGCTCTATGCCTACACTTCGGCGACCGGCAACAACGGTTCGGCGTTCGCCGGCCTGAGCGGCAACACGATGTTCTACAACCTGACGCTGGCGAGCTCGATGTTCATCGGCCGCTTCTTCATGATCGTGCCGGCAATGGCACTGGCCGGCTCGCTGGCCGAGAAGAAGTCCCACCCGGCATCGGCTGGCACATTCCCGACCACCGGCGGCCTGTTCGTCGGTCTCGTGGTCGGCGTGATCCTGATCATCGGCGGTCTCACCTTCTTCCCGGCGCTGGCGCTCGGGCCGATCGTCGAGCACCTGGCGATGACCGCCAACACCCTGTTCTGATCGATCTTCTTTTGGAGTGACGTTCATGGAAACGTTGAAACAGCAAAAACGAGCCGCGGTATCGACGATCTTCGATCCGAAGATCATGGTGCCGGCGATCGGCTCGGCCTTTACCAAGCTCGATCCCCGGGTCATGGTCAAAAATCCGGTGATGTTCGTGGTCGAGGTGGTCGCGGCATTGACCACGGTCATCTTCATCCGCTCGCTGGTGACCGGCGGCACCGATCTCGGCTTCACCTTCCAGATCATCCTGTGGCTGTGGTTCACCGTCCTGTTCGCGAACTTCGCCGAAGCCGTGGCCGAGGGCCGTGGCAAGGCGCAGGCGGAATCGCTGCGCAAGACCCGCACGGAGAGCAAGGCCAAGCTGCTCACCGGCTCGGGCAACGACCGGAGCTACCGCATGGTGTCCGGCACCAGCCTGAAGGTCGGCGATATCGTGCTGGTGGAAGCCGGCGACAATATCCCTTCGGACGGCGAGGTCATCGAGGGGGTCGCTTCGGTCAACGAGGCGGCGATCACCGGTGAATCCGCGCCGGTGATCCGGGAGTCCGGCGGCGACCGCTCCGCGGTCACCGGCGGCACCCAGGTGCTGTCGGACTGGATCAGGGTCCGCATCACCGCGGCCCAGGGGTCGACCTTCATCGACCGCATGATCAAGCTGGTTGAAGGCGCCGAGCGGCAGAAGACCCCGAACGAGATCGCGCTCAACATCCTGCTCGCGGGTCTGACCATCATCTTCGTGTTCGCAACCGTCACCATTCCGAGCTATGCCGCCTATGCCGGCGGCCAGATCTCGGTCATCGTGCTGGTCGCGCTGTTCGTGACGCTGATCCCGACCACGATCGGCGCGCTGCTGTCGGCGATCGGCATCGCCGGCATGGACCGCCTGGTGCGCTTCAACGTGCTCGCCATGTCGGGCCGCGCGGTGGAGGCCGCCGGTGACGTCGACACGTTGCTGCTCGACAAGACCGGCACCATCACCCTCGGCAACCGCCAGGCGACCGCGTTCCGTCCGGTGCGCGGCGTGACCGAGCAGGAGCTCGCCGATGCCGCCCAGCTCGCGTCGCTCGCCGACGAGACCCCGGAGGGCCGCTCCATCGTGGTGCTGGCCAAGGAGAAGTACGGCATTCGCGGCCGCGACATGTCCGAGCTCGGCGCCACCTTCGTGCCCTTCACCGCCCAGACCCGCATGAGCGGCGTCGACACCGGCTCCTCGTCGGTTCGCAAGGGTGCGGTGGACGCGATCCTGAACTACCTCAACGGCGGCGGCGCGCCGCGCGCCGTGGCGGCCGGGTCCGGCACGGTTCGCACCTTCCAGACCGCGGTCAACCCCGAGGTCACCCGCGAGGTCCAGGCCATCGCCGACGACATCGCCAAGTCCGGCGGCACGCCGCTGGCGGTGGCGCTCGACGGCCGCCTGCTCGGCGTCATCCAGCTCAAGGATATCGTCAAGGGCGGCATCCGCGAGCGCTTCGCTGAGCTGCGGCGCATGGGCATCCGCACCGTGATGATCACGGGCGACAACCCGATGACCGCGGCGGCGATCGCCGCCGAAGCCGGCGTCGACGACTTCCTGGCTCAGGCCACGCCGGAGGACAAGCTGAAGCTCATCCGCGACGAGCAGGCCAAGGGCAAGCTGGTGGCGATGTGCGGCGACGGCACCAACGACGCCCCCGCGCTCGCCCAGGCCGATGTCGGCGTCGCCATGAACACCGGCACCCAGGCGGCCCGCGAAGCCGGCAACATGGTCGACCTCGACTCCAACCCGACCAAGCTGATCGAGGTGGTGGAAATCGGCAAGCAGTTGCTGATGACGCGCGGCGCGCTGACCACCTTCTCCATCGCCAACGACGTCGCCAAGTACTTCGCCATCATCCCGGCGATGTTCCTGGCGTTCTACCCGCAGCTCGGCGTGCTCAACGTCATGCATCTGGCGAGCCCGCAGAGCGCCATCCTGTCGGCAATCATCTTCAACGCGCTGATCATCATCGCGCTGATCCCGCTCGCCCTGAAGGGCGTGGCCTACCGGCCGATCGGCGCCGGCGCGCTACTGAAGCGCAACCTGCTGATCTATGGCCTGGGCGGCATCATCGTTCCGTTCATCGGCATCAAGGCCATCGACCTCGTCGTCGCGGCCTTGCACCTGGCCTGAGGAGAGCCATCATGTTGAGAGAAATCCGCCCGGCCATCGTGGTTGTCGTCCTGCTGACGGCGATCACGGGCCTCGCCTACCCGCTGGCGATCACCGGCATCGCTGGCACCATCTTCCCGTATCAGGCGCAAGGCAGCCTGATCGAGCGGGATGGCAAGGTCGTCGGCTCCGCCCTGATCGGCCAGGAGTTCAAGGGCGACCAGTACTTCCATGGCCGCCCCTCGGCCACCACCGCTGCGGATCCTGCCGATTCGACCAAGACGGTCCCCGCTCCCTACAATGCGGTGAACTCGGCCGGCTCCAATCTCGGCCCGACCAGCAAGGCGCTGGTCGACCGCGTCAAGGAGGATGTCGACAAGCTCAAGGCCGAGAATGCGTCGGCTACGGTGCCAGCCGACCTCGTTACCACGTCAGGCAGCGGCCTCGATCCGCACATCTCGCCGGACGCGGCGTACCTCCAGGTGGCGCGTGTTGCGAAAGCGCGCAAAATGCCTGAGGATGCGGTGCGCAAGCTCGTCACCGAGCGAATCGAAGGCCGCCTCGCCGGCCTGCTCGGCGAGCCGCGGGTGAACGTGCTGGCGCTGAACCTGGCGCTCGATCGCGCGGCCAGCGAGACGCACTGAGCGTCATTGCGTAACGACCGCGCCTTGCACGGCGCATGAGGACCAGAGTGCCTGATGGCTATCAGCACCCGCGATTCTGAACAACGACCGTCGCCGGACGCCCTCCTCGAGGCCGCCCGGCGTGAAGACCAGCACCGGGGCCGCCTCAAGATCTTTCTGGGCGCGGCTCCGGGGGTCGGCAAAACCTACGAAATGCTGCAGAGCGCGCATGCGCGCAAGCGCGCCGGCGCCGATGTGGTGGTCGGCGTCGTGGAGACCCACGGCCGGCTGGAAACCCAGGCGCTGCTCGACGGCCTGGAAGTGCTGCCCCGGCGCCAGATCGATTATCGCGGCCAGGTCATCGAGGAGATGGATCTCGACGGCCTGCTGGCCCGCCACCCGCAAATCGCCATCGTCGACGAGCTGGCGCACACCAATGCGCCGGGCAGCCGTCACCCCAAGCGCTATCTCGATGTCGAGGAATTGCTGGCCAACGGCATCGACGTCTACAGCGCCGTCAATATCCAGCACATCGAAAGCCTCAACGACGTCGTCGCCCAGATCACCCGGGTGCGGGTGCGCGAGACCGTGCCGGACTCGATCTTCGATCTCGCGGACGCGGTCGAGCTCATCGACCTCACCCCGGACGACCTGATCCAGCGCTTGAAGGAAGGCAAGGTCTACGTTCCCAAGCAGGCGGAACGCGCGCTGGAGCACTACTTTTCGTCGGGCAATCTCACCGCGCTGCGCGAGCTTGCGCTGCGCCGCACCGCCGAGCGGGTGGACGAGCAGTTGCTGACCCACATGCAGGCCAACGCGATTTCCGGCCCCTGGGCTGCCGGCGAGCGCATCCTGGTCTGCCTCAGCGAAGATCCCCGCTCCGCCGGGTTGATCCGTTACACCAAGCGGCTGGCGGACCGGCTGCATGCACCGTGGACCGCGATCTGCATCGAGACACGGCGCACGCTGCAGCTCAGCCAGGCCGAACGTGACCGCCTTGCCGACATGATGCGCCTCGCCGAGACATTGGGCGGCGAAACGCTGACCATTCCGTCCGTCAGCCGGCGCATCGCCGAGGACGTGCTGAGCTTTGCCCGCGCCAACAACGTCACCCAGATCGTGGTCGGCAAATCGAGCCGCTCCTGGTGGTTCGAATTGACCCGCGGCTCGGTGGTGCACCAGCTGGTTCGCAGCGCCGGCAACATCAGCGTCCATGTCATCGCCGGCGACAAGATCGACACCGAGGTAACCTCGACCGCCCGCGGCGTGCGCACCGCGGAGCGCTCGGAGCCGTTCAAGCCCTGGCCCTATGCCATGGCGCTGGTGATGGTGATGATCGCTCTTGGCGTCGGCCTGTTGATCCAGCCGTTGATGGGCATCGAGAACATCGACCTGGTGTTCCTCACGGCAGTGGTCGCGACCGCGGTGCGCTACGGCCTGCTGCCATCCCTGCTGGCGAGCCTTGCGGCCTCGCTATGCTACAATTTCTTCTTCCTGCCGCCGGTCTACACCTTCACCATCACCGATCCGACCAACGTCGTCGCGTTTTTCTTCTTCATGCTGATCGCGCTGCTGGTCTCGAACGTGGCCGCGCGGGTGCGCAGCCAGGCGGACGCCGCGACCGACCGCGCCCGCACAACCGAGTATCTCTATTCGTTCAGCCGCAAGCTCGCCGGAACGGCCGCGCTCGACGACGTGCTGTGGGCGACCGCCTACCAGACCGCACTGATGCTGAAGGTCCGCGTCGTGCTGCTGCTGCCGGAGAACGGCCTGCTCGAGGTCAAGACCGGCTATCCGCCCGAGGACGAGCTCGATCAGGCCGACCTCGCCGCCGCCAACTGGACCTGGAACCACGACCGCCCGGCCGGCCGCGGCTCCGACACGCTGCCCGGCGCCAAGCGGCTATTCCTGCCGATCCGGACCGGGCGCGGCCCGATCGGCGTGGTCGGCATCGACGACGACCGCACCGGGCCGATCCTCACCCCCGACCAGCGCCGGCTGCTCGACGCACTGATGGACCAGGCCGCGCTCGCGATCGAACGCGTGCACCTTGTCGAGGACATCGATCGGGTCAAGCGCACGGTCGAGACCGACCGCCTGCGCTCGGCGCTGCTGACCTCGATCTCGCACGACCTCAAGACGCCGCTCGCCTCGGTGCTGGGATCGGCCAGCGCGCTGCGGGACTTCTCGGCCAAGCTGAGCGATCCGGAGAAGGCCGACCTGCTCGCCACCATCATCGACGAGTCCGAGCGGCTCAACCGCTTCATCGCCAACCTTCTCGACATGACCAAGCTGGAATCCGGCGCGGTGATGCCGAATATCGCCCTGCATGATCTCGGCGACATCGTCGGCAGCGCACTGCGGCGCGCCAGCAAGATCCTGATCCTGCATCACGTCGAGCTGTCGCTGCAGCACGATCTGCCGATGCTGGAGCTCGACGCCGTGCTGTTCGAGCAGGTGCTGTTCAACCTGCTGGACAATGCCGCCAAATATGCACCGGCCGGCAGCACCGTCGAGCTGCGCAGCTCGCGCGAAGCGAATGCGGTCTATCTGCAGGTGCTCGACGAAGGTGAAGGCATTCCGCAGCACGATCTCACCAACATCTTCGACAAGTTCTACCGTGCTCAGAAGGGCGACCATGTGCGCGCCGGGACAGGTCTCGGCCTTGCCATCTCGCGCGGCTTCGTCGAAGCGATGAACGGGACCATCACCGCGGCGAACCGCACGGACCGCTCCGGCGCGGTCCTGACCATTCGCCTGCCGATTCCCAAGACCAGCCGAGCACTGGATACCGCCGCATGAGCGCCGCCCCCATCAAGATCCTCGTCGTCGACGACGAACCTCCGATCCGCAAGCTGCTGCGGATGGGCCTCAGCACACAAGGCTATGAAATCCTGGACGCGCCGAACGGCAAGACAGCGCTGGAGCTGCTGGGGAAATCGCCTGATCTCGTAATCCTCGATCTCGGCCTGCCCGACATCCAGGGTCATGAGCTGCTGCGCATGATCCGTGCCCGCAATGACAGCATCCCCGTCGTGGTGCTGTCGAGCCGGGGTGACGAAGCCGGCAAGGTCCAGGCGCTCGACCTCGGCGCCGACGATTATGTCACCAAGCCGTTCGGCATGGACGAGCTCCTGGCGCGCATCCGCGCCGCACTGCGCCACCAGTTGCAGGCCCAGGGCGAGCGGCCGATCTTCCGAACCGGCGACCTGTCTGTCGATCTGGTCCGACGCATCGTCAAGGTCGGCGATCGCGAGGTCAAGTTGTCGCCGAAGGAATACGACCTGCTGAGAATCCTGGTGCAGCATGCCGGCAAGGTGCTGACCCATCGCTTCCTGCTCGGCGAACTGTGGGACGACCTGACCGACGCGCAGTACCTGCGCGTCTACATCCGGCAGCTGCGCCAGAAGATCGAAGGCGACGCCGAGCAGCCGCAATACATTTTGACCGAGGCAGGCATCGGATACCGGCTGCGTGCGCCGGACTAGTGGACGTATCGGATAGCCATCATGAAAATTGCGGACTTTCTCACGCCCGACGACACGCTGGTGAATGTACGTGCGGCGAGCAAGCGGCAGTTGCTGCAGGAGCTGGCCAGGAAAGCGGCCGGCGTCCTCGGCCTGTCCGCGGACGACGTGCTGGCCGAACTGCTCAAGCGCGAGGAGCTGGGATCGACCGGTGTCGGCAGCGGCGTCGCCATCCCCCACACCCGCCTTGCCACCATCAGCCGGCCGTTCGGCGTGCTCGCCCGCATGAAGCAGCCGATCGAGTTCGACGCCATCGACCAGCAGGCCGTCGATATCGTGTTTCTGCTGCTGCTGCCGTCGGCGGCGGAAAAGGAGCAACTCGTTCCGCTCGCCCTCGTGGCCCGCAAGCTGAAGGCTGCCGACACGCTGGCGAAACTGCGCGGCGCCAAGGCTGCGGCGGATCTCTACGCGGTGATGGCCGACTGATCACCGGCACGCCGCGCCGACAGTCGGCTCAGTGGATTCCCACCCCGAGCAGACGCTCGACCAGCGCGCGATCCTGCTTCATCTCGCTGGCCGCGCCCGTCCAGGCGGCCCTGCCCCGCTCGATGACGATGACACTGTCGGCGAAATCGAGGGCCCGCTCGATCTGCTGCTCGACCAGCAGAACGGTCATGTCGCCGGAAGCAGCGAGCTTTGCGATCATCGCCATCAGCTCGTCGCAGATGACTGGCGCGAGACCCTCGAGCGGCTCGTCGAGCAGCAGGATCGAGGGTTGTCCGAGCAGCGTGCGGGCCATCGCCAGCATCTGCTGCTCGCCACCCGACAACTGCTGCCCGAGATGGCGCCGCCGCTCGGCGAGACGTGGAAACATCTCATAAGCCTCGACGAGCGCGGCGCGCGGCCGACCCTTCAGCCCGGCGACGAGGTTTTCCTCGACCGACAGCGAACGAAAGATGTCGCGAGTCTGTGGCACATAGCCGATCCCGGATCGAGCCCGCGCCGAGGCGCGGCTGTCGGCGATATCCTGGCCGTCGATCCGGATCTGCCCCTTGTGACGGGTGGTCAACCCCATCAGCGTCGCCAGCAATGTGGTCTTGCCGACCCCGTTGCGGCCGAGGACGGCGAGGCGATGCCCCGCATCGATCGCGAAGGACATGTCCGAAACGACCTGCGTCGGGCCGTAGCCCGCGCTCAGATGCTCGACGTCAAGCCGTGCGGCGGGCATGGGCATAGCTCCCGAGATAGGCGCGGCGGACCTCATCGTCGGTCGCAACCGCCGCCGGCGTGCCTTCGAAAATCAGTCGCCCGCCGGCGAGCACCAGCACGCGCTTGGCAAAACGGAACACCAAATCCATGTCATGCTCGATCATCAGCACGGCAATGTCGGCTGGCAGGCGGTCGATCGCTTCCAGGATGCGTGGCGCCTCGTCATGCGGAACGCCCGCCGCCGGCTCGTCGAGCAGCAGCACCTTGGGATTGAGCGCAAGACCAATCGCGAGCTCCAGCAGCCGCTGCTGCCCGTAGGCCAGTTGCGACACCGGCAAATCGGCCAGCGCGCCGATGCCGAGCGCCTCCAGCAGGCCCTGGCATTCAGCCCGCACGTCGCGGGCATGGGCCGCCACCGACAGGACGCGGCGGGTCATGCCGCGGCGCTGCATGATCGCCAGCATCACGTTGTCCGCTGCAGTAAGGCTGACGAACAGGCGGGTAATCTGGAAGGTCCGCACCAGGCCGCGCCGCACGCGGTGCGCCATCGGCAGCCGGCTGACGTCCTCGCCACCGAACACGACACGACCGCCGGACGGCGACAGTTCGCCCGACATGACATTGACCAGCGTGGTCTTGCCTGCGCCATTGGGACCGATCAGGGCGACGCGGTCACCGCTCGTCAGGGTGAATGACACATCGCGATTGACGTGAAGGCCGCCGAACGAGCGGGAGACGCTGTGCAGCTCCAGAAGATTGCTCATGGCCGCCCTCCCCGCGTCCTCAGGCGTGCCCAGGCGACGCTGACGCCGTGCACCAGGCCGCGCGGCGCGAACACCACGATCAACACCAGCAGGAGGCCGACCAGGGTCATCCAGTGGAACGGATTGGTGGCGGACACGATGTGCTCGAAGATCTGGAAGATGATCGCGCCGACCAGCGCCCCCCACAGATGCCCGGCGCCGCCGAGCACCAGCATCACCAGGGCCTCCGCCGAGCGCTCGAACCCGACGCTGTCGAGCCCGACCACGCCGGTGGTGATCGCGGTCAGGGCGCCGCCAATGCCCGCCACTGCACCAGACACCATGTACATGATCACGAGGCGCGGATAGACCGAAACGCCGAGCGCCCGCGCGCGCAGGTCGTCGTCCCGGATGCCGCGACACAACAGCCCGAACGGCGAGCGCACGAAGCGCAGCAGCAAGGCCAGGATCACCGCCAGCACCACCGCGGAGAACACATAGGCGGTGCGGCTGTACATATCGAACGAAAACAGGCCGAGCACCGGCGCCGGCGAAATCCCGGACAGGCCGTCGCTGCCGCCGGTCCAGGCCGACAGCTTGTTGCTGAGCGCCGCCACCAGCTGACCGAACGCAATCGACAGCACGAGCTGCGGCAGCCCCCGGAATCGCGTGATCAGCGCGCCCGACACCAGCCCGGTCGCAGCGCCGGCGGCGAGGCCGATCAGCAACAGCAGCAGCGGATTGGTGATCCCGGCGAGGCAGGCATTGCCGACCACATAGGCGCTTACGCCGAACAGCGCCGCCTGACCGAGCGTCGCGATCCCGCAATAGCCGGTGACGAGATCGAGCGACAGCACCAGCAGCGCGAGGCTGATCAGCCGCGTGAGAAAAGCGAGATCATCGGGAAACAGCAGATAGCCGATCACCCCGAGCACGGCGACCACGCCAACGCCGGTCAGCTCGACCGGAAAGGACCGTGGCGCGGCAAGAGCCGTGTCTGTTCCAGGCGCCCTCATCTCAGTGCGCCCGTCCGAACAGGCCATGGGGGAACAGGAAGACGATCACGATCACCGCCAGGTAGAAGAAGAACTCGCCGAACTCCGGCGCAAGGTACTTGCCTGTGGTGTCGGCGAGCCCGAGCAGCAGCGACGCCGACAACGCGCCAAAGATCGATCCGGCCCCGCCGACGGACACCACCACCAGGAAGGTGACCATGTAACGCAGCGCGTAGAACGGCTCGATCGGCAGCAGCTCGGCGCCGACCACACCGCCGAAGGCGCCTAGCCCGACTGCGAGCGCAAACGTTGCCGCATAGATCACCTCGGTGCGAATACCGAGCGCTTCCGCCATGTCGCCATTGTCGACGGCGGCGCGCAGCCGCACGCCGAAATCGGTGCGCTCGAGCAGCAACCACAGCCCCAGCGCGGTCAGACTGCCACAGGCGATGACGAACACGCGGTGCGCCGGAATCATCCGGAAGCCGATATCCATCGGGCCGCTCAGCGGCGGCGGCAGCGGAATCGCTTTCGAGGTCGGGCCGAACACGAAATTGGCGATGCCGATGATCATGAAGGTGATGCCGATGGTCAGCAGCAGCTGGCTCAGCGCATCGGACTTGCGATAGATCCGGCGGTAGAGCAGGATTTCGAGCGGGATCGAGATCGCGATGGTGCCGGCCACCGCAATCAGGATCGCCAGCGCATAGTTCACACCCAGCGTGCGCAGCGCATAGGAGGCGAGATAGCCGCCGATCATCGCGAACGCGCCATGGGCGAGGTTCACCACCCGCATCAGGCCCATCATGATCGACAGGCCGATCGAGATCGTGAACAGCACCATGCCGTAGGAAACGGCGTCGAGGCCGATGCTCAGTATCGTGCGCAAAGTGTCATCCTGTCGTGCCGGCGGGCTCCATGTCCCCGCCGTTATAGACGACGAAGGCCGCCGCCCGACAGCGGCCATCGACGGATCGGCCGCAAAGGCCGATCGCCGGATGAACAGGCGCCGGGCTGGAGGTCATCGCCAGAGGTCTCGCAAGGTTGGAAAGAATTCGCAGGTCGGGGCGGCGGGGAGCTGCACGGCCCGGCGCCATGCAGCTCCCGTGCCACTAGCGGCGTTAGTTCGCGCTCATCGCCCAGTCAGGCTGATCCTTGAAGGTCTGAATCTCCTTGTTGATCAGCTTGCCGCCCTCCTTCGCCACCTCGCGCAGATAGACGTTCTGGCGGATGTGGCGGGTGGCCGGATCGATCGACACCGGTCCGCGCGGGCTGGTCCAGCTCATGCCCTTGACCGCGGCGATCGCCTTGTCCGGATCGCGCTTGCCGTCGGTGGCCTCGATCATCTTGTAGATCAGGCGGGCGCCGTCATAGGCGGCGACGGAGGTCATGGTCACCTCGTCGAGCTTGCCGCCTCCCTTGGTGATCTGCTCGAGGAACGCCTTGTTCTCCGCTGACGGATGCGACACCGCGTAGTGATAGGTCGACAGGATGCCGATGCCGTTGTCACCGATGTTGGGCAGATCGGGCTCGGTGACGACGTCACCGGTCGACATCAGCTTCACGCCAGCCACCTTCAGGCCGTTGTCGATGTAGGCCTTGACGAAGCCGAGCGTCGGCGGGCCCGCTGGCAGGAAGGTGAAGATGGTGTCGGCGCCGGAATCCTTGATCCGCTGCATGATCGGGCCGAAGTCCGTGGTGTTGAGCGGCATGCGGATCGATTCCGCCACCGTACCGCCCTCGGCCTCAAACGTCTTGCGGAACGCAGTCTCCGCGTCGATGCCCGGGCCATAGTCGCTGACGGCGATCGCCACCTTCTTGCTGCCGGCGCTCTTGGCGACCTTCGCGGCGGGCACCGTGTTCTGCCACATCGTGAACGAGGTGCGGACGATATAGGGACTCTTCTCGACGATCATCGAGGTGGCCGCATTCAACACCACCAACGGGGTCTTCGCCTCCTCGAGCAGCGGCGCGACGGCGAGCGCATCCGGCGTGAAGTAGAGACCGGCGAGATACTGCACCTTCTCCTTGACCAGCAGTTCCTGCGCCAGCGCCTTGGATTTGGCCGGATTGGGTGATTCTTCGTCGCGGTAGACGAACTCGATCTGGTGCTCGCCGACCTTGTTGCCGTGCTCGGCGACCCAGGCATCGATGCCCATCTTGAAGTTCTGGCCGAACAGCGCGTAGGGGCCGGACATGGTGCCGATCACCCCGACCTTGATGACATCCGCGGAAGCGGCAGTGGCGGTCATGCCGAGAACGGCCAGCGCCGCACCCAGTCTTGCTGTCTTCTTCATTGTGTTCAGTCCCCTCTCCACGACATGAGCCTCAGAACATCTCGAAATATTCGCGCTGCTCCCATTCGGTGATCTCAGCCTGGAAGCGCTCGATTTCAGCATTCTTGATATGGACGTAGTAGTCGACGAAGTTGGCGCCCATCGCGTCGCGGAAGAACGTGTCTTCCTGCAGCGCGAACACCGCCTCGCGCAGCGATTTCGGCAGCAGGCTCGCCTTGGTCTCATAGGGCGTGTCGGCGGACGGCCCGGGATCGAGCCCGCGGTCGACGCCGTCGAGGCCAGCAAGAATCTGCGACGCCATGTAAAGGTAAGGGTTCGCCGCCGGCTCGCCGATGCGGTTTTCCAGGCGCGACGCCGGATCGTTCGGCCCACCGAGCACGCGGATCATCACGCCGCGGTTGTCACGCCCCCAGATCGCGCGGTCGGGCGCGAGCGAATACGAGCGATAACGCTTATAGCCATTGATAGTCGGCGTCGAGAACACCGCGGAGGCGCGGGCGTGCTCGAGCAGCCCTGCCATATAGGCCTTGCCGAGCGGCGACAGCACGTCGGCTTCCTTCGACATGAAAGCGTTCTCGCCGCTCGCGCGCGACACCAGCGACTGGTGCAGATGCCAGCCCGACGACATCACGTTGGGAATGCGCGGACGGCACATGAAGGTGGCGTGATAGCCGTGGCGGCGGCAGATCTGCTTCACGGCGCTGCGGAACAGCACCATGATGTCCGCCGGCGCAAGACCCACGGTCGGCTGGAACACGAACTCGCACTGGCTCGGGCCGTACTCGACCTCCATCGAGCGCAGCGGCAGGCCGAGCCCGACCACGTCGCGGCGGATCAATTCGAGCACCGGCTCGATCAGATCGTAGCGCTGCTCGGTCAGGTACTGATAGCCCTGCGACAGCAGGCTGACGGCCGGCGGCTCGCCCGGGAAGCCCGGCGATCCGGCGTGCGCCGGTGAAAGGCGCGGGTCCTCGATCTTGAAGACGT
Source organism: Pseudomonadota bacterium (assembly GCA_040756765.1). Classification (GTDB taxonomy): domain Bacteria; phylum Pseudomonadota; class Alphaproteobacteria; order Rhizobiales; family Xanthobacteraceae; genus Bradyrhizobium_A. The sequence continues at coordinate 121,974 of JBFLYG010000020.1, read as the reverse complement.
GGAATTCGACCTCGAGGCCAGCCATGAAGTCATAGCCGCGCTGCGCCAGGCGATCGATCACCGAGCGGTAGAGCCCGCGCGTCGCGAACGGCACGGGACGACCGTCAGCAAAATAGAGATCGCACAGCACCCAGCCGGTAGTCGGCGCCCAGGGCAGCACGCGGAAGGTGGTCGGGTCCGCGACCATCAGCACGTCGGCGGCGCCCTGCATCTCCTGCATGCCGAAGCCGCCGCCGGCGGTGAACACCGGAAACACCGTGCGATGCGAGGTGTCCTTCGCCAGCATGGTGGTGGTGATCGAGCAGCCGCCTTCGAGCGAGGCCAGCGCCTCGCTCGCGATCAGCGTCTTGCCGCGCAAGAGGCCATGCTGGTCGGGAAACGACAGACGGATGGTATCGAGCTTGTGCTCCTCGGCGAGCCGGCGCAGCCGGACCGCAGCGTCCTTCTGCTCGTCGGACCACAGATTATGCCGCGCCACAAAGCTCAACGATGGTTTCCTCCCTGACATCGGCCCGATCCGGACTATTCTGCTGCCGTGATCAGATGCGTCACCTTGTCGGCAATGTCGGTCGGCACCGGCGCGGTCCACGGCGCGCCGCGCCGCCGCTTGACGTCGACCTCCATCCAGTAGGTCTCCCACCCGCGGGTCGGGCCGATGCCGTCCATGGTGGCCGGCCCCTGGATGCTGCGAGCATGCGACGCGTCGAGATGCAGCAGCGGCTTGCCGCCGGCGACCGCCTTCTCGATCTCCTGCCGCAGCAGGCGGCGATACTGAATGATCGCCTTGTCCGACTGGCCGAGGTGCTCGCGGGTGCGATCCTGGATCGCGCCCATCGATTCGACGGCCCACTGGTCGTGCACGTTGATGTCCAATCCCATGCCGGTATAGGTCTCGGTCGCCTGCTCGTGCGGATCGAAGCCGTAGTCGTTGGTCTTATTCCGCCGCGACTTGTAGTCCGGAAGCTCGTACAGCTCCAGCCGCTGGTCGCGCATCTTCTGCTTGTCCACCGGCTTGGTGTAGCTGGTGAAGATCGCATACCAATAACAATGGGTGTCGTCGACCGGCACGTGCCACTGGGTGATGGTCATCTCCGTGCTCATCGGGATGACAAAGCCGTGCGGGAACAGCTGGTTGGTGACGCGCACATGGGTGCGCTCCGCGTCGATTTCGCGCAGCGCCACCAGCCGCAGGCCGTACTCGGTGCGCTCGACATTGATGATCGGGCGGTCGTACTCGCGCAGGATGCGGGTCATCGGCAGGTCGCTGTCGGCCGACGCGCCGCGAAACTGCTTGCCGTAGGACACGGCCGTGTCCTCGTCCTCGAAGAAGCGGTGCAGGAACGAGGCGTGCGCCGGGTCGATGCCGACCTCCAGCGCCTGCAGCCAGTTGCACTCCATGAGGCCCTTGAACGCGAAGGTGTAGGCGTCCGGGGCGACGAAGCAGTCGAGCTCGGCAAACGCCGGCGGCTCGCCCTCGCCCAGGTAAGCCCACAGGATGCCGCTCTTCTCGACCACCGGATAGGCACGCTGCTTGATGTTCTTGCACAGCGGCGAGTCCACAGGCTCGGCCGGCGTCTCCAGGCAGTTGCCGTTCACATCAAAGAGCCAGCCGTGGAAGGCGCAGCGCAGCCCACCGCCCTCGAGGCGGCCGAACGCCAGATCCGCGCCGCGGTGCGGGCAGTCCCGATCCATCATGCCGTAGCGGCCGGCCTCGTCGCGGAACAGCACAAAATTCTCGCCGAGCAGCCGCACCGCCTTGATCGGACGCGGCCCCTGCAGCTCGTCCACCAGCGCCGCCGGCTGCCAGTACAGCCGCATCAGCTTGCCAACGGGATCCTTCGGACCGACGCGGGTGATCAGATCGTTCTGTTCCTGGCTCATCATGGCTGGCGCCTCCCGTGATGCGGTCCCGACGGCCGCGGAGTGAAAATATTATGTTCGTCTATCGAACTTTTGTCCGATAATAAACGTCTTGTGGTGGAATGCAAGCCCCTTAGAAACGCTCAAAATGCGAACGGCTTGCGCATAACCATTGTGCATTGCGGTCATTTTGACGGCAAACCGGCGCCAACACCTCTTGGCTTGATCCGTTCTTATAACGAACATATGTTCGATGAACGAACCAAACTGGAGGAAATCAATGCCAGAGATCCGCTATGTCCTGACGTCCGGGGAGATCCGGACCGTCGATGCGCCCGCCGGCACCAGCGTCATGCTGGCGGCGATCCGCAACGGCGTGCGCGGCATCGAGGCCGAGTGCGGCGGCTGCCTCGACTGCGCGACCTGCCATGTCTACGTCGACGACGCGTCGATCGGCGCGCTGCCGCCGCCATCCGACCAGGAAGATGCCCTGCTCGCCGCCGTCGCGGCCGAGCGGCGCCCCACCAGCCGGCTCGGCTGCCAGCTCCTCGCGCCGGCGGACGGCGCGACGCTGACCGTGCATGTACCGGAGCGGCAGCTGTGAGCGGCCTCCTGATCATCGGCGCGTCCTATGCCGGCGTGCAGGCGGCGCTCAGCGCGCGCGACGAGGGCTACGCCGCGCCGATCCGCATCGTCGCCGACGAGACCGCGCTGCCCTATCAACGGCCGCCACTGTCGAAGGCGTTCCTGCTCGGCACCGCGTCCGAGGACAGCCTGGTGCTGCGCGACGCAAAATTCTTCCGCGACCGCGCCATCGACCTCGTGCTCGGCCATGCCGCAACCGGCCTCGACCGCCATGCGCGCCAAGTCACGCTCGCCAATGGCGCCACGCTGCCGTTCGACAAGCTCGTGATCGCGACGGGATCGCGCGCGCGCCGGCTCGCCGTTCCCGGCGCGGATCTGCCCGGCGTGCTCACCCTGCGCACGCTGGCGGACGCGTACCATCTCAAGGCCGAACTCGGCGCCCTCTCCCGCCTCGTCGTCATCGGCGGCGGCTTCATCGGCCTCGAGGTCGCCGCCTCCGCGAGCAAGCTCGGCAAGTCGGTCGCCGTCATCGAGACCGCCCCGCGGCTGCTTGGCCGCGCAGTGTCGCCGGCCGTATCGCAGGCGCTGCTCGATCTCCATCGCTGCCACGGCGTCGACATCCGCCTCAATGAGAGCGTGGCGCACATTGAGCGCGCGGCAAGCGGCACGCTCGTGGTGGTCTGCGGCAGCGGCGCGCGCCTTGAGGGCGACCGCGTGCTGGTCGGCGTCGGCGGCCTGCCGAACGCCGAGCTCGCTGCCGCAGCGGGCCTTGCCTGCGGCAACGGCATCATGGTCGACGAACACGGCCGCACCGACGATCCCCACATCTACGCCGCCGGCGACTGCAGCGATCACCACAACGCCTTCATCGGCCGGCGCATCCGGCTCGAATCGGTGCAGCACGCCCAGGACCAGGGCAAGACCGTGGGCGCGGCGATCGCCGGCCGCCCCACGCCCTATACAAGCGTGCCGCGGTTCTGGTCCGACCAGTACGACGCCAAGCTGCAGATCGTCGGCCTCTCCGACGGCGCCGATCTCCACGTGATTCGCGGCCGGCCCGAGGACGGCGCGTTCTCGGTGCTCGCCTATCGCGCCAAGCGCCTCGTTGCGGTCGACAGCGTCAACCGCCCCGGCGAGCAGCTGCTCGCCCGCCGCCTGATCGCCGCCGGTCTCTCGCCGGCGCCGACACAGGCCGCCGACCCTGCCTTCGACCTCAAGACCCTGCTCGCCGCGGAAGGTGCGCGGCCATGAAAAATGTGCTCCCGTCCGCTGGGGGAGCGAATCTCCGCCCCGGGACGGACAGGCGAGCAATGCCCAGAGTGAAGCGGACGGCCGCGGAAGAAGACGCACGGCGCGAAGGCCCCGAGTTCATCGAGAGCCTCGACCGCGGCCTGCGCGTGCTGCAGCTGTTCGGCGCCGACCACCGCCCGATGACGCTGAGCGACATCGCCAAAGCCGCCAACCTGCCGCGCGCCACCGCGCGCCGCATCCTGATCACGCTGGAAAGAGGCGGCTTCGTCATTGGCGACGGCAAGCTGTTCTCGCTGACGCCGAAGGTGCTGGCGCTGGCGTCCGGCTATCTATCGTCGAACCAGACGGTCGCGGTGATGCAGCCGATGATCGACCGCGTGGCGTCGGAGACCAAGGAGGTGTGCTCGCTCGCGATCCTCGACGGCGACGAGGCGATCTTCATCGCCCGCGCCAGCCCCGCGCGGGTGTTTTCCGCCGGCATCGACATCGGCTACCGCCTGCCGTCGTTCTGCACCTCGGTCGGCCGCGCGCTGCTCGGCCGCCTCAGCAACGAGGAGCTCGCCGCCGCCCTCGCGCGCATGCCGCTGAAGGCGCAGACGCCGTTCACCGTGCTCGACAAGGACGTGCTGCTCGCCACCATCATCACCGACCGCAGCAAGGGCTATTCGCTGGTCGACCAGGAGGCCGAGGACGGCTTCCGCTCCATCGCCGTGCCGGTGCGCCGCTATGACGGCCTGATCGTCGCCGCGATCAATGTCGGCGCCCATGTCGACCGCATCTCCACCGGCGAGATGATCGACCGTTTTCTGCCGCCCCTGAAAGCCGCCGCCGCCGCGGCGCAGCCGCTGCTGTTCTGAGCGGACATTTCCGAACGTAGCCCGGATGAGCGCAGCGACATCCGGGGAGAGCTGCCGAGCCCGAAAATCCCGGATATCGCTACGCTCATCCGGGCTACGGCGCGCTGCTGTTCTGAGCGGCGCCGTTGTCTCAACGCACGCCAGTGACAGGCAATGCCGGCTCTCCCATCTCGGCGTCATGCCCGGCCTTGTGCCGGGCATCCAGCTTCCTTGGGGCCCTGCACGACCATAGAAAGCTGGATCACCGGGTCTCGGCGCTGCGCGCCGGCCCGGTGATGACGCAGCAAAGGATGGCCCCGCCGAAGACAATGAACAGCGCGACGCTCGCTCGCGCCTCTCCCGCACTGCACACGCGACTTGGGGTTGCCTGTCGCGTGCAGCTCCACGCTTACCCCACCGCATGGGGGCATTCGCAAAGCGCTGATGTGTTTCGCAAGGAGATCAGGCTCCATGGCCGCATGGATGATCGCACCGCCACGACGACGCCGGCCGGCCGGCTGACCCGCACCACCACAGTCGCCCTCGCGGTGCTGGCGCTGTGCTTCGTGCTGTCGGTGCTCGGGCGCGGGCTTGGTGAGAGCTTCACCGTGTTCCTGCTGCCGATCTCCGACAGTTTCGGCTGGGACCGCGGCCAGGTGATCTCGATCTATTCGCTCGCGGCGCTGACCGGTGGGCTCGTGGCGCCGTTCGTCGGCCGGCTGTTCGACCGCTCCGGGCCGCGCGCCACCTACGCTCTCGGCCTCGCCGCGCTCGGCGGCGCGTTTCTGGTCGCGGCCTACGCCGAGAAGCTCTGGCAGTTCCAGCTCAGCCTCGGCCTCTGTGTCGGTCTTGGCATCGCCAGCATCGGCAACGTGCCGAACTCGATCCTGCTCGGCCGCTGGTTCAGCAAGGGCCTGCCGACCGCGATGTCCGTGGTCTATTCCGCCACCGGCGCCGGGGTTCTGCTGATGCTGCCGCTGTCGCAACTGCTGATCGACCATATCGGCTGGCGCGGCGCCTACCGCAGCTATGGCATCGCCATGCTGATCCTGCTGGTGCCGCTGTTGCTGCTGCCGTGGCGACGGCTCGCCGCCGGCTCCGCCGAGGTGGTGCGGCCGGCCGCACACGCCACGCACGACGACGACCACTGGACGCTGCCGGGCGCGATGCGCCACCACGCCTTCTGGGCGCTGTTCGCCACCTTCTTCTTCACCGCGATCGGCATGTTCGCGATCTCGGCGCAGGTCGTCGCTTATCTCGTCGACGCCGGCTTCCCGCCGCTGACGGCCGCGACCGCCTGGGGCTTTTCCGGCGTGGTGCTGCTGTTCGGCATGCTGTCCATCACCTGGCTCGACGGCGTCATCGGCCGCCGCCGCTCGGTGCTGTTCAGCTACGCGCTGTCGATCGTCGGCATCGCCATGCTGTGGCTGCTTAAGAGCTATCCCAGTTACGCCCTGCTGACCGGCTTCGTCGTCTGCTTCGGCAGCATGATCGGCTCGCGCGGTCCCCTCATCACCGCGACCGCGATGAAGATCTTCCGCGGCCGGCGTGTCGGCACCATCTACGGCACCATCTCGATCGGCAGCGGCCTCGGCTCCGCCATGGGCTCGTGGTGCGGCGGCCTCATCCACGACTTCACCGGCAGCTACGACGCCCTGCTCGCCTTCGCCCTCGTCGCCGTCGTGCTCGGCATGCTGCCGTTTCTGGTGGTGCCGGCGCTGCGGTGAGGCGGCGGCGCGAGACTCAGGTTCGGCGCGCTATTTTGAAAGCACGTCAGATCGCGCCGCACACGCGAGCCGTAGCCCGGATGAGCGAAGCGACATCCGGGGCGAAACGCCGATCATCACAATCCCGGATATCGCTGCGCTCATCCGGGCTACAGGCTGCGGCGAGGGGCGGTGGCGCACCGCACCCACCGCGTCATGGCCGGGCTTGACCCTACAGCATGCACACATCTTTTTGTGCCCTCTTGCCCCAGGGTGCATGTTCTGAATCAATGCCGCCGCTAGCTGCGGCATTGGTGAGATGAGATGGAATTGAGTCTGGGACAGTTTGGCGACCGCCGGCTGGAAAAAGGGGGGCCTTCCTTCTGGAACGCCTTATCACAGTCGGTCAGTTCGGGGTTCGGATCCGCCCTTTGGGAAGCAATCGGGCTGGAGAGGTGCGGCTGGGGCGCTTCCTTCGCAACGACCGAGTGACCCCGGACGCCATGATTGCCACAGTTGCAGCACGGACGGCCGGACTGGTAGCGGGCCGACACATCCTGGTGATCCAGGATACGACCACGCTGCGCGACGATGGCGACCAATGCAGTCTGAACCTGCATCCGGCAATCGCGGTAGACGCCGCCGACGGTGCGCTGCTTGGGCTGGTGGATGCGGTATTTTTGCGTCGCGAGGGCGGCCAACGCAGCCAAACCGCTAAACGTGCCTTCGAGGAGAAGGAAAGCCACCGCTGGCTGGACGTGACGATTGCGGCGAGCCAACTGGCGCAGGCTGGTGCGGCATCTGTGACGGTGATCGCCGATCGTGAAGGCGACATGTATGACGTCTTTGCGCTGCGCCCTGCATCAACCGAGTTGCTGGTCCGGGCCCATTATGATCGCGTGCTGGCGAGCGACGGACGGTTGTTCGCGGCGACGGAGCAGCTTCCCGAACTGGGCCGCGATACGGTGTCGTTACCATCCGCTCCTGGTCGCCCTGCACGTCTGGCCACGATGGTGCTGAAGGCGTGTCAGGTGACGCTCAACCGACCTAAGCGTAACCGCGCCGAAGAGAAGAACAAACTGCCGCCCGAGGTGGTTCTGACACTGGTCGAAGCCCAGGAGATCGACGCGCCATCTGGCGTCACGCCCGCACATTGGCGGTTGCTGACGACGCATTCCGTCACCACTTTGGCCGACGCTCGCCAGATCACGCGCTACTATCGTGAGCGCTGGACCATCGAGCAATTGTTCCGGACGATGAAGACCAAGGGCTTCAACATCGAGGCGGTTCGCGTCGCCGACCATGGGCCTTACGAAAACCTTGTGACCGCCACGCTGATTGCCGCCATTCGAGTTCTGCAAATGGTTCGTGATCGAGATGGAGCCGCCCATCGCTCTCTTGAGGATGTGTTCGACCCGGCCGACCAACCCGCATTGGAGGCGGTCTGCACCACACTCGAAGGCAACACCGCGCGGCAAAAGAACCCTCACGCCAAGGGCTCCCTTGCCTACGCCGCCTGGATCTGCGCCCGTCTCGGCGGCTGGACCGGATACTATGGAAAACCAGGGCCCATCGTGATCCTGCACGGCTTTTTGCGCTTCAAAGCCATGCAGCAGGGCTGGCTGATCCCAAGAGATGTGTGAATCTTGTAGGGCTTGACCCGGCAATCCAGCTTGCTCACCACACGACGCAACGCCTGAAGCTGGATCACCGGGTCTCGGCGCTGCGCGCCGGCCCGGTGATGACGGCGGAGGGAGACAAACGCGCTTCACACATCCACTCATCCCTGCCCGCGTCTTTCTCCTCATCCTGAGGAGCCCGCTCCGCGGGCGTCTCGAAGGATGAGGCCCCCGATGCGGCGACCGGCCAGCTCCCCGGCCTCATGGTTCGAGACGCGGCCCTGTGGGCCACTCCTCACCATGAGGGAGGGGCGCACAATGATGGACGGGCGCGCACACGCCCAGCACACGAAGATGTGAGGCCCCCTTCCCCCCCCCGCACCATCCGGCGACTTTTCATCCACCCAAGAAAAATCCGAAAAAGCCCCAAATCCGGGAATAACCTCCGCGCCCCCCGAGTCTCCTTCCCGAGCAGCACGCAAATGCCTGCCCGCAAGGAGATCGTCATGGCCAAGACACCGCTTATCGACCCCGAACATCCCATCGACCGCCGCCATGCCCTGGAGTGCATGGTCTGGGCCGGCACCGGCGTGCTGTGGACCCTGAGCGGAGGCGTTCCGCGCTCGGTGGGGCTGATCGGCGAGGCGCGCGCGGCGGAGCCGGTGAAGGGCTTCACCTTCCTGCAGATGAGCGACAGCCATATCGGCTTCGACAAGGCCGCCAACCCCGACGCGCTCGCCACGCTGCGCGAGGCGGTGGCCAAGGTGAAGGCGATGCAGATGAAGCCGTCCTTCATCATCCACACCGGCGACATCACCCACCTGTCCAAGCCGACCGAATTCGACAACGCCGACAAGGTGTACAGCGAGACCGGGGTGCAGATCCATTATGTCCCCGGCGAGCACGACATCATCGACGAGGACCGCGGCAAGGCCTATCTCGAGCGCTACGGCAAGGGCAGCAAGGGCGCCGGCTGGTATTCCTTCGACGACCACGGCGTGCATTTCATCGGCCTCGTCAACGTCGTCGACCTCAAGGGCGGCGGCCTCGGCAATCTCGGCGAGGAGCAGCTCGCCTGGCTCGAGGCCGACCTCAAGGACCGCTCCAACAGCACCCCGATCGTGGTGTTCGCCCACATCCCGCTGCAGGTGATCTACGAGCAGTGGGGCTGGGGCACGCAGGACGGCACCCGCGTGCTGGCGATGCTCCGCCGCTTCGGCTCGGTCACCATTCTCAACGGCCACATCCACCAGCTCGCCCAGAAGGTGGAGGGCAACATCACGTTCCACACCGCGATGTCGACCGCGTTTCCGCAGCCGGCGCCGGGATCGGCGCCCTCGCCCGGCCCGATGGTCGTGCCGGCGGAGCGGCTGCGCTCGATGCTCGGGCTGTCGAGCGTGACCGTGGCGCAGGGCGACAAACCGCTGGCCTTCATCGATTCGACGCTGGCCGGCTGATCAGGAGAACAGACCATGCGTACGTTGATCGGCCGCCTCCTCGCGCGCCGCGCCCTCGTCCTCGCCACCCTGTCCGGCCCTGTCGTGGGGATGGCGCTGGCGCTGAGCCTGGCCTCGGCGCAGAACGCCCACAGCGCGGCGCCGGCCACCATCACCATCGACAACTTCACCTTCGGGCCGCAGGAGCTCGATGTCGGCGTCGGCACCACCGTCACCTGGGTCAACCACGACGATATCCCGCACTCGGTGGTCAATGGCGGCAAGGCGTTCCGCTCGAAGGCGCTCGACACCGACGAGTCCTATTCGTTCACGTTCACGACCCCCGGCACTTTCGATTATTTCTGCGGACTGCATCCGCACATGGTCGGAAAGGTCGTGGTCAAGCCGTGAACGTCGGGACGGCCCCCCGGCTACGTCCCGGGGTCGTCGGCACGGCGGTCCTCCAGCCGCCGTGCCGATGGCCACAAAGCATGATACAAGGGTCCGCGCGCGCTTCGGATCGACCCCCAACGCCTGCGGATGCCGGTTTGACGGACAAGAGTGACCGCGATCTGTTCGACGAGGTCTTTCTGCCCCATCTGGCGGAAGCCTATCGGCTGGCCAGATGGCTGACCGGCAGCGCCGCCGACGCCGAGGACGTGGTGCAGGACGCGGCGCTCCGCGCCTTTCGCGGCATTCGCGGCTATGGCGCGCTGAACGCGCGGGCCTGGTCGCTGACCATCGTGCGCAATGCGGCCTACAGCTGGCTGTTGAAGAACAGGTCGCGCCATGTCGTGTTTACCGAGGACCTGAGCGTGTCGGAACGCCAGCAGCTCGAACAGGAGGGCGCGAGCTCGGCTGATAACGACACCCCGGAGGAGATCATGCTGCACAAGGCGGAGGCCGCCGAGGTGCAGCGGGCGCTGGACAAGCTGCCGGCCCCCTATCGCGAGATCGTCGTGCTGCGGGAGCTGCACGAGCTAGGCTATCGCGACATCGCCGAGATCGCGGGCATTCCGATCGGCACGGTGATGTCCCGCCTGTCCCGCGCCCGAAAACTGCTGATGGACGACCTGAGAGACACCGCACCATGACCAACGACGACCGCGATCACGAGGAGCTGCTGTTGCAGGCCTACTGCGACGGCGAGCTCGATCCGGCGTCGGCCGCCGACATCGAGCGCCGTCTCGCGGCCACTCCCGCCTTGCGCGCGCAACGCGACCGGATCATGGCGCTGCGCGGCGCACTGCGGGCGCTGCCGCAGGACGATGTGCCGCCCAACCTGCTCGCCGGCATCGAGGCGAAACTCGCGGCCGCGGAGACGACACGCACCGGGACGGAGACCAAGCCGGCGCGCAGCTGGTCGTGGCGCGCGCTCGCCGCCTCCGCCGTCGTCGGCGCGGTGCTGTCAGGCGCAGTCACCGGATCGCTCGAGCGCTACGCCGCCCGCGACGACGTCACCAGCCAGATCGTCGCCGGCCACATCCGCGCCCTGCTGGCGCCGCAGCCGTTCGATGTCGCCTCCTCCGACCGTCACACGGTCAAGCCGTGGTTCACGACCCGCATCCCGGAATCGCCGCTGGTGGTGGACTTGAGCACGCAGGGCTTTACGCTCGCCGGCGGCCGCGTCGACGTGCTCGGCCGCACGCCCGTCGCCACCATCGTCTATCGCCACGCCGCCCATGTCGTCAGCCTGACCACGCTGCCGGCGGGACGCAACGTGCCCGGCGATGCGTTCGGCGGCTACAACGTGCTGAGCTGGAGCGATCCGACCTTCACCTATGTCGCGGTCTCGGACCTGCCGCACGAGGATCTGCTGACGTTCAAGCAAGCCTTCATCGCCGGCGCCGCGGCGTTGCGCTGAGTTGGGCGGACCGACGCTTCTCTTCGTGATGAGACGAGAGTGGCTGAAGAAGCGCAGCCGCCTATTCTGCGTCATGCGCGGGCTTGACCCGCGCATCCAGCTTGGTCGTAGCAAAATGCAAGCTTTGAAGCTGGATCACCGGGTCTCGGCGCTGACGCGCCGGCCCGGTGATGACGCAGAAAGTGTGGTGACGCCCCACTCCTCACGGAGAAGAGAGAGGACAGCGCGAGTGGCTGAGGGAGCGCCGCCACTCATTCAGCGTCATGCGCGGGCTTGACCCGCGCATCCAGCTTACTCGCCGTGCGACGCACAGTCGCAAAGCTGGATCACCGGGTCTCGGCGCTCCGCGCCGGCCCGGTGATGACGCGGAAGGTATAGCAACGCCTCGTCCGAAATGGCTGGAGCACAACCAACATTCACTCACCGCGCCGCCTCGAACCCCGCCAGCGTCGCGGTGAGGTTCGCCCCCAACACATCGGAGAGGTAGCCGCCCTCCTGCACCAGCACGGTCGGCAGGCCGAGCCGGGCGATGGCGGCGCCGATGCGGCGGAAGCCGTCGGTGGTGACGGCAAGGCCGGCGAGCGGATCGTGCACCGAGGCGTCGAGGCCGAGTGCGACCACCAGCGCGCCGGGCGCGAAGGCGCGGATGGTTTTCTCGGCTTCTGCAAAGGCGACGAGATAGTCGTCGTCGCCGGTGCCGCGCGGCAGCGGGATGTTGTGGTTGGCGCCGAGGCCAGCGCCGGCGCCGCGCTCATGGGCATGGCCCCACACGAACGGATAAAAGAACGACGGATCGGCGTGGATCGACACGGTCAGCACGTCGGGCCGCTCGTAGAAGATGCCCTGCGTGCCGTTGCCGTGGTGGACGTCGACATCCAGGATCGCCACCCGCGCATGGCGCTGACGCAGATGGGCGACGGCGATGGCGCTGTTGTTGAGGAAGCAGAACCCGCCGGCCATGTCGCGGAAGGCATGGTGACCGGGCGGCCGGCAGAGCGCGTAAGCTGCGTCCTCGCCGTCGAGCACCAGCTGCGCCGCGGTGGTCGCGACATCGCTCGACGCGCAGGCGCCGGCCCACGTCCCCGGCCCGATCGGGCATGCGGTGTCGGCGGTGTGCCAGCCGAGCCGGCCGACGATGTGGGTCGGGTAGGTCGCCCCATGGCGGACGGGATGAATATTGGCGATCATCTCTGGACCGGCGTCGCCGAGCGCGACCCAGGCGTCCCATGCCTCGGCCAGAAAACGCAAGTAGTCCGCGCTGTGCACCTGCGCCCGCGGCCCCCCGCCGAACGCGGTGGGCGCGACCAGCGTGTGGCCGCCGGCCTTCACCCCGGCGAGCAGGCGGTCAGCGCGCTCCGGCTGCTCGGTGGTACGCGTGACGACGCCGCGCACCAGGAAGAACTGCGGATCATGGCTGCGATGCTGCTCGGAATAGACGGCTTTCACGCGGTGCTTCTCCTTGGCTAACGCCCTCCTCTATAACCCAACACACAGCCCGGCGTCAGCGGTCGTTCGTTTCAGGAGACATCGGACCACGTCATGCGTCGCCTCACGATTTGCGCCATATGCCAGACGCCCCCATCACAGGGAGATAACTTACGCTGAGTGCTTCAGTCATGTTCGCCCCCTTCAATAACCATTCACTTTCGCGAACGGCATTTCCATATTTCCGGTCTTTTTGCTGAGGCTTAACAAAGCTGCAAAGCCCGGCCGAGAGCTGACACCGGTGCTATTAAAGGCAACGTTGTAATATCCCGGCACATCTTCTGATCCGGTGAAGAAGCGCGAAGAGCGCGCGATTAAAAGAACATCTTCAATGGCGCATCGGTTGATAGGAAAATACTTGTAAAAGACCTCATACACCGCTGCGACCGATTGAGGATCGCTCGCCAACACAAAATCCAGGTCTTTTACCAAGCCACGCAACCGCTCCTTGCAATCTCCGGCCGGATGGATTGGTGGTGAGTTAGCAGCGCGCATGAGATCGGGTCCCAACTGAGTTTCGGGTAATCTACCTAATGCCCTCGCAGCTTGATTAGAAAAAATTACGTGTCCAACTAGTGCTAGTGCGACCATAGCCCTGAAAATAAGATCGGCAGCAGGAATTCCTAAAGCTCGGCTCATCAACCTCCTCCGGTAACGCCCTCGTTAGCATCGTTTCAGTTGCAGGCCTCCATCGCAAGGATCGCTCGAAACAGATCATCCGAGATCGTCATCATTGCTTCAGTACCTCGTGAATTGACCGAGTGACGGAGTGTAAGGATCGTCGACCCGTCGCCCCCTAGACACTTTTACGTTTTCTCGGAGTCGGGCCATGATTTGCGGGATAGTGGCTTCTGCGACTGAAGATATTGGCTCTCCCGTCAAACCGACCAGGGTCAGGGGCCAAACTCCCGGTGATACAATTTCAATAAAGACATCGCGCATTCGGAAGCCGTCACCGAAGGTTTGGGCGAGATTGTCAGGAGGCACTACTCGCGCGGAGCTCGGATCGCGCAGATCTAAGAATGTGACCAGAGTGGGAATCAAATCACCGAACAGCGCAGCTGTTGTTCCGATCGGCAATCTCGATACCTCAACCGAACCTGAGACGCGATCATCCCCCTTTAAGAAATGTTTGAACGCAATTGTCGGCAATAAATAAAAGTCGACATCGCGCCCACGCTTACCACGCACCAGAAGGGCGATCAGATATCGCGCATTTCCGCCTGGACCTTCGCCGAGATCGACGAAGACCGCATCTCCAGTGACCCAGGTACTTCCTGTACTCCCCCCCAACGTCGTCCAAGCCGGATAGCTTCGCGTGGTCACCTCAATCACGCCAGACCCGGTCTTGAGCCCTTGGGGCGTTTCGACATTCAGCGTGAGCCTGACGCGATAAGATGTTGTCGAATATATCGACTTGTAAACCGCAATCAGAAGCGCAAGCGCGGCGAGAACGACTGCGAACAACCTCATGCGACGAGTCTCGCGGCCACGGTCTTCAAACAGTGGGCGAACATGGCAGTCGCGCAGATCGACAACCACCGTCGCGATAACTGAGCGAGCAGACAGAGCACCTACAATGAATCACGCAAAAGAGTAAAGCTCGCATCGCAATCAGTCCCACCAAACGAATGCCCTCAAATAGACGGCCAGAGCCATCGTCATTCCGCATCAAACAAACAGTAGAGGAACATCCAAAGCTGTAAAGCCGAATTGCGTCGCGCACCGCGTGTTACGGGCGTGCAAGAATTTCCGTCACGCAAGCCATTTGAAGCAACGACGGACAGTTGGATTGCCAGTTTGCCGACTAACCTCCTGATACTCCTCAATCGCGAGCGCTTCTCTTGGCGAGTTGTTGGCATACGAATCGCACGGTCAAGATTCGTCATGTGATGTCGCTCACACCGAATTGCGACAATACGCCGCTCGCCTCGCGGCACCTCGGCACCACGAGGAGAGATCATCTTCTCGTCCATAGAGGAGTTCGACACAGACGAGGCATCATACGCGATCGTGCGCGCACCTTTGGCTCGCCAGCGATGCGTCTCAGCTCGCCGCGACGAGACACGCACCAAGGACGACATCGGCAACGAGCATCGCCACAATCAAGACAATCCAGAACAACCAGACAGCGCGCGCACGCCGTGCCCGCACAGCCGTCGGGAATACCCGGCGCCGATAAAACGACGTACCATTCCCAATGAAAATTTGCGGTGACGCGCGCGCCGGCGCGCGGAAACACCCGGGCGACCGTATCCGGATGCCGCTCTCCATACCGAGACACCGCTGTCCGATGACCCCCGTACCATCAGAGCGTCAATGCACCCGCCCGCCAGCCGCGATCAGGGTGCGCCCCTCGTCCTTGATGCGGTCGGACTGCGCGCGGTCCTCGAAGGCATTCGGCGGCACGGCGATCTCGGCTATCAGGCGGGCCGGCGCGGGTTGATCTCTATCTACCGGACTTGATTCGATCACGAATAAACTTCAGCATGCGGATGGCGAACGCCTCGCTGCCCGGAAGGAAGCAGTTTGCATTACTTCCCAGATCAGACCAGAGATCGCCGGTGATTTGCGCCCTGAAACGCACGAATGGAGGGGACACAAAAAGAACGAGCTGATCGCCCCGATAATCTTTCAAGTCATCGGAGTCGAACTGATATACCGTCGTATCCGACAGGCCCCTGATCGGGGCAAGCACTGAAAGGCCGGTCAACTCCGTCTTGCGAGGCGTAGCTCCATCGAAGATCGGATTTTTTGCACGAGGTGATATAGCGCCCTCAGTAAGAAGAACTGAGGTGGTGCCCCCACAGGGAGGCCCTGACACCGCGTTCACCGAGGGCGGAAGGATCACCCTTACGGTCGTATCATTAGCGACATCGAACACTCGCTTTCCCATCAAACTTGATTTCGAGACGCCGTTGACCGCCCCGAGGTACTTGCTTTCGAGGACGAGCTTGGTTTGCCCGAAGTGCAATTCGACCGTGTCAGAACCAGACACTTCGGCCGATGCCGATTGAACAACACCCCACCAAATCACGGCGGGCAGTATAGCAGCTCGCCGAACCCACACCACTTCAGCGCGGCGTCTACGGGCAGCGAAGGACGCACCAACTGCAATCATCTTCGTGCGCGCTCAATTGAGAGCGCCGGCGGCATCATCTGCCAAGATGGCGCGAAATAAATCATCAGATATAGTCATAAACTACCTCGTGAAGAGATGGTAATGAGGCTGAAAACGAGGAGGAAGGTCATCAATAAGCCTACGCAGACGATCTCGCTGTGTGACGAGAAACGGAAGGTGCGTTTCGATGCCTCTTGTTATCGGCTCTCCGGTGAGACCAAGCGCGTTTAACGGCCAAATCCCGGAAGAAACCGTTTCTAGGGTGACATCGCGTAGATGCACAGTATCACCAAAGCTTTGAGCGAGGCCATCAGGCCGCACCACGCGTGCGGTATTGGGATCTCGAGTATCGAAAAACGTAACCAGAGTAGGAATTAGCTTCCCGGACAGCTCCACCCTAGTTCCTGGCGGCAGCTTCGATAGCTCTAAGTTTGGGTCACGCCAATCTGACGAATGATCGCCTCTCCTCCACAGATGCTCATACGCGAGCATCGGAAGTCGATAGAAATCAACATCCTCTCCGCGCAGACCGCTCGCAAGAAGGGCGACCAGATAGCGCTCGCGACCATTGGCACCTTCGCCAAGATCGACAAAAACGGCGTCTCCAGTGACCCAGGAATTTCCGGTGCTTCCTCCCAACGTCGTCCACGCCGGATAGCTCCGCGTGGTCACCTCGACCACGCCCGATCCGGTCTTGAGCCCCTGGGGCGTTTCGACATTCAGCGTGAGCCTGACGCGATAGGACGTCGTCGAATATATCGACTTGTAGACCGCAGTCAGAAGCACAAGCACGGCGAGAACAGCTGCGAGCAATTTCATGTGTAGAACCTGGCAATAATCGGCCGCATCAAACGGCCGGCGCCGTGGCTCGTCAGCAATGCGTCTCAGCTCGCCGCGACGAGACACGCAACAAGGACGACACCGGCAACGAGCACCGCCCCAATCAAGACAATCCAGAACAACCAGACCGCGCGTGCACGCCGTGCCCGCGCAGCCGTCGGGAATACCCGGCGCCGATTAAAAAGACGTACCATTCCCGATGAAAACTTGCGGTGACGCGCGCGTCGGCGCGCACAAGCACCCGGGCGACCATACCCGGATGCCGCTCTCCTTACCGTGACACCGCCGTCCGATGGCCCCCGCACCATCAGAGCGTCAATGCACCCGCGCGCCCGCCGCGATCAGGGTGCGCACCTCGTCCTTGATGCGGTCGGACTGCGCGCGGTCCTCGAAGGCGTTGGGCGGCACGGTGATCTCGGCCATCAGGCGGGCCGGCGCGCCGAACACCAGGATGCGGTTGGCGAGGAAGATCGCCTCGTCGATGCTGTGGGTGACGATCAGGAAGGTGGTGGATTGCGCCTGCGCCAGGGTCTTGAAGTCCTGCCGCAGCCGCGTCGCGGTGACGTCGTCGAGGGCGCTGAAGGCTTCGTCCAGCAGCACCAGCTCGGGATTGGGCGCGAACGCCCGCGCAATGTTGACGCGCTGGCGCATGCCGCCGGACAGCTCGCGCGGCAGCGCCTCCTTGAAGCCGGACAGGCCGACCGCATCGAGCCACTTCGCCGCGCTGGCGCGGCGGTCCTTCTCAGGCACGCCCTGCACCTGCAGGCCGAACGCTGCATTGTCGGTCGCCGACAGCCACGGCAGCAGGCGGTCCTCCTGGAAGATGCGGGTGATGTGGCCCTTCTTCTCGCGCACGAAGTTCTGCACCGGGCGGCCGTCGATCAGGATCTGGCCGGCATCCAGGGTCTTCAGACCAAGCAGGCAGTCGAGCAGCACCGACTTGCCGGCGCCGGTCGGCCCGACGATCGCGACATACTCGCCGGCGCGCACGGTGAAGCTTAAGTCGGCGATGGCGGCGACGTCGCCGCCGTTGGCCTGGCGAAAGCTCTTGCGGGCGTGCTCGACCGAGAGCTTGGGGGCGGCAGCGAGCGCAGCCGTGGACGTTGCGATGGTCATCCCTGGTCCTCCCCTCAGTCGCGGCCCTGGCTGTCGCCGCGCCAGCGCAGCGTGACGCGCTCGGCAACTTCGATGCCCTGGGTCATGATCAGCGCCATCAGCACCAGGACAATGGTCCAGGCCAGCACGGTCGCCATGTCGAACACGTTCTTGGCGAGATCGAGCTCCTTGCCGATGCCGAGCGGCGCGCCGACCAGCTCGGCGACGATGACGGTGCGCACCGCATTGCCGACATTGAGCTTGGCCGCGGTGAACGCCGAGGCCTTGACATAGGGCCACAGCAACAGCCGCACATGCTGGATCGGGTTGGCGCCGAACGCCAAGACCATGTCGGTGAGCTTGCGGTCGATGGCGCGAACGCCGTCATAGACGCAGTACACCGTCACCGGCGTGCACAGCACCACCAGCACGAAGCCGATGCGCAATTCTGTGCTGGAGAACCAGATGATGACGATGATCACCCAGTTCAGCGCCGGCACGCCCATGATGAACTTGACGATCGGCCGCAGGAATTCGTCGGCCCGTCGCGACAGCCCCATGGCGAGGCCGATGGGGATTCCGATCACCAGCGAGGCGGCGACCGCCACCACGAGCCGCGCCCAGGTCACGAGGCCCTGGGACAGCAGGTCCCAGGTGGTCAGGATGGTCCAGAAGCTCTTGGCGACGCTGCCGAGCCCGGGAAACAGATAGGGCTTGGTGTAGAACGAAGCGATCTGCCACACCACCGCGATGGCGACGAACGGCAGCACTGTCCGCAGGACGCGGCCGATGAGGCCGCGGCCGCGGCTCGCTGCCGCGCCGGGCTTCGCCGGGGCCGCCGCGACAGCGCCATTGCTCCCCGGCGCGGGGCTTGTCGCGCTCGCCATGCGTCAGCTCGCCCACTGATGGTAGATGCCGTCGTCGGGCAGGTCGTTGAGGAAGCCGACCTCCTTGAAGCCGCCGAACAGCGCGTCGAGATTGGCCTTCTGCGCCGTCGCCGGCTGGACGTCGAACTGGGTGATGCCGAGGGTGCGGCTGAGGCCGAGCGCCTCACGCGAGACATGGGTGAACTCGGAGATCATCTTGTCGGCTTCATCGGGGCTGCGGTTGTAGAACTCCGCCGCCTCCTGCCACATCTTCATGGTGGCCGCGGCGCGCCTGGGATCGGCGTCGACCCAGTCCTTGCGGGCATAGGCGCCGAGATACCACACCGGCGCGCCGGGCTTCATCTTGAGATGGTCGCGGATGCCGTCGTTCATGTTGCCGACGAGGTGATACCCTTGAGTCAGCATGCTCGACAGCGCCGGATCGAACAACAGCCCGGCGTCGGCCTTCTCGGCCATCAGCTGGGTCTGCACCGCCGACGGCGGCGAGTTGATGACGTTGAGATTCTTGCGGGGATCGAGCCCGTTCTGCTTCAGGAACAGCACCGCCATGCCATAGAAGCCGGAGCTCGTGGTCGCGGCGACCGTCTTGCCTTCGAGGTCTTTCGCTTTCGTCATCGCCGGGTCCTTGGCGACGAAAGCGTGGTTGGCGGTCGAGATCGTGAACAACAGCTTCAGCGGCACGCCGCGGACATAGAAGTTGGCGCAGTTGTAGATCGCGCCGAAGATGTGGCTGGTGCGCGCGGCGGCGAGATCCGAATACAGCGTCGACGGATCGCTGTAGAGATTGATATCGAAGTCGAGGCCGTTCTTCTTGTCGAGCTCGAGCTTGCGGATGATCGGCACCAGGAACGAGCCGTTCGACGGCGGCGCGAGGCCGCCGGCGCCCGAGCGGTTGACCTGCGCCGCGGCCTGCTGCGGCCGGATCAGGCCGCTCGCGACCGCAGCGCCAAGACCAAGCGCGCCGGTGAATGTCCTGCGGGACCAGTGGCTGGCGGGCATCGACAAGTCTCCTCGTGTCTTCAGATTTTTCAGATAGTCCGCGGTCCGAATTGTGGTCAAGGCGAAGTGATGGTCAGCGGATGCCGCCGAATTGATCGCCGCGACATCTTGCCCCGCGCGTGATGCATGACAGCAATACGCTGGGGTTCACGCCGCATGCAGCGCGGCCGCGCGCTCCAGCGAATCGAGCATCGCGATGCGGCGCAGCAGCTGCCGGCCCTTCTCACCATCCGCCGCCGCGGCGCGGATCTCGTCGCGAAAACGCACACGATCGGCCTCGTCCTTCGCCTCCAGGTTGCGCTTGTTGCGGATGGTGTCGCCCTGGATCGCCTGCATGGTCACGGTGCGGCGCTGCACGTCATAGTCGGCCAGCAGGCTGGTGTCGGCCTTGCCGTTGATCACCGGGCCGAGCTTGGCGGTGAGGTTCAGCGCATCATGGATGCCGCCGTTCATGCCCATGCCGCCGAGCGGGTTGTTGATGTGGGCGGCGTCGCCGACCAGGAACGTGCGCCCGTTCTGGAACTGGGCGGCGACGCGCTGGTGCACGCGATAGAGCGTGGTGTGCTGGATGGCGGCGTCGATCTCCGGCGGCACCACCCGGCGGATCGAGTCCTGCACATAAGCCTCCGACAACGCATCAGCGTCGCTCATCTCGTTCGGCACCGGCATCATGACGCGCCACGCGCTGAGGATGCGCAGCAGGAAGTACCAGCGCTCGGGATCGGCGACATAGCTCACCGAGGAGACGCCGGGGCGCAGCGCGGTGAAATCGACCGGCGTGGTCATGACCAGGAATCGCTCCGGCCAGGTGAAGCCCTCGAACGCAATGTCCTGCGCCCGCCGCACGATGCTGTTGGCGCCATCGGCGCCGATCAGCCAGGAGCACGCCAGCGTTCGCTCGGCCCCGGCCTGCGACAGCGTCACCGTCACGCCGTCCGCGTCCTGCGACACGCCCGTCACCTCGCTGCCGAACGCGATCGCGAACAGCGGATGGTCGCGCAGCGCCTCAAGGATGATCCGCGTCAATTTGAATTGCTCGGCCTGCAGCCGGTACGGATGGCGGGTGAGATCGGCAATCGCGGCGAAATCGAAGGTGCCGAGCAGACCGTCGGCGGTGGAGCTGTACTGCACCGTCGGCGCTTTCAGGCCCTGCGCGATCAGCGCCTCGGCAAAGCCGAGGTCATGGAGCATGTCGAGGGTCGGCGGATGGAAGGTCGAGGCGCGGGACTCCATGCTGAGATCGGCGCTCTTCTCCAGCACCAGCACCGCAATCCCCTGCTGCACCAGGCTTGCGGCGGCAACCATGCCGACCGGGCCCGCACCTGCGATGATCACCGGATGCCTTGCACTGCTCATGTCAAACCTCAGTTGAAACGTTTCGAATTCAGGCGACCTCGCCACCGCACGCGGCGCCGCGCCGCTGTGACGCACGCCTCCGCGCGGGCGATGCCGCGGTCAGGCCGGGTCGTAATAGTGGATCTCGAGCAGCAGGCAGCCGCCGGTCGACTTGAACGGGCCGTGCCAGGCGCCGGGCGGGCGCACCGCATAGGTGTAACCGGAGAAGGCCGTGCCGCCCTCGCCGTTCGCGTCATTGCCGACGGTGAGATCGCCGGAGACGAGAAACACCTCTTCCCAGAAGTCGTGGACGATCGCCTGGGTGGTGAACAGCCCCGGCGGAAACTTGAGCAGGCGGGTGCGGCTGCCACGCTTGTTGACGGTGTCGAGCGCGCCGGACAGGATTTTTTCGAGGGCGCCGGACGCCGGGTCGTACCCTTCCGGAAGCTGCCAGCCGCCGGACATGTCCAGCGTGTGAAACTCATCATGCAGTTTGTTGACGGCCACGTCGGTCCTCTCGTGTCGGGGCACGACACAGCCCATCGCATCGACGACAGCGCTGCGGTCTTGCGACGGCATGCCCGAAAAATCGCGTCGCACCGCGACGCCTCTCGCAGCCGGCGAGGACCGTGCTTGCAGGCGCGCTTCGGCAGCGCGCCCGTGCCGCCTCGATCGGCCGGGCTCATCATTGGTGGCTTGTGAGGCCCCTCGCAAACGATATATTCTGGAGACATCTTGAGTTTTTGGAATGAACTCGTGCGACGCAAACTGCCCAGCATTTCGGCACTGACGGCGTTCAACGCCGCAGCCCGCCACTTGAGCATCACCCGCGCCGCCGACGAGCTGGCGCTGACCGAGAGCGCGGTGTCGCGCCAGATCTCGCAGCTCGAGGAGCAGCTCGGCGTGCGGCTGTTCCACCGCATCAAGAAGCGCATCACGCTGACCCGCGCCGGCGCCGCCTACCGCACCCGCGTGGTACAGATGATCGAGCGCATCGAGCGCGACACCCAGGAGGTGATGGGTTACGAGGCCGACGGCTCGATGCTGGAGGTGGCGTCGCTGCCGACCGTCGGCGCCGAATGGCTGATCCCGCGCCTGCCCGACTTCTATGCCCGCCGGGCCGGCGTCACCGTGCATGTCAGCGCGCGCAACCGCCGCTTCTTCTTCAGCGAGAGCGCGCTCGACGGCGCGCTGTATTTCGGCCAGCCGGACTGGCCGGGCGCACGCGCCGACTACCTGTTCGACGAGGTGCTGCTGCCGATGGGCAGCCCGGCGCTGCTCGGCCGTCTCAGCCGCATGACGCCGGACGCGATCGCGCGCCAGCGCCTCCTGCATCTCGTGACACGGCCGGAGGCATGGCGGCGCTGGTGCCTCGCCGCCGAGGTCGGCGACGTCAACGTGATGCGCGGACCCCGTTTCGACATCCAGGCGATGCTGATCAGCGCCGCCTGCTCCGGCCTCGGCGTCGCGCTGCTGCCGCGCTTCCTGGTCGCCGACCAGCTCCGCTCGGGCCAGCTCAAGGTGCTGTCCAACCTGTCGGTGCTGAGCGAGGGCTCGTACTACTTCGCCTATCCCGAGGAGAAGACCGGCGACGCGCTGCTGACCACATTCCGCGGCTGGCTGCAGACCCAGGCCGAAGCGTTTCGCCATGGCAGCGCCGCGCCGCCCGCAGGCCGCGCGACAACGACGCGCGGCGAGCGGCGGTGAGCAGTCGGGAGTGGTTCAGCGCCGCCGTCTTCTCCGCGTCATTGCCGGGCTTGCCCCGGCAATCCAGCTTTCTCACCACGTAACGTGTGCCTCTGACGCTGGATCACCGGGTCTCGGCGCTGCGCGCCGGCCCGGTGATGACGCAGAGTGTGGAGAGACGCTTAGGCTCGAGTCGGCCTCGCCGTGTTGCTCTGCGCTTTACGACGCCTCAATGCGACGCGCGACGCCAACGCACCCGCGCGGCTATCGCCCCAGCCGCTGGCGCAGAACAGTCGCGGTGTCGCCGAGCTCCTCCGCCGAGGCCTGGGGCGGCACGGAAAAGCTGTCCAGGCCGTTGCGCAGATACACCGCCGACGTCACGTCGTGGGGCTGGTGCATCGGCAGGACATGGGCATGGGCGTGCCGGACATGGATGCCGGTATAGGCCATCGCCACGCGCTCGACGCGGTAGAGGGCCTTCATCTCGCGCGCGAGACGCTGCGCCACCGTCGTGATCCTGGTGGCGAGATCGACGGGCAAGTCCTCGAACCAGGGAAAGTGCGCCCGCGGGATGACGAGCGTGTGACCGGGCCTGACCGGGTGGATGTCGAGAAAGGCGAGGATGTCGTCGTCCTCATGCACCGCATGGCACGCCAGCTCGCCGCGCGCGATCTTGCAAAACAGACAATTCTCGTCAGCCATCGTCCCACCCGTCGCTGAACGACCGCTCCAGGCGCGGCCTTCGCTGACATTGCCACAGCGCAGCCGGCGGAGCGACTGTCAACGCGACAGGCCAGCCCGCGACAAATGCAGACCGGTCAGGGTCGCCGGCGTGCGCACCCACCGGGTCATTGCCGGGCTTGATGTTCAGTTCGGGGACATCACCGACGGGTGTTCGGGGACATAGCCGACACATCACAATGCATGGATTGGCCGTCTGGGAGGCCGTCCATGCCATGGCACGAGCTCGACAAGGGCGGCCATTTCGCTGCCTTCGAACAGCCGGCCCCGTTCGCACAGGACCTGCGCGACTGCTTCCTGAGTATGCGCAGCGCCTGGCTAGGGCGTGGGCGCCACGACCTGCATGGTTTCCGCCAGCGCGCGGATGCCGCGCGCCCGCTGGATCACGAATTCCCTCAGGTCCCGCATCTGCGACGGCGTGAGATCGCCGATGCCCGACCTGCCGGTGGGGAAGCTGAGAAGAAAGCCCTCCTTGTGCCGTCCGACCGACTGCGTCGGCACGATATCGGGCGAGACCGTGGCGAGAACATAGTCACTCGGACTGTTCTCCGGGGTGAGCCGGCCGGCCTGCACGTGAATGTCAACATCCGGAATGCCGAAGCTGAAACCGAGGGCCTTCAGATCGAACACCAGCGAACCCGGATGAGTGTCCACGTCGGTGAACTGCAGAAAAGAGGTCTGGGATTTCGTGACGCCGGTTTTGATGTGGCCGTGCAGCAGCCGGACCGAACGACCACCGCCCAAAACCCAGCCGCTGAAGTCCATTTCCTGCGTCTGGAACGTCACCTCGTTTCCGACCGCCCCATCGTGAAGTTGCTTGATCTCGCGCGGGTCGAGCTTGAACGGATCGGCCTTGGGATTCTTGGCAAACAGGCCCGCGCCGATATCCAGGTCCCCGCCGAAGATCGGCCCCGACATGATCAGTTCCCGCCTGGTGAACGGATTGCGGATCTTGATCCGCATCAGGCTCGCCCGCGCGCCCAGCCCGGATGCACCGGTCAGGGCGGTGATCTTCAAGGTCCAGAACGTGCTTGGCGCATAAACGTTGTAAGGCGGCCGGGGCACCGCCTTATAGGTCGGGATGGTCCAGACCAGATCCACCATCACCACCACGCTGCGGTCGATGCCGGCATTGTCCTCGCCCGCGGTGGGAAACGGATCGCTGCTGCCGACACCCTTCTGCGACGTTTCGATCGGCAGCGACGGCAGCTCGCGTTTGACGATCGCCTCCACTTCACGATGAATGGTCCTGGCGCGGACCTCGGACAGCCGCAGATTGGCAGCCGCCGCCTCGGACGCACTATGCGCGCCGCGCCAGCGCCGGCTGGCATGCCCGACCACCGTGATCCGGACCGCAAGCGTTTCACCGTTCGGGCTGCCCATGGCTGCTCTCCGATCGACACGACAGGCCCCCGCCCCCGCTATTGGTCGCATGTCGTGCCAAATACGTTCACTTGCCCTCGCTCCTTCATCCACGCCGATCGGGGCTGCGCCGGGCCGCGGCTCAACTCTGTGCGTCATCACCAGGCCGGCGCCACCGGGTCTGCGGGCGCAGCCCGGCGGCAGGCTCCGCGTCGTGCCCCGGTCATCCAACTTCCTCAGGGCATAACGCGAGGCTTTAAGCTGGATCCAACGCAACTCGGCTCCGCCGAGTTGCGTTCTTGAGTGGCCCAAGTCGGAAACATCCGACCTGGGCTGTCTCGGCGCTTACGCGCCGGCCCGGTGGTGACACGGAGAATGTCGCAGCGTTTCCCCCTCATGGTGAGGAGCGGCCCGCGGGGCCGCGTCTCGAACCATGAGGCCGAGGCGTCGCCGCTGCGCAGCGGTGCCCGGACCTCATCCTTCGAGACGCAGGCTTAAGCCTGCTCCTCAGGATGAGGGGAAAGTGGACCGCGCAAGTGGCTATGGGAGCGCGCTCCCATTTTGCGTCATGCGCGGGCCGCGGCGTAGCCCGCATGAGCGAAGCGACATGCGGGAGGACGGCCGTGATGCGGCCCCGGATATCGCTGCGCTCATCCGGGCTACGGGACTGTGTGTCCTTGCCGGGCAACGGCTCAGAGGCAATGCCGGCCCTCGTTTTCTGCGTCATGCGCGGGCTCGACCCGCGCATCCAGCTTGCTCACCGCGCGACGTGAGCTCATGAAGCTGGATCACCGGGTCACGGCGCGGAGCCTGCCGCCGGGCTGCGCAAAGCGCAGACCCGGTGGCGCCGGCCCGGTGATGACGCAGAGAATGAGGACGCGCACCGCGCCCAACATCTCACGTATTGGCGCCATGAATGGCGTCAATGACGGCGGCGGTGACCTCCGTGGTGCGGGCGCGGCCGCCGAGGTCGGGGGTGTG
This sequence comes from Pseudomonadota bacterium, assembly GCA_040756765.1. Classification (GTDB taxonomy): domain Bacteria; phylum Pseudomonadota; class Alphaproteobacteria; order Rhizobiales; family Xanthobacteraceae; genus Bradyrhizobium_A. Next base: position 96,285 of record JBFLYG010000020.1, on the reverse strand, counting down.
GAAGCGGGTATCGCCGGTGACGCGCTCGATCGCCGCCATCAGGCGGCGCGCGGCGGCGGCCTGCCCAAGATGATCGAGCAGCATCACCGACGACCAGAAGGTGCCGATCGGGTTGGCGATGCCCTTGCCGGTGATGTCGAAGGCCGAGCCGTGGATGGGCTCGAACATCGAGGGAAACGCCCGCTCGGGATTGATGTTGGCGGTCGGGGCGATGCCGAGCGAACCGGCGAGCGCCGCGGCGAGATCCGACAGGATGTCGGCGTGCAGGTTGGTGGCGACGATGGTGTCGAGCGTCTGCGGCTTCATCACCATGCGCACCGTCATGGCGTCGACAAGCATCTTGTCCCAGGTGACATCCGGAAACTCGGCCGCGACCTCCGTCGCGATCTCGTCCCACATCACCATGGCATGGCGCTGGGCGTTCGACTTGGTCACCACCGTGAGCAGCTTGCGCGGGCGCGATTGCGCGAGGCGGAAGGCGAAGCGCATGATGCGCTCGACGCCGGCGCGGGTGAACATCGAAACGTCGGTCGCCGCCTCGATCGGCAGGCCCTGGTGCACCCGGCCGCCGACGCCGGCATACTCGCCTTCGGAATTCTCGCGGACGATGACCCAGTCGAGCTCCTTGCCCTCGACATGGCGCAGCGGCGAGGTGATGCCGGGCAGGACACGGGTCGGCCGCACATTGGCGTACTGGTCGAACGGCTGGCAGATGGCGAGCCGCAGGCCCCACAGCGTGATGTGATCGGGGATCTCCGGATGCCCGGCCGAGCCGAACAGGATGGCGTCGTGATGGCGGATCAGGTCGCGGCCGTTTTCCGGCATCATCCGGCCGTTCTTCTTGTAGTACTCCCCGCCCCAGTCGAAGGTATCGACCGTGACGCCGAACCGGCCGTCGCGCTGCGCCAGCGCCTGCAGCACCTCGACGCCGGCGGAAATCACTTCGGTTCCGATGCCGTCACCGGGAATGGCTGCGATCTTGTAGGTCTTCATGAGAGTTTCTCCGAATGACAGGATGAATATTCAGGCCTTCACCACGCCCGGGGCGGCCGGTCGCATGAGCGACCGGGACAGAACAAGGGTCAGCACCGCGGACAGCACCAAAAGCCCGCCGACGAAATAGAGCCCGCCGGCAAAGCTGCCGGTCTGGTCCTTGATCCAGCCGATCATCGCAGGACCTGCGAAGCCGCCTAGATTGCCGATCGAATTGATGGTCGCGATGCCGGTGGCGGCGGCCGGGCCGGTCAGGAACAGCGTCGGCATGCTCCACAGCGGCGGCTTGGCGGCGCTGATGCCGATGTTGACCAGCGTCAGCGCCGCGACCACGGCGAGCACCGTGCCGGAGCCGCCGGCGAGCATCAGCCCGACGGCGGCGACGAGACACGGCAGCACCACATGCCAGGTGCGCTCGCCGCTGCGATCGGAATGCCACGACCACAGATACATGGCGACGACGGCGACGGTCGGCGGCACCGCGTTCATGATGCCGACCTCGAGGTTCGAGAGGCCAAAACTCTTGATGATCTGCGGCGCCCAGATGCCGAGCGTGTAGAGGCCGGCCGAGGTGCCGAAATACACCAGCGCCAGCGCCAGCACGCGGATGTCGGCGAGCCCGCGCCAGATGCTGCCGTGGGACACGCCGGCCTTGCGCGCGCGCTCGGCATTCATGGTGTCGACCAGCCAGGCCCGCTCGTCGGCGGCGAGCCAGCGCGCCTTCTCCGGCCTGTCGGTCATGTAAGCCAGCACGACGAAGCCGAGCAGCACCGCCGGCAGCGCCTCGATGAGGAACAGCCACTGCCAGCCTTTGAGGCCACCGAGCCCGTGCATCTCCAGCAGCATGCTGGACACCGGCGAGCCCAGCACCACCGAGATCGGCGCGGCCGCCATGAACAGCGAGGTGACCGCGGCGCGCCGGTGCGCCGGGAACCAGTAGCTGAGATAGAGAATGATGCCGGGGAAGAAGCCGGCCTCCGCCGCGCCGAGCAGGAAGCGCAGCACATAGAAACTGGTCGGGCTCCAGACGAATGCCATGGCGCCGGAGACAAGCCCCCAGGTGATCATGACCCGGGCGATCCAGATCCGCGCGCCGACCTTGTCGAGCACGATGTTGGACGGCACCTCGCACAGGAAATAGCCCCAGAAGAAGATGCCGGCGCCGAAGCCGAACACCGCCGGGGTGAAGCCGAGGTCCCTGTTCATGGTCAGCGCCGCGAAGCCGATGTTGACGCGGTCGATATAGGCGATGAAGTAGAGCAGCATGACAAAGGGCACGATGCGCCACGACACCTTGCGCATCACGCGGCGTTCCAGCTCGTTGTCCATTGAAGACGTCTCCGGCCCGTCACATTGGCTTGCGCTTATCGGGGCGCAATGAAACCTCAAGCTAGGGGCAATGCCGGCTCGAGCTCAATCGGCACTGGATTATATAAAATTCTGATATAATCTGCAGTCATCGCCCTCGAACGCCGTGCCGCCCGACCGATGGACCTCACCCAGCTTCGCTGCTTCGTCGCCGTTGCCGACGACCTGCATTTCGGCCGCGCCGCGCACCGCCTGGAGATGCTGCCGGCGGCGCTCGGGCGCCATGTGCGCCAGCTCGAGGAGGACCTCGGCGTCCAGCTTTTGACGCGGACGACGCGCAACGTCGCGCTGACCGAGGACGGCGCCGCGCTGCTCGAGGAGGCGCGCGGCCTGCTCGCGACTGCCGACGCCATCGCGACGCGGTTTCGCCAGCGCGGCCGCCACAACACGCACAAGCTGCGGCTCGGCGCCATCGACACCGCCGCGGCAGGCCTCGTGCCGATGCTGCTGCACGACTTCCGCGCCCACCATCCCGACGTGACCGTCGAGCTGGTCGAGGACAAGACCATCCGCCTGTTGCCGCGCCTGATCTCCGGCCGCCTCGACCTCGCTCTGGTGCGTCCGCCGGAGCATCCCGCCCGCCAGCTGCAGATGCTGCCGCTGTTTCATGAGAGCGTGGTGGTCGCGGTGCCGGCGCGGCATGGCCTCGCGCGGCGCAAGTTTGTCAGCATCACCGCGCTCGCCGACGAGCCGCTGATCGTGCCCGACCGCCGCTCGCGTCCGCACAGCCATGATCTCACCATCAAGCTGTTCGCCCGCGCCGGGCTGCCGCCGCAGATCGCGCAGATCGCGGCGGAAAAGCAGACCATCGTCAGCCTGGTCGCCGCCGGGCTCGGCATTGCGCTGGTGCCGCGCTGGACCGCGCGCATGGCGGTGCCCGGCGTGCGCTACATTCCGCTGCGGGCGAAGAGCGTCGACGAGATCGACATCCTCCCCCTCGCCGCCGCCTGGGTCCGCGGCACCCGGGACGAGGCCCGCGACGACATGCTGTCGATCCTGACCTCCCGCCTCCATCGCTATGCCAAGGAAGCCTGATACCGATGACCTCGACCGACATCCGACCCGCGCGCTGCGCCTCTCCTGCCCCGACGATGCGCGGAGGCCGTCCATGAGCGCAGGCCGCGTCGCCATTCTCGGCATCTTCGTCGCCGACCTCAATTTCCTCGCAAGCCGCATGCCGGCGGTCGGCGAGACGCTGATCGGCTCGGGCTTTGCCATCGGTCCGGGCGGCAAGGGCTCGAACCAGGCGGTCGCCGCCGCCCGCGCCGGCGCCGAGGTCAGCTTCATCTCGCGCCTCGCCCGCGATCCGTTCGGCGAGCTGGCGCTGACGATGTGGCGCGAGGAAGGTGTCGTGCCGCGGGTGATCGAGACCACAACCCCGACGGGGGCTGCGTTCATCTACATCCATGAGAGCCGCGGCGACAACGCCGTGCTGGTGGTGCCTGGCGCCGCCGGCGAGCTCAGCGCCGCCGACGTCGATGCCGCGGCGGATGCGATCCGCAATGCCCGCGTGTTCGTGACCCAGCTCGAGCAGCCGGCGGACGCCGCGCGGCGTGGCCTTGCGATCGCGCGCGAGGGCGGCGCAATCACCGTGTTCAACCCGGCGCCGGCCGGCGCGTTCGACGACGCGCTCTATGCGCTCAGCGACTATGTCGTGCCGAACGAGAGCGAGGCGCAGGCGCTGACCGGCATCGCGGTCACCGACCTCGACGGCGCCCGCCGCGCCGGCGACGCGCTGCTCAAGAAAGGCGCCCGCACCGCGCTGATCACGCTGGGCGAGCGCGGCGCGCTGTTCCACAGCAGCGATCGCTCGGTGCACATCGCCCCGTTCAGCGCGGGTGCGGTGGTCGCGACCGTCGGCGCCGGCGATGCCTTCGTCGGCAGCTTCGCCGCGGCGCTGGCGCGCGGCACGGACCCGCTCGACGCCGCCCACTTCGGCTCCGCCGCCGCCGGCATCTCCGTCACCCGCCCCGGCGCCGCCACCGCCATGCCGCGGCGGGAAGAGATCGAGGCGCTGCTGCGGACGCAGGCGACGTGAGAGGCCGACGCGCAACACTCAGGGCCTCCGGCGGTCGGAACTCCCGTCCGCCACGCGCGCTCGCCGTGCCGCAAGCTGGCTGGCCGGGTCAAGCCCGGCCATGACGCTGAGGGGGTCGAAGCGTTTCGCTCATTTCTGCGTCATCACCGGGCCGGCGCGCCAGCGCCGTGACCCGGTGATCCAGCTTTCTTCTGCAACTCCACGACCTCAATGGCCCCGGCTAGAAAGAACGTCATCCCACGATGCCGTCATAGAGATCGTTCCACCCAGGATTGTCCTGCATGATCAGATCGGTTTTCCAGCGTCGCGGCCAGTGCTTGATGTTTTTCTCCCGCTGGATCGCCGCGACCGCGGTGTCATGCGCCTCGAAATAGACGAGGCTCTTGACGTCATAGCGCCTGGTGAAGCCTTCGACCGCGCCCTCGCGTGCTCATAGACACGTCGGACGAGATCATTCGTCACGCCGACATAAAGCGTTCCACCCTGCGCGCTCGCGAGCATGTAGACCCAGTAGCTCATCCCCGTATCATGGAAGATCCTGCGGACGACGCAAGGACTCGCGCTGAACGCATTCAAAAAGCACCGCCTCCCGTGGGATCAAGCTGGATGGCCGGGTCAAGCCCGGCCATGACGCTGAGGGAGGGGCAGCGCCTCGCATTTCTCTGCGTCATCACCGGGCCGGCGCCAACGGGTCCGCGCAAAGCGCGGCCCGATGACAGGCTCCGCGCCGAGACAGCCCAAGTCGGATGTTTCCGACTTGGGCCATTCTAAAACGCAACTCGGCGGAGCCGAGTTGCTATGGATCCAGCTTGGTTCCAGAGCATTGCCGAAGTGACCGGCCTTGCGCTGACGGCGATCATCAGACAATCGCCCCTAGTGCCCGCCGCCACCGGACAGCTGCGCCGGCGGCTTGAGCAGCATCGCCGCGACCATGGCGATCACCAGTCCGGCGCCGAGCAGGTAGAAGGTGTCGCTGAACGCCATGATGTTGGCCTGCTGGCGCACCCGCAGCGCGACCGCAACGACCGCCTTGTGCTGGGCGGTGGCGAGGTCGGACACGCCATGGCTGAGGAAGTAGTTGGTGAGCTGGGCAAGCCGCGCCCGCGTCGCCTCGCCGAGCAGCGCCACCGGCTGGCTCAGGATGTTGGAGTGGAACTGCTCGCGCTTGGTCTGGAAGGTCTGCAGCATGGCGATGCCGATGGCGCCGCCGAGGTTGCGCATCATGTTGAACAGCGCCGACGCCGAGCCGGCGTTCTCCGGCTCGATGCCCGCGGTCGCGACCGCCGACAGCGGCGCGAAGCACAGCGCCTGCCCCACCGCGCGGACGATGTTGGGCCACAGCAGCTGGTCGGCGGCGTAGTCCACGGTCATGTGGATGTTCATGAAGTTGCTGGCGGCGAACAGCGCCAGGCCGACGGCGATCAGCAGCCGCACGTCGATCAGCTTCATCAGCCGCGGCACCAGCGGGATCAGCAGCAGCTGCGGCAGGCCGGTCCAGGCCAGCACGAAGCCGATCTGCTCGGGATTGTAGCCCTGGACGCGGGAGAGATCGAGCGGCAGCACGAACACCGAGCCGTAGAGCGCGACCCCGAGCAGGAAATTGGCGAGCATGCCGAAGCCGAAATTGCGCCGAGCGATCAGCCGCAGGTTGAGCAGCGGCCGCTCGCTGCGCAGCTCGACCACGACGAACAGCGTCAGCGCCACCGCGGCGATCACCGACAGCCGCACGATGAAGGGCGAGCCGAACCAGTCGTCCTTGTTGCCTTCCTCGAGCACGGTCTGCAGCGCGGCGAGGCCGATCGCCATGGTGGCGATGCCCGGCCAGTCGCCCTGGCGCAGCAGCTGGAGCTGCATCGGCTTGGCATCGAGCGAGGCCCACAGCATGGCGACCATGATCGCACCGGGCACGAGGTTGACGTAGAAGATGTACTGCCAGCCCCAGTTCTCGGTGAGATAGCCGCCGATGGTCGGACCGATGGCCGGGGCGAAGGTGGCGGAGATGGCGAACAGCGCAAGGCCGATCGGCTGCTTGGCCTTGGGCAGCAACGTGATGATGATGGTGAAGGCCATCGGGATCAGCACGCCACCGCAGAAGCCCTGCACCGCGCGCAGCGCGATCATCTGCGGCAGGTTCTGCGCCAGCGCGCAGGCGGCGGAGAACACCAGGAACAGGATGGCGTTGGTGAGCAGGTAGAGCCGCACCGAGAACGCCTTGGCCAGCCACGCCGACAGCGGGATGACCACGATCTCGGCGATCAGGTAGGAGGTCGAGATCCAGCCGCCGTCGTCGATGCCGGCGCCGATCGCGCCCTGGATGTCGGCGAGCGAGGCGTTGACGATCTGGATATTGAGCACCGCCATGAAGGCGCCGAGGGTGGAGCCAACCACCGCGGTCCACATCTTCAGCGCACTCGGCGCGGCCGGCACTGCCGCGGGCGCCGGCGCGGACGGCGCGTTTGGCGAGGGGAGCGTGAGGGCGGTCATGACGAACTCCATCGATCTGTTGCCGCCAACATGGCGCGGCGACGGCGCGGTGATAATCGGGGAATGGCGGAAAGGATTATTCAGCAGAGGTTGAAGGTGCGTGGCGCGGGCAGTTTGGCGTGACGCAGATGCGTGCCGGAGCAGACCTCATCCTTCGAGACGCCCGTGCACCATACTCTGCGTCATGCGCGGGCTTGACCCGCGCATCCAGCTTGCTCACCGCATGACATTACGCTCGAAGCTGGATCACCGGGTCTCGGCGCTGACGCGCCGGCCCGGTGATGACGCAGAAAATGTGGAAGCGCCGGTGCCTGCTCTCCTGCACGGACCGGCAACACGAGCTGAGATCGCGACGGACAGCAGCCTTGCCTTGCCTTGCCTTGCCTTGCCTTGCCTTGCTTTGCTTTGCTTTGCCTTGCCCCGCCCTCCCCCGCTACATCCCCCCGCCCGCCTCGCTGGCGGCGCTGCGGGTTTTGCGCAGGGCGGCGCGCGCGGTGGCGGTGGGGGCGGTGCGTGCGGCGATCACGGTGGCCTTGGTGTCGACCGTCGGCTCGACCGACATGCCGGCGCGCAGCAGGCCGGCCTCGGCCGGATCGTCGAGCACGATTTTCACCGGGATGCGCTGCACGATCTTGGTGAAGTTGCCGGTGGCGTTGTCGGGCGGCAGCAGCGCGAATTCGAGGCCGCTCGCCGGCGACAGGCTGTCGACATGGCCCTTCAGCCTGAGGTCAGGAAAGCTGTCGATGCGGATCTCGACCGGCTGGCCGTCGCGCACGTAAGTCAGCTGCGTCTCCTTGAAGTTCGCCACCACGTAAGCGGCATGCAGCGGCACCACCGCCATCAATTGCGTGCCGGCGGTGACGAACTGGCCGACGCGCAGCGTGCGCGCGCCGACCTGCCCGGCCACCGGCGCGACGATGGTGGTGTAGGACAGATTGAGCTCGGCCTGCTGCGCCGCTGCGCGGCTCCTGGCGAGCTGGGCCTGCGCCTGCTCGCGCTCGGTTGTCAGCACCGCGACCTTCTTCTGCGCGGCGACGAGGCCGGCCTGGTCGCGCTGCAGCTGCGCCGCGGTCTGGGCGCGCACCGCTTCGGTCTGCTGCGCGCGCTGGATGGTGCCGGAGCCGGTCTGCATCAGGTCGCGGTAGCGCGCCGCGTCCGACACGGCGAAATCGAGCGAGGCCTGTGTCGCATCGATCGCGGCCCTGGCCTGATCGACCAGCGACTGCTGCAGCACGATCTGGGCATCGAGATTGCGGATGGTCGCAGAGGTCGCCTCGACGTCGGCGTTGGCCTGGGCGAGCGCGGTGCGGTAGTCGCGATCGTCGATCCGCGCCAGCACCTGGCCGGCGGCGACCTCGGCGTTGTCCTGCACCAGCACCTCGGCGATGTAGCCGGCGACCTTCGGCGCGATGATGGTGGAATCCGCCTTCACATAGGCATCGTCGGTGGACTGCAGGTAGCGCCCGGTGGTCCAGTAGTCAAAACCGTAAAATCCGGCGAGCGCGGCGCCCGCGAGCAGCGCCAGCACCAGCGCGCCGCGCTGGACCTGCCGGCGAACCGACACCGGCGCAGCGGGCGCCGCTGCCGGACGTTCGGCGGCCGTCGCAAAGCTCTCGGGGCGGGGCATTTCAACCATGGTCATCTCCTGTCGCCGGCCGGGCCGGCGGTCCTTCATCGCGGCCTACATGCGCCTTCACGCGCGATCTGATAATCTCACTGGAACGGAAAGGATTATCCGCTCCTGCTGGATAATCCCGCTCCGTGCCCTCAAATTCTTCAAGCATTCGAGCCACTTATGGATCGCCTCACCAGTTTGACCGTGTTCGGCCAGGTGGTCGAAGCCGGCGGCTTCTCCGCCGCCGGGCGGCGGCTCAACATGTCCGTCACCATGGTGAGCAACCATGTCCAGTCGCTGGAGGACCACCTCGGGGTGCGGCTGCTCAACCGCACCACCCGCAAGGTCAGCCTGACTGAAGTCGGCCAGGCCTATTACGAGCGCACCCGGCAGATCCTCGGCGACCTCGACGAGGCCGACCGCATTGCGGATGCGATGAACGCGACGCCGCGCGGCACGCTGCGGATCTACGCCCACCCGTCGCTGGTGCGCTTCCTGACGCCGGTGATCGGCGAATTCCTGTCGCTGTACCCGGCGGTGTCGGTGGAATCCACCGGCGGCGAGCGCATGATCGACCTGGTGGAGACCGGCATCGATCTCGCGATCGTGACCATGGGGCCCTCGGAGGAATCCTCCCTGGTCATGCGCAAGCTGACGCCGTGGCGCCACATCACCTGCTGCGCGCCGGCCTATCTCGAACGCCATGACGCGCCGCAGGTCCCTGCCGACCTCGCCGCCCACAACTGCCTGCGCTACATCTACTATCCGTTTGGCAACGAATGGCAGTACGAAGGCGCCGACGGCAAGCCGCTGATGGTCAAGGTCGGCGGCAACATCGCCACCCACTCCGGCGAGATGCTGCGCCTGCTGACGCTCGCCGGCCAGGGCATCTTCCTGGCGCCGAGCTTCATGATCGCCGACGACCTCAAGGCCGGCCGCCTGGTGCGGCTGCTGCCGCACCACCGCCCGGTGGAGTTCGTCATCACCGCGATCTACCCGCATCGCCATCATCTCTCCAGCAAGGTGCGCACCTTCATCGACCTGCTCGCCGAGCACTTCGCCGAGCACCGCAAATGGATGAACCCGCCGCACGATGGCGAGGCGACATCGGGCGCTAGCCAGTGAACACCGACAGCTCGACATCCGCGCCAAACGCCAGCGACTGGTAGCGGCCGACCGGATCGCGCACGATCGCGAGATACTCCTCGCTCCAGTCGGCATTGTCGGCGACGACCAGCGCACCGGGGCGCAGGCGCGGCTCGAGCAATGCAAGCACCGCGGGATAGAGCGATTTCGCGCCATCGAGCAGCACGAGGTCGACCGGCTCCGGCAGGTCGCGCGCCAGCGTCTCCAGCGCATCGCCCTCGCGGATCTCGACGACATCGGCGAGCCCCGCTGCTGCGACTGTGTCGCGGGCACGGACGACCTTGGAGGGCTCGAACTCGCTGCCGATCAGCCGCCCGCCGCCATTGTCGCGCAGCGCCGCAGCGAGATGCAGCGTCGAGACGCCGAACGAGGTGCCGAACTCGACGATGTGCCGTGCCCGTGTCGCCCGCGCCAGCATGTACAGCAATGTCGCCGTGTCGCGCGACACCGCGAGATGATGGTCGCGGGCGCGATGGTACAGCGCGCGATAGCCGGCCGAATCGTGCAGCTGCGCGCGCTCCTGCGGCGTCAGCTCCTCGAGCTCGCGGCGCAGCGCCGCGGTGCTGGCATCGGCGTCGTCGAGCAGCCGGGCGAGGATGGGCGCCAGCGGCGCGGTCTTGAGCGTAATGGTCATGGCAACTCCTGAGATCGAAAGGGATGACGTCAGCGACGTACGGGGGTAAAATACGAATAATTCGTCGCATTCGCCATTCGCATTCCGGAAGCCGCCATGCCGCCCCGCGCCAAACCCCGTATTTCCCTGCGAAAAGCGCCGCAACAGACGCGTTCGACCCAACTCGTGGCCGACATCCTGGAGGCGGCGATTCATGTTTTGACGCGCGACAGCGCGCGGCGCTTCACCACCGCCCGCGTCGCCGAGCGCGCCGGCGTCAGCGTCGGCTCGCTCTACCAGTACTTTCCCAACAAGGAGGCGATCCTGTTCCGCCTGCAGGTCGACGAGTGGGCGCGCACCAGCGCCGTGCTGCGCGGCATCCTCGCCGACCGCACGCACCCGCCGGAGCAGCGGCTGCGCACGCTGATCAACACTTTTCTTCGCACCGAGCGCGAGGAAGCGGACTTGCGCGCCGCGCTCGACGATGCCGCCCCGCTCTACCGCGATGCGCCGGAAGCACGTGCGATCGAGGCGGCGGGCCACCGGCTGTTCACGGCCTTTTTCGGCGAGCTGATGCCCGGCGCATCCCGGCGCGAGCGCGCCGTGATGGCCGACCTCGTCACCACCATCATGGGCGCGGTCGGCGACACCGTGACCGCCGACCACTCCGACGCCGACGTGACGCGCAAGGCGACGATCCTCGGCGACATGCTCAGCGGCTACTTCGCGCGCCGGCCGGCCCGCCGCTAGTGTCCCAGTGCGGCAAATGCTGAAGCGAATGTCAGATCCACCACACTAGCTGTCATCGTCAGGCAAGGAGGGCGCCGCGATCGCGCGCAGCAGCTCGGCGAGACGATCGGCGGGCGCCTCATCGGCTTTCGATAGCGCCCGCGCCAGCGCCGCGCAACGCGCGCGAATCTGCAAGCGCGCCCGGGCCACGCTGTCCGGATCGAACACCACTCGCGCCGCTCCCCCCGGCGCCGCGCGCGGGCGAAAATCGTCGCGGCTGTCGTCGGCGATCTCCACGAGGTCGTCGAGCCGCGCCTGCAGGTCGAAGGCACGGCCGCGGCGGAAGGCGGCGCCGAAGCCGTCGGGATCGCGCCGCGCCCAGCGCCTGAGCGTCGCGAGCGAGGGCATGTCGCGGTCACAGCAGATGCTCTCCAGCGTGCGGCCGCGGCTGATGCCGAAGCTGATGCGGTCGAGGATGGTCTGGCGGTAGCGTGACAGATCCTTCATCGGCTCCTCTCCCAAAGGCGCGCGCCGGCGCCGCTCCCGGCGCCCATGTCCGCTCTGCGTCTGCTCTGTGTCTGCTCTGTATCTGTTCTGACTCTGGGGGCGCTGCCGCAACGGCGGATGAAACGTTTCGAACCGCAGCCCGCGGCCATGCGGCACGCCCGCGCGGACGACCGAAACACCCATGTCGTCCGCAAGCTGGCGGCGAAACGCCATCGCGCCCCGATGGCGACAACCTCCGAAGCGCGGCGCACGATCACGATGTGGGCGAGCCTGCAAAGTGTCGTCGATTTTCCGTAACGGTGCAACGGCGCATGCGGAAAAGCTGTGGTTTGGCACACGTAATGCCGCTGCGCGGCCGGCCGAACATGATGGCGATGACGCTTCGGAGGACCGTGGCCTCATGGTTCGAGACGCGCGTACCGCGCTCCTCACCATGAGGAGATAGATGGCCTTTGCCGTGATGGCGACAACCTTACGGCAACATCAGCCCATGCCCTCATCCTGAGGGAAGGATGAGGCCCGCGCCATCGACTTGCGCGAAGCCTTCGCGCGGCGGCGAGGAGTGCCGCTACAAATTTTTCTCATGGCTCGGCTCAACATTGATCGTTTGCGGCCGCGGCAGCTCGCCGGTAACGCTCGGCCTGTTCCGACCGACCATCAGGAGACCATGATGACGACCCTGCCTGCGCGCGCCGCCCTCGCCGCGCTGCTGATCGCGGCTGCCTTACCCATGGCCGAAGCTGCCGACCCGTTTACCGTGCCGCCGGCGTGGCTCAAGCCCGTCGCACCGTTCCGCATTGTCGAGGGTGTCTACTATGTCGGTACCGAGGGCCTCGGCGCCTATCTCATCACCTCGGGCCGGCAGGCGATCCTGCTCGACGGCACGATGGCGGAGAACGCGCCGCGCATCGAGGACAGCATCAAGGCACTGGGCTACGACATCCGCGACGTGAAGATCATTCTCAACAACCACGCCCACATCGACCACGCCGGCGCAATGGCGCAGATCAAGCGCGACAGCGGTGCAGCTGTCTACGCCAGCGCGGCCGATCGCTCGGCGCTCGAGCACGGCCGCCACGAAGGCGATAGCGAGTATGCCCACCTGACCTTTCCGCCGGTCGCGGTCGATCGTGTCATCGCCGACGGCGAGACACTGACGCTCGGCGACATCCGCCTCACCGCGACGCTCACCCCCGGCCACACCAAGGGCTGCACCACGTTCGCGATGCCGGTGATCGACGGCGGGCGCACGCTGCAGGTGGTGTTTCCCTGCAGCATCACCGTGGCCGGCAATGTGCTCGTCGGCAACAAGAGCTACCCGGGCATCGCCGCCGATTTCGAGAACAGCTTTGCGAAGCTCGCTGCGATGAAGGCCGACGTGGTGCTGACCGGCCATCCCGAGGCCGCCGACGTGTTCGGCCGCGCGGCGAAGCTCAAGGCAGGCGACAAGGACGCGTTCGTCGACCCCGCACTGCTGGGGCGCCTCGTCGGCAAGGCGAAGGCGGATTTTGCGAAGACCTTGAAGAAGGAACAGGCCGAGAAGAAGGGGTGAGCGCGGGCGATGGACAGCGGCCTCGCCACACTCCCTGCGTCATCACCGGGCCGGCGCGCAGCGCCGTGACAGCCCAAGTCGGATGTTTCCGACTTGGGCCATTCGAGAACGCAACTCGGCGGAGCCGAGTTGCTGTGGATCCAGCTTCAAAGACACGCGTGACGCGGTGAGAAAGTTGGATTGCCGGGTCAAGCCCGGCAATGACGAAGTGGGTGTGGCCGACGCTGAGAATCAACCGGACAGCCGTGGATCACGCCCGGGCCATGACACGCTGGATGTTGCGTGCGCCCTTTGGCACCACGCGCCTCAGCTGCGCAGACCCGGGGCCTCGTGGCCGATGCTGGCGACGTATTCGGTGTAGCCGCCGCCGTACTGGTGGATGCCTTCGGGCGTCAACTCGAGCACGCGGTTCGACAGCGCCGCGAGGAAATGCCGGTCGTGGGACACGAACAGCATGGTGCCCTCGTAGTCGGCGAGCGCGGCGATCAGCATTTCCTTGGTCGCCATGTCCAGATGGTTGGTCGGCTCGTCGAGCACCAGAAAGTTCGGCGGATCGTACAGCATCTTCGCCATGACGAGGCGCGCCTTCTCGCCGCCGGACAGCACGCGGCAGCGCTTCTCGACGTCGTCGCCGGAGAAGCCGAAGCAGCCGGCGAGCGTACGCAGCGAGCCTTGCCCCGCCTGCGGGAACGCGTCCTCCAGCGCCTCGAACACGGTGCGCTCGCCATCGAGCAGCTCCATGGCGTGCTGGGCGAAGTAGCCCATCTTGACGCTGCCGCCGACGGTGACGCTGCCCTGGTCCGGCTCGGACGCGCCGGCAATCAGCTTGAGCAGCGTCGACTTGCCGGCGCCGTTGACGCCCATCACGCACCAGCGCTCGCGGCGGCGGATCATGAAGTCGAGGCCGTCATAGATGCGGCGGCTGCCATAGCCCTTGTGGACGCCCTTGAGGCTGACGACGTCCTCGCCCGAGCGCGGCGCGGTCGGGAAGTCGAACGCGATCGCCTGGCGGCGGCGCGGCGGCTCGACGCGCTCGATCTTCTCCAGCTTCTTGACGCGGCTCTGCACCTGCGCGGCATGGGAGGCGCGCGCCTTGAAGCGCTCGATGAACTTGATCTCCTTGGCGAGCATCGCCTGCTGGCGCTCGAACTGCGCCTGCTGCTGCTTCTCGTTGACGGCGCGCTGCTGCTCGTAGAACTCGTAGTTGCCGGAATAGCTGGTGAGCGAACCGGCGTCGATCTCCAAAATCTTGTCGACGATGCGGTTCATGAACTCGCGGTCGTGCGAGGTCATGAGCAGCGTGCCCTCGTAACCCCTGAGGAACTGCTCCAGCCAGATCAGGCTTTCGAGGTCGAGATGGTTGCTCGGCTCGTCGAGCAGCATGGCGTCCGGCCGCATCAACAGGATGCGCGCCAGCGCGACGCGCATCTTCCAGCCGCCGGACAGGCTGCCGACGTCGCCGTCCATCATCTCAGCGCTGAAGCCGAGGCCGTCGAGCACTTCGCGCGCACGGCCTTCCAGCGCGTAGCCGTCGAGCTCCTCGAAGCGCGCCTGCACCTCGCCGTAGCGGGCGATGATGTCGTCCATCTCGTCGGCGCTCTCGGGATCGGCCATCGCGACCTCGAGCTCTTTCAGCTCGGCAGCGACCGCGCTGACGGGACCGGCGCCGTCCATCACCTCGGCGACGGCGCTGCGGCCGGCCATCTCGCCGACGTCCTGGCTGAAATAGCCGATGGTGACGCCGCGATCGACCGAGACCTGGCCCTCATCGGGCAGCTCCTGGCCCGTGATCATGCGGAACAGCGTGGTCTTGCCGGCGCCGTTGGGGCCGACGAGGCCGACCTTCTCGCCGCGCTGGAGCGCCGCTGAGGCTTCGATGAACAGGATCTGGTGGCCGTTCTGCTTGCTGATGGTGTCGAGACGGATCATGGCACGCGCAATTACGAGGAATTTGGCGCGTGTTTAGGGGATGTGGGCAGCGAGGGAAAGAGCGGCAGTGCCCGATTTGCCGGTTCCACAGCGCCGCATACGAAAAAAGCCCGGCACAAACGTGCCGGGCTGAAGTCGGATGTCAGATGGAGAATATCGCGCGATCAGTACTTCGCGACGACCGGACCACCCCAGTTGAAGTGGTAGTTGATGCCACCCTTGATGGTGTGGATCTGCTGACGGCCGGAGTCGATGCCGCCGAGGCTCGGGAAGTAGGTCTGGTTGCCGAAGTCGGCATACTGGTACTCGACCTTGGCCGACCAGCTCGGCAGGAACATGTACTCGAGGCCCGCGCCGACGGTCCAGCCGGAGTGCAGCTTGCTGTCGGAGAAGTTGGTGCCGAGCACGTTGACCGAGAAGCGGTTGTCGGCCCAGGCGTAACCGCCCTTGACGTACAGCAGCGCGGAGTCGAAGGCATAGCCGACGCGGCCGGTCACGGTGCCGAACGCGCGGATCTTGTCCTCGGCCGACAGCACGCCGACGAGGCCAGCCGACTGGCGGATGCTGGCGCCGGCGGCGTCAACTTCGATGCCCCACACGAACGGGCTGCCGAGGTTCTGGAAGTTGTAGCCGATGGTGCCGCCACCGAAGCCGCCCTTGAGGTCGAGGTTGTTGCTCGAGCTGCCACTCCAGCCATAGCCACCGAACGCGCCGATGTAGAAGCCCGACCAGTTGGTCAGCGGGCTGATCGGGGCAACCGGGGCCTTGGTGTAGGTGCGGGCGGCCAGGTCAGCGGCCGAGGCGGACGACACGAGCGCGACAACGGCGGCGCTGGCGAGGAGGAACTTCTTCATTGCGTGTATTCCTAGGAAAAGAACCGTAATGAGCGCCAAACACCATGTCCGGTTCCCGGTTGCAATGTTTTCGACCGTTGTCCCGGGCTTTTGGAACCGCGCTGTGACATTTTCACCACAGGCAGAGGTATCCCCTTAAACCTTTGGCGGATCTATGCCTTTTGAAGGCGCCGACCGGCTTGGACGGCATCTTGGAGCGCGTCTTGAACCGCATTCCGGGCGGTGTCCGGAGCGGCGCGTCACGCGCTAATGCCACACCCGGACCCAGTCGACGTCGGCGACCTGGGAATCGCCGGTCAGGCTCTGGGACGACAGCACCACCGTCATCGCCTGGGTGTTGCAGACCGCGAAGGCATGAGAATAGGTCGCGACCTCAACATCGTCCAGGAACCAGGTCACCACCCCGTCCTGCCACAGCACCCCGAAGGTGTGCCAGTTGCCGTCGATGGGATCGACGGTCACCATGTTGAGGTGGGCCGGGTTGATGGTATCCCTTGGCGTGCCGCTGCCGATCTGCACCCAGGAATGGATGGTGGTGTTGAGAAAGCCGTGGCCGAACATCTCGGCGACGTCGATCTCGCACCATGCCTTGTTGCCGCTGGCGTCGGTGACCTGGTTCTCGATCGCAGGCTTGGACAGCAGCCAGAACGCGCCCCAGGAATTCCTCACGTCACCGCCGGGGCCGGCCGAGAAGCGCATGCGCGCCTCGAAATAGCCGAACAGGTCATTCGGCCCGTAAGCGTTGCTGTTGGCCGGGTGGTTGACGAGATGGGCGTTGGGCGTCGTGCCCGGCGTGGTGATGCGCACGCCGCCGCTGTCCGACAAGAGCGCGGCGCTGCCGACCGGCGGCGGGAAGAACCAGAAGCTGTTCCACCACCGCTGCGTTGGCGCGGCGCTGGTGAAGGTGTCGGCGGTGAACGCGTCGCTGAACACCAGGGTGGAGAAGCCGGCGGCGGCGGCCTGGGCCGGCGCGGCTGGCGCCTGGGCGCTCGCGGCACCGGCAGGACCGACCAACATGGCGAGCAGCGCCAGCGCCGCGGCGGCGGATGGGCGACACCAGGGACGGGGATGGCCCGCATGACGACACCGCATGATCGGCCTTCGACGGTCTGAAATCGGTTGTCCGCAATTCCATCAGGTCCGGCGCGCGCCGGACGGGCAATGCACGAAACAAACGACGTGCGGCTGGCTTCACGGCCGCGGCCAGCCATCTGGCGGGCCCGTCATCATCATGGCAGTTCCCGGGACCATGCGCCACGGGATACCGTTCCCGATCGCGCTCGCACGCATCGACCGCGGTGCCATGCGGCCGCTCGTGAGAAACCGCCCGGTCCCCGACATCCGATTGCTCCGGCCGCCGGCGGGCCCTATATCCGCCCCATGCCGATCGCCTTCGACAACAGCTACGCCGCCCTGCCCGATCGCTTCTTCGCCCGGGTCGCGCCGACCCCGGTGGCGGCGCCGCGGCTGATCAAGCTCAATGCCGCGCTGGCGGAGGAGCTCAACCTCGATGCGGCATGGCTGGCCTCGCCGCACGGCGTCGCCATGCTCGCCGGCATCAGCCTGCCGGGCGGCGCCGACCCGATCGCCACGGCTTACGCCGGTCACCAGTTCGGCCAGTTCGTGCCGCAGCTCGGCGACGGCCGCGCCATCCTGCTCGGCGAGGTGATCGACCGCCACGGCCGCCGCCGCGACCTGCAGCTCAAGGGCGCCGGCCCCACCCCGTTCTCGCGTCGCGGCGACGGCCGCGCCGCGCTCGGCCCGGTGCTGCGCGAGTATCTCGTCAGCGAGGCGATGGCCGCGCTTGGCATCCCGACCACCCGCGCGCTCGCGGCGGTGCTGACGGGCGAGCGCGTGCAGCGCGAGACCCTGCTGCCCGGCGCGGTGCTGACGCGCGTCGCCGCAAGCCACATCCGCATCGGCACCTTCCAGTTCTTCGCCGCGCGCGGCGACCACGACGCCATCCGCCGGCTCGTCGACCATGTCATCGCCCGGCACTATCCCGACATCGCCGGCGGTGCCCATCCCGCCCGCGCGCTGCTGGCGCAGGTGATCGCGCGGCAGGCGGCGCTGGTGGCGCGCTGGATGCTGATCGGCTTCATCCATGGCGTGATGAACACCGACAACATGTCGATCGCCGGCGAGACCATCGACTACGGCCCGTGCGCGTTCATGGACGCCTATGATCCGGCCACCGTGTTCTCGTCGATCGACCAGAACGGCCGCTACGCCTATGCCAACCAGCCGCGCATCGCGCTGTGGAACCTGACGCGGCTCGCCGAATGCCTGCTGCCGCTGTTCGACGACAGCGAGGACGCCGCGATCGAGATCGCCAAGGAGATCTTGGCGGGCTTCTCGCCGGCATTCGACGCCGCCTTCACCCGGGGCATGCGCGCCAAGGTCGGGCTCGCGGGCGATGATGGCGGCGACGAACTGATCGGCGAGTTCCTGCAGCTGATGGCGCGGCAGGAGATGGATTTCACCCTCAGCTTCCGCCGCCTCAGCGACGCCGCCGACGGCGACGCCACCGAGCTGCGCGCCATGGTCACCGCCCCCGCCGCGCTCGACGCCTGGCTGACGCGCTGGCGCGCCCGGCGCGGCCATGACGCGCCGGACGCCGCAGCGCTGCGCGCCATCAATCCGGCGTTCATTCCGCGCAACCACCGCATCGAGGCGGTGATCGCAGCGGCGACGCACGGCGACTACGCGCCGTTCGAAGAGCTCGCCGCGGTGCTGGCGCGGCCCTTCGACGACCAGCCGGCGTTCGCCGCGTATGGCGAGCCGCCGCGGCCGGAACAGCGGGTGCTGCAGACGTTCTGCGGCACTTGAGAGACGATGCCGGCCCGGAGCCGTCGGGCTCGGATAATTTTCGTTAACTTCGATTCGTTGATTTTCCCCACGTCGCGCCTGGTTTCGGCACCATGCCGAAAGTCCGCCCGAATTGATCGCAAGCCTAGTCAGTCGCGGGACGGACGACACCTCACGGTCGGCCGGGACACGGGCCTGCGGCGCGGGACCGGCGATGGGGACGAGCGATGATGATCCGATCTGACATCTTCACGCCTGCCTTCTTCACGACCGGCAAGTTCACCGCCGCGTGGTTCGCAATCGCGTTCCTCACCGGCCTCGGCGTCATGGTGGGCATGACCACCGATCCCAGCCAGAGCACGCCGCGCCCGTCATCCAAGCCGGACCAGATCGCCCTGGTGCTGCGCGCGAACGACAGCCCCGCTGCCGCCGCAGACCGCGGCACACTGACCAAGGCGGACCGCCTCGACATCACGGCGCACACCGCCGCCGACGCCCAGCCTGCGGCCGCGCCTGCCGCGCCGCCGCCGGCCGTCGCCGCCGCAGCGGTGATCGCGCCCGCGCCGATCCAGCCGGCGCGCGCGAGCCAACCGGCCGTCGCAGCGCGATGGGACAACGCCAACGCCAGCGCGGTCGAGACCAAGCCGGTCGTGGCGGCGGCCCGCAAGCCGCCGACCATCGCCGCGCATCCGCCGGCGCCGCCCAAGCCCGCGCCTGTCGCCGCGCACCCGAGCGTGCCGGCGAGGCCGACGATGGTCGCCGCACGCCAGGAGATCAGGCCGCCCGCCGAAGTCCACCACGCACCGCCGCCGCCCCACCGTGTCGCTGCCAAACCCGCCGCGCCGCGCAATGTCGCCAGCGCCCGGTCGTGCCAGCCCTCCGACAATCCCTTCACCGGGCTGCTGCAGTCGCTCAACCTGATGCAGCGCTGCGAGGGTTAAGCAGGAAGCGGCAATACATGCCGCGAATGGTGGGGCCGTCCAACACCGTGCCTCTGCACTGCGCCGAGATGCGGTGATCCCTCAATGAAGTTACTCAGCAAGTGCCTGTCTCGAAACCGGTGAGCCGCGGGGCCCTCGAATGCTGACTCGCCAATGATCGCGAAGTTCCCCACGTAAACTGTCTGCGCGCCACCTCTCGCGGCCGCCTTGCGTCGCGCACGACAAAGCAAGGCTGTGAATTTATCAAAATATCGATTGACGATTACGCCTGCAGGATAAACTCTTACTGAATTAGAGCCTAATGCGCGGAACGCGCATTGTTAGTCGCAAGGAGCTGTCATGGCTGCAGTGCGCATGCTCTTTTATCCTTTGCCGTCCTTCCCTACGCCAGCATTCCAACGCGCTATTTTCCGTTGCCACATTCTGGATTTGAAGCCGATGTGGGTGGTCATGAAACGCTTTTTTGGGGGAAACGGCTCAGCGGTTGCGGGGCGCCGCGCGGCTGACCTTCATCGGCGCTTCTCAATCAATACTTGGCGGCGCGCCGTGACGGCGTTCGCCTATTTGGAATTGGACGTAGTTGCATTTTGACCTGCTGCCCGCAGCGGCAGGATTGGCGTTCATATTCGTCTTTCGGATCGCAGCTGAGCCTCGGCTTCTATCGGCCGCGCCCGTCTACATTTGACGTATGAATGTTTTCCATGAGGGAGGTATTGATGTCTCCGTCATTTCGTCGCCGCCACCATCGCAGTATTTTCTCGATCGTTGATCATCTGATGTTGCTTCTCGGCGGGAAGCGCCTTCGCTATTCGGCAAGATGGCTAATCCTGCCGCTCGTCTTGCTCTTGAGCTGCCCGCCGCCCGCCTCGGCGCAGTACTGGGGGTCAATCAGCCGGACCGGGTATCCGAATGTCGACATCGTCGGCGGCAGTTGCTTCGCTGTGGCGTACCAAGCCTTCATGTCATTTTATCCGGAGTATGAACAATACCTATCCAAATTCTATTTTTCGAACCCTGCAGATTGTCATGTTGAGGCGTGGTATGGCGGTGCCATCCTGGGCTCAGGCTCGGGCTGGTATATCTGCAAGCCGGGATTGACCCAGCCCTACCATCAGGCGGTTTGCGTCACGCAGGCTGACGTCGCAAGGCCGAAGGGCGGCACATGCACTGCAACAGGCAATCCGACGAGCCCCGTGGGCGGCATTCCGATGAGCCCCGTGCGCGGTAATCCGATGAGTCTCCTGCTCGGCGATCCGATGAGCCCGCTGGCACAACGGCTGGTCGAACATGTGGTTGACGTGTCGACCGCGGGGGCCGTTCCCCCTCAGCTTTGAGCGCTATTACGGACGTCACCAACACCGGGCGTGGTCGCAAAGCGATCTCAGCCGGCTTGGCGTCAACTGGCGCAGCAATTTCGATGCCATAATGGTAGGCGCGACCGCGTCGCCATCCAATTGGTCAGAGATCTGGATCACGCTGCCCGATGGCCGCGACCTGTCCTTCGTCTACTGGGGCGGCACCTTCTTCCAATCGTATTACACCGTCACCAGTTCATCCGTTCTCACCAATTGGCCCCGCGTGGGCGGTATCGAGACGCTGACGCTCGTCGGTGGCAATCTGCAGCTCAAGACCAACGACGACCGCACCTGGACCTTCAATTCCTCGGGGCAACTGATCACCATCGCGTATCGCGGCGGCTATACGCAGACCCTGACCTACAGCAATGGCAACAACACCGCGGTGACCGACAATCTCGGGCGCTCGATGTCCTTCGCCTACGACACCTCGAATCGGCTGACGCAAGTCACGGCGCCCGACGGCTCGGTCTACACCTATCAGTATCAGACCAAATTCGACATCTCGCCCGTTCCGCCGGCCGTTGCCGCCCTGCCGCCGCCGCTCAGCAATTCGGTGCTGGTCTCGGTGACGAAGCCGGGGGCTGGCGCGCCGACGCTTACCTATGTCTACGATGATGCGACCACGGCGACCGTTGGGGGCCTCACTTACACGGTCAATCTCTTCGGCCTCACCGGTGTGATCGACGAACGCGGGGTGCGCTACGCAACCTTCAGCTACGATGGCTCGGGTAACATCGCGTCCAGCCAACTGGCGGGCGGTGTCTACAATTACAGCCTGTCGCTCAACGCAACGACCAACCAGGTGACGGTCACCAACCCGCTCGGCAAGCAGGAAGTGTGGACCTTCAGCGATGATGCCAGCAACAACCGACGATTGACGGGCGTCCAGGGCAATGCGTCGCCGAACTGCCCAGCGTCGAACGCAACGTTCACCTATGACAGCAACGCCTTCCTCGCCTCGATCACCGACGAGGAAGGCCGCGTGACCAGCTATGTCAACAATGCCGGGGGTTTGCCGACCAGCATCACGCGCGGCGCCGGCACATCTTCGGCAGTTACTGTGACGTATGTCTGGGACGCCAACTGGCGGGTGCCCGATCGCATCGTCGAGCCTGGACTGACGACGGACTACACCTGGAATGCTGCGGGGCAGCTGACCCAGGTGACGCAGACCGACACCACCTCGCAGACGGTGCCGTACGCGACCAACGGCCAGACGCGAACCTGGACCTATACCTATGGCAGCGCCGGCCAGCTCTTGACGGTCGACGGTCCATTGAGCGGATCCGGCGACACGGTCACCTACACCTACAATGCCAACGGCTATCTGGCGACTGTCACCAATGAGGTCGGACAGGTGACCACGATCACGGCGGTGAATGGCAACGGCCAGCCGACCTCGGTGACCGATCCCAACGCAGTGGTGACCAACCTGGCCTATGATGCGGTGGGCAGGTTGACGACGGTGACCGTCGACCCATCCGGTCTGTCTGCGGTGACAACGCTCACCTACAACGCCGCCGGGGACATCACGCAGATGACGCGGCCGAACGGGGCCTATCTGCAGTACGCTTACGACAACGCGCGCCGGCTCACCCAGGTGCAGGACAACACTGGCGCCACGCTCTCCTATACCCGCGACAACCTGGGCAACGTCACGGCGCGCCAGATCAAGGATTCCGGAGGCACGCTGCAACTTTCGCAGACCGCGACCTATGACGAGCTCGGCCGGCTGCTGAAGTTCATCGGCGCCGCGAACGAGACCTGGACCCAGGCCTACGACAAGACCGACAACCGCGTCTCGGTCACCGATCCGCGGTCCAATATCTACAGATGGGGCTTCGACGCGCTGAACCGGCTGATCAGCGAGACCGACGAGGCGAGCAACAGCGTCACGCTGACCCGCAACGGCAAGGACGAGATCACCAATTACAGCGATCCGCGCTCGCTCAGCACCGGCTATGTGCGCGACGGGTTCGGCGAGGTGATCCAGCGCAGCAGCCCCGACAGCGGCACGACCGTGTACCATTACAGCGCGGCCGGCAAGGTCATCCAGATCACGGATGGGCGCGGCGTGGTCACCAATCTGACCTACGACAACGCCGGCCGGCTCCTGAGCAAGCAGTACCCGGCCGCGACCGCAGAGAACGTCACCTACACCTGGGACGCCACCGCCGGCGGCAACAAGGGCGTGGGCCGCGTCACCATGATCCAGGATGCGTCCGGTTCGATCGCCTGGACCTACAATACGCTCGGCCAGGTGGTCCAGGAGCAGAAGACGACCGGATCGGTGGTCTATACAATCGGTTATGCTTACGATCTCGATGGCAATGTCGCGCAGATCACCTATCCTTCGGGTCGGATCGTCAGCTACAGCCGGGATGCCGACGGCCGCATTGCGGGGGTAACGACCAAGCAAACCTCCACCAGCGCGGTGGTGACGCTGGCCTCGGGCGCGGCCTACGCGCCGTTCGGTCCGCTGACGTCGCTCACTTATGGCAATGGGCTCGTCCTGACCAAGAGCTTCACCCAGGACTACCGGCTCAATACCTTGCAGGTGCAGAACGCCTCGACCGTAGTGGTCAACCGCTCGCATGCGTTCGGCGACGGCATCAACCTAACCGGCATCACCGACAACATCACGTCGAGCCGGAACGAGAGCTACATCTACACCGCGACCAACCGCCTGCAGGAGGGCGACGGCATCTGGGGGGCGCTGACCTGGGGCTATGACGGGGTCGGCAACCGCAGCTTTGAGGTGCTGACCTCGGGCGGAACCACGACCACCAGCACCTACAACTATCCCGTCGGCAGCAACCAGTTGGCGAAGGTGACGCAGGGCGCGACCACGGTCCGCAGCTTCAGCTACGACGGGGCCGGCAACATCACCGCCGACAACCGCACGGGCACAACCTATGCCTACAGCTACAACAACCGCGGCCGGCTCGCCGAACTCAGCATCGGTGCGACGGTGACGGCCGACTACACCTATGATGGCCTCGAACGGCTGGCGATCCGCACCACGCAGAACATGACCCCGGCAGGCACCACGCACTACCTCTACGACCGTGTCGGGCGCCTGCTGACCGAGGCCTCAAGCAGCGGCGCCATCGCCACCGAATATGTCTGGCTCGATGACCTGCCTCTGGCCATGGTGGCCAACGTCAATACCACCACACCCAATCTCTATTATGTTCATGCCGATCATCTCGATCGCCCGCTCAAGATGACCGATGGCTCAACAGCCATCGTCTGGGACGTGGTCTATCAGCCGTTCGGCGCGGTGCAGTCGATCAGCGGCACGGCCACCAACAACCTCCGCTTCCCGGGGCAATACTTCCTGATGGAGGTCGGGCTGCACTACAACTGGCACCGTCACTATGATCCGACGCTGGGGCGATACACGCAGCCGGATCCCGTGCGAGATGTACTAGCCACGCAATTGGTAAACCTGGATGAATCGAGGCTGGTCGTGGAGGATGGTGCGTCGGGCGGCTCGAAACTGGACGCTTTGGTTGGGCTGCCGGGAGACTCCAACAAGCACATTGGAACCGAGTTGCCGGAATTCATCGACGGATCTAGCATATTTTCGTATGCTGGATCCAAGCCAACCCTCAATATCGACCCAAAGGGATTGGCGATCGGGGGGCCATTTTCGCCCGTACCTAGCTCGGTTCAATGCGTGGCTGGTGACCCTTGTGATACGGCTTTGGTTGAGTGCTGGCTCATAAACATTAGCCCATCTGTCAGAACGCTCTGCACTCAAGCGCATAAAATGTGCTTGGCGCATCCCGGGCTCTGGATCGTCTTTCCCGGCTTTGCCGTTCCGCCTCGAGGGCGATGAATAGGAGGTCGACATGTCTGATCGTGACGACGTTCAGGACCTATCTCGGTTCTTTATCCTGCTATGTGGACGGCTGAATGTAGGGGCTCATTTTGCAACCATTGTCGCGTTGTCCGAGCCTATGATTCAGCTGGCAAAGGAACTCAAGCGTACAGACCTAGAGGATACCGCTCGGCATTGGCAGTCGATCGCATTAGAGAACTGGAAAACTACTCGCGATGAGCCCGCCAATCCAAAAACCCCGCACTGCTCATTCTGCGGTAAGGCTGAGCCTGAGGTGAAATTGGCTGCGGGTGCCGGAGGTTACATTTGTGATAGCTGTGTGCGGATTCTCAGCGGCGCATTCGAGGGCAAATAGTAGGCTTATAAGGCGCGTGACTAATCATCTCATCGCTTGGTCGCCTGCTCTCATTCTCACTGGTGTCGGCTCTTGAGCTGCATGCAGGTTGCTGAGTGAGCGACGCCGTTGCCGCAGATTTATCAACCCGACAGCCATATTTCTTCGAGGACCGGTGGGGCCTCAATCATGACCGCGGAAGCGCTCAAACGTACCTGGGATTCGATATTCAAGCGGAAAGGCGGGAACGGCGCCTACACCCGTCTTTTTGAGAGTATGGAGCCAGACCAACGTAATACGCTACTGAGCGGCTTGAAGCCTCGCGAAAAGGAATTGCCCGTCATCGGCAGCTCAGGAGGGCCGGGAAGCTGGTTGATACTCACAACCGAACGGCTTGTTTGGACTTTACATGGCCAACGGCACGAGCTAGCCGCGGAAAATATTCGCGATGCAGTAGCGGACTTCAAGCAGCGGCGGAGCGGTGAGAGCAAACTGGAAATGCGGACGCTGCAGGTCATCACGCTGACGGGAGAGGAATATGTGATCGAGCTGGAACCCGGGCCCCCACTCAGTGGGACGTGGAATGTCCTGAAGAATTTGGGAGCACGCAATCGCCACTCCATCCCATGACTGTGCGAGCTCGGTGATCTTGTGTGAGTACTTCTTGGTGTGATCAACGTCGCTATTGTCGCTGCTTGTGACCAAATTGGGAAGCAAAACGAAAATCGTTGGATAGCGCTTGGCTGAGAACTTCAGGAGGCACAAAAAGACGCAATTTGCTCACCAGGGCAGCGCAAATTTCTCAACTACCAGCGGAAAAGGGAAGAGGTGCCCGTGTTGAAGCATTAGCGAAGTTCGGGCGGCGGTTCGAATCGTCAATCGCTTTGTTGCAGAGTTTATTACGCTCAGCCGTGCGACACTTGGATGCTTGATCCATTATGATCATGCGCTTCACATTCTATTGAACAGCCTCCTGATGAGGGCACTACGCTGGTGCTCGCATTCTGGACCAGCCGCGGAGGTGGTCATTGCCCGTGTCAAGCTCAACGAAATGGATACTTGTCGCAATCGGCGCGGTTGGCGCAGGGTTCGGGTTTCTGATCAACGCTGCTCCACTGAAAGCTACGGCTTTCTTGGCTGGTGCCTACTTATTGTTGGGGGCCTTATCGTTTTGCTTCATCGAAGACTGGGCGCGTCGACCTTTAGGCACGCTCAATCGATGCCAAGGTTCATCGCGGAAGCCTGGACCCAAGAAGGAGAGAGCGGGGCTCAAAGGTTGTATTTCTGGATCGGAGTTGAAGCGGTAATCGCTGCGATCCTCGTACTCGTGAAGGCACATGTATAGGCGGTTGGCGATGAAGCCCGGCTTCCATGATGGATAAGCGCTTGTTCAGAGTCGTAGCAGGGTTCGACGTATCGCCTGCTGCACCGGCCTTAAGGACCGCTACAATCAACCATTGATCTCGCTCTCAATCCGCAGTGGGGAAACACCGCCGTGCAGGTAGTCCGCATTCAAGTGCCGGCGGGTACGACGATCTTCAGGGGCTGCCGCAGCTCAGGGCGGGCTTGTGGGTGGTGGCAGCCAGGTGTTCATCGCGACGGTGAACCGGCGTGGATTATTCCCTGAGGACAGCAATGACATTTCCGGCCGTTGAGCGACAAATCTCTTCACGAGACATGTTCACCTCAGTGTTGCGCGAGGTGAAGCGATGTATTGCTGACGGAAGTCTCCGGCAGGTGAAACCCGCGGCCGCTCCGTTTGCGCGGGACGACGTAACGAGCGTGCCGGATGAAGGACCGTGGCCTGACTACGTCGAAGCCTATTTCGAGGACCGCAGTGGCCAGCGCTACAAGTTGACGGTCGAGACCTATCACGGCGCGGGCGGTTCGTGGGAAAAGGTCTGAGCACGTCCCGACGCGGCAAGGGAGGACCTTTCGGCACGTCACGTCGTGTGCATGTGGGCATTCCCCGCTCGGCTTGCGCCTCGCTCTACGCTGCGGCTGTCGCAGACCGCCGACCTATAAGGAAAGTATCTCGCGAGTTCACTTGAAGGTGCGGCTTTATATAGAATACAGGCCGCGTCCGCGTTCGGAAAGGAATGCGATGTGGTAGGATCAAGCATCTCGCGTGGCGCGATCCCCCCGTGATTTCGTGAATGTCGATCGAGGCGCGATTTCATCGGCAATCGTTCGAAATCCGCAGTTGCCTCAGCTTTCTCCACCACTGATATTGAAATGAACGTCGAGGTCCAGAATGACCATTGATCCGGACATTATCGCAAGCGTGCGGCTTTTCTCAGTTGCGGAGGGAGGGCGAAGCATTGCGACCCCCGGCGACTTTTTGGGTTGTATTTTTGACATTGCAGGAGATCTCTACGAATGCCGTTTGCTGCTAACGCAAACCGGATCGGTGTCTCCCGGCGCTCAAGCAACTCTTCCCATTAAATTTCTCTCGCCTGAGTTATTGCGAGGAAAATTGACTGCAGGACAGCCGTTCCACCTTCGCGAAGGCGGTAACAGGATTGGAAAAGGTATTGTTGAGAAGCTGCTAATGTAAGCAAGCGGACTGGGGCACGTTGCTGACGGCGATGCGTTGCCGGCGAACGTCCCACTCGCCGGCGTCGGCCAGATAGATGGTAAGTATCATGTTAATGAATGACGCCGTTGCGGGACGCGCTGTTACGGATTTCTTCCGGTTCCCCCCGCGCCATAGCCTCGGTTCCGGCGGGTTCCCCAGCGTTTTCCCCAATCGTGTTGCGGATGCGTGACAGCGCCAACGCAGCGGCATGGTAGTCTTGGAGACAGTTCGAACGGCATGGGTCGTGCCGTGTGGTTGGTAGTGCCGGGGTTTCCTTGGGGGGGAACACGCAATGAACCAACGCTTGCGAACGTTGACGGGCGTCGTGACCGTCGCGGTGCTCGCCGTGGCAACGCATGATGCAAACGCGCGCGTCAGACACGCCCGCGCACCGTCTCACGCGTCCTCCCATGCCCAGCGCGCGAAGCCGGCACATGCGGCCGCGAAAGCGGATCATTCACGACACGCCGCGCGTGCCGCGGTCCTGTCGATCCCGCTGCCGCGGCCTCGACCGTCGATCGAAGCGGCGACGCCGGCCGCTCCCGCTGCGCCGCCGACCGCCGCCACGGCGCTGTCCGGCGACCTCGCCGGGGTGAAGCAGGCGCTCGACCTCGTGCGCAAGGGCAAGGCGCGTGACGCGGCGGCCGTCAAGGCCGCGCTCGGCGATCCGGTGGCGCAGATGCTGGTCGAGTGGCTGATCCTGCGTCATCCCGACGGCACCGCGAATTTCGCCCGCACCGCAGCCTTCATCACCGAGCACCCGAACTGGCCGAACGTTCGCCTGCTGCGCACGCGCGCGGAAGGCCTGCTGTGGCAGGAGCACAGCGATGCCGCGACCGTGCGGCGCTTCACCGCCGACCAGCCGCTCAGCGGCAAGGGACGCCTCGCGCTGGCGCGCGCCCTGCTCGCCGCCGGCGACCGCGACGGCGCCGCGCAGCAGGCGCGTGCGGTGTGGCGGTCGCAGGAATTGTCGGAGCGGCTCGAGGGCGAAGCGATCGCCGCGTTCGGGCCGCTGCTGACCGCTGACGATCACCGCCTGCGCATGGACCGGCGGATCGGCGCCAAGGACCTCGCCGGCGCGATGCGCGCCGCGCGGCGCCTCGGCGGCGACGCCCAGGCGGTGGTGAAAGCCTGCGCCGCGGTGAGCGGCGGCGCCAGCAACGCCGCGGCGCTCATCGACGCGGTGGCGACCGAGTTGCGGCAGGATCTCGGTTTCGTGCTGTGCCGCGCGCAGTGGCTGATGCGCAAGGAGCAGTTCGCCGAGGCCGGCAAGCTGATGCTGGCCGCGCCGCAGCGGGAGATGGCCGAGCAGGACACCGATCAATGGTGGCGCGAACGGCGCGTGCTCGCCCGCAAGCTGCTCGATCTCGGCGACGCCGAGACCGCCTACGGCGTGGTGCGCGACGCCGCGCCGCCGACCAACGACAACTACCGCGCGGAAGCCCACTTCATGGCCGGCTGGATCGCGCTGCGCTACCGCAACGCCCCCGCCACGGCACGCGCGCATTTCGCCCATATCGACGACGGCACCCGCAATCCGATCGTGCTGGCGCGGGCGAACTACTGGCGCGGCCGCGCCGCGGAGGCCCTCGGCGACGGCGACGCCATGCGCACATTTTTCCAAGCCGCCGCCGCCCATCCCACCGCCTATTACGGCCAGATCGCACGCGCGCGGCTCGGCCTCGACGGCCTGACGCTGCGGCCGGCGCCGCAAGCGGAGCCGGACATGAGCCCGGCGCCGGCGGACGACCGGGTGCGCGCCGCCGACATGCTCTATGCCATCGGCGAGCGTGACCTCGTGCTCGGCTTCGTCAGCGATCTCGCCGAGCAGAGCAGCAACCTTGCCACACTCTCCGCGTTCGGCGAGCTCGCCGCGCGGCGCAGCGATGCCCGCGCCATGCTGGAGATCGGCAAGACCGCGCTTGCCCGCGGGCTTGCGCTCGACACCTACGCGTTTCCCGATATCGGCGTGCCGCCGCATCGCCCGATCGGCCCCGACGTCGAGCGCAGCCTGATCTTTTCGGTCGCGCGCACCGAGAGCGCGTTCGACCAGCGCGACGTGTCGCCGGCCAAGGCGGTCGGCCTGATGCAGGTCACGCCGGAAGCCGGCCGCGACACCGCCAAGCGGTTCGGCGTCGCCTATGACTGGAACAGGCTGGTGTCGGACCCCGTCTACAACACCCAGATGGGCGCGGCCGAGCTCGCCGCGCTGCTGCGCGAGTATCGCGGCTGCTACATCATGACCTTCGCCGGCTACAATGCCGGCCGCGGCCGGGTGCAGCAGTGGGTCAAGCAATATGGCGACCCGCGCGATCCCCATGTCGACGCCGTCGACTGGGTCGAGCGCATTCCGTTCGCCGAGACCCGCAACTATGTCCAGCGGGTGATGGAGAACCTGCAGGTCTACCGCGTGCGGCTCGGCGCCGGCGCGGCGGTCGCGGCGCAACGCCAGCCTGACGGCGCCACCGGCGAGCCGTCGCTTCTCGAAGCCCTGGCCTCCGTCGCGAGGTGACGGCGCGGCGATGCGCGCCCTCGCCCGTGATCAGGCCGCGCGGACCTCGACGACAAAGCCCTTGAAGCGCTCGGCGAGGTCCTCGGCCTGGCGCGACAGGTCGCCGGCGGCGTCGAGCACGTGCTGGGCGGCTGCACCGGTGCTGCCGGCGATCTGGCTGACGCCGCCGATCGTGTTCGTCACCTCGTGCACGGCATCGAAGGTCTGCTGGGTGTTGCGCGCGATCTCCGCCGTCGCCTCGCCCTGCTGCTCGACCGACTGGGCGATGTTGCTGGCCGTGGCGCTGACCTCACCGATCGCGGCGGTGATGCTCTGGATCGCCGCCACCGCATCACGCGTCGCGTCCTGGATCTGCGCCACCTGGGCGGTGATGTCGTCGGTCGCCTTGCTGGTCTGCTGCGCCAGCGTCTTCACTTCCGCTGCGACCACCGCAAAGCCGCGCCCGGCGTCACCGGCGCGCGCCGCCTCGATGGTGGCGTTGAGCGCCAGCAGGTTGGTCTGCGCCGCGATGCTGGTGATCAGGCCGACGACGTCGCCGATGCGCTGCGCGCCGTCGGCGAGCGCCCGCACCGTGTGGTCGGTGCGGCTGGCTTCGCTGGCGGCGGTGCCGGCCATCTGCGCGGTCTGGGCGACCTGCCCCGAGATGTTGCCGATCGACGCGCTGAGCTCTTCGGCGCCGGCGGCAAGCGATTCCACATTGGCGCTGGCCTGCGCCGCCGCACCGGCGACCGCCTCGGCCTGGCGGCCATTCTCCGCCGCATTCGTGCGCATGCCGCGCGCGGTGGTCTCCAGCGACGTCGACGATGCCGCCAGCCGCTCGACCAGGCTGCCGACGCGGCTTTCGAAATCGGTGAGCAGCGCATCGAGCCTGGCGGTGCGGCGCTCCTTGGCGCCGCGCTCGGCCTCCTGGGCCCGCGCCATCGCCTCGGCTTCGATTGCGCCCTGCTTGAGCGCCTCCATCGCCACCGCCATGCGGCCGATCTCGTCGCTGCGGTCGCGCGCCGGCACCTCGACGCTGTAGTCATGGCGCGCGATGCGCTCGATCGCGCCGGTCATGGCGACCACCGGCGAGACGATGCGGCGGGTGAGCACGCCCAGCGCGAACACGGCGCCGAGCAGCAGCGCGATCACCAGCGCCGACATCACCGCGATGCTGATCGCAGCCGCGCGCGCGTTGGCGGCGGCATGGTCGCGGGCGAACTGCAGCGCGGCGTCGCGCAGCTTGAGCGACGCCAGCGCGCCGTCGACGAGGCGGTTGCCGAACACCACGGGATCGATCGCATAGGTGCCGCCCTTGCGGCCGGCGTCGACGACGTCGCGGTACATCGGCATGGTGTCGTCCATCGCCTGGCGCGCCTGCACGGCGATCGCCGACAGGTCGGCGGTGGCGGCGAGACGACGCACGATGGAATCGACCGCGATCCAGTTGAGGTTGATCGAGGTGTCGACGCCGTTGATGCTTTCGAGCAGCGCCGGGCTGAACGGCTTCTTGGCGTTCATCACCACCAGCAGCGGCCCGGTGCGGCCGGCGGTGAACACCCGCATCTGCCAGGCGCGGCGCGCAAGCTCGGTGAGGTCGAGCACCGCGGCGTCCTGCAGCAGCGCCGTGGTGTCGCCGAGGTCCATCGCCTCGTCGAGATCGGCGGAGGCCTTGGCGCCGAGCGCGGTGAGAACGGTCGGGAACAGCTTGGCATCACGCTCCGCCGGCGGCTTCACATTGGCCTCGGCCACCTTGCCGCGCCAGTTGGCGAGCGAGCCGCGCAGGTCCTTGAGGATCTCGCGCTGCCGCGCCGTTGTCGGCGACGACGATGCGGCGATGCTCTGCTCGACCGCGGCGAGCCCGCCGTCGGTCGCGTCCGCGGCGCCGCTGATCCGCGCCTTGGCGGGCGCGCCCGCGATCTCCGGCGACACCAGGCTGTCGAGCATGGCGACACGCTCGGCGGCGATCTTCTCCATCAGCGACAGCAGGCGGCTGCGCACCTCGACCACCTCGGCGATGCGACCGGCGGTGCGGTACTGGCCGACGGCCGCAGCCAGCAGGTAGAGCCCGAGCGCCGCCGTGGTGACCGCGAGGGCCGACATGCAGAGCGTGAAGAGTGTCCTGATGCGCATCACAGGTTCCGTCGACAAGAGGTCGTTAAGCTTTTGGTAAATGTGTAGGGATCAGTCGTTAAATCCGGCCTAATGGCGCGCAGCCGCCGACCAGCACGCAGCCGCGCGCCCGCGCGTTCCGTCCGATGGAACCAGCGCCTGGCTATCCCTTTGGCCGTGTGAAATGCCGGCTAGAAATCGAGCTTGTCGCGGATTGCGTCGAGTCCTGCCCGCGCGCAGGCCTCGTCCTTGTCGCCGCCCGGCGCGCCGGACACGGCGATGGCGCCGAGCAGCGTGCCACCGGCCTCGACCACGAGACCACCGCCGAGGAAGGTGACGCGCGGCAGGTTGGCAAGCCGCGCATCGAGCTGGCCGCTCTGGACAGACCTGGCGAGCGCCGCCGTATCAGCGCGGAAGCCGAGCGCGGTCCACGCCTTGTCGGTCGCGGTGCGCGGCGCCGGCAGCCCGGCGAAGCGATCGCGCAGCAGCACCTGCGGCTCGCCGAAGCGGTCGAGCACCACCACCGCGACCTGATAGCCGTCCGCGCGACAGCGCTTCAGCGCCGCCTGCGCCGCCTCGAGCGCGACATCGGGCGACAGCGACTTGTAGGTGACGGTGGCGTCGTCCGCGTGCGCGGGGGCGAGCGAGGCCGTGAGAACAAGAGCGGCGGCGAGCAGCGCGGATTTCATCGAAGCGTTCCGGAGTTGGAGTTCGCGAAGTTCGGTGTCTCATACCTGCAGGAAAACGTGGATGGCCGGGACAAGCCCACGGCTGTCCGGCTGGTTCTCGAAGCGCACCACACCCAACGCGTCATTGCCGGGCGAAGACCCGGCAATCCAGCTTTCTCACCGTGTAACGTGTGTCTTTGAAGCTGGATCACCGGGTCTCGGCGCTAACGCGCCGGCCCGGTGATGACGCTGAAAGTGTCGAGTCGCATCGCATCTCATACAGCAGCTTCCTCCCCTCATCCCGAGGAGGCTGCGCCGCAGCCGTCTCGAGGGATAGAGGCCCCTGATGGCCTCATGGTTCGAGACGCGGCCGCAGCCATGCTCGCGCTCCCTCTCGACGGATTTGCGCGGCCGCTCCTCACCATGAGGAGAAAGGCCTCGCCAATGCGGCGAACACATCCCTCTCGTGTCGACGCCGCGCCCCCTCACGGCTTGAGATACGTCCAGCCCTGCTCCTGCAGCTCCATCAGCCGCACCGCACCGGACGGCACGAGGCTCGCCTGCGGCACGATCTTGATCGGATGGCCCTCGCGCTTCTCCATGCCTTCCTTGGTGTTGTTGCAGGCGGAGAATTTCACCTGCGAGGGGAAGGCGAACTCCGCCATCTCGCGCAGGCGGTCCTTCACCGGCGAGGCGTCGTCGCGGAACATGGCGAGGCCGGGGCCATAGGCGACCACCTCGATCTGCACGTCCTCACCCTTGGCCTTGTAGTATTCCATGATGTTGGCGGCGTTGTTGAGCGCCAGGTTCATGGTCGCCGGATCGTTCTGGTCGACCTGGATGGCGACATGATGGGTCTTCACCTCGGCGGGCGCCTTGGCATCGGCAGCCTTGGCATCAGCCGCGAGCGCGCCTGTCGCAGCGAGCGCGAGGCCGCACAACGCAAGCAGCATGGCCGCGGCCCGGATCAGTGTACGCATGGGTTCCTCCTTCCCCCGCTTCGTCCGTCAGGGGCGTACGATCGTGTAGCCGGTTTCCGCCAGCGTGAGAAGCTGCGCCACGCCGGCCTCGACCTCGACCGCGTGCGGGTTGATCTCCGGGCGCTTGCCACTGTCACGCGCAATGGTGTCGAGGGTGTTGCCGCAGACATCGAACCGCACCCCCTGCGCCACCAGGCTGTCGACCAGCGTGCGGTTGGCGTTGTCGGCCTTCAGGAGATCGATGCCTGGACCGAAGACCACGACCTCGATCGCCACCTTGTCGGGGCCGTAGAACTTCAGCAGGTTGTAGGCGACGCTGATGACCAGGCTCTCCTTCTTCGCATCGTTGTCGGAGAGCTGCAGCGCCAGCTTGTGCTCGGCGAACGGCTTGTCCACGGGGGGCACGGTCTGGGCGGCGGCGGGCCACATCCCGGCAAACACCAGGACGAGACCCACGCCCCCCAGCGCGAGCACTTGTCGGAGGCGAAGGATGGCGTTGACCGTCGCGTCGAACATCGGCGTCACCTGCATTTCGTCGTCACTACTTGCGTGCTTGAGATCATCTCAGAAGCCAAGTTACGGTGTTTTGGCCTGCCATGCCATGACAACGCGCCTCACATATTCTGCGTCATGGCCGGACTTGATCCGGCCATCCAGCTTGCCCTCCGTGTTCCACAGCCCCTTTGAAGCTGGATCACCGGGTCACGGCGCTGACGCGCCGGCCCGGTGATGACGCCGAGGGATTTCACCCCTGCGCCGCATAGCCCGGATTGCCCTCGACACCCCTGAGCGTGATCGCCGGCTTGCCGGCCGGCGTCACCTTGCCGCCGCGCAGGTAAGACGCGACCGTGTCCCACACCGGCGCGCCCTTCTGCTCGTTGACCGACGCCCAGCCCGCGACCTTGTAGGTCTTGCCGGCCTCGATCGCCGTGCCGTTCGCCAGCTTGAGGTCCGAGATGCGCCGGCCGACGCTCTCGGTCGGCGTGCAGGTGTAGGCGAGGCCGCCGAGCCGCACCATGTCGCCGCCCTGCTGGTAGTAGGGATCGAGGTTGAACAGGTTGTCGCAGACGTCCTCCATCACCGCCTTGAGCTGCTCGCCGGTCATCGGCTGCACATAGACCTCGGGATAGGTCATGGCCGTCTGCCCGAGGAGATCACCCATGGTCAGCGGCGCGCCCGCGAGCACCGTGGGGCCCCAGCGGAAGCCTGGCGACAGCGCGATCTCGGCATCGAGGCCACTGCGCAGCGCGTCGCAGATCATCTCGTCCATGCTGCCGTTGAAATTGCCGCGGCGGAACAGCAGGCGGTCGGCGACCGCAAGCTGCGCGTCGAACGCCGCTGCATGCGGCGCGCGCAGCTTGGCGATCAGCGCCGCCATCTCGGCATCCGGCTTCAGCCGCTCGCTGAACACCGGCAGCAGGCGGTAGCGCACATCTTTGACGCCGCCCTTGCGCAGCTCGAGGTCGAGCACGCCGAGGAACTTGCCGTTGGAGCCGGCATTGGTGACCAGCGTCTTGCCGTTCGCATTGCTCACCGCCACCGGCTGCGGCACCGCGTCATGGGTGTGGCCGCCGAGAATGACGTCGATGCCACTGACGCGGCTCGCGAGCTTGAGGTCGACATCCATGCCGTTGTGCGACAGCAGCACCACCGCGTCGACCTTCTCGGCCTCGCGCAGCCGGTTGACCAGCTT
This sequence comes from Pseudomonadota bacterium, assembly GCA_040756765.1. Lineage (GTDB taxonomy): Bacteria > Pseudomonadota > Alphaproteobacteria > Rhizobiales > Xanthobacteraceae > Bradyrhizobium_A. The sequence goes on along the minus strand of JBFLYG010000020.1, from coordinate 60,647 downwards.
CTGCAGCTCGTCGTCGCGCACGCCAAAGGTCCAGTCCGGCGTGAAGCGCTTGGGATGGGCGATCGGCACATAAGGAAAGGCCTGGCCGATGATCGCGACGCGATGATCGCCCATCTCGCGGATCAGGTAGGGCTTGAAGACGCGCCCGGTGTCCTTGTCGAAGGCTTCCGCGTCGTTGAACGCGGCTTCCTCGGTGAGAAACACGTTCTGCGCCAGGAACTCGCCCTTAAACGCCTTGAGATTGTCGCGCAGCACCTTCTCGCCGTAGGTGAACTCCCAGTGGCCGGTCATGGCCTCGATGCCGAGCAGGTTGGCCGCCTGCACCATGTCCGCGCCCTGCATGGCGTTGGCAAGGCCACTGCCCTGCCAGAGGTCGCCGCCGTCGAGCAGCAGCGAACGCCCCGCCGGCACCGCGGAGCGCAGGCGATCGACCAGCGTCTTGAGATGGGCGAAGCCGCCCATGCGGCCGAACTGCTGCGCACCCTTGGCAAAATCGAGGAAAGTCAGGGCATGCGCCTCGGCGCTGTCCGGCGCGATGCCGAACTGCTTGAGAAACGCTTCGCCGACGAGATGCGGCGGACGGCCCTGCATGGCGCCGACGCCGATGTTGATCGACGGTTCACGGAAATGCACGGGATCGAGCTGCGCATGGGTGTCGGTCATGTGCAGGATGCGCGCGGTGCCGAACGGCGCCAGCTCATAGAGATCGCCGCCGTCCGCGGCCGCTGCCAAGCGCGGCAGGCCGAGCACCGCGGGTGCCGCCAGCGCGGCTTTCAGGAGATCGCGTCGATGGAGCGGCATTGCGAGTCCTCGTTGTCCGGTTTGCGATTTGCCCCGGCGAAGCCGAAGGCGGTCACGTGGGAGTTCGTCGGAGCCGACAGCGTCCCGTATCCCTCTGCGTCATGGCCGGACTTGATCCGGCCATCCAGCTTCATCCCCGCGGCGCACCAGATGGATCACCGGGTCAAGCCCGGCGATGACGCCCAATATGGGGAGACGCGTGGCCACGATCCGGCTGCTGCATCGCTCAACAGCTCAAGCGACGCGTAACGCCATCAGGGCTCAGCGCAGCTCCGCATCCCGCCACAGATCCTTCTCGCGCAGCGCCTGGGCGATGGAGGCGTCCGCCAGCGCTTTCGCTTCCTTCGCCAGCACTGTGGCCTTGTCGAACTCGCCGGCCTCGCCCGCCTTGCGCGCAGCGGTGAGCGCGGCGTCGGTCGGCGTCCACTGGTTGCGCAGTTCGCCGGCGCGCTTGTTGGCGGCCTCGGCGTCCGCCAGCGCCGCCTTGAACGCGGCATCCGGCGCCTGCGCATGCAGCGGCGACAGGCCGAGGCCGAGGGTGACGGCGAGGATCAGCGGGAGATGGCGCATCGAAAACCTCCGATCTCGTTCGACGTCATGGCCGGGCTCGTCCCACGGCTGTCCGGTTTAATTTCGAAGGACACCACACCCACCGCGTCATTGCCGGACTTGATCCGGCAATCCAGCTTGCTCACGGCATCACGCGAGTTCTTTTGAAGCTGGATCCATAGCAACTCGGCAGAGCCGAGTTGCGTTCTTTTGATGGTCCAAGCCGGAAACATCCGGCTTGGACTGTCTCGACGCTTCGCGTCGGCCCGGTGATGACGCAGAGAGTGATGCACCGCACGGCCCCTCACGCACCTCATGGCCGTGCTCCGGGGCCGGAGATCGGCAGGCCATTGGCGAGATAAGACAGGTAGTATTCGAGGTTGCGGTACTCCGGCGCCTGCGGCTCCAGCGGGGTGCCGCGCACCTGGCTGTTGCAGGTGGTGAAGCGGCGGCTGATGGTGCCCATGCCGCCCCACTCCGAGCGATAGATCGGCATGGCGTTGAGGATGCCGAGCGCCGGCGCCAGCACCTCGGCGCGGATGCGCTCGCCCGGGCTCTGGATGTGGCAGCTCGCGCAGGAGAAGTTGAGCTGGCCGCGGCGCTGGTAGAAATACTGCTTGCCGGCCTCATAGGCTTCGAGCGCGCGCGGATCGTCCGGGATCTTGATGGCGAACGGCTTGCCGCGCGACGTCATCGCCATGTAGGCGGTGACCGCGGCCATGTCGTCCTTGACGTAGGAATAGGGCTTCTCGCCATTGGCTTCGAGGCAGCGGTTGACCGCGAGCTCGAGCGTCACCACCTCGCCGTTGTCCTTGTCGAAGTAGGGATAGTCCTGGCGGATGCCGATCCCCTTGCTAGGGAAGCAGTCGGCGAGCGTCTTGCCGTTCTTGAACGGCTGCGCCAAGAGCTCCTTGCCGCGGTCGACAGCGAAATCGTAAGGCGGAAAGTCCTCCTTCTCGATCCACTGCTTGCGCATGTCCTCGTTCATCGAATAGGGGCCGTTGACGAAATCCTCCAGCGGCACCTTGGGAAACTTCTTGACGAAGTAGTCGCGGAACACCTTGAAGTCCTGCTCCGGCGTCGTGGTGTCGAGCGCCACGGCCGGGCGCAGGACGAGCGTCACCGCAGCCGCAATCAGCATGGCGATTGTCGATGAGACTTTCACGGCGTTGCACGGCATTCCACGTCCCCTCCAAGCCGTCGTTTTTTCTCCGTCATGGCCGGGCTTGTCCCGGCCATCCACGTCTTTCCTGCGGCGACGCTGCAAGACGTGGATCACCGGGAGACCTTAGTCCTGGCGATCCGTCGAAGACGGATCGCGCTGCCCGGTGATGACGTCATTGGGTATCGAAGCGCCCAGGCCTTCAATGCATCCGCCCGGCTCTGTGCCAGATGATCTGCGTCCTCGCTCCGCGGGAGCTCAGCCGATCTTGGCCGTCAGCGTGTCGGTCGCGCCCTTGTTGTCGACCCAGGTGATCTTGAGATCGTCGCCCTTGGCGCCGCCCTTGAAGGCGAACTTGACGAACGGATCTTTCGATACCGCCGGGCCCCACTGCGCGGTGAACACCACCTTGCCGCCGGTCTCGAAGGTCACCGTCTCGATGTGGTGCGGCGGGATCAGGTCGCCCTTGGCGTCCTTGACGAAGCCGGAGTCCATCGGATGCTGGATCAGCGCCTGGACTTCGGTGGTGTCGGCGCCGGCGGTGGCGCGCACGCGGATGGTCGATGCCATGTTCTATCCTCCCTCTGCCCTGCTCAGCCGCCGCAACCGCCGACCGTGACCTTGACTTCCTTGGTGGCGCTGAACAGCTTGCCACCGGCCTCCACCACCGCGATCACGTTGCTGGTCTTGGCCATCTTCAGCCGGTTGGCGACCATCGGCACGGTGCCCTCGGGAATCTTGTAGGAGGCGGCGAGCGCATTGGGGTTTTCCGCGACCAGGATCGCGATCGAGGTGACGTTCGGCAGCGAGGTCGAGACGCTGATCGGCACCACCGCGCCGTTCTCGGCGATCTCCGGCGCTTCGAGCTTGACCTTGTCGGAGACCTCGGCGGCCTTGCCGTACAGCGATTTCAGCGCGTCCGCATCCGACTTCTGCTTGAAGGCGTCGGCCGGCCAGCCGGCGGCATCGGCGGCGAACGCGGCGACCGTGCGCAGCGCGTTCAGTCCCGCGCCGACGACCACCGCCAGCGCCGCGCCGCGCAGCACCGTGCGGCGCGAGGCGTGCGCGCCGCCTCCGAACAACTTTTCCTTCAGGCTGGCACTCAGGGTTGACATCATCTTCTCCCGGTCAGATTGCGATCCCGGCTTACGGCCGGAATTCGAGCCCTGCATTAAAGCGTGTAGAGGAAATCGACCACCGCCGATATCTCTTTGTCGTTGAGAATGAGGTTGCGGCCGAACGGCGGCATCACCGTCTGCGGATTGCGCCGCGTCTCGTCGGTGACGATGCCGATCAGTTCGTTGCGGTCCGGAAAGCGCGCCTTCATGTCGCTGAGCACGGGGCCGATGGTGCCCGGCAGCTCGCCGCCCTTGATGGCGTGGCAGGACAGGCAGTTGCCCTTGCCGCGGTCGAACGCGATGGCCTTGCCGTCGAGCGCCGGCGACTGCGCCCGCGCCGCGGTTGCAACCGCAAGCCCCGCAACGATCACCAGCGCCCCGATCCTGTTCATGCGCATCCTTTCACGATCATTCCGGCCTTGTTCGGATCATTTCGGCTGCATGTCGTCAAGCGGTCCCGTGGTGCGGGGCGTCAGGTTCCGCCCTTCCGCGGTCGAAACGACGGTGATCGTCTTGGGATCGGCGCACTTGGTCATGCACACCTTGCCCGGCGTGTCGGGCCGCGGATCGGTCCAGGTGAAATGGTCATGGTTCGGCATCTTCACCTTGGGCAGGCTGTCCTTGTCGGCGACGAAATCGTCGGACACGACACCGTTCAGGCTCAGGATGTAGGCGGAGAGCGCATAGACGTCGTCGGCGGACAGCGTATGCGGCGTCGGCATCGGCATCGCGCGGTTGATGTAGTCCCACAGCGTGACCGCGAACGGCCAGTAGCTGCCGACTGTGGGCTCCGGCCGCTCGCTGGTCAATGTTCCATTGCCGCCGACCAGCTTGGGAAAGCGCCCCTCGCCTTCGCCGAAGGTGCCGTGGCAGACCGCGCACTGGTCGGCGAAGACGTCGGCGCCGTGCGATGCGCTGCCCTTGCCCGGCGGCAGGCCCTTGCCGTCGTCGCCGCGCGCATCGATATCCCAGCCGGCGATCTCGGCCGCGGTCGGGGCGCGGCCATAGCCGAACAGCTGCGTCTCGCCCGCCGCCGCGCCAGCGGTCCCGACAAGCAGCGCGCCGAGCACGACGGCACAGGCGATCCGGCGCGAATGGCGCTCAGGCGGTCTGGACATCGAACACACTCCCGTCGGCCTTGACCTGCCAGGTCTGGATCGCGTTGTTGTGATAGACTGAGCTGATGCCGCGCACCTTGCGCAGCTGCGCGATCGTCGGCTGCACATAGCCGGTCTCGTCGATGACACGGGATTCCAGCAGCGCCGGACGGCCGTCCCAGCGCCATGGCAGGGTGAAGCGCGTCAGCGCCTTGGACAGCACCGGCTCCTTGAGCTCCGCCTTCTGCCAGTTGACGCCGCCGTCGACCGAAACGTGCACTTCCTTGACCTTGCCGGCGCCGGTCCAGGCGAGGCCGCGGATCTCATAGAGCCCCGGACCGCTCAGCGGCTTCTCCGGGCACGGGAAGGTGATCACCGACTTGGCGTCGATCGCCCAGGTGAAGCCACGCGAGGTGCCGTCCGGCATCAGGTCGGTGTATTTCGAGGTCTCCTCCCGCGAGTACCACGGGCGGTCGCCGATCTTGATGCGGCGCAGCCACTTGATGTTGACGTTGCCTTCCCAGCCCGGCACCACGAGGCGCAGCGGATAGCCCTGCTCCGGGCGCAGCGCCTCGCCGTTCTGGGCATAGACCACGAGGCAGTCGTCGAGGCACTTGTCGAGCGGCAGGCTGCGGGTCATGTGCGCGCCGTCGGCCCCCTCCACCAGCACCCACTTCGCCTCCTTCTTCAGTCCGACCTCGGCGAGCAGCGTCGACAGCTTGACGCCGGTCCACTCGGCGCAGCTGATCATGCCATGGGTGAACTGCAGCGAATTGAGCTGCGCCGCGCGCCACTCCATGCCGCCATTGGCCGGGCATTCGATGAAATGGACGCGCGAGGTCGACGGGTAGCGCAGGATGTCCGCCATGGTGAGCAGCAGCGGCCGCTCGACGAGGCCGTGGATCATCAGGCGGTGCGCGGCGGGATCGACATCCGGCCGGCCGGCATGATGGCGCTCGAAGAACAGGCCGTTCGGCGTGATGATGCCGTGCAGGTCCTGGATCGGCGAGAAGCTGACGGAGGATTCGGTGCCGGCGGTGAGCCACGGCACGTTGCGGCGGATGACGCCGGCCTCCTGCGCCGCAGGACGGCCATAGGGCCGCTCGACCACGCCGGCGCCGAGCGACTGCGACCACGGCGAATCCGCCGGCGGCGCCGCTTCCTCACCGGCTTCCGCCGCGCCGCCCTGCAGCAGCAGGCCGGCGGCCAGCGCGCCGGAGGTCCGCAGCAGCGACCGCCGCCCGATCAGGCGGACCGTGCCGCCCTCGTCGCGCAGCGCGGATACGCCGCCCGCGCGCGCGGCGAGCCCGCGCCAAAATTTGCTCCGCACGCTACCTCCCTCGCCTGCAATCTTTTTCGATCGGCGGCGTTTTTGAAATCTTTCTCTCTCGGGTATCCGTGACTGCTAAATTAGTCAATGCTAAAGTAGCTGCCGCTAATTAATTTGAAAGGCATCGTCGTGCAGCGCAGCAATGGCGCTCCCTGCACGGCGGTGCGGATCGGGGGCCGACCATGGACATGCAGACCTCCCGCGCGGCAAAGGCCCGCGCGGCGCAGGACGGCGAACGGCGCGAGCTGGCGCGGCAGGCGGCGGACGCCGCGCGGCTGATGAGCCTGCTCGGCAACGCCAACCGCCTCCTGATCCTGTGCTACCTGATGACCCGCAAGGAGATGAACGTCGGCGAACTCGCCGCCGCCGTCGACCTCAGCCAATCGGCGCTGTCACAACACCTGACGAAATTGCGCGCCGACGGCCTCGTTGCCTCCCGCCGCGACTCCCAGCACATCTACTACCGCATCGCCGACCCGCGCGTGGCCAAGCTGATCAAGACGCTGAAGAAGCTCTATTGCGACGACATGGCATGATGGTGCGTACAGTTCTGATCCTCGCTGCGCTCGCCGCCGCCGTGCTCGCGCCGGTCTCCGTCATCGCCGAAACACCGGCCGCCTATGCGCCGCTGACGCGGCCGCTCGAGGTCCAGCAGGTGCCGGGCAAACCGGTCTATTACAGCATCGGCAATCCCGGCGTGCCGGGCCAGGCCAACGAAGGCAACACCTCGAACGCCGGCTATGTCGTCACAGACGATGGCGTCGTGGTGTTCGACGCGCTCGGCACGCCGAGCCTCGGCTTCGCGCTGCTGAGCGACATCCGCGCGCGCACCGACAAGCCTATCCGCTTCGTGGTCGCGAGCCACTACCATGCCGACCACATCTACGGCCTGCAGGCGTTCAGGGATCATTCGCCGGCGGTGATCGTCGCCCAGGACCATGCCACCGAATACCGCGACAACGACGAGACGCAGGACGAGCGCGCGGCGCAGCGGCTCGACCAGCGCCGCGGCGCGCTGTTTCCCTGGGTCGACAAGAATACCCGCGTGGTGCCGCCCGATCTCACCTTCAACGACCGCGCAACACTCGCGGTCGGCGGCAAGCGCTTGTCGCTGATCAATGCCGGGCCGGCGCACTCCAGCAGCGACATCATGATGATGGTCGAGCCCGACGGCGTGCTGTTCGCCGGCGACATCGTGCAGAACGGCCGCATCCCGTTCATGAACGGCGACGACGTCGACACCGCGCAGTGGCTGAAGGCGCTCGACACCGTGCTCAAGCTGGAGCCGAGCTACATCATTCCCGGCCACGGCAAGCCGTCGGCGGCGGCGAAGGAGGCGATCGCCTTCACGCGCGACTACATCACCTATGTGCGCGCGGCGATGGGCAAGGCGGTGGAGACCTGGACCGACTTCGACACCGCCTATCGCGACACCGACTGGTCGACATACAAGGATTTTCCCGCCTTCGACGCCAACAACCGCGGCAACGCCTACCGCATCTACATCGAGCTGGAAGGCGCGCAGTTCAAGAAGTGAGGGAAGCGAGACGTCGGGTCGATGGCGGCGCGAAGAAGCAATGGCGCGCCTCCGCCTTCTCCGCGTCATGGCCGGGCTCGCCCCTACGGCTGTCCGGTTCATTCTCAGCGCGGGCCACACCCACTTCGTCATTGCCGGGCGAAGACCCGGCAATCCAGCTTGGTCGGAGCAAAACGCGAACTTTGAAGCTGGATCCATAGCAACTCGGTTCTACCGAGTTGCGTTCTTTCGTGGCCCAAGCCCGAAACATCGGGCTTGGGCTGTCACGGCGCGGAGCCTGTCATCGGGCCGCGCATCGCGCGGACCCGTTGGCGCCGGCCCGGTGATGACGCCGGAGAAAATGCCCCCCCCCTCATGGTGAGGAGCGGCCTCTTGGCCGCGTCTCGAACCATGAGGCCCAGGCGCTTGCGACACGGAGCGTTCGACAATCAGACGTCGCCAACCGATGTGCCCCGGCCTCATCCTTCGAGACGCGCGCGTTGCGCGCTCCTCAATCCGCTGTCGTGGCCGGGCAGCGCGATCCGTCTTTGACGGATCGCCAGGACTAAGGTCTCCCGGCCACCTCGCTTAGGGGCGCAGTGCCTTCCTTGCCGGGGTCGCCGGGACGACCCGGCGACGACAAACATTAATGTCGGCGGTTGCTTTTCCAGCCAGACACTCAGGATGAGGAGAATGGCTGGTATCGCCGCGGGTCTATAGAGACGCGCTCGCCCCCCTCGCGGTGAGGAGAGAGCTCCGTCGCCGAGCGCCGCTTCCGCTTCCATCATGCCGCCCCCGCGCCACGCCATCGACGGCCGTCCGAACAGCCAGTCCATGCCTTGCGATGTGTCGGCCATGTCCCCGAACACCTGTCGGCGATGTCTCCGAACGGCCACTTGGCCCCTCCGGCCGGCAAGACCCCCGACGCGGCCTCCCGGCCCCGCTTGACGGATCCATAACCGTCCGGCTATAGATCGATCAATAACCCAATAGTTACCGATCCGCGATGCCGACCACCCCCGATCTCCTCTTCAGAACGCTGGCCGATCCGACCCGCCGGGCGATCTTCGAGCGTCTGTGCCGCGACGGCGAGCAGACGGTCGGGGCGCTGACGGCAGGGGCGGGGGTGTCGCAGCCGGCCGTCTCAAAACATCTCGGGGTGCTGAAACAGGCGGGCCTCGTACGCGACCGCCATGAAGGCCGCCAGACCCACTACAGCGCACAGGTCGGCGCGCTCGCCCCGCTGGTCGACTGGACGAGCCAGATGACCACCTTCTGGGAACGCCGCTTCGACCACCTCGAAGATCTCTTGAAACGGATGGACCAATGACCCAGCCCATGACCGAAGCGCGCTCTGTCGTCGTCGAGCGAGACATGCCTCACGCGCCGGACAAAATCTGGCGCGCGCTCACCCAGCAGCACCTGCTCGAGGAGTGGCTGATGAGGAACGACTTCGAGCCCGTGGTCGGCCACCGCTTCAAACTCCGCGGCGAGTGGGGCGGCGTGCTGGACTGCGAGGTGCTCGCCGTCGAGCCGCACAAGACGCTGTCCTACACCTGGAACCATGCGCATGAGGACGCGGCGTTCGCGCTGACGAGCACGGTGACCTTCACCCTCACCCCGACCAGCACGGGCACGCATCTGCGCATGGAGCAGGTGGGCTTCCGGCCGGATCAGAAGCAGGCCTTCCACGGCGCGCGACACGGCTGGCAGAAATTCCTCGACAGCCTGGAGCAGGTGGTGGCGCGGGCCGACTGACGCCAGCCGCTTCGACACACCAAGCAACGCCCGGCGGATCATCCGATCCGCGACGGACAATCCTTCGAAGGAGGCCCCATTGAACTGGAACGCGCGGATTCGCCAGATCCACCGCTGGCTGTCGATCGCCTTCACGGCGGCTGTTATCGTCAACGTCATCGCCATGATCCAGGACAAGCAGGCCATCTGGGTCGGCCTCTTGGCCCTGTTCCCGCTCATCCTGCTGCTGCTCAGCGGCCTCTACCTGTTCGCCCTGCCCTATGCCGCGCGATGGCGCGCCGGCAAGGCGGCATGATCCTGACGCGCAGACGATGGCCATCATGAAGAAAGCGACGACCATGAAGACAACGACCAGCGGCGCGCAGCAGGGAAACACAGACGCGTCTGCGTCCCGGCTGATCGATGCGCGCATCGCCGAGCTCGGCGACTGGCGGGGCGCGCTGCTCGGCCGGCTGCGGACGCTGATCAGGGAAGCCGATCCGAACGTCGTCGAGGAATGGAAGTGGCGCGGCGTGCCGGTGTGGTCGCACGACGGCATCGTCTGCACCGGCGAGACCTACAAGGCCGTGGTGAAGATGACCTTCGCCCACGGCGCGGCGCTCGACGATCCGGCCAAGCTGTTCAACTCCAGCCTCGACGGCAACACCCGCCGCGCCATCGACCTCCATGAGGGCGAAGCCATCAACGAGAAGGCGCTGAAAGCGCTGATCCGCGCCGCGGTGGCCCTGAACACGGCCAAGGTTCAGGCCAAGACAGAGGCCAAGGCCAAGACAAAGCCCAAAGCCAAGAGCCCCGCCAAGACCCGCCCCGCGGCCCGCTGAGCCCGGGGATCGCGCCGGCATGGCGCGGCGCCTGCTGCGCCGGACCGGTCCGATCATGGCCGCGGACGCCGCTTCACGCACGGAATTTGCAGCACCGCGGCCTTGCCAACCGTGCCCCGGCGCGACATCCTCCGCCCGACCGAGCCGCCCCTGTCGCGGGTCCCGAGAGAGGAGATGCCTCGTCTGACCTCCCACGCCCTCCCCGCGCAATCCCGTCTCGCCCCCGTCGACCGCACGGCGCTGCGGCACATTCCCGGCGACGAGGGCTGGCCGCTGATCGGCCGCACCTTCAGCGTGCTGGCCGATCCGCTTGGCGAAGTCCAGGAGATGGCGAAGCGCTTCGGACCGGTGTACCGCACCCGCATCCTCGGCGAGACCAGCGTCTCCATCCTCGGTCCCGAGGCCAACGAGTTCGTCTATCTCGACCAGACCAAGCTGTTCTCCTCGACCCACGGCTGGGATTCGATCCTCGGCCTGTTGTTTCCCCGCGGCCTGATGCTGCTCGACTTCGACGAGCACCGCCTGCACCGCCGCGCGCTGTCGGTCGCCTTCAAGGCGGGGCCGATGAAGTCGTACCTCGCGCAGCTCGACGCCGGCATCGCGGCGCGCGTCGCGCAGTGGCGGCAGACACCCGGCGAGATGCTGTTCTATCCGGCGATGAAGCAGCTCACCCTCGACCTCGCCGCCACCGCGTTCCTCGGCACCGACATCGGCGCCGAGACCACGGAGGTGACGCGAGCCTTCGTCGACATGGTGGCGGCGTCCGTCGCCGTGATCCGCAGGCCGCTGCCCGGCACGCAGATGGCGCGCGGCGTCGCCGGCCGCAAGCGCATCATCGCCTATTTCTCCGAACAGATCCCGATCCGGCGCGCCCGCGGCGGCGACGACCTGTTCTCGCAGCTGTGCCGGACGACCCATGAGGACGGCGCGCTGCTGTCGACGCAGGACATCGTCGACCACATGAGCTTCCTGACCATGGCGGCGCACGACACGCTGACCTCGTCGCTGACCTCGCTGGTCTACTTCCTCGCCGCCGACCCGCCATGGCAGCAGCAGCTGCGCACGGAAGTCGCCGCGCTCGGCCTTGCGCCCGGCGAAGCGCTGCCGTTCGACAAGCTGGAGGCGCTGCCGCTGACCGAAATGGCGTTCAAGGAGGCGATGCGGCTCAACCCGCCGGTGCCCTCGATGCCGCGCCGCGCCACGCGCGACTTCACCTTCCGCGGCTACACCATTCCCGCCGGCACGCTGACCGGGGTCAACACGCTCTACACCCACCACATGCCGGAGCACTGGCCCGAGCCGGAGATCTTCGATCCGCTGCGCTTCACCGACGAAGGGCAGCGCACGCGGCACCGCTTCGCCTATGTGCCGTTCGGCGGCGGCGCCCACATGTGCCTCGGGCTGCACTTCGCCTACATGCAGGCGAAATGCTTCGCCGTGCACTTTCTGCGGCATCTCGCCGTCTCGATCGCGCCCGGCTACAAGCCGGCCTGGCAGATGTGGCCGATCCCCAAGCCGCGGGACGGCCTGCGGGTGACGCTCACGCCGCAGGGGTGAAGCGCCAATACGACGCACACTTGCACCTGACCATCCGGCTACCGAGCCGCACACCAATGAGCGCAAGATCAGTCCAGTTCAGACTTCCTTGACAGGTTCTGCGTCCTAAGCAGCACGTAGAAATACAGAACCCCGGTGGCCAAAGACAGCAATCCCAGCGGGAGCATGATCTCCGCACGTGTCTGATAGATCGCCTGCGCCAACGGCTCCGCAGCGACAGAGAACGATGCGCTTTGAATTGCCCATAAAAGACAAAAGCACCCCATGAGAATCAGGATGACACCGATCAGATAACCAGTGCACCTGCCCACAAGTCGGATGAGTTGACGCATGCTGCTCTCGCCTCCTTGCAGCCAATTCTACAGCGAGGCTTACTGGATTCGCCGCCGACCGTCGCGGAAGGTGCAGCCGGTGAAACACAGCCCCACTCCACCGCTTCGTCCGTGCGCCGTTCGGTGGCGGTAGCCCCATGCGCCCCGTCCTGCACGTAGCCGACATGCAGGCGAAGTGCTCCCGCTCCCCAGAGACGACTTGCGACACCCGCACTGCACGGGGCGCCCAATACCGCCAGTTGCTTTGCGCGACCAAGCGAAGTTGCTGCTTCGGTCGGAGACCGACCGATTGGCCCCAAGTCAGACACAGTCGTTGCGACCGATAAGGGGCGGCGCCTCATCAGTCCAGATGTCCAGCCGCCACACATGACAGCGTCCGCTGTCGAGAAAATGCCCGCCTTTGCAGGCCGGACACGGAGACCGTAAAATGGTGCCTCGGCTGTTCAAACGGATCGCTCGAACGCGATCTATCGTCATCGGCACCTTGCTGGGGCTTGATGGGGCAGCAGGTCTGCTGTCAGATCTATCGATTATTGACCGCGCGGCGGCCCAGACGATCACCAGTCCAAGCGGCGAACTGCGCCTCGGCATGACCGAAGACGAGGTGACGCGGCTTTTCCATCGTCCTGTCGAAGAGCTCAGGGATGAGCAAGGCGCCGTTTATTCGCGTGGCATCCATCTTCACCTCAAAGATCGGTCCTACTCCGCATTTCTGACGAAGAAGGGGACCGTCTATTCCATTTCCTCCCTGGACTGGCGCCCCCGGGATGGCGCCGGCCAGACGGCCATGGCGAACCTGTTTCAGGACCGTCTTCGGATCTACGGCGGCACCGGACACGCCATCGTCGACAACGGCAGGGTGATCGGCGGCTTCTGGTCGGACAATCGGGGCTATCAGGTCGACATCACACTTGGCTGCGATCGCACGGAACTCGCGGTGAGGATCTCGGATGACCGCCTGCAATTCGCAGATGACGGCATTCGGGACGATCCTCGCCAGAGAATGCCGCGGGGATCATGCGCCTTCTAGACGCGGCGATCGTTCGGATGCGGCCGCGCATTCCGCCGATGGCCTGGTCGCGCCGTACCCGACCTCAGATCACCACTTGAATTGGAATATCCTGCCGCGTTTTTGATTGGACGCACGCTGCCGTGTGTCGCATATTTGTCATATGAAGAAAGGCGATGTGACCTGTCCCGATTGCTATGCCGGCTACCGGCGGATCGAACTGGAATCTCGCAAGGGGCGAGCCGGGCACTACAAGTGCCAGGTCTGTGAACGCATCCTGGAAATCTTCGACGGCTCGCGGGGCATCGCCTACCGGCTGACCGTCCTGCCCACCGACTGGCGCCCCGAGAGGACATAGGCCCGCCGCGGCGCAGAGCGCGCGACGGCGGCGTTCGATCAACAGCTCGTCGTGGCCACATCTGGCGCAGACAAATCGGGCCTGATCGTCGCCATCATTGCGGGCACCTCAGCCTGATCGCACTGCTCCGCACTCAATCCGTGAAACATTCGATCCCAAGAGCCAATTCAAGATCGGCCAGCTTATCCAGCAGATCTTCCCTGCCGCGCTGCGCTCGACGGACCTCGCCTTCACCTACGCGCTCGGCATCACGGTGTTCGGCGGCAGCTCGACCTACATGGTGACCTGGCTGGTCGGCGTGACCGGCGACCCGATGGCGTCGGCCTACTATGTGCTCGCGACCAACCTCGTGACGCTGGCCGCGGTGTTCGTGGCACGGCGCACGGGATGAAACGGGATCGCGTTGAGACGGCGTACCATCAGGTCGGCTGCAGCGCCGGCACGCGCAGGCGGCCGCGCAGGCCGGCGACCGCGCCGGCGAAGATGCCGGCGACGGCGACGAACGAGCCGATCGACAGCGTCGACACGCCGGTCAGCCCCTGCCCGATCGAGCAGCCATAGGCGAGCGCGCCGCCGCAGCCCATCAACGCGGCGCCGCCGATCGAGCGTAGCATGTGATTGGCCGAGCTGAAGCCCTCGACACGGAAGCCGCGGGTCAGCGCCGCGGTGATGAAGCTGCCGGCGATGACGCCGGGCACCAGCGCGGTGCCGAAGCTCATGGTGAGCCCGGTCGACAGCATGACGTATTGCAGCGTGTCGGACAGCGGCGCCACGAAGGTCAGCGAGGTGACCGGCACCGGATTGTAATCGTCGGCGCCGAGGTAGCCGGTGGCGAGCCAGCCGGCGACCACCAGCAGGCCCATGGCGAGGCCGGCGGCGACCTGCAGCGGAGCGCGGCGGAAGCGCGCGTCGGCGAGCGCGAAGACGGCGAGCGGCCCCGCGACCAGCAGCGCCGCGGCGACATGGGCGGACGCCTCATTGAAGCCGAGATGGGCGGCGATCGCCGGCAGCGCATTGAACGCGGGCGTCGCCTGCGTCCACTGCAGCAGCGCGATGCGCAGCGGCGCGACCAGGCCCTTCAGCGTCATCTGCGCCACCACCGCGATCACCAGCACCACGACCAGGGAGCGCAGGTTGCCGCGGCCGAGCAGCACCAGCGCGCGGGAGGCGCAGCCATTGGCGAGGATCATGCCGTAGCCGAACAGCAGGCCGCCGAAAAACATCAGCGGCGCGGAGAACTGCGGCTGCAGGTAGATCGACTTGGAGAGATCGACGAGGTCGCCGGCGGCGGCGAGCTGGGTCGCCAGCACCGCGACGGCGGCGGCGAGCGCGAAGCTGCGGAGCTTGCGGCCATCCTGCGCCTGCAGCCAATCCCTGACGCTGCTGTTGAGGCAGAAGCCCGTGAGCAGCCCGACCGAGCCGAACACGAGGCCGATCAGAAACCCGAGAACGACGACTGTGAACGATGGAGACACGGCCCGGCCCCGCCTGATGCGCGTTAAACCCTTGCAAGGACTAGTAAATAAAGGGCGGCCCGGCTGCGGTCCATTGCCGCGGGGAAATAACGATGGACATCATCCCACCGGGGCGGCGGACGAGTCATTTATTCCAAGAAATGACAGATATGGAGGATATTCAACTCCGCGATTGGTCCAAAATCCGGACACGCGATAGGCCCATGCTCCCCTGGCGGGGCTGGGGAGAACGAACGTCTACGCGGTCGGGCCGACGTGAAAACGGCACGAGGTGCGCCAGCGAACCGGCGCACCTCGCACGAAACTCACATCGTCACATGATCGAATCGGGCGCGAGTCGCGCCCGCCAGCTCAATAGTACGGGCAGACCAAGCGGCCCCAGCGATTGTAGAAGCAGCCCGGGCCGAAGCCCCAGCCACGCCCGCGGCCCCAGCCGCGACCACGGCCCCAGCCGCCGCCACGCCAACCGCCGCCACGGCCCCAGCCGCCGCCGCGACCGCCGCCGCCACGGCCACCGCCGCGTCCGCCACCACGGGCTTCCGCCGCCGTGGTGCCGGCCGCCGTCATCACCGCGGTCGTGCCGACGAGGCTGACGCCATAGATCGCGATCAGCGTCAGCGCAGCGAGGCAGCGGGTGAGAAAAGGTTTACGGGTCTTCGCAGTGGTCATTCATGTTCTCCCGGTCATTCAGGCGCCGAACCGTTGCGAACCGCACCGGCCTTAAGCACCTCGAGGTCAACGACCCAACGTCGAGTGCTGGTGACTCGACAAACGTCCCCGTAACGGCGGCAGGATAGGGAGACGCTCTCCAAGGGTCAAGCAATCGATCTCGCGCGATGTCACCAGCAACGGACAACAGCGTCAGAAGTGTGGTCGCATGACGGCGCGCGACGGTTCGACGCAGCCCCATCGGCAAATGCAGCAACATCGAGAAATGTCCGTGCTGCACACCACAATTATTCCGGGCTGCAACGCATTCGGCGCATTTGCTGCATCGCACAGCACTCAGTGCTGCCGCAGATCACGTATAAAGACGCAGCCACGTTGCGCGGATCGAACCGAACGGATTGCCGCGCCGTCCTATCCAATGGTTCGTTCCACATGACCCCTCCTCCGTCGCGAAAGCCGCATGCCCAAATCCCACACCTATGTCCTCGGCCTCAACACCTATGACCATGACGTCAGCGCCTGCCTGCTGCGCGACGGCGCCATCGCGGTGGCGATCGCCAAGGAGCGCATCACCCGCGAGAAGCATGCCAGCGGCTTCTACGAGGAGGTGATCGACTACTGCCTCAACACCGAGGGCATCACGCTCGACGACATCGATGTGGTGGTCAGCAACTGCTACATCCTGCCGGTGCCGGAGATGGAGGAGCGGCTGGTCTATCAGGACATGCCCGGCTTCCTGCCCGAGCCCGAGCGCGCCACCGCGGCCTCCCACCCGCTCTTCCTGTCAAAATCCCCCAAGGTGGTGGCGATCTCGCATCACCTGGCGCATGCCTACAGCGCGTTCGCCGCTTCGCCGTTCGAGGACGGCGCGATCATGATCGTCGACGGGGTCGGCAGCTACAAGTCCGACGTGTCGGAGCCCCATCCCGCCGACGCGGCCAGCGCGCTCGCCCGGGAGTCGGAGAGCTACTACACCTTCAGGGGGCGCGAGCTGACCTGCCTGAAGAAGGTGTGGATGGAGCCGGAGCGCGGCTTTCTCAGCGACGAGTTCTACAACATGCGCGGGCTCGGCGCACTGTACAGCCGCGCCTCGACCTACGTGTTCGGCGACTGGAACAAGTGCGGCGAACTGATGGGGCTTGCGCCCTATGGCCGGCGCGACCAGGTCAAGTCGCTGATGCGGCTCGATGACGGCGAGCTCGAGGTGCCGCCGTGGTCGCGCGAGCTCGATCATCCTTTCGTGCTCGACAGCGACCAGTCATGGGAGAAGAGCCCGAACGTCGCCCACTGGGAGGACCTCGCCTGGCGCGTGCAGGACGACACCGAAAACGTGCTGCTGGCGCGCGCCAACTGGCTGCGCGAAACGACAGGGGCGAAGAACCTGTGCATTGCCGGCGGCGTCGCGCTCAACTGCGTCGCCAACGGCCGCATCGCCCGTGAGGCCGGCTTCGACAATGTCTGGATCCAGCCGGCCGCCGGCGACGACGGCATTGCCATCGGCTGCGCGCTCTATGGCCACCTCGTGCTGCTGCAGCAGCCGCGCGCCTATGTGATGGAGCACGCCTACACCGGCCGCCGCTACAGCGACGCGGAGATTGAGGCTGCGATCAAGCGGCCGCTGATCAGCGTGCAGACGTCCGTGACGCGCAGCCCCGACATCGCCGCGGACACCGCAAAACTGCTCGCCGACCAGAAGGTGATCGGCTGGTTCCAGGGCTGCTCCGAGTTCGGCCCGCGTGCGCTCGGCAACCGCAGCATCATCGCCGACCCGCGCAAGGCAGAGATGAAGGACATCCTCAACAAGCGCGTCAAGCATCGCCAGGCGTTCCGGCCGTTCGCACCGATCGTGCTGTACGAGCGTGCCAAGGAGATCTTCGAGGGCGAGGAGGATTCCCCCTTCATGCTGATCGCCAAGCGCGTGCGCGACGAATGGCGCGACCGCATCCCGGCGATCGTCCATGTCGATGGCACCGCACGGGTGCAGACCGTGCGCGAGGCAACCAATCCCGAGCTCTATCGCCTGCTGAAAGCGTTCGAGGCGCTGACCGGCGTGCCGGTGCTGCTCAACACCTCGTTCAACGTCAAGGGCGAGCCGATCGTCGAAACGCCGCGCGACGCCGTCGCCTGCTTCCTCACCACCGGCATCGACCACCTCGTCCTGCACGACCGCCTGGTGTCGAAGAACGCCCTGCACCCGGTGGTCAACCCGCTGGTCGAGGTCTACTCCGATGTTGCCAGCATCGTGGTGTCGAGCATGAGGGGCTGAGAGCGGCGACGTTCCCCCGTAGCCCGCATGAGCGCAGCGACATGCGGGACAGGTCTCGACGACATCGTTCAAGGAATCCCGGGTATCGCTTCGCTCACCCGGGCTACGGGCCTATTTGAGCGTCATCACCGGGCCGGCGCGCAGCGCCGAGACCCGGTGATCCAGCTTCAAAACCCCACGATGTATCGCAAGAAAGCTGGATGGCCGGGTCAAGCCCGGCCATGACGCCCGCGTTGATCGTGAGACCACACACAAGGCCAACGTCGCACGACCTACCGCCCGCTGAACCGCGCCGCGCGCTTCTCGACGAAGGCGGCGGCGCCTTCGCGGAGGTCGGCGGTGACGAAGACTTTCCCTTGCGCGACTGCCTCGCCTTCGAGTGCCGCCGCGAGCGGCGCAGCCCAGGCGGCTTCGACCTGGGCCTTGATCAGGCCGAGGCTGATCGGTGGGCCTTCGGCGAACTTCTGCGCCAGGGCAAACGCCTCGGCCATCAGCTGCGCGTCGTCGACCGCCTTCCAGATCAGGCCCCATTGCTCCGCCCGCGCCGCATCGAGCGGCTCGCCGAGCAGCGCCAGCGCGCGGGCGCGCGCGACGCCGACCGAACGCTGCAGCAACTGCGACGTGCCGGCATCGAGCGCAGCGCCGAGGCGGACGAAGGACAGCACGAACTTGGCCGAGCGCGCGGCGAGCACGATGTCGCCGGCGAGCGCGATGCCGACGCCGGCGCCGGCCGCCGGGCCGTTGACCGCAACCACGATCGGCACCTCAGCGGCGCGCATCTTCTCGATCAGCGGGCTGACCTCGTCACGCAGCAGCGCAGCGACACGTTCGCCGGCGTCGAAGGTCGGGCCGCCGAGCGCTGCGCCGGCGCAAAACCCCTTGCCGGCGCCGGTGAGCACGATGGCACGCACCGTCTTGTCCGCCAGCACCGCGTCGAACGCGGCGTTGAGCTCGCTGATCAGCGTGCCGCCGAGCGCATTGTACTGCGCCGGATTGTTGAGGGTGAGGAGCGCGACCGCGCCCCGCCGCTCGGTGAGAACCATCGCCATGCTCATGCCTCTTCCTTACAGCGACCTTGCGATCAGCAGCTTCATGATTTCGTTGGTGCCGCCATAGATCTTCTGGATGCGCGCGTCGACATACATGTTGCCGATCGGATATTCCTGCATGTAGCCGTAGCCGCCATGGAGCTGCAGGCACTCGTCGACGGTCTCGCACTGCTTCTGGGTCGACCACCACTTGGCCATCGAGGCGGTGACAGCGTCGAGATCACCCTCGATCAGGCGGCCGATGCAGTAGTCGACGAACACGCGGGCGATCGTCGCCTCGGTCTTGCGCTCGGCGAGCTTGAACGCGGTGTTCTGGAATTCGAGGATCGGCTTGCCGAACGCCTGACGCTCCTTGGTGTAGGCGGCGGTGAGCTCGACCGCGCGCTCCATCGCCGCCACCGCGCCGATGGCGATGATCAGCCGCTCCTGCGGCAGTTGCTGCATCAGCTGGACGAAGCCCAGGCCTTCTTCGGAGCCGAGCAGGTTCTCCGGCGGCACCACCGCGTTCTCGAAGAACAGTTCGGAGGTGTCGCCGGCCTGCAGGCCGATCTTGTCGAGGTTGCGGCCGCGGCGGAAGCCGTCATTGCCCGCGGTCTCCAGCACCAAGAGCGACAGCCCCTTGGCGCCGGCGCCGCCGGTGCGCGCCACCACGATGACGAGGTCGGCGGTCTGACCGTTGGTGATAAAGGTCTTCTGGCCGTTGATGACATAGGCGTTGCCCTCGCGGCGGGCGGTGGTGCGCACGCTCTGCAGGTCCGAGCCGGTGCCGGGCTCGGTCATGGCGATGGCGCCGATGAGATCGCCGCGCGCCATGCCGGGCAGCCAGCGCTTCTTCTGCTCCTCGCTGCCGTAGTTGGCGATGTAATGCGCGACGATGCCGCTACTGACAGTGACGCCGTTGTTGAGCTCGGGCACAGTGCGCTCGATGTCCTCGAACACCGCCGCGTCATAGGCGAAGGTCGCGCCGAGGCCGCCATAGGCCTCCGGCACGCTCGGCAGCAGCGCGCCCATCTCGCCGAGCGCCTTCCAGGCGGAGCGGTCGACGACCTTCTGCTTGCGCCAGGTCTCGGCCTGGGGCGCGAGATCCTTGGCGAGAAATTTACGGAACTGGTCGCGGAAGACGTCGAGTTCCTCGGTCATCCAGGGAGAGCGGTAGGGCATGGGAAACCTCGCCTAAGAATGCTTTCAAGTCGTTGGGACACGGAATTCGCTCCTCCGTGCCTGATTGGAGAAACAACCACCGACCTTAATGTTTGTCGTCGCCGGGCTCGTCCCGGCGACCCCGGCAAGGAAGGCACTGCGTCCCTAAGCGGGGTGGCCGGGAGACCTTAGTCCTAGCGATCCGTCGAAGACGGATCGCGCTGCCCGGCCACGACGGAGATGAGTAGCTTCCAGCCATCGGTGCTCAGCTTATCAAATGATCAAGCCGCCGCCGGCGACGACGACCTGGCCGCTGATGTAGTTGGATTCCGGGCTGCAGAACAGATAGACGGCGTCCGCGGCCTCCTCCGGCGTGCCGCCACGGCCCAGCGGGATCATGCGGCCCATGGCCTCGAGCATGTGCGGCTGCACGCCGACCTTGATGTCGCGGCCGGCGACGTCGATGGTCTTCTGCTGCGTCTCGATCGCCTGGGTCAGGCGGGTGTTGATGAGGCCGAAGGCGACGCAGTTGACGTTGACCTTGTAGCGGCCCCACTCCTTGCACAGCGTGCGGGTGAGGCCGACGAGCGAGGCTTTCGCCGACGAATAGCTCGCCTGCCCGGCATTGCCGTAGAGCCCGGCGATCGACGAGATGTTGACCACCTTGCGGAACACCTCGCGGCCCTCCTCCGCCTCCTTCTTCGCCAGGATGCGGATGGGCTCGGCCGCGGCGCGCAGGATGCGGAACGGCGCCACGAGGTGGACGTCGAGCATCGCCTGGAACTGCTCGTCGGTCATCTTCTGGATGGTGGCGTCCCAGGTGTAGCCGGCATTGTTGACGATGATGTCGAGGCCGCCGAACTTTTCCATCGCGGCGCCGATAAAGCGATCGGCAAAGCCGGTCTCGGACACGCTGCCGTTGACCGCGACCGCCTGTCCGCCGGCGGCGACGATCTCCGCCGCGACCGCGTCGCCGGGCGCGGCGTCGAGATCATTGATGACGAGCTTGGCCCCTTCGCTCGCGAGCTTGAGCGCGATGGCGCGGCCGATGCCCCGCCCCGAGCCGGTGACGACAGCGACTTTTCCGGTGAGTTTGGTCATGGTGCTTCCTCGGTTTGTTTCAAGCCCGGCCTGGCACGGCCTCGATTTGTATCTTCGTAGTGGCCGGGCTTGTCCCGGCCACCTCGCTTAGGGACGCAGTGCCCTCCTTATCGGGGTCGCCGGGACAAGCCCGGCGACGACGAAGAAAAAGACTGAACGAGAGCGCAGCGAAGGTCGTGACAGCTCATTCGACCTAGATCGCCACCACCGCCTCGCCGGCGAGCTTGACCTCGCCGGTCTCGTCCTTGGCGGTGAGTGTCAGACGGGCACGGCGCTCGCCGGCGTGCTCGGTCAGCTCCGTGACATGGCCCTCGCAGGTCAGCTGCGCGCCGAGCTGGGTGATGGCGGCGAAGCGGGTGGAGAAGCTGCGCACCTTGGAGGGATGCACCGCATCGGTCAGCGCCTGGCCAAGATAGCCCATCACCAGCATGCCGTGGGTGAAGACGTCGGCGAAGCCGGCCTTGCGGGCGAAGTCGATGTCGACATGGATGGGATTGTGGTCGCCGGACGCGCCGCAGTAGAGCGCGAGCCTGTGGCGACTGATCGGCGGAAAGCTCTTGTGCACGATGCAGTCGCCGACCGCGGGGCTTGCGAGCGAGCTCATGCGGCGCCTCCGTTGCGCACCACGATGGTGCGGCTGGTGTCGGCGACATGGACGCCGTGCTGGTTCGTCACCGCGGTCTCGACCACGATCAGGGTCATGGCGCCGCCCTTCTTGTCGGTGACGCTCTTGACCTGCGGCTGGAAGGTCAGCGTGTCACCGACCATCACCGGGGCGTGGTAGGCGAAGCTCTGCTCGCCATGCAGCACTCGGGCGAGATCGATGTCGAGCTGCTCGAGAAACTCGAACGGCTTCTCCGCATCCATCATCTCGAGGCAAAACAGGTAGGTCGGCGGCACCGGCACAGCGGCATAACCACCGGCCTGCGCCACCGCAGCGTTACGGTAGACCGGGTTGGTCTCGCCGAGGGTGTTGAAGAAGTAGCGCAGCCGCCCCGGCTCGACATGGGCGGTGACAGGCGTGAAGCGGTGCCCGACCGCGGACTGATCGACCATGGCGGACCTCAGACGCGCTCGTAAAGGGTGACGACGCAGGCGCCGCCGAGCCCGAGATTGTGCTGCAGCGCGAGCCGCGCGCCGTCGACCTGGGTGCGATCGGCCGTGCCGCGCAGCTGTCGCGTCAGCTCGTAGCACTGCGCAAGGCCGGTGGCGCCGAGCGGATGCCCCTTGGACAGCAGGCCGCCGGACGGATTGGTGACGATGCCACCGCCATAGGTGTTGTCGCCGTCGTCGATGAATTTCGCCGCACCGCCCTC
This sequence comes from Pseudomonadota bacterium, assembly GCA_040756765.1. Lineage (GTDB taxonomy): Bacteria > Pseudomonadota > Alphaproteobacteria > Rhizobiales > Xanthobacteraceae > Bradyrhizobium_A. The sequence goes on along the minus strand of JBFLYG010000020.1, from coordinate 38,223 downwards.
CGGGCACAGCCGGAGCGCTTCATAGGTGATCAGCTCGTTGTGGGCGAAGCAGTCGTGCAGCTCGACGACGTCGAGATCCTCGGGGCCGACACCAGCCGCCTCGTAGACCTTGTCGGCGGCCGCGCGGCTCATGTCGTAGCCGACGAGCTGCATCATGTCGGCAGCGCCGAAGGTCGATGGGGTGTCCGTGGTCATCGCCTGGGCGGCGATGCGCACGTCGCGGTTGAGGCCGTGCTTGGCGGCGAACGCCTCCGACACCAGGATCGCCGCGGCGCCGCCGCAGGTCGGCGGACAGGCCATCAGGCGGGTCATCACGCCCGGCCAGATCACCTGGTCGTTCATGACATCGTCGGCGGTGACCTCCTTGCGGAACAGCGCCAGCGGATTGTTCACCGCATGGCGGCTGGCCTTGGCGCGCACCTTGGCGAACGAGGTCAGCGGCGTGCCATACTTCTGCATATGGCTGAGGCCAGCGCCGCCGAAATAGCGCAGCGCCAGCGGAATGCCGGCGGCGTCCACCAGCTTGTCGGCCGCGGCGTCGAAGTCGCCGAACGCGCTGGGACGATCGGTGTACACCGAGCCGAGCGCGCCGGGCTTCATCTGCTCGAAGCCGAGCGCCAGCACGCAATCGGCCGCGCCCGAGGCGATCGCCTGGCGCGCGAGGTAGAGCGCGGTCGAGCCGGTCGAGCAGTTGTTGTTGACGTTGACGATGGGGATGCCGCTCATCCCGACGGGATAGAGCGCGCGCTGGCCGCAGGTGGAGTCGCCGTAGACGTAGCCGACATAGGCCTGTTCGACCAGACTGTAGTCGATGCCGGCATCAGCGAGCGCGCGCCGCGCCGCCTCCGCGCCCATCTCGTGATACGGCGCGCTGGCGCCGGGCTTGGCGAACGGGATCATGCCGACCCCGACAACATGGACATGCGACGACATGCGAACCTCCCGAAACTGACCCGCTGGACTTTTTCTTACCCATGGGTAATATACGCGCCAGCCCGACCTGTCAATGCGCGGGACGACGCACAGCGAAGACGACCGAGATGGACACCAGTTCCCCTGCCCCCGACTCCCCCTGGCTGCCGTTCGAGAGCCGCCGCCGCGCCCGCGACGAGAAGCGCGAGGCGGTGCTGCGCACCGCGGTGCAGCTGTTCCTCGAAGAGGGCTACCACCGCGCCACGCTCAACGACGTCGCCGAGCGGCTCAACATCACCAAGCCCGCGCTCTACAACTACTTCCGCGGCAAAGACGAGATCCTCTACGAGTGCTGGGCGATGGGCCAGGAGCGCGTCGACGAAATCATCGCCGCGATCACAGCCGCCGGCGGCAGCGGGCTCGACAAGCTGCGCCAGCTGATCCGCGCCTATGGCGCGCAGATGGCGACCGACTTCGGCGCCAGCCTCGTGCGCTTCGATGTCCGCGACCTCAGCGCCAAGCACCGCGACATCGTGCTCGCCGGCAAGAAGGGCATCGACCGCACCTTCCGCAACTACATCACCGAGGGCATCGCCGACGGCTCGATCGCGCCCTGCGATCCGAAGATGACCGCGTTCGCCATCGCCGGCTCGCTGAACTGGATCGGGCACTGGTACCAGCGCGATGGCGCGCTGTCGCCGCAGGCCATCGGCGACGAATTCGCGGTCCGGCTGACCGAAGGCATCATCGGCCCGGCCGCGAAAAGAAGGCGCAGCAAGCGCCCGCGATAACGACAACAATCGGGAGGAGGACGACCATGAACATCACCCACGGACTAAGACGCGCGCTGCAGGTCAATCCCGGCGGCCTCGCCACCGTGTACGGCGAGCGGCGCCGCAGCTGGGGCGAGACCGGCGCGCGGGTGGCGCGGCTGGCGGGGGCGCTACAGGGCCTCGGCGCGGCGAACGGCGACCGTGTCGCCATCCTGTCGCTGAATTCCGACCGCTACCTCGAGCTCTACCTCGCCACCGGCTGGGCCGGCGCCGTCATCGTGCCGCTCAACATCCGCTGGAGCGCGGCCGAGAACGAGGACGCGCTGCGCGACTGCCGCGCCAAGGTGCTGGTCGTCGACAAGGCGTTCGCCGCGGTCGGCGCCGAGCTGGCGCAGGCGCTTGCCGGCCTGCGGCTGGTCTATGCCGACGACGGCGAGACGCCCGCCGGCATGGAAAACTACGAGACCTTGATCGGGCGCAGCGCGCCGGTCGCGGATGCGATGCGCGACGGCGCCGACCTCGCCGGCATCTTCTACACCGGCGGCACCACCGGCCGCTCCAAGGGCGTGATGCTCAGCCACACCAACCTGATGGCCGATGCGCTGAACGCGCTCGGCGAGGGCCTGTTTCCGCGCACGTCGACCTATCTGCACGCAGCGCCGATGTTCCACCTCGCCAATGGCGCGGCGATGTATGCGCTGCTGCTCAGCGGCGGCAGCAATGTCATCATCCAGGGCTTTTCGCCCGAGGGCGTCATGGCGGCGATCCAGCGCGAACGGGTGACCGACGTGCTGCTGGTGCCGACCATGATCCAGATGCTGGTCGATCACCCCGCGCTCGGCACTTACGATCTGTCGTCGCTGAAGAACATCATCTATGGCGCCTCGCCGATCAGCGAGGCGGTGCTCGATCGCGCCAGCCGCGCCCTGCCCCATGTGCGCTTCACCCAGGCCTACGGCATGACCGAGCTGTCGCCGATCGCGACGCTGTTGCACTGGAACGAGCACATCGGCGACGGCCGCGCCAAGGGGCGCCACCGCGGCGCCGGCCGCGCCACGCTCGGCTGCGAGGTGCGCATCGTCGATGCCAACGACGAACCGGTGCCGCGCGGCACCGTCGGCGAGATCGTCGCGCGTGGCGACAACGTCATGATGGGCTACTGGGAGCGGCCGGAGGAGACCGCCCGCGCCGTGATCGACGGCTGGATGCACACCGGCGACGGCGGCTACATGGACGACGACGGCTTCATCTACGTGGTCGACCGCGTCAAGGACATGATCATCACCGGCGGCGAGAACGTCTACTCGGTCGAGGTCGAGAACGCGATCGCGCAGCATCCGGCGGTGGCGCAATGCGCCGTCATCGGCATCCCCAGCGAGCAGTGGGGCGAGCAGGTCCATGCCGTGGTCGTGACCAAGAGCGGCGCGAGCGTGACCGAAGCCGAGCTGCTCGCGTTCTGCAAGTCCCGCATCGCCGGCTACAAGTGCCCGCGCAGCGCCGACATCAGCGACCGCCCCCTGCCGCTGTCCGGCGCCGGCAAGATCCTGAAGCGCGAGCTGCGCCGGCCGTTCTGGGAGAAGCGGGAGCGGCGCGTCAGCTGAGCGCGCCGTGTCAGGTGCGACTGGATCGCGAGCGCGAGATCAAGCGAGCGTCCGTTTCAAACGGGCGCGCGCGTTTCTCGTGCTGCCCTTATCTTGCCCGGAGGGCAATCCCTGCCGTTGCGCGGTCGAGACGGCGCGCCTAGATCAGTCCTAAACTCGTCATTCTGAGGTGCGAGCGCGAGCAAGCCTCGAAGGATGAACCGCCACTGAGCAACGGATTGTAGATCGTCTTCACCTCGCCTGAGTTGTCGCTCGGCGTGTGAAAGCAAGCTCCGAGCGGCAACTGATCGGCCGTCGCCCCTGCCCATGTCCCTCACGCCCCTGCTCCTCATCGTCTGCGCCCTCGGCGTGTTCGTCATCGGCTTCATGAAGGGGGCGTTCGGCGGCGGCTTCGCCATTGTCGGCATTCCGCTGCTGGCTCTGGTGATGGACCCGATCACGGCCGGCGCCATCCTGGCGCCGCTGTTCGTGGCGATGGACCTCGTCGCGCTGCGCTACTGGAAGCCGTCGACCTGGTCGGCGCCGGACCTCGTACCGCTGCTGCCCGGCCTCGTCGCCGGCGTCGCCGCCGGCTTCTTCGTGCTGCGCGACCTCGATCGGCACCTGGTCGAGATCCTGATGGCCGCGATCACCTTGGTGTTCTGCGCGCTGTGGCTGCGCGGCGGCGTGAGCACGACGCCGCGTCCACGCTCGTCGCTCAAGGCACTGGTCGCCGGCGGTGCGTCGGGGGTGACCACCATGGTCGCCCATTCCGGCGGCCCGCCGCTCGCCATCTACCTGCTGCCGCGCGGCCTCGACAAGGCGACCTATGCCGGCACCACCAGTCTTTTCTTCACCATCGGCAACCTGCTCAAGGCCGGGCCGTGGCTGCTGGTCGGACGGCTCGGCGAAGCACAGTGGATCCTGATCGCACTGTGTCTGCCGGTCGCGGCGATTGGCGTGTGGGCGGGCTGGCGGCTGCACCAGCGGCTCGACCAGGCCCAGCTCTACCGCGCCTGCTACGCCCTGCTCGCGGTCACCGCGCTGAAGCTGCTGTGGGACGGCATGCAGGGATTTTTGGGCTGAGGCCCTTAAAAGATGCGGAAAGCCGAGACGAGCCCACAGCAATCCGGTTTGATTTCGAAGGACACCACACCCACCGCGTCATTGCCGGGCGAAGCCCCGGCAATCCAGCTTATTCACCACACCGACATGCGTTTTAAAGCTGGATCACCGGGTCACGGCGCTGCGCGCCGGCCCGGTGATGACGCTGAAAATGTGGAGCCGCATGACGCGTAAACGCCACGCAATCCCGCAGCACCCGCCGCAACCTCAATGGGTGTGGAACACCAGCGTGCGCACCTCGATGCTCTCGCGCGGCGGCGTATCGGCGGGCGTGGTCGGATCGGCGAAGGCGGTGTGCGGCCCGAACCGGGTACGGCCGTCGGTCGCCGAGTCGTAGCACTTGAGCAGCAGCGCCTCGTCGACCTGCATCTCCGGCACGTAGAACCAGCGGTGGTTGGGGTTGAACGTCACCGAATAGTTCTCGCCGTTGCGGTTGGGGTAGATCAGGTCGGAGGCGACGAGGTCCGCGGGCGCCACCGTGGTGCCGTCGCACATCGCGAGCGGCGTGTCGCGCAGCGGGCCGCGGATCGGCCGCCACAGGTTGATGATCTGCGACCGCCCCTTGAGCAACGCCTCGGCCTGCGCCGGCACGTGCTCACGCACCCGGTTCGGCCCCGAGGCCGCGGTCTGGTCGACATGCACCCGCGTCGCCGGCTGCCGCGGCCCGGCGCCACGCAGGTCGGCGGCGCCTTCGACGCGCCTGCGCACGGTGTGATCGAAGATCACCACGCGGTCGGCACGCAGCGTCGCTTTGAGGAAGCGCTCGACCTCGGGATAGTAGACGCGGCGGATCTCGTCCTCGTCATAAAAATCCTTCACCGCAGTCGGCTGCGACACCAGCGCAAAGCCCTCGCGGTCGAGCGAGAAGTCGATGCCGGCCTTGCGCGCATCGAAGATCGGCAGGCGGTGCGGCTCGATCACGACATTGTTCTTCGGCTCGCCCGGCGGCGGATCATAGGCATAAGTGCGCGGCTTGTCCGCCATCGGCGCGAGATAGTTGAGTTCGGCCGTCACGAACGGCACGGTGTCGAAGGACGCGGGTTGAAGTCCCATCTTGTTGATCTCCCATCTGCGGGCCGGCATGGCCGCAGGCCCGGCGCACGCCTGCGCGGCGCGCAGACCGGCAGTCGCCATCCCCAATCATCTTGGCGACCGCGCAAGCCGCGACAAGAGGCCGCGCGATAAAAGGAAAGACTTGGCGGAGCACGCGCGCGACGGGGAAAGATTTGCTGCCGCGCGCACCGCGCAGAGAATGACGCAAAAGCGCGGCATCCGCCGGAACCGGACCGCCGCCGGAGAGATTTCCGGCGGCGGCATATTGCGATCGGCCGAGCCTCGTACTCAGGCGAACACGATGTCGTGGTTCTTGAGCGGCACCGAGCGGATGCGTTTGCCGGTCGCGGCATAGAACGCATTGAGCACGGCGGGCGCGGCGACACAGATGGTCGGCTCGCCGACGCCGCCCCAGAAGCCGCCGCTCGGCATCAGGATGGTTTCGACCTTCGGCATCTCGGCGATGCGCATCGAGTTGTAGCTGTCGAAATTCTCCTGCTCGACACGGCCGTTCTTGAGCGTGATCTCGCCATAGAACAGCGCCGACAGACCGTAGACGAACGAGCCGGCGATCTGGCGCTCGACCTGCGCCGGATTGACGACGTAACCGGGGTCGGTCGCCGCGACGATGCGGTGGATCCTGATCTTGCTGCCGTCGGTGATCGAGACCTCGGTGGCGGCCGCGACATAGCTGCCATAGCCCATGTGCTGGGCGATGCCGCGGAAGACGCCCTTGGACGGCGGCGTATCCCAGCCGATACGCTCGGCGACCGCATTGAGCACCGCAAGGTGCTTGGGATGTCCGGCCATCAGCTTGCGGCGGAAGGCGAGCGGATCCTGCTTCGCCGCCGCCGCCAGTTCGTCGATGAAGGACTCGAGGTAAATGGCGTTGTGGTTGATGTTGACGCCGCGCCAGAAGCCCGGCGGCACCGGCGGGTTGCGCATGCTGTGCTCGACCAGCAGGTTCGGCACATCATAGCCGAATACCGCTTCGCCACGCGGCGCCAGCCCCTGGAACGCGGCCGGGTCCATGCCGTTCTGCAGCGCGCCGGGCCGCGCGCTCGCCAGGATCGACTGGCCGGAGAGACGCAGGTGCAGCGCGGTGAGGTTACCGGCGGCATCGAGGCCGCCGACCAGCCGGCACTGGGTGACCGGGTGATAGCGCCCGTGCAGCATGTCCTCCTCGCGCGACCACAACAGCTTGACCGGCGTGCCCGGCATTTGCTTCGCGATCAGCACCGCCTGGGTGACGTAGTCGGACATACCGCGCCGACCGAAGCCGCCGCCGAGCATCACCTTGTGGACGTCGCACTTCTCCGGCGGCAGGCCGGAGGCCGCGACCGCCGCGGCGAGCGCCCCTTCGCCGTTCTGCGTGCCGGTCCACACCTCGCAGCGCTCCGGGGTATAGAGCGCGGTGGCGTTGAGCGGCTCCATGGCGGCGTGGTTCTGATAGGGGTACGCATACGTCGCCTCGATCCGCCGCGCGGCATTGGCGAGCGCGCCCTTGGCGTCGCCATTGCTGTTGCCGACGAAGGCGGGCCGCGCCGGATCGAGCCCTTCGGCGAGCCAGGATGCGATCGACGCGCTGGAGAGCTTGGCGTGCTCGCCCTCGTCCCACACGATCGGCAACGCGTCGAGCGCGGCCTTGGCGTGCCACCAGCTGTCGGCGACCACGGCAACGGCGCTGTCACCGACCCTGACCACCTGCTTGACGCCCTTCATGCCCGTGACCTTGGCGGCGTCGAAGCTTTTGAGCTTGCCGCCGAACACCGGGCAATCCCTAATCGCCGCGCTGACCATGCCCGGCAGCTTGACGTCGATACCATAGGTCATGCGCCCAGTGGTCTTGTCGACAGTGTCGAGCCGCTTGAGACCCTTGCCGGCGATGGTCCAGTCCTTGGGATCCCGGAGCGTGATGTCGGTCGGCGGCGTCAGCTTGGCCGCGGCATCCGCCACCTTGCCGTAGGTGGTGGTGCGCCCGGATGTCGTGTGGGTGATGACGCTGTTGACCGCGCTGCATTCGGAAGCCTCGACGCCCCAGGCCTTGGCCGCCGCCTCGATCAGCATGATCCGCGCCGCGGCGCCGCCCTGCCGAACATAATCGTGCGAGCCGCGGATGCCGTGGCTGCCGCCGGTGGAGAAATCGCCCCACACCCGCTGGCGGGCGCGGTTCTGGCCTGGGGTCGGATATTCGGTCGTCACCTTCGACCAATCGCACTGCAGCTCCTCGGCGACGAGCTGGGCGAGGCCGGTGAGCGTGCCCTGCCCCATCTCGGAGCGGGCGATGCGGATGACGACCGTGTCGTCGGGCCGCACCACGACCCAGGCGTTGACCTCGGGCGTCGCGGCGGCTGGCGTGCCGTCAGCGGCGCGGGCAACGGGCAGATCGAAGCCGAGCGCGAGGCCGCCGCCGAGGGTGGCGGCGCCGATGACGAAGGCGCGACGGCTGACGGCGGGCGAGATCGTGACATGCTGTGTCATGGCTTCACCTCACGCGTCCGCGGCGGCATGAACAGCCGCGCGCACCTGCACGAAGGTGCCGCAACGGCAGATGTTGGTGATGGCGTCGTCGATGTCCTTGTCGGTGGGCTTGGGCTTCTCCTTGAGAAGCGCCGCCACCGCCATGATCATGCCGCTCTGGCAGTAGCCGCACTGCGGCACATCGAGCTCGACCCAGGCCTGCTGCACCTTGTGCAGCGTGGCGCCCTCGGCGAGGCCCTCGATGGTGGTGATCGCCTTGCCGGCGGCGTCGCCGAGCTGGACGCTGCAGGCGCGCGTCGGCTCACCGTCGAGATGGACAGTGCAGGCGCCGCACTGTGCAATGCCGCAGCCGTATTTGGTGCCGGTCAGCCCGGCATAGTCGCGGATGGCCCAGAGCAGCGGCATCTCCGGCTCTGCGTCGATCTCGTAGTCTTTTCCATTGATCTTGAGGGTTGTCGTTGTCGCACTTGGCATTGGTGCTGGTCCCCTGACACGGGCGCATATCGCCCGGCGGGGGATGCTGACGACGAAACGTCACTCGCTCAAATCAAGATTTCCGGCGCGGCCGCAACCAGCGGCATATGACCGAAAGACTTCGAGTTCCATCGAATGATGGAGGGAGCCTGGCCATCCGAATGAGCCCCGAGGCCGGCTCTGGGGTTCCGAACCATGGACGCTGTCACCGCACAATAGCGGAGGGGATGAACCCAGGCATTGAGGTTCCCAAGCGGAACCCCATATTTTCGGCAAGGGAGTTCTTGCCGTGCAGACCGTAAAGGCGGCTGTTGTTGCGGCGATTACCATCGTCGCTCTGGTTTTCTCCCTCCTTCCCGGCTCAGCGGAGGAGAGCAGCCATCTTGTCCTGACGATTTCGATCGATGGCGCGATCGGCCCGGCATCGGCGAGCTATGTGAAGGACGCGCTGGCCAAGGCAAGTGAGCGACGCGCCGGGATTGTGATCTTGCGCCTGAACACACCGGGCGGCCTCAGCACCAGCATGCGCGACATTATTACGGATGTGCTGGCGTCGCCGGTTCCTGTCGTCGGCTACGTCGCCCCCTCCGGCGCGCATGCCGCCAGCGCCGGCACCTACATTCTCTACGCGACCCATGTCGCTGTCATGGCGCCGGGCACCAATATCGGCGCTGCGACGCCAGTGCAGATCGGCGCTCCGGGGCTGCCCGGCGGCATCCCGGACAAGGAAGGCAAGGACAAGAAGGACAGCCAATCCGAGCCCAAGGACGCCATGACGGCCAAGGCGACGAATGATGCCGTCGCCTTCATCCGCAGCCTGGCCGAGCTGCGCGGGCGCAATGCCGACTGGGCCGAGAAGGCCGTCCGCGAAGCCGCCACCCTCTCCGCCAACGGCGCATTACAAGCGCATGTCATCGACTTCATCGCGCGCGATCAGGCCGACTTGCTCCGGCAGCTCGATGGCCGGGTCATCGAGGTCGCCGGCGGCACAACGCAAAACCTGACGACCAAGGGTGCCACCATCGAGGCCATCGATCCGGGATGGGTGTCCCGCTTCCTTGCGGTCGTCACCGACCCCAACGTCGCATTCATTCTCCTGATGGTGGGCGTCTACGGGCTGATCTTCGAATTCATGTCCCCCGGCGCGATCGCCCCGGGCGTCGTCGGCACGATCTGTCTGCTGCTGGGCCTCTACGCCCTCAACCTGCTGCCGATCAACTACGCCGGCCTCGGCCTGATGCTGGTCGGCATTGCGCTCCTGACCTTCGAAGCCTTCAATCCGACCGTCGTGATCGGCCTCGGCGGCGTGATCGCTTTCGTCCTGGGAGCGATCATGCTCTTCCGCGTCGAAGCGCCCGGCTATCGCTTGTCATGGTCGGTGATCGGCATCGTCGCGGCGGCATTCGTCGGCCTCTTTGTCGTCGTGCTCGGCTCGCTTCGACGCGCGCGCCGGGGGCCCATACGGGTCGGCGCCCAAGCCATGCAAGGCTTGCCTGCCGAAGTCATCGATTGGTCCGACAAAGAAGGCCATGTCTTTGCGCACGGTGAGCGATGGCAAGCGCGCGGCGCCGAAACGTTCAAGCCGGGCGAAGTCGTTGAGGTGGCCAGCATCGCTGATCTGACGCTGGTGGTGCGGCGCGCCGCCACGACCGGCAAGGGAGCCCCGTCATGATGCTCGACTATATGACCTACGCCGTCATTGCGCTGCTCGTCATCGCATTTCTGAGCCAGGCCATCCGCATTCTTCGGGAATACGAGCGTGGCGTCGTCTTCACCCTCGGCCGTTTCACCGGCGTGAAGGGCCCGGGCCTGATCATCCTCATCCCGGTCGTGCAGCAGCTCGTCAAGGTCGATCTCAGGGTGATGGTGCAGGTCGTGCCGCCCCAGGACGTGATTTCGCGCGACAACGTCTCGGTCAAGGTCAATGCCGTTCTCTACTTTCGCATCGTCGATGCCGAGCGCGCCATCATCAAGGTCGGCGACTACATGGCCGCGACCAGCCAGTTGGCGCAGACCACGCTGCGCTCGGTGCTCGGCAAGCACGAACTCGACGAGATGCTCGCAGAACGCGACCGGCTGAACGCCGACATCCAGGAGATCCTCGACAAGCAGACCGACGTCTGGGGCATCAAGGTCACCTCGATCGAGATCAAGGACATCGATCTCAACGAGACCATGGTGCGCGCGATTGCCAAGCAGGCCGAGGCGGAACGCCTGCGACGCGCCAAGGTGATCAACGCGATGGGTGAACAGCAGGCTGCCGAAAAGCTCGTCGAGGCTGGCCGGATCCTTGCCCAGGAGCCGCAGGCGATGCAGCTGCGCTATTTCGCGGCACTGCACGACATCGCCGGCGAGCGGTCCTCGACCGTGGTCTTTCCGCTCCCGATGAACCTGTTCGATCACCTCGGCCAGCGCAGCGAGGCAAAGTGATCCTGACCTTTTGCCAAAAACAGCGCGATCTTCAGTCGCTCATGTCTCGCTTTTTTTCGCCGGTGCACCAAGGACCGGAGCCAGCATCCCGCCGGTGACGAAGCTCGTGACCGCGGTGAACACCTCCTCGGTGTCATTGGGATTACAGACTCCCGGCGCCATCACATCCAGCCGATGCGTGTCGGAGAACGCATAGAGATAAGCGCCGACCACCAGCGTCATGCGCCAGTAGACATCCTTCGGCGACAGGTGGGGCAACGCCTCGCACAGCGCTTCCGCATAGGCGCGGGTCGATTCGTCATAGGCCGCATTGCGCAGCGGATAGGAGATCTCCGGCGGCTCGGTGTGCAGGCGGGCGTTCAGCCGCATGTAAGTGCGTCCCCCCGGCATGTCGCGCATGGCCAGAGCCGGCGCCAGGAACGCGTTGACGATCGTCCGCACGTCCAGCTTCTTGCCGGACTGCCGCAACGCCGCGAGACTCGCCATACGCTGGTCGGCGACATAGCGCCCACGTCGCAGGACGACCTCCTCGAACAGGCCGTTCTTGGAGCGGAAATAATAGTTGATCAGCGCCTGGGTGACCTTCGCCCGCTCCGCGACGTCGCGGAGCGACGTGCCCGCATAGCCCTTGGCCGCGAACTCGAACTCCGCGGCGTCGAGAATCTCGTCGCGCACATTGCTGACCCCTTCGGGCCGGCCGGGCCCGGAGCGGCGCCGCCGGCGGGACGAAGGACCGGACACCGATCGCTTCGCCACCGGCTTGATCCGACCTGTCGAACGAGCGTCAGTCATGGGCGGGCACAGGTTTCAAGGCAATAAATTACAAGCATTTTCTTCGGCTTAGCACCGTTCGCAGCGTTTCACAAAGCCAGAACCCGCTCGGACGCGATGACATCACCATATTTTTGCTCGATATCGAACAGGCTGGCGTCATGGGGCCCGGAGGCGCGGTCCCCGACGCAATCCGCCATCACGACGGGACGAAAGCCGTAGCACATCGCATCCACGACGCTTGCCCTGACGCAGCCGCTGGTGGTGCAGCCGGCGACCAGCAAGGTCTCAACGCCCTGCCGCGTCAGCCATGGCGCCAGTGCCGTGCCGAAGAACGCCGACGGGACGTTCTTGCGCACCACCAGTTCCCCCGCCACCGGCGCCAGTTCAGGAACGATGGCGCTGGCCCGCGCGTGCTCGGTCAGCGTCAGCATGCCCGGCACCTTGACCGAGAACACGTTGGCGTCCGCACCGTCGTCCGCATAGACGATACGGCTGTGGGCGACGGCCCAGCCCTGCTCACGGGCGGCCGCCAGCACATGGCGCGTCTGGGCGATCGCCGGCGGGATATTGCCGCCGCCGAAAATTCCGGCGTCGGCAAAACCGTTCACGAAATCCACGATCAGAAGGCCGAGCCGCCCCTGGATGCCCAGGGTGCGGCCGAAGCCCTGCCGTTGGTAGACATCAACCTCGGAAGCGGGCGCGCTCACGCGGCCTGCTCCAGCGACAACAGCTTGCCGTCGCGCACGATCTCGCGATCGTCGAGCAGAACGTTGCAATTGCGCATGGGAATGTCGATGTGACAGGCCGTGGTGCGGGAGCCGCCGGCCTCATTGTTCGGACCCATCGAGAACAGGAAGTTGCCGGCGAAGGCGCGGGCATCCATGCCGATGGTCTGCTCGCGATCGTAGAGGCCGAGCGTCGACCAGCGGGCACGGGTCTGCTGGCCCCAGCCGATGTGGGAGATCGCGTAGGCCTCCTTGTCGTCGAACGCCGCCATGTAGTCGTTGAGCAGGTCGGCGTCGAGATCGCCGGTGATCGCGGTGACATAGCCGCGCTCGACCGTCATCTCGACCGGGGTCGTGACATAGGATTTCATCGGCAGCAGGATATCGCCGCGGTCGAGCACGACACGCCCGGAGGCCTGCCCCTCGTTCGGAAACGTGAGGCTGAAGCCGCTCGGCCAGTGATCCCAGCGGCCGGGCTCGTCGACGAAACCGTATTCCTGGATCACCGGGAATTCACCCATCGGCAGCCGCAGGTCGGTCCCCGCCTTCGAGGTGACGCGCATCTCCTTGGCCGCCTGCAGCAGCGCGGCCGACTTGCCGACCCGCACCTTGTCCTCGGCCGACGGCAGCATGCGGACCAGCACTTCCGGCGGTTCGACCGCGAGCAGGATCTTGGTGCCGCCGTCGAGGATTTCGGCCTGCTCCGGCGAGAACAGCAGCGTCATCAGGTCGAGCACCAGGTCGCTCTTCTTCAGCGCGGCGATGGCGGCCGCATTGCCGGTCAGCGGCGTGGTGCCGAGATAGGCGAGGCTGTCGCGACTGTGCGCGAACTCGGCGTTGACCGGCGGCAGGTCGAGCCGGTTGACGATCGCGCCCATGTTGGTGGCGGCGATGCGCGCGGTATTCAACGTCTGCGGATGGGTGTTCTGGCTGGTCAGCAGGGTAACGGTCTGCTTCGGCTGCAGCTTGGAGAGCGACAGCACGTGGGTCCAGGCGCGGACCATGTCGGCATCACTGACGGGCATCGGCGGATTCCTTTCTTCTTTGACAGGAGCAGATCAGAGCGGTCGGCCGAGGAACGCGCCGAAGGCGCGGAAAAAGCCCTCCTCGTCGTCCCAGGGGATCATGTGTCCGGCGCCGGCGACGCGAACCACCTCGAGACGCGGCTGTAAGCTGCGGATCTCGCGCTCCTCCTCGGGGAGGATGACGTCGCCGCGGCCGGCGGCGATCAGCAGCGCCGGACAGGCCAGCGCCGGAAAGTCGGCATGGATGTCGTCCTTTTGGAAATCCTCGAAGGCGCGGACGATCGCCGGCGTGTAGCAGGTGTGCAGCCACTCGGCCCGCAGCGCGCGCTGGGCGTCGGTCCAGGTCGGACAGAACGGACGTATCGCCTCGCCGTCGCAGCCCGCCGCTGACAGGCGGATCGAGTCGACATACCACGGCAGCTGCGCGGGATATGGCCGCCGCCCGGGCCCGGACACCGGCGGATCCACCAGCACCACGGCGGACGGCCGCGCGCCATGCCGCGCGATCGCTCGCAGCGAGATCCGCGCGCCCATGGAGTGGCCGACCAGGGCATAATCGTCGAAGCCGAGCGCCGCGGCAAAAGCGGCGACGTCGGCGGCCATGGCATCGAGGCCGTAGTCGAGCCCCTCGCCCGACTGCGACAGCCCGCGGCCGCGGACGTCGAGCACATAGGTGTCGAAGCCACGGCCGAAGCGCTCGCCGACAAAGCCCCAGGTGATTGCGGGACTGGTGATGCCCGGCACCAGGATCACCGGGCGCCCGGCGCCACCATAACGCAGGTAGTGTTGCCGAATGCCGTTGGCGTGGGCATTGCCGCCGGCGACGAAGGTGCTGGGATGATCGGTTGCCATCACATCGCCCTCAGTACGCGCCCGACAGCAACGCGCCGGCGCCCGGCACGCGTGTCGGCAGTTCGAGCGCCTTCAGCATGGCGTAGGTGGTCGCCGCCGCGGCGGTGACCACCGGCCGGCCGCTGCGCGCCTCGACCTCGGCGATCGCCGGCAGCGAGGGCATCTGCACGCAGGCCGACAGCACCACCGCGTCGACGCCGTCGAGCGCCATCCCGCTCACGATCTGCGGCAGACGGGCCGGATCGTGGCGTCCGACCGCGACGTTGTCGGGGATCTCCAGCGCGCGCCAGTCCGCCACCTCGACGCCCTCATGGACGATGTAGTCGACCACGAGCTCGGTGAGCGGCTTCATATAGGGCGCGACCAGCGCGACGCGCCTGGCGCCCATTACCTTGAGCGCATCCACCAGCGCACCGGCGCTGGTGACCACGGGCGCCGCCGCGCCGTTCTCGACGGTACGGCCATGCAGCCGCTGCTGCGAGACACGGTGATAGGAGTGGCCCATGCTCATGATGGCGACGAGGCAGGCGTAGCCGAGCACGTCGACCCGCGCGTCCGACAATTCCAGCGCGCAGCGATCGGATTCCGCATCCATCGCCGCGAGCTCGTCCTTCTTCACCGTCTTCATCCGCATCCGGCTGGAGTGAAACGTGAAGCGCGTGCCGTGGGCCAGCGCATGCGCGTTCAGCATCGCCGGGATCTCGGTTTCCATGGTGGTGTTGGAGCTGGGAACGATCTGGCCGATCCGATAGGTCTTGCTGGTCATGAACGGATGTCTTTCGCTATCAGGCAACGAGACGCCGCGCGGCGTCGGACGGGGTGGGTTCGAACCTGCGGGCGTCGTACTCGTAGACCCAGTTGGCGCGGATGCCGGAGGTTTGCGGGTTGAACAGCCCGCGCAGCCAGAACATGAAATCGCGCCGCGCCTGGGCGAAAGCCGACGGCAGGTGATAGGTGCGGCCGCGCTCACGCGCCTCGAGCTGGACGCGGCTGGTGCGCGGCAACCGCTCGCGCTCGTAGTCGCTGAGCGCCGTGGTGATGTCGTCGCCATGGGCGGCGAGCGAGGCGGCCAGCACATAGGCGTCCTCGATCGCCATCGCCGCGCCCTGGGACAGGAACGGCAGCATCGGATGCGCCGCATCGCCGAGCAGCGTCACCCGCCCCTTCGACCACTGCGTCATCGGATCACGGTCGAACAGGCCCCACTTGTAGACTTCGTCGACTCGCTGGAACAGCGTCTCGACATTGCGATGCCAGCCGCGGAAGGCGCCGAGCATCTCGTCCTTGCTGGTGGCGACGTTCCAGGATTCCTCGACCCAGTTCGCGGTCTCGGCGACGGCGACGATGTTCACCGCGGTGCCGCCCCGCACATAGTAGGTGACGATATGGCCGTTCGGGCCGAGCCAGAACGAGGTGTCGGGGCTGACAAAATCGACAAGGCCGCCGACCGGCACCACCGCGCGATAGCACATGTGGCCGGTGAAGCGCGGCTCCTCGGCGCCGAACAGCGCGCTGCGGATCGCCGAGCGCACGCCGTCGGCGCCGACGATCAGGTCGGCTTCGAATGCGCTGCCGTCCGAGAACGTCGCGACCGCTCCCGCCTTCTGCTGCTGCACCCCGGTGCAGCTGACGCCGAAGCGCGGCACGCTGTCCGGAATTCCCGCCGCGAGGATGTGATGCAGATCGGCGCGATGGATATGGATGAACGGTGCGTCATAAAGCTGCTCGCAGACGCCCTTCAGCGGGGTGCGGAAGTTGCCGCGCGCCGAGCGCCAGTTGCGCCCCACCAGCGCGTGCGGCAGGAAGCCCGCCTCCAGCATGCGGTCGAGCAGCCCCAGCGCCTTCATGACCTTGACGGCATTCGGCGTCATCTGGATGCCGGCGCCGACCTCGCCGAACCCTTTCGCCCGCTCGAACAGCCGCACCTCGAAGCCGCGCTGCAGCAGGCAGGTCGCGAGCGCAACGCCGCCGATGCCACCGCCAATGATGCCAATCCTCTGTCTTGCCACCGTTCACTCCATCTCAATAATTAATTGTTCGATCTTTTAATTTTTGCGGCGCGCCCGTTGCCTCACGCCGCCGCCGGCGCGCCGCCGAGATAGGCGCGCAGCAGCGCAGGGTCGCCGCGCAGCTCCGCCGACGGACGCGCCGCGGTCATGCGGCCGGTCTCGATCACATAGGCGCGGCTCGCGATCGCGAGCGCGTTGTGGATGTTCTGCTCGACCAGCAACACGGTGACGCCATGGGCGTTGATCGCCCGCACCACCTCGAACACCTCGTCGGCCATCTTCGGACTGAGGCCGAGGCTCGGTTCGTCCAGCATCAATAGCGCCGGCTCCGACATCAGCGCGCGGGCGATGGCGAGCATCTGCTGCTCGCCGCCGGACAGCGTGCCGGCGAACTGTCCGGCCCGCTCGCGCAGCCGCGGAAACCGCTCGAATGCGAGCTCGAGCCGGCGCCCGATCTCGGGACGCGAACGGCAGAGATAGGCGCCGAGGCGGATGTTCTCTGCCACCGTCATGTGCGCCCAGACATGGCGCTCCTCGGGGCAATGCGCGACGCCGGCGGCGACGATGCGGTCGGGCGCGAGATTGTGGATCGGCCGGCCCTGCCAGACGATGGTGCCGGCGCGCGCCTTCAGCAGCCCGGAGATCGCCCGCAGCGTCGTGCTCTTGCCGGCGCCGTTGGCGCCGATCAGCGCCACGGTCTCGCCCGCGCGCACCTCGAGCGAAACGCCATGCAGCGCGGCCACGCTGCCATAGGAGACGCGCAGATCCTCGACGACCAGCACAGGATCGGAATGAAGATCGGTCATGCGGCAGCCTTTCCAAGATAGGCTTCGATCACATCGGGGTTGGCCTGGATCTCGGCCGGCCGCCCCTCCGCCAGCTTCTGGCCGAAGTTGAGCACCAGCAGGCGGTGCGACACTGCCATCACCAGGCTCATGTTGTGCTCCACCAGCAGCAGCGCCTCGACGAAGCCGCCGACCAGCGTCTTCAGCACGTCGCCGAACATCGCCGCCTCGTGGCTGTTGAGACCGGCGGCGGGTTCGTCCAGCATCAGCAGCGACGGTTTCGCCGCCAGCGCCACCGCGACCTCCAGCAACCGCAGTTCGCCGCACGACAACAGGTGAGCCGGCGCGTTCATGCGCCGGGCAAGGCCGAGCCGCTGCACGATGTCGGCGGCGCTGTCGCGCATCTCCTGTTCCTGCCGCCGCACCCGCGCAGTCGGCAGGAAGGTGCCGAGCAACGACCGGCTGCCGGCCATGTAGTGCCCGGCCAGCACGTTCTCGAACACCGACAGCGTCTTCATGACGTTGGTCTTCTGGAAGCTGCGCACCATGCCGCGGCGGGCGACGGCGTGCGGCTTCAAGCGGGTGATGTCCTCGCCCCTGAACACCACACGGCCCTCGGTCGGGGTGTAGAACCCGGTCAGCATGTTGAAGCAGGTGGTCTTGCCGGCGCCATTCGGACCGATCAGACCGACGATCTCGCCCGGCCTGATCTCGAAGCCGAACTGCCTGACCGCGGTGAGGCCGCCGAAGCGCATGGTGAGGTTCTCGGCCCGCAGCAGCGGCGCCGTGTCGTGCGTCACGGTCATGCGACACCTTCCTTGGCCGGAACGATGCGGGAGACGCCAGAGGCGCGCTGCTCGTGGCGAGCCCCGGCGAGGCTGGCGATGCCGCGCGGCAGGAACAGCACCACCAGGATCACGATGAGGCCGAACAGCGTCAGCCGCAATTCCTGCGCCTGGCGCAGATACTCCTCGAGAATGGTGACGATCAATGCCCCGAGGATCGGGCCGATCAGCGTGCCCTTGCCGCCGATCAGCACCATGATGATCATGCTGACGGTGAAGGCGAACTGGAACACCTCGGGCCCGACGAACGAGATGTAGTGGGCGTAAAAGCCGCCGGCGAGCCCGGCGAGAAACGCCCCGAGCACGAACGCCAGCAGCGCCGAGCGGAACGGATCGACCCCGATCGACTGCGCGACGTAGCGATTCTCCCGGATCGCGACCGCACCACGTCCGGTATTGGAATAGACGAAGCGATAGCACAGGTAGAGCGCGACGGCGGCGATGGCGAGCACCACATAGAAGAAGCCGCGCTTATCCGCGATGCCGCCCTGGCTGATGCCGGCGAGCCCCATCGGCCCGTTGGTGAGCGCGACGAAGTTGTTGGCGACGATGCGCAGCACCTCGGCGAACGCCAATGTGACGATGACGAAATACGGCCCCTGCAGGCGCAGCGTGATGGCGCCGATCAGGATGCCGAACACGGCGGCCATGACGCCGGCGAGCGGGATCGTCGCCCACAGCGGCAGGCCGGCACGGCTCGACAGCAGCGCCGCAGTATAGGCACCGACGCCGAGGAACGCGGTGTGGCCGAGCGAGAACTCGCCGATATAGCCGACGATCAGGTTCAGGCTGCTCGCCAGCACCACATAGACCAGCGCCATGATGCCGAGATGCAGCAGATAGGGATCCCTGACCATCAGCGGAAACAGCGCCGCCGCGGCAAGCAGGGCAAGAAGGGTGTTGCGCTCGAAGGTCATGGTCAGGCCCTCTCCACCCGGGTCGCGAACATGCCTTGCGGGCGCACCAGCAGGATCACGATCACCAGCGCAAAGCCGATGATGTCGACCATGCCGGTCGCGACATAGCCGCCCCACATCGCCTCGGCGACGCCGAGCAGCAGGCCGCCGGCGACGGCGCCGGCGAAGCTGCCCATGCCGCCGAGGATGACCACCACGAAGCTCTTGAGACTGACCAGCCCGCCGATCGAGGCCTGGGTGGAATAGATCGACGCCAGCAGCATGCCGGCCGTCGCCGCCAGCGCGCAGCCGAGCGCGAAGGTGCAGGCGTAGACGCGATCGGTGCGAATGCCGGCGAGACTCGCCGCCATCTGATCTTGGAAGGTGGCGCGCATGGCCTGGCCGAGCCGCGTGGTGCGGATCAGCAGGTTGACGCCGACGATCACCGCGATGCCGACTGCGACCGCAAGCAGGCGCAGCTTGGTGATCACCACCGGTCCGAGGAACACCACACCCTCGCTGATCGGCCCCGCCACCTTCATCGGCGCCGGCCCGACCACCAGCAGCGTCAGGTTGGCAAGGAAGATCGATAGCCCGATGGTCAAGAGGATGCCGGCCTCCTCGCCCTGGCCGCGGACCCGCTCGATCAGCACGCGATCGACCACCCAGCCGAACGCCGCGATCAGCACCGCCACCACCAGCAGCGCCGCGAAGAAGTTCAGTCCCAACGCCGTCGTGAAGTACCAGCCGGTGACGCCGCCGAGCATGTAGATTTCGCCATGCGCGAAGTTGACCACGCGCATCAGCCCGAAGATCAGCGTCAGGCCGAGGGCGGAGAGCGCGTAGAACGCTCCGACCACGATGCCGTTTGCCAGGAATTGCAGGAACAGGTCCATCTCGCTTGTCCTCGCTCGCGGCTGCCTCAGTGCGGCAGCTCGACCGGCGCCGTGGCCACGACCCTCGGCTCCTTGTTCTCGATGCGCACCAGCACTGCCTCGAAGCCGTAGGCCTGGCCCTTGGCGTCGAACTGGTAGACGCCGTTCGGCGCCTCGTAGCGGGTCTTGTGCAGCGCTTCGCGGATCGCTTCGGCATCGAGGCTGCCGGCGCGCGCGATCGCGGCCGCGGCAATGTGCAGCGCGTTGTAGCCGGCGGCGCCATACTTGCCGGGCTTGACCCTGTAGGCGGCCTCATAGGTCTTGACGAAGGCCTGGTTGCGCGGCGTGTCGAGACTGGAGACATAGGGCACGGCGGCATAGATGCCCTCTGCGGCCGCGCCGGCCAGCCTGATGAAATCGGCGGTTGCCCAGGAGCCGACGCCGAACACCTTGGTGTTCAGCCCCATCTCGCGAATCTGGCTCACCAGGATGGAGCCGTCCTGGGTCTCGGCGGCGACGAACACGCCGTCGGGCTTGGCCGCACGCAGCTTCGCCAGCAGGGTGAAGAAATCGGTGGCGCCATGGTCGAAATACTCCACCATCGCCTTCTTGACGCCGAGCTCCGACAGGTCGCGGTCGAACTCGTCGACGCCCCCGCGGCCCCAGTCGTCATTGACGCCGATATAGGCGACGCTGCCGAGCTTCAGCCCCTGCGCCAGAATCTTGGCGAACGCACGCGCCATCAGCGCGTCGGTCTCGGCTGCGCGGAAGAAATAGCGGTTACCCTGCTCGGTCAGGTCCGCCTTCGACGACACCGCGGTGATCAGCGGAATCTTGTATTTTTGCGCCACCGGCATGATCGCCGCGGTCGCCGAGCTGCAGAACGCTCCGACCAGCAGCGCCACCTTGTCCTTCTGGACCAGCTTCTCCACCGCGTTGACCGAGTTCGCCGGCTGGCACTGGCCGTCTTCAATCACGAGACGAACCTGCTTGCCGAGGATGCCGCCGGCGGCGTTGACCTCGGAGATCGCAAGCTTCGCGCCCTCGACCACCGAGTTGCCGTTGTAGGCGACCGAGCCGGTGATCGGCTCGACGAGCCCGATGCGGATCTCCTCCTGGGCCATCGCAGGCGCCGCGAACGCGGCGACGGCGA
Organism: Pseudomonadota bacterium; assembly: GCA_040756765.1. Taxonomy (GTDB): domain Bacteria; phylum Pseudomonadota; class Alphaproteobacteria; order Rhizobiales; family Xanthobacteraceae; genus Bradyrhizobium_A. Next base: position 17,456 of record JBFLYG010000020.1, on the reverse strand, counting down.
GCAGCACGGCTTGCAGAAACACTCTCTTCATAACGCCTCCCATCCTGATAGACCATTGAGAAATCTGAATTTCTCAGGCTATTCGTTATTTATTGGCCAACCAATTAATTATTGAGATCATCACGAACGGGCGCTGCGCTGTCAAGCCGAAACTTGCAGCACGCGACGCTGAACGCGCAGGCAGGAAGATCAGGAGGTGGGCGAGACGGGTGAAGTCACGCGCAGGCATGCCGCGTGGGCGACTGCGCCGGCCATAACAATGAGAGCCCCTGAGGATGTTTGCCCGCCCGAACGCTCACGCCTCCGGACATGCCCGCACGGCGCGCCGAGCCGTGACGGACACAACGCTTGCGGCATTCTATCGCATGGTCTCGAATGCGCTCCGCCTGTCAGCCTGCGCACAGACACACCTTTCCCGCATCACCCACGCCTCATGGAGAGAGCCTTGCGCACACGCCTTCTCATCCTGCCGCTGGCGCTTGGGATTGCCTGCCACCAGGCCCACGCCGACGACTGCAGCACGGTGACATGCCGGCAAGCCATCGATTGCACGCTAGCCGTCAACACGGCGGCGGACCACCAATTGAACGCGACGTACAGGACGCTTCTCGAAAAGCTCAAGGACAGCAGGTCGCGGACGACACGGCTTGTCGCAGACGAGCGGGCCTGGATCAGACAGCGCGACGCGCGCTGCCAAGCCGACGTCGAGAGCCTCTACCTCAATTCAACCGAGCATTCGAATACCGTCGCCAAACTGGATTACCTGCGCGAGGCCACGACCAAGCACATCATGGATCTCGCCTCAACTCACGACTATGGCGTGTGTTCTTTAAATCGACGGCGAACATGTCCGCTGTCGGGGGAAGGCTGAAAATGGAGTACGAGAACTTAGAAGGCAAGAAGGAACGAGTAAGCGGGGGTGGCGTCTGCATCTATTGCGGCTGCGATGGCAATGAAAACAGATTGTCTAGCGAACATACGATGCCGTATTCCCTCGGCGGAAGCACCGAACTCCTAGAGGCAAGCTGCTCTCGTTGTGGAGCAGAGACCAGCTATCTGGATGGCTATATGGCTAACTCTGTGTTTGGACATTTCCGCGTGCACCTGGGTCTAAAATCAAGATCAGGACATCCTGAGGTTTTACCAGTCACGGTCGGGCTGCCTGAGGGGCAGAAGGTTGTTGATCTTCGCCCCGAAGAACACCCCTATTTTCTGAACATGCCGATTTGGGACCCGCCCGGTCTTCTTTTAGAGCGTGTAAAGATTACAGATGGCTTTTCCAACCAACGAACCGATGTTTTTTGGCACGTGCCTGATAGCATCAGAAAAACATTGGGTTTGAGTGATAAAGTGAAGGGCGAGATCATCAATAATATACGCCCTGCGAACTTAAGCACATTTGCGCGGGGTATTACTAAAATCGCTTATTGCACCGCCATCATTAAATATGGCCTTGATGGATTTCGGCCGCTTTTCACCCCTCAAATCATTCTCGGCCAGTATCCGCATATTCCCTATTTTGTGGGTCCGCTGCCTAGCCCGCACGGCCCGCCAGCCCCGCGTGGGCAGCGGCACGTGGTAGAATTTGGCACTCTTACTTACCAACGCTTGAAGCTAATGTACGCAAACGTTCGACTGTTTGCAGATAGTAGTGCTCCACAGAGCGGCATGCCCCGCTATCAAGTCATCTATGGCATCGAAGGAAAGCGCAAAATCGTTCCAAAGCGGGCCTTGCCGGATTCGCGACGTTCAATCTTGCAATGATGCGCTGGATGAGCACTCGAGCTAGGGCCACGCCCCCTTTTCGGCAGACCAATCGCAGCCCCTGGTCGCGATGTCAGCCCGCGCGTGATGCCGAGCCGCGCCAGCGGCCCCACATCCGCTCGGCGAGCGGCAGCAGGCCACGCGGAGTGGCAAGGATCACCGCCACCACGACGACGCCATAGATGAAGTAATGCAGCCCCGGCAGCGTCTAGCCGAGCTTGCCGCGCAGCACCTCGCCGAGCGGCACCAGCAGCAGCGCGCCGAGCGCGGGGCCATAGGTGCGCCCGAGTCCACCGACGGTGGCGAACAGCACGATCTCGATGGTGATGACCGGAGAGATCAGGAGGTAGGGATCGGCGAAGGTCAGCTAGGCCGTATACCTATAAACCCGGCGGCGTCATGTGACTGGTGACTACGTCCGCTTTGCTTCTATAGCGATCAAGTTCGTGCGGCAGCGTAGTATGTCGCGATGGCGCCATAACCAGACTCATGCGCTGCAACAAGCAACCTGTTTCGATCACCTGGTCGGTAGGGGCGAGCGCGGGCTCAGCTTCATTTTCGATTGCACGCCCCGAGCGATCCATGCAGATAAGCTGATAAACGCGGGATCGAGCTCAAGCATATGTGCCGCCGCGTCACGCGCTCAGCGTCGCGTCCGAGATGGGCGAAAGCGGACGCGAGACAGCGGTAGCCGCCAGTTGAAGGTGGTATTCGGCAGGACTTCGATCTTCGCCCGGCGGTCAGCCTTACTGCTGAGTCTGAAAAGAGCTTGCAATCAATTGTAGTTCAGCAATACTACTCTACCTAATTTTCAAACGACGTATGTTTACTTTATTAAACCACAAAAAAGGCATTAGAACCATGAAAATTCCCGGAAGCCTGCTCTTCGCGATTGCCTTATTTTCGAGCGGGGCGGCATCAGCTCAGAATTTTACACTATGCGAGGGTGAATACATCGAGTCTCGCAACAACAAATGCACGCCATATGAAGTCTACGCATACTGCTACGTTGCCAAGCAGGTGGCTCAAGATAAGTGTACTCAACTTGGTGCGTCGGGTGAGCCCAAAATGGTCCAGATGCGCAGCGAGGGCGGGAATATGTGCGGATACACAAACTACCGGGTAATTTGTCAACCCAAGTGAGCGAAGCGGCGAACCGATTTATTCAGTGCTGAGTTTGATCTATGGCGAACTCGAAAGAAATCGAAACGATCCGAGCTGACTTTGCTTCTAAGTACTCGATAAATCTCGATGAGCTTCGTAACGACGCAAAAACGCTTTCGTCGCTGGTGAGCCAGGCGCAAGCGGGGGCGATAGACTCTTCGAGGATTTACGAAGAAGGCCAAACATATTCGTCTGCCCCCGAAAACGCTCGGATTCCAGATTTGGAAGACCAGTCGTATGCGGATATGCCCATCGACATCCGGCTGTCTCCTCGTCGAGTAGAGCAGAACTTGGAAGAAGCTGCGAGATACTCACAGGCCGCTTGGCAACTTCGGCAACAATACGCGGATATCGCAAAGCTTCGCAACGACACCCGCTTCAAGGGGGAGGAATTTGTCCGTTTGGATATGGTGCACTGTGAGGAGGTTGCGGCGGGATTGTATAAAATGCCTTGGCAAGAAGCTGGGGACGACAGGGCTGGTCTTGAAATTGCCGTTGAACATGCGACGCGCCAACGCGACGTTCCCGATGAAATGATGCGGGATGGGGCCAGCGGTAAGCCTTACTCGGCTCTTCTAACCGCGGACTCAATTAAAAAGTATGTCGACGATAGCTCAGTAGTTGCGAAGTACACGGCTCCTTCCGGAGGCGATGCCGTCTATGGGGCGGCCCAAAAAACCAACGCGTATCGATCCAACATTGAGTTTGCAAATTGGACCAACACTTCCGCATCAACCAATGCAAATCTTGCCCAACTGAAAAGTCGGCTCGCCACTGCCCGTCGCAAGGAGGAATATCTCCGTAAAGATGAGGTTTTTCGATCGCATCGGGCTGCCATCAGTAGGCAAATTGCTTGGATCCAGATTGTCGAGCACTGCAGATCCCGCTCGATACTTAACTACAGTGAACGGTTAGCTGTTCTGAAGACGCTTTATCAAACTAATCTTCTTTGCCTCACTCAACGCGTTGCCGCGATAGTTCCGGCGTTGAAGACTTACTACAACGTTGACCTCTCTTTCGAAGGTCCTGCCGCGGGTCAGATATTGGATTATCTGTCGAAGTGGCTGATTGCAGCTCAAGATGAGCTATCGAGGGTCAAGCGATCTCAAACGACAGTTGTGAGAAGCTTTTGGAGCGGTTCAGGAGCAATTGCGACGTCAGCCGCTGACAGTGGCGCCGACTCGACGCCATTCTTCGCAGAAATCAATGTTGACGAAAAATCACTTCCAGCCGGCAGGCGTCTGTTGCGGGGGGTGGCCTTCGAATATCTTGGTGATGAAGCTAGGCCCCTAGTTCTTGATGTTGCCCCCCCCGCGGGTGTTTTGCAGGATCCTGGCATGAAGTCCGTTACGTTTGGCCGAGTTTGTCAGGTGTCCGCATCCACCGATCTAAAACCTCAACAGCCGGACGTCTTTTGGAATGCAAATCCTTCGGGGGCATGGAAGGTTTCAGGCCTCGTTACGCGAGGAGCTAAACTGGTAGACATCGGATTGTATTTGTGGATCGCTTCATAATTCAGTTGCTTGGCAATGGTTGATCAAAGAGTTAAGTCGAATTGTCCTGATGAGCCCAGAAGGACAATTTCGCGTCGTGCGTTGCTCCTTTCAACAACAGCGCTTGTGTTGACCTATGGGTTTGCTCGACCATTGTTGGCTGACGATGAATCCTTCGGGAGAGATCTCGGCGAGGATCGCGAACCGCGGCAAATGCAAGACGAGAATGATTACTTTGAAAAAAGGACCCGGTCTGAATTTGGGGACTTGACGGGACTAGATTTCAGATTCCCTACATGCGGCACTCTGCAGCTATCGCCAATCGAAACTATGGCGACTGGAACGCCGCTCAGGGCGCCATCTTACGTCGATGGAAAGAGGAACGCTTATTTCTCGGACGATGCAAATAGGAGCTTTCTATCCGGTTCACGTGATCAGCTTGACCTTGCCTCAGAAAAGCTGTCGGCGGCAAGCGGAGTTCGCTATCATCTCTTCAACGCTCCTACCGAGCTTCCTCGCGGACAATCTGTGAGCGAAAATCTGCGAGTGCTTTTGAAGGGGATCGACCTAACCTCCCTTGGAGGTAAATTTGAGGCGATTTGGACTGCGCGACTACTTATGGGTAATGGCGGCGCTTGGAACTACAAAAGGTTCTACGGTAGCCAGTGGGAGGACGCTGGTAATTTTAATTACGGATTCATTGCTGCCGGATTGGGAATCCGGGAGCAAGATGCCTTACGCTTTGCGGGATTTTACGGAACGTATTTTGGTCAACCGAATCCAGACGGAGGCCATTATTGGGATCTCAACTCGTCAGGACCTTACGGAGATTTTCCCGAGGACCAGCAGCAGATTCGAAATGGCTATGAATACTATTACCACAGAGAGCTGATCGATGCTTTGTATGCTACCCCTCAGCCTCGTCCTGCGATCGAAACGGCGCCATCATCGCCGAGTACGCCGCCGACAATAATTGCCCCTTGAGGTCGAATTGCCTAGACCGCACTGAGCGTCCTCACGCGATATTCTTGCGAGCCCTATCGCAAGGTTGCAAGTTCGCCGCGCTGGATTTCCGCCACTTACTCTTTCGGCGGTTCTTCTTCCGGACGTTGATGACGCTGGCATCCAGTACTCCTTGAGGTAGGTTGCATAGTATTTCCCGATCATTTCGACGCTGGTCCGGCAGTTCTTGGCCAGCATATAGATGTCGGTCGGTGCCCTCCATCAGGCGGAAGCAGATGAAAGTGTACCGCAGGCTGTAGAGGGTGCGGGGCCGTTCTTCGCGGTTATGCTTGAGACCAAGCTCGACCAGGATTATGTTAAACATCGCATGGTGCGACTTGGGGAAGATCTTGTCGGTAGGCTGTGGCTTGTTGCGCTTCTTCAAGCGCTCAAATACCGGCAGGGCATTCTGCGTGCTCTTGCAGGGGCCACAATGTCGGCTAAGGGTCATTTTCGACGGTTTCAGCTGAGATTGTAGGCTAGCTGACGTCCGCTTCTACCCCGTAAGCGTCCAACCGGGGCCTGCCCGGTAGCGTTGCGTCTGGCCAGACCCCTGTGATTCAAGCTTCCAAACTGGGGGCTCGAATCATGCGCAACGAACTCGCCAATTATGAAATGGATTGCCATCAAGCCCATGCTGCCGAACAAGCTGCGTGGCGCTCCTCGGGTTAACGACCGTCGTGCCCTCAATGGCATCTTCTGGGTCTTGCGCTCTGGAGCACCTTGGCGTGATCTGCCCGAGATGTTTGAGGCCGCATTTTCCTCATGCAGCGTTATGGATCGGTCCCTTGCAGCGACCACGTTAGCTCACGCGCGACGCTGACCTGCGCCAGCGCGCCCACAACCGCTCGGCGAGCGGCAGCAGACCGCGGGGCGTGGCGAGGATCACCGCCACCACCACGACGCCATAGATGAAGTAATGCAGCCCGGGCAGCGTCGAGCCGAGCTTGCCGCGCAGCACCTCGCCGAGCGGCACCAGCAGCAGCGCGCCGAGCGCGGGGCCATAGGCGCGCCCGAGTCCACCGACGGTCGCGAACAGCACGATCTCGATGGTGATGACCGGGGAGATCAGCAGGTAGGGATCGGCGAAGGTCAGGTAGCGAACATAGGCGGTGCCGACCACCGAAGCGAGCACGGCGGAGATCACCATCGCCATGGTCTTGTAGCGCAGCACGTTGACGCCGATCGCCTGCGCCGCCTTCTCGTTGTCGCGGATGGTGCGCAGGTAATAGCCGAGCGGCGCGTTGAGGATGGCGACGTTGACGAGCACGCAAGCCGCGGCGAGCACCAGCATGACCCAGAATGCCCCCGAGCCGCCGCCGAACTCGAAGCGCCAGAAATTGCCGGCGTCGCGCGGCAGCAGCAGGCCCGAGGCGCCGCCGAGGAACTCCCAGCCCTCGACGATGATCGCCCCCATCTCGGCGAACGCCAGCGTGATCAGCACGAAGGAAAGATGGCCGAGCCGGAAGCGGTAGTCGATCCAGGCAATCGCGGCGCCGAGCACGGCGGAGATCGCCGCCGAGATCACGAGGCCGAGCCACATGTTGATGCCGAGCTTGAGCAGCAGGGCGCTGGAGAACATCGCACCGATGCCGATGAACAGGCTGTGGGCGAGCGAGATCTGCCCGGCCATGCCGCCGACGATGTTCCAGGACGACGCCAGCGCGACATAGACCAGCGCCAGCGTGACGATGTGCAGGTAGTAGCTCGACAGCACAAACGGCAGCAGCGCCGCGAGCACGAGCACGCCCCACCACAGTGGCGAGCGCAGGGTGCGATAGAACTCTTCTTTCATCGCGCCGACCTCCAGGTCAGGCCCTGGGGGCGGAACAGCATGATGGCGACGAAGATCAGGTAGGGCATCAACAATCCCAGCGGCCCTTCGAGATAGATGGTGCCGAACGCCTCGGCGATGCCGATGACGAGGCCGCCGAGCATGATGCCGACGAAGTTGGTCATGCCGCCGAGCACCACCACCAGCAGCGTGATCACTGTGTAGCGCAGGCCCTGACTGGGCTGGATCGGCGTGCCCGGCAGCAGCAGCACCGCGGCGAGCGCCAGGATGCCGATGCCCATCGCGAAGGTCAGCACCTGGACGCGGCCGACATTGATGCCCATCAGCGCGGCGGCGTGGGCGTTCTGGTGCACGGCGCGGATCGAACGGCCGAAATCGGTCGAACGCAGCATCACGTAGAGCGCGATGGCGAGCGCGAACGAGATCACGCAGGCGATGACATGGGGCAGCCGCAGCACGACATCACCGAGCAGGATCAGCTTGGTCTCGACCATGGAAGGCGTGCGCGCTGGCTGGCCGCCGAACACCATGAGGATGCCGTTCTGCAGCACGAGGCTGAGGCCGAGGGTCAGCTGCACGATCATCAGGAACTGGTGGCCAACCATCGGGCGGATCAGGAAGCGGTAGACCAGCGCGCCGAGCGCGGTCATCACCGGGATGGTGATCACGGCGGACACGTAAGGATCGAGCGAGAGGGCCGAGTACAGCGCAAGGCACATGAACATGCCCAGCGAAATGAAGTCGCCATGGGAGAAGTTGACGACGCCGCTGACGCCGTAGACGAGGCCCATGCCGAGCGCGAGCAGCCCGTAGGTCGAGCCGATCAGGAGGCCTTGCGCCAGCGCCTGGTAGAGTTCGGTCACGTCGCCCTCCCCGTCACAATCCGAGATACGCGCTGCGGGTGCGCGGATCGTTCCTGACCACGTCGGCCGGACCCTCCACCGCGACGTGGCCGCGCTCCAGCACGTAGCAGCGCCCGGCATGGCGCAGCGTCAGGTTGAGGTTCTGCTCGACCAGGAGGATGGTCAGCCCCTCGGCATGCAGGCGGTCGACGATGGCGAAGATGTACTGCACGAAGCGCGGCGACAGGCCGAGCGACGGCTCATCCAGCATCAGGAGTTTTGCATCCGCCATCAGGCCGCGGCCGATCGCCAGCATCTGCTGCTCGCCGCCGGACAGCGTGCCCGCGGGCTGGGCAAGCCGCTCCTGCAGCCGCGGGAACAGGTCGAGCACCCGGTCCAGGTTGTGGGGCCGCTGCGCGCGGGCCCGCGCATTGATGCCGCCGAGCAGCAGGTTCTCCCGCACGCTCATCTCCGGGAAGACGAGGCGTCCTTCCGGCACCTGAACGATGCCGGCCTCGACCCGCTGCTTCGCACTGAGGCGGGTGACGTCCTCGCCGGCGAAGCGGATGCGGCCGCTGCCCGGCGTGACCATGCCGGACAGCGCATTGATCAGCGTGGTCTTGCCGGCATTGTTGGCGCCGAGCAGGCCGACGATCTCGCCGGCCTTGAGCTCAAGCGACACCTCGTGCAGCACCGCGACAGTGCCATAGCCCGCGACCAGCCGCTCGACCTCAAGCATCGACATGGTCTCCGAAATAGGCATCGACCACGCGCTGGTCCCTGACGATCTCGTCGGGCGTGCCTTCCGCGATCTTCTCGCCGAAATTGATCACCACGATGCGCGTGGCGAGGCGCATGATCACCGGCATGACATGCTCGACCATGACAATGGTGACGCCTTGCGCGTTGAGTTCGCGGATCACCGCCATCGGTGCCGCGGTCTCCGCCATGGTGAGGCCGGCCATCACCTCGTCGAGCAGGATACAGCTGGGATCAGTGGCGATGCACTTGGCGATCTCGAGCAGCTTCTTGTCCTGCAGCGACAGCGTCGCCGGCGTGGCGTCCAGCTTGGCGCCGAGCCCAACCCGCTGCAGCGCCTGCGCCGCGTAGTCCACCGCCTCGCGCATCGGCCGCCGGGTCAGCGCCGCGGTGGTCACCACGTCGAGCGTGGTCATGTCGGCGAAGGTCTGCACGATCTGGAAGCTGCGCATCAGGCCGCGGCGCACCAACTGGTCGGGCCGCAGCCCGGCGATCGCCGCGCCATCGAACCGCACGCTGCCATCGCTCGGCGGGATGAAGCCGGAAATGACGCCGAACAGCGTGGTCTTGCCGGCGCCGTTGGGGCCGATGATGCCGACGATCTCGCCCTTCTCGACCGCAAAGCTGACCGCGTTCAGCGCGACAAGGCCACCGAAGCGCTTGGTGATGCCGGCGACCTCCAGAAATGCCACGTCAGCCCCTTCCCCTCACTTCATCATACCGTCGACTCTCCTCGTTTCGAGAGCCCTGAAGCACGTCGATCGTTGGCTTTTCTCCGTCATGCCCGGCCTTGTGCCGGGCATCCACGTCTTTGCAGCGCTTCAACAAGGAAGACGTGGATGGCCGGGACAAGCCCGGCCATGACGGAGGGAGAGCCGACAGGCACCTTGTTTGACCATGGCAGGTTCACTCACGCCTTCGGCCGCGGCGGCGCCTGGGCGAAGATTTTTGGAAACACGACTTGCTGCCCCTGGTCCGGCATCCACTGGATGAACATCGCCGAGCCATCCTTGAGCAGGCGATCCTCGGCGAACTGCAACCCCAGCGGCTTGGCGATATAGAGGTTGGGATCGCCGTAGGGGATGTCGAGCTTCTTGAAGGCGCTGAGCAGCGCGTCGCTCTCCAGCGACACCGCGTTCTCCAGCACCTGCTGCAGCACCCGCGCGGCTTGCGCATACTGGATGGCGCCCTGGCCGATGCGCTCGAGCTTGGCGACGTCGCGCAGCTCGGCGATGATCTTCTGCATCGATTCGATCTTGGCGCCGGCGCTGAAGCCGGTCATGCCGAACAGGTTGCGCGTCAGCACCGCCTTGCCGATCTCGGGGCCGAGGTCCTTCCACAGCGACAGGTCGGAATAGCCGCCGGTGCCGCCGCAGAAGATGCTGCCGTGATAGTTGAGATTGTAGCGCGCCTGGTGCAGCAGGATGCCGTCGCGCGGCGTCACCAGGCCCACCACCACGTCGGGCTTGAGCGAGCGAATACGCACCATCGCCGCGGTCTGGTCCTGGGCGCGGATGTCGAGGGCGGCCTCGCCGACGATCTCGATGTTGCTGGCCTTGAGCTTCTCGGTGAGGAACTTGTTGACCTGCTGGCCGGCCTCGTAGTTCGAGTAGGCCATCACCGCGGTCTTGATCGGGAACTTGTACTCGTCGCGCAGCGCAAGCACGAAGTCGTGCATGGTCTGGGCGTAGCCGCGGTCATAGGGGTAGCCGAGCGTGAACATGTAGTTGGAGTGCGCGCCGCCGGCCCACACCGACAGGGTCGGCACCTTGAGTTCGTCGAGCACCGGGGTCAGCGCCAGCATCTGGGCGCTGAGAATGGTGCCGGTCAGAAGCTGCACCTTCTCCTCGGTGATCAGCCGCCGCGCCTCCGCCGCGGTGCGCGCCGGCTGGCTGGTGTCGTCAGCCATCACCAGCGCGATCTGCGCGCCGCCCTTGCTGCGGATGCCGCCCTCGGCATTGATCTTCTTGATCATGTATTCGAAGGCCGGCTGGCCTTCCTGGGCGTAGGCCGCAAGGCTGCCGCTCATGGAATTGACCACGCCGATGCGGATGGTCGGCCCCGCAGCCGAGGCGCGGCGCACGAGGGGCGCGGCAACTGGTGCGACCAGGACGCCCGCGGCGCCGAGGCCGAAGGTCCGGCGGGTGATGGTCATCGTCAATCTCCCGAATTTGTGCGCGCCATCGTGTGCGGCGCTTGGCATGAGCTAAGCCGATTTTGACCGGCGTCGTCAAATGGCGACTGTGCCCCCTGCTTCACATCGCCGCTGCGCCGCGAGAAGCCGGGACTGTGCAGTCTATTCTCGAAGCTCGCCCCGCCCAGCACGTCATTGCCGGGCTTGACCCGGCAATCCAGCTGACTCACGACATAGTCGATGGTTTGAAGCTGGATCACCGGGTCACGGCGCGGAGCCTGTCATCGGGCCGCGCTTCGCGCGGACCCGTTGGCGCCGGCCCGGTGATGACGCTGAAAGAAGTCGAGCCGTACTACGTCCCCAACACGCCTCGGCTCAGATCGCGTCCCACGAGAAGATGTCCGCCGAGCGGTCGAGCTTGTAGAACGACGACTTCAGCGCCGGGATGCCGTGGTTCGCCAGCGTCTCGCAGGTCCAGCCTTCGGCGCGGTGGATCGAGCGCAGCGGGCGCGACTGGCCCATCAGGAAGATCTCGTTCATCCGCACCGCGAAGATCTGGCCGGTTACATCCTTGGCGTCATCACCAAGCAGGAACACCGACAGCGGCGCGATCTTTTCCGGGCCCATCTGCTGCATGCGGGCGACGCGGGCCTTCTCGGCCTCGGTCTCGGTCGGGATGGTGCCGATCAGGCGGCTCCAGGCGAACGGCGACACGCAGTTCGAGCGCACGTTGAAGCGGTTCATGTCGAGCGCGATCGACTTCGAAAGGCCGACGATGCCGAGCTTGGCCGCCGCATAATTGGCCTGGCCGAAATTGCCGATCAGGCCGGAGGTCGAGGTGAAGTGCACGAAGGCGCCGCTCTCCTGCTCGCGGAACAGCCGTGCCGCCGCATGGGACACGTAGAACGAGCCCATCAGGTGCACCTTGATCACGGATTCGAAGGCGTCGACGCTCATGCGATGGAAGATCGCATCGCGCAGGATGCCGGCGTTGTTGACGACCCCGTCGAGCTTGCCAAACGAGTCGATGGCGGTCTGGACGATCTTGCTGGCGGGAATGGCCTCGGCCACGGTCTCGAAATTGGCGACCGCCGTGCCGCCGCGCTTGCGGATCTCCTCCACCACCTCCTCGGCCGGCGCAGCGCTGGTGCCAGCTCCATCGGCCGCGCCGCCGGGATCATTGACCACGACCTTGGCGCCCTCGGCCGCCGCCAGGAGCGCGATCTCGCGCCCGATGCCGCGCCCCGCGCCGGTGACGATGATGACCTTGCCGTCGAGCGCCTTTTTCTGAGCCATGATGCCGTTCCCTGTGTTGCTGAAATCTCTGCACCGTCATCGTTCGAGGCGCGTTTCGCGCACCTCAGGATGACGGATAACTACCGCTCGTTCGTGAACACGATGGTGCCGCTGGCGGCGAACATGCCGCCGACGCCGTGGCACACCGAGATCTTCGCATTCGGGATCTGCGCCGGTGCGATGCCGCGCATCTGGCGCACGCTTTCCTGCAGCGCGTACATGCCGTAGTGGCCGGAATGCATGTAGCTGAGACCGCCGCCATTGGTGTTGACCGGCAGCTTGCCGCCCGGCGCGGTGTTGCGCCCGGCAATGAACGCGCCGGCCTCTGCATGGGGCATGAAGCCGAGATCGCCGAGGCCGAACAGCGGCAGGTGGGCGAAGGCGTCGTAGATCATCAGGTGATCGACGTCGGCATGGCTGATGCCGGCCTCGCGAAACGCCGTCGGCCCGGCGACACGGAACGCGCGCGAGGAGTTGAAGCTCTCCATCTGGCTGATCATCGGAGTTTCGACGCTCTCGCCGGTGCCCATGACGTAGACCGGCTTCTGCGGAAAGTCCTTGGCGCGGTCGGCGCTGGTCAGGATCAACGCGCCGCCGCCGTCGGTGACGACGCAGCACTGCAGGATGCGGAACGGATAGGCGATCATGCGCGAGTTGAGGACGTCGTCAACCGTGATCGGCTCCTTGAAGGTGGCGCGCGGGTTCTTCGCCGCCCACTCGCGCTGCACCACCGACACCATGGCGATCTGCTCATGGGTGATGCCGTGGGTCTTCATGAAGCGCAGCACCGGGATCGGGAACAGGCTCGGCGGACCGAACGGGCCGTAGGGCTGCTCGAACTGGCCGTTGAGGCTGTCCGCCGGCACCACCCGTGGCGGTTTGCCGATGTTGGAACGGCCGCTCTCGCCATGGGTGATCAGCACGGTCTTGCACAATCCGGCCTCGATCGCCGCCGCCGCGTGACGAACATGCAGCATGAACGAGCAGCCACCGACCGAGGTGCCGTCCGCCCAGGTCGGGGTGATGCCGAGGTAGTGGGCGATCTGTTGCGGCGCCTCGACCGCCGTGGCGATGCCGTCGATGTCCGACGGCTTGAGGCCGGCGTCGGCCATGGCGTTGAGCGCGGCATCCGCATGGAGCTGGATCTGCGACATGCCGGGCACGACGCCCAGTTGCGTGGTCTCGGCTGCACCGACGACGGCGACCTGATTACGACGCATGGCTTATCCCTTCACCGGGCGGAACTGTGGCAGCGTGATCGCGTCGTCGAGCTTCTCGAACGCGACCTCCAGCGGCATGTCGAGCACCAGCGCCTCGGGCGTCTGCGGGCAGTCGATGATGTTGCTCATCATGCGCGGCCCTTCAGCGAGCTCGACCACGGCAATCGCATAGGGCGGCGTGAAGCCGGGGACCGGGCGATGATGGATGACGTAGCTGTAGAGCGTACCCTTGCCGCTCGCCTTGAACACGCTGACATGGCGCGAGCCGCACGACGGACAGAACGGACGCGGCGGAAAATAGGCCTTGGCGCAGTCGTCGCAGCGCTGCAGACGGAGCTCGCCCTGCGCGGCGCCCTCCCAGTAGTGCTTGGTTTCCGGTGTCGGCACCGGGCGGGCGCGTGCGGGGGCAGCCATTTTTCTCTCTCCCGAGCGGAGCGCGAAAGCATCCGCGAGCGTTCTTGCCTGATCGCGTTCGATGTGCCACGCCACCTTGCAAATGTCAAACATGCGAAATAGCATTTCGCAAAATCAGAACATGCGAGGACGCCCGTGATTTTGCCTGAATTTTCCATCGTGCGACACGCGCACGGACACGAGACCTCGCGCATTTGATCTGCGCCGCACGCATTCCGCGCGCCGCAATATTCCGCGCACATCGACCGCAACAACAGCCCGGCAAGGGCGCTTTTGAGACAGGTGACCAGACCATGACCTTCGCAGCCAGCCCATCGACGGGCATCACCAGCGGCGCGCGCAACCAGAGCTTCGCCGCGACGGAAGCGCGCGCGCTCGCCATCGCCGGAGGTCTCGCGCGGCTCGGCGTCGGCGCCGGCGATTGCGTCTGCATCCTGATGCGCAACGACATCGCCTTCCTCGAGGCGAGCTATGCCGCGATGACACTCGGCGCCTATGCGGTGCCGGTGAACTGGCATTTCAAGCTCGACGAGGTCGCCTACATCCTCAAGGACACCGCGACGCGGGTGCTGATCGGCCATGCCGACCTGCTCAACGCGCTGCGCGATGCGATCCCGGACAGCGTCACGCAGATCAGCGTGCCGACCCCGCCGGAGATCCTGCAGACCTACACCATCGATCCCGCCCTGCTCGCGCCACCCCATGGTGCTGAGGATTACGAGCGCTGGATCGCGGCACAGGCGCCCTACGCCGGCGACAGGCGCCCGCCGCCGCAGAGCATGATCTACACCTCCGGCACCACCGGCCACCCCAAGGGCGTGCGCCGCAACGCGCCGACGCCGGACCAGATCGCCGCGTCGGAAGCGATGCGGGCGAAGATCTATGGCCTCAAGCCCGGCGTGCGGGCGCTGCTGCCGGGGCCGCTCTATCACTCGGCGCCGAACGCCTTCGCGCTGCGCGCCGGCCGGCTCGGCGGCGCGCTGGTGATGATGCCGCGGTTCGATCCGGAGGAGTTCCTGCGCATCATCCAGGACGAGCAGATCGACAACATCTTCATGGTGCCGACCATGTTCGTGCGGCTGCTGAAGCTGCCGGAGGCGGTACGCAAGCGCTACGACATGTCGTCGCTGCGCCACATCATTCACGCCGCGGCCCCCTGCCCGGCCGAGGTCAAGCGCGCGATGATCGAGTGGTGGGGACCGGTGATCTACGAGTTCTACGGCTCGACGGAATCCGGCGCGGTCACCTTCGCCACCTCCGAGGATGCGCTGAGCAAGCCGGGAACGGTGGGACGGATCTTCCCAGGCGCCGAGATCCGCTTCCTCGACGACGCCGGCGATGCCCTGCCGCCGGGCCATGTCGGCGAGATCTACACCCGCATCAAAGCCAACCCCGACTTCACCTACCACAACCAGCCGGAGAAGCGCGCCGAGATCGACCGCAACGGCCTGATCACCAGCGGCGACGTCGGCTACATCGACGCCGACGGCTACGTCTTCATCTCCGACCGCAAGCGCGACATGGTGATCTCCGGCGGCGTCAACATCTATCCGGCGGAGATCGAGGCGGTGCTGCACGGCTGCGCCGGCGTGCACGATTGCGCGGTGTTCGGCATTCCCGACGAGGAATTCGGCGAAGCGCTGATGGCGGTGGTCGAACCGCAGGCCGGCGTCACCCTCGACATCGACGCGATCCGCAAGACGCTCGCGGCCGCACTCGCCGGCTACAAGGTGCCCAGGCGCATCGAGGTGCAGCACGACCTGCCGCGCGAGGATTCCGGCAAGATCTTCAAGCGGCGCCTGCGCGATCCGTACTGGGCTGCAGCGAAGCGGAAGATTTAAGGGACACCGCCTGTTCTCCTCATGGTGAGGAGCGCGGCACCGCCGCGCGTCTCGAACCATGAGGCCACGGGCGGGATGTGCGATCGTTCCTGGCCTCATCCTTCGAGACGCCCGCCATGCGGGCT
The DNA here is from genome assembly GCA_040756765.1 of Pseudomonadota bacterium. Classification (GTDB taxonomy): domain Bacteria; phylum Pseudomonadota; class Alphaproteobacteria; order Rhizobiales; family Xanthobacteraceae; genus Bradyrhizobium_A. The sequence continues at coordinate 1,607 of JBFLYG010000020.1, read as the reverse complement.
CCTCAGGATGAGGGGGAAGTCATCAACTGGAACGACGTAGCACAACGTAGCCCGCATGAGCGAAGCGACATGCGGGATGGTCGCTGCGGAATGACGTCCCGGATGTCGCTACGCTCATCCGGGCTACGGTGCTGCAATGTGTGCCTACGCGTCTCAACAAATTCAGCGTCATGGCCGGGCTTGACCCGGCCATCCAGCTTCCTTTCCGCCTGCGCTGGAGCACAAAAGCTGGATCACCGGGTCACGGCGCTGCGCGCCGGCCCGGTGATGACGCAGTGAAATACGTGACGCCTTCAAAACGAAAGCCGCGCAGCCCGCATGAGCGCAGCGATATGCGGGATGGCAGAGGCAACACTCCCCACAATCCCGGATGTCGCTGCGCTCATCCGGGCTACGGCGCTCACCGATGAGCAATCGTCCGGAACGCGATCACGCGACTTCCGCGCGCCCATTATTGATCACCACGACGTCGCGCTCGGCGACGCGGGCGCGGAACGAGACGACGTTGCCGGCCTCGCGCCACAGCTCGGTGACGATGGTCTCCCCGGGATAGACCGGCGAGGAGAAGCGCACCTGCATGGCGCGCAGCTTCGCCGGATCGTTGCCGCAGGCGAGGCGCAGCAGCGCGCGGGTGACCACGCCATAGGTGCACAGCCCGTGCAGGATCGGCCGCTCGAAACCGCCAGCGCGGGCGACCGCGGGATCGGCATGCAGCGGATTGTAGTCACCGGACAGGCGGTAGATCAGCGCCGCCTGCGGCAGCGTGGCGAGGCTCAGCGTCGCATCCGGCGCGCGCTCGGGGATGGGATGCGGCGCCGGCAGCGGCCCGGACGGGCCGCCGAAGCCGCCGTCACCGCGCAGCATGGTGGTCGAGGTCAGGCGGCACAGCACCTCACCGCTCGCCTTGTCGATGACGTCGCGCTCGGACAGCAGCACCGCGCCCTTGCCGGCGCCCTTGTCGAACAGGCCGGTGACGCGGGTGCGGCCGATCACGGTGCCGGACGGCGGCAGCGGCTTGAAGATGGTAAACCCCTGCTCGCCGTGCAGCACCTTCTTCCAGTCGGCGCCGGTGCGGGGATCGCCGAGCCAGAAGCCGGGATAGCCGAGCACCACCGCCATCGACGGCAGTGCCTGCAACTTCGCCTCATAGACGAAGCTGAGGTCGCTCTCGTCGAGCGGATCGGCGCCGCAGCCGACCCCGAGCGCATAGAGGATGGTGTCGCGGGTGGTGTAGGTGTGCTCGATATCCTCGAACGGCCAGTTGCGCAGGGTCTTCGGATCGATCGGCATGGCGTCTCCTTGGCAATCTTGCATGCTGCTTGCGACGAAAATTGCCATGGCGCCGGCATCGTGGCAACATGCGAAAATTGATTTCGCAATTGCTTCCCTGGACGCCGCGACAGACGGGCGCGAACCTGTTACATCCCCTGCCGCTTCGCCCGGACCGCCTGGCGGAATATCACGCGAGACCAGCAGCGATTCACAAGGCACGAGGACCCAGCATGGACGCCGACAAGCCCCCGCGCCGCGCCGCCGCCACGCGGCCGCAAGCCACCAAGACCACGGCGGCCAAAACCATGACCGCCAAAACCATGGCAACCAAGGCC
>JBFLYG010000002.1:0-482879 GCA_040756765.1 Pseudomonadota bacterium | reverse complement strand
GACGACACCCGCGACGTAAGTCGCGCATGGAGAGCCGGATGCCGGGAAACTGGCACGTCCGGTTCGGCGAGAGGCGTGCAGAAACCAGCCGCCGCGAGGCGGTATGGCGCTGCGCGCCTACTCTACCGTTTTGTTGTCGGGCCGCGACCATCGCAGCCTCGATGGCGGTCCTTGGCCCGGGGAGCGATCGGCCCGCAGCCGTCAGGCCCGCAGCGCAGCGAAGGACGGCGTTAGCCGGCTTTTTTGTCTCGCGAGGAATGCCGCCACTTCGCGGCAGGGGAAAAAAGCCGGTGTAGCCGTTGCGGGAAGGCGATCGAGGCGAAGCCGACCCTCGGGCTTGATCCGTCCATTCGAGGTTGCGTCGGGCGCGCCCATCAACAGACTGACAAAGACGACCATGACTGCGGCCATCGAACCTGCACAAGGACACGGTCGCACTGATCGCGCGAAGACGCTTGCTTTCCCGTCAACGAAACCAGAGGCGTGATCCAGGAAACGACAGCGTTCGATTTCGCGTGGCCTCGGGCGCGCTGGTGCGCCCTGCCCATGACCCGCTGAGTCCGGCCTGCATTCTCGGTATCTGGATATTCCGGGCGACCTGACGATCGACCTCGCTGGCGAATGGCAACAACGACTGCCCCACGCTGATCTGGTTCCGCGGCAGAGAGCATCCCAGCTAACGGCTGGGCTCCTGCTGGTCGTCCGGGCCTTGTTTGGCGGCGCGGGCACCGGCCTCAACCAAGTCAATTATTTCGCGACGCTTGGCGCGATCCTTTATTTTTTCGAAGGCCCTCAACAGCCTGAGGGCCTCGATCTCCTCACGGGCAATCGTCATCCAATCTCCTGGCAATAAACGCAAGAGATACGGCATCGCAGGAGGATGTTGTAGTAAATCCTTGGTCGCCGCAGATTTAACGTTAAGGCTCGCACTGCGGGAAGTTGAGCCCCCGTTTCGAGATGGCGGATTGGCTGATCTGGAAAGCAACGGCGACGACCTGTTTCATGCCGATCTGGTCGCCGCAACAGCGTCTGATCCAAGCTGGATCATCCAGCACACGTCTTCCTCGGGGCGCGCGGGCGCTCAAGCTGCACGACGCGCCTCCTAGCGATCTTTCCTTCGAAGTGCTTACGATCGGGGTATGAGGATCATGACGATGGCCGCGCGCCGAAAGGCGCGCGGCCACGGTTTTTCTCCAGTTGTAAACAAAAAGGCCGGGACCGGATTGTGGTCCCGGCCATGCCGATCATTCGGCCGCGTTGGCATAGGTGTTTACTTGCGCTTCGTCCTGCTGCGGGGTTTGTGGTGTCCGCATCACCGCAGGCAACCATTTGGTCATGGCCAGCAACTGCTCGGCAGTCGTGGCCATGTCCGGCTTCTTCATGTCCGCGATGCGGTCGGCCGCCTCGGCACTCACGCCTTCCCGAACCGCTTCGAGAATACGCGCCTTGGTGATGCGCCCGAGATAGGTTCGCACGGTCGGCCGCCAGTAGCCGGTCATGTCGAGGGAGACGGCTTCCGCCAGTTTGTCCGCTGTTGCCAGCCCGCGCGGTCGATGATCGCGCGGCAGTTTGACGGCGTTGATGGTCGATGCCGCGCAATGGGCGAAGATCGCCATACGGCTATCGTGGTCGAGGGCAACGACGAAAGGCCAGAGATCGGCGACATCGCGCGGCAACTGCGCCGCCCAGCGCGCGTGGCGACCGGACCAAGACCGGCCTGCTTCGCTATCCTCGATGCCGTCCGCGTGAGTGCCCAAGAACAAACCGCAGGGGCGAATATCGAGGACGCTGGCCTCGGCACCTCGATAGAACGTCTGCGCCAGCAGCGCCTGCGTGACGGCAACCAGCGCGACGTCGGGTTGCTCGGAGAGCGCCAGACGAAGGCCAAGGGTACGGTGCGCCGTGAGATCGGCGACCAGGCTGTCTGAAAGGCCCGCCTCCGACTCATTATCGTCGTCTGCGGATGCGGAACTATCCTCATCACCTTCCTGCACGGCGCTCCTTGCGGGGACCTTCTCCAGGCGATTGTCGTCCTCGGGACGGATAAAGCCACGCTCAACGCGAACTTCCCCATCATGGTTGAGGACGACGAACGCGCCACCACAAGCAATTTCGGCGGTGGCGTAAGCAAGGCGCAGGGCCGCAATGCGCTCGATCTCGGCTTCGAGTTCGCCGAAGCGGGCATCGACCGCCTCGGGGAGCTCCTCAAAGCTCTCGTGTTGCTTGGTGAGAACATCGAACTCAGCCTGCGCGGCTTCGGAGGCGGCCCGGTCCTCTGCCGAAAGCTCGATCTGTCGTGGATAGACACGGCGCAAACCGTGTCCGTGTGGAAAATCGAGGTTTGCCTCGACCCATTTCCAGCCTTCGTCCTTCTGCAAGGTCGCGGCGACCGATTGCAGTTTTTCGATGGCAAGCCGGTCCAGCAGCGCCACATCCTCGAAATAGCCGCCGCGGTCTTCGGTAAAAAGATCGCGCAGGATGGTGCCGCCCGCTTCGGTATAGGCCTCATGATCGACGAAGACTGCGCGCCGGTCCGTGGCCGCGACGTTGGTTTCGGTCAGCATCCGGCGGATGGTGACGGGATCGCGGCTGTACGTCAGCCGATCATAGATCGCCTCCTGCCGCGCGTGGTCGTCGATCAGGGCGAAAGCGACCAATTGCTCGAAACCCATCTCGCCGTTACGGTATGCCTCGATCAAGCGCGGCGAAACGGCGCTGAGCCGCAGCCGCTGCCGCACCACGTGCGCCGTCACGCCGAACCGGGCGGCAATTTCTTCCGCGCCGAAACCGCGTTCTTCCGCGAGCTTCTTGAACGCCTCGAACTGGTCGGCGGGATGCATGTTCTCGCGCGTGACGTTTTCATCGAGGCTGATTTCGTGAGGATCGTTCGCGGTGTCGATGACGCAGCGGATCGGCTCCGTCTTCTTGATCTCCTTGCGTTTGACACGGAGAAGCTGGGCAAGCCTGCGGCCTTCGCCGATGGTGACAAAATAGAACCCGGTTGCCGCGCCATCCGTATCCAGTTCCGGTTCGACGACAAGGTTTTGCAGGATGCCTTTGGCGGCGATGCTGGCGGCATAGGCTTCGATGGACGCCTCGCTGTGCGGCGTCTGGCGGGCGTTCTTCGGGGATTTCTTGAGCTTGTTCAGCGGAATGAAACTCTCCGTCCCGCTATCCGTGACGATTGCGACTTTCTTGGCAGACATGATCAATCTCCTTTTAGGGCTTGGGTGCAGAGCGCACCTCGCGCCTGCACCCCTGCCCGTCGGCGAGACCCGGGGTAGCAAGGGCAAGGGCGGCCGGGGCGGAGGGGGATCACCCGGCCTGCACAAGCGGATTTCGAGAGTGAGAGTTTGTGGCGTTGTGATCTGCGCGGAAGGTCGGGGAGACCGCCCCGGCCGGTCCCGGATCTTCCGGGACTTCACCCTTGCCCGCGCGAGGGCGGAGCCCTTAGCTCCCAAAAAGAAAGAGGGCGTCTGTGCCGCAGCGAAGCGAAGGCCAGTCGGCAGTCGCGAGACCGGTTAAGAAGGCACCCGAACGAAGGGCAGTGATAGCGACGCCGGAATGAAATGACGGCGGGACCGAGGGCGAGTGCCTCCGGCGAGCGACACGTTATCACGCGGGCTGATAATCCGATCCCGGCCACTCGCTAATCTTGTGCTGGGTTGATTCGGCGCAGCCGGAGACAAGCGATGCCCTGTATGTAGGACTGGATGTTTCACTAAGAACGACGTCAATCTGCGTCGTCGAGGTGGATGGCTCGTCGGTATGGGAACGCAAACCGAAAGTGAGCCAGTCCCGTTGAAGTTCTGTCGCCTTGGCGAGACAAAATCGCTCTCCTCGGAATCAAAGCTTGTCCGCTTTCCGAATGGCTTTACGGCGCACGTTGTCAATTCCGCTCTACCCCGTCAACGGACATCATTTGACGAGCCCGGCAGGACCGAAAACAGGACCGAAAAGTGCCATCGGACTAAACCACTCGCGCGGTAGGGCTCCGCCGCCAAGTGCGCGGGGTGGGGAGAGATAACAGGCGCGTCCTGTCTGAAGATGAGGAGAGTTGCAACCCTCCCTCCAGACAGGAGCCACCCCATGACCGACCAGGCAATGAGCCCGCTACGCCGGCGCATGATCCGAATACATGACGATCCGGAAGTTCGCGCCGAAGACCCAACATGACTACCTGCAGAGGGTCAAGAACTTCACGATACATCTTGGTCGCTCGCCCGACTCGGCAAGCTCCGAAGACATGCGTCGCTACTAACTCCATTTGACGGCGAACGGCGTTGGCGTCCCCACCGTCAACCGGACGGTCTCGACGCTATGTTTCTTCTTCCGCACACTCGGGCGGCCCGATCTGGTTGAGCGCACGGCATTCGTCCGGGAACCGCGCAAGCTGCCGGTGGTGCTCAGTCCAGACGAGGTGGCACGGCTGCTGGATGCAGCGCCGGGCTCAAATACAAGGCGGCGCTGAGTGTGGTGGTGTGCGCCGCGCCACCGTCGTGGGGCCGGCATTCAGCAAACCTTCACATCAAGAGACATCATTTGCTGCGCAACAGAAAAGCCGCCTCGCGGCGGCTTCTCCAGTTCGAGCCCGTGAAGTAAATTCGCTTCACTCGGCCTGTTGAGCCAACCTTTCAGCTTTTTGATGCGCTCTGCGCCCAAGCGAGGGAGGCCGCATTAATTGGTACTGATTCTCCAATGTCGACCACTGGGACAACATTGGCATCGTTCCAAAACGTGTATTTTGACACGAACGAGGTGATAATCTTGGGATCGCTGGCTTCGGCAAGTATATAACCTCCGTTACCTGCCAGATTCGACACGAAGGCGTGGACGGTCAGGCCGTCCTCCGGCTTCCACTTACTGAAAGCGGTTAAGAGTGCCCCGGAGTTTGCAAAATTTTGGTCGTGGCTGAGCCCCGCCGTGCGGACAGTATATTCAATCATGTACTTCATGCAGTCCTCCCTTTGTAAAATGGAATTGGCTTTGTCTCGCTCAAACGAGTTTGGGAAAAACGCTTCTTAATTTCCGGCTGATTAAGAGGCCGGGTGACAAGTATGAAAGTACAACTAATCCTTTTATGGCAACAGAAATCGTAGAGCCAATGTCCATGGCGGATCAAGGTCAAAAGTCGGTCCGCTGGAACGGCATATCCAGCCGACCTCCAAAAGTCGACATTGCTCGCACCGCTAAAATAGTTGGCCAAGGGCGGCTATAAGCGGAAGTCTGTCCGACGTCGCTCGATTGTTACGTCGAGCGGCTACGGTTTATTTCGTAGGCTTGGAGATTGCATCGAGCAGCGGCGAGGAGCGAAGCATTGATGCCCGCCCGTGCCGCCCGTTCTACAAGGTCGCCGATCGTATGGTCGCCTTCGGTTGGTCGCCCATCTTCCATATCAACCAGCATGGAGGGCGCATAGGTCGAGTCCTGCTGAGAAAAGAGGCCGGAGATTTGGCCGGCAGTGTTAAAGGCAGGCAACGGCGGATGCCCTAGCTCGGTTGCGACTCTAGTGCACTCCTCGATAACTGCGGAAACAAAGGACGCACCGTTAATAGCGCGCGCGATCACTCCGGCACGCGAACGGCTTAGGGACGCGATTGTCGCGCTACACGTGTAACCGAAGAACTTTTCCCACATCATCAACAGGATTTTGTCTGTCACCTGAACAGGGATGCCTCCCGCTTCGAGCGCGGCCTTGATGGCTGTAGAGCGAGGGGATGATTGGCCGTCAAGTCTCAAACGATCGGCCGATGTGTCCGCTGTGCAAGCACCGGATGGCGCTGACGCGCGTTTCGCCCGGCAAGCGCGGCATCGGAGATCGCTCATTCGAGTGCCCGACTTGCGGTCGAATCGAAAAGATCTCGGTGGCAGTGGATCCCATGAAAACCAACGCCATGGGATGGCTTGCCGGTAAACTCCGGGCGCCGCGCTAAGACGGTCTAGCCGGCACCAGGACGTCAGCGGGAGCACCGTGCCGATCAGTTGGGAAACCGCCGTCGGTTGCGTAGGCCGCGAAAGGCTGCACCAAGGTGACAGTGTTAGTAGTTGAGAAACGATACACCGAATTGAGATCCTTCATCACGCCGGAACGGCAACGACACGATTGGTGCCCAATGTTGGATCCGGTTCGCTGAATTTGATGCGCCGAATGACGTCATCGACGCAGCACTTTACGGCCGCTAGGCCGTATTCAGCTCCCTGCGAGCCGACGATCAATCCGCGGCCCGGAAAGCTTTGGCCGTCGATCTCGAAGAACAACCGGTGCTTGAACAACCCCTCTTCGTCTACATACAGAATGTCTCCATGCGGAAACTCGGCGGCCAATTGAATGCAACCGCCAATCGCGCCTTGCAGAGACTCCAGCCCACGCGTCACTTCAACTGATTTGACGCTGCGGTGATATGGGTCGATCAGAATTGCAGGATAAATACGCAACTTGTGGGTCTCGTCGGACTTAGCCGTGGCGGTCAGTCCGGAAACGGGAGGCAGTCGTGGCACGTTGAAGAACGTCGACCCCGAAGGAAGGAACGCGTCAGCGCCTTCGAGCCCTTCAGCCTCTCTGATATCGAGTTTCCGTAGATGGTTCGTAAAGCCACGGTCATGCTCGCAGGCCGCATGCCAGCAGGCGACACAGGCAACTCGCTGAAGTTCTTGCGCAAGCTTCGAGGCTGTCAGGCCGGCCGTTCGCAACAGATCCGCGCTCAGCGATTCCTGATTCGGCGGACCTCCCAATGGCGGCAGAGCATCGGTGGCGATGACCTCGTTGGGTGAACCCCACATCCACGTCAGAATCCGGCGGCTGAATTCACCGGGCGGTGACACCACCGCGAATACGCGTGGTGCCGCCAGATGCCGTCCATCGGGGCTCCATTGGGTTAAAAGCGCGATGGCAGATACCTCAAATTTGTCGGCGACCATCAACGCTTGGTCAACAAAGTCGAGATAGACGGCAAGATAGTTAGCGTTGAACATCTCTGCCTTCTCGGCCATTTCCCTCGTGACCTTCAGCTTAACAAGACCCTCCAAGGTCTCTCGGTCGAATTGGAATGCGGCGACGTGACGATCGCAATGTCCACTTTGATCAAGGAACCAGCGCGCAATCGTTGCGTCGAACTCAGTATTGACGTCGACACCGCCACGAGAACCCGCGCGGATGACAGCCGCTCGGTTCGCCGTCGCCATCATGGCAAGCAGTGGGTTCTTCGCATGCGGCAAGTGACCTTGACCTTTGGCCACGAGATCGGCCACCACTTCGTGGCCAGCATCCAACGCGAAACGGTCCAACCAAGTTGTCATTTGGTGCTCTCCTCAAATTAATTGAGGCCTACATACACGGCGCCGCCTCCTGCCGAATGAATCCAAAAGGTCAAATTCAACCGATCGATGCCAAACCTGGCCGAAGCCAGGCTATGCATACGACACGCGTCGTAAGCAGCAATCGACCCTTCCTTGAACGAGCAGGTGTGGTGCTATATTGGCGACGATGCCCATGGCTTCCGCTCATCGCCGCAAAGCCATTTTTGCCAACGCGAGCCTCGGGCACCGATTTAAGCCAGACGACAAGCAAACAGGGTGCCCTTTCGAGCACCCTGTTAATGTTGGTAGCCGCCGAGGCGTCGTCTAGACGACGGGTGGAAGCGGAGGCATGATCCACCGCAAGCTCAGACGCCAGAGTTTCAGCGGCTTTGGCAGCGTCGGCGTGTAGATGACCATGGTCGCGGCCCGGTTAGCGACAACCTGTTCGCAAAACGGGAACAGGCTCTCCGCTATCCCTCGTGCGTCGGCATCCTTCTCCACCACAGTCAACCAGCCGTTACATGTAGTAAGATAGCCGCCGCTCGAAGTGGCGATATCGCGGCCTTCGAGAACGCAACGAGCGTCGTCGACTGTCAAGATATGCCAGCCGTTGACCGCGATGGCCTGGATGACGTCCCTCGCCATCGGGTACGGCGGTTCGCCATCTCCCGAGACCAAGGTAGCACCAGACTTAAGGAACGGGATCATGCGGTCCCTGGCTTGGATCAGTCCTTTACCGTGCTCCTCACGGACGCGAACCAGGGGCACGTCGTCAGTCGAAAGCGTCCTGTACTCAGCCAATTCGATGCGCGGAAAGCTCATAAAGTCCGCATTGACCAGGTAAACGTGCCGATAGCGCCGGAGCATCGCAGCGGCCACGAAAGCAGAGGAGCGGTGACGCCGTCCCGCCAACAGATTGCGCATATCCCGGATCAAGGGCTTGCTGCCGAGATCCTTGCGGATCTCAGCGAGGCGGGCCTGCACGATTGTCCGGATCGACGTGCACATTGGGTGGATAGACACGATCTAATCTCCTTCTGCTGCATCGACAACGGGCTGTTGTCGCAAGAGCAGATTGGTCGATTAGCCGGTGCTATGTTGCAGACGAATTGAATGTTGATCCGGTCGGCGTCAATGATCCATGTTTACCATAGCAACGGCCGAAAACGCCGGATGGATAGGAGCTCGTCCTTTGTCATCTCGGGAAAATTGTCGTAGTCCACCAAAAGGATAATTTCCTCATGGCTGGTTCCGACCTTGAATCGTTGGTCGAGCGCTGCATCGGGAGCATCGGGCTCGGCTGTGCTCGGCGTGGTGACGGCATGGTAATATAGCGGGGGCACCACCACCGACGTCCGAGTTTTAGTGGCTTGTTGCGCAGCCTCCCGGAGGCGTTCTTCTCCAACGAGCAGTTTTGTCAGATACCGGATCTCGGAATAAATCTTTTCGAGATCCGAAGCGTCTGCTTGGGTTGCCGTCTGTTCAGGACGAGACGACAGACAGCTGACCAGGGTAGCAGCGATCTCGGGTGGCAGCACTTCATAGTCGCCGCGCGCGAAATATCCGAACCAGGCGCCAAGGTCGAAGAGATCGGTAAAGGATTCGAACTCGCCATACAGCGCGGCCGGGTTGAATCCACCATAGAGGGCTGAAATGAAACAACCCCAGAGATTTAGATCGAATTCTTCGCCGAACATCAAGCGCGCTTTTGTACCGGGCTTCACGGGCGCGCCCTTGGCCACCTGATATTTAGCAGCTTCCCGCGCAATACGACGCGAGGTTAGTGCTCGCAACTGTGCGTGCCTTAAAACCCGGACAATAGGCAGTTCGCGGTCCGCCACGGCTTGGTACGTGAACGGTCCATAGATCTGCTCATAGCAAAGAATTTCGAGGGAGGCTTGAGATCGAATTTCAGCTGGGGTTAGGTTGAAGAGGCCTATTACAAGAGACCTGCCGGCTGTTCTGATATGGTCGGTGGTAATCTCGCGCTCCTTTTCTACCTCCGACGTTTGATAAAGACGACTGACCTCGCTGAAGGCGGCTTTTACTTCCGCTAATTCCGAAGTTTCTAGTTGGTCGCGAAATTCTTCGTCAAACCGGGTCTTGGGATGTCTCTGGCGCTGCGACCGAAATTGTGCTGCCTGAAGCACCCGGCTTGCCCGTACGCAGTGAGCGTACAATGCCTTAGTTAATGCACGTCCGATCGTCCCCTGGCCTGGACTGCCGGCCTTGCCTTCATCGCCATGAGCTGGAACGATCGCGATCCAATCACCCCGTTCAAAACCCTCCAGTTGAGCTGCGTCAAGTTCGATGCCGCGGGTATGCAGCTGAAATTCCGTGATCGCCTGGAAATCTCTCTTCGGCCATTGAGCGAGAAAGTCTTGGTCCACGGGCGGCGACGGTAGGCCGAACCTTGCATTGTAGTAAATGATGGGAATCTGCTTCAGACTGAAGCGATCGCGGATGACGTGAACAGCCACCGCATCGGGCCGCTGTTCGCGCATGACGTCCAGATGATCTTCATCCAAGTAAATACGCGCGCTGTGACGGTTGCCAAAAGCGTCAGGTCTTCCGAACAACATGATGCATCCTCTGCCTGTTAGATCGGCGCCTTGACTACTCAGCATGTATTTAGGATCGGCGAAAAGCTTTCCGAAGTTTTGCATAAAATTAGATCTTTGCCGCCGGTCTGATTTCCCCTTTGTCACCGCCGGTTTTTAGACGATCGATCTTCTTCGATTGCTCTGCAACGTAAGCTGGCGGGCGTAACTACAGACAGCCTCCTACGATGGAGGCGGTCATGGTTGCGACAATCGCAGCTGGCACAACGGCAAAGTATTATAGCAAGCAGTCCGAATATTATCTCGGCGGCGGCGAGCCTGCGGGCCGGTGGATTTCGTCGACGAACAACTTCGGCGTCGAGCACGGCACCGCAATCGACAACGCACTGTTCGAGCGCCTTCACGCTGGCATTGACGCTGACGGACAGTCGCTGTTGTCCAACAGCGGCGACAAGGCGAAGCACGTCGGCGGCATCGATCTCACCCTTTCGGCGCCGAAATCGGTTTCCGTCGCGTTTGCGCTGGCCGACGACGAGACGCGCCGCGCGATCGAGAAGGCTCAGCAGGAGGCCTGTGAAGCGACGATCGCCTTCCTGGAAAGGAATGCAGCGTTTTGCCGTCGTGGCAAGAATGGTCACCGGCTCGAACGGGCAACATTGACGGTTGCCTCATTCCAGCACGGGGAAGCGCGTCCCGTCGAGCACGAGGACGGTAAGGTTTACGCCGATCCGAACCTGCATACGCACGCAATTTTATTAAATTTTTCGCTGCGCGATGACGGGACGGTCGGCGCCTTGGACGCCCGACACCTGTTCAGTCATAAGATGGCGGCCGGCGCGGTTTATCATCTCGCATTTTCTTCAAATTTGAAGAAAATTGGCTTCGAAATTGGTGACGTCGGCAAGAACGGCACCTTCGAAATCGTCGCGCCGGATAACAGCGCGAATGAGAAGGGCCAAGCGCAAAAATTTCGCGAGCTTCAACGTCACTTCTCCGGGCGTCGCAAGGAAGTCGAGCGGGCCATTGCCGAAGAAGGGTTGTCGACCGCCGAAGCACCTGCCCTGGCGGCAGCGATTGCGCTGGGGACGCGTTCGTCCAAAAGCGAAGAACGCACGATCGACCGCTTCGAACTGTGGGCCAACGAGGCCGCGGCATTCCTGACTGTCGATCGTTTCGTCGAGTCCCTGCGGACCTACCGCGAACTCGACCCGACCCGGCGCGAAGCGATCATTAGCGAGCGGGTGGCGGCGGTCCCCGCCGGGTTGACCGAACACGAGAGCGTTTTCGAAAAACGGCATCTCTATGCGGCGGTCGCAAGCTGCCTGGTCGGGACCGGCGCCGACGCCGCGCGGGTCGAAGTGGAAGTTGATCGCCTGATCGAGGCGGGCGCCGTCATCGAGCTCGGCCGCGATGCCCTTCAACAGCCGGTCTATTCGACGCGGGAGCAGATCGCAATCGAGCGTGAGCTGGTCACGGTTGCCGAACGTCTCGTCCACGAACGTCGTGCGGCACCTGATCCGGAGCATGTGCTGCAGCTTTGCCGCGAGCATGGTTTGTCAGCAGAGCAAACGCGCGCCGCGCAGACGGCGACGACGTCAGCCGCTATCACGGTGATAGAGGGCGCCGCGGGATCCGGAAAGACGACCACGTTGGCCGCGATCGTGGCCGCATATTCCAGTGAAGCGAGCGCCGCTGGGGCGCGTTCTACCGGAACGCGAATAATTGGCGCCTCGCAATCCTGGAAGGTTGCGAAGGAGTTACAGTCCCTGGGTATCGAAGCGATGGCCACCGACGCCTGGCTGGCCCGCACCAAGGAGCCGTTCCTCGACGCCAACACGGTACTCATGGTGGACGAGGCCGGGCTTTTGTCATCTCGCCAAATGCTGGCGATCGTCAAGAGGGCAGCCGAGGCGCACGCTAAGGTTGTCGTCGTGGGCGATTCCGAACAATTGCAGGCTTTGGGCGCCGGTCCAGGACTTTCTATTCTCGCCAGCGTCACGGGTACCACTCGCGTCGACACCATCGTGCGGCAGCGTGATGCCTGGATGCGCGCGGCCGTGACTGATTTCGCCAAGGGGCGGGCCAAGCAGGGACTGCAGGCCTTTGAGGAGCGCGGTCTGCTGACGTTCGCGACCGGCGAGAAGGCGACCGTCACACGCATCGTGGACGCTTGGGAACAGACCCAGCGCGTGGTGTCGAACCCTTCGGTGTTGTTGATCGCCAAGACCAACGCCCAGGTGCGGGCGCTCAATGACGAGGTCCGGGTCCGATTGAGGCGCGACGGGCGGCTCGTGGGCGACGATATCGAAATTGCCGCCGTAACGCCGTCCGGCCACGGCCAGCAGCTTGCTTTCGCGACCGGCGATCACATCCGCTTCCTGGTCCGGCATGACGGGCTCAGCGTCATCAACGGCACCACGGCCACCATCACCGATATCGACTATCGCGAATCGCCAGACCCCACCCTCCATGTCGAGATCGCCGGACGTCTGGCTCAGTTTCGCGTCTCGGAGCTTGCCGACGAACACGGCAGAATCCGGCTTGGGCACGCCTACAGCACCACCATTTACGGGTCCCAAGGCCTGACTGCGGATCAGGCGTTTGTTTGGGCCGGTCCGTCCATGACACGGCACGACGCGTATGTCGCATTTTCTCGTGCGCGGGATCGTCTTGAGATCGCAGCCGATCTGCGTGAGATCGACGCGCAAGCTCGCCTCGATTTGCCGCTCTCGGAGCGGCGGCAGGCCACGATCACGCCGGAGCGGCGACTGGATTGGCTGGCCAGCCGGTTGTCCCGCCTGCAGGTCAAGACCTGCACGCTCGATCCGATGCTGGACCATGCCGCAGGCGTCCAGGAACGCGCCCGCGAGCGCGAACGGTCGGTGGAGTACGACCGTGGCTAACTCGCGCGTAACGAAAGTGCGGCTGCGACCGCGCGCGCCGGCCGGCGCCGCGACGCCGCAAATGCCACAGGACGGTCTCTTGACGAGGCCGGCCGCCAAGCGAGGCCGCAAAGCGTCCGCGCGCCCGCGTCCGTCCGAGCCTGAGTTCTGGACCGTGATCAATGAGATCGCGGATCCGATCCCCATCGCGCCCGCCGAACTCGATGCCATCGAGCGCTACTTTTCGGTGGTGCTCGACGACGTCTTCGACCCCTCCCGCAAATCTTCACGCTGACCAACCGAAAGGACCACAACCATGTGCGACGAGAACCTGCCCATCGATCCCAAAACCATCCTTCCCATGTCCGTCGAGCACTTCGCCGACACCGCCATTGACGCCGCGATCTGGCTGGTGCGGGAATCGCTGGATGCCATCGCCAACAAGACCGCATTCGACCCCGACCCCGAGAACTGCTTCAAGGTGCTCGGCGGGCCTCCGGCCGTGCGGGAGCTGCGCGATCTCACCGAGGATCAGCGTCACGACATGTTCATCGAAGGCTTCCGCCGCATCCCCCACGGCGCGCATCAGGCATTTGAGCTCTTGCTGTCTCACCACAAGGAGATGCTGTGGGAAGCATTCCGGGCGCGGTGGAGTGTGATCGCAAACCAGCGATCGTAATCGCCCCTCCTTAACCGTGCAGCGGAGTTAGGCGAAGAATTGCTTCCCCTGATTCCACTGCACGGATAGACTCTTTCTTCTGTATCGCGTGAGGATGTCATCGATGGCCCGCAAGAATCTTCAATCCGCAGAAACGTCCGCCAACGCCGTAGAGCCGAGGCCACGCAATGTCCTGATCTACAGCCGCGTCTCGACACTGGCCCAGGCACAGAACCTGTTGAGCAGCGAGGATCAGATCGCGCAGCTGGTGGCGAAGAGCAAGCGCGACGGCGACAACATCGTCGGCATCTTCCGCGACGAGGGCGAAACCGGCACCAACATGAAGCGCTCCGGCTTCGAGGAAATGATCGCGCGGGCCACCGACGGCACGCGAACGGTCGATGCGATTCTGGTATATTCGTTCTCGCGCGCCTTTCGGAATCAGGTCGAGCAGGAACTGACGGTTCAGACCCTGCGCAAGCACCGCGTCGAACTGATCTCGCATGCCGAGCCGCTGGCCAATGACGATACCGGCGACATGTTTCGCAAGTTCATCGGCATCGTCAACGAGTATCAGTCCAAGGAGACGTCGCGGGCCACCACGCGAACGATGTTGGCTAATGCGCGCCTCGGGTACTCCAATGGCGGGAATATCCCCTATGGGTATATGTCGGTGGATTCCGACATCGTCGGCAACAAGCAGAAGAAGAAGCTGGCGGTCCAGCCGGTCGAATCCGAAGTCGTCAAACTGGCGTTCAATCTGGCCAGAAACGGTGACGGGACCAGCGGTCCCCTCGGTACCAAGAAGATCTCGATGTGGCTCAACGAACGGGGTTACCGGACCCGCAAGGGATCGTTGTTCGGCACGGGCACCGTCCATGAGTTGCTGACGCGCGAAACCTATACCGGTTCGCGCCGTTTCAACGAGTACGATCGCAAACTCGGAGAGCGCAAGAAGAATACGGACATCATCGAGTACGACGTGCCGGAGATTATCGACCGGGCGACGTTTGATGCCGTGCAAGCCCTTCTAGTCTCCCGAAAGCCCCAGTCCAAGGGCCCTCGGCTCGCCTCGGCGCCGTCATTGCTCGGCGGCCTCGTCCGCTGCGACTGCGTCAAATCCTGCGCCCTGACCACTGCCACCGGCACCTCCCGGACTGGTGTCGTCTACAACTATTACAAGTGCGTCCAGGCCATCAAACAGGGGCGGCACAAGCACGACGATGGCGCCTCCTGCAGCAACCGCAAGATCCCCCGGCCCGTCATCGAAAAGCTCGTCGTCGAGGCCCTGCTGGATCAGCTCCTGCAGCCCGAGCGGGTCACCGCTATCCTGATGACCCTCAAGGCCCGCCGTGACGACCGTCAGGCCTCCGCCGACCGCCGTCTGGTCGATCTGGCCCGCCAGGTTGCCGACGCCGGGGAACGGCTGTCGCGCCTCTACGCGTCGATCGAGGCCGGCACCATCGACGGTACCGATCCGACGCTCAGGGAACGTGTGGCCGCACTGAAGGCCACAAAGGATCGCGCCCTTGAAGCCCTCGATTATGCCAAGAAGTCCAGCGCGCTCCCGATCGAGATTGATCCCCTCGCCATCGACCGCTTCACTCGCTTGATGCGCGAACAACTCGTGTCCGGTGATGTCGCGGCCCGCAAGGCCTACCTCAGCGCCATCGTGGATGCGATCGTCGTGTCCGACACCACCATCCGCATCATCGGCTCGAATGACAATATCCGGGCCACCCTCGGGCCAAACGGCCAACCCACGCCCGTGGTTCGTAAATCTGTTCAGGAATGGTGCCCAGGGGCGGAATCGAACCACCGACACTGCGATTTTCAGTCGCATGCTCTACCAACTGAGCTACCTGGGCGACTTGCCCGGACGAAAGCCGGGAAGCGGGGCGGTTTATAGAGAGCCGGACCCGCCCTGTCCAGTCGGGGACTGACAAAAAATGGTCATGGTCCCCAGCCGCCGCCTCCCCGCAAGACCTTGGCCGGGCACGGTTTCTTGCCGCCGGCCCGGCCAGGCCCGGAAAACCGGCCTTTAGTTGTCGATCCGGATCCGGGCGTCGCGGATCACCGGGCCCCATTTGTCCATCTCGGCCTGCAGGTGGGCGGCCAGCGCCTCCGGGGTCGAGCCGACGATTTCGGCGCCGAGGTCCTCGAGCCGCGGCTTCACCGCGGCGTGCTGTAGCGCCGCCACGGTGTCGCGGTTGACCCGCGCCAGGATGTCCGGCGGGGTCCTCGCCGGGGCGTAGAGCGCGAACCAGGACGAGACGTCGAAGCCCGGCACGCCGGCTTCCGCGATGGTCGGCAGCTCCGGCGCCGCGCGGATGCGCCGCGCCGTGGTGGCGGCGAGGCCGCGCACGCTGCCCGAGCGCACATGGGGCAGGATCGAGGAGACATTGTCGAAGATGATGTCGACCCGGCCGGGGATGACATCGTTCATCGCCGGCGCCGCGCCGCGATAGGGAATGTGGGTCATCTGCACGCCGGACATGCGCTTGAACAACTCGCCGCACAGATGCAGCGAGGTGCCGTTGCCGGACGAGGCGTAGCTGACCTTGCCCTCGTTGGCTTTGCAGTAGGCGATGAACTCGGCCACCGACTTCACCGGCAGCACGTTGCTCGCCGCCATGATGTTGGGCTGCAGCACCAGCAGCGACACCGGCGCGAAATCCTTGACCGGATCGTAGCTCAGCGAGGCGTAGAGGAAGCGGTTCACCGCCAGCGGCACCGACATGATCACCAGCGTGTAGCCGTCGGGCTCGGCGCGCGCCGCCGCCTCGCTGCCGATGTTGGCGCCGGCGCCGGGCTTGTTCTCGACGATGACCTGCTGGCCCCACACCTCGGAGAGACGATTGGCGAGCAGGCGGCCGATCACGTCGGTGGCGCCGGCGGGCGTGAACGGAATGATCAGCCGCACCGGCCGCGTCGGCCAGTCTGCGGCGCGTGCCCGCGACGCTGCGAGCAACGGCGCTGCGGCGGCCGCGCACAGGAAACCACGGCGATCGAGCATCGCGTCCCTCCTCCCTGATCCTCCGAGGTCCGGGCCTCGTTTTTTTGGGGAGTGTGGCGAGCCGATTTTGGAAAAGCAATGCAGCGCGTCAGTCGCGCGGCATGCTGTCGGCTTCGTCGTCGTTGTCGTCGCCGGCGATGACATAGGAGCCCGACAGCCAGCGGCCGAGATCGATCTTGCGGCAGCGCTCGGAGCAGAACGGCGCGGCCTCCGGCACCACCGGCTTGCCGCAGATCGGGCAGCCTTTCTTTTTCAGCGGCCGCGGCGTGTCGTCAGGAGGCATTCAACCATCCGTGGCGGATCGGGTATCCCTCGCCGCCCAGCAGCGAGACCGTCTCGTAGAGCGGCAGGCCGACCACATTGGTGTAGGAGCCGACCAGCTTGACCACGAACGAGCCGGCGATGCCCTGCACCGCGTAGCCGCCGGCCTTGCCGCGCCATTCACCGGAGCCGATGTAGGTCTGGATGTCGTCCTCATTGAGGCGCTTGAAGCGCACCCGCGTCTCCACCAGGCGCTGGCGGAACGCCTCCTTCGGCGTGACGATGCAGATCGCGGTGTAGACGCGATGATTGCGGCCCGACAGCAGCCGCAGGCACTGCGAGGCCTCGTCCACCAGCTCGGCCTTGGGCAGGATGCGGCGGCCCACCGCCACTACGGTGTCGGCGGCGAGGATGTAGGCGCCGCGCAGCTCATCGTCGAGCTTCACGGATTTGAGCGCCGCCTCCGCCTTGGCGCGGGCAAGACGGGTGGCGCAGGAGCGCGGCAGCTCGCCCTTGGTCGGGGTCTCGTCGACATCGGCGGGACGCAACGTGTCGGGCTCGATGCCGGCCTGGTTGAGCAGACCGAGACGGCGGGGCGAACCGGATGCGAGAACGAGCTTGGGACGGCCTAACATGCGGCGGGATCTGTTCCGAACGAGGGGAATGCCGCGAGGTCGACGCCCACGGACTTGAATGGCGCGCGGAAATTATCGGAACGGGGGACGTTCCACAACCGGGACTGGGGGCGGCGGAAGGCCAGGAACACCATCATCCTGAGTGTCTGACTTGAAACGGCGTCAAGCACGTCAAAGACGGCGTTTTCCGTTTTTCTCTGTCGTGGCCGGGCTCGTCCCGGCCACCCCGCTCAGGGACGCAGTGCCTCCCTTGCCGGGGTCGCCGGGACAAGCCCGGCGACGACAAACACTAAAGTCGGTGGTTCCTTTGCCAGTCAGACTCAGAGGTGCGAGCAAAGCGAGCCTCGAAGGGTGACAGATCTCCCGCTTCGCCCACCTGCCCTCCGCCTTCCCGGTCCTGTGCGCCTCCCCGCCCCCTACGCCTGGCCCCGGCCGGTGCTGCCGAAGCGGCGGCGGATGCGGACCAGGAGGCCATCGCAGACGTCGCGGTAGGCCTGCAGGCGCTGTTCGCGGCTGCCCTCGGTGTCGGTGGGATCGGGGGTCGGCCAGTACTCGACGTCGGCGGCGATAGTGTGGGTGAGTTCCAGCGCCTTGTGGTGGGCCTCCGGCGACAGGGTGATGATCAGGTCGAAGTTCAGCCCCTCCCAGTCCTCCAGCTCCTCGAAGGTCTGCGGCTTGTGGCGGGAGATGTCGCGGCCCATCTCCTGCATCACCGCGACGGCGAACGGGTCGAGCTCGCCCTTCTTCACCCCGGCGGAGCGGACATAGAGGGTGCTCGGGAACATGCCCTGCAGCAGGCCTTCGGCCATCGGCGAGCGCACGCTGTTCAGCCCGCATGAGAACAGCACGGCCTGCGGGTGGCGTCCGCGTGGCGGTGCGCCCGTCAACGCCTCACCCCTTCCAGTGCAAGACGGAGATCAGGGTGAACAGGCGGCGCGCGGTCTCGAAATCGATCCGCACCTTGCCGTCCAGCCGCTCCATCAGCGTGCGCGAGCCTTCGTCGTGGATGCCGCGGCGGCCCATGTCGATGGCCTCGATCTTGTCGGGCGTCGCGGTGCGGATGGCGTGGTAGTAGCTGTCGCAGATCATGAAGTAGTCCTTCACGATGCGGCGAAAGGGCGTCAGCGACAACAGGTGCACCACCACCGGGCTCGCGTCCTCGCGGCGGATGTCGAACATCAGGCGGTTGCCGGTGATGCCGAGATGCAGCGTGAACGGCCCGCCGTCCACACCCTCCGGCGCGAACAGGTTCTTCTCGACGAGGTCGTAGATCGCGATCGCCCGCTCGTGCTCGATGTCCGGCCCGGAGCGGCCGATCGACTCCTCGTCGAGCGTGACCGCGACGATTCGCTTCTGGCCGTCGTCCGGGGCGGGCGGGTGTTTCATCGCAGGTTGAGGCGCAGTCCGACCGAGCGCGCATGGGCGTCGAGGCCCTCGGCCTTGCCGAGGGTCATCGCGGCCGGACCCAGCGCGCGCAGTTGATCCGGGCCACAACGCAGGATCGACGTCCGCTTCATGAAGTCAAGCACGCCGAGCCCGGAGGAGAACCGCGCCGAGCGGGCGGTGGGCAGCACATGGTTGGAGCCGCCGACGTAGTCGCCGATCGCCTCCGGGGTATGGCCGCCGAGGAAGATCGCGCCGGCATTGCGGATGCGCGCGGCGAGCGCCTCGGGGTCGGCGGTCATGATTTCGAGGTGCTCGGCGGCGATGGCGTTCGCCAGCGGCACCGCGTCGTCGAGGGATGCGACCTCGATCACCGCGCCATAGTCGACCCAGGACGCGCGCGCGATCTCGGCCCGCGGCAGTGTCGCGAGCTGGCCTTCGACGGCCGCGATCACCCGGTCGGCGAGGCCCTTGTCGTCGGTGATCAGGATCGACTGCGCATTGGCGTCGTGCTCGGCCTGGGCCAGAAGGTCGGCCGCGATCCAGTCGGCATTGGCGGTGCCGTCGGCGATCACCAGCACCTCGGACGGGCCGGCGATCATGTCGATGCCGACCTTGCCGAACACCAGCCGCTTGGCTGCGGCGACATAGGCATTGCCCGGGCCGACGATCTTCGCCACCGGGGCGATGGTCGCGGTGCCATAGGCCAGCGCGGCCACCGCCTGGGCGCCGCCGACGCGGTAGATCTCGGAGACGCCGCCGAGATCGGCGGCCGCGAGCACCAGCGGGTTGAGCTTGCCGTCGGGCGCCGGCACCACCATCACCACGCGATCGACGCCGGCGACCTTGGCCGGCACCGCGTTCATCAGCACCGAGGACGGGTAGGCGGCGGTGCCGCCCGGCACATAGAGGCCGACGGCCTCGATCGCGGTCCAGCGATGGCCGAGCTCGACCCCGAGCGCGTCGGTGAAGCGGTCGTCCTTCGGCAGCTGGCGGCGGTGGAAGGTCTCGATGCGGTCGCGCGCCAAGGTCAGCGCCTCGACGGTCGCGGGATCGCACGCCTTGACGGCAGCGTCGATCTCGGCCGCGGTCACCCGCAGGCCCGCGGCGTTGAGGGAGAGGCGGTCGAATTTCGCGGTGGCCTCGAGCAGCGCGGTGTCACCGCGGGCGACGACGTCACCGACGATCGCGCGCACCGCCGCCTCGATGTCGGCGGCAACCTCGCGCTTGACCGAGAGGAAGGCTTGGAAGCGCCCGGTGAAGTCGGCGCTGCGGCTGTCGATGCGGATCGGCATGAAAATGTTCCGGAAACGTCACGCCCGTCGCGGGGCCCAGAAAATGCCCCGGGGCTCCTGCTCAATGGCGTGCCGGTCCGGCGGCGTCAACCCTTGGTCGCCCCTTGGCAATGCCTTGACAATGACTTGGCAACCCCTTGATCACCCCTGGTCGAGGGGCGGCTCCGGGGAACCGATCGGGCCGAGCGGCGGCGCAGCCTCTCCAAGGGCGTCGGCGTCGAGACCGAGGTCGGCGAGCTCGCACTCCAGACACTCCAGCTCCAGCCGCAACGCCCCGCCGCCGGAAAACAGCAGCAACGCGCTGCCCGAGGGCGGACTGCCCGGAAAGAACTCGATGCCGATCAGGTCAAGCACGGTCTGCGGCGCGGCGAGGTCGATCTTGCGGGCCTTGCAGGCCAGCACCCGGTCGAACCGCAGCGCCGAGATCAGGCGGCTCGCCTGCGGCACGCCATCCAGCGCCTGGTCCCAGTCGAGGCGGCGCATGCCGATGACGAGGCGCTTGTCGCGCGGCCGCCAGACGATGTCGCCGACCGCAACGCGGGCATCCTGGACGTGGGCGGAAATGACGCAGAGATCGTCGGCGTCGAGCGCCGCCAGTTTCCGCCGTGCCGTCGCCTGCGCCATGCCCCCCACCCGCCGTCTCAGCCGCTGATCCGCTCGATGGTCGCCCCGCACGCCGACAGCTTGTCCTCGAGCCGCTCGAAGCCGCGGTCGAGGTGGTAGACGCGGTTGACCATGGTCTCGCCTTCCGCCGCCAGCGCCGCGATCACCAGCGACACCGAGGCGCGCAGGTCGGTCGCCATCACGGGCGCGCCGCGCAGCTTGTCGATGCCCTCGATGGTGGCGGTCTCGCCGTCGAGATGGATGCGGGCGCCGAACCGCGCCAGCTCCTGCACATGCATGAAGCGGTTTTCGAAGATGGTCTCGGTGAGCTGCGAGCGGCCCTTGGCGCGGGTCATCAGCGCCATCAGCTGCGCCTGCAGGTCGGTCGGGAAGCCCGGGAACGGCGCGGTCGAGACCGTCACCGGGTTGATGCCGGCGCCGTTGCGGGCGATGCGGATGCCTTCATTGGTCGGGGTAACGACCGCGCCGGCCTCGGTCAGCACGTCGAGCGCCGACTGCAGCAGCTCCGGCCGGGCGCCGGCCAGCAGCACGTCGCCGCCGGTCATGGCGACCGCCATGGCATAGGTGCCGGTCTCGATGCGGTCGGGCAGCACCTCATGGCGCGCGCCATGCAGCTTCGCCACGCCCTCGATGACGATGCGCGAGGTGCCCGCACCGCTGATCTTCGCGCCCATCTTGTTGAGGCAGTCGGCGACGTCGACGATCTCCGGCTCGCGCGCGGCATTGCTGATGACAGTCGTGCCCTTGGCCAGCGTCGCCGCCATCAGCGCCACATGGGTGCCGCTGACGGTGACCTTCGGGAATTCGATCTCGGCGCCGGTGAGGCCGTTCGGCGCCTTGGCGATGACATAGCCGCCGTCGATCTGGATGTCGGCGCCGAGCTTCTCCAGCGCCAGGATCAGGAGGTCGACCGGGCGGGTGCCGATGGCGCAGCCGCCGGGCAGCGACACCTTCGCCTCGCCCATGCGGGCGATCAGAGGCGCGATCACCCAGAAGCTGGCGCGCATGCGCGACACCAGCTCATAAGGCGCGGTGGTGTCGATGATGTTGGCCGCGGAAATGTGCAGGGTCTGGCCCTGGTACGCGCGATCGCCCGGGCGCTTGCCGGCGCTCATGATGTCGACGCCGTGGTTGCCGAGGATGCGCTGCAGGAGGGCAACGTCGGCGAGGCGCGGCACGTTGTCGAGGATCAGGGTCTCGTCGGTCAGCAGGGCCGCGGTCATCAGCGGCAGGGCAGCGTTCTTGGCTCCGGAAATCGAAATGGTGCCGTTGAGCTTATTCCCACCGACAATACGAATGCGATCCATGCCGCCCCCTGCTGTGTTGCTGCACGCGCTGACTTAAGCGCATGGGAGCGGCATTGCAAAAGCTTTCCAGAGAATTCTGCCCGCCCCCGAAAAAACAGTGATCACAGGCCATTACGGCGAAAGTCGGATCGGCCGGGGGTGCGTCCTGTAGGACACAATGCGGCTCCATATTCTCGGCGTCATCACCGGGCCGGCGCGCCAGCGCCGAGACCCGGTGATCCAGCTTAAAGCGTCGCACGAGGAAGCTGGATTGCCGGGTCTTCGCCCGGCAATAACGAAGTGGGTGCGGCCCGCGCTGAGAACGAACCCGGACAGCCGTGGCGTTGTGCCGGGCACGACGGAGAAAACCCATAAATCCGCCCGCTTCAACAAAGGCTTGAAGAATCCGACCGCCTTCCAAGCCCGGCCCCTCAGGCTTTGTCCCCCTCTCCGCCCGCGCCTTCATCGGACGGAACATCCGGTTCCCGCGCGGGGTCCGCAGAGGCCTCTCGGCCCTCCTGAGCGCGCCCGCGCGCCTGGGCCTTGCGGCGCTTGAGATTTTCGCGGAGCGCGGCGCCGAGACGTTCACGCCGTTTTGGGTCGTCGGACATTCAGAACCTCTTCATCCGGCACGCCCAGCAATGGCAGAGTGGCGCTCCCGAAATCATCCGCCAGAGATAATCCATCCCGCCGGGATCGTCAGGAGGCCGCGTCCATGACCCTCAATGCCCTCGCCGAGCAGCCGCAGCGCACGCTGGACGGCTGGCACCGTTTCGTCGCCAGCGGTGATCCGGCCGATCTTTCGCCGCTGCTCGCCGAGCGAATCGTGTTTCGCTCGCCGGTCGTCCATACCCCGATCCCGGGCAAGCCCGCCACCATGCTGGTGCTCAGCGCCGTGGTGCAGATTTTCCAGGATTTTCAATACCATCGGACGTTCGTGGCCGGCACCCACGACGTCGCCCTGGAGTTCAGCGCCAAGGTCGACCGCTTCGACCTCAAGGGCCTCGACCTGATCAAATTCGGCGCCGACGGCCGGATGGTCGAGTTCGAGGTGCTGATCCGCCCGTTCAAGGCGCTGGAGGCGCTCAACGCCGCCATGACCGCCCGGATCGGCCCGGAACTCGCCCGGCTCAAGCAGGCCGGAGCGCCGGCCTGACGCCCCGACCAGCCGGTTCCTGCACCAAATCGGCGGGAAACCCGCCGATTTCCACCGCCGGAACGGCCGACGGACAAAAAGCCGGGTGTGGATGACCGTTTCCATGCACCCAGACGCTTGCGCCGCCGCATGGCATGTGGCAAAGGTCGCCCCGCCGAGCGGCCTGCCAAGGCAGATTCCCGCGCCGGACGTGCTGCCGTAGCTCAGTGGTAGAGCACTTCATTGGTAATGAAGAGGTCGACAGTTCAATCCTGTCTGGCAGCACCATTCTCCCTCCTGAGACATTGATCAGAGATCGACACGCAGCCGCGGAGGCAGATGCTTTCGGCGCCAGGCCGTGTTGCGGGTTTCACCATCGTCAGTCGTCTACCATTGATAGACCCGATCCCTTTCCCGCCAAGCATTGCCCGATCACGTTCCGGTTTTTTCTTGCCCCATGCACCACGGTAATAACGTCCGACGGCAGCTCCTCTGCCGAAGACCAATTTTCATTGCCGCGCGCTGGACAGCGCTTCTCCTGGTCGCGCTAAGCGCCTCTCCGGCCCGTGCCGAGAGCAGGCCCGAGGATCTGTCGCCGCCTCCAGGCGCTCTCGAACGCGAGCTCGGTATCCGGCCGGCCGCAAAGATCGCCCCCTCACTGTCCGGTAACGCCACCAACCTGGCGCAACCGAACGAGATTCCATTTGCGCTCGAAGGCAGTCGCATCATCATCCCGGTGTCGATCGACGGCGGCCCAGCGAAACCGTTCCTGTTCGATACCGGCGCGCAACTCGCGATGACGCCCGAGGTAGCCAGCGGCATCAAGACGCAGTCGCTGCGAACCGCGCAGGTCGGGGGCGTCGGCGCGAAGGTCCATCACGTCGAGATCGTGAAGATCGGCCGCATCACGGTGGGCGCGGCAACGCTCGAACAACAGACGGCCCAGATTCTCGACATCCCCAACACCATCGTCGACCGAGGATCCCGGCCGCGGCTCGCCGGCCTCATCGGCGCCGAACTGCTCGCTCACTACGCCGTCACCATCGACTACGCGCGACGCATCCTGACACTGAATGCGCCGGGATTTCGACCGCCATCGACGCAGTTCACGCTCCCGCTCGGCCTCGCCATGTCTCCGGACGGCCTCAGCCATCCGTCGATCGCCGCCGAGCTCGACGGCATCGCCGGCGACTTCGTCATCGACACCGGAGCGGGCGGCCAGGTCGTCCTGATGGAAAAATTCCAGCGAGACCACCGACCGTTTACCGGCGCGACGCTGCACTTTCTGGCGGCGGGCGGGATCGGCGGCCGCGCTTACATGCGGCTCGGGTTTGGAAGGCAATTCCGCATCGGCTCGTTCAGCTTGCCTATGCCCCTGATCACAGGCGTCGACCCCGGCAATTCGATCCTGGGGCGCTCGCCGCTCGCCCATGCCGCAGGGGTGATCGGTCACGGGGTGCTTTCCCGCTTCATCGTCACCATCGACCGCCCGTCGGGGCGCGCACATTTCGAACCAGCTACTGATCGCCCGCACGCGACGACCTTGTACGGCACCGGCGCGGTCGTCGACAAACCGGATCACGACGCATTCGAAGTAATCGATATCCTGAGCGGTACCGCCGCCGAGCGGGCTGGCCTGCGTCGCGGCGACCGCATCATCGAAATCGCCGGCCGCTCCGCGCGCGACCTGGCCATCACGGACCTCCACATGTTCGCGCCCACGCCAGGCCGCAGCGCCCTGACGCTGCGCACCTCCGACCAGCGCCGGTTCGATCTGACGTACGACCGGCTTCTGCCGTAACCCGGCAAGCTTCGCCCCGCGTTCCCATGGCCGTTTCAAATCGACGTCAAAACGACCCGACCGCGCTGCCGAGGGCGATCACCGCAACGAGCGCCCCGATCGAACTGACGATGCCGACCATGACGATGTCACTGTAGCTGTCGCGGTGGGTCAGGCCGCAGATCGCGAGCAGGCTGACGACGGCGCCGTTGTGCGGCAGGATGTCGAGCGTGCCTGAGCCGATCACCGCAACGCGGTGCATCAGGCCGGGATCGATGCCGGTGCGCGCGGCGATGTCCATGTAGGTCTGGCCCAGCGCGTCGAGCGCGATGGTCAGGCCGCCGGAGGCGGAGCCGGTCAGCGCCGCCAGCAGGTTCGTGGCGACGGCGAGCGACACCAGCGGACCGCCCTCGATGCCGAGCACGGCATCGCGCACCATGGCGAACGCAGGCAGCGCCGCAACGACGGCGCCGAAGCCGACGAGGCTCGCGACACTCAAGGCCGGCAGCACCGAGGCGTTGGCGCCGGCGTCCATGGTCCGCCGCAGCGCCGGCAGGCGTTTCCAGTTGCAGGCGATGACGGTGATGATGGCGGCCGCGAGCGCGACGACGACCGACCACACGCCGGCGACAGCGGCGAGCGACGTACCGCCCCAGCGCTCTTCCGCGAGATAAGCGACGTCGAGCCGCGGCAGCACCAGCAACGACATCACGAGATTGACGGCGACGACGACGATCAGCGGCAGCACGGCGTTGAGCACCGGCACCGTGGCGTCGCTGTGATGGCCGTGGCGGATCTCCGCAGGATCGAACTCGCGCGCCGTCGTCGCGCGCTCGCGCACCAGTTCGTCGTCGACAGCGTTGCCGGCGGCGACTGCCGGCGCGTCGCCATAGCCCTCGCCGGCGCGCCGCGCCGCGCGCTCGGCGCGGGAAAGCCACCACAAGCCGACGCCGAGCATGATGGCCGCGGCGATGACGCCGAGGCCGGGCGCCGCAAACGGCGTGGTGCCGAAGAACGGCATGGGGATGGCGTTCTGGATCGACGGCGTGCCCGGCAGCGCCGACATGGTGAAGGTCGAGGTGCCGAGGATGACCGCGGCCGGCACGAGGCGGCGCGGGATGCCGGCCGCGCAGAACAGCGACTGCGCCATCGGCACGATGACGAAGAACGCGACGAACAGGCTGACGCCGCCATAGGTGACCAGCGCGCCGGCGAGCACGACAGCGAGCATCACCCGCCGTTCGCCGAGGCGCTCGCTGATGAAGCCGGCCACGGCGGCGACCGCGCCGCTGTCGTCCATCAGCTTGCCGAACACTGCACCGAGCAGAAAGATCGGAAAGAATTGCGCGAGAAAGCCGGCCGCACTGACCATGAACACTTGCGTCCAGTTGGCGAGCAGCGGCGCTCCGCCGAAGGCGGCGGCGACCAGGGCGCACAGCGGCGCCAGCAGCAGCACGCTCCAGCCGCGGAACGCGAGCCCGATCAAAAGGCCGAGCCCGACCAGGATGCCGAGCAGCCCCATGGCCTCAGCACTCCGCCAGCAGGATGTCGAGATCGGCCGTGGAGCGCTCGCCGAGATCGGCGCCGTGGGCGTCGAGAAATTCGCCGGCGGCGCGCCGCCCCTCTTCATGCAGCTTGGCGATGAACGCCCATTCGGCGTTGAGCTTGGAGGAGGCGCCGAATGTCGCGAGCATGTCGCTCTTGATGCGATGCGTCTTCATCTGCGCCCAGCGCGCGCCCTCTCCCGTGCCGGGGTCGACCACCTGCCGCAGCAGCGCAATCATCCGCAGTTCCTTCGCCAGCGGCGAATTGAAGGACACCTCGTTGAGGCGATTGAGGATATCGGCAGCGGAGCGCGGCGCCTCCAGACGCTCGGTCGGGTTGATCTGCACGAGAACGGTATCCTGCGCATCCGTCTCACGGACGAGCGGTGTGATCGTGGGGTTACCCGCGAAGCCGCCGTCCCAATAGGGCTCGCCATCGATCTCGATCGCCGGAAACATGGTCGGCAGGCAGGCCGATGCGAGCAGCACGTCCGCGGTGATCTCGGCGTTGCGGAAGATGCGACCGCGGCCGGTCCGAACCCGCGTCGCGGTGACGAACAGCTTGATCGGCGCGCGGGCGAGGCGCCCGAAATCGATGCTCTCGGCGAGGATGTCACGTAGCGGATTGAAGCCGAGCGGATTGAGATCATAGGGCGACAGCAGCCGCGACATCAGGTCGGTGAAGAGATAGGCGGGAGAGGTATCGAGCGACCAGCGGCCCATGAGGCGGTCGAGCAGCGAGCGTTGCAGCGGGCTGAATGCCGCGGCGCGCGACACGCTGCGCCAATATGTCTCGAGGGCCGCGCGGGCGCCGTCGGCGCCGCCTGCGGTCCAACCGTCGACCAGCACGGCCGCGTTCATCGCTCCTGCCGATGTTCCGGAGATGCCCGCGATCTGAAACCAGGGTTCGTCGAGCAGGCGATCGAGGACGCCCCATGTGAACGCGCCATGCGAGCCGCCGCCCTGAAGTGCCAGGTCTATGAGGACGGGGCTTCGATCCATCGGCCGATCCGCGCCTTGCATTGCCACCACACCGGCAGGCCGACTATGTCCCAGGCCACCCCGACATGCGAGACAAAGTTGCAGGCGCGCACGATGACAGACGTCACGAGGCGTTTCGTTCGCCCGATGCGGTGCGGGCCAGCTGTCGACCTGCCTTAGGCCTGACTCGCGCCCACCCGCTGGGAGCGGCTGCGCTCGCGCAGCAGCACCACATTGATCACGACCCCGACGATCAGCGACGGCGCGATGGCGATGAACATCGCCAGCGGCGACAAGGGCTTCGGCGTGATCAGCTCGAGCACCATCGCGGTGATGAGCCATAGCGTCGCGAACGACACGGCAAAGTCGATCCGGGGAACACGCAGCCAATAGAGAACGGCGGCGATCACCGTCGCCGGGGCGATGGCCGCACCGATCATGTACACGGTCAATTCCGGCGGCGTCGCGGCGTCAATCACCATGGCCGCCAGCAGCCACAGACTGCCGAACATCGCAGCCACATCGACAGGATGTCTCATCCCGGGTTCCCCTTGCGCCAATTTGGCGCAGGGAGTTTCACCTACGCGCCCCCGATCATCAAGGGGTTACCGTCACGGCTTGCACCTCCCAGTCTCTGTCATCTTCGGGATGCGTTGCGTGATTCGGGCGAGAAATAATAAAACATTAATAAATCAATCACCTAAGGAGTGCCGCCGCGGCCCCGCTCCTCAGTGCAGGTAGCTGGCAAGATTGAGCCCCTGGATCTTGGCGATCGCCGAGTAGGAGGCCGTCAGCTGGGCCTGGTAGACCGAGAGCTGCGCGGTCACCGCGGCGACGTCGACGCCGGTCAGGTTGTCGCCGAGCGACTTGGCGTAGGTCTGGTACTCGCTCTGGGTGGCGCTCGCGGTCTGCATCGCCGATGACGCCAGCCCGAGCTGCGCCTGCACGGCGGAGGTCGCGCTCACGGCGCTGATGGTCAGGTTCAGCGCCGCGGTGAGATTGGCCGACGACAGCGGCGCGTTGTTGGCGACGAGATTGAGCGCCCTCAGTCCCTGTTCGAACGCGGTGTTGTCCGCCGTCACCCCGTAGGTCACCGTCTGGGTTTCGGAGACCCGCACGGAAGCCGCCTGGTCATTGCCCTGGTAGTAGCTGGTGCTCGGCGTCGACGCCGACACCGGCGGATAGGCCGTGGTCGACACGTCGACCGGCGGCGTCGTGGTGTCGGAGCCGCCGAACAGATATTCGCCGCCATACTGGGTGTTCAGCAGCGAGCCCATCTCCGACAGCAGCTGCTGCGCGGTCTGGGCCACCGTAGTGGCGTTGGTGTTGGCCGTGTTCGAGGCCGCCGTCAGGGTCGAGCGGAACTGGGTCAGCAGGCTGGAGATCGAGGTGACCGCCGAATACATCACCTGCGCCTTGCTGTCGGCGGCGGTGGCCGCCGTGGAATAGGCCTCCGAGCGCGACACCGAGATCTGCAGGTTGATGACCTGCTTGGACGTGGCGCCGAGGTCGCCGTAGTCCTGCGCGCTGACGCCGGAAGCCTCCTCGAGCTGATCGGTCGCCATCACGCTCTGCGTGCGCAGCGCGGCGGTGATCATCTGGTCGCTGAGCGGGAACGTCGCCACCCGCATGGTCATGTCACGCGCTCCTTACGCCGCCGCCGCCTGCACCGAGCTCATCAGCGCCGAGAACATCTGGTTGATGACCTGCAGCAGCTCGGCGGACGCGGTGTACTGGTTCTGCAGCGTGCTGAGCCGCGCCGTCTCCTGGTCGAGATTGACCCCCGACTCCGACGACATGGTCGACTGGAAAGCCGACTGCATGCTCTGCTGGCTGGTGGCGTTCGCCGAGGCCTGCGAGGCCTGGCTCGCGACGCTGGCGGTGATGTCGGCGGCATAGCTCGCGAACGAGGTGCTGGTCGCCCCGAGCCCGGCGACGGCGGAGAATGCCGTCGTTCCGGTCAGGGCATTGTAGAGATTGTTGGCAACCGTGGCCGATCCCGACGGCAGCACCTGCTTGCCGGCGGTCGGCGACGCCGAAGAATCCAGCGTGGACGTGGCGAGCAGGCCGGGATTGGCCGAAATGTCGCTGCGCACCGCGAGGTTGGACGCGCCCGTGCCGGTCAACAGGTCGTTGAGGCCGAAATACGCGGAGAAGCCTGCATTGCCGCTGCCGATCGAACTCGTCATCTGGTTGATGGCGACGCCGTCACCACTGGTCGCCGTGCTCAGCACCAGATGGCCGTTGGTGATCGCCGCCGACACGCCCGAGCTCGCAGTCGTGGCGTTGATGGCGGTGACGAGGTCGCCGATGGTCGGGGTCGGCCCCGACGACGGGATCGTCGCGAGGTTGAGATCGGTCGAGGACACGAGGTTGCCGGAACTGGTGGTGACCGCGAGCCGCACCGTGCCGGTCATCGGCGACAGCGGCGTGGACGCGCTGACGCTGGCGCTGCCCGTCAGCGTCGACGGCGGCGGCAGCGCGGTGCCCTGGTTGTGAACCGCGTTCAGCGTGCTTTCCAGCGTGGCGGCGAGCTGGTCGAGTTGCGACTGCGCCCCCGGCAGCACGCTGTCCCGCAGGCTGATCAGCGCTCCGATCGAGCCGGACTTGATCTGCGTCGTGATGTCCTGGCCGTTGAGCGTGATGCCGCTGAAGCCGCTCGGCGGCGTTGCGCTGTAGGTCGTGCTCGCGGTCACCGACGCGGCCGGCGTATAGCTCAGCGTGTGCGCCGACGTATCGACCAGCGCCTGCCCCGAGGCGGTGTAGACCTGCAGGCTGCCGTTCGGCGCCGTGAAGTAGCTGACATCCAGCTTCGCGGCGATATCCTGCAGCGCGGTGTTGCGCTGGTCGACGAGGTTCGCGGTCGACTGCCCCGATGCCTGGGCCTGGACGATCTGGGTGTTCAGGCCGGCGATGGTCTGCAGCTGCTGATTGACGTCCTTGACCGCGGCGCCGATGTCCTGGTCGGCGTTGCCGCGCAAAGTCTGGATGCCGTTCGAGGTCTGGTTGAGCTGCGCAGCCACCGTCTTCAGCGCCGCCACCACATTGGCCTGCTGGGTGGCGCTGCCGGGATCGCTCGCCAGCGACGACAGCGCGGTTTCCAGCGCGGCCAGGTTGTTGCCGAGCGAGGTGCCGGAGCTGCTGGCGCTGCCGGTGCTGCCGTAGAGCTGCTGTAGCTGGTTGAGGTAGGTGTTGAGGCTGTTGGCGCTGCCCACCGTGGACGCCGCCCCGACCAGCGACCTCATCAACAGCTTGTCCACGGTGCTGGTGATGCCGGTGATGCTGACCCCGGCGCCGGCGCCGCCGGTCACGGTCGACGCCTGGTTGGCGGTCTCCTCGGTGTAGCCTTTGGTGTCGGCGTTGGCGATGTTCGACGACGCCACCGTCATCTGCACCTGGGTCGCCATCAGGGAGCTGTAGGCGATATAGCTGGCGCTGTTGATCGACACCGCAGAACTCCAGACTGACACCTGCTGATCGCGCCTCAGGCGCGAATGTTGGTTCCGATCGAGGTCGCCCGATGGCCGAGGCGGCCGGATGCCGTATAGGGGTTTGCGTCCGACACTTGCTCGCGGATCGCGGCCATCACCGCCTCGATGCGGCGCCGGCTGGCCTCGATCGCCCCGCGCAGCCGCTCGATGTTCTCGTCCATCGCCGTCTTCAGGCAGGCCAGCCGCTCGGCGAAGCGCGCGCGCAGCTTCTCGTCGCCGGTCTGCACGCTGATCTTCTTCGCCGAGATGTCCGCGACCCAGACCTCGAAGGATTCGGCAAGCTCGGTCTTGCGCGCGATCTGCCGCGAGCGCGATGCCGGCTGGCCCTGCGCCAGCCAGGCATTCTCCTCGCTCACCACCGCGATCAGTTCGTCGATCAGGGTGATCAGGTACTCGATCCGGGAGTTGGCGTCCTTGCCGACCATCAACGGCAGACTGAGCGCGCGTTTCATGATGTGACCTCTCGCTTGGCTCGTTGGTCTAGCGCCGGACGAGCGCGGCGCACCGGTGGTAGGCATCCGCGACGGCGACCCGGCGTGTCGATGCCTTCATCTCGCTCTCGACCGCCCGCAGGCGCGCATCCAGCGCTTCGATCTCGGCGCGCAGCTCGGCGATCAGCACCAGCGCCAGGCGGCGATCCTGGGCGCTCGGCGCGAAACGCTGCGCCCGCGCGATGCTGCGCTGGACGCGCTGCAGCAGTTGATCATCGTGGCGCTGCGCCGTGCGGCCCATGGCTTACCTCAGGCTCGAGATCAGAGTGTCGAACATCTTGTTGACCGCGGTGATGACCTGCGCAGAGGCTGAATAGGCCTGCTGTGCCGACATCATCACGCTGAACTGGCCGTTGGTGTCGGTCGTGCTGGACTCCAGCTCGCTGCCGTACACGGTGCCGGCGCCGTTGGTGCCCGAGGCCTGCAGCGTCGCATTGCCGGAGCCGACGGTCGCCTGATACAGGCCATCGCTCTGCGCCGCGAGCTGGTCCGGCGCCATGAACGTCGCCACCGGAATCTTGTAGATCGGGATGGTCTGGCCATTCGAGTAGGTCGCGTTGACGACGCCGTTGGTGCCGACCGAGACGCTGGAGAGCTTGCCGAAGGCGAGGCCGTTGGAGTTGACGCCGGTGATGCTGATCGCCGGCGTGGTCTGTCCCGAGGCGTATTGGGTGAGGCCGTTGGTGCCGCCCGCGCTGCCGAGATTGAGCGTAATGGTGCTGTTCGCGGCGCCTGTCGTCCAGCTGCCGATGCCGAGCGTCACCGGGCTGGTCGCACTCGGCGGATTGCCGTTGATGGTCTTGAGCGAACCATCGCTGTTGAACACCACGGTGAGCGGCGAGCCGCTGCTGATGGTGCCGGTCTGCTGCGACGCATTGTTGGTGGCGGTGGGATTGCCGAACGACGCGGTCCAGGTATCGGCGGCCGCACCCTTGGTCCAGGTCACCTGGATGGTGCTGGAGTTGCCAAGCGAATCATACACCGACATCGTGTTGCTGAATGTCGCGCCGCTGGCGGCATCAGCCGGCAGGTTCAGCGCCATCGTGGTTTGCGTGGTCGCCGCGCCGCTGACCGCGGCAATCTCGGTGTCGATCGGTTGCAGCGTGCCGCCGGCGGAGACGTTGCCGGACGAGTCGGTCGGCCAGCCCATCAGGTAGCTGCCGTTGTTCTCGAGGAAGCCGGCGCTGTCGATGGTGAAGGCGCCGTTGCGGGTGTAGGAGGTGGTGCCGCTGCCCGACGAATTGCTGTTGACGACGAAGAAGCCCTGGCCCTGGATCGCGACATTGGTCGCGGTGGTGGTGGTGGCGCGCAGGCCTTGCTGGGCGATGTTGGCGAAGCCGAGCACCGACACGCCGCCCGAGGAATACTCCTTCGCGCTCGTGGAGTTGGTGACCATGTCCTCGAACATGCCGTTGGTGGTCTTGTAGCCCGTGGTCGAGGCATTGGCGAGGTTGTCGGACACCATGGCGAGCGCCTGGCTCTGCGCATTCAGCCCGGAGATCGCCGACGTCATTGCACCGGTAAGACTCATCGCAGCTACTCCACTCTTGAACTCAGGACGTGACGCCGACGACGTTGTTGATGCTCACGGAGGCTCCGCCGATGTCGAGCATCGTGGTGCCGGACGAGCTGTCGACGCTGGAAACCTTGCCGGTGATAGTGCTGAAGTCGTAGACCGAGTTGCCGTTGCTGTCGGCCGCGGTCACCGTGAGCTTGTACTGACCGCTGGTGAGCTGCTTGCCGTCGCTGGTGGTGCCGTCCCAGGTGAACGAGTTGGCGCCTGCCGTGGTGGTGCCGGAGCCGGACCACACCACGTTGCCGGACGCATCCTGGATGGAGAGCGAGACCTGCTGCGCCGCGGATTTCAGCGAGTAGCCGAACGTCGCCGCACCGTTCTGCAGCGAGGTGGTGTCCCCCTTGGCGATGACGTCGTGGCCGATGTAGTTGACCGAGTTCATCGTCAGCAGGCTGTTGAGCGAGGTCAGCAGCGTACCGAGCTGGGTGTCGAGCTGCTGGGTCGCATCGAACGTCGCGTACTGACTCATCTGGTTGATGAAGTCGGACGTGCTGGTCGGATCGAGCGGGTCCTGGTTCTGCAGCTCGCCGATCAGCAGCGTGAGGAAGCTGCTCGAGGTGATGCCGCCGGATGCGGCCGCGGCGCTCGCGGTGGACGACGTGGTGGCGGACGGTATCGCCGCGGTGGCGGACGAAACGCTCATGGTGAACTCCGGCCGCGCGCCGGCATGCCTTGCACGGCACGACGCGCCTCAGGTGTGTCGATGGTCTTGAATTCCGTTCAGAGCTGAAACGGACGAGGCGACAAAATCAGGCTGTATTTTTGCGCCCGCCGGCGCGTTGCAAAAAATGCAAATAACCCGCGTCAAACGGGCACTTCTTCATCATGTCAGGCGGGAAAAAATCGCCCATGTCACGGCAGATTTTG
This sequence comes from Pseudomonadota bacterium, assembly GCA_040756765.1. Lineage (GTDB taxonomy): Bacteria > Pseudomonadota > Alphaproteobacteria > Rhizobiales > Xanthobacteraceae > Bradyrhizobium_A. The sequence goes on along the minus strand of JBFLYG010000002.1, from coordinate 449,117 downwards.
CCGCACTCATGAGGACCACAGCTGACCGGCATCGTCGCGGCTCGGCTGCCGCCGGACGGTCGCGATAGCAGCGCAGGAGACGCGATCTAGCGGGGCGGTCCGAAGCCGCGGCCGCGCTGGCGAATCATCGCCAACTGGCGGCGGTCCTCGGCCGACAGCAGCGCGATGGCCCGCGCGATCTCCTGGTCGGCAAGCGCACGCTCGGCATCACGTTCGGTCCGCGCACTCTGCAGCGCCGCGACATAGTCGTCAGGATTGAACGGCTCGGCCTTCAGCACCGCCATCTGCCGCTCGCGCGCAGCCCTCGCTTCGGCTCCATGCGCCTCGAAACGCCGGCGAATGGTTTCGAATGCCGTCCGCATGATCTTGGCGCCATCGGCGCTGAGGCGCTCGTGGATCTGGTCGTCGAAATGATCCATCGGCGGTGGTGGCGGCGGACGCATGGAATGGCCGCCGAGCAGCCAGCCGGCGAGAAACAGGTTGGCGCCCAGCGACGCCAGCAGCACGATCGGCAGCAGGCTCGATCGCTGCCACCAGGGCGAAGACATTGTCGGCTCGGAGGCCATCAGCTCAGACCGGAATCCTTGTCAGTCAATCCCATGCGCCACGTCGAGGACGTGGGCGACATAGGCCGGCAGGTCGACCTGATCGAGGTCGGCTTCCTCGGGGTGGCTGAAGAGGCCGATCAGCAACCCGACGATGAAGCACAGCGGCAACAGCACGGCCGCCCGCGACCGGTAATCTATCGGCAGCGGCAACCGCCAGCGAGCCCGCGAAGCGGCCCTCACCACGTTTTCAACAGCGAGCTTCGGAGCGGCGGAGGGGGCCGGCGCTGCGGCCGGCGTCTGGCTGGCCTGGGCCAGGATGCGATCGGCGAGGCCTGCCGGGGCGCGGACGGCGGGCGCCGCGAGCGCGCCACGCAACATCCTTGCCTCGTCGAGCAAGGCGCGGGCGTCCGCCGACTGCGCCAGCAGCGCCTTCGCCTCGTCGCGCTGAGGATCCGGCCATCCCGACACGTCTTCGCCGAGACGGTCGAGCCAGTCCTCAAACTCCACAATATCCATCGCTTGCCGATCCCCGACCGGAACCCCGCCCCCGCGGGCCAGACTGGTTTAAGCAAGCAATGTGCCGACCTTTCAAGCTGAAAATGGCCCTGGCGGCCGGCTTGATCCCGGTGAGCCCGATGGGACCGGCAAACCTCGCCGCCCGTCAGGCCCGCAGCGCGGCCGGCGCGACCGTTCCCGCTGGCGCTGCAACCGATTTCCAGGCGTCGCGCAGCTCGGTCAGGGCGAGGATCAGCTTCTGGTAGCGCAGCGCGGCATCCCGCCGGCCGTAGGCGCGATGGCTGGCGAGGATCAGGCCGTTGTAGGTCTTGAACAGCCGCTCGGCGAGTGCGCCACCCTTCCGCGTGTCCAGGTGAAGGCTCAACCCGCGCAGGATCGCGGTCGCCCGCATCAGATGCCCGTGCCCCTCCTCGAATCGGCCCGCAGCGGACGCCTCGGCCGTGCGCTTGAGCGACAGGATCGCGCCGTCGAACAGCATCACGACCGCGGTCAGCGGCGCGACGGTCACGGCGGCGCCGCGGTAGGCCTGGGCGGCGCGATAGGCATTCAGGTTCTGGGTCATGACGAACTCTGCGACTGGGTGTTCATGAGGGCTTGCAGGTAGTTGAGCGTCGTCGTCGATTTGGCGATCGCCGCCTGGTACTGCGCGTACTGGTTCTGCAGCTGGGTCTGATAGAGCGACGCCTGGGCCTGGATGTCGGTGACCCTCTGCTGCATCGTGGTGTCCTCACCCTGCAGGTTGCTGACCAGGGTCTGCAGCGAACCGCTCAACGGGTCGGAGTTGGTGGTGGAAATACTGTCGAGCAGGCCGGCGATGCCGGGCGTGGTGGTGACGGTGATCGCCTGCGACGTCGTTCCCGAATAGCTGAACGCCATGCCGGCATAGGGCGTGCCAGGATTGCCCAGGATGGTGTCGCCGCTCACCGAGAACATGGTGCTGTCGCCGTTGACAGAAGCCGACTGCAGGTTGCCTGAGCCGTCGACCGACAGGTTCAGCGTGAACGAAGCCGGCGCCGTCGAGCTGCTCGCGATGGTGGAGAGCTGGCTCGACGACGCTGTGGCCTGGGCGGCCAGCAGCTTCTCGACACCCTGCAGGTTGCTGCTCAGCGTGCTCGCCAGCGTGCTAGAGTTGAGCGCGAGCTGGTTGGTGCTGGTGAACGATAACCCGAGATCGTTGAGCGACAGCCCGTCGACCGTGGTGTTCATGGCGTTCTGCAGCTGGTTCATGATGTCGTTCATGGTGCCATCGCCGAACAGCACGGCGCTCGACGCCGCCGTGCCGCTCGAACTGGTCGCCTGCTGGCTGGCGACATTGCTCTGGAACGCATTGTAGGCTGTCACCAGTGACTGCAGCGCCGTGGTGATCTGGCTGTCGTCGACGCCGATATTGACGTTCAGCGTCGTCCCCGCGGCGGTCGGCGCCAACAGGTTGAAGGTGACGCCGTTCAGCACGTCGGTGACGTCGTTGGTGTTGCGGGTCAGCGTGATGCCGTCGAGCGTGAAGATCGCTGACTGCGCCTTCTCCAGCTGGTCGGTGAAATTGCCCGAGCCGTCGGTGACGCCGAGCTTGCTCATGATGTTGTCGCCGGACACGCTGCTGGTCGCAATGTCGACGCCGTCCTGCGTGCCGCTGAGCACCAGTTCATACTGGCTGCCCGACACCTGGACGATCGAGGCCTGCACGCTGGTGGTAGAGGCCTGCGCGTTGATCGCGGCAGCCACGTCCTGCAGGCTCATGCCCGCGGTGACGGTGATGTCGGTGCTGGCGCCGCCGGCGAGCCCGAGCGCGAACACGCCGGTGTCGCCGAGCGCGCTGGTCGCGCTCGCGACCGCGGCGCCTGCGACCTGCTGGGCCTGCGCGAGCTGGCTGATGGTCAGGGTATAGCTGCCGGTCGGCGCGCCGTTGTTCAGTGACATGCTGAGATTGGAGCTGGCGCTTGCCGTCCCGGTCGACGAGATCGTCGCCGTGCGCGCGCTGAAGATGCTGGACGACAGCGTGCCAGTGTTGGAACTCGACAGCGGCTGGGCCGCGGTGGAGAGGCTCGACAGCAGCGATTGCAATTGCTGGTAAGCGGAGATCTTGGCCTGGTTGGCCGTGATGCTGGTCTGGATGGTCGTCGCCGGCGCCAGCATGGCGTTGACCTGGGCCTGGACCAGCTCGGTCCAGTTCACGCCCGACGGATTGGTCGAAGCCGCGCTGCTGGTGGTGGCGGTACTCGACGACGTCGTCGTCGAAGTCGTCGTCGGCGAGGTCGAGGTCGCACCGCTGACGGTCATCGGCTCGTGGCCCGCTTTTAACTGTCTGCCTTCGGACGATCGACGGGCCGGCCGGTTGCTGCCGGCCCGTTACGGCATTTTCAGGATCAGCCCAGCAGCTTCAGCAGGTACTGCGGCATCTGGTTGGCCGCGGTTTCGGCCGACACCGCGGCCTGCGTCTTCACCTCTGCCGACGACAGCTTGGCCTCCTCGGAGGCAACATCGACGTCGGTGATCGCCGAATTGGCCGCCTGCAGGTTCTGGGTCTGGGTGGAGATATCGTTGGCGCTGAAGTTGAACCGCGATTCCAGCGCGCCGATGCTGGCGCGGGCGGCCGACACCGTGCCGATCGCCGTGGTGAGCGCGGTCAGCGCCGAGGTCGCGCCCGACTGGGTGCTGACGTCGAGGCTGGAGACGCCGAGCGTCGAGGCCTTCAGGCTGGAGATGGTGATGGTGATGGTGTCGGACGCGGTGGCGCCGACCAGCACCGAGATGCCCGAGGCGAACGCGCTGGTGCCGTCCAGCAAGCTCTGGCCGCTGTAGCTGGTGCCGCTGGCGATCGAATCGATTTCGCTCGAGAGCTGCGAGAATTCCGAGTTGATGTAGGCGCGGCTGGAGTCGGTCACGGTGCCGGACGACGATTCCGAAGCCAGCGACTTCATGCGTGCGAGGATGTTGCCGATGTTGGAGGCGCCGCCGTCGGCGGTCTGCAGGATCGAGGTCGCCTGCGAGGCGTTGGTGGCTGCCTGCTGCAGCGCGGCGACGTCAGACGAGATGCTGGTCGAGATCGCAAGGCCCGCGGCGTCATCGGACGCCTGGGTGATGCGCGACCCGCTCGACAGCTTGGACAGCGCGCTGGTCTCCTGCGCCGAGTTGAGGTTGAGGTACATGACGGCCGAGTTCGCTGCCGTGTTCGTCGAAATGACGGGCATTGATGTGCTCCTTGCTATCGAACGGCAGCCCCTGCCGAATCGTGAGAGACGAAAGCTCCGGCGTGGGTCATCCCTCGCCCGAGCCGTAAAACGGGCCGAACGTGAGCACCGGGCGGACAATCCGCAGGCGCGCTCGATTTATGGTTAGGATTCCGTAAACACGTGGCGGATGTCGCGCTCGTGCCGGCGCAGGATCCCCTTGAGCTGCTGCCGGCCGCGCTTCAGCAACGACTCCACCGCCGCCACCGTGGTGTTCATCACCTCGGCGATCTCGCCGTTGCTCATGTCCTCGTGATACGAGAAGATCACCGCGATGCGCTGCTGCTCCGGCAACTGCTGCATCGCGCGCTCCAGCAGGTCGGTCACCTCGTTACGCTGCATGGTGCTCGCCGCATCCGGCCTGGTGTCCGCAGGCTCCGGCACCGCCTCGACGTCGTCGGTGCGCGGCTGGCGACGCAGGTCGATGCAGCGGTTGGTGATCACGCGATAGAGCCAGGTCGAGAACTTGGCGCGGCCATGCTGCCAGCGGCCGCGATGGGTCCACACCTTGAGCATGCTGTCCTGCACCACGTCCTCGGCATCGGCGCGGCTCCCGACGATGCGCAGCGCGATACTGAAGGCACGATCGATATGACGCTCGACGAGCTTGCGGAAAGCCGCTTCGTCATTGGCCGCAAGGCGATCGAGCAGTTCTTCGTCCTCGTCGCGAACCAGCGGCGCTGATGGCGCGATGCTCGGAAGCGGCCCGGCCTCCGGCGCACGCGCCTCGGCGACCGGCTTCGCCTCGATGTCAACGGCAGCCCAGATATCGAGCGCAACAGCCATCACAATCCCCCGCCCGGCCGTGATGCCGACAGGCGCACCACACGGCTCTTCGCTGCTTCAACGGACCAGGGGAAAGAAGCAGGCGCTCGTTTTTTGATTTTTTTCAAATACTTAAGGGGAAAAATCTGCCGGGCAGCAGGAAAAAAATGCCGAGTTGGAAAGGCCTCGCACAACGGCGGCCAACAAGCCCACGCCATCGCGCGCAGAGGCCCAGGCAACCGGCGTCGCGCGGTCGCGTGACGACCAGGCTGATCCGTCCACCGGCGCTGCTGCACATTCCCTGTCACATCCATCGCGATCGTCATGCAACGCCGGGCTTGGCCAGGGCCAGTCGGTGAGCAGCCGTCAACCCTTCGAATCATGCACGTGAGCGTCATGATTCTGGGCAAAACGAGCCAGTTAAGAAACGGTTAAGTTATTTCCTGATGTTTCGTTTGATGTCCTGATCCGCGCGAACGAATGCGCGAGCGCGCCTGATTTCCGCACCTGCATCGTTAATGACAAAACACGTTGCGGGGCTCTTCATGATCGACACTCACTTCAGCGACACGCGCGCCGCGCGTGCGCAGATCGCCGTCTGCTCATTCGACGTGTTCGACACCTTCCTGCTGCGCCGCTGCACCACCCCCGAGGGCGTGTTCGAGCGGGCCTTCGAACTCTCGCCGGTCAGCCGCAGCCATCCCCACGCGATGGCAAGCTACGTGCAGCACCGGATTCACGCCGAGGGCCGGGCGCGCCGCGCGGCGAAGCAGCAACGCGACACGGTGGAAGCCCACATCGACGAGATCTACGCCTATTTCCCCTTCCGCCTGTTCGGCCTCGATCGCTCGGCGCTCCGCGATCTGGTCGCCGCCGAGTTCGTCGCCGAAATCGACCTGTGCCGCGTGAACCATGACATTCTGCGCCTATACCGCGCGGCGCAGCGCAAGGGGCAGCGCGTCGGCTTCATCTCCGACACCTACTGGAGCGAAACCCAGCTCGCCCGCCTGCTGACGTCCTGCTGCCCCGACCTGACCTGGGATTTCCTCTACGCCTCCTGCGCCCACGACACCGGCAAGAGCGACAAGCTGTTCGCGCGCTACATCACCGGGCAGGGCATCGATCCCGCGGCCGCGATGCATATCGGCGACAATCAGGCAGCCGACATCAAGGGCGCGCGCGACCACGGCATCAAGGCGCGCTACTATCCGCAGGCCAGCGCCGCCTTCGCCGCCCAGTTGCAGCGCGAGAGCGCGACCTACGAGCTGCTGTGCGACCATCCTTCTGCCCGCCTCGACCAGGGCGCGCGCACGCTGCGCCGGCTGGTCGCGGCACAGACCCCCGAGCGCTCGCCCGCCTACCAGCTCGGCGTCGGCACCCTCGGCCCGGTGATGGCCGCCTTCGACGCTTTTGTCGCCGACCGCGCCGCACGGCTGCGCGACAGCGGCGCGACAACCGTCATCGCCTTCCTCGGCCGTGACGGCTTCCTGTCGCACCGCGTCTGGCAGACGCTGCACGGCGCCACCGCCGCCTATGTCGAGATCAACCGCCGCGTCAGCCTGATCGGCTCCGCCGCCAAGCTTTCGCCGCTGATCGACCTGCTCAGCAAGATCAACCGCATCGACGCGGCGACCTTCGGCGACATCGTCAAGGTGCTGCCGCAGCCGGTCGCGACCTTCTTCAGCCGCTTCCCGGGCGGTATCGCCAGCGGCGCCGCGCTCGCCGAGGCGCTGCCGCGCCTGATCGCCCCCAACCAGGTGGCGGACGTCGCCGCCGCCATGCGCAAGGCGCTCCTGACGTATCTGCGCCTGACGATTCCCGACTTCGACGCCTGCACCGACCTTGTGCTCGCCGACCTCGGCTACTCCGGCAGCGTGCAGAAGGCACTGCGCCAGATCTTCGATCATGAGGGCATCGGCATCCGGATCCACGGCGCCTACCTGCTGACGATCGACGACGCCTTCGACGACCTCGCCGGCCACGACACCGCCGAAGGGTTGATTTCCGACCTCGTGGTGACGCCGCACGTCAAGCGGATGATCGTCCGCAACGTCGCACTGCTCGAGCAGCTCTGCTCGGCCCCCGAGGGCTCCGTGCGCGACTACCGCGACGGCGACGTGCTGCGCGAGGTCAATCCACGGCCGCATCACCAGTTGGTGCTCGCCGCCGAGGTCCAGGAGGGCGCGCTCGCGTTCATCACCCGCGCCATGGCGCTCGGCCCGAAATACGGCATGACGCCGTTCACGGCCACCGAAACGGCCGCGCGGTGGACCGCCGCGACACTCGCCCGGTTGCTGCTGCTGCCCGACGACGACGAACTGATGCTGCTGGGGCCGCTGCAACACGACGTCAATCTCGGCACCCAGGCGCTCGCCCCGATGATCGACAGCGACCTGATCCGCAACCTGACCGTCGCTCGCGGCCTGCACGTCGCCTGCGCCGCCAACGCGCCGCCGATGTGGCTGGCCGGCAGCTTCGCATCGCTGTCGCCCTCCCACAGCTATCTCTACATGCTGTTCGGCGCCAATCGCCTGCCCCCCAACGTGTTCGGCGAGGCGAAGTGCGGCGCGCTGCAGATCGGCCTGTTCGGCGCCGACGGCGCCGCCACCATGCAGACCGTCTCCTGCTATCGCACCGGCTTCGGCGACCTGCGTCTGCGCATCCCGGTGGCGCGGATGATGCAAGTGACGACGATCGCCGTTCCGCTGGCGCGGATCGCCCGTGCGGGGCTGCTGCATGGCGTCACCGTGCAGACGGGCCCGACGATCAAGGACGCAACACTCAATCCTGATGTCGTCGGCCTGTCCGACGACAGGCTGACGGTCGCCGGCCTTACCCGCGCCGGCAAACACTACCAGGCCGACGATCACGACGGCAGCTTGCTGATCACCGTCGATCCGGCCCATGCGCCGCTCGCCATCTACAGCGTGGCGTTCAGCGCGCTCGACAACGATCGCGTGCTGACCCTGCGCGAGACCGAATCCCGCGACGACGAGCTCGCAGCGTTGCTGCTGCCGCAGGTCCACGGGGGCGCGCCGCAAGCCACGGGCACGAATCACGCCCGCCCGCGCATGGCCCAGCGCTAGCGACCGCGTCAAACCGAAAATCTCTGCCGCACGGCATTTCCGCCGCCTGATTGCCTCGCCTCGCCCGTTGAACCCAGCAACAGGTGCATGACGCAGATCATCATGACGCAGACTTCGGACTTCTCTCTCGACGCACTGGACGCACAACTCCACTTCCATCGCATCACGCTCGGCGACCGCCAGCGCCGCCGCCTGCGCCACCTGGCGCAGCGGCACGGCGCGCCGGCGATCTGGGACGGCCCCGACAGCCGCATCGACGGCCAACGTCTCGTCATGGCGCTTGAGCCGCCGACCGGCCCGCGCGCCGAGCTGTTCTTCCGGGCCCTGCACGACCACAGCGTCGTTGTGGTCCCGTTCGGCGAGAATCCGGCGTTCGATTTCCTCAAATCGAAGCTGATCGATTTCGGCACCATCGGCGCCGCGGGCCGCGAGGGTCCGCATGAGGTCTGGTGGGGCGGCCCGAGCTGGTCCGCGATTGCACCTCCGGCCGAGGCGGCTGCGCTGCCGCGTGTCGAATCCTGCTATGCGCGCGCCCTCGGCGCCGATCACATCACCCATCTGGCGCGATCGCTCACGGCGCTCGCGCTCGATTTCGACATCGAGGCGATCGACGCCGCGGCCGGCGCGCTGCCCGGCCGCGACAAGGCCGACTTCATCCTGCGGATGTGGGAGAAGCATGACCGGCCGATCCTGTGGCTCGATGCCGACACGGTGATGCTGGCGCCGCCGCAGCTGCCCGCCGCGTTCGATTGCGACTTCGCGGTCCACAAGTGGAACCGGTGGGAGATGTCGACGCGCGTGCTGTATTTCGGCCGCTCCCCCGCAGCCGAAGCGCTGCTGCGCACCTGGCGGGAGTTCAGCCATGCCTATCCATCAGTGTGGGACGGCCACGCCCTCGACCAGGCCTGGAGCCTCGTCTCCTCGCAGATGGCGCTCGACACGCTGTGGCTGCCGCGCGGCTACCACGCCCTGCAGGGCGACCAGGGTGCGCGGCCGGTGATCCTGCACAAGCGCGCGACCACCACCGCCGACCTCGGCCCCGACGGCGGCTTCCCCAAAGCGCTGCGCACGGCGCGGCGCGCCTGCCGCACCGGCGCGCCGGAATCGCTGATCGTGATCAAGGCGCCCGAGGCCACCACCCAACCGGTGACCGTGATCCTGCACGACATCCAGACGGCGGGCGCGCGTGCCGTGGCAAAGAGCGTGGAAGCCGTGGCGAGCGCCTTCGCCGCTGACCCGGCGGGCTTCAGCCATCTCGAGCTGTCGCTCTGTCCCTGGCAGGATGACGCCAAGGCGACCGCCGCCGCCGCCGCGGCATCCCGCCATCGGATCCTGGAAATCGCGCCGTCAGACGCGGTCGCCAGCGACATCTTCCGCACGCTGGCGACGAGCTCCGGCCCCTCGCTACGCCAGAACATCGTGCCGCTGCGGCGGCCGCGTTCCCCCGCGTAAGCCCATCCACAGCCACGAGCGATCGCGCCATGTTCGACACCATCATTCTCCTGACCGGCCTGCCCCAGCAGCAGGTGGCGCTCGGCGCCCTGCTGCGCGCGCACAACCCGCAGATCGCCCTGCGCGGCGCCGTGACGCTCGACGACCTGCTGGCGATCGACCCGGCAACGCTGCGCCGCGCCCGCCTGCTCGCGTTCACCACCGGCGTCATCGTCCCCGCGCACGTGCTGAACGCGCTCGGTTATGGCGCCTACAATTTCCATCCGGGTTCGCCGGACTATCCGGGCTGGGCGCCGGCGCATTTTGCTCTCTACGAGCGTGCGACGACCTTCGGCGCGACGGCGCACCTCATGCACGCGCAGGTCGATTGCGGCCCGATCATCGGCACCGAATCGTTTGCCGTCCCCGACGGCATCGCGGTGCGCGAACTGGAGCAGATCGCCTTCGTGCGCCTGGCCTACCTGTTCTGGCGGCTGGCGAAGGAACTCGCCACCCGCGCCGCACCGCCGCCGGTGCTGCCGGTGGCCTGGAGCGGGCGCAAGAGCACCAAGAAAAGCTACCGCGCCGCCTGCGCCATTCCCGCCGACATCTCCGCCGAGGATCTTGCGCTGCGCGTCCGTGCCTTCCAGGACGATTTCCGCGGCGTGCCGTTGACGGTCACGCTGCACGGCCTGCGCTTCGAACTCGCCGCCGATCCGGTCGTGCCGATGCCGCAGGCCTGTGCCGCCACCGAACGCTCGGCGACCGCCACCGCGCCGCCGACCGCGCCCGAGCAGCCGGCGCGCGCGACGGCGGCGTAAAGGCTTACGCCAGCACCGCGGCGCGCGGCCTCCGGAATGTCAACCGCGGCGTGCGACCGCAGATCTTCACAATCACCCGCCTCACCGATATCCTGAGATACCAGATTGGAAATCGGGGGCGGTGCGTGAAGCGTTATTCAAGAGTCGTCGCGGCGCTGTGCATCGTGTTCAGCGCAGGTCAAGCGCTCCCTTCGCAAGCGCAGGAAGCCGCGGTGCTCTATGAGGAGGTCAAGGGCGGCGCGCCCCCCGACAAGACGACCGGGAGGGTCACGTGGCGCACAGAACAGGTCCAGCCCGCCAAAGGGCAGTTCCCTGAAACCGCGATCCGCGCAGACATCGAAATACCCAGCCGCGTGTTCAAGATGAGCGCGGTGATTCAGTTGAATCGCGATCCATCAATGCCGGCCAGCCATCTTACGGAAGTCCGCTTCACGCTGCCCCCGAATTTCAGTGGAGGCAGCATTCAAAATGCGCCGGGCCTCCTTGTCGGATCAGGGAAAGGCTCACGCCCCGTGACCATCCGGGGTCTCGCCGTCAAGGTCGAAGAAGGGTTCTTCCTCATCGGATTTTCCAACCCGACCACGGACCGGCAGCACAACATCCGCCTTCTCAAGGAAGGCAAGACGATCGAAATTCCGTTCGTCTATGCAGGCGGCCTGCGCGCGGACGTCGTGATCGAGAAGGGGCCCTCGGGCCAGGCTGTCATCGATCAGGCGCTGAAAGCCTGGGGCCAATAGAAGGCGCAGTCATTCTCCAAGCCCTCAGGCCGATGCGACGGCGCGCCCCAGGCTGAACTCCCGTCCCGGGATCGAGGCCAGCAGCGCCTTCGTATAGGCATGCTGCGGGTGGCCGAACACCCGCGCCACCGGGCCGCTCTCCACCACCTCGCCGTCCTTCATCACCGCGACGAGGTCGCAGATCTGCGCCGCGACGCGCAGGTCGTGGGTGATGAAGACCATCGACAGGGCGAGGCGCGCGCGCAGGTCGGCCAACAATGTCAGCACCTGGGCCTGCACCGAAACGTCGAGCGCCGACACCGGCTCGTCCGCCACCAGCACCTTCGGCTTGAGCGCCAGCGCACGCGCCAGCCCGATGCGCTGGCGCTGGCCGCCGGAGAATTCGTGCGGGTGGCGGTCGACCGCCGCCGGATCGAGGCCGATCAGGCCGAACAGCTCGCGCGCCTGTGCCAGCGCCTGCGTGCGCGGCGTGCCGTGGACGATCGGCCCCTGCGCCACCAGCTCCCCGGCGGTGCGGCGCGGATTGAGCGAGGCGAACGGATCCTGGAACACCATCTGGATGTTGCGGGTCTCGGCCCGCATCGCCTCGCGGTCGAGCCCGGCGAGATCCTTGCCGTCGAGCACGATCGCCCCGCCATCAGGATCGACCAGCCGCAGCAGGCAGCGCGCCAGCGTCGACTTGCCCGAGCCGGATTCACCGACGATGCCGAGGGTTGCGCCCTTCGGCAGCGCCAGCGACACGTCCTTCACCGCATGGGTGACGCGGGCGCCGCGGCCGAGGAAGCCGCCGGTGCGGTAGGTCTTCGTCACATGGTCGATGGTGAGGATCGTCTCCTCCGCCAGCTTGCGCGGCGGCGGCGCGGTCAGGCGCGGCACCGCCGCGATCAACTGGCGCGTATAGGGATGCTGCGGGCGGTTGAGCACCTCATCGGCATCGCCCTGCTCGGCGATGCGCCCCTGCTGCATCACCACGACGCGGTCGGCGATCTCGGCCACCACGCCGAAGTCGTGGGTGATGAACAGCACCGCCGTACCCTTGCGCCGCTGCAGGTCGTGGATCAGCTTCAGGATCTGGGCCTGCGTCGTGACATCGAGCGCCGTGGTCGGCTCGTCGGCGATCAGGAGCTTGGGATCGAGCGCCAGCGCCATGGCGATCATGGCGCGCTGGCGCTGGCCGCCGGACAGCTCGTGCGGATAGGCTTTAGCCGCCCGCGCCGGATCCGGGATGCGGACCTCTTCCAACAATTCCAGCACCCGGGCGCGGATCGCCGCGCGCGACAGGTCGGTGTGGATGGCGAACATCTCGCCGATCTGGTCGCCAATGCTGCGCAGCGGATTGAGCGCGGTCATCGGCTCCTGGAAGATCATGGCGATGCCGGCGCCGCGCACCTTGCGCATCGCGGCCTCGTCGAGCGCGGCGAGATCGCGGCCCTCGAACAGCACCTTGCCGCCGGTAATCGCGACCCCGCCGGGCAGCAGCCGCATCACCGCATTGGCGGTCATCGACTTGCCGGAGGCGGATTCGCCGACGACGCAGACGATCTCGCCGGCATTGACCGCGAACGACACGTCGTCGATGGCGAGCGGACGGTCCGCACCGGCGGGCAGCTGGACGCTGAGATGATCGAGGGAGAGGATCGCAGTCATCGGTCCGTCAGCCCCGATTTTTCAGTCTTGGATTGAACGCATCGTTGAGCCCCTGGCCGACCAGCGACACCGCCAGCACCGTTACCAGGATGGCGACGCCGGGAATCGCCGCGACGTACCACTGCACCCGCAGCACGTCGCGTCCCAGCCCGATGAGATTGCCCCACGATGCCACATTGGGATCGGACAGCTTGAGGAACGCCAGCGCGCTTTCCAGCAGGATCGAGATCGCCATCACCACGCTGGCATAGACCACGATCGGCGGCAGGGCGTTGGGCAGGATCTCGCGGAAGATCAGGCCAGCGTCACGTACGCCGAGCGTCTTCGCCGCCTGGACAAACTCGCGGTTGCGCAGCGACAGGAATTCGGCCCGCGTCAGCCGCGCCGGCGCCGGCCACGACACCACGCCGATCGCAATGGTGACTGTCGTGAGATTAGAGCCGAACACCGCGACCAGCACCAAGAGGAAGATGAAATTGGGCAGCGTCTGGAACGCCTCGGTGATCCGCATCAGCACAGTGTCGACCCGGCCGCCATAGAAGCCGGCCACCGCGCCAATCACCACCCCGATCGCGACCGCGACCAGGGTCGCGACCAGTCCGATGAGCAGCGAGATGCGGGCGCCGTAGAAGATCTGGGCGGCGATGTCACGGCCGGAATTGTCGGTGCCGAGCCAGAACCGCGGATTCTCGAACGGCCACACCAGCGGCCGGCCGGCAAGCGACAGCGGGTCACGCGGGAACAGAAAGCCGGCGCTGAGCGCCATCGCGACGATGATCAACAACAGCACGAGACCGATCACCGCTGGCGGGCTGCGGAAATAGTGGCGGAACGCTTCCATGGTCAGACCCCCGACGTGATGCGCGGGTCGAGCCGCGCATAGAGCAGGTCGACCAGGAAGTTTACCGCGATTACCAGCAGCGCCGAGATGAAGACGATGCCGAGCAACGTGTTGAGGTCGCGCTGGATCACCGATTCGTAGGCGAGCCGGCCGAGGCCGGGCAGCGAGAACACGCTCTCCACCACCACCGAGCCGCCGAGCATGGTGCCGGCCTGCAGGCCGATCAGCGTCACCATCGGCAGCAGCGCGTTGCGCAGCACATGGCGGAAAACCACCCGCGTCTCGTCCAATCCCTTGGCGCGGGCGGTGCGGACGAAATCGAGGTTCAGCACCTCCAGCATCGAGGCGCGCATGATGCGCAGATAAATGGCGAGGAAGATGAAGCCGAGCGTCAGTGTCGGCAGCACAAGATGCTGCGCGATGTCAAGGGTGCGCCAGATGCCCGCGCGCACCACCGTGATGTCCTCAAAGCCGCCGGGCGGCAGCCATTGCAAGTAGATCGAAAACACCACGATGATCATCAACCCGAGCCAGAACGACGGCGTAGCATAGAAGATCAGCCCGAGCGTCGAGATCAGGGTGTCCGGCCACTTGTTGACCGCGCGCGCGGCGACGACGCCGAGGACGAGGCCGGCGAAGAATGCGAACGACAGCGACGCGCCCATCAGGAGCAGCGTGACCGGCAGCCGCTCGACGATCACGGTCGACACCGGCTTGCCGTAGATCGAGGAGAAGCCGAGGTCGAAGCGCACCAGCCGCCACAGGTACTCGGCAAGGCGCGCGGGAATCGACAGGTCGAGGCCGTAGAAGTGGCGCAACTCCCGCGCGGTGGCAGCATCGCCGCCGCCCATCTGGGCCATCATCGCGTCCACAGTGTCGCCGGGCGCGAACTGCAGCAGCAGGAAGATCCCGATCAGGATCAGGAACACGGTCGGAATCGAGGCGGCGAGTCGCCGCCCCGCAAGGGTGAGGATGCGCATGTCGTCAGGTTAACGGATCGGCCGTTACTCGGCGAGCCACAGATCGTGCCAGGTCGAAGAGCCCCAGCGCGGCGTGTTGGAGTGGTTGCGCGCCTTGGTGCTGATCACGCTCAGGAACAGCTGCTCGATCGGCGTCCAGATCGGCAGCTCGGCATTGGCGCGGCGGACGAAATCGCCATACAGCGCCTTGCGCTTGTCGGGATCGACCTCGGTGGCGGCATCGTCGATGATCTTGTCGATCACCGGGTCGGTCCAGTCCCACTGGTTGGTCCACGGCGCGCCCTTGGGCTGGCCGGAGCGGTACCACACCGTGGTCGAGACGGCCGGGTCGTTACGGTACTGGTGCCAGCCGGAGGCGAGATCGAAGGCGTGGTCGTCATAGACCTGCTTGAGGAAGCCGCCGCCGTCGTTGCGCACGATCTCGACCTTGATGCCGACCTCCGACAGCGACTGCTGGATGAAGGTGGCGAACAGCGAGATGTCCTCGCCCCACGGCGCGGGCAGCAGCCGCAGCGAGAAGCGCTCGCCGCCGGGGCCGGCCTTGAAGCCGGCCTCGTCCAGGAGCTTGATGGCGCGCGCCTTGTCGTAGGCGTATTGCGGGCCGTTATCGGCGGGGAAGAAGTCCTTCGACACCGACGGGATCGGGCCGACGCCGAGCTTGGCGAAATCGCCAAGGAAGTTCTCGATGAAGAACGGGATGTTGAGGGCGTGGGCGATAGCCTGGCGCACCCGCAGATCCGACAGTTCCTTGCGGCGGAAGTTGAACTCGATGGTGTTGGTGCGCGGGTTGCCCTCGTTGCCCTTGGTGGACACGATGAAACGCTTGTCCTTGCCGAGCCGGTTGAGATCCGAGATCGTCAGGCTGGAGAACGGACTGTAGTGCAGCTGGCCGGCCTCGAGTTGCGCCGCCGCGGCCGAGCGGTCGGTGATCACGCGCCAGATGATGCGGTCGAGATAAGGCCCCTCGCCGCGCCAGTAGTTCGGATTGCGCTCGGCGATGATGTGCTGGCCACGCTCGTATTGCACGAACTTGAAGGGACCGGTGCCGACGGGCGCAAGGTTGACCGGATTGGTGCGGATGTCGCCGCTCTCATAGAGGTGCTTGGCCGAGATGTAGCCGAGGTCCGGCAGCGCCCGCAGCAGCAGGTTGAGCGGCATCGGCCGCTCGTAGCGGAAGACGGCGGTGTGCGGATCGGGCGTGTCGACCGCGGTCAGGAACAACTGCAGCGTCGAGCCGTAGTTGAGGATCTTCTTCCACATCTCCATTGCGGTGAAGGCGACGTCGGCGGAGGTGAACGGCTTGCCGTCGTGCCAGGTCACCCCCTTGCGCAGCTTGAAGGTGATGATCTTGCCGTCCTTTGACGTTTCCCAGCTCTCCGCCAGCACGCCGACGGTCTGGCCGCTGGCGTCGAGGTCGACCAGCGCCTCCTGGATCTTGCCGCCGATGATGTAGACGCCGGTGGAGGCCTGCAGGCTCGGGTTGAGCTGCCGCTGCTCGGCATTGTAGTGCACGGTGAACACGCCGCCCTTGCGCGGCGTCTCCTGGGCGAACGCGCGCCACGGAAACGCGACGTTGGCGGCGATCGCGGCCGACGTCATCAGCGCGGCGCGGCGGGTCAGTTCAAAGCGGTCGAAACTCATCGGAATCCTCTGGCAACACGATGTGAGGGGCGCAGCGCGCCGCTCATGCCTGAACGAAGTGGAGAATGGCGCCGTTCGCGGCTGACGCCGGCACGCTGACGCCGTCGCCATGGGCGACCGCCCCGGGAATGGCGCGGGCCTTGGCGAGGTCGTCAGTGGCGATCACGATGGCGACCGCGCCACCCGCGGGCACACCGCGGCGCACGCCATCCGGATAGCGCCTGGTGAATGCTGCCGCGTCATAGAACAGGAAGTCCGCCCGGGTGCCGCCGGAGGCGACACGCACGCCGTCGGCGGTCTCGGTCGCGCCCTGGTCGATCAGGCGGCCGAGCTGCGACGCGGCGTCCTTCGGCGTGTCGGTCAACACCTCGACCCGCACCAGGCCCTTGGCGCCGTTGGCGTGGGTCTTCAATTCGGGAATCCACACCGCCTCCGGCGTGAGATGCTGGCAGGCGAAGATGCGCACGCCACCCGGCGCCTCGTCCACCGGCCAGCGGAAGATGTTGAACCTGGCCTCGCTCTTGCCGCCGCTCGGCAGATCGACCGGGCGGCCGAAATGCACCGGACCGTCGGCGGCGATGCCGCGATCCTTGACCTCGGCGACGCCGGCTGAGGCGTCGTCGGTGGTGAAGGCGGTGCGCTCGATGCCTGCGCCGGCCTTGAGGAACTGGACCGTGGCCTGGTTATGCGGCGTTTCGTTGAGGATGCCGAGCAGCTCGAGGTAGTCGTCGCCGAACACGATGGTGTAGTTGCCGGAGCCGAGATGGGCCGAATGGGTGCCCCGCGGCGACACGGTGAAGCCGAGCACCTTCCAGGCCGCACCGGCGGCATCGAGGTCGCGAACGGCCACGACCACATGGTCGAGCCCGATAAGGTGTTTGAGCGGCATGCGTCGTCCTTCCGAAGTCTTGTCGCGCGTCTTCACATGGAAATGTCGCACCAGCGGGCCGAACACGGCCGGGCGTGACGAGAGGGGGTCCCCCGACTTTGGATATTTTTACTCCACAACACAAGATATGCGAGCTGCATAAGTTAACCGTTCTCCATGAAGGCTTCGATCTGGCATTTTCTTCTGCATTGCACGCATTCCGCATCGTTGAGATGAGCAGAGGGGAATGTTAGATCGCGGGCATGGATGAAGTTTCTGCACAACGCCACGACGCGGCAGTCGCCCGCGACCTCGCCTGCCTCGGCCTGCCGCCGGACAACTGGCCGGCGACCATTACCGGCCCCGACGGCGCCCCCGTCCTGGACGTGCTGATCGTCGGCGCCGGCATGAACGGCATCGCCGCCGCAGGCGCCCTGCTCTTTAAGGGCGTGCGCAACATCGCGATGATCGACCAGGCCGAACCCGGCCGCGAAGGTCCCTGGATGACCTATGCGCGGATGGGCACGCTGCGCTCGCCAAAAACGCTGCCAGGACCTGCGCTCGGCATCCCCTCGCTGACCTATCGCGCCTGGCACGAGACTCGCTTCGGCACTGAGGACTGGGAGCGCCTCTACAAAATTCCAAACGGCCACTGGGCAGCCTATCTGACCTGGCTGCAGCGCGTGCTGTCGCTGCCGGTGCGCCACCGCACGCAGCTCTCGGCGCTGACCGCGGACGGACGCTTCCTACGCGCGCGCGTCAGCGAGGGCGGAGAACCGCATGACCTGCTCGCACGGCGGGTAATCCTCGCCACCGGGCGGGGCGGCGCCGGCGGCGACGTCTGGCCAGCCTTCGTCGACCGGTCGCTCGCGCCGCAGTTCGCGGCCCACACCAACGATCCCATCGACTTTGCGCAGCTGCGCGGCCAATCGATCGCCATTCTCGGCGGCGGCTCGTCGGGCTGGGACAACGCCGCCACCGCGCTCGAGCAGGGCGCTGCGCGGGTCGACATGTACGTCCGCCGGCGGGTGCTGCCCCAGGTCAACAAGGGCCGCGGCTCGGCCTTTCCGGGCTTCCTGCACGGCTGGTCGGCGCTGCCGGATGCCGAGCGCTGGCGCTACATGGCCTACTTCAGCGACGTGCAGTCGCCGGTGCCGCACGAGACCGTGCATCGCACGCTGGCGCAGCCCGGCTTCCACGTTCATCTCGGCTATCCTGTTCGCGCGGTCGAACGCAACGGCGCTGGCGTCGCGGTCATGCTCACCGGCGAAACCGAGCCGAGACGCCACGATTTTCTGATCGTCGCCACAGGCTTCCAGGTCGATGCCCGGGCGATCCCCGAACTTGCAGCCTTCGCCGACGACATCGCCACCTGGGGCGACCGCTATACCCCGCCGCCGGCGCTCGCGCGCGACGATCTCGCCCGCCATCCCTATCTCGGCCCCGGCTTCGAACTGACCGAGCGCGTGCCCGGCCGCAATCCGGCGCTGCCCCACATCCATCTCGTCAACCACGGCGCAACGCTGAGCCACACCGCAATCGCCAGCGACATCCCCGGCGTCAACATCGCCGCCGAGCGGGTCGCCGGCGCCATCACCGCGTCGCTGTTCTGCGAGGACGCCGAGGCCATGCGCCAGCGGGTCGAGGCGTTCGACGAGCCGGAGCTCGAGGGCACGCCGTTCTACGTGCCCAGCGAAGTGCGCTGATCACGCGCGCGGGTACAGCACCATTTGGGTGCAGCGGAACAAGGCGATGGTCTTGCCGGTCGCCTCGCTCTTGACCTCGGCGTCCCACACCTGGGTGGTGCGGCCGCCATGGACGAGCCGCGCCTCGCAGGCGACGCCGCCTTCGAGCGCTGTGCCGAGGAAGTTGGACTTCAGCTCGACCGTGGTGAAATTGGTCGCGCCCTCGGGCAGTGACTGCAGGCAGCCATAGCCGCAGGCGGTATCGGCGAGCGCCACGACGCTCGCTGCATGCAGGTAGCCGTTGGGTGCAAGATGCTGGGTTCGCACCTCGAACCGCCCTTTCACGAAGCCGGAGCGGACCTCGCTCCATACGAAGCCGAGCACGCCGGGAAGGCGGCCCTCCTGCCGGGCTGTTACCGCCGCGACCGCATCCATCATCTCTCGCTCTCCTTCCGCCCGAACATCCGTAGCATTCCGACCATGATGGCGGCGGCGAAACCGTTGGCCGCGACGCTTGCGAGAATCGGCACGGTATAGCTGTGACTGAGATCGAAGATGAAGCCCGCCGCACTCGGGCCGACCAGGGTGCCGAAAGCGACGCTGGTATAGAGGATGCCGATCAGGCTGCTGACGTTGCGGCCGCCGAAGAAGTCCATCACCACCGCCGGCAGCACCGCTACCCAGCCGCCGTAGAACACCCCGAACACGAGGGCAAACAGCGCCAGCGACCACGCCTGCGTCGCCACCGCCCAGATGCCAAGCGCGAGCGCCATGCCGACGAACATCACCAGCAGCGATTGCTGCCGCCCCAGCCGATCCGCAACGCCGCCGAGGAAGAACCGGCCGGCGGTGCTGCCGATGCCGATCGCCCCCATCAACAGCGCCGCGGTCGCCGGCGCGAGGCCATGATCGAGGGCAAACGGCACGAGGTGCACGAACGGCACGAACACGCCGAACGAGCAGACGAGGCATGCGGCATAGAGCCCGATGAAGCGCCCCGACCGCACCGCCTCGCCGACGGAGAGCCCCGCCGCCTGTGCGGCTTTGCCCTCGGCCTGCGGCGGATCACCGTCCGGCGCCAGCCCGCGGCGCCGCGGGTCGTTCTCGATCAGGAGCGCCATGCCGCCGCCGATCAGCACGGTCAGCGCGCCGAGAACGATGTAGGCGTTGCGCCAGCCGAGCGCGGCGATAATCACAGCCGCAAGCGGCGGCATCACCAGCGTGCCGACCCCGATCCCGGCAGTGGCGATGCCGGACGCGAGGCCACGGCGGCGCACGAACCAGCGCTGCACGGCGCCGACCGCCGGCACATAGGCACAGCCGACCCCGCCGCCGACGCCAATGCTATAGGCCACATACACTTCGGTCAGGGTGCGCGCGTAGCCTGCGGCACCAAGGCCAAGGCCGGTCAGCACCATGCCGGCGAGCGCAAGCGGGCGCGAGCCCCAGCGATCGGCCAGCGGACCACTGACGATACCGAGGCTGAAATAGAGGCAGCCGGCAAGCGAGAACACCAGGGCAACCGAGCCGCGAGAGGCGCCGAAATCGCCCTGCAGCGCGCCGATGAAGGCGCTGAACGAATAGGCGCAGCCAAACCCCATGCAGGTGACGGCGAAGGCGGCGGCAACGACAAACCAGCCGTAGAACAGACCCCTGCCCATATTTTCCTCTTTGAACTTAGTGCAGCTAACGTCAGGATCATTGCATCCGAGCTGCAGCGGCGGCTCTTCCCGCAGAGAGTTGCAAGTATGAGCCGCGAAGCAGCACTGCACAAACCAGATTTTCTAAGCTTAAAAGATTAGAACAGCTAAATGCAGACCCGCGATGCTCCGCCCGGCTCAGGGCTCCCTCCACTGAACGCGCTACGCGCCTTCGAGGCGACGGCGCGGCATCTGTCGGTGAAGGCCGCCGCCGAGGAGCTGCACGTGACGCCGGGCGCTGTCAGCCAGCTCATCAAGACGATCGAAAGCCATCTCGGGGTGCGCCTGTTCACGCGCGGCCGGCGCGGCATGCTGTTGACCGACATCGGCCAGAGCTACCTGCCGCCGATCCGCAACGCCTTGCGGCAGATCGTCGAGGCGTCACGGCGCGTGGCCACCGCCGCAGACACGGGCCTGCTGACGGTGAGCGTCACGCCGTTCTTCGCGTCCGCCTGGCTGGTGCCGCGGCTGAAGGGTTTCCAGGACGCCTACCCGGACATCGACCTGCGGGTGGTGACGAGCAACACACTCGCCGATTTCCATCGCGACGGCGTCGACGTGGCGATCCGCCACGGGCTCGGCCGCTATGCCGGCCTCGCCAGCGATCGCGTGGTGAGCGTCGAGATCGTGCCGGTCGCGGCGCCGACGCTGGTGGAGCGGTTAGGGCGTCCCGCCACGCCCGCGGCGCTGACGCGCTGGCCACTGGTGCACGATGCCGAGCGCAAGGGCTGGCAGCTGTGGTTTCAGGCGCAAGGCCTCGCAGAGATTCCACCGCCACGCGGGCCGTCGTTCGACGATTCCGCCCTGCTGCTGCAGGCGGTGCGTGCCGGCCAGGGCGCGGGCCTGCTGCCCGCGGCACTGATCGCCGGCGATGTCGCTGAAGGCCGCCTGCAACGGTTGGCTGATACCACGATGCTGGAGGCGTTCGCGTACTACCTGGTCTACCCGGACGAGCGCAGCGCTGCGCCAAAGATTGCCGCCTTCCGCCGCTGGATTCTCGATGCCGCGCATCAGGATATGGCCGCTGCCGCGCCGCCGGTCACGGCGTCGCCGCCAACGGCCACGACCCATCAATCGGGTCGCCTGCAGGCAAAAACCCGCTGAAAAAGCGCAAATCCTCCAATTTTTGTTAACTCGGTATGGCCATACTCCGCGCGCCGCAAAGAGCAGACACTGCCGTGCGCAGGGGGAAACATGGGCTTTTCATTGACACGACGGTTGTCGCGTAGCGGCCTGCGGCCGCAGCTCGGTCTCAAGGGCAACCTCTTTCTCGCCTTCTCGCTGATCGCGGCCATGGCGCTGGTGATCAGCGGCTCCGCCAGCATCCTGCTCGACCGGCTCGGCGGCACCATGGCGGACCTCTCAGGCCGCGACATCCCGCGCCTCGCCGCCAGCATGCAACTCTCTGCACTGAGCGAAAGCCTGTCCTCCAAGGGGCCGGCGCTGCTGTCGGCTCGCGACGACGCCTCGCGCGTCGATCTCACCAAGGATCTGAAAGCCACCCAGGCGTCCGCCATCGACAAGCTGCGCGAGATCGCAGGCCTCGGCGCCGACAAGGCGGTGGTGAGCGCGCTGGAAGAAACCGTCAAAAGCATCGACGACACCATCAACAGCCTCGGCAACGCCGCCAAGGAGCGCCTCGACATCGTCGCCGACCGCGAGAAGCAGTACGACACGCTGCGCCTGGCGCACAGCCACTTCCAGGAATCCGCAGCGCCCGAGATGGCCGATGCGCAGACCCGGCTGAACGCACTGCTGACCGCGGCCGAGATCGACGGCGACCTCGTCAAGGAGGTCGCCTACAGCGTCGAGCGGCTCAGCACCATCATCTCCGACTGCAACAGCCTGGCCGCGGACATGATGGGCGCGATGTCGGCCTCCAACAGCGGCGACATCGACACGCTGCAGGAGAGCTTCGCCACCAAGCGCAAGCACATCGATCCGCTGCTCAAGTCGCTCGCCGAGGTCAAGAGCGCCGCCCCGCTGCACACCGCCGCGTTGAAGCTGATCGGCTTCGGCGAGGGCAAGACCAGCGTCTTCAAACTGCGCCAGAAGGAGCTCGACGCGCTCGACTACGGCCAGTTGATCCTGGAGGAGACGCGCAAGCTCAACCGCGGCCTCGAGATCAGCGTCCGCCAACTGGTCTCCGACGTGCAGACCAACACCAATGCGGCAACCTCCGGCGTCAAGAGCACCATCTCGATCGCGACCGTCGTCATGCTGGCGCTCGGCGCTCTGACCCTTGTCGGCTCCACCCTGTTCGTCTGGCTCTATGTCGGCCGCAACATCCTGCGCCGCATCGGCAACCTGCAGTCGGTGATGCAGCGCCTCGCCGACGGCGACCTTGCCGCCGAGGTGGCGCCGAGCCGCCAGCAGGACGAGGTCGCGAGCATGGCGCGCTCGCTGGAGGTGTTCCGCGACGGCCTGATCCGGGCCCGGGACATGAGCCGCGACCAGGATCAGGACCGCGAGGCCAAGGCCGCGCGCACCGCCCGCATGGAGCAGCGCATCGCCCATTTCGAAGCCAGCGTGCGCTCGGCGCTGGAAGGCCTGCTGGCTTCGGCGGATTCGATGCAGTCCACCGCGCAGGGCATGGCAGCCACCGCCGGCCGCTCCAGCGAGCTCGCCAATGCGGTGGCCTCGGCCGCCGAGGAAACCGCGATCAACGTGCAGACCGTTTCCGCCGGCACCGAGGAACTGTCGTCCTCGATCGCCGAGATCAGCCGCCAGGTGGCGGGCTCGTCCGAGGTCGCCGGCAAGGCGGTCGAGGAAGCCGGCCGCACCGACGCCACCATGCAGGGGCTCGCCGACAGCGCCAACCGCATCAGCGTCGTGGTCGACCTGATCCAGACCATCGCCTCGCAGACCAACCTGCTGGCGCTGAACGCCACCATCGAGGCGGCGCGCGCCGGCGAAGCCGGCAAGGGTTTTGCCGTGGTCGCCTCCGAGGTGAAGAGTCTCGCCAACCAGACCGCCAGCGCCACCGAGGAGATCCGCTCGCAGATCGCCCAGGTGCAGCAGGTGACGGCTACAGCGGTCGGCGCCATCCGCGGCATCAGCGAGACCATCGCCGTGATGAGCGAGTATACCACCACCATCACCACCGCGGTGGAGCAGCAGGGCTCGGCGACCCGCGAGATCGCCCGCAACATCCAGCAGGCCTCCTCCGGCACCACCGAGGTGTCCAGCAACATCGTCGGCGTCAGCCAGGCCTCCGCCGAGGCCGGCTCGGCCGCCGAACAAGTGCTGGCCGCCTCCGGCGCGCTGCGCCGCGACGCCGACGACCTGCGCGACGGCATCCACGCCTTCCTGGCCGACATCCGCGCCGCCTGACGGCGGCCGCGGGGCGGATCAGCGGACATTCCAGCATTGCGGCCGCCGCAGGCTGCCATGCTGCGGAAACCGGACGCCGCTGATGTCCGGAACCTGCCGCGCGAAGGAATTTCAAACATGCGTATGACGGCGCTGCGGCACTTTCGGCTGGCGTAACGCCGCCGGGACGGCTAAGCCGGACCGGAGAGGTTCCGAGACAGATGCACGCCAACGCCCCGACGACCAAGCCCGCCGATCCCCTGAGCTATCCGTTCGAGACCGCGCCCCAGCCGGACGAGGTGATCGAGCTGCGGCCGGGCGTGCTGTGGGTGCGGCTCGCGCTGCCGTTCCGCCTCAACCATGTCAATATCTACCTGCTGCAGGATGGCGACGGCTGGGCCATGGTCGACGCCGGGTTCGGCAACGAGGAAACCATCGCGGCCTGGACGAAACTGTTCGAGGGCCCGCTCAAGGGCGTGACCATCACGCGGCTGATCGTCACCCACGCCCATCCCGACCATGTCGGCCTCGCGGGCTGGATCGTCGAACGCTTCGGCTGCCCGCTGCTGATGTCGCAGGTCGAATACCTGCAAAGCGCCTACCACCAGCATCGCGGCTCGGACGAGCGCAAGCTGGCGCAGCGGCTATTCTTCCGCCGCCATGGCATGGACGAGGACCTGACCGACCAGTTGCTCGGCCGCGGCCAGGAGTATCTCCAGCGCGTCTCGACACTGCCCGCCTCCTATCGCCGCCTGTCCAAGGACGACGAGATCACCATCGGTACGCGGCGCTTCAAGGTGATCACCGGCGGCGGGCACTCGCTCGACCAGGTGATGCTGTACTGCGCCGACGACAAGCTGTTCCTGTCGGCCGACCAGGTGCTGAGCAAGATCTCGCCGAACGTCAGTGTGTGGGCGGTCGAGCCCGACGCCAATTCGCTCGGCGAATACCTGACGTCACTCGCCGAGCTCGACCGCGTGCTGCCGGACGACGTGCTGGTGCTGCCGGGCCACGGCATCCCGTTCTTCGGGGTCAAGGTACGGATCAAGCAGCTCGCCGATCACCACGAGGAGCGCTGCCGCATGATCGCGGACACTTGCCGCACCGCACCAAAAACCTCGGCCCAGCTCGTGCCGGTGGTATTCAACAAGCACAAGCTCGACGCCCACCAGACCGGCTTCGCCGCCGGCGAGCTGATCGCCCATGTCAATCACATGCTGGCCGAAGGGCGGCTGACGGTTGCCCCGACCACCGACGGCGTGCTGCGCTTCGCGACCGTTTGAGCGCCCGACCGGATCCGAGCTTGACCTTGGTCAATTTGTCCAAGGACTTTCCAGGGATATTGGGGCTGCAGAAATGCGCCTCGACAGCTAGACTGGAAACGCTCTAAAAAGGCTGGAGCGCCCACGCCGCGCCCAGCCCCGATCCGGGATTTGTGATGGATTACAATCGCTTCTTCAGCCAGGCCCTCGACCGCTTGCATGATGAGCGGCGCTATCGCGTGTTCGCCGATCTCGAGCGGATTGCCGGCCGCTTCCCGCATGCCGTGTGGCACGCGCCGCGCGGCGAGCGCAACGTCGTGATCTGGTGCTCCAACGATTATCTCGGCATGGGCCAGCACCCCAAGGTTGTGGGTGCCATGGTCGAGACCGCGACCCGCGCCGGCACCGGCGCCGGCGGCACCCGCAACATCGCCGGCACCAACCATGCACTGATCCAGCTCGAGCAGGAGCTCGCCGACCTTCATGGCAAGGACGCGGCGCTGGTGTTCACCTCCGGCTACGTCTCCAACCAGACCGGCATCTCCACGCTCGCCAAGCTGCTGCCGAACTGCCTGATCCTGTCGGACGCGCTGAACCACAACTCGATGATCGAGGGCGTGCGCCAGTCGGGCTGCGAGCGCGTCGTGTTCCGCCACAACGACGTCGCCCATCTCGAAGAGCTGCTGCGCGCGGTCGATCCCGAGCGACCGAAGCTGATCGTCTGCGAAAGCCTTTATTCGATGGACGGCGATGTCGCGCCGCTGGCGAAGATTTGCGACCTCGCCGAACGCTATGGCGCGATGACCTATGTCGACGAAGTGCATGCGGTCGGCATGTACGGCCCGCGCGGCGGCGGCGTCGCCGAGCGCGACGGCGTGATGCATCGCATCGACATTCTCGAGGGCACGCTGGCGAAGGCATTCGGCTGCCTCGGCGGTTACATCGCCGGCAAGGCCGACGTCATCGACGCAGTGCGCTCCTACGCGCCGGGCTTCATTTTCACCACCGCGCTGCCGCCGGCGATCTGCGCCGCGGCGACCGCGGCGATCCGCCACCTCAAGACCTCGCAGTGGGAGCGTGACCGCCACCAGGACCGCGCCGCGCGGCTGAAGGCGATCCTGACCGCAGCCGGCCTGCCCGTGATGCCGAGCGACACCCACATCGTGCCGGTGTTCGTGGGCGATCCCGAGCGTTGCAAGAAGGCTTGCGACCTGCTGCTGGAAGAGCACGGCATCTACATCCAGCCGATCAACTATCCCACCGTGGCCAAGGGCACGGAGCGGCTGCGCATCACGCCCTCGCCGTATCACGACGACGCGCTGATGGATCAGCTGGCGGACGCGATGGTGCAGGTGTGGGAAAAGCTCGCGCTGCCGCTCGGCGAGAAGGCGCTGGCGGCCGAATAACAATAGGCGCGCGGCCCGCGAACAGGCCGCGCGCGCTCACGCCACACCCCTGTCGGCCCCATTCCCGTCAGCCATGCGAGTGCCGCGCGCGCGGCAACTGCTCGGACAGCACGATCCGCATCAAGTCGGCGGCATTCTTGGCACCGAGCTTGTCCATGATCCGGGCGCGGTGAACCTCGATGGTTCGCGGACTGATGCCGAGCCGCCGCCCCGCCTCTTTGTTCGACGCCCCGCGCGCCACCTGGGACAGCACATCGCGCTCGCGGCTGGTGAGCAGCTCACGGCCCGGAAAGTTGGCCAATCCCTCGATGTAGCCGTTGGTCAGGCGGTGATGCGCCGCCACCACGTCGCGAATCCGGTCGATCAGCACATTGGCCGCGAACGGCTTCTCCAGGACATCGCTGGCGCCGCTCTTCATGGCCGCCACCGCCATGGCGATGTCGGCCTGTCCGGTGATCACGATCACCGGCGGCGGAAACCTGAGCTTGAAGAGATCCTCGAGCAGCTCGAGACCGGTCCGGCCCGGCAGATTGATGTCCATGACCACGCAGGCCGGGAGACTGTCCTGGACCGCTTCGATGAACGAGAGGCCGTCACCGAACCCCCTCGGAACGAAGCCTTCAATCTTCAGCAACAACGAGAGCGCATCCCTGACCGAGGAATCGTCGTCCACGATGAACACCGGAAGATCGGCGACAAAAGGATGCTTCAGGCCCATGTGCGCTGGTTCCCGCCCCTCGCGTGCCCATTGCAACTATTACGTGTATATGCTGATTCGTTGCGGTTTACAAATCCGCAACGGAAAACCCCGACAAAACACGGCAATTCCGCCTGGCCATGGCCACACGCGAACATTCCTTCAAGCGAGTTCCGCAATTTTTAGTTGCATTGGCAACTCCCTGGATCCGGCCCGGTAACCTCCTGACAAGGCCGGTGAAAATCCCTGTCGCCGGCAGCGGCGGCGAGCGCTAGATTTTTGGAATGCCGCCGCGCCCCGTGCCGGGATGCGAGCGTCGGATCCGGGACAAAAGGTCACAATGCACAACTGGGGCGTGATCGCCGTCGCCTTCGGCTATATCGGCCTGCTGTTCGTGATCGCGAGCTATGGCGACCGCCTGTCGCAAGCCCAGCGCGCCCGCGCCGGTATCCTGATCTATCCGCTGTCGCTGGCGATCTACTGCACGTCGTGGACGTTCTTTGGATCGATCGGCTTCGCCACCCGCACCAGCGTCGAGTTCCTGGCGATCTATGTCGGTCCGGTACTGCTGATCGGCTGCGGCACGCCGCTGCTGTTGCGCGTCATCCACCTCGCCAAGGCGCACAACATCACCTCGGTCGCTGATTTCGTCGGCGCCCGCTATGGCAAGAGCCAGGCGGTGGCGGCCACTGCCGCAGTGATCGCGATCATTGGGTCGGTGCCCTATATCGCACTGCAGTTGAAGGCTGTCGCCTCGTCGCTGGAAACCATTCTCGGCGAGGACCAGTCGCTCGGTCTCGCGATCTCGCACATCCCGCTGGTCGGCGACATCGCCCTCGTCGTCACCATCGCCATGGCGCTGTTCGCCGTGCTGTTCGGCACCCGCCAGACCGACGCGACCGAGCACCAGCACGGCCTGATGTTGGCGGTCGCCACCGAGTCGATCGTCAAGCTGGTGGTGTTCCTCGCCGCCGGGGCATTCATCACCTTCTGGATGTTCAGCCCGCACGAACTGATCGAGCGCGTGCTGAAGACACCGGAAGCGGAGCGTGCCATCAGCCACGCCCCCTCGATCGGCAACTTCGTGACCATGACGCTGCTGTCGTTCTTCGCGGTGCTGCTGCTGCCGCGCCAGTTCCACGTCAGCGTGGTCGAGAACACCCGCGACGCCGAGGTGCGGCGCGCACGCTGGCTGTTTCCGCTCTATCTCGTCGCCATCAACCTGTTCGTGATCCCGGTGGCGCTGGCCGGCCTCGTCACCTTCCCGTTCGGCGTCATCGACAGCGACATGTTCCTGCTGGCGCTGCCGATCGCCGATGGCTCGACGGCCATCAGCATCGCGGTGTTCGTCGGCGGCCTGTCCGCATCGACGGCGATGGTGATCGTCGAGTGCGTGGCGCTGGCCATCATGGTCTCCAACGACATCGTGGTGCCGCTGATGCTGCGGCGCAGCCCGACATGGCGGGAAGGCGGGCAGAACTTCGCGGGCTTCCTGCTCAACACCCGGCGCCTCGCGATCTTCGCCATCATGCTGATGGCCTATCTCTACTATCACGCGCTCGGCAACGCCCAGCTCGCCGCCATCGGCTTGTTGTCGTTCGCGGCCATCGCCCAGCTGGCGCCGTCCTTCCTCCTCGGCATGGTATGGCGGCGCGCCACCGCGCGCGGCGCCATCGGCGGCATGCTGGTCGGCTTCGCCGTGTGGGCGTACACGCTGTTCCTGCCGAGCCTGTCGGACCTTGGCCCGGACAGCATGATGTGGCTGCAGCACGGCCCGCTCGGCATCGAGCTGCTGCGCCCGCAAGCGCTGCTCGGCTCGGAACTGCCGCCGCTGATGCATGGCGTGCTGTGGAGCCTGACACTCAACTGTCTCACCTATGTGCTGCTGTCGCTGATGCGCCAACCGTCGGCCATCGAGCGTGTCCAGGCTGACCTTTTCGTCCCCAACCAGATCGCGCCGATGACGCCGAGTTTCCGGCGCTGGCGCACTACGGTGACGGTGCAGGATCTGCTCGGCACGGTGGCGCAATATCTCGGCCCCGAACGCACCCGGCTCGAATTCGAGACCTTCGCCGCCCTGCAGCGCATCAGCCTTGAGCGCAACGCCCCCGCCGACTTCCGGCTGCTGCGCCACGCCGAGCACCTCATCGCCTCCTCGATCGGCGCGGCTTCCTCACGCGTGGTGATGTCGCTGCTGCTGCGCAAGCGCACGGTGTCCGCCAAGGCCGCGCTGAAGCTGCTCGACGACGCCCACGCAGCGCTGCACTTCAATCAGGAGATGCTGCAGACCGCGCTCAACCATGTGCGGCAGGGCATCGCGGTGTTCGACGCCGACCTGCAGCTGATCGTCTCCAACCGCCAGTTCGGCGAGCTGCTCGATCTGCCGCCCTATATCGTGCAGAACGGCGTGCCGCTGCGCGACATCCTCGAGGCGCTCGACAGCAAGCCGACGCCGAGCGCCCCGGGCCACAGCCTGATCGAGAAGCGCCTCGCCGCCTACACCACCGAAGGCGAACCCTACCTGGAGCGGCTCGCCGACCGCAACCTGGTGATCGAGGTGCGCGCCAATCGCATGCCCGGTGGCGCGCTGGTCATCACCTTCTCCGACATCACCCCGAGCGTGGAGGCCGCCGAGGCACTGGAGCGCGCCAACGCCTCGCTCGAGAACCGGGTGCGCGAGCGCACCGAGGAACTGACGCGGCTGAACTCGGAGCTGGCGCGGGCCAAGAGCACCGCCGAGGACGCCAACGCCTCCAAGACCCGCTTCCTCGCCGCCGCCAGCCACGACGTGTTGCAGCCGCTCAATGCCGCCAGGCTCTATGTCACGAGCCTCGTCGAGCGCGAGCGCGGCGGCGACAACGCACGCATCGTCGAGAATATCGACGAATCCCTGGAGGCGATCGAGGACATCCTCGGCGCGCTGCTCGACATCTCGCGGCTGGACGCTGGGGCCATGACCCCGTCGGTATCGAGCTTCCGCATCGGCGACCTGATGCGCTCGCTGGAGATCGAATTCGCGCCGCTGGCACGCGCCAAGGACCTGACGCTGACTTTCGTGCCGTGTTCGCTGCCGGTGGAATCCGACCGCGTGCTGCTGCGCCGACTGCTGCAGAACCTGATCTCCAATGCGATCAAGTACACCCCGCACGGCCGCGTGCTGGTCGGCTGCCGGCGGCGCGGCCACACGCTGCAGATCGACATCTGCGACACCGGGGTCGGCATCCCCGTGCAGAAGCGGCGTGAGATCTTCAAGGAATTCCATCGGCTCGACCAGGGCGCGCGGATCGCGCGTGGCCTCGGCCTCGGGCTGTCGATCGTCGAGCGCATCGCCCGCGTGCTCGACCACGCGATCGCGATCGACGCCAATCGCGGCGGCGGATCGCGCTTCTCGGTGACGCTGCCGATCGCTTCTGCGATCACCTTTACCGCCGCGGTGACCAGCGCGACGCCGCTGGCGCGCGCACCGATGAGCGGCACCCGCATCGTCTGCATCGAAAACGATCCGGCGATTCTCGACGGCATGAAGACCCTGCTGACCGGTTGGGACGCCCAGGTGATCGCGGCCCTCGACCTTGCGGGCGCGATCGAGGCCATCGAAGCCGCGAACGGGCCGATCACCGGACTGCTGGTCGACTATCACCTCGACCGCGGCAACGGCGTCGCCGCGATCCGCGATATCCGCCGCCGGTTCGGCGCACGAATTCCGGCGATCCTGATCACGGCCGACCGCAGCCCGGCCGTGCGCGCGGCAGCAACGGATGAACATATCGTGGTCCTGAACAAGCCGCTGAAGCCGGCGGCGCTGCGCGCCCTGCTCGGCCAGTGGCGCTCACAGCAGATGATCGCCGCCGAATAGAGCGCTCTCCAGCGAAGCGAGCACCGGTGCGCGCGAAGACAACGCGTCAAAACAACCAATGAGAGCGCGGTCGCCGCGAACCCGCCGATGACTGAGCGGGCCGGTGTTGTGGCCGTGGTCTATTGCGCCGTGGCATCCCCGGCACGCCACTGGACGCCGGAGATCTTGGCGGCGGCAATCACCGCCTGGGTGCGGCTCTCGACCCCGAGCTTCTGCAGGATGGCGGAGACATGGGCCTTGATGGTCGCCTCCGACACGCCGAGCTCATAGGCGATCTGCTTGTTGAGCAAGCCCTCGGACAGCATCATCAGCACGCGGACCTGCTGCGGTGTCAGGGTCACGAGGCGGTCGCGCAGCTTCGCCATGTCGGGATCGCCGGCCGCGGCGAGGTCGACATCCGCCGGGAGCCAGACGTCCCCCTCCATCACCTTGGCGATCGCTGCGCGCAGCGTATCGACGCCGAAACGCTTGGGAATGAAACCCGAGGCCCCGAAATCCATCGAGCTGCGAATCGTGCCGGCATCGTCGCTTGCGGAGACGATCACGACCGGGACGGCTGGATACTGCGCGCGCAGATAGATCAAGCCGGAGAAGCCGCTGATGCCGGGCATGCTGAGATCGAGCAGGATCAGATCGACCTCGGCATCGCGCTCGAGCTGCGCGGTCAGCTCCTCGAAGGTGCCGGCCTCGTCGATCGCGGCATGGGCCAGCACGCTGGCCACGGCCTCGCGCAAGGCCCCACGAAACAGAGGATGATCGTCGGCGATCACGATGCGGGTGGTGCTGGGTGCGGTCATCGAAGCCATGCGCGCGAGAAGGTCACTAGCCATGATCTGTCGCAGATCAAAAGCAAAAGCAAATGTTTAACAGGCGCGCGATTGTTCACCGGCGGGCCATGTCTGGCAAGACCACCAGCGCCGCAAGCGCCGCGCGCAGTTAATATCGCCGGCCGCCCGGGCGCATTTTGTGCGTTGCAAAAGCGACATCTGCCGCGCCCCACAAGGGCCGAAAGTCGTATTGGGCCCGATTTCACGGCAATGTTAACTTGCGCCTCGATTTGTCGCGCTCACGAGACATGCAACGTCCGGAGCACAGAGAAAAGCTGCAAGCAGCCAGATCGGGGGAAATGCCAGATGACATCAACGACCATCACGCCTGCCAGAAGCGAAGGCATGACGAAGGACGAACGCTTCGTCATTTTCGCTTCTTCGCTCGGCACCGTCTTCGAATGGTATGACTTCTACCTCTACGGGTCGCTTGCCGCGATCATCGGCGCGCAGTTCTTCAGCGCCTATCCGGAGAGCACGCGCAATATCTTCGCGCTGCTCGCCTTTGCCGCCGGCTTCCTGGTCCGGCCGTTCGGCGCCATCGTGTTCGGCCGCGTCGGCGACATCGTCGGCCGCAAATACACCTTCCTGGTGACGATCCTGATCATGGGCCTGTCGACCTTCATCGTCGGCCTGCTGCCCAACGCAGCGACCATCGGCATCGCGGCCCCGATCATCCTGATCGCGCTGCGCCTGCTGCAGGGCCTCGCGCTCGGTGGCGAGTATGGCGGCGCCGCGACCTATGTCGCCGAGCACTCGCCCCACAACAAGCGCGGCTACTATACGTCGTTCATCCAGACCACCGCGACGCTCGGCCTGTTCCTGTCGCTGCTGGTGATCCTGTTCACCCGCACCTTCACCGGCGAGGCCGATTTCGCGGCCTGGGGCTGGCGCATTCCGTTCCTGGTCTCGGTGATGCTGCTCGGCGTCTCGGTCTGGATCCGGCTGCGGCTGAACGAATCGCCCGTGTTCCAGCGCATGAAGGAAGAGGGCAAGACCTCCAAGGCGCCGCTCACCGAAGCGTTCGCCACCTGGAGCAACGCCAAGATCGTGATCCTCGCCCTGGTCGGCCTCACCATGGGCCAGGCGGTGATCTGGTACACGGGCCAGTTCTACGCCCTGTTCTTCCTGCAATCGATCCTCAAGGTCGACGGTTACACCGCCAACCTGCTGATCGCCTGGTCGCTGCTGCTCGGCACCGGCTTCTTCCTGTTCTTCGGAGCACTGTCCGACCGCATCGGCCGCAAGCCGATTATCATGGCCGGCTGCATCATCGGCGCCGTCACGCTGTTCCCGATCTTCAAGATGATCTCGAGCAACGCCAACCCGGCGCTGGAAAAGGCCTATGAGAGCGTCAAGGTGCAGGTGGTGGCGGATCCCGCGAAGTGCGGCGACCTGTTCAACCCGGTCGGCACCCGCGTGTTCAGCGCGCCCTGCGACACCGCCCGCGCCTTCCTGGCGTCATCGTCGGTGAAGTATTCGACCGTCGATGCGCCGGCCGGCTCGCCGGTGAAGATCATGGTCAACGACAAGGAAGTGCCCTACACCGACGCCAAGACCTCCAACGGCGCGATCACCGCTGCGGTGCTGGCCGCCGGCTATCCCAAGGCTGGTGACGCCGGCATCGTGAAGATGGCGCACCCGTTCGACATCTTCCGTCCGCAGGTCGCCGCGATCATCGGCCTGCTGTTCATCCTGGTGCTGTACGTCACCATGGTCTACGGCCCGATCGCCGCCATGCTGGTCGAACTGTTCCCGACCCGCATCCGCTACACTTCCATGTCGCTGCCCTATCACATCGGCAACGGCTGGTTCGGCGGCCTCCTGCCGGCGACCGCGTTCGCGATCGTCGCCTCGACCGGCGATATCTACGCCGGCCTGTGGTATCCGGTGATCTTCGCCGCGATCACCTTCGTGGTCGGCGTGCTGTTCGTGCCGGAGACCAAGGACGTGGACATCGCCGATCACCACTGATCGGGCATCACGACGGGACGGCCGAGCCGCCCCGTCACCACCACCGGCCGCGCATCCGCGCGGCCGTTTTTTTTTGCGCTGTCTCTTAAGACGATCGTGCGCCGATGAACTGCAGCACCACCTCGCGCAGATGCGGGCGCGCGCGATGCTCGATCAGGTAGATCGCCTGCCAGATGCCGAGCATCAACTGGCCGTCCACCACCGGCACCTGCAGCGCCGTCGTGGTCAGCATGGTCTTCACATGGGCCGGCATGTCGTCCGGTCCCTCGATATCATGGCTCCAGCCCGCATCCTCGGGCGCCAGGCGATCGAGCGCCATCATCAGATCGTCGCGCACCGAGGGATCGGCATTTTCCTGGATTGTCAGCGATGCCGAGGTGTGCCGCACGAACAGCGTCAGCAGGCCATCGCCGGCGCCGCTCTCGGCGATGAAGCCGGCCGCCTGCGCGGTGAGGTCGGTGAAGCCTGCCCCGCGCGTCGTGATCGACACGGTGGCGGTGGCGACGGTATCGACCGCCGCCGAGCGAATGGCGGAGGATGCGGTCATGATGTGCTCCCGAACTGGCGCGAAACGCTCACTCAGGCTTGCCGGAAGAGACGTCGGACTTCATGCGTCCGGCGAGATCGAGCAGTTGCTTCCAGGCGCGTTCGACGACCCCCTTCTGCCGCTCGAACGCATGCTCGTCCAGCGGCAGCGCGTCGCTCTTCTTGTCCGGCGAAGTCTTGTTGTCCGGCAAAGTCTTGGCCACCTCGCTGGCCTGCGGCGCGGTGACAAGAAGGTCGCCCTTCGGCGCGACCGCCGTCGCACCGGAACCAGCATCCACCTTGGCCACGATCTTGCCGGCGGGCACACCGCTCTCGGCCTTGCTGGCTTGACCGGCCCCCGCCTGCGGCGCGCGAGCCGCGGGCGCGACCGTCGCGGTCGACGCCGGCGCTTCGCGCGACGCGAGTTCGTTCCTCAACCGCACGGTTTCGGCACGCAGGCGAGCGGTCTCGTCGCTCAGCCGCGCCATCTCGCCCTTCAGCCGCGCCGTCTCGGTCTTGAGCCGCGCGACATCCTCCCTGCTGGCATCCGTTGCGGTGCGCTCCTCGCTGCGCGCGGCCACCTGCGGCTGCGCAGAGGCCGCGGCCTGCGACTGGGGCTGGGCCTGAGGCTGAGCCTCGGACTGAACTGCTGTCGGCGGCTGGGGCTGCGCCTGCACCGGTCCGACTTTCGGCCGCGATGGCCGATTCTCAAACGCCTCGGGCAGCGCATCATAAGCGCGATAGGCGCGCCCGGCTGTCCCGCAACCGGCCGCGCGTCCGCCCGCGGCGCTATCCAGCCGCAGCACGCCATCAGCGCCTGGTGCCAAAACCGCGCACGGCTCAACCGCTCCGGCCTCGCCGGACAATACGACGCCGACGGTCATCGCGGTGGACACCGACAGCAGGACGCGAAGCGGCAGGCGGATCATGACAGCACTCATCAGACGTCCGGGCGATAGGGCTTGCGCTGCGATTTCAACGCATCGGCCAGCAGTTCGATCCGGTCCTGTCCCCAGAACACCTCGCCGTCCAGCACATAGACCGGCGAACCGAACACGTCGGCAGCCACCGCCTCGTCCCGATTGCTGGCGTAGCGCGCGGCGATGTCGCTCGCACCGGCCCGCTCGATCAGCGCGCGGCCCGGCAGGCCGGCAGCATCGGCCAGCGCGACCAGGGTGTCCGGATCGGCGAGGTTGCGCTGCTCCTCCCACACCGCGGCGAAGGCCCGGCGCAGAAACGGGTCGGGATCGTGGCCGGCCTCGACGGCGGCGATGACCAGTTGATCGGCCAGCGTCGCGTTGAACGGCCAGTAGGCCGGGTGGATGTGGAACGACAGCCCGCGCTTGTCGCGCCAGCGCTGCAGCTCCAGCAGGCGGTAGCGCTGACGCACCGGATGCCGCTTGGCGAGCGGCAGCCCGCCGGTCTCCGAGAACAGGTCGACCAGCATCACAGGCTTATGATTTACCTCACAATTATAACCGCTTACGACCTGGCGGAAGGCGGCATGGCCGATATAGGCCCAAGGCGACTGAACTGAAAAATAATAATCGATTTGACGCTTCATATCCGTGTCCGAAACCGGTGACGATGAATGCAGATGCCGCCGATCTGAAGTCTCTGTACCACCAGCCGTGATCTCGTCTCAGGGACTTCAGATCGAAAAGCAACAATAGAATCATAAGCTTGCAAGTACCCCTGCGGCATGCCGAGCTCGTGCTGAACGTCAGATGCGGCGCACCAGCCATCCCAACAGAGCGCCCGACGGCCCGCAAGACGGATGTTGTGCAGAGGTGGCTGTCGCGTTGCGGCATTGTCCCGCATCGGATCGTCGCCAGGCAAATTTAGATCATACATTTCAATATGATAATAGGTGATTACGACTTCTTGACTTGCCACAGGGTGGTCAGTATGGTCCGCGCGGTTTCGTGGGTGGCGGGGCGTTTTTCAATCGCGCACGCGTGTGCTTAGGGTGTCGACGACGATGGCGGACGACACACGCAGCAATCAGCAGGGCGACGGAAATAACCGACGACCGCCGGCCGACGAGGCTGCGCTTTCCGCAAGGCTAACGCATCTGGATGAGCGTCTCTCCGATTTGAGGAAGAGCCGCGACAGCCAGAGCGCCCAGCAACGCGGCGAGGCGAACACCGGCTCTGCCAAGGCTTCGGCCATGGCGCGCGGTTTTCGCCTTTCCTCCGAGCTGGTTGCAGGCGTTGTCGTCGGGGCGGTCATCGGGTGGGGCATCGATCGATTGCTGTCGACGTCTCCCTGGGGACTGATCGTGTTCTTCCTGCTCGGCTTCGCAGCCGGTGTCCTGAACTTGATGCGGGCAGCAGGCGTCGCTCCCAGCGACCACGCCGATCGGTCCTGACCACCACCCCCGGCCGCGCGAGACGAGACATATTGGTTTTCAGTCCGGCGACCGCCGGCAAACGATGAGAGACGAAACCGGATGGCCGATCCGATTCATCAATTCGAGATCCACAAGATCTTCACGCTGGGCCATATCGGCAACCAGGAAATCGCCTTCACCAATTCGTCGCTCTACATGCTGATCGCGGTCGCGGTCGTCACCGTGCTGATGCTCGGCGGCAGCGCCGGCCGCCGGCTGATCCCGACCCGCTTCCAGTCGCTGGCGGAGCTCAGTTACGAATTCGTCGGCAACACGCTACGAAGCAGCGTCGGCGACGAAGGCATGAAGTTCTTCCCGTTCGTGTTCTCGCTGTTCATGTTCATCCTGACGGCGAACCTGATCGGCATCATTCCCTACACCTTCACCGTGACCAGCCACCTGATCGTGACCCTGGCGCTGGCGCTGATGGTGTTTCTCACCGTGCTGCTCTACGGCCTCTACAAGAACGGCTTCAAATTCTTCAAGCTGTTCGTCCCGCACGGCATTCCGATCTACATCCTGCCGCTGATCATGGTGATCGAGGTGATCTCGTTCCTGTCGCGGCCGGTGTCTCACTCGGTGCGTCTGTTCGCCAACATGCTGGCGGGCCACATCACCCTCAAGGTGTTCGCCGGCTTCGTGACCTCGCTGTCCGCGCTCGGCGCGCTCGGCATCTTCGGCTCGGTGCTGCCGCTGGCGATGACCACGGCGCTGACCGGCCTCGAGCTGCTGGTGGCCTTCCTGCAGGCCTACGTGTTCACCATCCTCACCTGCATCTACCTGAACGACGCGCTTCATCCGGGACATTGAGACCCCGGACGAATTTCACCAACCCTCAAACCAGTCTTCACAGAAGGAGTTTCGTTATGGATCCAGTCGCAGCAAAGTACATCGGCGCCGGCATCGCTTGCCTCGGCATGGGTGGCGCGGGCATCGGCGTCGGCACCATCTTCAGCCAGTTCCTCAACGGCGCGCTGCGCAATCCGTCGGCTGCCCAGGGCCAGTTCGCGAACCTGATTTTCGGCTTCGCCGTGACCGAAGCGCTCGGCATCTTCTCGCTGCTGATCGCGCTGCTGCTGCTGTTCGCCGTCTGAGCCTAGCCACCCCGAAACGGCACTCGCGGGCAATCTGATGCCCGCGACTGACGACAGAGGAGATGTCCGTGGCTGAAAGTCATGGCATGGAGAAAGCCGGCATGGCCAAGGCGCACGACGCCAAGGCGGCGACCGGCGCCCACACCGAGGCGGACAGCCACGGCAAGGGCGGTTTTCCGCCCTTCCAGGCTGAGACTTTCGCCTCGCAGCTGGTGTCGTTCGCCATCGCGTTCATCCTGCTCTATGTGATCGTCTCGAAGATCGCGCTTCCGCGCGTCGGCGGGGTGCTCGCGGCGCGCCAGGGCCTGATCGACAACGATCTCGCCGAGGCGCAGAAGCTGAAGGATGAATCCGACGCGGCGCTGAAGGCCTATGAGAGCGAGCTCGCCTCGGCGCGTTCGCGGGCGCAGGCCATCGGCAACGAGACCCGGGACAAGCTGAACGCCCAGTCCGAAGCCGAACGCAAGGCGCTCGAGGAGCGTCTCGCCAAGAAGCTCGACGAAGCCGAAGCTTCGATCGCGGCAACCCGCAAGACTGCGATGGGCAATGTCCGCTCGATCGCGACCGACGCGGCGGCAGCGATCGTGCAGCGCCTGACCGGAACGCTTCCCGATGGCACCGCCGTCGCGAGCGCAGTCGATGCTTCGTTGAAGGGATAAGCGGCGATGTTGGAAGCAGAAGACTGGGTAGCGGTCGCATTCCTCATCCTGATGGGTGTCTTCGCCTATTTCGGCGTCCACCGGACGCTGCTGAAGGCGCTCGATAACCGCAGCGACCGCATCAAGAAAGAGATCGACGACGCCCGTCGTCTCAAGGAAGAGGCTGCCAAGCTGGTCGCCGAGTATCGCGCCCGCCGCGAAAGCGCCGAGCGCGAGGCTCAGGATATCGTGGCCAACGCCAAGGCCGAGGCCGAGCGCATCGCCGCCGAGGCCAAGGCCAAGATGGAAGATTTTGTCGCCCGTCGCACCAAGAGCGCCGAGAACAAGATCGCCATGGCGGAAGCCCAGGCGCTGGCCGATGTCCGCGCCGCAGCGGCGGAAGCGGCCGTGACCGCGGCCAGCTCGATCCTGTCGCAGTCGGTCAAGGGCTCGGTCAACGAGAACCTGATCGCGCAAGGCATCCAGGACGTTCGGCAGAAGCTGAACTGATCGGCCAGGCCACGGTTCGTCAAAGGATCGACAAACCAAACAAAAAAGCCGGTGCGAATCTCGCACCGGCTTTTTTCTTATCTGCAATTGTCTCGCCTTCAACCGCTCGTCCGGCGCTGGAGCTCTTCGTCCAGCGCCGCGCGTGCGCCTCAGCCCCGCTCGGCTTGGGCCTTGCCACGATGACGCCGCGGCGCCGGCTGCGGCTTCAGGCCGTTGGGATCAAACCCGATATAGAAGACATAGGCATCACCGGCATCGCCCTTCGGGGCCGGATACACCACGTCCTCGGCGACAAAGCTGTAGACGGTGCTGTCGCTGTTGTCGGCCATGGCGACGCTGGTCCGGTAGGCCTTGGTGAAGATCACCTTGTCGCCGACGCCCTCCTGGACCACCGCAACGCGGATCGGGATATCGACGGTCGGCGGCGCGCCGGCCGGTCCGACGATCACGCGCCCCTCGATGCCGATTCGGGCCGTGATCTGGCCGGCGTTGAGATTGCAGTCCCGCGCAGTGCGGGTGATGGTGAGCTGATAGCGCAGATCCGAGCCGCTTGCGGGCTTGCCCGGCAGCCCGACCGGCAGCGTCGACGCGCCGGCGCGAATCGCGACCGGTGGACAGGTCAGCTGCGCGTCCGAAGACTCTTGCGCCGCCGAAGGCGCCTCGCCGACGGCCTGCGACTTCGAGCCGAACAACTGGCTGAAACGAGATCCGATCGAGGATTCGCTGCCGGACGATGTCCCCAGCAAACTGCCTCCGCCGCAGCCCGTCAAAACGAGCGCGGTGATGGCGAAAAGGGCCGTCCGGCCCAGCCCCCGCGCCGCGGCACCCCGCGAAACCATCGATTTCTGCTTAATCATCTTCCCCTTAGTCCCGAAATCCCCAGATTTCGAGCGGGTTTATAGCAGCGCAAAGGCGGCAAACCAAAGGCACAAAAGCGCAGCCCCTGGAACCGGTGCGGAGAGGCAAGCTTAGCCGCGGAAATCCTCGCTCAGGAGGCCGAACAGGTAATGATCCTGCCACACCCCGTTGATGCAGAGGTAGCGGCGGGCCTTGCCCTCGCGCGCGAAGCCGCATTTTTCCAGCACCCGGACGGATGCCGTGTTGCTGGGAATGCAGGCGGCGTCGACGCGGTGCAGGTTGAGTTCGCCGAACAGCGACGGCAGCAAGGTGCGCAGCGCCGCCGTCATATAGCCCTGACCGGCGAACGGCTCGCCGATCCAGTAGCCGATGGTGCCGGCCTGCACGATGCCGCGCCGGACATTGGCTAGCGTGACGCCGCCGATCAATCCGTTGTCGCTCTCACGGAAGATCAGAAACGGATAGGCCTTGTCGCCGGCCATGTCCTCCTCATAGCGGCGGATGCGCCGGCGAAAGCCCGACCGCGTCAGGTCGTCTGACGGCCAGATCGGTTCCCATGGCGTCAGAAACGCCCGGCTTGTCTCACGCAGCTGCGCCCACTGGGGAAAATCCGACATCTGCGGCGCCCGCAGCAGCAAGCCGTTCCCGCGCGGCGCCAGCGGCGGAGGAGCGCTCGACGGCAACCGAAACAGGGCCATGCCCGACGCCTTTCCTTGCGATCAGGAACGCATTCTAGTGCAACGGCCGGAAGGCTGTGAACCCCGTTTTCCCGGCCGGCCCTGCAAGCGGCGCGCGAATCGGCCCGCCGCTTCGCGTCGCTGTCCCCGTGACGGCGCCCTAGTGATAGCGCGCCCGGGCCACCGGCCTGCTCAGGCCTTCGGCACGGCTTACGGCAGCGTCGAGCCCGCGGCCGGTTCCCAGCGCCACCACGGCGGGACGGCTGCGATGCAGCAGATCCTGCCCGGCGGCGCGCGTCGATTCGATGCTGACCGCCTCGATGCGGCCGATCAGCTCCTCGCTGGTCAGCGGGCGGCCATAGGCCAGGATATGCCGGGCCAGCTGCTCGGCCCGCGAGCTGCAGCTCTCCAGCGCCATCAGCAGGCCGGCCTTCATCTGCGCCTTGGCGCGCGCGATCTCCGCCTCGGTCAGCGTCTCCACCGCGTTGTTGATCTCGTCGACGATGACTTCCATCATCTCGGGCGCGTCGCTGGGATCGGTGCCGGTGTAGAGACCGAAGAAGCCCGTGTCGGAATACGGCATGTGGAAGGTCGAGATGGTGTAGCAGAGCCCGCGCTTCTCCCGCACCTCCTGGAACAGGCGGGACGACATGCCGCCACCGAGGATGTTGACGAACACGTTCAGGCTGAACAGTGCCGGATCGGTCTGCGGCAGCCCTTCGAGCGCCATGGTCAGGTGCGCCTGCTCGAGGTCGCGGCGCACCACGCGCGTGCCGCCCTTGCCGAACGTCGCCGGCTGGGGCTTGGGCGCCTCCGGCCCGTTGAAGCCGCCGAAATGCTTTTCGACCTCGGCGACCACCTCGCGATGATCGACGGCGCCCGCCGCCGAGATCACCATGTCCGGCGCACGATAATGCGTCAGCAGGTAGCTGCGCAGCTTGTCGCGATTGAAGCCGCGCAGCGTCTCCGGCGTGCCAAGCAGCGAACGCCCCATCGGCTGGTCCGGATAGGCGAGCTCGCTGAGATGCTCGAACACCACGTCGTCCGGCGTGTCCTGGGCTGCACCGATCTCCTGCTCGATCACGCTCTTCTCGCGCTCGAGCTCATCGGCGTCGAAGGTCGGATGGGTCAGGATGTCGGACAGCACGTCGAGCGCCAGCGGCACGTCGGCCTTCAGCACCCGCGCATAATAGGCGGTGTTCTCGGTGCTGGTGGCGGCATTGAGATCGCCGCCAACCGCCTCGATCTCCTCGGCGATCTGCCGCGCCGAGCGGCGCGCGGTGCCCTTGAAGGCCATGTGCTCGAGCAGGTGCGAAATGCCGTGCTCGTCGACCTTTTCGTCGCGGCCACCGACCCCGCTCCAGACGCCGAGCGCGGCGGTTTCCAGATGCGGCATGGCATCGGTGACGACGGTGAGGCCCGACGGCAGCCTGGTGACCTCGACACTCATCGGACCGCTCCCTCATTGGCGGCGCGGCTCACAGACTGCACGAACCGCTCCAGTTCCTTTTGATCATTGGGGACCACGCGGACCTGCTCGGGCCGCGTCATCAAGTCGCCGAGCCATGCCGGCAGCTGCGGACGCGTGCCGCAGGCCGCCTCGACCGCGTCGGGGAATTTCGCCGGATGCGCCGTCGACAGCACGATGTTGGGCACCGACGAATCAGCCCCCTCCTGCTCGGCGACCGCCACCGCAACCGCGGTGTGCGGATCGATCAGGTCGCCGGTCTCGCGCCAGGCGGCGCGGATCGCGGCACTGGTCTCATCCTCGTCGGCGCGGCCGGCATCGAAATCACGACGCACGGCAGCGAGCGCCGCATCGGGCAGCGTGAAGCGCCCCGACTGGGTCAGCGAGGCCATCAGGCCGCGCACCACGGCGCTGTCGCGGCCGGCGGCCTCGAACACCAGCCGCTCGAAATTCGACGATACCTGGATGTCCATCGACGGCGACGAGGTCGCATGCACGCCGCGCACCTCGTAGGTGCCCGTCGACAGCGTGCGCACCAGGATGTCGTTGACGTTGGCGGCGATCTTCAGGCGGCGGATCGGCAGGCCCATGCGCTTGGCGACATAGCCGGCGAAGATGTCGCCGAAATTGCCGGTCGGCACAGTGAAGTCCACGGTGCGCGACGGCGCCCCGAGCGCCACTGCCGAGGTGAAGTAATACACCACCTGGGCGATGATTCGGCCCCAGTTGATGGAGTTGACGCCGGACAGCGCGACCGCGTCGCGGAAGCGATGGTTGTTGAACAGCCCCTTCACCAGCGCCTGGCAGTCGTCGAACGTGCCCTCCACCGCCAATGCCTGCACGTTGCTGGCACCGGTGGTGGTCATCATCCGGCGCTGGACCTCGGAGATTCGACCGTGCGGAAACAGCACGACCAGATCGACGTTGTCGCGCCCGGCAAAGGCATCGACCGCGGCGCCGCCGGTGTCGCCGGAGGTAGCAACCACGATGGTGGTGCGCTGACCGCGCTTTGCCAGCACATGATCCATCAGTCGCGCCAGCAGTTGCATGGCGACGTCCTTGAACGCCAGCGTCGGGCCATGGAACAGCTCGAGAATGAACTGATTGGGCGTGGTCTGATCGAGCGGCACCACCGCCGGATGGCGGAAGGTGGCATAGGCTTCGACCGCCATACGTCCGAGATCAGCATCCGAAATCTCGCCGCCGACGAACGGCCGCATCACCTCGACCGCGACTTCCCAGTACGGCCGGCCGAAGAAGGAAGCGATCTGCTGCGCCGACAGCGTCGGCCAGGTCTCGGGCACATAGAGCCCGCCGTCACGGGCGAGCCCGGTCAGCATCACATCGCAGAAGCCCAGGCCTGGCGCTTCGCCACGGGTCGAAATATAGCGCGTCAACACACCCTCCAAAGGCGGAGCTTAGCCCAAGCCTCTGATAAGTTTGAATTATTCAGTTTTCCTGCGAAAACACCGCGGCACATTACGGCATCGGCAGGGAAAGTGGAAACCGGATTTCCGCAGCCGGGCGCCGTCAACACCCTGTGATCGACGCAAGGGCCTTCAGGCGCGGCGCTGGCTTCGGAACCAGACCAGCGCGGCCGCCGCCACCACGATGGCGAGCCCGAACCAGGTGATGGCGTATTGCAGATGCTGATCGCGCAGCTGCACGTCGAGCGGTCCCGCCTTCGGCAACCCCGAGGCCGGCGTCGGCGCTTCCAGATCGATGTAGAACGGTGCCACTGCTCCCCAGGTCAGCGCCCGCGCCATCGCCGCGGGATCACGCACGAACCACAGCCGCTTGGCCAGATCGGGGTTCGGCGTGAACCAGCCGGGGCTTTCCGGAAAGCGCAGATAGCCGACGAGCTCGATCGGCGCGGCAACCGCCGCATCTTCCGGCAGCTTCGCGCCGTCCGGCAGGAAGCCGCGGTTGATCACGATAAGCTCGTCCGAGGCAAGACGCGCCGGCGCGAACACCCAGCTACCGAGCCCGCTCGCATCCGGCCGCAACGCCGAGCCCGAGGTGTAGACCCGCGCTTCGGTGCCGGCCGCGAGGCGCGCAGTGACCTTGACCCGGCGGAACTCGTCATGGGCGGCAGTCAGCGCCGCCCAGGCCGCGGGCGGCGGCAACGCGACGGGCGCAGCGGCCAGACGCTCATGCAACGTCGCGATCAGCGCCTGCTTCTCCTGCTTGCGCTGCAGTTGCCAGGTGCCGAGGCCGATCAGCACCGTCAGCATGGCAAGGGTGATGACAGCCATGCCGATGCGGCTGGCGAGGGACGCCGCCATCACTTCGGCTCGCGATCGATCAGCCGCCCCTCGGCCGCCTTGTGGTGATACTGCAAGGCGATCAACAGTGACTTCATGGAGCGCATCGGCAGCAGCGTGGTGGCGAGGATCAGCGGCAACCATAACGCGGCATGCACCCAGAACGGCGGCTGGTACTTGATCTCGACCACCAGCGCGGCGCCGACCACGATGAAGCCGGCGATCATGATGATGAAGACCGCCGGGCCGTCGCCGGCATCGATGAAGGTGTAGTCGAGGCCGCAGACCTCACAGCGCGACGCGAGGCGCAGAAAGCCTGCAAACAGCTTGCCTTTGCCGCAGCGCGGGCACTTGCAGGTGATGCCGGCCACGAACGGAGAGACGGCACGATTGTCATTGGTCATCTGC
Organism: Pseudomonadota bacterium; assembly: GCA_040756765.1. Taxonomy (GTDB): domain Bacteria; phylum Pseudomonadota; class Alphaproteobacteria; order Rhizobiales; family Xanthobacteraceae; genus Bradyrhizobium_A. Next base: position 404,456 of record JBFLYG010000002.1, on the reverse strand, counting down.
GCTCCTTTCCGCGCGGGGCTCGCGCTCGCTGAAAATGCAAAGGGGCGGCCATCAAGGCCGCCCCCGCTTGAGATCCGTATGCGTCAGTGGGCGGCGTGCGCCATGGTCTCGGCGCCGTGACCCCACACGTAGATGCAGATGAACAGGAACAGCCACACCACGTCGACGAAATGCCAGTACCAGGCGGCAAACTCGAAGCCGAGGTGCTGCTTGGGGGTGAAGTGGCCGGCATAGACCCGCAGCAGGCAGACCAGCAGGAAGATGGTGCCGACCAGCACGTGGAAGCCATGGAAGCCGGTCGCCATGAAGAAGGTGGCGCCGTAGACGTTGCCGGCGAAGCTGAAGGTCGCGTGGCTGTACTCGAAGGCCTGGACGCAGGAGAACGCGGCGCCGAGCAGCACGGTCAGGATCAGGCCCTGCTTGACGCCCTGGCGATCGCCTTCCAGCAGCGCGTGGTGCGCCCATGTCACGGTGGTGCCCGAGGTCAGGAGGATCAGGGTGTTGAGCAGCGGCAGGTGCCAGGGGTCGAAGGTCTCGATGCCCTTCGGCGGCCACACGCCACCAAACAGCGCCTCACGAGCAGCGTGCACGGGATCGGCCGGGAACAGCGCGGCGTTGAAGTAGGCCCAGAACCAGGCGACGAAGAACATCACCTCGGAGGCGATGAACAGGATCATGCCGTAGCGGTGATGCAACTGCACCACGCGGGTGTGGTCACCGTGCTGGGCTTCGCGAATCACGTCGCCCCACCAGCTCGCCATCGTGTAGAGGACGCCAATCAAGCCGACGCCGAACACGATCGGCGCGCCGGCATACATGTGGTGCATCCAGGACACGGCGCCCACCGCCAGGATGAAGGCCGAGAACGAGCCGACCACCGGCCACGGGCTCGGATCGACGAGATGGTAGTCGTGGTGTTTCACTTGCCCCGTAGCCATTACCGTTCTCCGTTCGCAGGACCGATGTTAGCCGGCCCGTGTTCGTCTCTCAATCATCCCCCCGCGGCCCGGTGAGGGCCGCGAAACTCACAAATTCCCCTTCCGGGTATCGGACTCCCCGGCCGCGAGCGGCTTGGGGTCGGTCTCCTTCACCGGATAGAAGGTATAGGACAGCGTGATGGTGTTGGTGCCCTTGTTGTCGTCGTCGGCCATCATCGTTGGATCGACGTAGAACACCACCGCCATCTCGCGGGTCTCGCCGGGCCCGAGCACCTGCTCGTTGAAGCAGAAGCAGTTGATCTTCTGGAAGTAGGCCCCGACCGTCAGCGGTGCGACATTGTAGGCGGCGATGCCGGCGGTGCGGCGCGCGGCCTGATTGGTCACCTTGTAATAGGCGGTGACCACCTCGCCGATCTTGACGTTGATCTCGGTCTTTTCCGGCTCGAACTTCCAGGGCAAACCGCCATTGACGTTGGCATCGAAGCGCACGGCAACCTGATGTTCGAGACTGCCCGCCGGCGCCGAGGTCGCGACCTGGGTGGTGCCGTTGAAGCCGGTGGCGCGGCAGAACCAGTTGTAGAACGGCACCGCCGCGTAGGATGCGCCAACCATCAGCGCCACCACGAAACCGCAGATCGACGCCACCATGGTGTCGCGCCCGAGCCCACGCGGCTTGCGCGCTGGCTGGTCGGCGGGAGGCGGGGTTGCGGTCATGGCTTCACTTTCCGATCACAGCGGCCGGTGCAGCACCGCTGGTCCCTTGACCATGGTGACGGCGAAGAACAGCACCACCAGGATGCCGAGCGCCCAGGCGATCGCCAGCGAGCGTTCGCGACGGCGTCGCTTCTGCTCCTCGGTGAGGACAATTCCCTGCGGTTCTTTGTTGTCGTCGGTCAAGGCGTCACGCATCCCTTACCAGACGAGCCGCGTCAGCGCGGGCAGCATGGCCTCGACCAGCAAGGTCGCGAACAGCCCGAACAGGTAGACAATGGAGAACGCAAACAGCCGGCGTGGTGCACGCTTGGCCGTCGCATCGCTGCGGTGGCGGAACACCTGGATCGCCAACCACAGCATCCACGCGCCGAGCACGATCGAGACGACGCCGTAGCCCGGCCCGAAATAGCCGAGCGGCCAAGGCACGGTCGCCACCGCGACCAGCACCACAGTGTAGAGCAGGATCTGCAGCCGCGTGGCGTCGGCCCCAGCCACCACCGGCAGCATCGGTACGTTGGCCCGCGCGTAGTCATCGCTGCGGAACAGCGCCAGCGCCCAGAAATGCGGCGGCGTCCAGAGGAAGATGATCAGGAACAGCAGCAGCGGCTCGACCGCGAGCCATCCGGTGGCGGCGGCCCACGCCACCACTGGCGGCAGCGCGCCGGCAGCGCCGCCGATGACGATGTTCTGCACCGTCGAGCGCTTCAGCCACATGGTGTAGATCACCACATAGAAGAAGATGGTGAAGGCAAGCAGCGCGCCGGCGATCCAGTTCACCAGGATGCCCAGCGTCACCACCGAGAAGAACGACAGCGTCATGCCGAAGGTCAGCGCCTCCGGCGGCGTCACGCGGCCACGCGGGATCGGCCGATTGACGGTGCGCGTCATCAGCGCATCGATGTCGCGGTCATACCACATGTTGAGCGCGCCCGACGCGCCCGCACCGACCGCGATGCAGAGGATGGAGGTGAACGCCATCACCGGATGGATATGGCCCGGCGCCATCACGTAGCCGACCAGCGCCGTGAACACGACGAGCGACATCACCCGCGGCTTCAGCAGGGTGATGTAGTCGCCGACCCCAGCCTCGGAGATGTGCGGCAGGTCCAGCGGATGATGGTCGATCGTCGACACGACGGTGTTCGCTTTCTTCCAGATCTATCCGGATTCCAAACCTGTCCCGCAGGCTCTTCCGGTTCGGCAATCGCCGGCGATGTTATCGCCGGCGATCGTTTTCGTCTTCACGCGGTGCAACCACCGCACCGCGCCATGAGGAGCCGGGGGCTGCGCTCACTGGATGCGCGGCAGCACCTCGAACTGGTGGAACGGCGGCGGCGAGGTCAGCGTCCACTCCAGCGTGGTCGCGCCCGGCCCCCACGGATTGTTCGCGGCCTGGCGCTTGCGGGCGAAGGCTTCGAACACGCCGTAGATGAAGATCAGGACACCGAAGGCCGAGATGTAGGAGCCGATCGACGACACCAGGTTCCAGCCGGCGAACGCATCCGGATAGTCGATGTAGCGGCGCGGCATGCCCGACAGGCCAAGGAAGTGCTGCGGGAAGAACACCAGGTTCACGCCGATGAAGGTGACCCAGAAGTGCAGCTTGGCGATGCCCTCGCTGTACATGTAGCCGAACATCTTCGGGAACCAGTAGTACCAGCCGGCGAAGATGGCGAACACGGCGCCGAGCGACAGCACGTAGTGGAAGTGCGCGACCACGTAGTAGGTGTCCTGCAGCACGCGATCGACACCGGCGTTGGAGAGCACCACGCCGGTCACGCCGCCGACGGTGAACAGGAAGATGAAGCCCACGGCCCACAGCATCGGCGCGCGGAACTCGATCGAGCCGCCCCACATGGTGGCGATCCACGAGAAGATCTTCACGCCGGTCGGCACCGCGATCACCATGGTGGCGGCGACGAAGTAGGCCTGCGTCGCGGCCGACATGCCGACCGTGTACATGTGGTGCGCCCACACCACGAAGCCGATGCCGCCGATCGCGACCATGGCGTAGGCCATGCCGAGATAGCCGAACACGGGCTTACGGGAGAAGGTCGAGACGATGTGGCTGATCATGCCGAAGCCCGGCAGGATCAGGATGTAAACCTCGGGGTGACCGAAGAACCAGAACAGGTGCTGGAACAGCAGCGGGTCACCGCCGCCGTCGGCGGCGAAGAACGAGGTGCCGAAGTTGCGGTCGGTCAGCAGCATGGTGATGGCGCCCGCCAGAACCGGCAGCGACAGCAGCAGCAGGAACACGGTCACCAGGATCGACCACACGAACAGCGGCATCTTGTGCAGGGTCATGCCCGGCGCGCGCATGTTGAAGATGGTGGTGATGAAGTTGATGGCGCCGAGGATCGACGACGCACCGGCGATGTGCAGCGCCAGAATGGCGAAGTCGACGGCCGGGCCGGGATGGCCTGATGTCGACAGCGGCGCATACATCGTCCAGCCGGCGCCGACGCCGTTGCCGCCCGGCTCACCCTCGACGAAGGTCGAGATGATCAGCAGCGCGAACGCGGCCGGCAGCAGCCAGAACGAGATGTTGTTCATGCGCGGGAACGCCATGTCCGGCGCGCCGATCATCAATGGCACCATCCAGTTGCCGAACCCGCCGATCATCGCCGGCATGACCATGAAGAAGATCATGATCAGACCGTGCGAGGTCACGAACACGTTGTAGGTGTGGCTCTCGTGGAAGATCTGCACGCCCGGATACATCAGCTCGATTCGGATCAGCACCGACATGGCGCCGCCGATGATGCCGGCCACGACCGCGAAGATCAGGTACATCGTCCCGATGTCTTTGTGGTTCGTGGAGTAGAGGTAGCGCCGCCAGCCGGTCGGATGGTCGTGGGCGTGATCGTCGTGATCAGCGTGAGCGGAGGGTGCAGCAGTGGCCATTTTCAGATCCCTTGAACCGAGGTGGTTCGTCGTCTCTTAAATCTCGAAGCGAATGCAGCCGCGCTTACTGCGCGGCCGCTCCGACCGACGCGTAGGTGTTCGCGCCGGTGGCCGCATACTTCTTCTTCGCCTGCTCGATCCAGGCCGCGAACTCCTGCTCGCTCACCACGCGCACGGCGATCGGCATGTAGGCGTGGTCCTTGCCGCACAGCTCGGAGCACTGGCCGTAATACATGCCTTCCTTGGTGGCCTTGAACCAGGTCTCGTTGAGACGGCCCGGGATGGCATCGATCTTGATGCCGAAGGACGGCACCGCGAAGGAGTGGATGACGTCGGCCCCGGTGGTCTGGACGCGGATCACCTTGTTGACCGGCACCACCATCTCGTTGTCGACGCCGAGCAGGCGCGGCTGCTTGTCCGCGACCATCAGCGAATCGAACTCGAACTTGCCGTTATCGGGATAGGCGTAGCTCCAGTACCACTGCTTGCCGGTCGCCTTGATGGTGACGTCGGCCTTGGGCACCTCGAGCTCCTGGAACAGGAGGCGGAACGACGGCACCGCGATGCAGACCAGGATCAGCACCGGGATCAGGGTCCAGGCGACCTCGATCAGGGTGTTGTGGGTGGTCTTCGACGGCACCGGGTTGGAGCGGGCGTTGAACTTGACGACCACGGTCACCAGCAACAGCAGCACGAACAGCGTGATGGCGGTGATGATCCAGAGCAGGAAATTGTGGAACCAGATGATGTTGTCCATCACCGGTGTCGCCGAATGCTGCAGCGTATATTCCCACGGGGTCGGTTGACCCAATCCGGCGAAGGCCGCCCCTGCGAACGCCACCACACTCCCGGCCACTGCGAGCCCCAGCGCCCGGCGGACCATTTGTCCCCTCGACATTTTCATGCCGCTCCCGCTCCTTGTCCTGAACGTCAAAGCCGGCAGGCCGAAACGACGTGACCGGCGGCCCCGTACCCGCTCTGCGGCCGTCGTCCGGCAGGTTAGAACGCGTCGAGATTCCCGCCTCTCAAACCATACTTCCAAGGCTATCGCAATGCAGGATTATGCAGTTTCCGGCTGCGTCCCCGGCCGGCCCACCCGCCCTGTTCGCCACACGAAAAATCATGCGCGCCCGCACCTCTCCGGCGAGGACAACGCTTGACAGCCAGATTACGCGATGTACCCACGGGCCGGACACCTGACGGGACCGCGATTCGCGCCTGCGAGGACGGGAGCCTGCCCTAGGTGGGACGCCCGAACCGGCCGGCCGGGGACGCCGTTACGGCCCCCGGACCGCCTTCAAGGCGCCGTCATTGCCATGTCAGCCTTCCGCTTGCCCTCGAGGGCGGTGGCGGCGGCTAAGGATATCGGCACGGATAGATGACCAAGGATCGACCCTGATGGGCGCTTCACGACCCCTGAAACGGACTGCCCCCGCGAGCCGGTCCGGCCGCGCCCCCCTGCTCGCGACCTGCCTCGCGGTCGTTCTGGCCTTGTTCGCCTCGACCGGCGGCGCCAGCGCCCAGGGCGCGGTCAAGTCGGTCCATGGCGACTGGCAGATTCGCTGCGATACCCCGCCGGGGGCCCAGGCCGAGCAGTGCGCGCTGATCCAGAGCGTGGTCGCCGAGGACCGCTCCAATGCCGGCCTCACCGTGATCATCCTCAAGACCGCCGACCAGAAGAGCAAGCTGATGCGGGTGGTCGCCCCGCTCGGAGTGCTGCTGCCCTCCGGCCTGGGGCTGAAGCTCGACAACGCCGACGTCGGCCGCGCCGGCTTCGTCCGCTGCCTGCCCAATGGCTGCGTCGCCGAGGTGGTGATGGACGATAACCTGCTCAACCAGCTCAAGACCGCCAAGACCGCGACCTTCATCATCTTCGAGACGCCGGAAGAAGGCATCGGCTTCCCGCTCAGCCTCAAGGGCATTGGCGAGGGCTACGACAAGCTGCCCTGAGACACGGGCGCTACCGCGACCGCTCGCCTGCCCCCGACGCCGCAACGGCGGCGATCAGCTGCCGCGCCGCCTCCGAGGCCCAGTCGGCCTCCCCTGTCAGATAGCCCACGATCCCGCCATCGGGCGCGACCAGGTAGGAGATCGGCATCCCGTACAGCGTGAACGGCGCGGCGCCATCCTTCGTCCAGATCACGCCCTGCGGGTCGGTGTAGACCGGCAGGCGGCGAATCCCCAGCCGCCGCAGAAACGGCGCGACCACCGCGGGATCGCGGTCCACCGACACTGCGACGACGTCGACCCCGGCGGCCTCGGCCTGCAGCCGCTCCAGCGCCGGCAGTTCGGCGCGGCACGCCGGACACCAGGTCGCCCAGAAGTTCACGACCATGACCCTGCCCCGCGACGCGAGGGCAGCCGTCGTGCCGTCGAGGCGCCGCAGCGACAGCGGCGGAAGACGCCGGACCGGCCGCAACCAGGTGAATTGATGCCGAACATTGCCGAACGGCTCCCCGGCCCCGGCCGGCGCGGCGCGGCCGGCGGCCAGCGCCGCGAGCGCGCCTAGCAGCCGGCGGCGCGACATCGGCCGAGCGGACGCAGTCTCCACACGTTTCATGACGGGCTCATCTCAGGGGCGAATGTAGGTCCAGCCGGCTTCCTGCAGTTCGGTCAGCCGCACGATTCCCGCCGGCACCACCTGCGCGCCGTCGACGAACGACAGCGGGTGCCCCTCGGCGCGCTCCATCAGCATCCTGGTGTTGCCGCAGACGCTGAGCACCACGCCGGGCACGGTCGCACGCAACAGTTGCAGCAGGTCGCGGACCGGCGAAGTGTCGGCCCTGAACATGTGCACGCCGGGACCGTAGGCGACGATCTCGATCGCCACCGGCTCGTTTTTCTCGCCGTAGCCCTTGGCCGCGTTCAAGGCGTTGGTGATGGCGTGCCGCATCGTGGTCGGATCTTCGGAATTGACCTGGAAGGCGATGCGGTGGGTCTTGCTGCGCACCACCTCGGTCGCGGCTTCCTTCGCCGCCTTGGGCGTCGCCTCTCCGGGCGCGGTCAAGGCGAGGGTGAGCAGCAGCGGCCCGGCGAAGGCAGCGACGAGACCTGCACCGATCCACAGCGGTCGCCGGCGCGGCGCGCGAACGTTGCCCTTCAGCATGTGGCGTCTCTCACCTCGGCCGGTCTGCTTTCGCCACTCAAATGCCGGAACTAGGATGGATAGGGCAAGTAGGATGGTTTTGCTGGTGTAGTATGGCAAACAAGACCAATGCGGGCGGCGCCGACGAGGCCTGCCCGAGCGACGAGGTGGTGAAGCAGTTTCAGCGCGCGCTGGCGACGCTGGCCGGCAAGTGGAAGGGCGAGATTCTATGGCAGCTCGTCCAGCACAAGCACCGCTTCGGCGAATTGCGCAGGTCAATTCCCGGCGTCACCCAGCACATGCTGACCACCCAGTTGCGCGACCTCGAGGCCGACGGCCTGATCAAGCGCACGGTCTATCCCGAGGTGCCGCCGCGGGTGGAGTACGAGATCACGCCCGCCGCCGAAGCGCTGCGGCCGGTGTTCGACGAGCTCCTGAAGTGGTCGCAGGCGCACCGCTTTCCCGATCGCAAGCCGAAGCCGGCACGGCATCGCGCATCGTAGGCGCGTCGCAGTGCGATCGCACGCTCAGAGCAGCACCGCCATCATCAGGAGGTTCTCGTACCGGTCGTCCACCCGCACGCCGTCGCGCTTGACGCCCTCGATGCGGAATTCCATCGACTTGTAGAGCGCGATCGCCTGCGCGTTGCTCTCGCGCACGGTCAGCTCGACCCGGTGCAACCCGATCCGCCGCGCCTCGTCGAGCGCAGCGCGGATCAGCCGCGTGCCGATGCGCTGGCCGCGGAATTCCGGCAGCAGGCCCATGCCCAGCACACCGCAATGGGAATAGATCGGCCGGTTCAGCTGGGTGATGTCGCACCAGCCGATCACCCGCCCCTCCGACAGCGCGATCAGATGCGGGGTACCGCGGGCGAGGTTGGTCTCGACGAACACCCGCGCCGCCTCCAGCGGCGGTGCCTCGAGAAAGGCGAGGTATTGCCGCTCGCGCGACACCGCATCGAGCACGGCATGGAAGCCCTCGATGTGATGAGGCTCGATCTGCTTGATCTCAATCGACATTTGACCGTCTTATAGCATTGTTCCGGCGATTTGCCGCCAGAGTTCGCGACCGGTTCCGGGGCGCCACGCGCCTCTCGCGAAACAACTGATCAGCCCCTATCTTTATTCCATCTGCCGTGCGCAAAGTGACGATCGCGCGACACCCACAATGGACCTTTTCATGACACTCGCAACATCTTCCCTGCTCGACCGCGCGGGCCTCGATCGAGACCTGGTCCGTGCCGAAGTTGCCCGCGGCCTCGACGGCGCCGACGACGGCGAGCTGTTTCTGGAATACCGCCAGTCCGAAGGGTTGATGTTCGACAACGGCCGCCTCAAGCAAGCTACGTACGACACGGCCCAGGGTTTCGGACTGCGCGCCGTCAAAAGCGACGCGGTCGGCTACGCCCATTCCTCCGACGTCTCGATGGCCGCACTGGCGCGCGCCGCCGACGCGGTCCACGCGGTGCGCGGCGGCTACTCCGGTACCTACTCGGCGCCACCGCCCCATACCAACATCCGCCTTTATGGCGACGGCAATCCGCTCGACGGCGAAGCGTTCGAGAGCAAGGTCAAGCTGCTCGCCGAGATCGATGCCTATGTGCGGGACAAGGACCCGCGGGTGCGTCAGGTCTCGGTCAGCCTCGGCGCCACCTGGCAGGTGGTCGAGATCCTGCGGCCCGACGGCGAGAGCTACCGCGACATCCGACCGCTGGTGCGGGTCAACGTCTCCGTGGTCGCCGGCGCCGGCGACCGTCAGGAGACCGGCAGCCAGGGCTATGGCGGCCGCGAGGGCTATGCCCGCTTCATCGAGACCAAGGCGTGGCGGGAGGCCGCCGATGGCGCCATCCGCCAGGCGCTGATCAACCTCGAATCGGTGCCGGCCCCCGCTGGCGAGATGGACGTGGTGCTGGGCCCCGGCTGGCCTGGCGTGATGCTGCACGAGGCGGTCGGCCACGGCCTCGAGGGTGACTTCAACCGCAAGCAGACCTCGGCCTTCGCCGGCCTGATGGGCCAGCAGGTAGCGGCCAAGGGCGTCACCGTGGTCGACGACGGCACCATCGCGGCGCGGCGCGGCTCGCTGTCGATCGACGACGAGGGGACGCCGACCAACCGCACCGTGCTGATCGAGGACGGCATCCTGGTCGGCTACATGCAGGACCGCCAGAACGCTCGGCTGATGAACATGAAGCCGACCGGCAACGGCCGCCGCGAGAGCTACGCCCATGTGCCGATGCCACGCATGACCAACACCTACATGCTGGCGGGCGGGCATGACCCGGCGGAGATTCTGGCCTCGGTGAAGAACGGCATCTTCGCCGCCAATTTCGGCGGCGGCCAGGTCGATATCACGTCCGGCAAGTACGTCTTCCAGTGCACCGAGGCCTATCGGATCGAGAACGGCAAACTCGGCGCCCCGCTCAAGGGCGCCATGCTGATCGGCAACGGCCCCACCGACCTGCATCGCATCACCATGGTCGGCAACGACCTGCAGCTCGACGCCGGCATCGGCACCTGCGGCAAAAACGGCCAGGGCGTTCCGGTCGGCGTCGGCCAGCCGACGCTGCGCATGGACCGCATCACCGTCGGAGGCACCGGCGCATGACCGACCAGGCGGCGTCGTTGAGGAAGAGCGCCGGCAGCTGGGCCGGCGCGATCACGCAGATGGTCGCGGTGTTCGCGGTGGTGATGGCGGCCAAGGGCGCCCTCGCCGAGCCGTTCTACGTGCCGTCGGGCTCGATGGAGCCGACACTGATGATCGGCGATGCGCTGCTCGCCAGCAAATATCCCTATGGCTACAGCGCCGCCTCGGTGCCGCTGAACGTCTCCCTGCCCGCCACCACACGCGTGCTCGGCGCGCTGCCGGAGCGTGGCGACGTGGTGGTATTCCGCTGGCCCGGCGACCGCTCGCAGGTCTGGGTCAAGCGAGTGGTCGGCCTGCCCGGCGACCGCATCCAGATGCGCAACGGCCAGCTCTTCATCAACGGCGTCGCCGCCGCGCTGCAGTCCGACGGCGTCGGCAAGGCCGAGGCCGAGGACGGCTCCGACATCCCGGCGCCGCGCTACATCGAGACGCTGCCCGGCAACCGCAGCCATCCGATCTTCAAGCTGCGCGCCCACGGCTTCTATGACAACACCGCCGAGATGACGGTCCCTGCCGACCACCTGTTCGTGATGGGCGACAACCGCGACAACTCCGCCGACAGCCGCGTGCCGGTCGCCGACGGCGGCGTCGGCATGCTGCCCACCGCCAACCTGGTGGGCCGCGTCGAGGCGGTGCTCGGCTCCTGGGACCTCGCCATGAGCCAGCGCCCGATCACCAGCTGGCTGTCCGGCCTGCGGCCGTCCCGCTTCATGACAGGCGTCAACTGACCTGCTAGGGCTCCAGCCATGACCTTCGACGACGTCCGCGCCTTCACCCTGGCCTGGCCCGACGTCGCCGACGGCACCTCCTACGGCACGCCGGCACTCAAGGTCCGCACCAAGCTGCTGGCGCGACTCAAGGAGGACAACGACAGCCTGGTGCTGACCGGCATCGCACACGACGAGCGCGCGTTGATGATGGAGGCCCGGCCGCGGGTGTTCTACATCACCGACCACTATCGCGACTGGCCGAACGTGCTGGTGCGGTTGTCCGCCTGTCCGCGCGGGGTGCTGGAGCCGCTGCTCCGACGGCGCTGGAAGGAGCTGGCGTCGAAGGCCGCGGTCAAGGCGTATGAGCGCGACACGGGCGGCTAGGCCCACAGCCCCTCCCGTCCCATCCCCTTGCTGCCCGACATGACAAGATCAAAACATATCTTCTGGATTGCGGTCATCGCCGTTGTCGCGCTGCCTGCCGCGGCCTTTGCCGTCATCAAACCGCTCCGCGTTGTCGCCCCTGCCCTGATGCCCGGCATCGAATGCCCGAGCGCCACCATCTGCACGGACAGCGTTGCTGCGCTCACCGAGGCGCAGATGCTCTACCGCGAAGGATATGACAAGGCGGTCGCGGCGGTCGGGCCATTCCAGAACGCGCCGCGCGTCGTGTTCTGCAAGACGGCGGCGTGTGCGGACATGTTTGGCATCGGCGGGCGCGCGGCAGAGGCCATCGGCGACTTTGGCGCGGTCGTGGCTCCGCGAGGCTGGCAGCCGTTCTACCTCGCGCATGAACTGATCCACCATCGTCAGGCAGAGGCGCTCGGCAATCTGGCTGTGGCGACCAAGCCCAGATGGCTGATCGAGGGCATGGCCTATGCGCTCAGCGGCGACCCCCGGCATCCGCTCGGCCAGCCGTTTGAACAATGGCGATCGCAATTCGATGCATGGCGGGAGAACGTCGGCTCGCGCGATCTCTGGCAAGCGGCGCGAGACGTGCGCTGATCGCCCTGCCCGAGGGCGGCCCGAGTTGTCGTGTCAACCCCGCTCCGCTAGCGGACCACACCCGAGACGAAGCCCGGCTTGCGGTGCGGCGGCTTGATCTGGTTCTTCAGGAAGCAGCGCGCGTCCTTGCCGATGTAGCCGGGGCGCGCATAGGTCCATGCCCGGCACTTGTTGTCGGCCTCGCAGGCCTCCTTGCAGGCCTCGTCGTGCTCGCTGCCCTTGAGCTCGAAGCTGCGGTAGTCGCCGCCGAACCGATCGGTCGACATCTCGACCGCGCCGGTGCGCTGCTCGACCACGCCCGCGCCGCGCACACCTGACACGCAGCAGTTGTTGGCAACCCGCGCCGGCACGCTGCTCTTCAGCCAGCACACCGCTTCGGTTGCCGCATAGGTCGGATAGTTGAAGCTCCAGGCGCGGCAGCGGCGGTCGCGCTCACACTGCAGGGCGCAATCCGCAGGGTCGCCGGACGGCACCGGCGAGCGCAGGTAATCACCGCCTGGCCGGTCGAAATTGGCCTGCGCCATCAGCGGCTGCGGCATCGCGACGATTACACCGGCAACAGCGAAGATAGCCGCAAGGCAGGCTCTCAAGCGACGGGCACGGACCATGCCGGACAACTTTCAATCAAGATCGCCGCGGCAGGAGGGACCACAGGCAATCACGCACGAGTTCTGCGATCGGCACGCGATTCGATCGCCGATCGCCCGCAGGAAGCGAGCCATCCCGTGCGCCGCCGCGCTGCTCATTAAAGTATCAGATTTCTGTACGGCAGATGAACGGTGCCCGTGCGTCCCGCGGCGACATCAAACCGCTGATTCAGAACACATATTGATCGTAGGCCGGCTCGACTGTGCCGCCCCACGCTCCATTAAATTTCAGCAACATGTCCTCTGCCGGCGTGCGGCCATTGTCGATGATGCGGTCGAGCGGCTCGAGGTAACGCGATTCGTCACGGCCGAGATGGTCGATGCGCGCGCGCCGCCGCAAGCCGGCATGCGCCAGCACGAGGCATTCCTTGGCAATCTCGAACAGGTAGCGGTTGCCGATCTTGGCCTTGAAGCCGAGCCGCGGCACGTCGTCGCGCAGTTGCTGGCGCTCGTCCGCTGTCCAGCGGCGGGCGATGTCCCAGGCCGCGGTCAGGCTATCGTCGTCATAGAGCAGGCCGACCCAGAAGGCCGACAGCGCCGGCAGGCGATCCCATGGCGCGCCGTCGGCGCCGCGCATCTCGAGATAGCGCTTGAGACGGACCTCCGGGAAGATGGTCGAAAGGTGATTGGCCCAGTCCGACAGCGTCGGCCGCTCGCCAGGGAAACGTTCGTTGCGCCCCGCGAAGAAGTCGCGGAACGAGGAGCCGGCGACGTCGATGTAGTGATCGCCGCGCTTGATGAAATACATCGGCACGTCGAGGGCATAGTCGACCCAGCGCTCGAACCCCATGCCGTCCTCGAACGCCCAGGGCAGCATGCCGGCGCGCGCGTTGTCGGTGTCGCGCCAGATTTCCGAGCGGAAAGACAGCAAGCCATTGGGCTTACCCTCGGTGAACGGCGAGTTGGCGAACAGCGCCGTCGCCACCGGCTGCAGCGCCAGCGAGGTGCGCAGCTTCAGCACCATGTCGGCTTCGGAACAGAAGTCGAGATTGGTCTGCACCGTGCAGGTCCGGTACATCATGTCGAGGCCGTAGCGGCCGACCTTCGGCATGTAGTTGGTCATGATCTGGTAGCGCCCCTTGGGCATCACCGGGATCTGCTCGCGCGACCACGACGGCGTCATGCCGAGGCCGAGGAAGCCGATGCCGAGCGGGGTCGCCACCTCGCGCACCTGGGCGAGGTGGGCCATCACCTCGGCCGTGGTCTGGTGCACGGTCTCGACCGGCGCACCGGACAGTTCGAACTGGCCGCCGGGCTCGAGCGAGATGGCGCCACCGCCGGTCACGTCGTAGAGGCCGATGATGTTGCCCTGCTCCATGATCGGTTCCCAGCCGAGCAGGTGGCGCATGCCCTGCAGCAGCGCCTCGATGCCGCGCGGCCCGGCATAAGGCACCGGATGATGCCCCTCCAGCGTGAACGGCGTCTTCTCGTGCTCGGTGCCGATCCGGAATGCATCCTTCGGCTTCACACCGGCTTCCAGCCACGCAACGAGTTCGTCGCGCGAGTGCAGCGGCGTCATATCAATCTGGTCACGCGCCATGCGTTTTCCGAATCAAGGCCGCGGCGACATTTCGCGCGCGCGGACGGGAACAAGGGTTGCCGCCAGCGGTAGCGGCAAAAGGTGAAGAGAGGGTCATCGCGCGGGCGCAGCTTCTTTGCTGCCGACCACCTGCTGCTGTGCCTCCGAGCAGGAGCAGCCGAGCCGGTCAAGCAGGCCGCACAGCTTCATCGCATCGCCGTCGGACAGCTTCGATCCGACATGGCGCTCGATGGCGGCCGAATAGGCGCCCCACATTTTTCTCTGCAGTTCGCGGCCTGCCTCCGTGATCTCGACGAACTGGCCACGCCGGTCGACCTCGCACTCTCGCCGCAGCGCCAGGCCCTCGTCGACCAGACGGTCGACCAGACGGGACGTCGAGTATTGCGGGATCAGCATCTGGCGTTCAAGCTCGACCGGCCGCAACTCGCCGCGCGGCGCGCGCGACAGTTCCAGCAGCGCATCATACCACGCCAGCGGCGGAAAGCCGGCCTTCTTCAGATCCTGCTCGACAGCGTCCAGCACACGGCTCTGGACCCGCATCAGGCGAATCCAGGCGGCTGTGGCCTCGGTCGACGGCTTTCGTTTCATGCGCGATAGTCCCTCGATCCGGATTATACGCCACTGAATGCATCTGCATCAACATTGACAATTTCATGCATACGCATGTAATCCGGCTGCCGGATCGCGCCAACAAGTTCGATGGCCGCGTGCCGGCCGCAGCAAAGCCAAGCGGCCCGGCAACGTCAAGGGACGATCCGGGAACGTCAAGGGACGACCAAGGAGGACGACATGAAACTTTACTACACGCCGGGCGCCTGCTCGCTCTCGCCGCACATCGCGCTGAAGGAAGCCGGAATCCCCCACGAGCTCGTCAAGGTCGACCTCAGGACCAAGACGCTCGCCAGCGGCGAGGACTACAGCAAGATCAATCCGAAGGGGCAGGTGCCGGCGCTCGCGCTCGACAATGGCGAGCTCGTCACCGAGGGGCCGGTGATCGTGCAGGTGATCGCCGACAAGGCCAGCGACAAGAAGCTCGCGCCCGCCAACGGCACCACCGAGCGCTACCGCCTGCAGGAATGGCTGACCTTCATCAGCGCTGAAGTCCACAAGACCTTCAGCCCGCTGTTCAACCCGCAGCTCGCCGACGATGCCAAGCAGGTGTTTCGTGACCGCCTCGCCGGCAAGTTCAAGTATCTCGACAGCAAGCTCGCCGGCCAGGACTACCTGATGGGCCCGCAGTTCACCGTCGCCGACGGCTATCTCTACACCATGCTGCGCTGGGCCGAGCGCCTGAAGGTGGACATCTCTGCTTTCCCCCACCTCACCGCCTACAAGGAGCGCGTCGCGGCGCGTCCGCAGGTGCAGGCGGCGGTGCAGGCCGAGGCCTGAGCCACGCGACATCCCGAAAGACCACGGGCCGGATCGACGATCCGGCCCGTTCCGCTTTGTCAGTTCGCTGGCGATCGGAGGCGGACAGCCGTCAGGCCGCCGCGGCCTTCTTCGGCGGGAAGCGGCCGTAGAAGGTCTCACCCTTCTCCGCCATCTCGACCAGCAGCTTCGGCGGCGTGAAGCGCGAGCCGTACTTGGCCTCGAACTTATGGCAGAGCGCGACGAAATTCTTCGTGCCCATGAAGTCGATGTAGGACAGCGTGCCGCCGGTGAACGGCGCGAAGCCGAAACCGAGGATCGAGCCGACGTCGGCCTCGCGCGGGTCGGTGATCACGTGATCCTCGACCGTGCGCGCGGCTTCCACCGCCTGCACCACCAGGAAGCGCTGCTTGAGCTCCTCGACGTCCAGCGTGTCGGGATCGAGGCTCTTGGGCTGCAGCGGCGCAATGCCGCTCCACAGCCGCTTCTGGCCCTTGCCCTTCTCCGGATAGTCGTAGAAGCCCTTGCCGTTCTTGCGGCCGAAGCGGCCTTCCTTCTCGACCATTTCGACCATCAGCTTCTTCTGCGACTGGTCGATGGCGTTGGGGCCGAGGTCGGCTTCCGTCGCCTTCATGATCTTGAGCACGAGATCGAGCGCCACCTCGTCGCTGAGCGACAGTGGTCCGACCGGCATGCCAGCCATCCGCGCGGTGTTCTCGATCATCGCCGGCGGCACGCCCTCCATCAGCATTTCCAGGCCTTCCGCCGTGAAGCGCAGCACGCAGCGGTTGGCGAAGAAGCCGCGGGAGTCGTTGACCACGATCGGCGTCTTGCTGATCTGGCGGACATAGTCGAGGGCGGTCGCCAGCGCGACATCGCCGGTGTTCTTGCCGACGATGATCTCGACCAGCATCATCTTCTCGACCGGCGAGAAGAAGTGGATGCCGATGAAGCGCCCCTGGTCCTTGAACTCCTCGGCCAGCGAGTTGATCGGCAGCGTCGAGGTGTTGGAGGCGAAGATCGCATCGGGCCGCAGGAAGGCCTGCGCCTTGGCGTAGGTCTCGGCCTTGACCTTGCGGTCCTCGAACACCGCCTCGATCACGAGATCGCAGTCTTTGATGACGCTGTAGTCGGCCGTCGCGGTGATGCGCGCGAGCAGCGCGTCGCGCTCGGCCTCCTTGGCGCGGCCCTTGGCGACGAGACCATCGATCACCGACTTTGCATGGGCCTTGCCCTTGTCGGCGCTCTCCTGGTCACGGTCGATCAGCACCACCTCGATGCCGGCCTTGGCCGAGACGTAGCCGACGCTCGCACCCATGAAGCCGGCGCCGATCACGGCGAGCTTCTTGACCTTGGTCGGCGGCACGTTGTCCGGACGGCGGGCGCCCTTGTTGAGTTCCTGCATCGACACGAACAGGCTGCGGATCATCGCCGCCGCCTCCTTGCTACGCAGGATATTGGCGAAGTAGCGCGACTCGACGCGCAGCGCCGCATCCATCGGCAGCTGCAGGCCCTCGTACACGCACTGCATGATGGCGCGCGCCGCCGGATAGTTGTCGTAGGTCTCGCGGCGCAGGATGGCGTTCGCCGGCGGGAAGGTCATGGTGCCGGCCTTGGAATAGACCGGACCGCCCGGCAGCTTGAAGCCCTTCTCGTCCCACGGCGCCACGGCCTTGCCGCCGCCCTTGATCCAGTCCTTCGCGGTATTGATCAGGTCGGCCGCGGGCACCACCGCGTCCACCAGCTTCATCGCCTTCGCCTTGGCGAGATCGACCGGATCGCCCTTCAGCAGCAGCGCCAGCGCGTCCTGGGTCGGCAGCATGCGCGGCAGGCGCTGGGTGCCGCCCGCGCCAGGGAACAGGCCGACCTTGATCTCGGGCAGGCCGAGGCGGGTCTTCGGATTCTCCGCGGCGACGCGGGAGTGACAAGCGAGCGTCAGCTCGAAGGCCCCGCCGAGCGCGAGGCCGTTGATGGCCGCGACCCACGGCTTACCGGCCGTCTCGATCGCCCGCAGCGTCTGCGACAGCTTGCGGCTCTCGTCGAACAGCAGCTGGTTGGCGGCAACCTCACCCTTCTGCTTCAGCGTCTCCTGATAAGTGCGGTTCATGCTCTCGAGCATGGTCAGGTCGGCGCCGGCGGACAGCGCTTCCTTACCGGAGGTGACCACCACGCCCTTCACCGCAGCGTCGGCGGTGGTCTGCTGCACGATCGCCGCGAGTTCCTCGACGGACGTCTGATCCAGCACGTTCATCGAGCGCCCGGGAATGTCCCACGTCACCAGCGCGATGCCGTCGGCGTCGGTCTCGACCTTGAAATTCTTGAATGCCATTTGAAAACTCCTTCAATCCCTCGGTTCGATCGCCGGGCGCGGCGGCTGCAGCCGCGACGCGCACCGGCGTCGGCCGCCCGACAGGCGGCCGACGTCCAGGTTGAAAATCAGACCCGCTCGATGATGGCCGCGGTGCCCATGCCGCCGCCGATGCACAGCGTCACCAGCGCGGTGGACAGCTGCCGCCGCTCCAGCTCGTCGAGCACCGTGCCGAGGATCATCGCGCCGGTGGCGCCGAGCGGATGGCCCAGCGCGATGGCGCCGCCATTGACGTTGATCTTGTCGTTGTCGATGTCGAACGCCTGGATGTAGCGCAGCACCACCGAGGCGAACGCCTCGTTGAGCTCGAACAGGTCGATGTCGGAGAGCTTCATGCCGGAGCGCTCCAGCACCTTCTTGGTGACGTCGACCGGGCCGGTCAGCATCATCGCCGGCTCGGAGCCGATGTTGGCGAAGGCGCGGATCCTGGCGCGCGGCTTGAGGCCATGCTTGACGCCCGCTTCCTTGCTGCCGAGCAGCACCGCGCCGGCGCCGTCGACGATGCCCGACGAGTTGCCGGCATGGTGAACGTAGTTGACGCTCTCGATCTCCGGATGCGACTGCACCGCGACCGCGTCGAAGCCGCCCATCGCGCCCATCACCGCGAACGACGGCTGCAGCTGCGCCAGCGACTGCATGGTGGTCGACGGGCGCATGTGCTCGTCCTTGTCGAGGATGGTGAGGCCGTTGATGTCCTTGACCGGCACCACCGAGTTCTTGAAGCGGCCCTCTTCCCACGACTTGCCGGCGCGCTGCTGGCTCTGCACCGCATAGGCGTCGACGTCGTCGCGCGAGAAGCCGTACTTGGTCGCGATCAGGTCGGCGGCGACGCCCTGCGGCATGAAGTAGCTCGGCAGCGCCATCGACGGATCCATCGGCCAGGCCGCGCCCGACGACATGATGCCGACACGGCTCATCGATTCGGCGCCGCCGCCGATGGTCAGCTCGTGCTGGCCGGACATCACCTGGGCCGCGGCGAAGTTCACCGCATCGAGGCCGGAAGCGCAGAAACGGTTGATCTGCACGCCCGGCACCGAGGTGCCGAAGCCGGCGTTCATGGCAGCGAAGCGCGCGATGTCGCCCCCGGCCTCGCCGACCGGATCGACCACGCCGAGCACCACGTCGTCGATGCTGTCCTTGCCGAGATTGTTGCGCTCCTTGAGCGCCTTCAGCGGCACGGTCGCCAGCGCCAGCGCCGTGACCTCGTGCAGCGAACCATCGGACTTGCCCTTGCCGCGCGGCGTGCGGACGTGATCGTAGATAAACGCTTCAGGCATGATGCCCTCCCTTCGATCGATCTTGATATGAAGAAGGCCGCGCCATGGTGGCGCGGCCTTGCGAATGTCGTCAGAACGCCTCGGCCGGCAGTTCCATCACTGTGGCGGCGCCGGCCTGGACGCGGGCGAGGTGGGCCGCCGTTTCCGGCAGCATCCGCTCCATGAAGAACTTGCCGGTCACCAGCTTGGTCGTGAGGTAGGTCGAGGTATCGCCGGCGGCGATCTTGGCCTGCGCCACCTTGACCATCCGCGCCCACATGTAGCCCATCACCACGAGGCCGAAGAGATGCATGTAGTCGGTGGAGCCGGCGCCGGCATTCTCGGGCTTGGTCATCGCGTTCTGCATCAGCCACATGGTGGCCGCTTGCAGGTGGCCTAGCGCGGTGCCGAGCGGCGCGACATAGGGCTTCATCGCCTCGTCGCCGCCGTTCTCCTTGGCGAAGGTGCTGACCTCGTTGAAGAACGCCATCGCGGCGCGGCCGCCGTCGCGCGGCAGCTTGCGGCCGACGAGGTCGAGCGCCTGGATGCCGTTGGCGCCCTCGTAGATCATGGCGATGCGGGCGTCGCGCACGAACTGCTCCATGCCCCACTCGGCGATGTAGCCGTGACCGCCGAACATCTGCTGGGCGGCGACCGAATTGGCGAAGCCGACGTCGGTCAGCACGCCCTTGAGCACCGGGGTCAGCAGGCCCATGTGGTCATCCGCCTCCTGCCGGTCCGCGGCGTTGTCGGAGCGGTGAGCGACGTCGCTCTTGAGCGAGGTCCATACCACCAGCGCCCGCGCCGCCTCGTTGAAGGCGCGGATGGTCAGCAGCGTGCGGCGGACGTCCGGATGCACGATGATCGGATCGGCCGCCTTGTCGGGCGCCTTCACTCCCGACAGCGAACGGCCCTGCAGGCGCTCCCGGGCGTAGGCGACCGCGTTCTGGTAGGCGACCTCCGACTGCGCAAGGCCCTGAACGGCGACGCCGAGCCGCGCCTCGTTCATCATCACGAACATGGCGTTGAGGCCCTTGTTCTCCTCGCCGACCAGCCAGCCGGTGGCGTTGTCGTAGTTGAGCACGCAGGTGGAATTGCCGTGGATGCCCATCTTGTGCTCGATCGAGCCGCACGACACGCCGTTGCTGGCGCCGAGCGAGCCGTCGGCGTTGACGAGGCGCTTGGGCACCACGAACAGCGAGATGCCCTTGACCCCGGCCGGCGCGCCCTCGATGCGAGCGATCACCAGATGCACGATGTTCTCGGTGAGATCCTGGTCGCCGCCGGAGATGAAGATCTTGGTGCCGCTGATCTTGTAGCTGCCGTCGGCCTGCTTCACTGCCTTGGTGCGCAGCAGCCCGAGATCGGTGCCGCAATGCGGCTCGGTCAGGTTCATGGTGCCGGCCCATTTGCCCGCCAGCATGTTCGGCACGAAGGTGTTCTTCTGGTCCTCGCTGCCATGAACCATCAGCGCCGCGACCGCGCCGAGGGTAAGGCCGTGGTACATGGAGAACGCCATGTTGGCCGAGATCATGAATTCGTTGACGGTCTGCGCCAGCGTCGCCGGCAAGCCCTGCCCGCCATGGCTGGCGGGGCCGGCAAGGCCGATCCAGCCGCCCTCACCGAGCTGATGGAAGGCCTCCTTGAAGCCCTTCGGGGTGGTGACGCGGCCATCGTCGTGGCGGGTACAGCCCTCGAGGTCGCCGACGCGGTTCAGCGGCTGCAGCACCTCTTCACTGAACTTGGCGGCTTCGGAGAGAATCGCTTCGCGCACATCCGCGGTGGCGTCACTGAAGCCGGGCAGGTTGTTGTAGCGATCGATCTGAAAAACATCGTTGAGCAGAAAGGTCACGTCTTCGACGGGGGCCCGGTAGCTCGGCATATGCGTCACTCTCCCTTGGTTCGAAATCTTGAGTTCGAAATCTTGAGAGCTTCATTAAGAAAAATTTTGCACCGCAGCAATGCTATTTTGGAACTAACTCCCGAAATCAGACGAAAGAATAGGACCTGCGACATCGTGCCCGGCTGCCCGTTTTCGAGGCAGACCGTTTCAAGCTGGCGGTGATCGCGTCCGGCACAAGCCCCGGCCGGCAAATATCTGTCGTGAAACGAGAACTTTTCGACCCCCGCGGGTGGCTCCTTAACCCGTTGTTTACCGTAACGCGAAAAAGTCAGGGCTGGAAACGGGCACGCTGCCGCGAAATTCGCTTTTATCTTCAAGGACAGCGCGGCGAGCCCGAGGGCGCTGGAAAGCGCCGGTGAACACCGGACCTTGGCATGACATCTCGCGTACCGAGAAGCGTTGAAGCGATCGACCCGTCCGCCCACGATCGGGCGGAGGCCGCGGCGCGCCGCGCGGGCATGTCGCTCAACGACTGGTTGGCCACGACCGGAGGCACGCAGCCGGCTGTCGCGCGGAGCCCGGCGGCTGATGTCGCCGAGATTCATCACCGCCTCGATTCCATCACCCGCCAGATCGAGCGGATTTCGCAGGCCGCGGCCGCTGCACCGAAAACCGAAACGCCGGGCGTTGCGCGTGAGCTCAACGACGCGATCGCCCGCCTCGATGCGCGGATCGCGCAGATCAATGCGCCGCCTGCGCAGCCCGCACCGCCGCGGCAGGCCGCACCTCAACCTGAGCCGCAGCCAGAGCCGCCGCGCCGTGCAACAGCCCAGCCCGTGCCGCAGCCCGAAGCCGCGCCGCCTCCGCGCCGGCCTGCGACCACGATTCCCGAACTGCTGGATTTCGACATCGCCGAGATCCGCGCCCGCCAGGCCGAGCTCAACAGCGAGGCGCCGCCGGCGCGCCTGTCGGCCGCGGCGACCGCCGCGATGGCGCAGGCTGCGCCTGCCCCCGCCCCGACACCGGCTCCCACCCCGGCACCGGCTGCCGCCGCACCGGTGGAGGCCCCCGCGGCTGTCGCCGTCCCCGACATGTCCGCATTCGAGCGGCAGTTGCAGCACCTCACCAGCCAGATCGAGAGCCTGCGCCGGCCGGACGGCACCGAGCAGGCGATCACCGCGTTCCGCAACGAGCTCGCGGAGATGCGCGCCATCATCACCGAGGCGCTGCCGCGCCAGGCGCTGGAAACGCTGGAGAACGAGATCCGCGCGGTGGCGCGCCGCATCGACCAGAGCCACCAGAATGGCGTCGACGGCCAGACGCTGCAGAACGTCGAGCACGCGCTGCGCGACATCTATACCAAGCTGCAGAAGCTGACGCCGGCCGAGCAACTCGCCGGCTTCGACGAGGCGATTCGCAACCTCGGCGACAAGATGGACATCCTGGTGCGCGCCAATCCGGATGCCGGATCGGTGCAGCAGCTCGAGGGCGCGATCGGCGCGTTGCGCGCCATCGTCTCCAACGTCGCCTCCAACGAGGCGCTGGCGCGGCTCAGCGGCGACGTCCACGGCCTCGCTACGAAGATCGACCAGATTTCGCAGGAGCAGGCTGCCCACGCGGGCTTCGCCAGCTCGCTGGCAGCGCTGGAGCAGCGCATCGCCGGGCTGACCACCGTGATCGAGAGCCGCGACCGGCCGGCCGAGGACTGCAGCCAGCTCGAGGCCGCGGTGCGGCTGCTGTCCGACCGCATCGACCATCTGCAGGTCGGCCAAGACACCTCGTCGGCCTTCGCCCATGTCGAGCAGCGCATCCAGCAGCTGATGGAACGGCTGGAGATGGTGGATTCGCGCACGGCCAATTTCGGCCGTGTCGAGAGCGGCCTCGCCGACATCCTGCGCCATCTCGAGGACCAGCGGCTCAGCTTCGCCGCGCTCAGCGACACGCGCAACGCATCGTCGGCAATGGACCAGGACGCCGTCGGCGTGATCCGGCGCGAGATCGCCGATCTCAGGCACAGCCAGTCGGAGACCGACCGCAACACCCAGGACGCGCTCGAGAGCGTGCACAACACCCTCGGCCACGTGGTCGACCGCCTGGCGATGATCGAGACCGACCTGCGCGAGAGCCGCACGGCGCGATCGGAAGCCATGGACAAGCCGGCGTTCCACGACCGGCCGGCACATCCGGTGTTCGCCGAGCCGGCGCCGCTGGTCCGCGAGGCCGCACCGCCACTGGCGCCGATCCTGTCCTCGACCGCCATCTCTGC
Organism: Pseudomonadota bacterium; assembly: GCA_040756765.1. Lineage (GTDB taxonomy): Bacteria > Pseudomonadota > Alphaproteobacteria > Rhizobiales > Xanthobacteraceae > Bradyrhizobium_A. The sequence goes on along the minus strand of JBFLYG010000002.1, from coordinate 381,166 downwards.
GCCGATGCCGGCGCCGTCGCAGCCTGCGATGGCCCCGCCGCCACGCCCCGAGCTGCCCAACCCGGCCGCCTTGCAGGTGACCGCGCACCGGCCGGCGCCTACGCCGGGCCCGGCGCCGCAGGCTGTCCAGGAGATTCTCAGCGCGGCGGCCCATCCCGAGCGGCCGGCCACCCCGGCCGCAGCGCCCCAGGGCAGCCCGGCAGCGCAGGCGGCCCGTCCGATCGATCCCGACCTGCCGCCGGATTTCCCGCTCGAGCCGGGCACCCGGCCGCAGGAGCGCGCCGCGCCGCCCGTGACGCCGTCGCAGCGCATCGCGGCCTCCGAAAACGTGCTGAGCGAAATCCCGAGCGCTGCGCGCGAAGCGGCCAGCACCTCGAGCTTCATCGCCGCGGCGCGCCGCGCGGCGCAGGCCGCGGCCACCCCGGCCAAGGACAAGCCGAAGGACAAGGCCAAGGACAAGCCCGGTCGGGTTGCGGCCCTCGACAACGCCGCGCGTGCGACCCAGGCGGCCAAGGGCGAGACGAAGATCTCCTCACGCATCCGCTCGCTGCTGGTCGGCGCGAGCGTGGTGGTGATCGTGCTCAGCGGCTTCCGCATGGCGATGAACATGTTCGACGGCGGCGGCCACGACGCACCGCCGGCGGCCGCCGTGGACAAGCCGGCCGACAAGCCGCTGGAGAAATCCAGCGACGCGACCCCGCCCGTCCTGTTCGATCCCAACCGCGCGCAGCAACAGCCGCAGCTGACGCTGCCGTCGATGACGTCGCCGTCGATGACGTCGCCGACCCCGATCAACCGCCAGGCCAGCTCGATGGCGCCTGTGGCCCCTGCGGCTGCGCCGGCGCCGGCGCCGGCCGCGCCCGACGGCAACGCCCCCGCCGCGCCCGCCGACGACAAAGCGGCCGCGCCCGACGTCACCGGCTCCGTGACGGTGCCGCCGGCCGGCGCAGCCAAGCCCGCAGCACCTTACAAGCCGATCTCGCTCACCCCCGTGTCCGAGCCGCTGCCGGACGTGATCGGCGGCCCCGTGCTGCGCAGCGCCGCGCTGAAGGGCGATCCGGCCGCCGCCTACGAGGTCGCGGTCCGCTATGCCGAGGGCAAGGGCGTGGCGGCGAGCTACGACGAGGCGGTGAAGTGGTACGACCGCGCCGCCGATGGCGGCGTCGTGCCGGCGATGTTCCGCCTCGGCACGCTGTATGAAAAGGGCCTCGGCGTCGCCAAGGACGTCGACGCTGCGCGGCGCTACTACATCCGCGCCGCCGAGCGCGGCCATGCCAAGGCGATGCACAATCTCGCGGTGCTCGACGCCGACGGCGGTAACAAGGGCCCGAACTACAAGAGCGCGGCGCAGTGGTTCCGCAAGGCGGCCGACTACGGCGTCGCCGACAGCCAGTACAACCTCGGCATCCTTTATGCCCGCGGCATCGGCGTCGAGCAGAACCTCGCCGAGTCCTTCAAGTGGTTCAGCCTCGCCGCCGCCCAGGGCGACGCCGATGCAAGCCGCAAGCGCGACGACGTGGCGCGCCGCCTCGACCCGCAGTCGCTGGCCGCGGCCAAGCTCGCCCTGCAGACCTTCACTCCCGAGGCCCAGCCGAGCGACGCCATCAACGTGCCCGCCCCCGCCGGCGGCTGGGATGCGGTATCCGCGGCGCCGGCAGCCGCACCGGCCGCAGCCAAGCGCCACCTCAAGCCGGCCGCCAAGCTGACGACCGCGGCGCGCTAAGCTCACCGCATCCATGGAATCTTTAGCCCGACCTGCTATCGGTTGCTGAACCGGCCGGGGACCCTGGCCGCGCCGACTGGGGCTCTTGCGCGTGCAGATCTATCTTCCGATCGCCGACCTGCCGGTGAACATGTTCCTGCTGCTGGCGATGGGCATGGCGGTCGGCTTCGTGTCCGGCATGTTCGGCATCGGCGGCGGCTTCCTGATGACGCCGCTCCTGATCTTCGTCGGCATCTCGCCCGCGGTCGCGGTGGCCTCCGTGGCGAGCCATATCGCCGCCTCCTCGTTCTCCGGTGCGATCTCCTACTGGCGCCGCCGCGCCATCGACCCGGCGCTGGCGCTGGTGCTCTTGACCGGCGGCCTCCTCGGCACCGCGCTCGGCGTCTGGCTGTTCACCGCGCTGCGCTCGCTCGGCCAGCTCGATTTGATGATCGCGCTGTCCTACGTGGTGCTGCTGTCCAGCGTCGGCGGCCTGATGCTGTGGGAAGGCCTCGCCACCATGCGGCGCGCACGCCGCGGCGAGACGGTGACGCTGCGCCGCTCCGGCGGCCATGGCTGGATCCACGGCCTGCCGCTGAAGATGCGGTTCAAGCGCTCCAAGATCTACCTGTCGGTGATCCCGATTGCCGCGGTCGGCCTGTTGATCGGCTTCGTCGGCGCGGTGATGGGCATCGGCGGCGCGTTCCTGCTGATCCCGATCATGATCTACCTGCTGCGGGTGCCGACCAGCACGGTGATCGGCACCGCGCAGGTGCTGACGCTGGCCACCATGGCGATCGCCACCCTGCTGCACGCGCTGACCAACCATCTCGTCGACGCCGTGCTGGCGCTGATCCTGATGGTCGGCGGCGTCACCGGCGCGCAGTTCGGCGCCCGCGCCGGCCAGCGCATCAGTGGCGAGCATCTGCGCATGCTGCTCGGCCTCCTGATCCTCGCGGTCGGCGTCCGCTTCGCCGTCGAGCTGGTGATCCGCCCGCAGGATCTGTTCACGATCCGCGACATCGGAGGTGGACAGTGACGGGGATCCACCGCCTCGCCGCGCTGGCCGCCGCTGTCCTGCTCTGGCTCGGGGCGGCCGATGCGGCCCAGGCGAAGCGGCTGATCGTGTCGGTCTCCAACCACCGCGTCACCGTGACCTCGAACTACACCGGCGAGGAGCTGGTGCTGTTCGGCTCGGTCGAACGCGACGCCAAGACGCCGGCGACGCCAAGCAGCTACGACCTCGTGGTCACGATCAGCGGCCCGCGTACCGACCTCGTCACCCGGCGCAAGGAGCGCAAGTTCGGCATCTGGGTCAATGTCGATTCACGCCAGTTCCTGCAGGTGCCGTCCTATCTCGCCGTGTTCGCCAACCGGCCGTTCGAGGCGATGGCGTCACCCGAACTGCAGCGTCGCCTCCAGCTCGGGCTCACCCATGTGCTGCTGACCCAGCGAGTCGGACCCGACTACGCCGACGTGGTGGCGAGCGATCCGTTCCGCAGCGCCTTCGTGCGGCTGCGCGGCGAGCACGGGCTGTATCGCGAGGACACGCACGCCGTCACCTTCCTGACACCGACCCTGTTCCGCACCACCATCCCGCTGCCGGCCGAGGTGCCGATCGGCAGCTACGACGTCGAGATCAAGCTGCTCGCCGACGGCGCGCTGGTGACCAAGACCGAGACCGCGTTCGAGATCGTCAAGGTCGGCTTCGAGCAGTTCGTCGCCACCGCAGCGCGGCAGCAGCCGCTGCTCTACGGCCTGATCACGGTGATGATGGCGCTGATCACCGGCTGGCTGGCGTCCGAGATCTTCCGGCGCGATTAGCGAGAACGTGCCCTCAGCCGAGCGCGCGCCAGGCCTCGACGAAGGCGCGGGCGCGATCGCCGACCGCCGCGGCATCCATGCCCGGCATGTAGAGCGCCGAGCCGAGACCAAAGCCGGTGGCGCCGGCGGCGACGAACTCCGTCATCCGCGCCGGCGTGATGCCGCCGACCGGCAGCACACGGGTCTCTCGCGGAAACACCGCGCGCATCGCCTTGAGCACGGTCGGATTGAGCAGTTCCGCCGGAAACAGTTTCAGCGCGTCTGCGCCGGCCGCAAGTGCGGCAAAGGCTTCGGTCGGCGTGGCGATGCCGGGCACGCACCACAGCCCGGCGGCCTTCGCGGCGCGAATCACAGCCACGTCAGCGTGCGGCATGACGATGAGTTGGCCGCCGGCCACCTTCACCTCCGCGACCTGCTGCGGCGTCAGCACGGTGCCCGCGCCGATGACAGCGTCCTTGCCGAACGCCGCGGCGAGACGGCGGATGCTGTCGCAGGGCTGCGGCGAATTCAGCGGCACCTCTATCAGTGAAAAGCCCGCCCGCAGCAGGGCCTCGCCGACCGGTTCCGCCTCCCCCGGCGTGATACCGCGCAGGATCGCGACCAGCGGCAGCCGCGCCAGCGCGGCGTCGAGCGTGGTCATGCGCGCGCTCCGGCAGGCTGCCGCGCGTCGGCGCCCGCCGTCATCAGGTCAGCCTCGACACGCCGCTGCGCCAGCCGAGACTGCCGGAGATCGCCTCCGCGACCGCGATCACCTCCGGCGCCAGCACCTGCATGCGCTCCTCCGGCATGTACTGCGAAGCGGAGGTGACGCTGATCGCCGCAATGATGTGGCGCCCGGCGTCGCGGATCGGCGCGGCGACGCAATGGATGCCGATCTCGTTCTCGGCGAGGTCGAGCGCAGCGCACTGCGTCACGTATTTGTGCATGTCGGAGCGATAGGCATCCCAGGGGCGCGGCGTGCCGCGGCTACCGGTATGGCTGAGGCCGGTGGTGTAGAGCGCCTCCCACTCCGCCTCGGTCATGTCAAGCATCAGCGCTTTGCCGACGCCGGTCAGCGCCATCGGCATGCGATGGCCGATGCGCGAGCGCATCTCGAGACCGCGCTGGCCGGTGATCTTGTCGAGATAGAGCACTTCGGCGCCCTCGGGGACGCACAGATGCACGGTGTCGTGGGTGCGGGCGGACAGCGCTTCGAGGTGGGGCCGCGCCAGTTTGGCGAGCGGCACCTGTTCGCGCGCGGTGAAGCCGAGCTCGATGAGCTTGGCGCCGAGTGTGTAGGTGTCGTCCTCGCTGCGCAGGTAGCCGGCCTTCACCAGCGCGGCGGCGAGGCGCTGGGTGGTGCTGCGGCTCAGCCCCAGCGTGCGGCTCAGCGCCGGCAGATTTGGCACGCCGCGTGCCACGGCTTCGACCACGGCGAGACCTCGGAACAGCGTCTGGGTGCCGGCCGTACTCTCGATCGTCATCGTCACGTCGATGCTCCTCCCTGAGTTTTCAGGGAGGATATGAGCGTGTGATCACAAGTCAATATATAAGTTTATAACCCATATATTGAGCTTTAAGTATCCAAAGGAACCAGCTCGGTGGCGACGCCGGGGCTGAGCAGGCGCAGCCGGTCGGCGAACCCCAGCGCCTTGAAGGAGACGGCAAGGTCCTCGCCGGTCTGCTTGAAGTGGGCCCAGCTGTCGTGATGCACCGGCACGATCAGCGCGTCCGGAAACGCACGTGCGGTCTCGATCACGTCGTTGGTGTCCATGGTGAGGTGGAAGGGGCCGCGGGTCTGCGCTGAACCTGCGAACGGCAGCACCACGCCGGCCGGAAAGCGGCGCGCCACCTCGGCGACGCCGTCGTACCAGACGGTGTCGCCGGTGACGTAGATCGGCCGCATTGTGTCGTCGTCGGACGACAGCACGAAGCCGACGACGTCGCCCGACAGCGGCTCGATGCCGGCGGGGCCATGACGCGCCGGCGTCGCGGTGATCCGCAGCCGTCGGCCATCCGGCGCGACCAATTCTGTGCTCGCCCAGGGCGCGAGGCCCTCGACGCGGCCGCCGAGCCGCGCGGCGCCGGCGATCGTCGTCAGCACGCGGCCACCGCGCCGCTGCACCGTGTCGAGGAAGGCGCGGCCGCCATGGTCGAGGTTGTCGCTGTGCTGGTCGTGGCTGAGCAGCACCGCATCGACCGCGCCGATCTGATCGGCACCGAGGGCGGGGCCCGCGGTCTTGGTCAGGGTGACATGCGGCAGGGCATAGTCGCCGGGGGCGTCGAAGGTGGGATCGGTCAGCAGGCGGAAGCCGCCGACCTCGATGAGGGCCGTCGGACCACCGATGAGTGTGATGCGCAGCGATGTCATGCAGAAGCTCCTTCCTGCGAGACGGGTGAGGCCGTCACGGTGCGCGCGGATCGCGCCGGACGGGTGACGAGATAGATGCCGAGGGCCACCGGGAGGATGCCCAATAGATCGCGTGGCGCGACGTGCTCGCCGAGGATCATCCAGCCGAACAGCATGCCGAGCGGCGGCATCACGAAGTGGTAGGCGCTGGCCGCGGTCGCACCGAACACGGTGAGCAGGTGAAACCACAGCATGTACGCCACGACCGAGCCCAGCACGACGAGGAAGGCGAGCGCGGCGAGCAGGCGTCCGCTCGGCACGATGTCGCTGACGCTGGAGGTCATGGCCGCGAACGGCAGCACCGCAAGGCCGCCGGCGAGATTCTGCACGCCGTTGCCGAGCCACAGATTGCCCTTCGGCGCTAGCAGCTTGAACAGCATGGTGCCGGAGACGATGGCGACGAGCGCGCCGACCGAGAACGCGATGCCGATCGGGCTGTCGGAGCCGACGGAGATGCGGTGGGCGACGACCATCGCGACGCCGGCGACGCCGAGGACGAGGCCGATCGCCTTGCGCCAGGTCATCCGCTCGCCGAGCACCAGCGAGGCCAGCACCGCGACGAACACCGGGTTGGCGCTGACGATCAGGGCGTTGAGCCCAGCGGAAATGGTGCGCAGCCCGACATAGCCGAGCCCGAGATAGAGCGCGTTGTTGGCGATGCCGATCACCGCGAAGGCAATCACGTCGCGGCGCGACAGGTCCCAGGCCTCGCCGCGCAGCGCCGCGAGGCCGAACACCACCAGGGCGGCTGCAAGGAAGCGGACCGTGAGGAAGATCAGTGGCGGACAGTCGGTCACCCCGATCTTGCCGGCGACGAACGCCCCGCTCCACAGCAGGCAGAACACGGTGACGTAGAGCGGCAGCAGGGTGTCGCGTGGGCGGGAGCTGGAAGCGGCGAGCGAGGCAGCGGACATGGCGATTCTCCTTCGCCATCGGATTTAGGTCCGCCTCTTCATATTTGGAAATTAAATGATAAAATCTTGATCAGTGGAAAAATGAATGGATTTGGCCATGCTCGATCTCGACCTGCTGCGCAGCTTTGTCTCGGTGGTCGACGCCGGCGGCTTCACCCGCGCCGGCGAGCGGGTCCACCGCACCCAATCCACCGTCAGCCAGCAGATCAAGCGGCTGGAGGATGAGCTCGGCTGCACCCTGCTCAACCGCGTCGGCAAGCGCGTGACGCCGACCGAGGACGGCGAGCGGCTGTTGTCCTACGCCCGCCGCATCCTGGCCCTCGCCGAGGAAGCCCGCGACGTGCTCAGCCGGCCGGAGACCGAGGGCGCGGTGCGACTCGGCATTCCCGAGGATTTCGCCGCCTATCGGCTGACCCAGCTGCTGGCCGGCTTCGCCCGCTCGCGGCCCGGCCTGCGGCTCGACGTCCGCGCCGACCAGAGCAGGGTTTTACGGCGCGACCTCGAGCGCGGCGAGATCGACCTCGCGCTGCTCAAGCGCGATGCCGGCGAGAAGGGTGGCATCGCGGTGTGGCCGGAGCGCGTGCACTGGGTCACCAGCCGCACCGTGCCGCTCGATCCGGCCGCGAAATCCGTGCCGCTGATTTTCTTCGCCACAGGCTGCCTCTATCGCACCCGCGCCATCCACGCGCTGGAGAGCGCCGGGCGCGCCTGGCACATGGCCTACACCAGTTCGTCGCTGTCCGGCATCCAGGCTGCGGTCGCCGCCGGGCTCGGTCTCAGCATCCTGCCCGCCATCGCCATCCAGCCGGAGCATCGCGTGCTGACCGCCAGGGACGGCTTCGCGCCGATCGACAAGACGGAAGTCGCGCTGGTCGCCGCCCCCAATGCCAGCCCCGCGACCCTGCGCCTCGCCGAACGTCTCGCCGAATTCTGCGACGAGGTGCAGCGCGAGGCGGCGTGATAGCCCAAATCGCCGCGGAGCCTGCCATCGGGCCGCGCTTCGCGCGGACGCGTTGGCCGCGTCCGGAATGACGAAGAGAGGGATCAGACCTTCAATAACAGCGTGACGCGGCAATGGCGTGCAGCTTGCTGTCGCCGAGCACGTGGGCGGTGAAAGCCTGCGAGGGGAAGATCGCGGCGAAGGCGCGGTCGCGGATGCTGAGCCCGCCGGCATAGGCGCCGAACGCCGGCATCACCGCGCGTTCGCCGTCGCAGGCAAAGCAGCGCCGGTCGATGGCCCGGCCGCGCGTCGGCACCCGCGCCTTGGGATGGAGATGGCCGGCGATCTCGCCGAGCGCACCGGTCGGCTCGTGGCGAAACACCAGCGGGCCGATGGACACTTCGTCGGCCACCGTGCCGCCGATGTCCGGCGGCAACGCCGGATCGTGGTTGCCGGCGATCCAGATCCAGTCGCGGCCGACCTGCAGCGCATCGACCACGGCGCGATCGGGCGCGGCGAGACGCTCATGGGCATCACGATCGTGAAAACTGTCACCGAGCGCGATGACCGTCTTCGGATTGTAGCGCGCCACCACGGTGGCGAGCCGCGCCAGCGTCGCGGGCGTGTCGTAGGGTGGCAACAGCACGCCGCGTGCGGCGAAGCTCGATCCCTTCTCGAGATGCATGTCGGAGACGACCAGCAGACGCTCCGCCTCCCAGACGAACACGCCGGCCACGTCGGCGACGAGATCGATGCCGGCGACATGGATCGACGCCGGCGGACGGTGGGCGAGAGCGATTCCCGTCATGATCGCCGCCCCGCGCCGTGGCGCACGCAGAATGCCGCGGCGCCGCCCGGGGCGGCTGCCGCTGCCGTCATCTGCTCGCCATCCGACACCCGCATGGGCCTCACGACATCGCTTCCCTGACCAGGTCCTCGGCGGCTTCCGCCAGCAGCTCGTCCGAGGCTTCGCCATAGACGGCTTCGCGGCCGATTTCCAGCATCACCGGAACCGCGAGCGGCGACACCTTGTCGAGGGCGCGGTGGGTGATGTGGCGCTGGATCCGCAGCAGCATATCACTGAGTCGGCGCAGATCGAGCAAGCCCGCCGCGGCATCGGCCCGCGCCGCGCGCAGCAGCACATGGTCGGCCTGGTGCTTGCGCAGCACGTCGTAGACGAGATCGGTCGAGAACAGCACCTGGCGGCGGCTCTTGTCCTCGCCGGTAAAGCGGCGCGGGATCAGCCCGGAGATGATGGCGCAACTGCGGAAGGTGCGCTTCATCAACGCCGATTCGGCGAGCCAGGCCTCGAGGTCGTCGCCGAGCATATCCGGATCGAACAGCGCGTTGAGGTCGAGCTGGCCGCGCGCGATCGCTGCCGACATGTCTCCCACCGCCCAGATCGCCAGCGCATATTCGTTGGCGACAAAGCCGAGCGGATGGATACGGGCGCGCTCGAGCCGCCTCGTCAGCAGCATGCCGAGGGTCTGGTGGGCGAGGCGGCCCTCGAACGGATAGCAGACGAGATAATGGCGGCCGCGCGGGAACGTCTCGACCACCAGCTCCCGAGGCCCAGGCACGCGCGACAGCCTGTGCTGCAGCGACAGCCATTCCCGCACCTGGTCCGGCAGGCCGCGCCAGGCGCGCTGGTCGGCGAGCAGCAGCCGCACGCGCTCGGCGAGATAGGTCGACAGTGGGAACTTGCCGCCGGCATAGGACGGCACCTTGGCGTCGGCGTCATGGGCGCGGGAGACATAGACCTCGTCCTCCATCATCGCTTCGTAGCGCACGACCTCGCCGCCGAACACGAAGGTGTCGCCCGGCACGAGCCCCTCGATGAAGTATTCGTCGATCTCGCCGAGCAGCCGGCCGCCGCGCGCGATCGCCCCGGTGTGGCCGCTGCCGCGGTGGCGCGAGCGCATCAGCCGCACCTTCAGCATCTGCTCCTCGACGATGGTGCCGACGTTGAGGCGGTAGCTCTGGCGCACCGCCGGGTTGGCGACGCGCCAGCGGCCCTGCGTGTCGAGCTTGATGCGAGCGAAGCGCTCATAGGTCTTGAGCGCATAGCCGCCGGTGGCGACGAACTCGACGACGTCGTCGAAATCGCGTCGCGACAGCTCCGCATAGGGCGCGGCGGCGCGGACCTCGTCATAGAGCTCGTCGGCGAGGAACGGCGCGGCACAGGCGCAGCCGAGGACGTGCTGCGCCAGCACGTCGAGCGCGCCGGTGCGCAGCGGCGGCGTGTCCTGCGCGTTCTCGGCGATGGCGTCGATGGCGACGCGGCACTCCAGCACCTCGAAGCGGTTGGCCGGCACCAGCACCGCCCGCGACGGCTCGTCGAGGCGATGGTTGGCGCGGCCGATGCGCTGCATCAGCCGCGACGCGCCCTTCGGGGCACCGACATTGATGACGAGATCGATGTCGCCCCAGTCGATGCCGAGATCGAGCGAAGAGGTGCAGACCACGCCGCGCAGCCGCCCCGCGGCCATGGCATCCTCGACCTTGCGGCGCTGCGCGACGTCGAGCGAGCCGTGATGCAGCGCGATCGGCAGGGCGTCGTCGTTGATCCGCCACAGCTCCTGGAACAGCATCTCGGCCTGACTGCGGGTGTTGACAAACATCAGCGAGGTCTTGTTGCGCCTGACGAGGTCGTAGATCTCGGCCAGCGCATGGCGCGCCGAATGCCCGGCCCAGGGCAGCCGCTCGCGGGTGTCCAGCATCTCGACGATCGGCGCCGCGCCGCCATCGGCGATGACAAGATCGGCCATCCGCGTCTCCCCCGCGGCTTGCGGCACGAGATAGCGGCGCAACGAATCCGGATCCGCCACAGTCGCCGACAGCCCGGTGGTAGCGAGCTGCGGCGCCAGGCGAAACAACCGCGCCAGGCCAAGCGACAGCAGATCGCCGCGCTTCGACGTCACCAGCGCATGCAGCTCGTCGAGCACCACGCGCCGGAGCGACGAGAACAGGTAGGGCGCATCGTCGGACGCCAGCAGCAGCGCCAATTGCTCAGGCGTGGTCAGCAGGATGTCCGGCGGGTATTTGCGCTGGCGCTGGCGGCGCGACACCGGCGTATCGCCGGTGCGGGTCTCGACCCGGACCGGCAAGGCCATCTCGGCGATCGGCGCCTCGAGGTTACGCGCGATGTCGACGGCGAGCGCTTTCAGCGGCGAGATGTAGAGCGTGTGCAGCCCGTCGCTGCGGGTGACGCCACGCCCGGTGGAGACAACACGGCCGCGGCCCGCGCTGCCGCCGACGAGTTCGACCAACGTCGGCAGAAAGCCCGCGAGCGTCTTGCCCGCGCCGGTCGGCGCGATCAGCAGTGACGAGCGGCCCTCCCGCGCCTTGCCCAGCAACGCGAGCTGATGCACCCGCGGCGACCAGCCACGTGCAGCAAACCAGCGCGCGAACGCATCGGGCAGCGCCTGCGGACGCGTATCATCGTCAAGGAGACTCACCCTGCCACAGGTAAGCACTCGCAGAACCACGGTCGAGCTATTTCACTCGTCCCCGTTTCGGCTCTGCTGAAACTGGCCCCTTCGATCAGATCAACAAAAGGTTGCACTGTTGTGAGATTACAACAGACTCTCGTGCCGGACCCGGCTACCAATTTGCCGGGTTCCAGCACAGGTATTTCAATGAAAAAGTATTTTGCAGCAGCTTGCCTGATCATGACGGCAACCGCTGCCCGGTCTGCCGACCTCCCGATCAAAGCTCCCGCCTACAAAGCAGAGGTTGCGCAAATCTACGACTGGACTGGCTTTTATGCGGGCATGAACGTCGGCGTTGGTGTCGGCCAGAACAAGGCGATGAACGCGACACCTGCGGCCAACGTATTCACTCGGTTCAACATGTCGCCCTTCGGAGCCGCCGGCGGTGGGCAGATTGGCTACAATTATCTGTTTGGTCGCTGGGTGCTCGGTGCGGAAGCCGATATTCAGGGCATCACCGAGCCATCCTCAGCTCTTCCACCCGCCTGCGCGGTCGCTTGCCGATCAACAGGGCAAACCCTGTCCTGGTTCGGCAGCGTCCGAGGACGTCTGGGCTACGCCACCGGGCCGGTTCTTAGCTATGTCACCGGCGGCTTGGCCTATGGTGACGTCAAGACCGGTCAGTTGCTCGTGCTCAACGGCATTCCGGAATCGTTTCGCACCGATCAACTTCGCACCGGCTGGACCTTGGGCAGCGGCGTCGAAGCCGCACTCGGCGGCAACTGGACCGGCAAGATCGAGTACCTCTATATCGACCTCGGCCACATGTCCGATGACTTCGTTCTGGGTGGTCGAGGACGGACCTTCAGCTCCGACATTCGCGAGCATGTGTTCCGCGCCGGCGTGAACTATCGCCTGGGCGGAACGACCACGGCCTGGGCTGCGGCCCCCACCGCCAACTGGAACAGGTTCTATGTCGGCGGAAACGGCGGCTTCGGCATCGCGCGCGATCGCGTCGTCCAGTCGATACCTTCGTTCGCAATCTCCGACAGCTTCAGCCAACAGCCGCGCGGCTTCATCGGCGGCGTGCAGGCCGGTTACAACTGGCAGTCGACGAACTGGGTGCTCGGCATTGAAACCGACATTCAGGGGTCCACGCAGAAGGATGACAGGAGCTGTTTTGTCAATTGTGTGCAGCCCGTCATCCAGGATACCGAGAAGCTTTCCTGGCTCGGCACTGTGCGCGGCCGGATCGGCTACGATATTGGACACACACTGTTCTATGCGACGGGCGGTCTCGCCTACGGCCAGGTGAAAACGACCATCACCGAAAACTTCGGCTCCACGACCGTTACCGAACTGCAGCATACAAAAGCCGGATGGACCGCAGGCGCCGGCATCGAGTCGCCGCTGGAATTTCTCGGCTGGTTCGGCAAGAATTGGACTACGAAGACCGAATATCTCTATGTCGATCTCGGATCGACTGCAGACGCTTACACCACGATGGTTGGGGCGGGCGGCGGGTTTGCCGGTTTTCCGATTGGCCATACCTATTCGACCACCGTGCGCGAACATATCTTCCGCACCGGCCTGAACTACCACTTCGACGCCCCGTTGATCGCAAAGTACTGATCGCGGCCACGGCACCCTCGCAGCGACCCCGGCCTTTGCGCCGGGGTTTTGCTTTGCTATCGATCGCGTTGAGATGGTTGACGACGTTCCTGATCAGGAGCGACAGAAAAGGGCGCGCCACGGTCGCCCGCAACGCGCCCTTCCCTTCTATCTCGCTGGTCCAGGCGCCGAGGGCACCCGTTTGCCGCTCTCAATCGAGCTTAGCGGGCGTCCCCAGCGAGGTGACAGCGTTTCGAATGAGACACTGGATCACCTCCTTTCGGTTGTTGACGGAAATTGCACTATAGGCCGTTGCGCCGGAATGCCAACCAGAACCACGCAGTGGAACCCGACAGATCAAGGCTTTTCCGCAACCAGCACGTAGCCCGGCACCGCAACACCACCATCGGTGCGGGTGGCGGCCACCGACAGATCACGCAGCATGAGACCGGCCGCGCCGACGACGGTGCGCAAATAGGATTCGCTGTGGGTGTAGCGCAGGCCCGCGCCAAGACTGAAGCCATCGCCCGCATGCGCTTCGACAGTAAAGGCGAACAGGCCACCGGGCGTGAGCACGCGGGCGACCTCGCTGCACAGCGGCTTCAGATCGCCGAGATAGACCATGGCGTCGGCGGCGAGCACGAGATCCGCGCTCGCGTCCGCCTCGGCGCGCAGCGCCGCCACCATGTCGGCCTCGGCGAGCCGCGCATAGAGCCCGGTCGCGCGCGCTTGCGCCAGCATGCCCGGCGACAGGTCGAAGCCATCGATGATCTCGACCATCGACGCGAAGACGCTGCCTGCGAGCCCGGTGCCACAGCCGAGATCGAGCGCGTGGTGAAATGCCACCGGCTTGTTCGCTGCCTGGCAGGCGGCGGTCACCGCACGTAGCACGATCTCCGGTCCGCGATAGTTGAGGTCGCCGCGCAACGCGGTGTCGAATTTCGGCGCATACTGGTCGAACAGCGCCCGCACATAACCTTGCGACATTTCCGCCAGCGGCTCGGCGCCGAGCCGGATCAGCCGCAGCCTGGCGCCGTGCCGGTCGTCCGGATCGGTGGCACAGGCGCGACGATAGGCGATGATCGCCGCATCATGTTGATTGAGCTCCTGGCGCAGCTCGCCGAGCGCAAACCAGGCCGAGGCAAAGTTCGGCGCCAGCTCCACCGCCTGCTCCATCAGGTCGGCTGCAGCGGCGAGATCGCCGCGCAGTTGCAGGTCGCGGGCAAAATCGAAACGGCGGTCGGCGATCAGGTCGCCGGATGACAGGAACAGGCGGGCGGACATCGGATCGGGCGCGTTAACCACTCGAATGGGGCGAAAGCTGTTCTATATAACGCAAATGCGCCCGCAAGATATCCTGACGCCGCAGCCCGCCGGCCTGTTCTGCAAGCCAGGAGGCTTTCATATCGACCCGGTGCGCCGGGTCGAGCGGGCGCTGATCACTCATGGCCATTCCGACCATGCCCGTCCGGGCCATGGCGCCGTGCTGGCGACCCAGGAAACCCTCGACATGATGCGGCTGCGCTATGGCGACGGCTTTGCGCAGTCGACCCAGGCGATCCGCTACGGCGAGGCGATCGTGCTCGACGGCGTCGAGGTCACCTTCCATCCCGCCGGCCATGTGCTGGGATCGGCCCAGATCGCGGTGACCCATGGCGGCACCCGCATCGTCGCTTCCGGCGACTACAAGGAAGTGCCGGACCCGACCTGCGCGACCTTCGAGGTGGTGCTGTGCGACGTGTTCATCACCGAAGCGACGTTCGGCCTGCCGGTGTTCCGGCATGGCGCAGCGGATGCGGAGATCGCCAAGCTGCTCGCCTCGGTCGCATTGTTTCCCGAGCGCGCCCATCTCGTCGGCGCCTACTCGCTCGGCAAGGCGCAGCGCGTCATCGCGCTGTTGCGGCAGGCCGGTTACGACGCGCCGATCTATCTGCACGGCGCCATGGAGGCGATCACCCGCTACTACCAGAGCCGTGGCATCGACCTCGGCGACGTGCGCCTCGTCAAGGGGGTGAGCAAGGCCGACCTCGCCGGCACCATCACATTGGCGCCGCCCTCCGCCACCACCGATGTGTGGACGCGCCGCTTTCCCGATCCGGTGACCGCGTTCGCCTCCGGCTGGATGCGGGTGCGGGCGCGCGGCCGGCAGAACGGCGTCGAGCTGCCGCTGGTGATCTCCGACCATGCCGACTGGGACGGCCTGTGCGCCACCATCGCCGCGACCGGCGCCGGCGAGATCTGGGTGACCCACGGCCAGGAGGACGCGCTGGTGCACTGGTGCACGACCAAGGGCCTCGTCGCGCGGCCGCTGGCGCTGGTCGGCTATGGCGACGAGGATGCGGAGACCGCGACGGCCGACGGCGAACCGGCGGCGGGAGACGCTGGCGCATGAACCGCTTCGCCCATCTGCTCGACCGCCTCGCCTACGAGCCCGGCCGCAACAACAAGCTGCGGCTGATCACCGGCTACTTCCGCGATGTGCCCGATCCCGACCGCGGCTTTGCGCTGGCCGCGCTGACCGGTGCGCTGTCGTTCAAGCATGCCAAGCCGGCGATGATCCGCGAGCTGATCGCGGCGCGCGCCGATCCCGTGCTGTTCGCGCTGTCCTACGACTATGTCGGCGACCTCTCAGAGACCGTCGCCCTGATGTGGCCCGTTGACCCGCGCGCCACCAACATGCCGCCGCCGCCGACACTGTCCGAAGTGGTCGCCTCCCTCGACACGCTACCGAAGAAGGAACTGCCGGCGCAGCTCGCGCGCTGGCTCGACAACCTCGATGAAACCGGCCGCTGGGCGCTGCTGAAGCTGGTTACCGGCGCGATGCGCATCGGCATCTCGGCGCGGCTCGCCAAGACCGCCGCGGCGGCGCTCGGCGACAAGGACCCGCACGAGGTCGAGCTGATCTGGCCCGGCCTTGCGCCGCCCTATCTCGATCTCTTCGCCTGGCTCGACGGTCGCGCCGACAAGCCGGTGAACCGCGATCCCGCGCCGTTCCGGCCGGTGATGCTGGCGCACGCGATCGAGGACGCCGACTTCGAGAAGCTGGCTGCCGCCGACTACACCGCGGAATGGAAGTGGGACGGCATCCGCGTGCAGGCGGTGACCGGCCGCGCCGAGGACGGCGCGCCGCTGACGCGGCTCTACTCCCGCACCGGTGAGGACATCACGCCCGCCTTCCCCGACCTGTTGCCGGCGCTGCACCGGCCTGGTGCGCTCGACGGCGAACTGCTGGTGGTGCGCGAGGGGCGGGTGCAGAGCTTCAACGTGCTGCAGCAGCGGCTGAACCGCAAGACCGTGACGCCGAAGCTGATGCGCGAGTTTCCAATTCATTTGCGCGCCTACGACCTGCTCGACGACGGCAACGACGACCTGCGCGGGCTGCCGTTCGATCAGCGGCGCGCACGGCTCATCGATTTTATCGCCCGCCTGAACACGGCGCGGGTCGACCTGTCGCCGCAGGTCCCATTCACGACCTGGGCCGAACTCGCCGCCGCCCGCGCCGATCCGGCCACGGCCGGCGCGGGCAGCGATGCGGACGCGGTGGAAGGCGTGATGCTGAAGCGCAGCGATGCGCCCTATCTGCCCGGACGCCCCAGGGGCCCGTGGTGGAAATGGAAGCGCGATCCACACATCCTCGACGCGGTGCTGATGTACGCCCAGCGTGGTCATGGCAAGCGCTCGTCCTACTACTCCGACTACACCTTCGGAGTATGGACCGCAGGCGAGGTCGGCGACGAGCTTGTGCCAGTTGGCAAGGCCTATTTCGGCTTTACCGACGAGGAGCTGCTGCAGATCGACCGCTATGTCCGCCGCAACACCGTCGACCGCTTCGGCCCGGTGCGCGAGGTCGTGCACAAGGGCGACGAGGGCCTGGTATTCGAGGTGGCGTTCGAGGGACTGCAGCGTTCGACACGGCACAAATCCGGCATCGCCATGCGCTTTCCCCGGATCAGCCGGCTGCGCTGGGACAAGCCGCCGCGCGACGCCGATCGGTTGGAGACGCTGGAGCGGATGTTGAAGGCAGAGGGGGAAAATACCGAAGCGATCGGCAGCCAGCGCGCCAGCGCCCCTACGGACGATTGAGCGGCGGCGACGTCTCCGGCGCGTCCGATTACTTCAGCACCTTTTCGATGACCACGATGTTGCGCACGTCGCCGGCATAGCGCCGGCCGACTTCCATCTCGGCGATGGTGTAGGTCCCCGCGCTGAAATGGACGGACGCCTCCGCTTCCGGCAGCGACCGGAAGACACCGACAAACTCATAGGCCCACAGCCGGTCGGCCGGTGCTCGGGTGACGACCCAAACCCTCATGGCGTCATTGCTCCATAGTCTCAGGGCGCGAGTATCGCCGATTCCCACTGCGCATGTCCCCCGAAACCGGACGGCGCGGGTCGCGATCCACGGCCCTGCCGGCGCCGCAAACCCGCCCCCCCTGCCACCGCAGGGCCCGAATTCAGTCCCGAAGATAGGTTCTTTTGGCGCCGGGGGCGACGATGGGCGCTCCGCGCGACCGCCAGAACCTTGGGACCTCCGCCATGACCAGAACCGTGTGGTTCGCCCTGATCTGCTTCACCGGCCTCGGCGCTGTCGCCGCGATCTGGGCCACCACGCCGTCAGCGCCGGTCGCGCCGCCGTCTGAACAACACGCTGAAGTCGACGACAGTTTCGCGCCGGAACGGGCGGCGAAGGCGGACCGGCTGCCGCCCGTGAAAACGCAGGAGGCGCCCGCGCCGCAGGTGGCGATCGTGCCTGCCGCCGAACCGCCGATCGTTGCCCCGGACCTCCTCGCGAAGCCCGACAGCGCGCCGGCCAAGCCGACGACCGCAGACGCGGACGAGACGCCCCGCCGCTCCGCCGAAACGCGCCCGCATCGCCACCGGCGCTGGCAGGACGCCAAGGCCAAGCTGGTGACGACATCGCCGCGCCACCGGCATATCAGGCCCACGCATGCCCGCACGGAGGCGGCGAACGATCCGTCGAAGGCGACGGTCAACGCCCCGCCCTGCCAGCAGGACGCCATGAGCGGCCTGATGCGGGCGCTCAACCTGTCGCCTCGTTGCGGGCCGTAGCGCGTATCGATCCTCTTCCTGCCACGTCTCAAGACCTCCGATCCCGTCGGACGTCCGATCATGTCAGCTCCGGCCGGCTTGGGAGGCCGACCGGTTGAGACGCTGGAGCTGATGTTCGGGGTGGACAGCGACTGCGTCGCCGATGCCGACGGCGAGCCGCGCACGGGCACTCGAACCTCGCGCCGCCTGGCGCCGACCAACCGGTCGGGGCGCCCCTGCCAGGCGCGATCGGTGACGGCCGCCTGCACATGCGACGCCGGGAGAGAGCTACGAGATGAGCGGATTGGCCGCATCCTGTCGCCCCGCTGCAGCTGTACTGCTCGACGTGGCCATGGTCGGCATCGGCGGCGGCTACGTGATTGCGCTTGCGACCGGAGAAACCACCGCAAGCGGCTTCCATTTGCGCGGCCTGCCGGCGCTGGCGCTGTTCACGCTCGTCGCGCTCTACTTCGTCGTCGGCAAGTGCACCACAGGCGGCACGGTGTGGGACCGGTTGCTGCGCGCCCGCCAGACCATCGATACCGACGAGATACGAGATCTGCCGTTGCGTGCCGGCGTCTGGCGCCGGCTGATCGCCTTTGCCATCGACAGCCTGGTGATCTCGCTGCTGTTCCAGCTCCTCGCCGCGGGATTGTTCACGATCACCTCCGGCCGCGTGCAGATGCGCGGCGACCTCAACACCACGACTTGCGTGACCCGCACGACGCTCCCCGACGGTGAGGCTCCACCGGCGGCCGCCGGCACGATCCACGACTGCAGTATCACGCTCTTCGGCCTGCCGACCGCACGCGTGCTGCAGATCGGCGACACCTCCGCGGGCGACGGGCAGACCATCATGCGCAGCTCCTGGCTCACCCCCGATGGCCATCCGATCGATGCCCTGCCGCTGGACGGCCTCGCCATGGTGGCGCTGATCCTTGCTCTCGTCCTCATGGAATGCCGTTCCGGCACCACGTTGGGCAGCCGCATCACCGGCATCCGCGTGATTGACGCCGCTGCCATCGATTCCGCGACCGTTCCTCCGCACAAGGTCGCGGGGCGCTATCTGGCGGTTCTGATCGGCGCACTGCCGCTGCTGGCTGTCGCTATCGCGACGATCGGGCCGCAGGGCATCGCGGCTGTCGCCGGTCAAACGGTCCTCGCCGACCTGACGTCCCGCACCGTGCAATGCCAGCCGATGCTGCTGAGCACGTTGCTCAAGCTACCCGACGGGCTGTCGGACGCCGCCGAGGCCGCCGGCAGCGGCTGGCTGGTCGAGGCCTGCGCGCTGCTCGCGCAGGGCTGGATCCTCTTTCTCATCGTGCAGATCGCGACGAAGCGGGATCCGCTCTACGACGGCCTTGTCGGCACTGCCGTGGTGCGCGTGAAAGACAGGACCGGAACCTGACCGCCCCCGAAACGTTCTCCAGCCACCCCAGTGGAGAGCTCGTCATGTTGAAGACCATCGCAACGATCGTGATCCTGACAGTGCTGGCTTCGCCGGCCATGGCACGGTACCGAATCCATCACCATCATACTCATCACGTCCACGACGCGATCGGGATGAACTATCTTCACAATTACGGCCCCGGGCCGTTGCCCAATACCGTGGCGTATTACGACGGCCCGCTCAGCGCGCTCTGCAAGGATGGCGCCGCGGCCTATCGCGGCCAGGATCATCGCCCGCATCCCTGCAACTGACCCGCGGACGACGGTCGCGGACCGCGACCGTCCCCGTGCAGCGCCTCAGCGCAGCTGCAGCCGCTGGCGCAGGTCGTCGACCTGCTCCGGCGTCAGCGGCCGCGTTGTCTCGCCGCGCAGCAGCAGGAACAGCTTGGCGGTCTCCTCCAGCTCCTCGGTGGCGTAGGTCGCATTCTCGAGGCTGGTGCCGGACACCACCGGTCCGTGGTTCGACAGCAGCACAGCATGATGGTCGCCGGCGAGCTGCTCCACCGCCAGCGCGAGACTCTCGTCGCCCGGCGGATAGTACGGCACCAGCGGCAAGCGGCCGACGCGCATGACGTAATAGGCCGTCAGCGGCGGCAGGCAGTCGTGATGGTCGATGCCGTGAATGCAGGACACCGCAACCGAATGGGTGGAGTGCAGGTGCACCACCGCATGGTCGCCGGCGCGCTGGCCATACATCGCGCGATGCAGGAACGCCTCCTTGGTCGGCTTGTCGCCGCCGAGGAGATTGCCGGCCGCATCGAGCCGCGACAGCCGTGCCGGATCGAGCTCGCCGAGCGAGGCGTTGGTCGGCGTCATCAGGAAGCCGCCGTCGGGCAGCCGCACCGAGATGTTGCCGGTGGAGCCGAAGGTCAGACCGCGCCGAAACAGCGATTCCCCCACCCGGCAGATCTTGTCGCGCAGCGCGCTCTCGGTCATCGATCAATCCTTTCGTTGCGGCATGTCGCCGTCAGGCGAGCCGGTCCCAGGCCTTGAGGAAGAAGTCCGGAGCGCCGAAATTGCCCGACTTCAGCGCCAGCGCCATCTCCGCACCCGCGTGCACCCGCGGCCGCGCCAATGTCCAGGGCACGCCCGGATCGATCTCCGGGCCGATGTTCAGCACGCCGGCATCGAGCGCCTGCATCACCGCGCCCGAGGTCTCGCCGCCGGCGACGATCAGGCGGGTGAAACCCTTTGCCGGCAGCGCGGCGGCGACACGCCCGAGCAGGTCCTCGACGATGGTGCCGGCCTGGGCGCGGCCGAGGCGCTGCTGCACCTCGCGCACCGCTTCGGGATCGTCACTGGAGTAGACGAGAAACGGCTTGTCCTGCGGCTGCCGCCCAATCCACTGCAGCACATGCTGCGCCGTCTGGGTGCCGCTGGCGATCTCCAGGGGATCGATGCGCAGATGCGGCAGGCCGGCGGCGATCGCCGCCTGAACCTGACCGCGCGTTGCTGCCGAGCACGAGCCGGCGAGAATCGCCGCGCGTCCTTTCGGCGCCGCCATCCGCTTCGGCGGCGGCGTCAGCCGCGGCAGCAGCCCGGCGTCGCGGTACGCCGCCGGCAGACCCATCGCGACGCCGGAGCCGCCAGTGATCAGCGGCAGATGCGCCGTCGCCGCGCCAATCACCCGCAGATGCGCATCCGCGATGGCATCGACGATGAAATAGGTCGCCCCGCCCGCCAGCGCATCGCGCACCGCGGCCGCACCACGCTCCACCGTGTCGTAGCCGATCAGCCCGACCCGCCTATGTGTCTGCCGCCGCAGCACGCGCACCAGATTGGCATCGTGCATCGGTGTCAGCGGATGGTCCTTCATCGGGCTTTCGTTGAGCGGCACGCCGTTGACGAAGAGATAGCCGGCGTAGATCGTCCGGCCGGCCTTCGGAAACGCCGGACAGGCAATGGTGACACCGCCGCCGGCGAGGTCGAGCAGCGCGTCGCCGACCGGGCCGATGTTGCCTTCGTCGGTCGAGTCGAAGGTCGAACAATACTTGAAGAACAGCCGCTGCGCGCCAAGCCGCTGCAGCGCGCGGGCCGCGGCCAGCGACTGGCTGACGGCGTCATTCACCGCAATGGTGCGCGACTTCAACGCCACCACCACGGCGTCGACGCCGGACACGTCGAGATCGTCCGGCGGCAATCCCGTCGACTGCACCGTGCGCAGCCCCTCGCGCGTGAGCATCAGCGCGAGGTCCGTCGCGCCGGTCAGGTCATCGGCAACACATCCGAGAATCATGGCTCAGCTCCGTCGCCCCGGAAACCAGCCGAGGCCCTCGAGCGTGTTGCCCGCGGGCCGGTACTCGCAGCCGACAAAGCCGGCGTAACCGAGCCGGTCGAGGACGCCGAACACCCGTGCGTCGTCGAGTTCGCCGCTGCACGGCTCGTGCCGCTCGGGCACCGAGGCGACCTGGATGTGGCCGATAATCGGCATCATCGCCTCCAGCCCCCGGATCACGTCGCCATGGATGATCTGGCGATGGTAGATGTCGAACTGCAGCTTGAGGTTCGGCCGCGCCAGCCGCCGCACCACGTTGGCGGCGACATCGAAGTTATTCAGGAAATAACCCGGCACGTCGCGCGGATTGATCGGCTCGATCAGGAGATCGATGCCACTGTCCTGCACACGGTCGGACGCGAACAGCAGCGCGCTCTCGTAAGTCGCCAGCGCCGCCGGGTCCTGCGCCGGCGCAAGGCCGGCCATGACATGCAGGCGCTTCACACCGGTTGCATTGACATAGACCAGCGCCTTGGCGATCGAGGCCTCGAACGCCGCGCGCCGGTCCGGCCGCGCGGCGAAGCCGCGCTCGCCGTTGTCCCAGTCGCCCGGCGGCGCGTTGAACAGCGCCTGTGTCAGCTTGTGGCGCTGCAGGCGCTCGGCGATCGCCTCCGGCGGGAAGTCGTAAGGAAACAGGAACTCGACCGCGTCGAAGCCGGCATCGGCGGCGGCGGCGAAGCGGTCGAGGAACGGCCACTCGTTGAACATCATGGTGAGATTGGCGGCAAAGCGCGGCATCGGCAGTCTCGTGTCTCGGGTCAGCGTTAAGTCGTGATGAGTTAGGTTGAGCTGCAATCCGTCATCCTGAGGTGCGAGCGAAGCGAGCCTCGAAGGATGAACGGCCCCTGAGCCACCGCTCGGGCCGCCGCCCTTCGAGGGTCCCGCTACGCGGGACCACCTCAGGGTGACGGATCATGTCGATCGAACTCCAAATCATTCTGCTTCAGCTCTGCGCCGTCTTAGTCAGCGGCAAGTCGAGGCCGGCGACCTGCGCATAGAGCCGCGCCACCGACGCGTCGTCGTCGCGGCCCATGCCGGCCGCCGCGGTCATCAGGAACATCTGCAGCGCCGCGGACGCCACCGGGGTCGGAAATTTCGCCGTGCGCGACATGTCGTTGATGATGCCGAGATCCTTGGTGAAGATGTCGACCGCGCTGCGCGGCGTGTAGTCGCCCTCGAGCACATGCTGCATGCGGTTCTCGAACATCCAGGAGTTGCCGGCCGACGCGGTGATCACCTCATAGACCTTATGGATGTCGAGGCCGAGGCGCTTGGCGAACACCATCGCCTCCGAGGCGGCGGCGATGTGCACGCCGGCGAGCAGCTGGTTGACCATCTTGAACGCCGCACCAATGCCCGGCTCGTCGCCGAGGCGATAGATTTTGGCCGCCATGGCGTCGAGCGCCGGCTCGGCCTTGGCCATCGCCGCCGGCACACCGGAGGCGAGCACCGTCAGCGCGCCCTCGGCGGCGCGCTGCGCGCCACCGCTGATCGGCGCATCGACATAGTCGAGGCCGCTGGCGGCAGCCGCCGCCGCGAAGGCCCGCGCCCGCTCCGGCGCCATGGTGGCGCAGGACAGGATCACTGCGCCCTTGCGCATCACCGCGGCAAGGCCGTCCGATCCGAACAAAATCGCCTCGGTCTGATCGGCGTTGACCACCACGATCACCACAATGTCGGCGTCCTTCGCCGCGTCGCGCGCCGAGGCCGCGGCGATGCCGCCGGCCTCACGGGCAAAACGCTCGGCAACCTCTGGCCGGACGTCGAAGCCCGCGACCTGCAGCCCTCTGCGCCGCAGCGACAGCGCCATGCCATAGCCCATCGAGCCGAGGCCAATCACGGCCACGCGTTGGTGTTGTTGTGACGTTTCCATCGGACCTTCACTCATTCTGCCGACGCCTGGGAAGCGGCGGTATGTTGTGGCCACCAGTCTAGACCGGGCGCCATGACGAAGGCCAGACGATCACGCGTGCCGACGTGGATGCACGGCATCATCAGTGGACCTTGCTCGCTCATGACAGTAAATTCATGCGCCATCGGGGCAGCGGCGGCTTGACGCGGGTTCCCACCTGCCCCACTTGCCTCATGATTTGCCTCACTATGTGGGCCTTCGTGCCCGACGAAGGCGCAGCCGGGAGACCAGAGAGATGTCGATGGACGACAAGCCGATCGAAACCAGGGCGCCGGAGCACCGCAATCCCGCGGGCGACGGGTTGTCCCGCTTTCTCGGCGGCTCGCCGCTCACCGTGGCGTTTCGCCTGATCCTGTTGTCCATCCTGGTCGGCGTGGTGCTGGCGGCGATCGGCTTCGACCCCTGGAACATTCTCATCAGCATCCGCCTGCTGTTCCAGCGCATCTGGGACATGGGCTTCGACGCGGTGAACTGGCTGTGGCGCTATTTCCTGCTCGGTGCGGTGATCGTGATCCCGGTCTGGCTGCTGTCGCGCATCTTCGGTTCGCAGAAGCCGCGCTGACACGTTTCGATCAAGCGCCGCGCGCGGATCACCACCTCCGCGCGCGCTGCTGACCCGACCGGCCCGATGGATTGCGTTTGATGGAAGCACGGACCCCGCCGCCCCCTGCAGCGACGGCCCAGCCCGCCGTGAACACGCGGCGCGTGTTCGCGCTCGCCGGCCCGGCAATGCTGGCGAACCTGACCACGCCGTTCCTCGGCGTGGTGGCCACCGCGGCAATCGGCCGGCTCGGCGAATCCCACCTGCTCGGCGGCGTCGCCATGGCGTCGGTGGTGTTCGACTGCATGTTCTGGCTGTTCGGATTCCTGCGGATGGGCACGGTCGCGCTCACCGCCCAGGCGCAGGGCGCCGGTGACACCGCCGAAATCCGCGCCGGGCTGGTGCGTGCGGTGCTGCTGAGCGCCCTGATCGGCCTCGTGCTGCTCGTGCTGCAGTTGCCGCTCTCCACCGCGATTTTCGGCCTGCTCGGCGGCAGCGAAGCGGTCACCGCTGCGGCGAAGAGCTATTTCGCCGTCCGGCTGTGGTCGGCGCCGTTCGTGCTCGCCAACTATGTTTTGCTCGGCTGGCTAGTCGGCCAGGCGCGGCCCGGCAGCGCGCTGGTGCTGCAGATCGTGATCAACGTCGTCAACATGATCGCGACCATCTGGCTGGTGCTCGGCCTTGGCGCCGGCATCACCGGCGCCGCGATCGCCGCGATCATCGCCGAGGGTGCCGGCTGCATCGCCGGCGCCATGGTCGCCTGGCGCCTGCTCGGCGGCCGCCTCAGTGTCACCGCGCGCCTGCTGCTGGACCGCGCCAAGCTCGGTCGCATGCTCGCGGTCAACCGCGACATCATGATCCGCACCGCGGCGCTGATCGCCGCCTTCCTGTTCTTCACCGCCGAGGGCGCCCGCGCCAGCGACGACACGCTCGCCGCCAACGCGGTGCTCAACAACTTCATGCTGATCGGCTCGTTCTTCCTCGATGGCCTCGCCAACGCCGCCGAACAGCTCTGCGGCCGCGGCGTCGGCGCCCGCGACCGGGACGGCTTTACCCAGGCGGTGCGCCTCGTGGTGATCTGGGGGTTTGCCTTCGCCGCCGCGGTGACGATCGTGTTCGTCACGGCCGGCGGGCCGCTGATCGACCTCATCACCACCAGTCCGGACGTGCGCGCCACCGCGCGTGTCTACATGTGGCTGGCGGCGCTGGCGCCGCTGTGTGGCGTGATGGCCTATGCCTTCGACGGCGTCTATATCGGCGCCACCTGGTCGCGCGACATGCGCAACCTGATGATCGTATCGCTCGCCTGCTACTTCGCCGGCTGGTGGCTGCTCAAGCCGTTCGGCAATGCCGGCCTGTGGGGCGCGCTGCTGGTGTTCCTGCTGGCGCGCGGGCTGTTGCAGATGGCGCGCTACCGCAACCTGCTGCGCGCCACCTTCCCCTGACCGATGACGGGCCGGAAGCTAGGCCGGCCAGTCTTCCGCGGTGATGGTCGCCGCATCCGCACCGACGATCTCGCTGATCGACTCGCGGCCGGTTCGCCGCAGCACCGACACGAGGTCGGTCTTGATTTCCTCGACGAGGCCGAGCCCCTTGTAGACCAGCGACGAATAGAGCTGGATCAGGCTGGCGCCGGCGCGAATCTTCATCAGCGCGGCGCCGCCGGAATCGATGCCGCCGACGCCGATCAGCGGGAAGGCGCCTTCGACCCGGACATAGGTTTCCGCCACCATGCGCGTGGACAGGCGGAACACCGGCCGCCCCGACAGGCCGCCCTGTTCGGAGCTTTGCGCGCTGCGCAGCGACGGCGGCCGCGCCAGCGTGGTGTTGGACACGATCATGCCGTCGACGCGGCGCGAGCGCGCGACATGCACCACGTCGTCGAGCTCGGCGAGCGACAGGTCCGGCGCGATCTTGAGCAGCACCGGCGCCTCGCCGGCATTCTTGCGCACCCGATCGCGCGCATCGATCGCTCGGGCGAGTAGGTCGTCGAGCTGTGCGGCCTGCTGCAGGTTGCGCAGGCCCGGCGTGTTCGGCGACGAAACATTGATGGTGAAGTAGCTTGCGACCGGCGCGAACTTCTCGATCAGCGCGACATAGTCGGCGGTGCGATCGGTGGAATCCTTGTTCGCCCCGACATTGACGCCGACGATTCCGCCGCGGTTGGCCCGCGCCGCCAGCCGCCGCAGCACCGCCTCGCCGCCGTCGTTGTTGAAGCCCATGCGGTTGATGACGCCCTCGTCCGCCGCCAGGCGGAACAGGCGCGGGCGCGGATTGCCGGCCTGCGGCCGCGGCGTCACCGAGCCGATTTCGACAAAGCCGAAACCAAGCCGCAGCAGCTCGTCGGGGACCTCGGCGTTCTTGTCGAAGCCCGCGGCCATGCCGATGGGATTTGGGAAATTGAGACCAAACGCCCGCACGGCGAGCATCGGGTTCTCGATCCGCGGGCGCGGCGGCGGCAACAGGCGCAGCCCCTGAATGGCGAGGCGATGGGCGTCTTCCGGATCGAACCAGCGCAGCAACGGCAGCGAGAAGGCTTCCAGCGCGCGGATCACGACGTCAGCTCCGGAACATCATGACCCCCGTCGGAACGGGCACGCAGGTCGAGCACGGCGGTCACCGCGCCGAGATCCAGCTCGCCATAGAGGTGGGGGAACAGATCGCCGCCGCGGGATGGTTCCCAGCGCAACGCCTCCCCCAGCATACCGGCGTCGACGGCGATCAGGAACAGCCCGGTCTGGCCGAAGAAATGCTTGCGCGCGGTGTCCGCCACCTGGGCAGCGGTCGAGAAATGGATGAAACCGTCGCGCACGTCGTCGGCGCTCCCGGTATAGGTCCCCCGCCGCTCGGCTTCACGCCAGGCGGAGGCGGAGCAAATTTTGTAGATCGTCGGCACGCGTTCCGTTTTCTTGCAAATTGTCGAGCTGATTCAGGATTTTGAAGATCGGCTGAGACCGTAGCGAGGGCACTGTGCACGTTCAAGGGCGGCGGGCAAGAGGCCTTGCGACATTGCGCGCAGCCTCGGTTGGAGGTAATCATTCCTAGCACTTGGACGTTCGATGTTGACGAACACCCGCCGCGCTTTTTTTCGGCGGCCTTGAAGCTGAACACTGTTTTCGCTTGTTGCGTGGTCCGGTTGAGACGGCCTTTTGAAGGGCCGCAATGGCCTCCTCAAGAATTGGCTAGCTGATCGCCGCGCGCTCAGGCCCTCCCACGGGGACCGGGCCGCAACCCCTGAGCCGCCATGCTGACGCATGAGCAGATCTGGACCGCCATCGACCGGCTGGCGACGCGGGCGGGCATGTCGCCGTCGGGGCTCGCTCGGCGCGCGGGCCTCGACCCCACCACGTTCAACAAGTCCAAGCGCGTGACCGGCGACGGCCGGGCCCGCTGGCCATCCACCGAGTCGCTGGCCAAAGCGCTGGCGGCCACCGACACCGGCCTCGATACCTTCGTGCGACTGATGGGGACGGCCGAACCCGACATGCCGGCCATCCCCCTCCTCAGCCTCACCAAGGCCGCCACGCCCGATCACTTCGACAGCAATGGTCATCCCGCCGGCGACGGCTGGGATCGGCTGACGCTGCCATCGGGCAGCATCGGCCGACATCTGTTCGCGCTGGACATCAATGACGACGCATTGAGCCCCGCCTATCGCGAAGGCGATGTCGTCGTGGTCGCGCCGGACACACCGATCCACCCCGGCGATCGCGTCGTGGTCAGGACGACCGATGGCCGCCTCGCGATCTACACCCTGCGCCGCCGCTCCGCACGGACCGTCGAGCTCACCTCGCTCGGCTCTCACGCCGGCGAGCGAAACCTGGCCGTGGACGACGTCGCCTGGATCGCGCGGATCGTGTGGGTGCGGCAATAACGCAGGGCGCTCCGTCAAGGAAACTTTGGAAGCACTGCGTCACATCCTGTCGCCGTTCTCGACGTGAAGCGCCTCGAGCGCCACCAGGCACGCCGTCTGCACCGCCTGGGCATCGGCGGCCACACCTTCCCGGCTCAGCGCAACCGACAGGATTTCAGGGCTGGCAATCGACACGGTCATGAAGGCCGGGCGAGCGACGAGGCCGGCAACGACCGCCTCCGCGACAGCCCGCGCATTGGAGGCATAGGCAAGCAGCGGACGCTTCTCCTGTGCCGCCAGCGATGCGGCGGCCTTCAGTAGCGCCGCGGATGGCCGGCCGCCGTCGGCCGGCAGCGCCGCAAGCAGGCTGACGGTACGCGGGCTCTGCTCGACGACGATGCAATCGTCGTTGGCGTCGATCATCACCTGGACCGGATGGGGCCGCCTCAGGAACTGATCGGCGAAAGCATCGACGTCCGGATAGACGAACCGCAGGCCGTCGCCGGCGCGCCGCTCCAGGCGCTTGAACAGTTCGGCGCAGAGCGCCGGCGTGATGGCGCACGGTCTCCAGGTTCCAGGTAACGCGGCGGATGCCGATGCCTGCCAGTTGGCCGGCGTCGTCATGTAGGCCGTCATGGCCGCCATGGCGCCGGCACGCAACAGCTGATGGCCGCTCGACTTGTCCTGCGGCATGAACCCCAGCGCCAGCGCGCCGCCGCGTTCCGCGATCAGCCGCATCGCCTCGGACATCATCCGCATATAGATCCCGCGCTCGGCCCGAACGGGAAACGACCACGCCGCCGTCAGGATTCCCACCAGCATGTGCCGGCCGGATGGCGTCATCATCTGACGATAGGAGATACCGGTGCCCGCGACCGCTACGCCATCGAGCTCGATCGCGATGAGATCCGCAGGCTGGCCGGTGGACCTGCCGAAGCACCATCGCAGCCGCGGTTCATTCCCCCAACCGGGAAACGACCGGTTCAACGCCGCAAGGTGCTCGGCCTGAAAGCCGGCGGGGTTGATCAGGACTTTCACGACGAAGCCCCCCGCTCGTCGGCCTGAACACGATCCTGCAGGGCAACACACCGCGCCGCGATCTCCCCCATCGAGGTCCACCACAGATCGGCGCCGAGCGTTTCGAGATAGGCGAACAGCGTGTGCAGATGGTCGCAATAGGCCTCGTCGAGGCCATCCAGTGCGACATAGCGCCCGGCCCTCTTCACGACATGCGCCTTGATCGCCAGCAGCCCGCCATGATCGACGACCGCCTTGGCGCGGTCGATGGTCGACGTGGCCTGATAGTTGGTGGTGAAGTTCAGCAGTCCGCCATGGACCCATTCCGGCTCGATCAGCGACACGCCGGGAAGACCGCTCATGCTGTTCACTGCGCCGCGCGCGACCGCCGTCGTCAGATCGCGCGCCGCTCCGACAAAGGTCAGCCCGGCCCCGCGCATCGCCGCGGCAAGCGCCGGGCTGAGGTGCCATCCCGGCGGCGACATGCCCGGCACGAACGGCAGACCCGCCCGGCTGAAGATCTCGAAGATGGCGGCAAGACTCGCGCGACACTCCCGCCCGTCGGCTGTCAGATACTCGACATGGCTGGGATGGCTGCGGCGGGTATGGGTCAGTCCATGCAGGCCGATCTCGACGCGCGGCAGCCCCCTCAGGAATGCAACGAACTCCGGAAAGCGATCGATCCGCATCGTGCCGGCGGGCAGCGTGTTCAGTCTGCACCACAGCTGTCCGAGCAGGGGAACGCGCATCAGGCCTGGCCGGGCGACGGACGGTTGCCTCGCGCGCCAGTCGGCCGTGGTGAACAACGTGGCACGCAGTTTCGGATGCGCCTCGAGCAGGCGCAGCAGGAAACGCAGTTGGCCATTCGCGAGGTCTCCGCCCCCCTCATAGGCGTCCCGCGAGGTCCCGGGATGAATGTCGTCGATGGTGAAGACGACGGTGGCGGCCTTCCCTGGTGGCAGCCACTGCCGCGGGACGCCGGTCACTCCGCCAGTGGGCGGCTTCGGCGCCCCGACGATGGCGTCTCCCAAACCCGGGCCAGCTATACCGCGGGAAGCTGTTTGAGCAGTCTCAGTCAAAAGGGTCACATCGGTTGCGATCGTCCGGCGATCAGGGATTGGGAGAGGCGGATTCCGTGTGATGACCGCCCCCAGGGCATTCTGCATCGGTCGTGAAGGCTTCAGTCCTAGCGGGCGCGGTGTTGCGGACCGCAAAATCGCGGACCCCGATCCGCGCGTCGCAGGAGCGCTGCGGCCAGCGGATCAACCGCTCCAGTCTCGCCATGATGCCCCAGCCGGGCGAATGACGGCCGATCCAGGACACCAGTTGGTCCCGGTACATGCGCACGTACATCGGCAGTTCGATGAGGTGGCGCGCCACGGTCAACCGCCATGTCACCCATCGATTGGCGACGCGGATCCGCAGTGGCAGCGGAGCCGACGGCCTCGGCAGCAGCCAGACAAGGCGGAAGCCAAATGCCTGCTCCATCGCGTTCAGCGATGTCCGGATCCCGACCGCAAGCAAGACCAATCCGCTGCAGACCGGTCGCAGGTAAGTATCGCGGTCGGTCGCCGCCACGACCCGGCGCTTGAGCCAATAGCGATGGACCGGCCAGTGCTGCGGCAGATAGAAATCCCGATAGGCCACACGCGACACGAACAAGGCGAGCACGGGCAGGCCGACAATGCAGCGCCCCAGACTGACGAGCGGATTGTAGAAGCTCCGCCGGCGCGCCGACCGTTCGAGGCGATAGAGGGCATCGAGATCGCGGCAGGTGCGCGCCAAGCTGAATCGCTCCAACATTAGGCGGCGCCCGTTGTCGGCGAGAACACGCGCTTGCACCGGGTCGCGCAGCAGATGCGTGATCCCGCGCGCCAGGTCGGCAGGATCGGACGGCCGCACCAGCACGCCGGTCTGCCCGTCCCGCACGCAATCGACCATGCCACCCACGGCGGTCGCGACCGTCGGACAGGCCATCATGAGGGATTCGATCACACCACCGACATTCTCGTACAGTGCGGCCTGCACCGCGACATCCGCACCACGGAGGATGGCATTGGTCTCGCGGCGATAGCCCGTGAACACGATGCGGTCGGCGAAGCCGAGATCGACCACCAGTTGCTTCATCTCGTCCATGAAGGCCGTGCCGGGTGCGCTCCAGCCGGCGCCGACCAGCACGATCCTGGTGTCCGGACACTCGGCCAGGATCGCTGGGGTGGCGCGGATGAGATCCTCGAAACCCTTGCTGTCCTTGCCGCGAATGACGGGCGGCACCCAATCGTTGTCGGACAGGCGGGCATAGAAATAAGCGATCATGACCACGACACGGGTCGAGGCCGGCCAGCCGAATTCGGCGCGCAGATCGAGTGGAGGCGTCGTCGCCGGATTGTACAGCGTATCGTTGGGGCCGTAATAGATCAGCGCGCGTCGCTGCTCTGGCACACCATATCGCGCCAGCAGATCGTCGGTGTATCTGCACGACGCAATCAGCCGCGTGTCCATCCACCACATCAGCCGGTCCATCCACAGCGTCCGCGGCACATCGAGATGGTACGGTGATGCGTACATCGCGAGCCGAACCGGAACATCCGCGCACCAGGCCGCGAACCGCGTGATGATCATCGCGAACACGAGGTGCGACTGCACCACATCGAAACGCTCACGCCGCAGGAAGCGGCCGAGCCGCCAGATTGCAACCGGTACACGCAGCACCGAGACCACGCCGTCATAGGCCGCAAACCCGGGTTCCACATGGGTGCGGATGCCCGCGTCTTTCAGCATGTCGATCAGCGGACCGCTCACGCCTCCGACCACGGCGGTCACGTCGTGCCCGTAGTGGTCACGCAACCACGACAGCTGGTCCACCACCCAGCGCGCGCCGTTGGTCGACGACACCAGGTGGCAGACCTTCAGCCGCCGGCTTCCGTCATGCCCTTCAGGCCGGCCGCTCACGCGCTTCCTCGCAATCGACATTGTGCCCTGATACACGCGCGCCTCTCAACGTGCGCAAAATCCCGTTGCACGCGGCCCTGCTCAACCACCTGAGCGCCTGCGCACGACCGCATCGATCGCCGCTGTCAGGCTCGCACAGACGCGTTCGATCTCCGGCTCGCCGAGCCGTCCGTGGAATGGCAAGGCCAGCGTCGTCGACGAAATGCGCTCCGTGATCGGAAACTGGCCTGGCCGATAGCCATACTCCTGCCGATAGAACGGCTGCAGATGGATCGGCGGGAAATAGTTGCGCGTCGGGATGCCCATGGCGGCAAGCCGTTCGGCGACCTCGTCGCGCGGCAGATCCGCGTCGAGCCGGACCACGTACACGAACCAGCTCATCCGGGTGGTATCGCGGCCGGGCATCAGGACTTGCACGCCTTCGACCTGACGCAGTCGGTCGTGATACCGCGCCGCCACCGCATCGCGCAGGCCGAGCAACGTCTCGGCGCGCGACATCTGTGAGACGCCGAGCGCGGCGCTCATCTCGTCGAGGCGGTAGTTGAAGCCGAGCCGCTCATGATCGAGCCAGCCGCCCATCTCGCCCCGGCCATGGTTGCGCAGGCTGCGCAGCAGCCGCGCCCAGTCGTCGTCGTCGGTGACGATGACGGCGCCCTCCCCGGTGGTGATCTGCTTGTTGGGATAGAACGCAAAAACGCCGGCCCGTCCGAGCGTCCCGACCTTGCGCCCCCTGTACTCCGCGCCAAGCGCTTCGCAGGCATCCTCGACGACGACAAGGGAATGTTTCGCCGCGACCGCGTTCAGCTCGGTCATGGCCGCCGGCTGACCGAAGACGTGGATCGGCAGCAACGCGCGGGTGCGCGGGCTGACCGCCGCCGCCGCCTGCTCCGGATCGATGTTGAAGGTCTCTTCCTCGATATCGACGAAGACCGGCCGGCCGCGCTCATAGATGATGCAGTTGGACGACGCCACGAAACTGAACGGCGAGGTGATGACCTCGCTGTCCGGCCCGACGCCGGCGAGCCGCATGCACAGGTGCAGACCGGCGGTGCCGTTGGCGACCGCAACGCCATGGCGCGCTCCCACATAGCCCGCGACCATGGCTTCGAACTGCTCGACACGGGGGCCGATGCTGAGGCGACCGCTGCGCAGGACATCGAGGACGCTCGCGATATCGTCGTCGTCGATATCCGGCGCGGACATCTGCATCGCGCCTGGCACAGCGCGGCTCATCGCAACCTCCGCGCCGGAACGCCGACCACCGTCGCACCGTCCGGAACATCCTTCGTCACCACCGCGCCGGCCCCCACAACGGCCCAGGCGCCGATCCGCACCCCGGGGATGACCCGGCTGCCGATCCCGAGAAACGCGCCTTCACCGACGGTGACATTGCCGGCAAGGCAACTGCCCGGCGCGATGTGCACGTGCGGACCGATGACACAGTCGTGCTCGATGACGGCGCCGGTGTTGATGATGACGTTCTCGCCGATCTCCGTGTCGATGTTCACGACGGCGCGCGCCAGGATCGTGGCCCCGGCCTTGATCCGCGCATCCGCGCTGATGGTCACATCGGGATGCACGACCGAGACCAGCCTTGCTCCCTCCGCCGTGACACGCAGCACCACATCCCGCCGCGTCCGGTTATCCCCGATCGCCGGGACAAGCCCGTCGATGTCGTGCCGGCTCCATGTCGCGACACCACCCAGCACGGTCGCCCCTGCCACCACGCGTCCGGCGAACTGCGCGGCATCATCAAGAAATCCGGCGAGGATTTCCTTGCCTCGCGCCCGGACAGCGTCGGCAACAACCTTTCCGTGCCCGCCGGCACCAATGATGGCGATCCTCAACGTTTCCTCGACACGGGCCCCACACAAATATGTCGCCAGCGAACAAACGCCGTCATATTCATGTCATGAAAATCGGAGACGCCATACCACATTCTTGGTAATTTGATACCTTAAATTCGTCAATGCAAGCTATTGATGACAGCATGCGCAATGACCTGCCGGATCAACGCTGCTTCTCCGGCTTGCCGATCCGAGGGCACACAACTGTCTGACTTTTTGACCGCGAAGCCGCAATGACGGTGCCCGAGCATCATCGCGCCGGACCGCCCGACGCACCGAGGCCGCTTCGCATCTGCCACGTCGTCGCGACCACCGAAGGTGCAGTCTGGGTGTTCGAGCAGTTGCGCGACCTGCGCGACCGCTTCGGCCATGACGTGTCAGTCATTCTCAACGGGCGCAAAGGCAAGCTCGTGGACCGCTTCGAGGCTGCCGGAATCCGCGTGCTCGACAGCGACTTCGAATTCCTGAATTCGTCGGACCTGCTGGCGCTGCCGAAGAAAATCTGGGCGCTCGCCCGCATCCTGCGGCGTGAGCGTTTCGACGTCGTGCAGACGCATCTCTTCCACTCGATGGTGATCGGCCGGCTCGCGGCCTGGCTCGCCGACGTCCCGGTGCGCCTCGCGATGATCGCCGGCCCGTTCCACCTCGAGGCCTACACACCGCGCTGGATCGACGGCTCGACGCAGTGGATGGAGACGGCGCTGATCCCGTCCTGCGAGTTCAGCCGCACCTTGTATCGCTCGCTGGGCGTCACCGACGATCGTCTGAACGTGATCTATTACGGCCCCGACGACAGCAAGTTCGATCCCGCAGGCCATGCCGCCGCCGACCTGCGTGGCGAATATGGCTGGCCCGCCGACACGCCGCTGATCGGCATGGTGGCGTATTTCTATCCCGAACTCGGCGTGAATCGGTGGACACCGCTGGTGGCGCAGGGGCGGTCGATCAAGAGCCAGGCCGAGTTGATCGAGGCCATGCCCGCGATCCTCGCGCAGTATCCAAACGCCAGGCTGCTGCTCGTCGGCTCCGGCTGGGAAGAGGGCGGCCGCGCCTACCTCGCCAAGATGGAAGCGCTGGTGCAAAGTCTCGGCCTGACGGAGAGCGTCAAGTTCACCGGCTTCCGAAGCGACATTCCAGCCGTGCTGAAAGGCCTCGACGTGGCCGTGCAGGCCTCGGTCAGCGAGAACCTCGGCGGCAGCATCGAGGCGCTGCTGATGGAATGCCCGATGGTCGCCACCCGCTGCGGCGGGCTGGTGGACAGCGTGATCGACGGGCGCACCGGCGTGCTGGTCGAACCGAGCAATCCAGCCGATCTCGCGCGCGGCATTCTCAGGCTGCTCAACGACCGCGAGGCGGCACGTGCGTTCGGCCGCAACGGCCGGCAGTTGATGCTGGAGAAATTCACCCTGCGCAAGACGGTGGAGGATCTCGACGCGCTGTACCGCTCGCTCGCAGCGGTGACCGGCTCAGGCTATCGCCTGCCGCGCGGCATCTGGCGCGCCTTCGTCGGCTGTTTCGTCTGCGCCTATCTCGCCGGCCGCTACTGGTTCTTCGACCTGCGCCTGCTGCCGGCGCTCGACGCCGGCTGGCGCCCCTGGCAGCTGTCGCGATGGCGCATTCTTGGCGCCCGGCTGAAATACGCGGTGATGCGGCGCGCCATGCCCGCGCGAGCAGCAGCATTGGCCGAAGCCGCGGCCACGCAAACACCACGCAACGAACAGTTCAGGTCAGCCGCAGCGACACCGCTGTCCCCGGGGCCCATGACCCCGGCGCGGATGTGGCTGTATCGCTTCTACGCCTTCGTCGGCCGCCGCAAGCTCGGTTGGGGCCTGCGGCGACGCGCAAAGGAAGCCTTGAAGAAAGTGCTACGCCTCTAGTGTGGTGGATCTGACATTCGCTTCAGTATAGCCGCGAGTCCGCCGAGCGAATGCCAGATCCAAAACCACCGGGACACTAGCCGGCCGAGCGCGCCAGCGCGCCGTCGATCATCGCCACCGCGTTGGCGAGGCCATAGACCGCGACGAAGGAGCCGAACCGCGGGCCTTTCTCCTGGCCGAGCAGCACCTGGTAGAGCATGTTGAACCACTCGAGCGAGACACCCGGACGGCCGTCCTTGCCCTTCTTGACGTGGTCGAGAAACGGATCGCGGCGGCCGATCTCGTAGACGACATTCTGGATGTCTTCGGCCGGCGCCTCGGCCGCGAGCTGCGACAGCGCATCGCGCAGATCGCTGAGCGCGACGCGCTCGGCCGCCGTCGGTTCGCGGAACTGTTTCGTCGGCGCAACGAAGTCGCGGTAGTAATTGATGGCGTAGCCGACGAGAGCATCGAGCTTGGGGTGGGTCTGCGGCGTCACGCCCGGCCGGTAGCGGCCGATGAAGCCCCACAGCGTCTCGGCATTCTCCGCGTTCGACGACGACACCAGCGTCAGCAGGAGCTGGAAAGTGACGGGCATGTCCGCCGGCGGCGGGTTGCCGCCATGGATGTGCCACACCGGGTTGGCGAGGCGCTGCTTGCTGTCCTGCCGGCCGTAACCGTCGAGGAACTGCTGGTAGTCGTCGACGTTGCGCGGAATAACGTCGAAGTACAGCCGCTTCGCCGCCTTCGGCTCGCGATACATGAACAGCGACAGCGATTCCGGCGAGGCGTAGCGCAGCCACTCCTCGATGGTCAGACCGTTGCCCTTGGACTTGGAGATCTTTTGACCCTTGTCGTCGAGGAACAGCTCGTAGTTGAAGCCCTCCGGCGGCGTGCCGTCGAGCGCTGCGCAGATCTTGCCCGACAGCTTGACGGAATCGATGAGGTCCTTGCCGGCCATCTCGTAGTCGACGCCGAGCGCGGTCCAGCGCATCGCCCAGTCCGGCTTCCACTGCAGCTTGCAGTGGCCGCCGGTGACCGGCACCGTCACGCGCTCGTTCGTCTCGGGATCGTCATAGGAGATGGTGCCCGCCTTGACGTCCTGCGCCACGATCGGCACCTGCAGCACGATGCCGGTGCGCGGGCAGATCGGCAGGAACGGCGAATAACTCGCGGCACGCTCCTCGCGCAGCGACGGCAGCATGATCGCCATCACCTTGTCGAACCGCTCCAGCACCTTGAGCAGCGTCGCGTCGAACCGGCCCGAGGTGTAGTAGACCGTCGAGCTCGCGAACTCGTAGTCGAAGCCGAACGCGTCGAGGAAGGCGCGCAGCCGCGCGTTGTTGTGCTCGCCGAAGCTCGGATGGGTGCCGAACGGATCCGGCACGCGCGTCAGCGGCTTGCCGAGATGCGCGGCGACCAGCTCCTTGTTCGGGATGTTGTCCGGCACCTTGCGCAGGCCGTCCATGTCGTCGGAGAACGCCAGCAGGCGGGTCTTGATCTTGTCCTCGGTGAGCACGCGGAACGCATGACGCACCATGCTGGTGCGCGCCACCTCGCCGAACGTGCCGATGTGCGGCAGCCCCGACGGCCCATAACCGGTCTCGAACAGCACCTCGTCCTTCGGCTTTTTCTTCAGGCGGGCGACGATCTGCTTCGCCTGCTCGAAGGGCCATGCGTTGGACTGTTCGGCCAGCGCCCGCAGATCACCCGCGGTGCCGGGGATTTCGTTCGACATCACATCCTCTCTCTATCGCGCGCCAGTACGCGCAAACCTGTCATATCCGGCCAGGGGCGCCGCGTGAAGCCGCCGTGGGACCGCCTCCGGCGAGGCCAGCTCCCCACGCGGGGTGATTCAGAACGGGCTGACCGAGAAGTAGCGCAGCCACAGGTCGGTGTAGCGGCCTTTCTCCCAGATCCGGAACATGGCCCAGTTCAGCGCCTGCCGCAGCACGTCGTTGCCCTTGCGCACGGCGATGCCGATCCCCTCGCCGAAATAGCGGCTCTCGACGAAGGGGCCCCCGCTGAAGCCGCAGCACTCGGCGGAATCGGTGCCGTTGATCCAGAAGGCGAGCGAGATCGCGTCGCCGAAGATCAGGTCCACTTCGCCCTTGCGCAGCGCGAGGCGCAGCGCCTCGTCATTGGGATAGCCGACGATCTGCGCGTCGGTGAACTGCGATTTCAGGAACGCCTCGTGGGCGGAGCCGGCGATCGCGCCGACCTTCTTGCCCTCGAGGTATTCGGGACGGATCTCCGCCAGCACCGCATCGCGCCGCGACGCGAAGCGGGCGGGCGCGCGATAATAGGGGTCACTGAAGTCGACCTTGGCGCGCAGCTGCGGGGTGACGGCGAGCGAGGCGATGACGGCGTCGCCGCGATTGCTGGTCAGCGAATCCACCAGCGTCTCGAAGCGGCGCATCTGGATGGTGCAGGTGACCTTGATCTCCTCGCAGATCAGGCGGGCGAGATCGACATTGAAACCGGCCGGATTGCCGTCGGGGCCGGTGAAGTTGAACGGCGGATAGTCGGTTTCGGTCAGGAACCTGATCACCGTCAGGCGGGTGAGATCAGGCCGGTCCGGGCGGCGGCGCGGATCCCAGAAG
The DNA here is from genome assembly GCA_040756765.1 of Pseudomonadota bacterium. GTDB lineage: Bacteria > Pseudomonadota > Alphaproteobacteria > Rhizobiales > Xanthobacteraceae > Bradyrhizobium_A. The sequence goes on along the minus strand of JBFLYG010000002.1, from coordinate 343,001 downwards.
CTCGGAACCGCCTGCGGCGCAACCTGGGCGCCCTGCCCTGCGCCTGCGGCCTTGGCCGCTGGCGCGGCAGGCGCCTGGACCGTGGCAGAGGGCGGCGTGCCTGGTCCCGGTGCCTGAGCGAAGGCTGCCCCGGCCAGTCCTGCGGCCTCAACCAGCGTCAGCACAGCCGCCATCGCAGCCAGACGCCGGCGCAAACCACGCGCCGAAGTGGCCGAACCGGACAGGAGACGCCTGACGGGAACCATCTGCATGCGGGCCTTATAGACGATCCCGCGGCGTGCGCGAGGGTGGACGGCCCCTGAAACGAGGCTTTAAGCGATCAAATATACCGCTTGAGGTCGGCGGCCGCCTCTTCGGGCTTCCGTTTCAGGTTGAAGGGGGCGACAAACCGGCCGTTGCGATCCATCAGATAGATCAGGGCGGTGTGGTCCATGGTGTAGTCGCCGTCCTTGAGCGGGACCTTCTTGGCGTAGACGCGATAGCTGGCGAGCACCTTCGCGACCGCGTCCGGGCTGCCGGTCAACCCCTTCAGGTGTGGGTCGAAGCTCGACAGATAGTCCTTCATGGCCGCCGGGGTGTCGCGCTCCGGATCGACGGAGACGAAATAGGCGTTCACCTTGTCGGCGTCGGAGCCCATCGCCCGCAGCACCTCGGAAATCTCGAACAGCGAGGTCGGGCAGACGTCCGGGCAATGGGTGAAGCCGAAGAAGATCAGCGTCGGCTTGCCCTGCAGGCTCTGCTCGGTCACCGCCTGGCCGCCCTGGTCACTGAGCCGGAACGGGCCGCCGATCGCGGCCGGCGCGGTGGCGCCGCTGAACCCGCCGAGCAGCCACAACGTGGCCAGGAGGCCGATGGCAAGGCTCGCCGCGAATGCAGCCACGACAACAAGCGGGCGCGCCGTCCGATCCGTCATCTTGCTTCTCGTCTCTCGTCTCTGGTCAGAAACAGGCGGCGATGCCGGCCGCCAGTACCTGGAAGAACACCGTGGTGCCGTAATGCATCCACAGGCCCACTGCCACCGCGAGCACCAGGCCGACCACCCCGAGCACCGAGGCCAGCAGCACCGTACGCAGGCGCGCCGACGTCCGATCATCGGACGCAGCGGTTCCGCGCGCCATGGCGACATCTCCTCGCATCAGGTTCCAGATAGGTCGGACGCCGCCCGCAGGCAAGCGTTAACGCCGCGTGCCCGATCACGTCCCGCGGAGGACGCCGTGCTGTCAGTGGCCGGGCGCCTCATGGGCCGAGGCCTGGGCGTCGAGGTAACAGGGGCGGTACATGCTGGTCAGCTCGCGCCCGCGCAGGAAAATCATCCGCGGGGTGAGCCCGCCCCGGTGCGAGATCCAGCGCTTGATGCGCGCCGGATACATCGAATACAGCATCTGCGTCGCTTCGGGGTTGGTGATCGTCCGCCCGTCCGAGCCGTAGTCCCATGCCGCATGGAAGCCGAGATTGGCCCGCGAGGTGACGCAGATCCGGCTCTGCGGCACGGCGCCGAGCACGATGGTGCAGGCGGAGGCGCACAGGCCGTCGATCATCACCATCTCGCCGGAGCTGCGCAGGCCCTGGTACTTGTCGACATAGGTTCCGATGCGGCCGCCGCGATCTTCGGAGATACGCACGACCGCATGGCTGGACCCGATGCCGGCAATCAGCAGCATCGCTGCAAGCAACCCCGTGACGACCTTCATTCCCCCGCCCCGTCCGACCGGAACAATCGAAATCAATCTGTCGTAAACGTCTTTCGATCGCGACGCTTTGTCCAGTGGCGCAGCAGAGGCCGCACCGATTTTCGCCTCGGGTGTTGCGCAGAAGATGCAGTGCCTGCGGCCTGATCCCGAACTGAGACAACCTGGCCCAGCAGCACACACAATCCTGTATTTTTCGTTGCCCCGGTTCCGGCGGCACGCTTCAATCGGCGCAATAAAATTGTCCGCGCCTATCGCTGTGGCGATGCGCGGACGCCTTCCCGGGGGGAGACAGTATGGCTGACGAGGCGGATGTCATTGTCGTGGGCGCAGGCCTCGCGGGACTTGTTGCGGCGACGGAGCTTGCCGACGCCGGCAAGCGCGTCATCGTGGTGGAGCAGGAAGGACCACAGAGCCTCGGCGGCCAGGCGTTCTGGTCGCTCGGCGGCCTGTTCCTGGTCGACACCCCCGAGCAGCGCCGGCTCAAGATCAGGGACAGCTACGAGCTCGCCTGGCAGGACTGGCAGGGCACCGCCGGCTTCGACCGCGACGAGGACGACTGGCCGCGGCGCTGGGCGCAGGCCTATGTCCAGTTCGCCGCGACCGAGAAACGCGACTGGCTGCGCGCCATGGGCCACCGCATCTTCCCGGTGGTGGGCTGGGCCGAGCGCGGCGGCTATGACGCCATGGGCCACGGCAACTCAGTGCCGCGCTTTCACATCAGCTGGGGCACCGGCCCTGGCATCGTCGAGCCGTTCGAGCGGCGCGCCCGCGAGGCGGAGCGCCATGGCCGCATCACCTTCCGCTTCCGACACCGGGTCGATGCGCTGACCATCACCAACGGCGCCGCCACCGGCATCAGCGGCGCGGTGCTCGAGCCGACGCAAGTCGCGCGCGGCCAGAGCTCGTCGCGCACGGTGACCGGTGAGTTTTCGCTGTCGGCCCAAGCGGTGATCGTGGCAAGCGGCGGCATCGGCGGCAACCACGACCTCGTGCGGCAGAACTGGCCGTCGCGGCTCGGCGCGCCGCCGCAGCGCATGGTGGCCGGCGTGCCCGCCCATGTCGACGGCCGCATGATCGGCATCACGGAAGCTGCCGGCGGGCGGCTGATCAACCGCGACCGCATGTGGCACTATGTCGAGGGCCTGCACAACTGGGATCCGATCTGGCCTAACCACGGCATTCGCATCCTGCCGGGACCATCGTCGATGTGGTTCGACGCCCGCGGCCAGCGGCTGCCCTCGCCGCTCTATCCCGGCTACGACACCCTCGGCCAGCTCGCCTACATCATGGCGAGCGGCTACGACTATTCCTGGTTCATCCTGACCCAGAGCATCATCAAGAAGGAGTTCGCGCTGTCGGGCTCGGAGCAGAACCCCGATCTCACCTCCAAGAGCTGGCGCATGACGCTGAAGCGCGCCACCAACAAGGGCGCGCCGGGCCCCGTCGAGGCGTTCAAGTCGAAAGGCGTCGACTTCATCGTGCGCAACACCCTCGACGAGCTGGTCGCCGGCATGAACGCGCTCGCCGGCAATGACCTGCTGGCCGTCGACGATATTCGCCGGCAGATCGAGGCGCGCGACCGCGAGCTCGACAACCCCTACGTCAAGGACACCCAGGTGATGGGCATTCACAACGCCCGTCGCTACCTCGGCGACAAGCTGATCCGCACCGCGAAGCCGCACCGCATCCTCGATCCTGCCCACGGCCCGCTGATCGCAGTGCGGCTGAACATCCTGACCCGCAAGACACTGGGCGGCTTCGAAACCGACCTCGACGCCCGCGTGTTCGGCAGTGATCGCCAGATCATTCCCGGGCTCTACGCGGTGGGAGAGGCCGCCGGCTTCGGCGGCGGCGGCATGCACGGCTATCGCGCGCTGGAAGGCACGTTTCTCGGTGGCTGCCTGTTCTCCGGCCGCACCGCGGGCCGCGCTGCAGCGAAGGCGGTCGCCTGACACGATTGCAGCGCCGTGAACCTGTCATCCGTGACAGGATCACAGCTGATTTTCGCGTCCTCTTGCGAGGTGCGGCAAAACCGCCCAGAGTGCCCGATCAAAAGCACACCCCGGGAGAGATCAGCCCATGGCGACGGCCCCCACATCTTCAAAGCTTGCCACGGTCCTGCGGGTGACCAGCGGCAACTTTCTTGAAATGTTCGACTTCTTTCTGTTCGGGTTCTACGCCACGCATATCGCCAAGGCGTTCTTCCCGGCCGGCAATGAATTCGCCTCGCTGCTGCTGACCTTCGGCACCTTCGGCGCCGGCTTCCTGATGCGGCCGCTGGGCGCGATCTTTCTCGGCGCCTATGTCGACCAGGTCGGGCGACGCAAGGGCCTGATCGTCACCCTCGCCATCATGGCGATGGGCACCATCCTGATCGCCTTCGTGCCATCCTACGCGACCATCGGCTTGCTGGCGCCGGTGCTGGTGCTGATCGGCCGGCTGCTGCAGGGCTTCTCCGCCGGCGTCGAGCTCGGCGGCGTGTCGGTCTACCTCTCGGAGATGGCGCCGCCGAACCAGAAGGGCTTCTATGTCAGCTGGCAGTCCGGCAGCCAGCAGGTGGCGATCATCGTCGCTGCGCTGATCGGCTACGCGCTGAACAAGGCGCTCACGCCGGCCGAGATCTCCGACTGGGGCTGGCGCATCCCGTTCTTCATCGGCTCGCTGATCGTGCCGTTCATCTTCATCATCCGCCGTTCGCTGCAGGAGACCGAGGCATTCCTCGCACGCAAGCACCGCCCGTCCGCCAGCGAGATCTTCCGCTCGATCGTCGAGAACTGGCAGATCGTGCTCGCCGGCATGCTGATGGTGGTGATGACCACGGTGTCGTTCTACCTGATCACCGTCTACACGCCGACCTTCGGCAAGAGCGTGCTGAAGCTGTCGGAGGTGGATGCGCTGATCGTCACCTTCTGCGTCGGCGTCTCCAACCTGATCTGGCTGCCGGTGATGGGCGCGGTGTCGGACCGCATCGGCCGCCGCCCGATCCTGCTCGGCTTCACCGTGCTGACCATTCTCACCGCCTATCCGGCGATGAGCTGGCTGACCGCTGCGCCATCATTCGAGCGCATGCTGATGGTCGAGTTGTGGCTGTCCTTCCTCTACGGCAGCTACAACGGCGCCATGGTGGTGGCGCTGACCGAGATCGTGCCGGCCAGCGTCCGCACCGTCGGCTTCTCGCTCGCCTACAGCCTCGCCACCGCGCTGTTCGGCGGCTTCACCCCGGCAGTCTCCACCGCGCTGATCGAGATGACCGGCAACAAGGCCGCGCCGGCGCTGTGGATGAGCTTTGCCGCGGTCTGCGGCCTCGCCGCGACGCTGATGGTCTATCGGCGCGGCGAATCCAGCCGCGTGGTCGCCGCCGCGGCCGGCTGACCGGGCGGCGATGCGGCCGCCGCTCACCCTGCTCGCCGCCCTGCTGTCCATTCTGCTCGCCACGACGGTGCGGGCAGAGGAGCGCTCCCTTGCGATCGGCGGTGTGCCCCGAAGCTACGGCGTCATGCTGCCGGCGCGTCGCCCGGCGCCGCTGGTCCTCGTTCTGCACGGCAACATCCAGCAGGGCGCCGACATGATGAGCCGTACCTCATGGCCAGCGGTGGCAGCGCGCGAGGAGATCGCCGTTGCCTATCCGGATGGGCTCAACCGGGCTTGGGCCGATCTGCGTGGCGGCAGCGGGCGCGCTGGCTTCTCGCCGCCTCCGGGCACCGACGACGTCGCGTTCCTGACGGCGATCGTCGAGGCGTTGACCTCGTCCGGCGCGGTCGATCCGCGCCGCGTCTATGTCGCGGGCGTCTCCAACGGCGGCGCGATGGCCATGACCATGGTATGCGCCCGCGCCGACCTGTTCGCCGCCGCCGCCAGCGTGATCTTCAACCTCAACGACACCGCCGCCGGCGCCTGCCATCCGTCCCGTCCGGTGCCGATGCTGCTGATGAACGGCACCGACGACCCGCTCATTCCCTATGACGGTGGCAACGGCAGCAGCCGCTTTGCCGCGAGCGGCTTCTGGTCGACGATGCAGACGTTCGATTTCTGGAAGCGCGTCAACGGCTGCGATCCGGCTGCACCATCGACGACCGATCTGCCGGATCTCGATCCTGCCGATGGCTCCACGGTGTCGCGGCTCATGGCCACCTGCCCCGCAGGCCGAGACGTCGTGCTCTATCGCGTCAATGGCGGCGGCCACCGCATGCCTGGCCGCCTGTCCGACGCCCGCCTGCCGCGCCTCGTCAACGGCCTGCTCGGGCCGCAGAACCACGACATCGACGGCCCGGACACGATCTGGGCGTTCTTCGCGCGCTTCGCCCGGCCTTAGAGCGTTTTCGAGCGAAGCATGCCCCCGGACTTGATCCGGGGGTGGGCACCGGTTCGCGTGAAGAAAACGCGTCAAAACAAAAAATGAGAGCGCGTTCGCGATTCCGTCAAAAGCGAACGCACTCTAGCCGCGCGCCGCGCGGAACGGCAGCGGCGGCCCATCGAGCCGGCGCAGCCCCGGCTCGCGGCGCTCCAGCCACCAGCCATACTGCTTCGGCCAGGCGTCGAACACGCCTTCGGTGCGCCCGGACAATTCGAGCTCGGCATGCAGCGGCCAGTTCGGATCGAACAGCGCCTCGCGGCCAACCGCGACGATGTCGGCATGGCCTTCGGCGAGAATGTCCTCGGCCTGCTGCGGATGCAGGATCAGGCCGACGGCCATCGTCGCAATCTCTGCCTGCTTGCGGATCTCGGCCGCGAACGGCACCTGGAAGCTGTAGCCGCGTGGCAGCCGCGCCGCGGTCGCCGAGCCCATCAGTCCGCCCGACGAGCAGTCGATGACATCGACGCCGCGTGCCTTGGCCTCGCGCACGAACGCAACCGAGTCCTCCAGCGTCCATCCGCCATCGAGACCATCCACCGCCGAGATGCGTACGAACAGCGGCCGGTTGTCCGGCCAGGTCTCACGCACGGTCGCGATCACCTCCAGCGGGAAACGCATCCGTCCGGCGAGGTCGCCGCCATAGGCGTCGGTGCGGCGGTTGGACAGCGGGGAGAGAAATTCGTGCAGCAGATAACCATGGGCGCAATGCACTTCGAGCACGTCGAACCCGGCCGCCGCCGCGCGCAACGTGGCCGCGCGCCAGTGGTCACGCAGCACCGCCAATTCCGCGACGCTGAGTTCATGCGGCGTCAGCCAGCCCTCGTCCATCGGGATCGGGCTCGGCGCAACAATCGGCCACGCCACGTCGCCGCGCGCATGGTCCTCCGCGGTCAGCGCCGCATTGCCGTACCAGGGACGCTGCATGCTGGCCTTGCGGCCGGCATGGGCGAGCTGGATCGCCGGCACCGCGCCGTTGTTGCGAAGGAAGGTCGCGATCCGCGCCAGCGGCGCGACCTGGGCGTCGGTCCAGATGCCGAGGTCGCCATGGGTGATGCGGCCCTCGGCGACCACCGCGGCGGCTTCCGTCATCACGATGCCGGCGCCGCCCTGCGCGAACTTGCCGAGATGCACCAGGTGCCAGTCGCTCGCCATGCCGTTCTCCGCCGAGTACTGGCACATCGGCGAGATGATCAGGCGGTTCCTGGCGGTGACGCCGCGCAGCGTGATCGGCGTGAACAGGCGGGGCTGGGTCATGCGCGCTTCTCTGACAGGGGATGGAACGGAGGACGAGAATGGCACGGCAGCATGTCAGGATCGCGTCGGCGCGCAAGCGGCGATTGCGCGCAGTCTGCCATGCGGCCGCTTCGTCAGCTCTTGAGGCGATAGCCGGTCCGGAAGATCCACCAGATCGCAACGAGACACAGCAGCAGGAATCCCAGCGCCACGGCGGCGCTGATGCCGACATGGACGTCGGCGATGCTGTAGAAGCTCCAGCGGAAGCCGCTGATCAGATAGACCAGCGGATTGAACAGCGTCACCTTCTGCCAGGTCGGCGGCAGCACGTTGACCGAGTAGAACGTGCCGCCGAGGAAGGTCAGCGGCGTCACCACCAGGAGCGGGATGACCTGCAGCTGCTCGAAGCCCTGCGCCCAGATGCCGATGATGAAGCCGAGCAGGCTGAACGACACCGCGGTGAGCACCAGGAACGCGAACATCCACACCGGATGGTCGATGCGCAGGTCGACGAACAGCGCTGCCGTGACCAGCACGATCAGGCCGAGGATGATCGATTTCGACGCTGCGGCGCCGACATAGCCGACCACCACCTCGAGATAGGAGATCGGCGCCGACAACAGTTCATAGATCGTTCCGGTGAATTTCGGGAAGTAGATGCCGAACGAGGCGTTGGAGACGCTCTGCGTCAGCAGCATCAGCATGATCAGGCCGGGGACGATGAACTCGCCATAGCTGACGCCGTCGATCTCGCTGATGCGCGAACCGATCGCTGCGCCGAACACGATGAAATACAGTGAAGTCGACAGCACCGGCGAGACGATGCTCTGGAACACGGTGCGCTTGGTGCGCGCCATCTCGAAACGGTAGATCGCCAGAACGCCGTGGAGGTTCATCGGCTCTTCCTCTTGCAAAATGGGTGGGCGAGCGCCGTCAGCTGCCGCGGACGCCGGACCGCGAGACCAGCCCGACGAAGATGTCCTCGAGCGAGCTTTCGCTGGTCTGCAGATCCCTCAAGGTCAGACCCGCCTGGCGCAGGTCGCTGAGCAGCGAGGTGATGCCGGTGCGCTCCCCTTGCGTGTCGTAGGTGTAGATCACCTCGTGGCCGTCGGCGCCGATCGTCAGCCCGTAGGGCGCGAGTGCCGCCGGGATCGCCGCGATCGGCGACTGCAGGTGCAGCGTCAGCTGCTTCTGGCCGAGCTCGCGCATCAGCTCGGCCTTCTCCTCGACCAGGATCAGTTCGCCCTTGCTGATGACGCCGATCCGGTCGGCCATCTGCTCGGCTTCCTCGATGTAGTGCGTCGTCAGGATGATGGTGACGCCGTTGTCCCTGAGGTAGCGCACGACCTCCCACATCCCCTTGCGCAGCTCGACGTCAACGCCGGCAGTCGGCTCGTCGAGGAACAGCACGGAGGGCTGGTGCGACAGCGCCTTGGCGATCAGCACGCGCCGCTTCATGCCGCCGGACAGCGTCATGATCATGTTGTCTTTCTTGTCCCACAGCGACAGCGCCTTGAGCACGCGCTCGATGTGCGCTGGGTCCGCCGGCTTGCCGAACAGGCCGCGGCTGAAGCTGACGGTCGCCCACACCGTCTCGAACGCGTCGGTGGTCAGTTCCTGCGGCACCAGCCCGATCAGCGAGCGTGCGGCGCGATAATCGGTGATGATGTCATGGCCATCGACCCGCACCGTTCCGGACGACGGATTGACGATGCCGCAGATGATGCTGATCAGCGTGGTCTTGCCGGCGCCGTTGGGGCCGAGCAGCGCAAAGATCTCCCCACGACGGATCTCGAGGTTGATGTTCTTCAGCGCCTGGAAGCCCGAGCCGTAGACTTTCGACAGGTTGGAGACGGAAATGATGGGCTGCATCGGGGCGCGGGCTGCCTGTAACAAGGGATGGCGGCACATATAGTCGGTATGGACGCCGCGGCAAGCGCTTTTGTCGTCGCAGCGACCGATTTAGTCGTTTGTTTTCGTTGAATTTTCTGGTGAGTGCCGTCACCAGCGCGTCATCGCATCGTCAACTGGCCGGCCCGGCCGTTCCGCGCCGCCACGCATCGCCATCCGCCGGTTACGGTTCGCCCTGGTGAACCGTCACAGCCGAGCCGTGTATGTGCGGTGCACTGCCTCACCGCACATGCGACATTCAGCCCGACCGCAGCCCCTTCTCAAAACGAACTTTGGATTGATTGCCAGCGAACTTGGCGTCCTGGAGGACGCGGCTTCCTCACGCGTGCGCCGCGGCCCGCAACGCGGGAAGCCCTAGAATACCGCGGTTTCCAGCATTGTCGCGCTGTCAGCCGGCAAACTGTCGCGCCGCAGGGGCGCGCGAATTCAGCCCTTTCCTCGACGACGATGCAAGCTAGAAGACTGCTGCAGGTCGCAACCAGGGTTGCGGCCTGCGGGCGTCTCGGCGGCACCGTCCACAATCACAACAACGACGAGCGGCCGGACGCGGCGGACTAGCAACGAGGGGAGCACTCAATCGATGCCGAAGGATATCAACCACCTGAACCGCCGGTCGGTCCTCAAGGCCGCCGGAGCGGGCGCCGCATTCGCTGCGGTCGGCGGCCTGCCGCGCGTGGCTTTTGCGGCGCCGAAGACCATCAAGATCGGCCTGGTCATGCCGGCCACCGGGCCGCTGGCCTTCTTCACCGAACACGTGCCGTTCACGCTCGACCAGATCAAGAAGACGCTCGGCGGCAAGATCAAGGTCAACGGCACCGAGCATTCCTACGAGATCGTGGTCAAGGACAGCCAGTCGAGCCCGAACCGCGCCGCGGAAGTGACTCAGGAGCTGATCCTCAAGGACAAGGTCGACCTGGTGGCCGCGTTCGCGACCCCCGAGACGGTCAACCCGGTCTCGGACCAGTGCGAGGCCAACGGCGTCCCCTGCATCACCAACGACGCGCCGCTCGAGCCGTACTTCTTCGGCCGCAAGGGTGATCCGAAGCAGGGCTTCGAGTGGACCTACCACTTCTTCTTCGCCGGCCAGCAGCTGATCGAATCGCTGGTGCCCTACTTCAAGCGCCTCGACACCAACAAGAAGGTCGGCGGGCTGTGGCCGAACGACGGCGACGGCATCGCGCAGTCCGACAAGGAGCACGGCAATCCGCCGTTCCTCATCAAGAACGGCTTCAGCGTGATCGATCCCGGCCGCTTCGACATGCCGGCCAGCAACTACAACTCGCAGATCGCCGCGTTCAAGTCGGCCGGCGTCGAGATCGTCACCGGCGTGGTGCCGCCGCCGGAGTTCACCACGTTCTGGAACGGCGCGGCCCAGCAGGGCTTCCAGCCGAAGATCGTCTACATGGGCAAGGCGCTGGAATTCCCGCCGGCGATCACCCCGCTCGGCGATCGCGCACTGGGGCTGACCACCGAGGTGTGGTGGTCCAAGTTCCACCCCTATGTGTCGGGCCTCAACGGCCAGAGCTCGGGCCAGCTCGCCGACGAATACGAGAAGGTCAGCAATCGCCAGTGGTCGCTGCCGCTCGGCTTCCGCCATGCGCTGTTCGAGGTGATCTTCGACGTGCTCAAGCGCACCGAGCATCTCGACAAGCCGGACTCGATCCGCAACGCGATCAAGACGACCGACTACAAGTCGATCGTCGGCCCGATCAACTTCAACAAGGGTCCGTTCCCGAACTGCGCGCTCACCCCGCTGGTGATCGGTCAGTGGGAGAAGGGCAAGAAGTACCCCTACGAGATGGTCATCGTTGACAACTCGACCGCCAAGGACGTCCCTGTGGGCGGCGAGCCGCGCGTGATCAAGTACAGCTGAGCCATTGCCGCGCCGGTCCGGTGGGACCGGCGCGGCATGCGCTCGCATGGACTGGACATCCCCATCTCATTGACCGATCGGACAGGGCGCGCGTAGCTTGCGGCTGCGCCGTCCGTCGCGGCGTCATCCCTCATCGAAGACGGTCCGTTCGCGGAGCGCAGGACTTAAAAAAGAGCGACCATGCTGAAACTTGCCGGCCTCACGAAGCGTTTCGGCGCCTTGTCCGTGATCGACAATCTCGACATGGATGTCGGGGCTGGCGAGGTCCTGGGCGTGATCGGCCCCAACGGCGCGGGCAAGACCACGCTGTTCAACATCATCGCCGGTGTGCAGGCGCCGAGCAGCGGCCGCGTGCATTTCAACGACCGCGACATCACCCGCGTCAAGGTCTGGGACCGCTGCCGGCTCGGCATCGGCCGCACCTACCAGGTGCCGAAGCCCTTCACCCACATGAGCGCGTTCGAGAACGTCATGGTGGCCGCCGTGCATGGCGGCGGCCTTCGCATCCGCGCCGCCAAGGACAAGGCGCAGGAAGTGATCGAGTTCACTGGCCTCGCGCACCGCCTGCGCACGCCGGCCGGCCAGCTGTCGCTGCTCGACCTCAAGCGGCTCGAGCTCGCCAAGGCGCTGGCGCAGAACCCGCGCCTCTTGCTGCTCGACGAGATCGCCGGCGGCCTCACGGACGCCGAATGCGACTCGCTGCTCGACATCATCCGCGTCGCGCACAGCCAGGGCGCCACCATCATCTGGATCGAACATGTGCTGCATGCGCTGCGCCGCATCGCGACGCGACTGACCGTGCTGCACGGTGGCAACATCATCAGCAGCGGCCCGCCGGACCAGGTGCTGGCGGACGGGCGCGTCAAGGAAGTCTATCTTGGCGTTTGAGGACGAAGGAATGTCAGGATATCCCTTGCTGTCGGTCGAAAACCTGTCGGTCTATTACGGCCAGTTCCGCGCGCTGGTCGGCGCGACGATTGCGGTCGGGGCGGGCGAGATCGTCTCGATCATCGGTGCCAACGGCGCCGGAAAATCGTCGCTGCTGAAGGCGATTGTCGGCCAGGCCGACCGCATCGAGGGGGCGATCCGCTTCAACGGCGCAGACCTCGCGGGCCGCACCACCGCCGAGATCGTGGCGCAGGGCGTCGCGCTGGTGCCCGAAGGCCGCCGCCTGTTCCCGTCGCTGACGGTCGAGGAGAACCTGCACATCGGCTGGGAGGTCGGCCGCCGCGGCGAGATCGGCTTCGACGACATCTACCGCTTCTTTCCGATCCTGAAGGAGAAGCGGCGGCAGCTCGCGGGTGAACTGTCCGGCGGCCAGCAGCAGATGGTCGCGGTCGGCCGCGCCCTGCTCGCCAACCCCAGGCTCTTGCTGTGCGACGAGATCAGCCTCGGACTGGCGCCGACCGTGATCAAGGATCTCTACGAGATCATCCCCGCGATCAAGGCGCGCGGCATCGGCATCCTGGTGGTCGAGCAGGACATCACGCGCTCGCTCGCCGTCGCCGACCGCTTCTATTGCCTGCTGGAAGGCAAGGTGAATCTCAGCGGCCGGCCCGCCGAGACGTCCCACGACACCGTCGTCAAACACTATTTCGGACTGTAGAGACCATGCTCGGAATCTGGCTCAATCAGATCGTGCAGGGCATCCTGGTTGGCGGGCTGTACGCGCTGTTCGCCATGGGACTGTCGCTGTCGGTCGGCGTCATGCGCTTCGTCAACATCGCGCATGGCGACCTCATCGTGCTCATCTCATTCATCCTGTGGTCGCTCACCCAGGCGCTGGGACTGCCGACGCTGGTCGCGATCGTGATCATCCTGCCCCTGACCTTCGCCGGCGGCTACCTGCTGCAGCGGCTGCTGCTGCAGCGCGTGCTCGGCAAGGATGTGCTGTCGATCATCCTCGTGACCTTCGGCCTATCGATCATCGTCCAGAACGGCCTGCAGGGCGTCTACGGCGCCGATATCCGCAAGGTGTCCGGCGGCGCCATCGAGACCGCGACGCTGCACCTCGGCAACAACATCAACATCGGCGTGCTGCCGCTGGTCATCTTCGTCTCGGCGATCGCGATGATCTGGGGCCTCGATCTCCTGCTCTACCGCAGCCGGATCGGCGCGCGCATCCGCGCGGTGTCCGACAGCGTGGCGACCGCGAACCTCGTCGGCCTGCCGTCCGCCAGGATCTATGCCGTCGCCATGGGCGTGGTCGGCGTCACCATGGCGATCTCCGCCGGCTTCATGGCGGTGTGGACCAACTTCGATCCGACCTCCGGCCCGAGCCGGCTCTTGATCGCCTTCGAGGCGGTGGTGCTCGGCGGCCTCGGCAGCCTGTGGGGTACGCTCGTCGGCGGCATCGTGATCGGCATCGCCCAGGCGGTCGGCGCGCAGTTCGACGCCGCCTGGCAGGTGCTCGCCGGCCACATCGTCTTCCTGGTGATCTTCCTGGCCCGGCCGCAGGGCCTGTTCCCGAAATATTGAGGTCGGCAGCGTGATGCGCTTTCTCGCCACATCCCACTCCATCCTGGCCGGCCGGGCACTGCTGCTGCTCGGTGCCCTGTTCCTGATCACCGGCCCGTTCGTCCTCGATCCGCGCCAGATGCAGCTCGCCACCGAGTTCATGCTGCTGCTGGTGCTGGCGATGATGTGGAACCTGCTCGCCGGCTACGCCGACATCGTCACCGTGGGCCAGCACGCCTTTGTCGGCATCGGCGCCTATGCGTTCTTCGGCTTCCTGGTGTTCGGCAGCTTCAACCCCTACCTGTCGGTGCTGATGGCCGGCCTCGTCGCGCTCGCCTTCGCCGTGCCGATCATGATCGTGATCTTCCGCCTGCGTGCCGCCTATCTCGCCGTCGGCAGCTGGGTGGTGGCGGAAACCCTGATGCTCGCCGCCGGCAAGCTCTCCGCCTTCGGCGGCGGCTCCGGCGTCAGCATGCCGGTGGCCGCGGTCAAGCAGTTCGGCAGCAACATTGCCGAGCGCTACACCAACATCTACTGGCTGGCGCTCGGGCTCGCGGTCCTCGCGTTCGTCTCGACCTACCTGTTGATGCGCTCGTCGATCGGCCTCGGCCTCACCGCCATGCGCGACAACGAGGAAGGCGCCGGCTCGGTCGGCGTCAACCTGACATGGGCGCGGGTGCTGTGCTTCCTGTGGACCGCGCCGTTCCTCGGCCTCACCGGCGCGCTGATCACGCTGCAGAAGCTGCGCGTCGCGCCGCCGGCGTCGTTCAGCATCACCGAGTGGACGGTCTACATCATCTTCATCGTGGTGATCGGCGGCGTCGGCAGCTTCGAGGGGCCGATCATCGGCACGGTGGTGTTCTTCCTGCTGCGCGAGTACCTCGCGGAGATCGGCGTGTGGCACTTCATCCTGCTCGGCACGCTGTCGATCGGCGTCATCCTGGTCGAGCCGCGCGGGCTGTGGGGCCTGCTGCGCCGCCTGCTGCCGGGCGACCTGATCCCGGTGTCCTACACCCCGGCGCGCCTGCCGCGCGTCGAGAGCAAGGCGGCCTCCCAGCCGGCCGAATGACCGACAGCGGCGCGGGCACAAGTCCGCGCCGAAAGCCCCGTCGCGCGACGCGTCCGAGATCCGATCTGATGTTCTCAGCGAGGATGAGGGATGGAGCGGGCGATGAGAATCGAACTCACGACATACAGCTTGGGAAGCTGTCGTTCTACCACTGAACTACGCCCGCGTTGGCCGGACCATACCCGCCCGATCTGACTTCGGGCAAGATCAAGATTGGTCCAAAACCCAATAAAATGAATCGAAAATGGTCCGAACGAGGCCGACAACCGCCTGTTCCGACCGACACCAGTGCGTGTCACGCGACGTTTCCGACAATTTGACCGGCATTTAAATCGCATTCGCCATAGTAACCTTAGCGAAGCACAACGGTGAATGGTCGCAACAATTCCCCAATCGCGCTCGGGCCAGCCGCTACCAAGAATGCGCCCGAAACCAATCGATTCGCGCGGTGAAGGAATGCAGAGCCAGCAATCGGAACGACCTCCCAAGTTCGTCGCTTTCGGCCGGCGCCGGATTTCGTCCAGCGTGTGCATCGTCGACGGCAAGCAGCACATCCGCACCTTTCTTGCCGATACGCTGGAGGAGCTGGGGCTGCTGACATCGGATGCCCGCGACGCCCATGATCTCGCCGCGCGCCTCGACCAGCAGCACATCGACCTCGTGATGCTGGGGCTGTCCGCCGGCGGCGCGGCGGCGAGCGATGTCCTGACCACGCTCGCCGACAAGGCCTTCGACGGCCATGTGCTGCCGATCGGCCCTGCCGGTTCGCCCGCGGTCACCGCGATCCAGCAGCGCGGCGCGGAGCTCGGCCTCGTCATGCTGCCGACACTGGCGACGCCGTTCGGAACCGATCGGCTGCGCGCCGCCATCGCCGCGCTGCTGCCGACGGAGAGCCCGCCCAGCGCGCCGGTGGACGTCGCGGAAGCCCTCAAGTCAGGCTGGCTCGAGCTGTGGTACCAGCACAAGGTCGACGCGCGCACGCTGGTGTCGCGCGGCGCCGAGGCGCTGGTGCGGATGCGGCACCCGTCCTGGGGCGTGGTGCCGCCGGCCTATTTCATCCCGGCCGACGACGATCCGCATTTTCGCAACCTGTCGGACTTCGTCATCGGCCGCGCTCTCGACGACTGGCAGTATTTTCTCGACCAGAGCGGTCCGATCGATCTCTCCATCAACCTGCCGGCCTCGTTCCTCGCCGACCCGGCTGCGGTGGAGCACCTCTGCCTGCGGATGCCGCGCCATCCCGCCTTCAGCGGCCTGATGATCGAGATCAACGGCTCGGACACGGTGCGCAACCTCGAGCGGATGATCGACGTCGCACGGCGCGTCCGCTTCCACAACATCGCACTGTCGATCGACGACATCGGCACCGACTGGCCGGACCTGATGGGGATCGACCGCTTCCCCTTCACCGAGATCAAGGTCGACCGCGCGCTGATCAGTGGCTGCGCCGACGACCGCCTGAAGCGCTCGGTGTGCCGGCGGATCGTCGAGCTCGCCAACAGCTATGGCGCGCGAACAGTGGCCGAGGGCGTGGAGACCCGCGCCGACCTCCTCGCCGTGCACGAGATAGGCTTCGATCTCGCGCAGGGCTTCCTGTTCGGCAGGCCGGCCGCGCCGCGCAAGTTCGCCCGCGCGATGCTGGGGCGCCCGCTGGCGGTGAGCGCCTGAGAGGCGAGCGACGCCGCGCATGATCCGGCGCCGGCAAGCTCAGGTCCCTGCGATCACGGCCTTCGCCACCTGCACGAAGCTGCGCGAGGCCGCCGAGAGTGAACGGCCCGAGCGGGTGATCAGCGACAGGTTGCGGCGGATGACCGGATCGACCAGCGGCACCGACACCAGATCCGGAAACTGCAGCAGCGGCACCAGATAGGCCGGCAGCACCGACACCCCGAGCCCGTGCGCTGTCATCGACAGCGCCGTGTTCAACAGCGATGTCTCCAGCGTCGGCGCGAACGTCTTGCCTTCGGCCTCCAGCGCGCCGTCGATCAGACGGCGGATGCTGGTTCCGCGCGGCACCGAGATGGTCGGAAAGCCGTCGAGCTCATCCCAGCTCATCTGCGCACGTGTCTCGAACACCCCATCACGCGGGGCCGTCGCACTCAGCCGGTCGCTGATCAGCGTCTCCAGCGCAATATCCGGATGGTTGTTCTCGACGGTCCCGATACTGAACTCCGCTTCGCCCGACAGGATCTTGGCGATCAGCTGATCCGCCCCGACATCCAGCATCAGGATCCTGATCGCCGGATGCTCGGCGCGAAATGCCTTGATGATGCGCGGCATCAGCGCCGACGCGACACCGGCGGTGACCGCGAACGCCACGCGACCGACGCTCTTGTCCTCCAGTCCCCGCATATGGTGGGCGAGCCCCCGCAGCTCGCCCAGGATGCGCTCGACCCAGACAATGGCTTCGTCGGCCGCGGGCGTGGGATTCAGCGCCCGGGTGGTGCGATCGAACAGGCGAGCCTGCCACAGTTCCTCGAGCTGCCGCACCAGCAGGCTGACCGCCGACTGGGTCAGGTGCATCTCCGCGGCGGCGCGGGTCAGGCTCCCCAACCGGTAGGCCAGGGCGAAGGCCTCGAGTTGGCGCAGGGTTGCATTCATGAGCATTCCTTCTGAACTCAAAACTATTATCCATCTTTTTCGGATGGATGGGAATTCAGTAGGGTCGCCCCAAGCAATTGCTGGCAGCCATCGGACATTCCGAAAACGACATCGACGCCGGCACGACCCTTGGGGAGAGGCAACATGACGCACAAAGGAGCGGCGACCAGGCTCGCCGCCGACATTCTAGTGGTGGGCGCGGGCCCCGTGGGCCTGACGCTGGCCATGGACCTGGCCTGGCGTGGCGTCGACGTGATCGTGGTCGAGACACGCCATCGGAGCGAGCGTCCGAGCGTCAAATCCAACCATGTCGCGGCGCGGTCGATGGAGATCTTCCGCCGGCTCGGCCTCGCCGCCAAGGTGCGCGACGCCGGCCTGCCGGCCGACCACCCCAACGACGTCGCCTACCGCACCTCGTTCCTGGGCACCGAGCTGACCCGCATCCCGATCCCCTGCCGCGCCGACCGCTACACCGCGACGGGCGGCCCGGACACGTGGTGGCCGACGCCGGAGCCGCCCCATCGCATCAACCAGATCTACCTCGAGCCGGTGCTATCAGCCCATCTCGCCGAGCAGCCCGGCGTCCGCATCCTCGACCGCACGTCGCTGCAGGGCTTCAACCAGACCGCCGACGGCGTCGTCGCAGAGGCGACGAACCTCGACAGCGGCGCGGCCATCGAGATCGCCTGCAAGTTCATGGTCGGCTGCGATGGCGGCGGCTCGATGGTGCGCAAGGCCATCGGCGCCCGGCTCAGCGGCGATCCGATGCTGCAGCGGGTGCAGTCGAGCTACATCCGCGCGCCCGACCTGCTGCCGATGCTGCAGGCCAAGGGCGGCGTTCGCGCCTGGGGTTCGTTCGCGATCAACCCGCGGCGCAGCGGCAACGTCTACGCCATCGACGGCCGCGAGACCTGGCTGGTTCATGCCTACATGCACGAACACGAGACCGAGTTCGATGCCGTCGACCGCGATGCCGGCATCCGCGACCTGCTTGGCGTCGGCCCCGACTTCACCTATGAGCTCATCAGCAAGGAAGACTGGATCGGCCGCCGGCTCGTCGCCGACAAGTTCCGCGATCGCCGCGTCTTCATCTGCGGCGACGCCTGCCATCTCTGGGTGCCGTTCGCGGGCTACGGCATGAATGCCGGCATCGCCGACGCCACCAACCTGTCGTGGCTGCTCGCCGCCCATCTGGCGGGCTGGGCCGACGCCGGCATCCTCGACGCCTATGAGGCCGAGCGGCTGCCGATCACCGAGCAGGTGTCGCACTTCGCGATGAAGCACGCCATCGCCATGAGCAAGGCGCGCCGCGAGATCCCGACGGCGATCGAGGCGGAAGGCCCCGAAGGCGAGCGCGTCCGCGCCGCGATCGGCAAGGCCGCCTACGATCTCAACGTCCAGCAGTATTGCTGCGCGGGTCTCAACTTCGGCTACTTCTACGAAGGATCGCCGATCATCGCCTATGACGAGGAGACCGCGCCGTCCTACACCATGGGCGACTTCACGCCGTCCACCGTGCCGGGCGCGCGCGTGCCGCATCTGTGGCTATCGCCGGAGCGTTCGCTCTACGACGCGATGGGAGCCGGCTATACCCTGCTGCGCTTCGATCCCGGTGTGAACGTCGATGCCCTGACGGCGGCGGCCGCGGCGGCCGGCCTGCCGCTGACCGTGCTCGACGTGCCGCGGGCACTGGCGCCAGATGTCTACCGCCATGCGCTGCTGCTGGCGCGGCCGGACCTGCATGTCGCCTGGCGCGGCGACACGCCGCCCGCCGACAGCCGCGCGCTGATCGACCTGTTGCGCGGCGCGCGCCGCGGCGCGGCCCGCGCGGCCGCCTGAGCGCTTCGCACAAAGATTTCGGCCGGACCGCGCGCGGACCGGCCGCACAACGGCAGCGACGGCAACGACGACAACAAAGAGCCCGGACGCCAGAGATCCGGAGCCTTGGGAGGGACGACATGACGGACGTACGGCTCCAGGCTGCCGGCGGCTTCATCGCGCAGGATGAAGCGCACAGCCGCGCCATGACGAAAGTGTTTCGCCGGCTGATCGGCTTCCTGTTCGTGGCGTACTTCTTCTCGTATCTCGACCGCATCAACATCGGCTTCGCCGCGCTGTCCATGAACAAGGACCTTGCGCTCACGGCGACGATGTTCGGCTTCGCCAACACGCTGTTCTACCTGACCTACATGCTGTTCGAGGTGCCCAGCAACCTGCTGCTGGAGCGCTTCGGCGCCCGCGTCTGGCTGGCGCGGATCATGGTGACATGGGGCCTCGCCTCCACCGCCACCATGTTCGCCACCGGCCCCTACGGCCTGTATGTCGTGCGCGCGCTGGTCGGCCTCGCCGAAGCTGGCTTCGTGCCCGGCGTCATCCTCTATCTCAGCTACTGGTTCCCGGCAGCGCAGCGCGCCCGCGCCATGGCGCTGCTGATGATGGCGATGCCGGCCACCTTCATGCTGGGCTCGCCGGTGTCCGGACTGATCCTGCAGCTGCATGGCGCGTTCGGCATAGCCGGCTGGCGCTGGCTGTTCCTGCTCGAGGGCCTGCCATCGATCGTGCTCGGCGTCGTCACCTACTTCTACCTCACCGACCGCCCCAGGGATGCCAGGTGGCTCACGCCGGAGGAACGCCAGATCATCCAGCGCGCGCTCGACAGCGAGGGCCGCACCGCTCCCGCGGCCCGCGAGGGCAGCATGTGGCGCGAATTGCTCGGCGCGCGCGTGCTGCTCTTGTCGCTCGGCTACTTCTGCCTTGTGACCTCGCTGAACACCTACGCCACCTGGACGCCGCAGATCATCCGCGAATTCCTCGCCGGCCCCCACAACTTCACCACCATCGGCCTGCTCGGCGCGATCCCGTCGCTGTTCACGCTGCTGGCGATGCCATTGGTCAGCTTCAGTTCAGACCGCCTGCAGGAACGTCGCTGGCACACCGTCGCGCTGTTCGCACTGGCCGCGCTCGGCTGGCTTGCGGTGGTGACGCTCACCGATGCGTCGTGGCGACTCGCAGGGCTCGTGCTGGTGTCGATCGGTGCGTTCAGCGGCATGGCGATCTTCTGGGCGTTCGCCACCCCGCTGCTGTCGGTGCAGAACCGCGCCGGCAGCATTGGCCTGATCAGCTCGGCCGGCATTCTCGGCTCCGCCGTCAGCCCGACCGTGGTCGGGCTGCTGCGCGATCTCTCCGCCAGCTTCAACACCGGCATCTGGTATGCGATCGCGCTGCTGGTGGTGGGGATCGGCACGCTGCTGGCCGCCGGCGGCGCCCGGCGCGCCGCCTGACCATCGTCCGACGCGGCGCGAGGTGACCGCAGTGGTCTCCTCGTAAAGGACGGGTCCCGCGAACAGACTTTAGCTTGCGGGACGTCCAGCGCGGGCGGCCACCTGTCCCTTCAGGATCAGGATGGTCGCCGCGCCGATGAGCGCCAGCACGACCATCGGGATCAGCCCGAGCACAAAGCTGCCCGTCTGGTCCTTGATGAAGCCGAGCAGAAACGGCGCGACGAAGCCGGACACGTTGGCCAGCGAGTTGATCATGGCGATGGCGGCCGCCTTTTCGGCCGGCGAGGTCCATTCCGAGACCAGCGCCCAGAACGGCCCCTTGACGCCATAGCCGCCGAGCAGCGCAAAGCACAGCGCGACGACGACGAGGCTCAGCTCGTTGAGGACGATGCACGACGCCAGCGCGACCGCCGAGACCAGCAGCGGAATGACCGTGTGCCACACGCGCTCACGCCGGCTGTCGGAGCGGCGCGCCCAGACGAACATGCCGACCGCCGCGACGGCGAAGGGAATGGAATTGACGAGGCCGGTCTGGAAATTCGTGAGACCGAACGACTTCACCATCTGCGGCTGCCAGAAGGCGAGGCCGTAGCCGGTGGCGAGGCTGCCGGCCGACGCGAGGCCGAGCGCCAGGACCCGCGGGTTCGCCAGCGTGCGCCACACACTGCCATGGCTGCTGCTGCCGAGGTTCCGCGCCTCGTCCGCCAGCGTCCGCTGCAGCCAGAGCTTTTCCTCACTCGTCAGCCAGGTCGCGGAATCCGGCTTGCTGGGCAGAAACACCAGCACGACAAGCCCGAGGATCACCGCAGGCAATCCTTCGATGACGAGCAGCCATTGCCAACCGTGCAGGCCGAGGTGGCCGTTCATCCCGAGGAGCGCGCCCGACAGCGGCGAGCCGACGAAGCCCGCAAGCGGGATCGACACAGAGAAGGCGGCGATGACCTTGGCGCGGTAGGCCGCCGGGCACCAGTAGGTCAGGTAGAGCAGCGCGCCGGGAAAGAAGCCGGCTTCGGCGACGCCAAGCAGGAACCGCATGCCGATGAGCGACGACGGCCCGACGACGAAGGCGGTGCCCGCGGCGATGAGGCCCCAGGTGATCATGATGCGCGCGATCCAGAGCCGCGCGCCGACACGCTCCATGATCAGATTGCTCGGGATCTCGAAGATGATGTAGGCGATGAAGAAGACGCCGGCAGCCCAGCCATAGACGGTGCTGGACAGGCCGAGGCTCTTGTTCATGTCGAGCGCCGCGAACCCGATATTGATCCGGTCGAGATAGGCCAGGAAATACGACAGGGTGAGGATCGGAACGATGCGCCAGATGACCTTGCGCATCGTCGTCTTTTCAACCGAAGCGTCCGCGCGATCCCGGTGCGTGTGGTCCGACACGGACGCCTGAAGCGTCTTGAGCGGCTCGGCGATGGTGTGATCGTTCATGATGTGGTTTCCGCCCAAGGGCCTTGGTTGCTGTTTTCTTGATTGATTGCGATCGGTGATGCTCATTCACCTGTCGTCGGCATGGATCGACGAGGGGTGCCGGCACAACGGTGTCACGTTCACGCGCATGAACGGGAAGAGCGGCAAGGTCGACAGGATGTCGTGCAGCGCCTCGTTGCTCTCGACGTCGAAGATGCTGACATTGGCGTAGCGGCCGGCGACGCGCCAGAGATGGCGCCATTGGCCGCTGCGCTGCAGCTCCTGCGCACGCCGGCGCTCGGTGTCCTTCAGCCGCGCAATCATCTCGGGATCGAGCCCGTGCGGGATCTCGACGTCCATTTTGACCTGGAACAGCATGGCTCAGGCTCCCACTGCGGTACGCACCGGATGGCTGCGCGACGCGCGGCCATCACGACGGAAGAAGGCGACACGGTCCATGTCGAGCTCGACGCCGATGCCGGGCAGCGACGGCACCTGCAGCGCGAAGTCGCCGTAGCGCAGCGGCGTCGCCAGGATCTCCTCGGTCAGCAGCAGCGGGCCAAACAGCTCGGTACCCCAGGCAAATTGCGGCAGGGTCGAGAACACCTGGGCCGAGGCTGCCGTGCCGACGCCGCCCTCGAGCATCGTGCCGCCGTAGAGGCCGATCCCGGCGGCTTCCGCGACAGCCGCCATTTTCGCGGCATCGAACAGGCCGCCCGCCTGGGCGATCTTGAGGGCGAAAACATCGGCGGTGCCCCGCGCGGCGATATCGAAGGCGTCCGTCAAACCGTGCAGCGCCTCGTCGGCCATGATGGGAACGGTGAAGCGGCCGGCGAGACGCGCTTGGGCGCCATGATGATCGCGCGCCAGCGGCTGCTCGACGAGATCCACACCGGCATCCTCGAGGGCAGGAATGGCGCGCTTGGCGACGGCTTCGCTCCAAGCCTGGTTGACATCGACGCGCACGCTGGCGCGCTCGCCGAGGGCCTTGGCGATGGCAGCGACATGGGCGACGTCGACAGCCCATGGCCGCAGCCCGATCTTCAGCTTGAAGATGTTGTGGCGGCGCGTCGCCAGCATCTGCTCGGCCTCCGCGATGTCCCGCGCAGTGTCGCCGCTGGCGAGCGTCCACGCCACCGGCAAGGCGTCGTGCTGGCGGCCGCCGAGCAGTTCCGACACCGGCTGTCCCAGCCGCTTGCCGAGAGCATCGAGCAGCGCGGTTTCCACCGCGCATTTGGCGAAGCGGTTGCCCTTCACCCGCCGCTTCACGCCGGCCATGAGCGCGGCGACGCGGGAGGCGTCCTGACCGATGATCGCCGGAGCGATGTAGCTGTCGATGGTCAGCTTGATGCCTTCGGGGCTCTCCTCGCCGTAGCTGAGGCCGCCGATGGTCGTGCCTTCGCCAATGCCGACAGTCCCGTCCGAGCAGCGGATCTGCACCAGTACCAGGGTCTGGCTGTTCATCGTATGCATCGACAACCGATGCGGGCGGATGGTTGGCACATCGACCAAAAAGGTCTCGACCTGATCGACGCGGACTGCCACGCTGGTGCTCATGAAGGCGTTTCTCCTGCTCATCATGGTGGTCCCACGCCATGGCGCGCAGGTCAAAGACCGTGTCGATCCCCTTCCATACCTAAAAGGTATCAATTGGAACTGCGCCATCTGCGTTATTTCACCGCCATCGCCGGCGAACGGAGCTTCACCCGGGCGGCCGAGAAGCTGCGCATCGCCCAGCCACCCTTGAGCCGGCAAATGCGCGACCTGGAGGATGAACTGGGCGTCGCGCTGTTCGAACGCGGCAGCCGGCCGCTGCGGCTCACCCCCGCCGGCCGCTTCTTCCTTGAACACGCCCTGCAGATCCTGGAACGGGCCGACGAACTGCGCATCACCACCCGCCGCTTCGGTGAAACGGGCCGGCGCCAGCTCGTCATCGGCTTCGTCGGCTCCGCGCTCTACGGCGGCCTGCCCGACGTGGTGCGCGGCTTCCGCGCGGCCCACGCGCAGCTCGAGGTCGCCCTGGTCGAAATGAACACGGTGGAACAGATCGCCGCGCTCAAGGAGGGGCGCATCGACGTCGGGTTCGGCCGCCTGCGCGTCGACGATCCGGCGATCCGGCGCGAGGTCATCGTCGAGGAAAGCCTGCTGGTGGCGCTGTCGCCGGACCATCCGCTGCGCGAACGCGACGCCCTGCACTTCAGCGACATCGCCACAGAACCGCTGGTGCTCTATCCGAGGTCACCGCGGCCAAGCTACGCCGACCAGATCCTGTCGTTCTTCCGGGATCGCAGCGTGGAGGCCCAGGTCGTGCAGGAGGTGCGCGAATTGCAGACCGCTCTCGGCCTCGTCGCGGCCGGCGTCGGCATCACTCTCGTCCCCCACTCGGTCCATCACCTGCGCCGGGATGACGTGGTCTACCGTCCGCTCGCCGAGGATTCGATCACCTCGCCGCTCATCATGAGTGTCCGCACGAGCGATAGCTCGTCGGAGGTGCGCGAGATCCTCGACCTCATCCGCGCCGTCTATGACGCGGCGCGCGGCGTCGAGAAGGCCGTTGCTCCGGCCAAGCCACGGCGGCGCACCTGATCGCCGCTCCCGCACAGCCTGCCTTGCGGCGGCCGGCTGAGCAACCTCTCACACGCCGCGGAAATGCTTGGAGAGCTTGAGGCCCTGGCCCTGGTAGTTCGAGCTGATGCGCTGGCCGTACAGCGCATCCGGCCGCGCCATCATCCTCTCGTAGACCAGCCGGCCGACGGCCTGGCCATGCTCGAGAATGAACGGCACCTCGCGCGAGCGCACTTCCAGCACCGCCCGCGAGCCCTGCCCGCCGGCGCCGGCATAACCGAAGCCGGGATCGAAGAAGCCGGCGTAATGCACGCGGAATTCGCCGACCAGCGGGTCGAACGGCACCATCTCGGCGGCGAAGTCCGGTGGCACCTGCACCGCTTCCTTCGACGCCAGGATGTAGAACTCGCCGGGATCGAGGATCAGGCTGCGATCGGTGCGGGCACGGATCGGCTCCCAGAACTCGTCGATCGCGTAGCCGCCGCGGCGGTCGATGTCGACGACGCCGGTATGGCGCTTGGCGCGGTAGCCGACGAAACCGCCGGAGCCCTCGCCGGACAGATCGATGCTGAGCGCGAGCCCGTTGGACAGGTCCGCGCTGTCCTGATCGACGAGCCGCTCGCTGGCATGCAGCGCCTGCAGCGCCGCGGTGTCGAGCTGGGCGTCGCCGGCGCGGAAGCGGATCTGCGACAGCCGCGAGCCCTCGCGCAGCAGCACCGGGAAGGTTTTGGGACTGATCTCGGCATAGAGCGGACCATGATAGCCCGCGTCGATGGTGTCGAAGCGGCGGGCGCCGTCGGCGATCACCCGGGTGAAGACGTCGAGCCGGCCGGTCGAGCTCTTGGGATTGGCGGCGGCGCAGATCGACGGCGGCAGCGCCAGGCTCTCCAGCAGCGGCACGATGTAGACGCAATTGGTCTCCAGCACCGCGTCTTCGGTCAGGTCGATCTCGTGCAGCTTCAGTTCGTCGATGCGCTCGGCCACCGTGACGCCGGGCCCCGGCAGAAAGCTGGCGCGGACACGGAAGGCGGTGCCGCCGAGCCGCAGGTCGAGGCTCGCGGGCTGGATCTGGCTCTCCACGAACGGATATTCGGGCAGGATCACGCCCTCGTCCGCCATGGCCGCAATCAAGCGATCCGGCAGAATTCCCCTGGCATCGGGCGGCAGCGAATAGGTCACGGTCGACGTCCCCTGGAGCACTTTCCGGCAAGACGGGCTGTCGCCCCTCGCGCGGGAAACCTACCGGATATCAGCCCCGGCCCGACAAGTCAGGGTCTTTTATCGCCTCCCCGAGCGCCAGTGCACCGCATCCGACGTTGGCAAGGCATCTCAGCACGAGCTCAGGATGCCGGGCGAACACCGGCAATTCCATGATTCCATTATCGCTTTCCGCTTCGATGGTCCGAAGCCGCGTTTGCGGCTCGTCTTCAGACCTTCAGACCGGCGGCGCCAACTTGACGGGAAGATCACCCGGGATTATGACGCGGATCTATCCCGTGGTCATTTGAGCCGGCCGGCTTGCAGCCACGTTAAACAACTCGCTAAACAGGCCGGGGACACCAGTGATCCCGGCCGAACAAATGTTCAGGCCGGTTTTTTATTGGCCGATTTCGATCGGTCAGTCTGGAGTCACGATGTCCGACGCCTCGAAAGGTCCTGCCAAGGCCGCCTCGAAGACCCCCTCTCCCACCGCCCGGTACCGCCCGGAAACCCGCCTGGTGCACGGCGGCACGCTGCGCTCGCAGTATGGCGAGACCTCCGAAGCGCTGTTCCTGACCCAGGGCTTCATCTACGACACCGCCGAGCAGTGCGAGGCGCGCTTCACGGGCGACGATCCCGGCTTCCTGTATTCCCGCTTCTCGAACCCGACGGTGGCGATGTTCGAGCAACGCATGGCCGAGCTCGAAGGCGCCGAGGCAGCCCGCGCCACCGCCACCGGCATGGCCGCGGTGACCACCGCGATCCTCGCGCCGCTGCGCACCGGCGACCACGTGGTCGCGGCAAAGGCGCTGTTCGGCTCTTGCCGCTACGTGGTCGAGGACCTGCTGCCGCGCTACGGCATCGAGTCCACACTGGTCGACGGCATGGACCTTGACCAGTGGCAGAAGGCGATGCGGCCCAACACCCGCACCTGCTTCCTGGAAAGCCCGACCAATCCGACCCTCGACGTCGTCGACATCGCGGCGGTGGCCGAGATCGCGCACAAGGGCGGCGCGCGTCTCGTGGTCGACAACGTGTTCGCCACCCCGATCTGGCAGAGCCCGCTGCAACTCGGCGCCGACGTCGTGGTCTACTCGGCGACCAAGCACATCGACGGCCAGGGCCGCTGCCTCGGCGGCGTGATCCTGTCATCGGAGCAGTTCATCCAGGAGCACATCCATACGTTTTTGCGCCAGACCGGCCCATCGATGTCGCCGTTCAACGCCTGGGTGCTGCTCAAGGGCCTGGAGACGCTCGCGATCCGCGTGCGGCAGCAGACCGACAGCGCCGCCGCCATCGCCGACGTGCTGGCCAGGCATCCGAAGATCTCGCGCCTGATCTATCCGGGGCGCGACGACCATCCCCAGGCGGCGGTGGTCAGGAAGCAGATGCGCGCCGGCTCGACGCTGGTTGGCTTCGAGATCAAGGGTGGCAAGGCCGCGGCATTCCGCACGCTCAACGCCCTCAAGCTCGCGCGCATCAGCAACAACCTCGGCGACGCCAAGAGCATCGTCACCCATCCGGCGACCACGACCCACCAGCGCCTGACACCGGAGGCCCGTGCCGAGCTCGGCATTTCCGAAGGCTTCATCCGCTTCTCGGCCGGCCTCGAACACCGCGACGACCTGATCGAGGATCTCTTGACCGCGCTGGAGCAGGCGTGAGGCGCGGCTGAAGGCGCCTCGTCGGACCGGAGCACAGTGACGTTTGTTGCTCGGTGAAGCCTTCTCCTTCGTCGTCGCCGGGTTTATCCCGGCGACCCCGATCAGGAAGGCACTGCGTCCCTCATCGAGATGGCCGCGACAAGCGCGGCCATGACACAGAATATAACGGGGACGCCGCGCCACCCATCACATCCAGAGCACACGCCGATCTCCGAAGACGGTTTCAGGCCTTACATCGGCCGGAAGGTCAGCACGTTGGAGGGCACTTCGGCGCCGGCCTGCACCTGATCCACCGAGCGGATGATGGAGTCGCCCAAAAGCTGTGCGAAGCAGGCGTAACCCCAGTCGTTCATGTGCAGGCCGTCGTGGATGACGAAGTCGTCGAACGGCAGCTTCTGGTCGTTGTGCCATTCCTTCATCACCGCAAAGCGCGGGAACAGACCGACCTTCATTGCCCGGGCCGCACGGCCGATGATCCCCACCATCTTGGCGGCATCGGCCTCCTTCGCGGTGGTCGCCGGCACGTATTGCGGATCGACCAGCACGATGTCGGCGCCGATCGCCTGCAACTGATGGATGCCATCCTCAAGCAGGCCCCGCGTGGCGTCGATGTCGCCACCCTTCACCACGGTGTTGGTGCCGAGCTGCCAGATCACGAGATCCGGCTTCTGCTCGATCACGCTGGTCTTGAGCCGCGCCATCATTTCCGGCGTATCCTCGCCGCCGATGCCCTGGTTCATCACCGTGATGTCGGCCTTGGGGTAGCGCCGGCGCAGCTGCTCGGCGAGGCGGTTGGGATACTGGAACGCAGGTGAGCTCGCGCCATAGCTCGCGGTCGACGACGAGCCGAACGCGATGATCGTGACATGCTCGCCGGAGGCGATCTTGCGCGCCACATGCGGCAGCGTGGCCTCGAGCTTCACACCCCTGGGCGTTGCGCAGGGCACGCGGCTGAACACGTCGCTGGCGCTCTTCGCCACTGACCTCACCGCGTCGATCGCCTTGCCGGTCACCCCCTTGGTGGCCGTCGGTGGCGCGGTCTCGGGCCGCACAGCCGCGACCTCGCTGCTCGCGGACGCATCCGATGCGCGCGCTGCGCCTGCCATGCCGGCGAGCAGCATTGCGCCGAGAACGGCACAACAGGTGCTCCGGGCAACACAGGGAAAGCTCATCAATGCTGAACCTTGTCGGCAGGGGCGGGGCCGAGGTGCGCCGCCTCGATCACGAAGGCGGCAAGCGCCTGGCCGAGGCATTCGTGCACACGCTTGGCCAACCCGAAACCATGGTGGGTGTTGAACAGGTCGAACAGTCCATTCTCATTCCAGTAGCGCATCAGGGCGAACCGGTCGAACAACGGCACGTTGTGCTCCTGCGCGCCCACCCGCATGTTGTCGAGATAGGGCGCGACGGTGATCATCGTCTCCATGCGCGGACTGTACTGCAAATTCATCAACAAAACATCGGTTCCAGCGTTCTGAAGCCCGGCCACGCCGTCGTTTATTGCAGTGCGAAAATCATCTGGATCGATGGCACGAACCGCATCGATGGTTCCCGTCTGCCAGATCACCAGGGTCGGCTTGCGCTCCTTCGCCAGATTTTCGAGCCCCTCCGCCACCTCGGCCGCCGTGCGCTTGACCTGCAGGTCTGTGGCCACACTCACGGTCACCCCAGGGAGCTTGTCACGCAACGCCACCTCCAGCCGCGCCGGATAAGACGTGCCGGAACCATCGGGTCCGGACAACATCGAGGAGCGGCTGCCGACCACCAGGATATCGAGCCGGCGTGGGCCTTTGACCGCCTCCGCCACCCGATCGAGCTTGCTCTCGCTCGTCTGAAGGTATTCCGGAACCTCACATGCGGCTGCGGTTTTGGTTGCCTGATCCGACGTCGCCGCCCCAGCCGCTCCGGGGTCCGCGGGCTTTGCATCTGAAGGCTTGGCATCTGAAGGCTTGGCGTCAGAAGGTTTGGCGTCAGAAGGCTTGCTGTCCGCAGTCTTCGCAGCGGGCGTCTGGGCTTCCTGCGCCCGAACCATCGGGACCGGCCCGGCCCAGCCGGCCGCAAGGCCAGCCAGCAGCACGGCCGCCATGACTCTGGAGCTGATCGTCACAACTCCCCTCCTGCCAGGTCGGCGTTTTCATCCGCGATCTTCGCGCGTGATCCGCTCTTGTCGGCGACCCGCTTGTACCACGAAAACACCCAGGCCGCGGCCGACATCACCACGATGCCGGTCACGCTGACCGCAAAATGCATCCACGCGCCGCCAGCGACCTCGGCCAGCACGAAATGTCCCGCGAAAGCAAGGAACACGCCGAGACAGAAGATCTCGAGCGAGTGCTGGCCGCACAGCACCAGCGGGCGCAGCCACCTCGACTTCAATCCGGGCCAATCCTTGTGCAGGAAGCGCACCGTGATCGCAGCGAGGGCCAGGAAGTGCGCGAACCGCAGCACATCCAGATCGGTCTTGTTGATCGGATACATCCACTGCTCGAGCAGCCGCGGCATGAAGCGGCTGAGCTGCGGCATGTACCAGGTCAGCGTCACGCAGAATGCAAAGCTAAGATAGGCCAGCGAAATTCCAAGAGTGATGCGCGACGACAGGATGCGCGCCATGCGCTTGGCGCCGCCGAGTGCACACCAGGCGCCGAACACAAAAAGCAACTGCCAGGCGAACGGATTGAAGAACCAGACACCATTGGGATAGGCCGGCAGCGCCCAATCGTACTCCCAGGTGACGGCATAGAGCAGCACCGACAGGCCCAGCGCGACATCAGCCTTGCGCTGCATCAGCCACAGGATCGGCGGCAGGAAGACCATCAGAACGATGTAGAGCGGCAGCACGTCCATGTTGACGGGCCGGAACTTGAGCAGCAGCGCCTGCACGATGGTGACGTCCGGCTGCTTGAGGAAGTCGAGAATGCCCATTTCCTCTGCGTACAGCGGGTTCTCGAAGCTGTTCGCGACATAGGAGATTTCGGCGAGGTAGATCGTGAACAGGAAGACGTGCGCGACGTAGATCTGCCAGACCCGCTTGAAGATTCGGGCGCTCGCGACCACGAAGCCGCGATCCTGCATGGCACGGCCGTAAACGAAGGCCGCGGTGTAGCCGGAGATGAAGATGAAGATCTCGGTGGCGTCGCTGAAGCCGTAGTTGCGGATGGTGAACCAGGTCAGAATGTTCGGCGGCAGGTGATCGATGAAGATCAACCACAGCGCGATGCCGCGAAACAGATCGAGGCGCAGCTCCCGCTCGCCGCCCGCATGGGCCGGCATGTGCTTGGCCGCTTTAGGCGGCTGCGACACGGCGCGCGGCTCCGGCTGAGCTGCCTCCCCGCCGGCAACCGCATCACAGGCCGGCTCACGCAGCGCGGCCAGGGGCGCATCCCGTGAGGCGTCCTTGGCGGCATCGGTGGTCTGGGCAACAGCAGAGGTCATTCGTATCCGCATTGAACCGGCGGGACGTCCGCGCCCATGCCGGGGCGATCCCGTCAGCGCACGACGCATCCCGGCGAAGTGTAAAAGGCCAAATCAGCTCGTGCAAACGATCCAATTCGCCGCGAAAATGCTAGGCTGACACTGCGGCAAAAAAGGAGCACGCTGACGCGCGCGCCGTTGTCGCGCCCAAGACCGGACCTGCCATCATGTACCGCGCCGTCACCCGCCAAATCGTCGTCACCGTGCAGCCGAACTTCATGCCGGAGCGGTCGTCGGTTGAGAAGAACCAGTATTTCTGGTCCTACACCATCGTGATCGTCAATGCCGGCCCCGAAACGGTGCAGCTCAAGACGCGGCACTGGATCATCACCGACGGCACGGGACGCCAGCAGGAGGTCCGCGGCGAAGGCGTGGTCGGCGAGCAGCCGGTGCTGGGGCCGGGCGAGCGGTTCGAATACACCAGCGGCGTGCCGCTGCCGACCCCGTCCGGCTTCATGACCGGCCGCTACCAGATGGTGAGCGAAGGCGGTGATCGCTTCGAGATCGACATCCCGCTGTTCTCGCTCGACAGCCCGGACGTCAAGCGCACCATCAACTAGTGCAGGGTCGCGCGCTGGCGCGCGACCGCGGCGAGTGCCGCTCGGGCGTTCGGGCGACGAGCCGGCCTAGACGCCGGCTTCCTCCGGCGTGAAGTCGTACACCGAGCTGCAGAACTCACAGGTCACCACCACCTTGCCGTCCTGCACCATCTCGGCGCGGTCCTTGTGGTCGAAACGCCTGAGCATCGCGGACACCGCATCGCGCGAGCAGGAGCATTGCGCGTGCACCTCCTGGACCGGAAACACCCGCACGCCGCGCTCGTGGAACAGACGGTAGGCGAGGCGCTCCGCCGACAGATCGGGATCGATCAGCTCGACGTCCTCGATGGTGCCGACCAGCGACTGGCCCTCGAGCCAGGCGTCGTCCTCCTGCACGGAGTGCGACTCGGTGCCCTCCGGGGCATCGCCCGGATGCAGGTCGGCCTGGCGCGTCCGCTCCGGCGCCTTGGGCAAGAACTGGAGCAGCATGCCGCCGCCGCGCCAGCGATGGCGCGGGCCGTCGCCGCCGCGCAGCTCCTCGCCGACCGCGAGCTTGACGCGAGTGGGGATCTGCTCCGAACGCAGGAAATACTCATGAGCGGCGTCTTCCAGCGTGCCGCCGTCGAGCGCCACCAGCCCCTGGTAGCGCTTCATGTCCGAGCCCTGATCGATGGTCAGCGCCATATGGCCGCGGCCGAGCAGCGTGCCGGCGTCCGTCCCCTCGCCAAGGCGGTCCTTGTCGAAGCGGGCGTAGGCGCGCAGGCGGTTCGGCAGCACGAAATCGACGATGATCATCGACACCGGGCCGTCGGTCTGGGTCTGCAGCAAAAACCGGCCGTCGAACTTCAGCGACGAGCCGAGCAGCGTGGTCAGCACGATGGCTTCGCCGAGCAGCTTGCCGACCGGCGCCGGATAGGCGTGCTTGGTGATGATCTCGTCGAGCGCCGGCCCGAGCTTGGAGAGACGGCCGCGCAGGTCGAGCGCCGCCACTTCGAAGGGGAGCACCGCGTCGTCGACCAGAGTCGCTGATGGCGCACGAACGTTGCCTTGGTCTGCCATGTCTCGTCGAGCCAACCTGTCCTGTTGAGCCAAATCTTGTTGTGCTGGGAATGTCCACCGCCGCTGGATCGGCGGCCCGCCGGTGCGCGCCGGCGGCACGGGACCGCCGGGCAGTTCCCGACCGGACAGGGCCCATATAGGCACGCCGGCGCGTTACGCCAACCGTCGCCCAGGAACTTGACGTCGGGCCGGCCTCACGCCACCGCGTCGAAGCACCAGGCCAGGATGCCCTTCTGCGCATGCAGGCGGTTCTCCGCCTCGTCGAACACCACCGACTGCGGGCCGTCGATCACCTCGTCGGTGACCTCGTCGCCGCGGTGGGCCGGCAGGCAGTGCATGAACAGCGCATCGGGCTTGGCCAGCGACATCAGCTTGGCATTGACTTGATAGGGCCGCAGCAGGTTGTGGCGATGCTCGCCGTCCTTGTCGCCCATCGACACCCAGGTATCGGTGACGACGCAATCGGCGCCCTTCACCATCTCCTCGGGGTTGCTGCTGAGCACGATCGGCGCGTTGGCCGCCTTGATCCAGTCGCGGAAGCTCTTGTTCGGCGACAGCTCCGGCGGCGTCGCAACGTGCAGGTTGAACTTGAAGCGCTCGGCGGCGTGCGCCCAGGACAGCAGCACGTTGTTGTCGTCGCCGGTCCAGGCCACGGTACGGCCCGTGATCGGCCCCCGGTGCTCCTCGAACGTCATCACATCGGCCATCACCTGGCACGGGTGCGAGCGCCGCGTCAGGCCGTTGATCACCGGCACGGTGGCATGGGCCGCGAGCTCCAGCAGCGCGTCGTGGCTGAGGATGCGGATCATGATGGCATCGACGAAACGCGACAGCACCCGCGCGGTGTCGGCGATGGTCTCGCCGCGGCCGAGCTGCATCTCCTGGCCGGTGAGCATGATCGGCTCACCGCCGAGCTGGCGCATGCCGACGTCGAACGACACCCGCGTGCGCGTCGACGGCTTCTCGAAGATCATCGCCAGGGTCTTGCCCTTGAGCGGCTGGTCCCAGGCCTGGTTGCTGGCCTTGGCGGCCTTCAGGCGAGCCTTGATCGCAACGCCGGCATCGAGCATCGCACGCAGCTCCGCAGTCGGGAGCTCGGTGAGGTCGAGAAAATGACGGGGCCGATTGCTCATCACACGGCCTTCCGCTGTGCGGCGTCGCTGAGCGCCACACAGGCACGCTCGAGGCGGGTGACGCCCTCGGTGATCTCGGCTTCGGTGGCGATCAGCGGCGGCAGGAAGCGCACGACATTGTCACCAGCGCCGACCGTGAGCAGTTTTTCACCGCGCAGCGCCGCCACGAGATCGCCGCTCGGGATCACCGCCTTGACGCCGACCAGCAGACCCTCGCCGCGCACCTCGCTGAGGATGGCGGGATAACGGTCGACCACCGAGGCGAGCTTCTGCTTGAGCAGCAGCGACAGGCGTTTGACATGATCGAAGAAGCCAGGCGCCTGCATCACGTCGAGCACGGCACCGGCCGCCGCGATCGCCAGCGGATTGCCGCCGAAGGTCGAGCCATGCGTCCCCGGCGTCATCCCGGAAGCCGCATGTGCCGTGGCGAGGCAGGCGCCGATCGGAAAGCCGCCGCCGAGCGCCTTGGCGAGCGCCATCACGTCCGGCGTCACGCCGGTCCACTGGTAGGCGAACAATTCGCCGGTGCGGCCCATGCCGGTCTGCACCTCGTCGAACGCCAGCAGGAGGCCGTGCTCGTCACAGAGCTGACGCAGCGCCTTGAAGAACGACTGCGGCGCACTGCGCACGCCGCCCTCGCCCTGCACCGGCTCGATCAGGATGCCGGCGGTGTGCGGACCGATCGCCTTGCGCACGGCCTCGATGTCGCCATGAGGGACCTGGTCGAAGCCCTCGACGCGCGGACCGAAACCTTCGAGGTACTTCTCCTGGCCGCCGGCGGCGAGCGTCGCCAGCGTGCGGCCATGGAAGGCGCCTTCGAACGTGATGATGCGATAGCGCTCCTGATGCCCCTTCGCCGCATGGTGCTTGCGCACCACCTTGATCACGGCTTCCATCGCTTCCGCACCGGAATTGCAGAAGAACACCACGTCGGCGAAGCTCGCCGCGCACAGCCGCGCCGCCACCTTCTCGCCATCCGGGCTCTTGAACAGGTTCGACATATGCCACAGCTTCGTCGCCTGCTCCTGCAGGGCGGCGACGAGATGCGGGTGCGCATGTCCCAGCGCGTTCACTGCGACGCCGCTGGTGAAATCGAGATAGCGCTCGCCATCAGTGCCGTGCAGCCACACGCCCTCACCGCGCTCGAAGGCGAGATCCGCCCGCGCAAAGACCGGCATGAGATGGGACGACGCGTTGGTGCTCATAATGACCCGACAGAATGTTCGGCGGGAAATACCGACAGATCACGGTGGGAAACCGCGAAACTGGACGATGCGCCTGCCTGATGTGCTGGTTCCAGAAACAAAACGTGCCGCCTCGCGGGCAGCACGCGCGAACATTCTATTGGCGGGCCCCCCGCTGTCAACTCGGCAATGATCCCCAAAAGCCGTGGAAAAAGTGGTTTTTCGCGTTTCCAACGTAGAAGCATGTGGACGCGTCCTGCCCGACTCTTGCGCGCGAGTCACGGCATATTGTAGCCTTTTGACGGTCGGATACGACATCTCGTGCGGCAGATCTGATCCTCTTCGGTCCTTTGTAGCGGCGTACACGCTCGGTTGCGACCCATGCATCCGGCGAGGGCTAAGGGATTCTGCCAGCAGGAGATTTTTGAGACATAGCCGTCGCCAACTGGCTCGTCCGGGGTGGCGCGACACGAAGGGATAGACTGCGATGACGGTAATGGGTTGGACCGACGATCGCGTGGAGCAGTTGAAAAAACTCTGGGAAGCCGGCCTGTCCGCCAGCCAGATCGCGGCGGAACTCGGCAACATCACCCGCAACGCCGTCATCGGAAAGGTCCACAGGCTCGGCCTGTCGGGCCGCGCCAAGAGCCCGTCCTCGGCGGCCCCGCGCCAGCGCAAGGCGCGCCCCGCCCAGCACATGATGCGGATTTCGCGACCGATGTCTCGCGGCAACACGGCGCTCGCCCATGCTTTCGAGGTCGAAGTCGAGCCCGATCCGGTCACCTACGATAACGTGGTGCCGATGAGCCAGCGCCTGTCGCTGCTGGAGCTGACGGAAGCCACCTGCCACTGGCCGGTCGGCGATCCCGGCAGCAACGACTTCTTCTTCTGCGGCGGCAAGGCCCTGAGCGGTCTGCCATACTGCGCCCATCACTCGCGCGTCGCCTACCAGCCGGCCAGCGATCGCCGTCGCGACCGCCGCCCGACCGGCAAATAAGCGACACGCAGCAAGACCCGGCGCGACATCGCGCCGGTCGCCCCGGCTTCAGCTTCATCGACAAGCAAAACGGCGCCGCATCCTGGATGCGGCGCCGTATGTCGTTGGGAGGAAGCGTCGTGCGCTCGCGCTATTCGACCTTGGCGAAGCGATCGTCGAGCGCATAGCCGGCGCCGCGCACGGTACGGATCGGATCCTGATCGCGGCCGAAGTTCAGGAGCTTGCGCAGGCGGCCGATATGCACGTCGACGGTACGCTCGTCGATGTAGATGTCGCGCCCCCAGACGCCATCGAGCAGCTGCTCGCGGCTGAACACCCGGCCCGGGTGCTCCAGGAAGAACTCGAGCAGGCGATACTCGGTCGGACCGAGGTCGATCGGCTGGCCGGAGCGGGCGACGCGGCGCTTGTCACGGTCGAGCTCGATGTCGCCGTAGGTCAGCACGGTGGCGAGACGCTCGGGGCTTGCCCGGCGCAACAGCCCCTTCACCCGCGCCAGCAGCTCGGGCACCGAGAACGGCTTGACGATGTAGTCATCGGCGCCGGTGGCAAGGCCACGCACGCGCTCGCTCTCCTCGCCGCGGGCGGTGAGCATGATGATCGGCAGCTGCTTGGTTTCGGGCCGGGCGCGCAGGCGGCGACACAGCTCGATGCCGGACAGGCCGGGCAGCATCCAGTCCAGCACGATCAGGTCGGGAATGCGCTCCTTGAGGCGCGTGTCGGCCTCGTCGCCCCGTGCCACGGTTTCCACATCATAGCCTTCAGCGTCGAGATTGTAGCGCAGCAGCGTCGTGAGCGCTTCTTCATCTTCAACAACCAGAATGCGTGCACCCATATCGGTTCCTTAAAGTCTCGTTCAGTTGCCGGGGGTTGCGGTGACGAACGCAGTCATGTCGCCTTTCGGGCGCGGATCCTGCATCTGTTGCCCTTCGACCATGTAGAACACGGTCTCCGCGATGTTGGTGGCATGGTCTCCCATCCGCTCGATGTTCTTGGCACAGAACATCAGGTGGATGCAGAAGCTGATATTGCGGGGATCTTCCATCATGTAGGTGAGCAGTTCGCGGAACAGCGAGGTGCAGATCGCGTCGACCTCCTCGTCGCCCTTCCACACCGCCATGGCGGCGGGAAGGTCGTGCGCGGCGTAGGCGTCGAGCACTGACTTGATCTGCGACTGCACCAGGCCCGCCATGTGCTCGAGGCCGCGGATCAGCTTGAGCGGATGGAAGTCGCTGTCCAGCGCGCTGACGCGCTTGCCGATGTTCTTGGCGAGGTCGCCAATGCGCTCGAGATCGGTCGCGACCCGCATCGCCCCGACGATCTCGCGCAGGTCCACGGCCATCGGCTGGCGCCGCGCGATGGTGAGCACGGCGCGCTCCTCGATGGTGCGCTGCAGCTTGTCGAGCTCGCCGTCGGCGTTGATCACCCGCTGTCCCAGCGCGATGTCGCGACGGATCAGCGCATCGACGGATTCGACGATCTGCCGCTCGGCGAGACCGCCCATCTCCGCGACCATGCGGGTCAGCTCCTGCAGGTCCTGGTCGAAGGCTTTGGCTGTATGTTCGAAGGCCATCATATTCTCCCGCGCGCGAAGCGCCTCAGCCGAACCGGCCGGTGATGTAATCCTGGGTCCGGCGGTCCGACGGCGTGGTGAAGATCTTGGTCGTCGGCCCGAACTCGATCAGCTCGCCCAGATACATGAAGGCCGTGAAGTCGGAGACGCGGGCGGCCTGCTGCATGTTGTGGGTCACGATCACGATCGTGTAGTCGTCCTTCAGCTCGTCGATCAGCTCTTCGATCTTGGCGGTCGAGATCGGGTCGAGCGCCGAGCACGGCTCATCGAACAGGATCACCTCCGGCCGCACCGCGACGGTGCGCGCGATGCACAGGCGCTGCTGCTGGCCGCCCGACAGGCTGAGGCCGTTGGCATTGAGCTTGTTCTTGACCTCGTCCCACAGCGCGGCGCGGCGCAGCGACTGCTCGACCCGGTTGTCCAGCTCGCTCTTGGACAGCTTCTCATAGAGCCGGATGCCGAACGCGATGTTCTCATAGATAGACATAGGGAACGGAGTCGGCTTCTGGAAGACCATGCCGATCCGCGCCCGCAGCAGGTTGATGTCGAGGCCCGGTTCCAGGATGTTGGCGCCGTCGAAGTTGACCTGGCCGCCCGCCCGCTGGTTCGGGTAGAGGTCGTACATGCGGTTGAGGATGCGCAGCAGGGTCGACTTGCCGCACCCCGACGGCCCGATGAACGCCGTCACCTTGTTCTCGTAGAGAGACATGGTGATGTTTTTCAGCGCGCGGGAGTCGCCATAGAAGAAGTCGAGATCGCGGATCGCGATCTTGTCCTTGAGCGCGGAGGTGTCGAACGTCGTGGACGTGGCTGACGGCGGAGTCACGGTTGCCAAGGTCATTGGGTCTTCCTCGATCCGGCGAGCGCACGGGCAGTAATGCTGAGCGCGAGCACTGAAAGGGTGATGATGAGCGCACCGGTCCAGGCCAGCTTCTGCCAGTCGGCGTAGGGGCTGAGCGCAAACTGGAAGATGACGACCGGAAGGCTCGGCGTCGGCGCATTGAGATTGATGACGGCGAACTGATTGAAGAACGGGACCGGCACCGTGCTGAGGAACTGGTGGTTGAGCGCGGTGAACAACAGCGGCGCGGTCTCGCCGCTGACGCGGGCGACCGCCAGCAGGATGCCGGTGACGATGCCCGAGAGCGCCGCGCGGTAGGCGATGCGCTGGATCATCAGCGAGCGCGGCAGGCCGATCGAGGCCGCCGCCTCGCGCATGGTATTGGGCACCAGCAGCAGCATGTCCTCGGTGGTGCGCACCACCACCGGGATCACGATGACCGCCAGCGCGATGGAGCCGGCGATCCCCGAGAAGTGGCCCATCGGACGCACCATCACCTCATAGATGAACAGGCCGACCACGATCGAGGGCGCGCTAAGCAGGATGTCGTTGATGAAACGCACGATGCTGGTCAGCTTGTCGTGGCGGCCATACTCGGCCATGTAAGTGCCGGCGAGGATGCCGATCGGCGTTCCCATCGCAATCGCCAGGACGGTCACGATCAAGCTGCCAATGATGGCGTTGAGCAAGCCGCCGTCGGATCCGGGGGGCGGCGTCATTTCGGTGAAGACGGTCAGCGACAGGCCGCTGAACCCTTTCCAGAACAGGGCGCCGAGAATCAGCGCCAGCCAGGCGAGGCCGATCGAGGTGGCGCCGATCGAGGCAGCAACCGCAATGCCGTTGCGGCGGCGGCGGGCAGCATAGATTGAAGCGTCCATCAGCCGATCCTCCGCTCGATGCGCAGCAGCAGGTAGCGCGCAATGGCGAGCACGATGAAAGTGATCACGAACAGGATGAGGCCGAGCGCAATCAGCGACGACGTGTAGAGATCGCCCACGGCCTCGGTGAATTCATTGGCGATGGTCGCCGAAATGGTGGTGCCGGGCGCCAGCAGCGAGGTGGCGATCTTGTGGGCGTTGCCGATCACGAAGGTCACCGCCATGGTCTCGCCGAGCGCACGGCCAAGCCCGAGCATGACGCCGCCGATCACGCCGACGCGGGTGTAAGGCAGCACGACGTAGCGCATCACTTCCCAGGTGCTGCAGCCGAGGCCGTAGGCGGCCTCCTTCAGCACCGGCGGCACCGCCTCGAACACGTCCCGCGAGATCGAGGTGATGAACGGCAGCACCATGATCGCAAGGATCAGGCTCGCGGTGAACACGCCGATGCCGTAGGGCGGGCCGGCGAACAGCGCCGACAGGCCCGGCACATTGGCGAAGGTCGAGATCAGCACCGGCTGGACATGCTGCTGCAGGAACGGCGCCAGCACGAACAGACCCCAGATGCCATAGATGATGCTGGGGATGCCGGCGAGCAGTTCGATGGCGATGCCGATGGGACGGCGCAGCCATTTCGGGCACAGCTCGGTGAGGAACATGGCGATGAGGAGACCGAACGGCACCGCGATCAGCATCGCCACGAACGAGGTGACGAGCGTGCCGTAGATCGGCGCCAGCGCGCCGAACTTCTCGGTCACCGGGTTCCAGCTCTCCGAGACGACGAAATCGAGGCCGAACTCGCGCAGCGCCGGCGTCGCGCCAGCGATCAGCGCTATGATGACGCCGCCGAGAAGCGCCAGCACGAACAGCGCCGCGCTGCGCGTCAGGATGCGGAAGATGTCGTCGCTCAGGCGCAGCCTGTCGAGCGCCTGCGCGCGCTCCTTCACATCTTGCCGCGCGCTCGCGCTCTCGCCGCCCAACGCCATATCCACCACGGCTCGCCTCCTGGCGAATGTCATGGCAGCCCTCCTGTCATATCGGTCGCGAGAGGGGTGCCGGCTCTCCACCGCTCACTGCAGGAGAGAGAATTCCATCACAACAATCGGAGAAAGAGAAACGGTGGGGAAGCGAGTGCCTCCCCACCGCTGCAACCTCAGTTCGAGGCCGAGAACAGCGCCTTGCCGGAGCCGTCCTTGATGTCGTTCGCCCAGACCTTCTGGATCGCCTTGATCACATTGGCGGGCATCGGCACGTAGTCGAGCTCCTGCGCCGCAGCGCCGCCCTTGGCATAGGCCCAGGCGAAGAACTTCAGCGCTTCGGTCGCAGCAGCAGCGTCCTGCGGCTGCTTGTGGATCAGGATGAAGGTGGCGCTCGAGATCGGCCAGGACGCATCACCCGGCTCATTGGTCAGGATCACGCCGAAGCCCGGGGTGCCTTCCCAGTTGGCATTCGCCGCCGACGCGGTGAACGCTTCGACGGTCGGAGCAACGGTCTTGCTCGCCGCGTTGACCAGCTTGGTGAAGGTCAGCTTGTTCTGCTTGGCGTAGGCGTACTCGACGTAGCCGATCGCGCCCTTGGTCTGCGCGACGTTGTTGGCGACGCCCTCGTTACCCTTAGCGCCGAGGCCGGTCGGCCACTCGACGGCGGTGTTGGCGCCGACCTTGCTCTTCCAGTCCGCGCTCACCTTGGAGAGATAGTCGGTGAACACGAAGGTGGTGCCCGATCCGTCCGAACGGTGCACGACGACGATCGCCTGCGACGGCAGCTTCGCCGACGGGTTCAGCTTCTTGATCGCCGCGTCGTCCCAGGTCTTCACTTCGCCCTGGAAGATCTTGGCGAGGG
Organism: Pseudomonadota bacterium; assembly: GCA_040756765.1. Lineage (GTDB taxonomy): Bacteria > Pseudomonadota > Alphaproteobacteria > Rhizobiales > Xanthobacteraceae > Bradyrhizobium_A. Next base: position 302,172 of record JBFLYG010000002.1, on the reverse strand, counting down.
TCGCGCCATCGAGCACCAGCTCGCCGGCGGCGACACCGTCGAGGTTAACGACCGGGACGACGCCGCCCATGACGGTCGGAAACTGGACGAGGCCGTGCTTCTCGAGTTCTTCACCCTTGAGCGGCATGTCGGTAGCGCCGAAGGTGACGGTCTTGGCCTGGATCTGCTTGATGCCACCGCCCGAGCCGATGGACTGATAGTTCAAGCCGTTGCCGGTTTCCTTCTTATAGGAATCCGCCCACTTCGCGTAGATCGGATACGGGAAGGTCGCACCCGCGCCGGAAATGTCCACGGCAAGGGCCGGCAGCGTCGAAGCGGCAACAACGCCGGCAGCGACGATCGCTTTGATGAAATTCACGGGATCTCTCCATCGTTTGAGCGGGGCGGGATCGCATCGGATCGGCACCCTCGGCGGCTTCTTAGGAGCCAGCGTTGGAGGTTTTATGAGAGTTTAATGACACTCATGTGACACACGCAACCCTTTGATAAGTGGGGCATTTACGTATTTTGCGTGGTCTTGATCTGGGGAAAACAGGCGGTAAAAGTCGCGCCCTTCGCCGGCACGCTTTCGATCAGCAGGCGGCCACGATGGCGGTTGAGGATGTGCTTCACCAGCGACAGCCCGAGCCCGGTACCGCCCTGGTTGCGGCTGTCGCCGACGTCGACCCGGTAGAACCGCTCGGTGAGCCGCGGCAGGTGCTCGGGCGCGATTCCCGGGCCGAAATCGCGCACCATCACGCGAACCTCGGGGGCGCCGTCGGTCGAGCTGGCCATGGTCAGCGACACGATCACCCGTTCCCCGGAAGCACCGTATTTCAGGGCGTTCTCGATCAGGTTCTCGAACAGCCGCAGCAGCTCCTCGCGGTCGCCGGCGATGGTCACCGGCAGCGTCGGCAGGTCGATCTCGATCGCCACCTGGCGCTCCTTGGCGAGCGACTCCAGACCGTCGACCACCTGGCGGATGATGGTGACGATGTCGACCGACGTGTCTGGGCGAACATGAGCGCTGAGCTCGACCCGCGACAGCGATAACAGATCGTCGATCAGGCGCGCCATGCGTGTCGCCTGGGCATGCATGATGGCGAGGAAGCGCTCGCGCGCCTTCGCATCGTCGCGCGCCGGCCCCTGCAGCGTATCGATGAACCCGGACAGCGCGGCCAACGGCGTGCGCAGCTCGTGGCTGGCATTGGCGACGAAGTCGGCGCGCATCTCCTCGACCCGGCGCAGCGGCGTCTGGTCGTGGAAGGTCATCAGCATGCAGTAGTCAGAGCCGCCGAATGCGGTCGGCACCGCGATCGGGGTGACGATCAGCTCCATCCAGCGGTCGACCGGGACATGGTCGAGATAGGTGGTGCGCTTCGGCTCGGCCGTGGCGATGGCCTGGCGCAGCGCCGTGATGATCTCCGGCGAGCGCAGCGCGAACTGCGCCAGTTCGCCCTTGCGCAGCGCCGGCGCAAGCTGGCCTGCGGCGGTGTTGAAATGCAGCACCCGGCCGGCCCGATCGAGCAGCACGGCTGGATCCGGCATGCCCTCGACCACCGCCCGCACCACCGGCGTCTCGACCGGCGCGGTGCCGACGCCCTCGCCGCGCGCCTGCTCGGCATCGTGGAGCCGCCAGGGGATCAGCGCGCCGGCCACCAGACAGACGAACACCGCGAGCGCGCGCGGGAAGGAAACATCGCCGAACACCACCAGTGCGCCGAGCGCAAGCGCCCCGGCCAGCAGGATGATCGCCGCACGGCGCAAGCGTTCCGACCATTGTGACATCAGCGGAGAAGGGGTGGTCGTCGGCAGGCTGGTGTCACGAAGACCCACGTCCCGGTTCCGGCCCGTCTGGTCAGATGCCGCCATCACCCTGGTCCCGCAAGATCGTCGGCCTCTGCTTCGCTGTTTCGTCGAGCGCCGCGAGAGTGTCCTGCACCCGCTTGTTGCGCGCCCCCACGATGACCTCCCGAAGCGTCAATAACGTGACAGCCAGCACGAAGGGCACCAGATAGTAGAGCACACGGAACAGCAGCATGCCGGCCAGCAGTTCCTCCTTGTCGAACTGCCACAGCCCGATCAGCATGGCGGCGTCGAACACCCCGAGGCCGCCGGGCGAATGCGAGGCGAAGCCGAGCAGCGTCGCCGAGACGAAGATGACCGCGACCACGATGAACCCGACATGGGGCTCGTCCGGCAGCAGGATGAACATCGCCAGCGCACAGAACCCCAGATCCAGGATGCCGATGGCGATCTGCAGCAGCGTCAGCGGGCCGCCGGGCAGGACCACGGTCCAGGTGCCGCGGCCGACCCGGCGCGGCTTGAGCCAGACCCAGATCACATAGCCGACCAGCACCGCCAGGATGATGACCGCGATCGCCCGGTTGAGCACCGGCGGCAGCTGATCGACGGACGCGGCCGCCTCCGGATGATAGAGCACGCCGAGGCCGAGCACCGCCGCATTGCCGAGCCAGAACGTCAGGCCCGCCACGAAGCAGAGCTTGGCGACGTCGATCGCGCTCAGGCTCCAGGCGGAGTAGATGCGATAGCGCACTGCCCCGCCGGTGAAGACGCTGGCGCCGACATTGTGCCCGATCGAATAGCTGGTGAAGCCGGCAAGCGCCGCGATGCGGTAGGGCACCTCGCCATGGCCGATGGTGCGCAGGGCGAACAGATCATAGAAGGTCAGCGTGAAGTAGGCGGCCGCCACGCACAGCCCTGCGAGGGCGATGGCGCGACGGTCGGTGTCCCGCAGCGCCTCCATCAGATCATCGAAGTCGAGATCCTGCAGCGAGTGGTAGAGAATGTAGCATGCGGTGGCGATGATCGTGATGCTGATCACAATGCCGATTTTTTGCAGGATTTGCCGCTCGCGCAGAACGGCGATCGTTCTGCGTATTGATCCCAGCATCTAGACCTCGAATGCCATCCTCCGCGACGCCGCGGACCGGATCGTTGCCCGACTTCCGTAGCACCGAAATTCCCCCGGCCCCGCTGTCGTAGCAGAAGCGCCGTCCCGTCGCGAGGCCGCACGACGCCGGTCGCCGATGTTTTGCAGTCCGCCGCCCCGCCCGGCAGTCACGCGCGCCGCCTTTGGGCCGCAATCCGCCGCCGGCCGGAAGCCACGGGGCGGATCGGAGAGAGGCGCGGTGCGGTCATCTGCTCTTTTCGACAGGTCCTGGACGGCTGATGGCGTCATTTCGCCGCGGCATGGCGCGAGACCACCCGGTCGCGCAGCCAGGAGCCCACGGCACACCCCACCAGATAGAGGGCGAACATGACAAGACCAAGATCGAACCAGTAGCCGGCGCGACCGGGAATGGCCCGCGCCAGCACCACGCCGATGAAGGCGACCACGATCACGGCGATCCGCCGCATCATGTCCCGGGACAGCGGCTGGCCGCGGTGGACCACGGCGATCCAGCCCATGCCGAGCCCGAGCAACAGGGCGCCGACCAGCCAACCCCAGTGAAACACGGCGAGATAGGCCATGGGCTATTCCTTCACCACGAATTCGATGCGGCGGTTCTCCGCCTTGCCTTCATCGGTGTCGTTGGAGGCGATCGGCTGGGCGCTGCCATGGCCGACGGCGGTCAGGCGCTCATTGGGCAGTCCGGCCTTCACCAGGTAATCCACCACCGCCTGCGCCCGCTTCTCCGACAGCGTCTGGTTGGTCGCGTCATCGCCGGCGGAATCGGTGTGGCCGGCGACCTCGATATTGGCCGCCGGGCAGCGCAGCGCCGCCTCCACCAGGCGATCGAGCAGGCTCGCCGAATCCGGGTCGATGGTGGCGCGGCCGGTCTCGAAGCGGATCTTGCCCTTCTTGAACAGGTCGGCGAACAGCTGCTGGCAGACCGAGGGATCGACCATGCTGGCGGCCGGCCGGACCGTCACCTCGGTTGCCGCCTTCCAGTCCTTCGGCAGCTCGGTGGCGAGGCCGGCGCGGATCTGGTCGGCGGCGATGCCGTAGAGCGCATCCCCGGACAGCTTCACCTCACGGTCGGCGATCACCAGCGATCCGGTGGACAACCGCGACAAGGCGCCGAGCGCCAGCGTCGCGGCATTGGCGAAGCCCGACGGCGCGCCGACGCTGGCCTTGAGGTTGTCGACCACCTTGCCATCGAAGAACTTGCGCGTCGCGGTCGCCACCAGCGCGGCATGGACGGCATTGTCGGGCACATAGCCGGTGAAAGTGACGGTGCCGGCGACCGGGTCCTTGTTGACCTGGAAGATATAAGGCGGCGCCTTGACCGCGTTCTCCGCCACCGTGAAGCCTTCCGGCAGGTTCTTCAGGGCCGCCGCGATGGCCTCCCGGCCGCCGAGCTCCCGGGCCATGCCGCTCAAGGAGACGCTGGTGTCCGACAGCGTCACCTTGCCGTCCTTCAGCTTGCCGATCTGGTCGAGCAGCAGCAGCGCCGCCGCATCGAAGCGCTGCGGTGCACCACGCGACAGCGCCATGCGGTCGGCGACCTCACCGCCCCCGGCGGCGGTGCGCGCCGCCTCGGCAAGCCGCGCCTTGACGGCCGGCAGCGGCGCATTGCCGCTCAGCGTCACCCGCACCACATCGCGCTCGGCCGACCAGACGAAGGGCTTGGCTTCCGGCACCAGGCGGGTCTCGTCGTTGACCAGGCGGACGCCCGGCACGCTCTCGACCTGCGACAACGCACTGCGCCGGCCCTGCTCGGAGAACGCCTCGGCCGAGAAGGTCAGGTCGCGGCCGGCCGCCGTGATCCGGGTCTTGTCGAGGATGGTGTCCTTGAGCGCGGCGCTCGCCTCTGCCGTCAGGTCCTTTTCCAGCGGAACGGTCGTGTTCCAGGCAGCCACGATCCAGAGAATGACCAGCGGGACGAGCCCGGGCCACCACTTGTTACTCCACCTGAAGAACCCGCGCATTCCGCTACCTTCGCCGATGTCGCCGCAGTGAAAACAAACACTTGCAGGAGTGTCAATTTAGAAATGAGAGGAGCATGTCGCCGCTTGGCGGAAGTGAACCCGCGGCCATGGAGAGGGAGGACCAAAGGGGATGGATCTCGCGGACGTCGAACCGTATCCGGTTTGCAACGGCCCACACCAGCCCCCCGCGAATCTCATAGCGCGAGCCGCATAACCGTTTTCTTAAGCGATTTCTGGCAGAGCTGACGCTTCGCCCCATTCTGGTCCGCGACCGGGCTGCCCGCATGCCGAACATCCGCCACAGCATCATCCGCGCCGGCTTCGACGCCCTCTATTTCTCCGGCGCCCATCACCTGCTGCGGCCGTTGCTCGGCGGCATCGGCCTGATCCTGATGCTGCACCATGTGCGGCCGGCGCGCGCCGATCCGTTCCAGCCCAACCGCCACCTCGAGGTCACGCCGGACTTCCTGCGCGCGACGCTTGCCCATCTGCGCGCCCAGGGCTTTGAAATCATCGGCCTCGACGAGATGCACCGCCGGCTCGCCGCCGGCGACCACTCCCGCCGCTTCGCCTGCTTCACCTTCGACGACGGCTACCGGGACAACCGCGACCACGCCCTGCCGGTGATGCGCGACTATGACGCACCTTTCACGGTCTATGTCGCCGCCGATTTCGCCGATGGCAACGGCCCGTTGTGGTGGCTGGCGCTGGAGCAACTGCTCGCCCACGCCGACGCCGTCGAGGCGCCGATCGGCGATGGCGCGCGGCTCGACTGCAGCACGCCGCAAGCCAAGCAGGAGGCCTTCGCGCGGCTGCATGGCTGGCTGCGCGGACTGCCCAACGACGGCGCCGTGCGCGAGGCGGTCGACGGGCTGTGCCGGCAGCACGGCGTCCCGACCCGCGCCCGTGGCGCCGACCTCTGCCTGTCGTGGGACGAGCTGCGCGCCTTCGCCGCCGATCCGCTGGTCACCATCGGCGCCCACACCCTGTCTCACTGCAACCTGGCGCGGGAGACCGAGGCCGGCGCAGCCCACGAGATGGCGGACAGCCGCGCCCGGATCGAGAACGAGCTGCAGCGACCGGCGCGCCACTTCGCCTATCCCTACGGCGACCGTGACGCCGCGACCGTGCGCGAGTTTACGCTGTCGCGCACGCTCGGGTTCGACACCGCGGTCACCACCCGTCCCGGCGTGCTGTTCGCCGAGAACGCGGCTCACCCGACGGCGCTGCCGCGTATTTCGCTCAACGGCAATTACCAGGACCGCCGCTTCCTGTCGGTGCTCACCTCGGGCGCCGCGACCGCGATGTGGAACGGCTTTCGCCGCGTCGATGCGGCCTGATCGGCGTGGACACCGGTCGTCCTTGACTCTCCGCTCGCCCGAGGCTCAAACCTGACGCACGGCACAGCCGCCACAGAGCGTCGGGAGGAAGCCATGTTCGCAGACCTGTTCTCACTCAAGGGCCGCGTCGCCGTGGTCACCGGCGGCTCGCGCGGCATCGGCAAGATGATCGCGGCGGGCTTCCTCGCCCAGGGCGCAGCGCGCGTCTACATCACCGCCCGCAAGGCCGGGCCCTGCGAGGAGACGGCGAAGGAGCTGACGGCCACCTATGGCGGCGAATGCATCGCGCTGCCGATCGACATCTCGACCATGGCCGGCATCGACATGCTCGCCGCCGAGATCAGGAAGCGCGAGCCGAAGCTCGACATCCTCGTCAACAATGCCGGCGCGGCGTGGGGCGCGGACTTCGATGAGTTTCCCGAGAGCGGCTGGGACAAGGTGATGAACCTCAACGTCAAGACGCCGTTCTTCCTCACCAAGGCGCTGGCCGCGCCGCTGCGCGCCGCCGCGAGCGCCGAGCGGCCGGCCAAGGTGATCAACATCGCCTCGATCGACGGCATCTTCGTCAACCCGCTGGAGACTTATTCCTACGCCGCCAGCAAGTCCGGCCTGATTCACCTCACCCGCCGCATGGCGGTCAAACTGATCAAGGATCATGTGGTGGTGTCGGCGATCGCGCCGGGACCGTTCAAGTCGGACATGAACAAGGCCGCGCGCGACAACGCCGACGTCGTGGCCGAACGCGTGCCGGCGGGGCGCATCGGCACCGACGAGGACATGGCGGGCGCCGCAATCTACCTCGCCTCGCGCGCTGGCGATTATGTCGTCGGCGCCACCATCGCGGTCGACGGCGGCATCGTCTACGCCAACCCCGGCATTAAGGGAACGGGCTGGGAGTGAGGCGCAACGAGCGCAGGCCTCACTTCATCTCGACGCCGGCATTTCCCCTCATCCTGAGGAGCGGCCCTTTGGCCGCGTCTCGAAGGATGAGGCCCGGACGAAGCAGGCGCCTCGGCCTCATGGTTCGCGACGGCGCTGACTGCGCCTCCTCACCATGAGGGTTTTACGTTCAACCAAAGACAAGCAGCTCAATACGTCTCGACGTGATAGCGGCCGCTCTCGCGCATCGCGACCTTGAGGCCGGCCCACTCGATGCCGGCGTGGCGGCAGACGTCGGCGAAGGCCTCGTCGACGCCAGTCTCCATGCCCTTGAGGCCGCAGATGTAGACATGGGTGTGCGGATCGCCGAGCAGTGTGGCGACGCGGCCGCCTTCGCTGCGAATGCGGTCCTGCACATAGGTGCGCGGCTCGCCGGGCACACGCGAATAGCAGAAGTGGCGGGTGAGCAGCTTCTCCGGCACCTTCTGCAGCGGTCCGAAATACGGCAGTTCCTCCGGCCGCCGCGCGCCGAAGAACAGCAGCAGATGGCCCGGTGCCTCCGGCATGGCGCGGCGGCGCCGCTCGGTGAAGGCGCGGAACGGCGCCGACCCGGTGCCGGTGCAGATCATCATGATGTTGGATGCCGGATCGTTGGGGATCAGGAAGGTGGCGCCGAACGGACCGGTGACGTCGACCTTGGCGCCGCGCGGCAGATCGCACAGGAAGTTCGAGCAGACACCGCCCGTCTCGCGCTTGATGGTGAGCGCGAGATTGTTGGCGTTCGGCTTCTCGCCATCGCGCGAGCTCGCGATCGAGTACAGCCGCGGCGCATGCGGCTTGCCGTTGGCATCGACACCCGGCGGGATGATGCCGATGCTCTGGCCCTCCAGCACCGGGAACGGCTGATCGCCGAAATCGAGGATGAGATGGCGGATGTCGGATTCCGCGTCAGCGTCGGTGATGCGGTAGTTGCCGGTCACGGTCGCCTTCGCCGGCCTGCCGCGGTTGTAGAGGTTGACGGTCGGCTTGCTCGCCGACACCGGCGCCACCGCCTTGCCGCCGAGCCCCTTGCGGGCCTCCTCCAGCAGCGCGCCGACTTCGTCCTCCAGCGCCTCGATGGCGCCGCCGGTCTCGCCGCCCGCGAACGCGTCCTGCGGCGGCAATTCGCCCCAGGAGAACTGGTCCTCGAGCGAATAGGCCTTGGCCACCACGCGCCAGTTGTCGATGGCGCCCGTCGGACACGGCGAAATGCAGTCCATGCAGTAGTTGCAGATCTCCGCATTGACGACATAGTTGTTGTCGTCGTGCGTGACCGCGTCGACCGGGCACGTCTCCTCGCAGGTGTTGCAGCGGATGCAGATCTCCGGATCGATCACATGCTGCTTGAGAAGACCTTCGACGTGCATGGTGCTCTGTCCAGTCGATACGGGATGCCCCTCTCCTCATCCTGAGGAGCGGCCTGAAGGGCCGCGTCTCGAAGGATGAGGCCTCATGGTTCGAGACGCCCGGCTTCGCCGGGCTCCTCACCATGAGGGGTGCCTTCCCTGAAGGTATTACGCGGCGATCTTCACATACTCGAAGTCGCCGGGCTTGTTGTCGATGCCGACCTTGGGCGGCGCGATCCAGTTGGCGAACTGGCCGGGCTCGGCCACCGGCTTCATCAGCGAGGCGATGAAGTCGCCGTCAGCGGTCGACGGCAGGTAATCGTTGCGCACGCGCGCCCAGTCGGCGTCGCTGACGATGATGCCCTTGGGCGTCGCCTGGACGTTGGCGAACTCGCCGATCTGGCGATGGAACGCGGTGTGCGGCAGCTCCAGGCGGAAGTCGACGCCGGCCTTCTCGATGATCTTGTTCCAGCGCTCGACACCCTTGGCGCAGTCGGCCGTGTAGTCGTCGCGCAGCCGCATGTTGAGCGCGGTCAGCGCCGGCTCGTCGACCAGCTTGATCTCGCCGTTGACCAGCTTGAGCACCGGATAGATATCGCTGGTGAGACGGTGATCGTCCTCGATCTTGGTTTCCTGGAAGCGGCCCTTGAGGCCGGCGTTGTAGAAGTTCGCCGCATTGGTCGAGACCTCCGAACCGAACAGATCGAGCGACAGCGAGTAGTGCAGGTTCATCTTCTTCTGCATCGTCGGCAGGTCGATGACGCCGAGCGCCCGCACCTTCTCGATGGCGTAGGGGTCCTCGATGCCGGCGGCCTTCATCGCCTCGCAGGTCCGCTGCAGCACCCGGCCGACGCCGGTCTCGCCGACGAACATGTGGTGCGCTTCCTCGGTCAGCATGAAGCGGCAGGTGCGCGACAGCGGATCGAAGCCGGACTGCGCCAGGCTCTCGAGCTGCATCTTGCCGTCGCGGTCGGTGAAGAAGGTGAACATGAAGAACGACAGCCAGTCCGGCGTCGCCTCGTTGAAGGCGCCGAGCATGCGCGGCGCGTCGGCGTCGCCCGAGCGGCGGCGCAGCAGGTCGTCCGCCTCCTCGCGGCCGTCACGGCCGAAATACTTCTGCAGCAGGTAGACCATTGCCCAGAGGTGGCGGCCTTCCTCGACATTGACCTGGAACAGGTTGCGCATGTCGTAGAGCGACGGCGCGGTCTTGCCGAGATGGCGCTGCTGCTCGACGGACGCCGGCTCGGTGTCGCCCTGGATCACGACGAGGCGGCGCAGCAAGGCGCGGTATTCGCCGGGCACCTCCTGCCAGGCCTTCTCGCCCTTGTGCTGGCCGAAGTTCACGAGGCGCGCCTCGTCTTGCGGCGCCAGCAGCACGCCCCAGCGATAGTCGGGCATGCGCACGTAATCGAACTTGGCCCAGCCCTTCGGATCGACGCTTACCGCTGTGCGCAGGTACACCAGCGCCTCCTGGAAGCCTTCGGGGCCCATGTCGTTCCACCAGTCGAGATAGCCGGGATGCCAGCCTTCCAGCGCCTTCAGCACCTGGCGATCTTCGGCGAGATTGACGTTGTTCGGAATCTTGGTGGTGTAGTCGACGTTCATCACGTTCATGGCCAACTCCCGCTGTGCTTTGTTCTTGTGGGCGCGCGTCCGTCCGCCCTGTCTCAGACCCGCGTCATGTCGAACTGCGCGCGCTCGCCGGTGCCGTAGCGGCGCAGCGCACCGTCCGGGCCGACCGCGTTCGGCCGCTGGAAGATCCAGTTCTGCCAGGCGGTGAGGCGGGCGAAGATCTTGGACTCCATGGTCTCCGGCCCGACGAAGCGCAGGTTGGCCTCCATGCCGGTGAGGCTGTCCGGCGAGAAGCTGGCGCGCTCCTCCAGGAACACGCGCACCTCGTCGTCCCAGTCGATGTCATCGAGCGCGAAGGTGACGAGGCCGAGCTCTTCGGCGGCCTCCGCGTCGAGCGTTTCGCCGATCCGCGCCTTCGCGGCCTCAAGATCCGCCGGATCGGCCTGCAGGCGCGCTTGAAGCCGCGTCAGGCCATGGCTCATCGGATAGGGGCCGAAATTGGCTGATGACAGCACGAGGGTCGCCGGCGGGCGGTTGTCGCCCTGCTTCTCGCCGATCAGCATGTAGGAGCGGTCGGCGGCGAACACGAGTTCGGCGAGCGTGCCGGCAAAGCAAGAGCCCGGCTCGACCAGCGCCACCAGCGTGCGCGAGGTGACGTCGACGCGCTTGAGCACCCGCTTCCAGTTGTGGCGAATCTCGTTGACCAGCCAGTGATCCTTGTGCGCGTCGAGGAACGCATCGAAGGCCAGCACCTTGGCACTGTCGCCATGGGACTTGAACACCAGCATGGCGAGGCCGAGTTCGTTGATGCGCAGGTGCAGGATGGCGTCGTCGAGCTCGCGCGCGACCCGCAGCGGCCAGAACGCGGCGCCGAGCGACACCATGCCGGCGACGTCGGCGGGCGGCGCTTCCTCCGGCGTCTTGATGGTGATGGTCGCAATACGCGCCGCGCGGTTGATTTCGACATCGACGAAACCATAGTGGACGCCGTTGTCGCTGATCGTGCGTGTGAGCGGGGTCAGCGCGATGCCCTGCTGGCCGGCGCCGTTGCGCGGCGAGGCGTCGGCAAAAGCGCGGGCGCGCTCGGCGACCTTGGCTTCGAGCCTGGAGTTGGGGGCAAGCTCGTCGACGAGACGCCACTGCACCGCGCGGCGGCCCTTGACGCCTTCCTCGATGGTGCAGAAGTAGTCGGCATGGTCGCGGCGAACTTTACGCTTGTCGACGACGCGCGTGAGACCGCCGGTGCCCGGCAGCACCGCCAGCAGCGGCACCTCCGGCAGCGCCACCGCAGCCGAGCCGTCGTCGGCGAGCACGATGTGGTCGGCGGCGAGTGCGAGCTCGTAGCCGCCGCCCGCAGCAGTGCCGTTGACCACGCAGATGAAGCGCTGGCCGGAGTTGGCGCTGGAGTCCTCGATGCCGTTGCGGGTCTCGTTGGTGAACTTGCAGAAGTTGACCTTGTGGGCGTGGGTCGCCCCGGCGAGCATGCGGATGTTGGCGCCAGCGCAGAACACCCGGTTCTTGCCCGAGCGCAGCACCACCGCCTTGACCTCCGGATGCTCGAAGCGCAGCCGCTGCACCGCATCCGCCAGCTCGATATCGACGCCGAGGTCGTAGGAATTGAGCTTGAGCAGGTAGCCCTCGAACAGGCCGCCGTTCTCGTCGACGTCCATGGCCAGGGTGGCGACGTCGCCGGCGACGTCGAGCTTCCAATGCCGGTAGCGGGACGGATCGGTCTGGAAATCGATGAACGTCGCGCCATTGGCGAGTTTGCTGTCCTCACCTGCCATGAGCCAAACCTACCCTGCTGTTGTCTGGTGTTGTCGTGGATCCTCAAGGGATCTATATGCATAATAATGCATGTTACGATACTCGTCTAGCGCCAATCGCTCAAAACATGCATTTTTATTCATGATGACACCTGCACCAGTCGGACCGGCCCATGGGGCGTAGACAAGCCGATGCCCTGCAGCTCCCGCACCATTCCCGCCGCCGGAAACCTGGCGGCGAAGCCGTCCGCCCCGTCTCCGCCCCGCCGCAGGCCAAGCTCGGCGAACTCGGCCTCAGCCTCGGCGTAGAGCCGGCGGGCCGCGGCCAGCCGGCCCATCTTCAGCTTGAGATTGGCATTGGCGACCTGGATGCAGCCGCGCAGGACGATGCGGTCACGACCGCCCTTGGGCGCCGCCTGCCACACCGCCTCCAGGATCTCATGCGCCTCCCAGAAAAAGCCGGCATCGTTGAGCCGCAGCCCGTATGCGAGCGCCGGATGCGACGCCGGCACGCCCTGCTCGAACGCCGCCGGAACGCATGCCTTGACCGGATCGAGCGCAGCACGGTCGGCGGCGGCGTCCACGCCCGGCACGTAGGCCCAGCGCGGCAGCGCGAATGCGTCCAAGGCCTGGTCGATCGTTGCGATGATCGCTCCCCTTAGCCCCGCCGCCTACGCCGCACGTTCGACCGCGCCCTCGCCATGCACGCGCAGGATGCGGTTGACGAAGCCGGACACGGCGGCAAGCGTCACCTCGGCGGCCTCGCGATGCGGACTGTGCGCGGCACCGGGAATGATCTCGACCTCGACCGGGCAGTAGCACTCCTCCTGCGCGATCTCGATCTGGCGCAGCGTGCCGTAATGATCGTCCGCGCCCTGCACGATCAGGATGGGCACGCGGATGTAGGCCAGCACGTCGGAGATGTCCCAGGCGCGAAACGCCGGATCGAGCCAGGCGCCATTCCAGCCATAGAACGCGTTGTCGACGTCGCTGTGCCAGCGCGCCAGCTTGGCGCGCAGGTCGGTCTGCTCGTAGTCGGTCTTGATCTTCGCGATCGACTGAACCGAGATGTCCTCGACGATGAAATGCGGCGCGATCAGGCCGACGCCGCGCACGCGGTGATCCTGCACGCTGCCGGCATAGATCGCGGCGATCGAGGCGCCATCGGAATGACCGACCAGCAGGCCGCGGCGGAAGCCGATGGCCTCCAGCAGCTGCGGCAGCACGTCGAGTGCCTCGCGCTGCATGTAGTCGAGCGGACGCGGCAGCGGCACCGGGCTCGAGGCGCCATAGCCCGCGCGCGAATAGGCGAACACGCCGACACCCGTCGCCGCTGCGAGGCGATCGGGAAAATCCCCCCACAGCCCGACGGAGCCGAGGCCCTCGTGCAGCAGGACCAGGGTCGGCGCGGCATCGGGGGACGGCCCCACCATGCGGTATTCGAACTCGCTCGCTCCGATCGTCAGGCGTCCCGATGGCTGCAGCACGCTCATCGTCTTCTCCACTTCCCATGTGTCATTATCGAACGTTCTCCCTCATCCTGAGGAGGCTGCGCAGCAGCCGTCTCGAAGGATGAGGCCACAACGCAACCCGCCCGGGGGCCTCATGGTTCGAGACGCGCGGCTGCGCCGCGCTCCTCACCATGAGGAGCAGGGCTTACGTCTCCTCGCGCAGCTTGAAGCGCTGGATCTTGCCGGTCGCGGTTTTCGGCAGGCTCTCCACCACCTCGATCCAGCGCGGATATTTCCACGGCCCGATCTTCTGCTTGACGTGCTCCTTCAGCGCCTCATGCAGGCCGTTCGTGCTCGCGCCGGCCTTCAGCACCACGAACGCCTTCGGCTTCAACAACCCGTCCGTGTCGGAGGCCGGCACCACCGCCGCCTCCAGCACGGAGGGATGGGTGATCAGCGCGCTCTCGACCTCGAACGGCGACACCCAGATGCCCGACACCTTGAACATGTCGTCGGCGCGGCCGCAGTAGGTGTAGCGGCCCTCGCCGTCCCTGACATATTTGTCGCCGGTGCGCGTCCAGTTGCCCTCGAAGGTCTGGCGGCTCTTGCTGCGCTGATTCCAGTAGCCTTCGCCGGCGGACGGCGCATTGACGATCAATTCGCCGACCTCACCGTCGGCGACCTCCTGCCCGGCGTCGTTGACAAGCCGCACCGCATAGCCGGGCACCGGCCGGCCTGAGGTGCCGTATTTCACGTCGCCCGGCGCATTGGACAAGAAGATGTGCAGCAGCTCGGTCGAGCCGACGCCGTCGAGGATCTCGACGCCGAAACGCTCGGTCCAGGTCCGCCCGACCTGCTCGGGCAGCGCCTCGCCGGCGGAGGTGCAGACCCGCAGCCGCGCGGTGCGTGGCGTCGCCTTGTTGGCGTCGTCGTTCAGCATCGCGGCGAACAGCGTCGGCACGCCGAAGAAGATGCTGGGATCATGCCGGCGGATGAGATCGAACATCACTGCCGGCGTCGGCCGCTCCGGATTGAGGATGGTGGAGGCCCCGACCGACATCGGGAACGTCAGCGCATTGCCGAGCCCATAGGCGAAGAACAGCTTGGCCGCCGACAGCCCGACGTCGCTCTCGCGAATGCCGAGCACCTGCTGGGCATAGGTTTCCGCGGTCGCCTGCAGATTGCCGTGCAGGTGACGCACGCCCTTGGGCATGCCGGTCGAACCCGAGGAGTAGAGCCAGAACGCCGGCTCGTCGCGATGGGTTGCTGCGGTTTCGAACGCGTCGCTCTCCTGCGCCAGCAGGTCGGCAAGCCGCTGATGGCCGTGCGCGTCGGCGCCGCACACCACGACATGCGCGAGGTCGGGCAACTGCGGCAGGATGCCGGCCACGGCCGGCAGCAGCGCCTCGGACACGAACAGCACCCGTGCGCGGCAATCCGCCAGCACATAGGCATATTGGGCTGATGTCAGCAGCGTGTTCAGCGGCACCGGGATGATGCCGGCGCGGATCGCGCCGAGGAACACGACCGGAAAATCGATCGTGTCCAGCATGATCATGGCCACCCGCTCCTCGCGGCGCACGCCGAGCCGCGTCAGCACGTTGGCGAGCCGCCGGGTCTGGGTCTGCAGGCCGGCATAGGTGATCTCGGACGCAGGATCGGTGAACACGACCTTGGTGCCGCGTCCTTCCGCGACGTTGCGGTCGAGCAGGTAGGTCACCGCGTTGTAGCTGTCGCTCATCGCTGGCCCTCTCCTCCGTGCGGGACACGAAGGGCCTGTGCATATCTCGGCGAATTATGAATTATATTTCGTGCAGTCGTCCACGCGGTTCCGCCGCTGATCGTCACAGCGCACCCTCCCTGGGCTTTTTGAATTATAATTCATATAAATACACTGCGCGCGCTTG
The DNA here is from genome assembly GCA_040756765.1 of Pseudomonadota bacterium. Taxonomy (GTDB): domain Bacteria; phylum Pseudomonadota; class Alphaproteobacteria; order Rhizobiales; family Xanthobacteraceae; genus Bradyrhizobium_A. The sequence continues at coordinate 286,997 of JBFLYG010000002.1, read as the reverse complement.
CTGTCAATCTCGCGCAGCACTATGTTTCAGGTTCGCAACCCATCGAATCCCGTCACCGGAGACTGATCGTCCCGCCATGACCGACCTCCCCGACACCCGGCAGGACAATCAGGAAGACGGCTTTCTCCAGGAGCTCGGCCAGCGGGTTCGCACCATGCGCGGGCTGCGCGGCATGTCGCGCAAGGTGCTGGCCCGCGTCTCCGGCATTTCCGAACGCTACATCGCCCAGCTGGAAAGCGGCAAAGGCAATGTGTCGATCGTGCTGCTGCGCCGGGTGGCGCAGGCGATGGCCGCGCCGCTGGAAGACCTCATCCCCTCCGGTGAGACCGCGCCGGACTGGCCGGTGCTCCGTGACCTGATCCGCAAGGCGACGCCGCAGCAGATCGCCCATGCCAAGGACGTGCTGTCCGGCCAGACCGCCGCGCCGCTGGCGCAGCGCAAGGTGGCGTTCGCCGGCATCGCCCTGATCGGGCTGCGCGGCGCCGGCAAGTCGACGCTCGGCAAGCTCCTGGCCGAACGGATCGGCTGGAGCTTCGTCGAGCTGAACAAGGAGATCGAGCGGCAGAACGGCCTGTCCGTCGCCGAGATCATCGCGCTGTACGGCCAGGAGGGCTTCCGCCGTATGGAGCAGGCGGCGCTCGGCCAGCTCCTCGCCCGCAAGGAACCGGTCGTGCTCGCCACCGGCGGCGGCATCGTCTCGGAGCCGCTGACCTTCGACCTCATCCTGTCGTCGTACTACACGATCTGGCTGAAGGCCGAGCCCGAGGAGCACATGGCGCGCGTGCGGCGCCAGGGCGACCTCAGACCGATGGCCGACGACCGCTCGGCGATGCAGGAGCTGCGCACCATCCTGCTCAGCCGCGAGCCGCTCTACGCCCGCGCCGCCGCTTGCGTCGACACCGCGGGCCTCAGCGTCAAGGACGCCGCTTCGCGCCTCGTCGATGCGGTGACACCGGTGCTGACGCAGGACAGCCACGACTTCGCCCGCGCGGCGTCGTGAGATGACAGCTAGTGTCCCGGTTCTAACATTCGCATCACTTTGCGGCGGGCTCTTTGCGAATGTTAGAACCATAGGGACACTAGCAAGTATAAATTTCTAGTGTGGTTTTGGATCTAACATTCGCTTGAAGGACTCGCGGCAAATGCTGAAGCGAATGTCAGATCCACACACTAGCGGCACCCTCGCCGACCTCTTGCGTAACCGCGGCCTCGACCCGGCCGCCGTCACCGCCATCTGCAACGACCTGCATCCCGAACACGCCTGCGACGACTTCCGCACGATCGCGGACCTCGATCGTGCCGGCGTGCTGCACATGTACGACCGCATGCAGGATGGCCCGCGCATCGCCCACGACCGCTGCGTGCTGTCGTTCATGGCGCTGCCCGACGGCAAGGCGCGGCTGACCGCACATCGCCGCTTCGCCATGCGCCGCCCCGGCATCGCGCCCGGCGACATCGTCTACGACTATGATGCCGCGCACCTGCTGCACAGCTTCATCGCCCACGCGACCGCGCCGGTATTCTACGACGTGCGCGACGAGAGCGGCCTTGAGGACCTGATCGGTGCTCTGGTGGTGCAGTGGCCGGCGCCGCTGACGCAGGATATTCGTGATGCGGATGACGCGGGTATTCGGGTGGCGGACGGTTAGCCGCTATTTCGCGACGCCCGCATCGACGCCGACATGAAAGCCGGTCCATGGCTGCGACGAGCCGGAGGACGGCGTCGGCGCCGTGTGGACACGCGCGTTCGGCACGCCGGCCGCCTGGGTCTGCGAATAGGCTTCCGACAGTGAAGCGGGTGCGGGATGTGCCTTACGCTTCGCCGGTGCGGTGACGCCGTCCTGCTCGGCCGCGACCGCGCTCGCGGCGAGCGCGATACAGATGACACTTCCCAGCAGCAGGCGCATCGCGGATCGTTCCATTCCGGAAGACTGACGTGATCTGCCGTGCGCCCGCGCTGTGGCGGATTTGAGGTCGGTCGGCGCCTCAGCCCAGCAGGGCGCGGGCGCCGTTCCACAAGTCGTTGACCACCTCGCCCGCCGGCACCGCACGCGCCATCGCGCTCGACTGCCCGGCCCAGGCCTGGATGCCGTCGATGTTGTTGGCCTTGACCGCGGCATCGCGCATCGCCTGGGTCAAGCCGCGCTGCACCGGATACGGCGCAGGCTCGGGCGCGCCGGGCGCTGTCGCGGCCTGGACATAGGCGGTGGCGATCGAACGGCCCGGACGGCCCGAGAACACGCGCGAGATCCGCGTCTGCTCCGGCAGGGTGCGGCCCAGCGCATCGGCCCAGGCAGGCGCGATCTTCGCTTCCGGGCAGCGCAGGAAGCCGGAGCCGATCTGCACCGCCGAAGCGCCGAGCAGCAGCGCGGCGGCAACGCCACGAGCGTCCGCAATGCCACCGGTGGCAACCACCGGCAGCTTGACCGCATCGACCACCGCCGGCAGCAGCGCGAACAGGCCGATCATGGTGGCCTCCGCGGTCGCCGCATCAAACGTTCCGCGATGGCCGCCGGCCTCCATGCCCTGCGCGACGAGGATATCGGCGCCGGCCGCTTCCGCCGCCTTCGCCTCCGTCACCGTGGCGATATTGGCGATCCACTTGATGCCCTTGGCCTTCATTCGCTGGACGAACTCCGGCGGATAGAGCCCCATCACCGAGGAGATGAAAGCGGGCGAGGCTTCCAGCATGGCCTCGCACTGCGCGGCGAAATCCGGCGGCCTCGCATCCGCAGCCTCAGGCTTCACCTCGGGGCCGAAGCCCTTCAGGAAGTCGCGCACGGCCGCCTCGGCCGCGGCGTCCCGCCGCGGCGCCGGATCGGAAATCCAGAGGTTGAGGTTGAAGGCGCCGTTGGTGCCGCTGCGGACCTCCGTCGCCCAAGCCTTGATCGCGTCGGGCTGCATCAGCAGCACGCCGGCACTGCCGAGGCCGCCGGCATTGCCGACAGCGATCGACAGCGACGGCGGGCAGGCCCCGGCCATCGGCCCGAGCAGGATCGGCACGCGCAGGCCGATCGAGCGAGCAAAGGTTTCGGCACGGGCGAGGGCAGGATTGAGCGCGGTCATGGGAATGCCTGTCTGCTGGCCGCACCGGTGGCCCGGCGCGTTGCCCCGTACGATACACCGGCTGCGGCCTGCAGAGGGATGAATTGAACAGATGACGGCTATCATCCGTAGCGATTGCTCACTCCCGGCGGGATCGCGCTCCTCACACGCCGAGATGATGCTCCAGCAGGCCAGGTTGCGCCGCAAGCTCCGCCGGCGTCCCGTCGAACACGACGCGGCCCTTCGCCAGCACCACGGTGCGGTCGACGATCCGCGCCAGGCTGCGGAAATCCTTGTCGACCACCACCGTGGCGACGCCCTCGTCGCGGATCACCCCGAGGGTGCGCCAGATCTCCCGCGCCACCAGCGGCGCGAGTCCCTCGGTCGCCTCGTCGATCAGCACGAGGTCCGGGTTGGTCATCAGCGCGCGGCCGATGGTCAGCATCTGCTGCTCGCCGCCGGAAAGCTGGTGGCCGCCATGGTCGCGCCGCTCCGCGAGGCGGGGAAACAGCGCAAAGATCCGCGGTAGCGTCCAGTGCCGCCGGCCGTCGACGGCAGGCCGTGCCGCCATCACCAGGTTCTCGACCACGGACAGCGAGCCGAACACCCCACGCCCTTCCGGCACCAGCGCCACGCCGGCGCGGGCGATCCGCTCCGGCGCGAGGCCGCGGATGTCGCGGCCGGCGACCGCGATGCGGCCGCGGCAGCCGGCCACCAGGCCCATCAGCGAACGCAGCAACGTGGTCTTGCCCATGCCGTTGCGGCCGATCAGCGCCACCTGCTCGCCGCGCGCGACCGACAGATCGATGCCATGCAGGATCTGGCTCGCGCCATAGAACGCTTCCAGCCGCTCAATCGTCAGGAGTGCCGTCATGCGTCCTCTCCCTCCTCGCCGAGATAGGCGGCGCGCACTGCGGCATCCTTGCGCACGTCATCCGGCCGGCCGCTGGCAATCACCCGCCCGTCGGCCATCACGGTCAGGCGGTCGGCGAGCTCGAACACCGCATCCATGTCGTGCTCGACGATCAGCACGGCGCGCCCCATCTTCAGAGACGCGATCAGGTCGACCACGCGGCGCGCTTCCGACTGGCCCATGCCGGCGAGCGGTTCGTCGAGCAGGATGACGCTGGGATCGGTTGCCAGCACCATGGCGATCTCGAGCTGGCGCTGCTCACCATGGCTGAGCAGCCGCGCCACCACCTCCGCCCGCGCGGTCAGCTCGGTCCGCGCAAGCGCGTCGGCGACGCGATCGTTGACCACTGGATCCGCCTTGACGCCGCCGCGCATCCGCAGCGGCCGCGCCGCATGCGCCTGGGCGGCGAGACGCACGTTCTCGTGCACCGTGAAATCGGCAAAGATCGTGGTCTTCTGATAGGAGCGTCCGAGCCCGGCGCGCGCCCGCCGATCCGGCGGCAGGCGGCCGATCTCGGTGCCGCCGAGCGCGATGGCGCCGGCGCTGAGCGAGAGATCGCCCGACAACAGGTTGATCAGCGTCGACTTGCCGGCGCCATTCGGGCCGATCACCGCATGGATCTCGCCGGCATGCACGTCGAGCGAGACGTCGGCGACGGCGCTGAGCCCGCCGAACCGCTTCCATACGCCGCGCGCGCTGAGCGCAACTTCGGTCCCGTGGTCAGCCATGGCCAGCCTCCGTCGCAGGCGCCTTCGGCTTGACTGAACTTTCCGTGCGCGCCGGCGGCACAACCTCGGCCGGCGGCCCGAAGGTCAGCGTCAGCAGCTGTCGCACGCCGTTCGGCAGCGCCAGCACGATGATCACCACGATCAGCCCTTCGACCAGCTTCCAGTAGACGGTGACCGCCTTGAGCACCTCCTCGAGGCCCATCAGCACCAGCGCACCGAGCAGCGGCCCCGCCACCGAATGCAGGCCGCCGAGCAGCACCATCACCAGCACGGTGGCCGACTGGTGCCAGCCCAGCATCTGCGGCGCGACGAAGCCGAACTGCGCCGCGGCGAAATAGCCGGCGACGCCCGCGAGGGCTCCCGATATCACGAAGGCGATGAGGCGCACCCGGAACACCGGGAAGCCGAGCGAGCGCGCCCGCCGCTCGTTGTCGCGCGCCGCCGCCAGCGCCCGACCGAACGGCGCGCGCACCACCATGTCGACCAGCAGCAGCGCCGCGAGCAGCACGCCGAGCACCACGAGATAGAAGGTGATCGGCTTCTCCAGATCGAGCAGCGCCTGGCCGGCGATGGCGATCTCCGGCTTGTAGTTGACATAGGCGCCGTCGGAGCCGCCGGCGAAGCTGGTGTCGTGGAACAGGTAGAACAGCATCTCGCCGAAGGCGAGCGTCACCATGATGAAGTAGACGCCGCGGGTGCGCAGCGCCAGCGCGCCGATCACCAGCGCGACCAGCGCCGAAGCGCCGACAGCGAGCGGCAGCGTCAGCCACAACGACGCCGGGTCGTATTTCGGCGTCGCCAGCGCCAGCACATAGCCGGCGACGCCGAAAAACGCCGCATGGCACAGGCTGACCATGCCGCCATGGCCGACCACGAGGTTCAGCGCCAGCGCCAGCAGGCCCATGATCATCACCTTGCTGGCGAACTGCACATAGTAGGTCGGCACCACGAACGGCAGCACCACCGCCGCGATCAGCAGGACACCGACGACGATGAAGCGCATGGCGCGATCCATCTCAGATCTCCCGCCGCCCGAGGATGCCGTTCGGCCGCCACAGCAGCACCGCCGCCATCAAGAGATAGATCAGGATGCTGGAGACGCTGGGGAAGAACACCTTGCCGAAGGTGTCGGTGAGCCCGATCAGCAACGCGCCAATCGCCGCCCCCGCCACTGAGCCGATGCCGCCCAGCACCACCACCACGAACGACAGGATCAGCATGCCGTCGCCCATGCCGGGAAACACCGTCGAGATCGGCGACACCACGATGCCGCCGAGCGCGGCGAGCGCGATGCCGACCGCGAACACGTAGCGGTTCACCGTGTCGAAGGGGATGCCGAGCACGCGGGCCATCTCGCGGTTCTCAGCGCCCGCCCGCACCACCATGCCGATCTTGGTATAGCGGATCACCACGAAGATCGCGGCCGCCACCAGCAGGCAGAAGCCGCAGATCGCCAGGCGATAGACCGGGTAGGACAGGTTGCCGGTGAGATGAATGGCGCCGGCGAGGATGGGCGGCGGCGCCACCGCATGCACATCCTTGCCGAACAGGATCAGCCGCACCTCGTCGAGCATCAGGATGAGGCCGAAGCTCAGCAGCACCTGCGCGAGGTGGTCGCGGCCATACAGCCGCCGCACGAACACCACCTCCAGCGCAAGGCCGACGACGAAGGCGATGGCCACACCGCCGACCAGCGCCAGCCAGAAGCTGCCGCTGTAGGCCGCGATCCAGTACGCGAGGTAGGCGCCCAGCATGTAGAACGCGCCGTGCGCGAGATTGATCACACCGAGAATGCCGAACACCAGCGTCAGCCCGCTCGCGACCAGGAACAGCACCATGCCGTACTGCAGGGCATTGAGCAGTTGCACGCCGAAAGTGACGAGATCCATCAGGACGATCCTGTAAGCGCTATCGAGTGAGGAAACGCATCTCCACCTACTGCGTCATTGCCGGACTTGATCCGGCAATCCAGCTTGCCGTGGATACCTGACAAGCTGGATGCCCGGATCAAGTCCGGGCATGACGGCGGCGGGTGGCGAAACACCTCGGCTCCATCACGCCACCGCACTGTGCCGGATATCGATGCCTCACGTCAGCTTGCAGCCGCGCGCCGGGTCGTCGACATTGGCCTGGGCGACCGACACCAGCTCGTTGCGGCCGTTGCGCACCTCGCGCAGGTAGATGTTCTGGATCGGATTGTGCGCCTTGTTGAAGCTCAGCGGGCCGCGCGGCGAATCGATCTTGGCGGCGCCGATCGCCTTGACCAGCGTGTCGCGTGCGGCAGCATCGCCCCGCACCGCGGTCAGGCCGACATCGAGCATCGCGGCAGCGTCATAGCCCTGCACCGCGTAGATGTCGCCGTCCTTGCCAGTCTTGCCCTTGAACGCCTTGAGGAAGGCGATGTTGGCGGGATTGTCGAGGTTGTCGGCGTAGTGCAGCGTGGTGCGGATGCCGTTCGCCGCCGCGCCCTGCGCCTCCAGCGTGCCGTCGGTGAGGAAGCCCGCGCCATACAGCGGAATGCTCTTGTTGAGGCCCGCCGCCGCATAGTCCTTGACGAACTTCACCGCACCGCCGCCGGCGAAGAAACTGAACACCGCATCGGGCTTCAGCGACGCGATCTGGGTGATCAGCGCCTGGAATTCGACCTCCGGGAACGGCAGCGTCAACTGCTCGACGATCTTGCCGCCGTTCTTGGTGAAGTTTTCGGCGAACGCGCCGATCATCTCCTGGCCGGCGGTGTAGCGCCAGGTGATGGTGACGACGTTCTTGAGACCGGCATCGACCATCACCTTGCCGGCGGGGAACGTGGTCTGCCAGTTCGAGAACGACGAGCGGAAGATGTTGGGCGCGCAGGCTGGACCGGTGGCATCGTTGGCGCCGGCATTGGGGATGATCAGCAGCGTGTTGGTGTCGCGGGCGACCTTGACCATCGCCATCGCGACGCCGGAGTGCACCGTGCCGACCACGAGGTCGACCTTGTCGCGACCGATCAGGCGGTTGACGTTATCGGTCGCCGCTTCCGGCTTCGACTCGTCGTCGACCTGCACGAAGGCGATCTCGCGGCCGCCGAGCTTGCCGCCCTTCTGCTCGACATAGAGACGGAAGCCGTCATCGATGAACTGGCCAAGCTTCGCGTAGGTCCCGGTGTAAGGCAGCATCAGACCGACCTTGAACGGCGCGGCCTGGGCAATGGCCGGGGTCATCAAGCGAGGCGCCACCGCGAGCGTCGCCGCTCCTGCGGCACCGGACAACAGGCTACGGCGGGTCACGCGCAACAGCGTTCTGCGATCGGACATCAGCGTTTCTCCCTCGTTTTTGATGTGCGCTGGCGCCGATGGTCCGGCCGTTCGCAGGGACCGCACCCCGCGTGCCGGCTCCGTCACGAACGGCGCCGCGTCTTCTTGTGATTGTGGGGATGCACCATAATTCGCAGGAGCGACCGAAATCAAGAAATATAATTCAGGTCAACGCCCGCGCGACGTCGCGATCGGCGCGGCAAGACGCCACGGGGCCGGACAGCGCCCGCCCCCGCCTCACAAGAAAGTCGATCCGCGCGAGCCCATGGCCCGCGCCCTCAGGGATTGGCGAGGTCCTCGGTCGCCCGCGCCGGCGCCGCCAGCATGGCTTCCAGATGATGCTCGTGCGCCCGCAAGGCATCGATCAGCCGATCGATGTCGGCGTGGCTATGCCCGGCGTTGAGCTGGACGCGCAGGCGCGCCTTGCGCAGCGGCACCGCCGGAAAGCGGACGGCGTCGACATAGATGTTCATCGTGGCAAGCGCCTGCGCCAGCGCGTCTGCCGCATCCTCGTGGCCGACCAGGATCGGCACGATCGGCGATTCCGTCGACACCAGCGGGTAGGACAGCTCCGACATCCGCGACACGAAGTAGCGCTGGTTGTCCCACAGCCGGGCGCGCCGCTCGGGCTCGTCGATCACCATGTCGACGGCCTCGCAGAGCGCCACCGCCTGGTCCGGCGGCAGGGTCGAGGTGAAGCCGTAGGCCGAGCAGGCAAGGCGAATCGCCTTCGCGATATGCGTTTCGGTGGCGATGAAGCCGCCGATGCCGCCATAGGCCTTGCTCAGCGTGCCCATGTAGATCAGGCGCTCGCTGTTGACGCCGAAATGCTCGGCGATACCGCCGCCGTGCTCACCGAGCACACCGGTGCCATGGGCATCGTCGACATACAGCGTGGCGTCATAGCGCTCCGCGAGTTGCAGCAGATCCGGCAGCGGCGCGATATCGCCGTCCTGGCTGAACACACCGTCGGTGACGATGATCTTGGTCGTGGCCGGCGACTTCTTGAGCAGCGCCTCGAGATGGTTAAGATCGAGATGGCGGTAGGTCGCCCGCGCCGCGCCGGACATCCGCACGCCTTCGCGGATGCTGACGTGGTTCAGCTCGTCGCAGAAATAGGCGTAGGTGTATTCGCGCGAGCCCGCAAAGCCATAGATGCGGGCATATTTCGACGTCTGCGGAATGGTGGAGAGCACGCCGAGATTGGCCACATAGCCGGTGGCAAACAGCACGGCAGCATCCTTGCCCTTGCAGGCCGCGAGCTTGGCCTCGAGCTCGTCATAGACGGCAAGGTTGCCGCCGAGCAGCCGCGACTCGCAGTTGCCGACACCGTAGCGCTCCAGCCCCCGCCTCGCGGCAGCAACCATGCGCGCGCTCGACGCGATCGACAGATAGTTGTTGGTGCTGAAGGAAACGAGCCGCCTGCCCTCGGCCCGGAAGGCCGGATCAGGCAATGTCTCGACGCATTCGTCATGAAATAGATTCTGGCGGCCGAGCCACTCGGCCATCTCTGCAAATTCTCGCACGCTCGCCCCTGTCGCCCCCGGGAGTCGAATGCGCCTATTGACCACAGCGATCACGCTGTTGACAAGCGGCGAATGCTTGCGGGCGCCGGGCGGCAATCTTGCTGCGCCCTGCAACAATCCGGCTTTGTCCGGCCAACGTAAGGTTACTGTAATGATCACCGCCCAGCCGCGCTGGCCCGGCGTCCGGCAGCGGCCTTACAACGTGATGCAGTCTGCCGGAGCCCCCTCGACCAGGCGTTGCACCAGGTCGGCCCGCCGGGTCAGCACCGCGCGCTGGTTGATATAGCCCTTGTCGGTGATCTCCCCGCCGTCGACCGAGGGCGGCTCGTGCAGCAGCAGCGCCTGGGTGGCAAAGGTCGAGGAGCCGCCGCCCTGCGCCTTCAGCGTCGCAAGCCCGCGGCCGACCGCCTCGCGCACGGCGCCATGCGCCAGCACCTCGGCCACCGGACGGTCGTCAGCAAGCCCGGCAAGCGCGCGGCAGGCGGCGAGGTTGGGAAACACCAGGAAGCGCACATCGTCGCGGCCATGGCCGCACACCACGATGTCCTGCGCCACCGGCGCCAGCGCCGCGATGCCGGCGACACGCAGCGTCCCGACATTCACCCATGTGCCCGATGTCAGCTTGAAGTCCTCGCTGACGCGGCCATCGAAGAACAGGCCGCGCTCGGGGCGCTCGGGATCGGCGAACGTCACCGCGTCGCCGATGCGATAGAAGTTCTCCTCGTCGAAGGCCTGCGCCGTGACATCGGGCGCCTTCCAGTAGCCCGGCGTGACGTTCGGCCCGCGCACCCGCACCTCGAGCTTGTCGCCCGACGGCACCAGCTTGATCTCGGTGCCCGGGATCGGCACGCCGATATTGCCGGAGCGCGCCGCCTGGAAATGACAGTCGGTGGCGAGCGGCGAGGTCTCCGTCGAGCCCCACGCCGACACCATCGGCACGGCGCGGCCGACGGTCGCGATCGACAGTGCCTCCAGCGCGTCCCACAGGTTCTGCGGCAACGCCGCGCCGGCGTAGAACACCGCCCGCACCTCGCCGAAGAAGCGACGGCGCAGCGCCTCGTCGTCGCGCAGCGCCGCGATCAGCATGTCGAAGCCGCGCGGCACGTTGAAATACACCGTCGGCATGACGCTGCGCAGGTTGGCGAGCGAAGTGGCGAACAACTGCGGCACCGGCTTGCCGCTGTCGATATACAGCGTGCCGCCGTTGCGCAGCGCCATGTTGAAGTTGTGGTTGGCGCCGAAGGTGTGGCTCCACGGCAGCCAGTCGAGCATCACGAGGTCGGCATCGTTGAGGAACGGCCAGACCTGCGCCTTGGCGGCCTGGCTGGTGGTGAGCATGCGATGGGTGTTGATCACCGCCTTGGGGGCGCCGGTCGAGCCCGACGTGAACAGGAACTTGGCGATGGTGTCCGGACCGAGACGCGCAAACGCCCGCGCCACGTCGCCGCTCGGCAGCGTCGCCGCGACATCGGTGAAGGCGATCACGCCAGCGGCGCCGTGGGTCGCGCTCGCCACCACCGCCGCGGTATGCAGCGGGGCAATCGCCGCCAGCGCCGGCGCGAACGCTGCCGCATCAGCGACGAAGATCGCGCCGGGATCGAGCAGGCGGATCATCCCCTTGAGCTTGTCGAAGTCCTTCGAGACCAGCGAGTACGCCGGCGAGATCGCCGCCGCCGGCGCGCCGACATGCATCGCCGCGAGCGTGAACAACCCGTGCGCGATGCCGTTGTCCGAAAGGATCACGAGCGGCCGCTCGGCCGACAGCCGCCGGGCGAGGATCCACGCGGCAATGGCATGGACCTGCCGCAGCGCGTCGCCATAGCTGACCGTGCGCCAGGGCTGCGCTGGGTCGGCGCGTTCGGCAAGGAAGATGTGGTCGGGGCGGCGGCGCGCCCAGTCCTCGAGCCAGTCGCCGACACACCGCGCGGCAGGCGCGAGCGGCACAGGCGAGGTCAGGAGCATACTGCCGTCGGGCCGGCGCGCGATCTGTGTCTGCGGCGGCGCGAACAGATCCGCGGCCTGTGCACGCGAGGCAGCCTCAGCGAAAGCCATGCTTTCCTCCCCTCGATTCCCAACCCCTGGGCGCGCCGGCATTGCAGTGGCGGGCGTTGGCCCGGCGGCGCGTTATGTCCTCTGCTTACGCGAGATCACAGCCTATATGCAATATAATGCAAATTGATGATGAAAAATTTTTCAGGAGAGGCGCCTGCGCGCACTGCCCTTGAATTAGGCAGAAAGCTCGATCGACAGCATCGCGAACGACTCGCCTGCACAAATATAAGTATATGGTATAATTAGAAAAATTTTAAATTCCACACCCCTGGATACCATTGTACACAATGGCATGCCCCTTGCTTCGCAGAGGACCACGCGGGGCCGGCCGAGCCGGCTCCGCTCCCCTTTGCCGCAGGAGGAGCCTGTGACGCAAACGCTGCCCCCGACCGGCCGGATCGCGGCCGAGCCCGACGCGATCGACGTGCGCTGGGCGACGACGGCCCTGCTGCTGATCGACATGCAGCGCGACTTTCTCGAGCCCGGCGGCTTCGGCGAGACGCTTGGCAACGATGTCTCGCGCCTGCAGGGCGCTGTCGCGCCCTGCGCGGCGATGCTGGCGGCGGCGCGCGCCCGCGGCCTGACCATCATCCATACCCGCGAAGGGCACCTGCCCGACCTCTCCGACGCCCCGCCGGCCAAGGTGGCGCGCGGCGCGCCGCGGCTGCGCATCGGCGATCCCGGCCCGATGGGCCGCATCCTGATCCGCGGCGAGGCCGGCCACGACATCGTGCCCGCGCTGGCGCCCGCCCCCGGCGAGATCGTCATCGACAAGCCCGGCAAGGGCGCGTTCTACGCCACGCCGCTCGGCAAGCTGCTGGCGCAGCGCGGCATCGACACGCTGCTGGTCGGCGGCGTCACCACCGAGGTGTGCGTCAACACCACGGTGCGCGAGGCCAATGACCGCGGTTTCCGCTGCATCGTGCTCGCCGATTGCTGCGCATCGTACTTCCCGCAATTTCACGAGGCCGGCCTGCAGATGATCAAGGCGCAGGGCGGCATCTTCGGCTGGGTCAGCGGCTCGGCCGCAGCCCTCGCCGCCATGGACCCGGCCGTCCCGGCCACCGCGTAACCGACTTTCCCGCTGACAATGGACTCCCGCGTGATCGAAACCATCGACCAGATCGTTGCCGCCCACCGTTCCGGAACCACGACGCCCACTGATACCGTGGCGCGCAGCTTCCAGCGCATCCGCGCCCATGATGACCCCGCCGTCTTCATCAGCCTGCGCGACGAGGCCGACGCCATCGCCGAGGCGCGCGCGCTCGCGGGCAAGGATGCCGCCAAGCTGCCGCTGTATGGCGTGCCGGTGGCGGTGAAGGACAACATCGACGTCGCCGGCCTGCCGACCACCGCTGCCTGCCCCGCATTCGCCTATACCCCGACGCGCGACGCCACCGCGGTGGCGAAGCTGCGCGCGGCCGGCGCCATCGTCGTCGGCAAGACCAATCTCGACCAGTTCGCCACCGGCCTCGTCGGCGTGCGCTCGCCCTACGGCATTCCGAAGAACCCGGTGCATCCTGATCTCGTGCCCGGCGGCTCGAGCTCGGGCTCGGCCGTCGCGGTCGCGGCCGGCCTCGTGCCGCTCGCGCTCGGCACCGACACCGCCGGATCGGGCCGCGTACCGGCGATGCTCAACAACATCGTTGGGCTGAAGCCGAGCGTCGGCATGATCTCCACCGCCGGCGTCGTGCCGGCGTGCCGCACCCTCGACTGCGTCTCGATCTTCGCGCTCACGACCGACGATGCGGCCGCCGCGCTCGCCGTGATGGCCGGTCCCGACGCCGCCGATCCGTTCTCGCGCGACCGCCCGCTTGGCGCCGTCGGCGACCTGCCGGCGGGCTTGCGCATCGGCGTGCCGCGTCCGGGACAACTGGTGTTCTTCGGCGACCGCGCCTCCGAGGCCGGCTATGATGCGGCGCTCGCGCGTCTCGCGCGGCTCGGCGCGACCAAGGTCGAGATCGATCTCGAGCCATTCTACGAGGCAGCGCGGCTGCTGTACGAGGGGCCGTGGGTGGCCGAACGCTACCTCGTCATCCGCGACCTGCTGGCCTCCGCACCCGAGGCGATCCATCCGGTGACGCGCGAGATCACCATCGCCGGCGCACGCCCCAGCGCCGCCGACGCCTTCGCCGCGTTCTACCGCCTCGAGGCCCTGCGCGCCGTCGCCCGCACGGCGTTCGCCGGCATCGACGCGCTGCTGCTGCCGACGGCGCCGACCGCCTACACCACGGCGCAGGTGCTCGCCGACCCGATCACGCTCAACAGCCGGCTCGGCACTTACACCAATTTCGTCAACCTGCTGGACCTCTGCGGCCTCGCCGTGCCCGCCGCGATGCGCGACGACGGCATCCCGTTCGGCGTGACGCTGCTGGCGCCCGCCGGGCGCGACGCCGCACTCGCCGCGATCGGCCGCGTCTTCCATGCCGACACGCAGTTGCCCGTGGGTGCCAATGCGCTGCCGCAGCCGCCGCTGCGGCCGGCGGCAACGAAGACGGAAGGCATCGCGATCGCGGTGGTCGGCGCGCATCTATCGGGCATGCCGCTCAACGGCGAGCTCGCCGCGCTCGACGCGACACTCATGGAGACGACCGTCACCGCGCCGGACTACAAGCTCTACGCCCTCGCGGGCACCACGCCGCCGAAGCCCGGCCTGCTCCGGGTCGAAGCCGGTGCCGGCGCCGCGATCGCCCTGGAGGTCTACACATTGTCGCCCGCTGCGTTCGGCGCCTTCGTCGCCGCGATCCCGCCGCCGCTCGGCATCGGCTCGATCCGTCTCGCCGACGGCCGCCTCGTGAAAGGCTTCCTGGTCGAGCCCGCCGCGCTCAGTGGCGCCCGCGACATCTCGTCGTTCGGCGGCTGGCGCGCGTTTATTGCAGCGCAGGGGTAATGAAGCGCTCGGAGGATGACAGGCACCGGCCGGGCATATCAGCGTCATCACCGGGCCGACGCCAACGGGTCCGCGCGAACGCGCGGCCCGATGACAGGCTCCGCGTCGAGACCCGGTGATCCAGCTTGAAGCTGGGAGGAAAGCTGGATGCGCGGGTCAAGCCCGCGCATGACGCAGCGAATGGGGATGCGCTAAATATAGAACCGATAGCGCCAAACCACTCCCGCGCATGACGCAGAACGTTTTGCCACCCGGCCTACACCGAATCCGCGTAGATCTCGTATTCGCCGCGCACGAGATCAATGTGGTCGCGCATTGCGGCGGCGGCGCCGGTGCGGTCGCCGCGCATGATGGCGACGACGACGCGGTCGTGCTCGGCCTGGGACTTCGCCAGACGGCCGAGGTTGCGGAACTGGGCGCGGCGAAACGGCTGCACCCGCACCCGTGTCGCCAGCGTCATCTCAGCAATATAGGTGTTGCGCGATCCCGCATAGATCGCGTTGTGGAACTGCTCGTTGACGTGGTGAAACCGCTGCGGATCGCCGGCGTAGCTCAGCACCCGCAGCTGTTCGTGCAGCGCCTCGAGCCCGTGCCGCTCGGTCGGCGACATCCGCTCCGCCGCAAGGCCCGCGCACAGCGCCTCGAGCTCCGCCATCGCCTCGAACATGCTGTTGAGCCGCTCGACGCTCGGCCGCGCGACCACCGCGCCGCGGTGGGCCCGCGACTCCACAAGACCGCTGGCGACCAGCTGCCGCAGCGCCTCGCGCACCGGCGTGCGCGACACCTTGAATCGCCGCGCGAGATCGCTCTCGTCGAGGGCCGCGCCGGGCAACAGCGCACCACGCACGATGTCATCGGCGAGCTGCAGCCGCAGCTCCTCCGCCAGCGTCACCTTGCCGGTGCCGATGGCGGCGCGATCGCCGCGGCCGGCGTCGCTGCGATCCGCAGCAAGGCCTGAGCGTGTCCCCACAATGGTGTCGTCGAAGGTCATGCGGCCATCAGCCTTGCTCGTCCCGAGGCTTCGCGATCACGCTGACATGGGCGGCGACGATGTACCAGCCATCGGCGAATCGCACCCATGTCTGCATCTGCCGGCCGACCTTGTCCGGCGCCGACGCACGGTGAAACAGCGTGGAGGCGACCGCCATGTCGCGGCCATAGGTGGTGATCACCGTGCGGCTGAGCTCGCGCGCGAGCCCGGCCGGCGAGCGGCCGGCACGAAACGCCTTGATCGCGGCATAGCCGTAGAGATTCTCTCCCCCGCCATAGCGTAGTGTGCGCGGATCGTCGCGGAATAGCGCATCGAGGGTGGCGACATCGTTGGACACCAGCGCCGCCTCATAGCGGGCGAACGCCGCCTCCACCTCGGCAACCACATCCGGCAGATCGACTTCCATGAACAACAACCTCCCTAGAACTGTTTCGGCCGCGGCGACGCGGCGACGCGCTGCTGCTCGAGCGCGAACGCGACCCGCAGCGCGACGTCCTCGCGCCATGGCGCGGCGATGATCTGCACGCCGATCGGCAGCGGCGACAGCGGCAGCGGCACCGCCACCACCGGCAGGCCGATGAACGAGATCGGCTGGGTGTGGATGCCAATATTGGCGCGCACCGGCAGCTCGACGCCGTCGAGCACGAAGTTGACCTGCCCGAGCTGCGGCGCGACGCAGGGCGTCGCCGGCGCGATAATGACGTCGACCTCGCGGAACAGCGCCAGCACCTGCTCGCGGTACCAGCGACGAAATTTCTGCGCCCGCTCGACATAGGGCGCCGGCACCATGGCGCCGGCGATCAGCCGGTCGCGCACGGCGGGATCGAAGTCGATGGCGCGATGGCGCAGCCGATCGAGATGCAGCGCGGCGCCCTCCGCCGTGGAGATCACATACGCGGCCGCGCGGGCCCGCGCCGCCTCCGGCAACTCCACCTCGCGCGTGACGTCGAGTGCACGCGTCACTCGCGCAACGGCTTCGACCGCCTCCGGAAACAGCGCGGTGCGGAAATGACCGCCGGCGACCGCGATCCGCAGTCCGTCGAGGCCGCGCACGAGCTGCGCCGCGACCGGCTCGACTGACGTCGCGGCGCAGGCCGGATCGTCCGCATCCGGGCCCTGCATGGCGTCATAGGCCAGCGCGAGATCGCGGGTGCTGCGCGCCAGCGGCCCGAGATGGTCGAAGCTCGAGACGAACGGGAACGAGCGCGCCCGCGACAGCCGGCCGTAGGTCGGCTTGAGGCCGAACAAGCCGCAGAACGACGACGGCACGCGGATCGAGCCGTTGGTGTCGGAGCCCAGCGACAGCGGCACGAGGCCGCCCGCCACCGCGCCGCCGGAGCCGCCGGACGAGCCGCCGGTCATCCGCGTCGGATCGTGCGGATTGCGCGAGGCGCCGTCGTGGATGTTCTCGCCGGTGAAGTCATAGGCGTATTCGCCCATGTTGAGCGCGCCGACCAGCACCGCGCCGGCCGCCTCCAGCCGCTCCACCAGGGTGGCGTCGCGCGGCGCCGCGGGGCGGTCGCGGTTGATCTTCGAGCCGGCGCGCGTCGGCAGTCCCTGCACGTCGAACAGGTTCTTGACCGCGAACGGCACGCCGGCCAGCGGACCGACCGCCTCGCCGCGGGCGAGCGCGGCGTCGACCGCGTCGGCGCGCGCCAGCGCGCGCTCGGCGGTGACATCGGTGAAGGCATTGAGCACGCCGTCATGAGCGGCGATGCGCCCGAGCGCGGTCTCGGCAGCCTGGCGGGCGGTGAGACGGCCGGCAGCGACCGCG
Organism: Pseudomonadota bacterium; assembly: GCA_040756765.1. Taxonomy (GTDB): domain Bacteria; phylum Pseudomonadota; class Alphaproteobacteria; order Rhizobiales; family Xanthobacteraceae; genus Bradyrhizobium_A. The sequence continues at coordinate 269,782 of JBFLYG010000002.1, read as the reverse complement.
TCGGCGATCTCGCCGGCGGAGGCCCAACCACTTTGGAGATTGTCCTGAGTCATGACCTCAGGCCCTGAACAGATCGGCCGGCTCGGCCTCGTCGGGCAGCGGGAAGTCGTCGACGAGGCGGGCGAAGCGCAGCGTCACTGCGAGGTTGGCCCGCACCGCGCCCTTCCACGCCTCGGTGACGGGAAGGTCGAGCGCGGCGGACGCGGCCGCGATGTAGGCATCGAGTTGATCCGGGGTCATGTCAGCTTGCCACTATCACGGGTTCACGGTCATCGGTTGATCCTGTGCCGGCGGATGCGGGATCGCCGCCAGGAGTTCGCGGGTGTAGTCGGCCTGCGGCGCGGCCAGCACCGCTGCGGCGGGTCCCTGCTCCACGATCCGGCCCGCGCGCATGACTATGACACGATCGCACAGCAGCCGCACCACGTTCAGGTCATGGGAGACGAACAGATAGCTCATGCCGAGTGACTGCTTGAGGTCCTGCAGCAGGTTGAGCACCACCGCCTGCACCGAGACGTCCAGCGCAGCGGTCGGCTCGTCGAGGATGACGAGGTCGGGCTTCAGCGCAATCGCCCGGGCGATGCCGACACGCGCTTTCTGGCCGCCGGAGAGCTGGTGCGGGAAGCGCTCGAGCAGCGCCACCGGCAGGCCGACCTGGACCGCGAGTTCCTCGCAGCGCGCGCGCAGCGCGGAGCGGCTCATCGGCTCGCCCATGCGCAGGATCGGGTCGGCGATGGCGCGCGCCGCGGTGAAGCGCGGATTGAGGCTGTCGGTCGGGTCCTGGAACACCATCTGGATGCGGCGGCGCAAGGCTGAGCGCGCGAACGCCTTCGGCAGCAGGTTGCCGATCTCCTCGCCGTCGAACGCGATGCGCCCCGAGGTCTGATCGAGCAGCCGCATCACCATCATCGAGGTCGTGGACTTGCCGCAGCCGGACTCGCCGACAAGGCCGACGCTCTCGCCGCGGCCGATGGTGAAACTGATGCCGTCCACCGCGCGGAAGCGATCCGGCTCGACCGGCGGCCGCTTGCCGAACAGGCGGCTGAGCGAGGCCGACGCGCCCTGGCGCGGATAATCCTTCACCAGCTTGTCGACCAGCAGCAGCGGCGGCGTCACCACTACGGGCCCGCTCGCGACCGGTACCGCCGTCGCGACGGTGGGCAGGTTTTCATCCTCGGGCAGCAGGTCGCGCAGGCCAACGCCGAGCCGCGGCGTCGCCCGCATCAGCTTGCGGGTGTAGGGATGAGCCGGCCGGGCGAACACGTCGGCGGCGACCGCGGTCTCCACCACGCGGCCCTTCTCCATCACCACCACGCGGTCGCAATACGCCGCCGCGAGGCCGAGATCATGGGTGATGAGAATGGTGGACAGCCCGCGCTGCCGCGTCAGGTCGACGATCAGGTCCATCACCGCCTTCTGGGTGGTGACGTCGAGGCCTGTGGTCGGCTCGTCGGCGATCAGGAGCTGCGGATTGCAGGCGAGCGCCAGCGCGATGACGACTCGCTGGCACATGCCGCCCGACAGCTCGAACGGATACGCATGGTAGCGCTCGCGCGGCCGCGCGATGCGGACCTGCTCCAGCGCCGCGATCGCCTTCTCCGCGCGCTCGGCGCTCGAGGCCTGGGCGTGCTGGCGCAGCACGTCCTCGATCTGCTCGCCTACCTTGCGGATGGGATTGAGGGCGGCGCGCGGGTTCTGGAAGATCATCGAGATCTCGCGGCCGCGCAGATCACGCATCTGCGCTTCCGATGCGGAGCCGATGTCGATGCCGGAGAAGCAGATCGCGCCGTCGGCGATGCGGCCGGCGCGATCGAGGATGCGCATCACCGCATAGGACGTCACCGACTTGCCGGAGCCGGACTCGCCGACAATGGCGAGGGTCTCGCCCTTGGCGACGGAAATGTCGACGCTGCGCACCGCTTGCACCGGGCCCCGGCGGGTGGCGAATTCGACCGTGAGATCGCGGACGTCGAGCAAGGGAATGGCGGCCATCGCGTCAAGTCCTCCGCTGCGGATCGACGATGTCGCGCAGGCCGTCGCCAAGCAGGTTGAAGCAGAACACCGCGACCATCAGCGCAAGGCCGGGAAACAGCGCGATCCACCACTCGCCGGACACCATGAACGCGGCGCCGTCGGCGACCATGATGCCCCATTCCGCGGTCGGCGGCCGCACGCCGAGGCCGATGAACGACAGGCCCGCGGCATTGAGGATGGCGTAGCCCATGGTCAGCGACATCTGCACGATCATGATCGGCATGATGTTGGGCAGGATATGGCCGAGCACGATGCGCATCTCGCCATTGCCCGACAGCCGCGCGGCCTGCACGAAACCGGCCTCGCGGCGGACGTTGGCCTCGGCGCGCGCGACCCGCGCATAGAGCGGGAAATTCACGATGGCGGTGGCGATGATGATGTTCTGCACGGTGTTGCCGAGCGCGGCGACGATGCCCATCGCCAGCACGAACAGCGGGAACGCCATGATGGTGTCGGCGACGCGGCCGACGATGCGGTCGGTCCAGCCGCCGAAATAGCCGGCGGCGACGCCGGCAAGGCCGCCGAGCAGGAACACCAGCACCACCGAGGCGACCGCGATGAACAGGTCGAGCCGAGTGGCGACGACAACGCGGCTGAAGATGTCGCGGCCGAGCTGGTCGGTGCCGAACCAGTGCGCCACCGTCGGCGGCTTCAGTGCGGCCGCGGTGTCGCTGGCGAGCGGATCGTAGGGCACGAGCCACGGCCCGACCAGCGCCGCGAGCACGATGACCAGCAGCAGGATGAAGGCGAATGCCGTCACCGGATTTTCGGACAGTACGTAGCGCGCGTGCTGGGCAGTCGCCGCGAAGCGTGACGGGCGGGCCTGTGCGGATACGTCGGTTGCGGGAGCAGCGATACTCATCCCTCGAGCCTCACGCGCGGGTCGATGACGCCATAGAGAATGTCGATCAGCAGGTTGAGCAGCACGTACATCACCGCCATGGTCAGCACGAAGCCCTGCACCGGGGCAAAGTCGGAGGCGATCAGCGCCTCGACGGCATAGGAGCCGATGCCCGGCCAGGCGAACACCTTCTCCACCAGCACATTGGCGCCGAGCAGGAACGAGAACACCATGCTGAGCGTGGTGATCACCGGCAGCATGGCGTTGCGGAAGGCGTAGGTGACGGTCACCGTGCCCGGCGACAGCCCGCTCGCCCGCGCGGTGCGGACGAAGTCCGACGCCAGCACCGCCAGCATCGCCGCGCGGGTCATGCGCGCGATCGGCGCCAGCGAGAAGATCGCCAGCGTCGCCGCCGGCAGGATGATCTGACTGAGCGCCGAGCGGAACGCCTCGCCGTCGCGCGCGACCAGGCTGTCGAAGAGATAGAAGCCGGTCATGGTCGGCGGCGCGGTGGCGTAGACATCGAGCCGCCCGAGCGGCGCCGGCGCCCAGCCGAGCCGGAAGTAGAACACATAGACCAGCACGAGGCCGGTGAAGAACACCGGCAGCGAGACGCCCGCCGTGGTGGTGATGCGGCAGACGTGATCGACCAGTGAGCCCGGCCGCGCCGCCGCGGCGATGCCGAGCGGGATCGCGATGACCACCGACAGCACGAGGCCGAGCAGCGTCAGCTCGGCGGACGCCGGCAGGCGGTTGCGGATCTCGGCGGCGACCGGCTGCCCGGTGGTCAGCGACGTGCCGAGATCGCCATGGGCGAGATCGGCCGTGTAGCCGATGAACTGCTGGATCAGCGGCTTGTCGAGGCCGAGCTTCTTGCGGATCTGCTCGACCGCCTCCTTGGTCGCCGCAGGTCCGGCGAAGTACGCCGCCGGATCGCCCGGCAACGCACGCGTCAGCAGGAACGTCACGATCACGACGCCGATCAGGCTGGGTATCGCGAACATCAGGCGCTTGCCGATCAGGCCGAGCATGGTGCCGCCTCGCTCCCTCTCACGCCTTCACGAGGGTGCGGTAGTCGAGCCGGCGGTGGAACCAGTACTGGTAGCCGGACACGTTCTTCTGCATCGCGACGTTGACGAACGGCTGATACAGCGGAATGCGCGGCATGTCGGTGAAGGCGAGATCGACGAAGCCCCTGACGTCGGCATCGTAGGCCGCGGTGTCGCCGACGGCCGCGGCCGCGCGGGCGCCGTCGATGAGCTTGTCCATCTGCGGCGACTTGTAGCTCATGGTGTTGAAGACGGAATTGTTGCCGTGATAGCACCAGTAGAAAAAGTACTCGGGGTAATCGAGCCAGCCCGAGAACACGTTGGTGTAGAGCGGCATCTCCTTCTTGTTCAGCTCGGTGCGCCAGTTGGCGCCGGGGATCTTGTTGATCGTGGTCTTGATGCCGATCTGCGCCAGGCTCTCCTGCACCAGCACGCACAGTGGCTCGTTGACCACGGCGAAGCCAAGGTCGAACGACAGCGTGGTCTCGAAGCCGTTGGGATAGCCCGCCTCGGCGAGCAGCGCCTTGGCCTTGGCCATGTCGGTGACGTACTTGGTCGGCTGCGGCCAGGCGACCTCGGTCGGCTTGTCGGCGGGCGCGCCGAACATCGGATTGGCGAGCCCGAACAGCACCGCGTCGACGATGCGCTGGTAGGGCATGGCGTAGGCCAGCGCCTGGCGCACTTTGGGATTGTCGAACGGCGGCTTGGTGACGTTCATGCCGATGTACTGGATGCCGTTGCTGAACGGCAGCGACACGATGTCGAGCTTGCCGGACTGCTTGAGCTCGGCGAAATCGCGGTACGGCAGTTCGTAGGAGATGTCGGCGTCGCCGCGTTCCAGCAGCGCGCGGCGGTTGCCGGACTGCGGCACCATGCGCCAGATTACGCGCTTGATCTTGGGCAGCGGCCCGCCGACCCAGGCGTCGTTGCGCTCCATCACCACTTCGGTGCCGGCGGTCCACTTGGTTACCTTGTAGGCGCCGGAGCCGGCGGTCTGCTGCTTGGTGAACTCGAGGCCCCAGGGGTCCTTTTCGGTGGCGTTCTTCTTCACGAGCTCCGAATGCACCACGCAGGGCACGATCACCGCGAGGTCAGGAATGGTCAGCTTGTCCCGGTTAAGGAAGTCGACCCGCACGGTGTGATCGTCGACCACCACGAACTGCTCGGGCTTGGTCAGCGAGCCCGCGCTCATCTGGAAGGTCGGGAAGCCGCCGACGCTGACGGCGCGGTCGAGCGACCATTTGACGTCCTTCGCCGTCACCGGCGTGCCGTCATGGAAGGTCGCGTTCTTCTTCAATTTGAAGGTGACCGACATGTCGCCGACATTCATGTCCTCGGCGAGCTCGGGCTTGAACTTGTCGCGGTCGTAGTAGGGCACGCCGCCCGGACCGCTCTTCATCTCGTGGCTGATGAGGCGGTCGTAGCAATTCCACGACACCTCGTAGCCGGGCACGTTGGTGCCGACGCCATGGATGTCGAGATTGTTCGGCCCGCTTTCCGAGACCACCAGCAGCGTCTCCTGCCGGCTCTGCGCCTTGGCGCTCGACCAGACCGCAGGCCCGGACACCAGCGCTCCGGCTGCAAGGCCCGAGGCAGTTTTCAGGAAATCACGACGCTTCATGGGATTCTCCGCTCAGTCACGGAGAAGACTTCGCAAGGACCATGCCAAGGCGGCGCGGCGACCGAAGCAACGAATAATCAATTGATATAATTCGACTATTTCAGACGCACGACGCAGGCGACGATCCCCCGCGCCGTGGCGGTCATTGCATACACCCCGCGGCAATTGCCCAAAATATAAGCAAATCTTATCCCTGCCTCGAAATCACCCCGCACGATCCCGAAGACCCCTCCGTCACACGACCCAAGCCAGACCGCTCACGCGCTTAGAATAAGAATACGTCAAATCGCGCCACTCAATCGGGCCCCGTGAATTGCCGCGACAACATCGCTGCGACTACAACAAGACACGCCCGCGACAGCCGCCGCCATCGCAATCCATCCGCCAGCATGCACAGCACGCAAGGCTCGCCGGCCTACCCTTGAGACACTCACGAGGTCTCGGACCGTTCTCCATCATGATGCACCAGGACCAGCCCTGCCGCGCCAATGCGGCAAACCGTGCGCGCCAGACCCGCGGCCGCATCCTGTCGGTGATCCTCGCCGGCGCGCTCGTCGCACTCGCCGCGACACAGGCAAGCGCAGCGACACAGGCAGGCGCAGCGACGGCTGCCGGACTGCTGCCCCACGATCTCTCGCCCTGGGGCATGTTTCTCAACGCTGACCGTGTGGTGAAGGCGGTGATGGTCGGGCTCGCCTTTGCCTCGCTGGTCACCTGGACGGTGTGGCTGGTCAAGACGCTGGAGCTGATGCGCGCGACCCGGCGCGCCCGGCAGCGCCTCGCCGCACTCGACACCGACATCACGCTGCCGGACGCGGCGCGCGCCTGCCGCGACGGTAACGACGCGGTGGCCCGGATCATCCAGTCGGCGGCACGCGAAGCCGCGCTCTCGGGCCATGTCTTCGACGACGGACTGAAGGAGCGCGTCGCGCTGCGGCTCGAACGCGTCGAGAACGCGCTGGTGCGCCAGATCAACCGCGGCACCGGCGTGCTCGCCACCATCGGCGCCACCGCCCCTTTCGTCGGGCTGTTCGGCACGGTGTGGGGCATCATGAACTCCTTCATCGGCATCTCGGAAGCCAACACCACCAATCTCGCGGTGGTGGCGCCGGGCATTGCCGAAGCGCTGCTCGCCACGGCCATGGGCCTGGTCGCCGCGATCCCCGCCGTGGTGATCTACAATCACCTCGCCCGCGTCACGACAGGCTACCGCGCGCGGCTCGGCGACGCCTCCGCGCTGGTGCTGCTGCTGCTCAGCCGCGACCAGAGTCGCCGCCTGCCTCACATTGCCCGCGCCGCGGAGTAGATCATGGCCGTGAAGCTGGGCGGTCGGCGCGCCGGCGATGATGAGCTGGTCGAGACCCACGACATCAACGTCACGCCCTTCATCGACGTCATCCTGGTGCTGCTGATCATCTTCATGGTGGCGGCACCGCTCGCGACCGTCGATGTCGGCGTCGACCTGCCGGCCTCGACCGCCGAGCAACAGCCGCGCCCGGACAAGCCGGTGTTCGTCAGCGTCAAGCCCGACCTGACGCTGGCGGTCGGCGAGGCCGCAACGCCACGCGACGGTCTTTCTGCTGCGCTCGATGCCGCGACCGCCGGCAAGAAGGACGAGCGCATCTTCCTGCGCGCCGACAAGGCCGTCAGCTATGGCGAGCTGATGGAGGTGATGAACCTGCTGCGCGATTGCGGCTACCTCAAGATTGCGCTGGTCGGCCTCGACGGCCGGGAGGGCCCGCGATGACCGCGTTCGCGCTCGACATCCCCTCCCCTCATCGCGAACTGCGGCGCTGGGCGCCGGCCGCGCTGATGATGGCGGCCGTCCATGCCGGCGCCTTCGCCGCGATCGTCGGCTGGCACGCCAATCAGCCGACGCCGGGAGCCACCATTCCCGCGGTGCTCATCGACATGGCGCCAGCGTCGGCGGCGCCGCAGCCGCAGGACCAGGACCTTGCGCCCGGGCCGACCATGCAGGAGGCAGATGCTCCCTCGCAACCGATCGCGCCCGAGCCCGCCCCCGAGATGATCGCCCCGACGCCGCCGCAGCCCGCGCCCGTGGTCGCCGCCCCCCCGGTGCAGAAAGCCAAGCCGACGCCCGAACCAGTGAAGTCGAAAACCAAGCCGCTGCGCGAGGCCAAGACAACCAGCGAACGGCCGCCGGCGCCGAAGACCACCGCCCCGCCGCGCGCCGAACGCGTCGCCCCGCAGCAGAATGCGGCCGCCTCCGGTGCTGCCGCCACGGCCGCCGCAGCCTCCTACCGATCGATGCTGGCGGCACACCTGCAGCGCTTCAAGCAGTATCCGGCCGCCTCCCGCGCCGGCGGCGAAACCGGGGTGGCGACGCTGAGCTTCACCGTGAACCGCGGCGGCCATGTGCTGAGCAGTCGGATCGGACGCTCCTCCGGCCATCCGGCGCTGGATGCGGAAACCATGGCGCTGATCCGCCGCGCCCGGCCGCTGCCCGCCTTCCCGCCGGAGATCCGGGAGGCCGCCATGAGCTTCAACGTGCCGATTTCCTACGCGCTGCGCTGAGCGCGGGGCATCTCAGGGGTTGGCGCGCTCGAACTGCCGCAGCAGCTTGTTGCCGCGCTCCACCGCACCGTCGAGGGCGGCCTGCGCGCCCTTCTTGCCGGCGAAGGCCTGCTCGAGCTCCTCCTCGATGACGTCGCGGATCAGTACGAACGATCCGAGCCGCAGCCCCTTCGAATTCTCGGTCGGCGGCTTCAGCGTGATCTGCTCGATCGAGATCACGGTGCCGGGGTTGCGCTCGTAGAAACCCTGGTTACGGGTCAAGTCATAGGCAGCGCGGGTGATCGGCAGATAGCCGGTGTGCTGGTGCCAGGCAGCCTGCACCTCGGGCCGCGACAGATAGGCGAAGAACCGCGCCACGCCCTTGTATTCGGCGCGCGGCCGGTCCTTCAGCACCCACAGCGTGGCGCCGCCGATGATCGAGTTCTGCGGCGCGCCCGGCACGTCCGGCCAATAGGGCAGCATGCCATAGCCGACCTCGAACTTGGCATTCGCGACGATATCGGCGCGGGTCGCCGACGATCCCAGGAAGATGCCGCATTCGCCGCGCTGAAAGCGCGGCTCCGCCGTGGTGCCGCGGCCGCTGTAGTCGAAGGCCTTGGTCTTCTGCCACTCCGCGAGCTGCGCGATATGGCGGACCATCAGCAGGTTGTTGAAGGTCAGCACGGCATCGAGGCCGCCGATGCCGTTGGCGCGGGTCGCGATCGGGATGTTGTGCAGCGCTGAGAAGTTCTCGACATTGACCCAGGACGGCCAGTGCGTGGTGAAACCGCAGGCGACGCCGGCAGCGCGCAGCCGCGCGGCTGTGGCGCCGAGTTCCGGCCAGGTCTTGGGCGGCACGTTCGGGTCCAATCCCGCCGCACGGAACAGATCCTTGTTGTAGTAGAGGATCGGCGTCGAGGCGTTGAACGGGAACGACAGCATGTTGCCGTCGAGATCGGTGTAGTAGCTGGCGACCGCAGGGAGATAGGCCATCGGAAAGAACGGCTCGGCCTCGTCCCGCATCAGCTCGTACACGGGATAGGTCGCGCCCTTGGCCGCCATCATGGTCGCGGTGGCGATCTCGTTGACCTGCACGATCGCCGGCTGGGAGCGCGAGCGGAACGCGAAGATCGCCGCGGTGACGGTCTCGGTGTAGCTGCCCTTGAACACCGGAACGACGCGGAAGTCCGATTGGCTTCGATTAAAATCGTCGGCAAGCTTGTCGATCTGGCGGCCGAGTTCGCCCTGCATGGCGTGCCACCAGATGATGTCGGTGGCGGCGCGGGCCGGAGCTGGCACCAGTGCAGCCCAAAGGACGAGCGCGGCCAGACGCCCCAGCAGCCCGCTGCGCCCCGTCCTGATCCTCACTGCCCCGCCTCCGCCCAACTGCCGCCGGAACACCCGCCGATCATAGGACATTTACCCCTTGGCAGGGCGATTATGCCATCAGACCGCCGTCTCCCGTCCCCGAGAGCGCCAGATAGCCAGTTCCGGACGCTTTCTGCTAAGATTACATAACAGCCTTTTTCGAAATTGATATTGCCCGAGAGGTGGTGCGTTGTCGCTGCTCCGATCCCTCCGTAACCCGCTGACGGCGCTGCTGTTGTCCGCTGCCGCTGCGGCGCTGACCGGACCGGCCGGAGCGCGCGAATTCCGCGCCGCCGACACCCAGGCCGAGGACTATCCGACCGTCCAGGCGCTGCGCTACATGGGACAGCTGATCGCCGAGCGCAGCCATGGCGACTATGTGATCCGGGTCTTCCACTCCAACCAGCTCGGTGAGGAGAAGGAGACGATCGAGCAGACCCGGGTCGGCGCCATCGACCTCAACCGCACCAATGTGGCGCCGATCGGCAGCTTCGTTCCTGCCGTGAACGTGCTGGCGCTGCCGTTCCTGTTCCGCTCGGTCGATCATCTCAACAAGGTGCTCGACGGGCCGATCGGCCAGGAGATTCTGGCGAGCTTCGAGCCCTATGGCTTCATCGGCCTTGCCTTCTTCGATTCCGGCGCGCGCTCGATCTACAACAGCGTGCGGCCGGTGCGCACCCTCGCCGACCTGAAAGGGCTGCGCATCCGCGTGCAGCAGTCGCCGCTGATGGTCAACATGATCAAGGCGCTCGGCGCCGAGCCGGTGGAGCTGCCCTACGGCCAGGTCCGTACCGGCCTCGCCACGAAACTGATCGACGGCGCCGAGAACAACTGGCCCTCCTATGTCACGACGGACCATTACAAGTATGCCGGCTACTATACGCTGACCGAGCACACCATGAGCCCGGAGGTGCTGGTGATGTCCAAGAAGGCCTGGGACAGCCTGCCGCCGAGCGGCCAGGCCATGTTCCGCCAGGCGGCCCAGGAAGCCAGCGTCTTCATGCGCAAGAAATGGAAGGAGCTGGAGGACAAATCGCGCCAGCAGGCCGAGGCCGTCGGCGTGTCCATCATCACCGAGTTCGACCGGGCGCCGTTCGAGAAGGCGATGGCCGGCGTCCACCAGCAAGCCTTGAGCGATCCGGCGATGGCAGCTCTCATCCAGCGCATTCGCCAGGTCCAATAAGCAGAGGGCCCCGACGTTGCCGACCGCCCCCTCGATCCCCAAAGCGGCGCAGCCGACCGGCGACACGAACACCCTGATCGCACGCAGCCGCTTCAGCATCGTCGACCTGGTCCGCGCGGTCCCGATCCGCTGGCGCATCCTGTCGATCGCCGCGCTGAACTCCGCCGTCGTGCTGGTGCTGGCCGGCCTGATCTGGAGCGGCGCCAAGGTGCTGGATTCGGCCTGGGACGACGTCCGCCAGGTGCGCAAGTCCGACAAGGTGCTGGCGCTGCTGGAGAGCGAGACCGGTCGGCTGCAGAACCTGATCCATCGCTACATCAACCAGCCGAGCCCGGACCTGTTCGCCGAAATCCTGCTGCTGCGCGAGGCGGTGCTCGGCACGCTGAAGAGCCGCGCCTCCACTGACCCGATGCTGTCGGGCTCGGTGGCGGAGCTCGAACGCGTCACCGAATCCTTCCTCGACGGCTTCGGCGAGCTGCGCTCGGTGCAGGCGACCATCGCCAAGACCTATGAGGAGCAGGTGCTCACCCCGGCCCGCGACATGGCCGGGCTCTACTCCATCATCGAGGGCGCGACCGGCCGGCGCGAGGCGCTGATCTGGCCGGCGCTCGGCAAGTCGCGCGAAGCCTTCACCGCGATGCTGGTCGCCGCCAATGCCTACTACCTGTCGCTCGCCTCGGAATCGGTCGAGGAGGCGCGCCGCAACACCGAGACCATCGAGCGCACCATCCCGGTGATGAGCGACCTTGCCGAGAACGACCTGCAGCGCATCGCGCTGCAGCGGCTGAAGCAGCGCACCGAGGCGCTGCGCGAGGGGCTCGGCAAGCTCAGCGACCAGTTTGCCGCGCGCACCGCGCTGCTGCGCAACTCGATTGACGCCAGCCAGGCCGAGACCATCGCCGCCATCGACGGCCTGTCGGTGAAAATGCGCCAGCGCGAGCAGGCGGCGCAGGAAAAATTCGACAAGACCCTGGCCGACATCTCGCGCAAGGTGCTGTCGATCTCGCTGCTGTTCCTCGCGCTGATCATCGTCGCCGGCATCGTCATCGCGCTCAGTATCCGCCTGCCGCTGCAGCAGATCATGGCCTCGATGCAGGCGATCACCTCCGGCGACCTCGACCGCGAGGTGCAGGGTACGCGCGCGACCGACGAGGTCGGCGCCATGGCCCGCTCGGTCGAGGTGTTCCGCGAGAACGCCATCGCCAAGCGCGCCGCCGAGGAAGAGCTGCGCGCCTCCAAGGAGCGCGCCGAAAGCGCGCTCGCCGAACTCAGCGCGACCCAGCAGAACCTGATCGACGCCGAGCGCCTCGCCGCGCTCGGCGGCCTCGTCGCCGGCGTCGCCCACGAGGTCAACAACCCCATCGGCATCAGCCTCACCGTCGCCTCGAGCTTTGCGCGGCGCAGCGAGGCATTCGCCGACGATCTCGCCGCCAACACGCCGCTGCGGCGCTCGCAGCTCGACGAATTCGTCCGCCAGTCGCGCGATGCAGCCCAGCAGCTGGTCGGCAACCTGCAGCGCGCCGGCGAGCTGATCCAGTCGTTCAAGCAGGTGGCGGTCGACCGCTCCCATGCCGAGCAGCGCGAGTTCGACCTGCGCGAGGCGACCGACCAGATCATCGCCAGCCTGCGGCCGGTGCTGAAGAAGTCGCCGATCGCCGTCGAGATCGACGTGCCGGAGAATCTCACTCTGAACAGCTATCCCGGCTCGTACGGCCAGGTGCTCACCAACCTGTTCCTGAACGCCGCCACCCACGCCTTCCCCGACGGGCGCGTCGGCACCATTCGCGTCACCGCTGTGCCGCGCGGAACCGACGATGTCGAGCTGACCTTTGCCGACGACGGCATCGGCATGACCGCCGAGGTGCAGCGCCAGGCGTTCGATCCGTTCTTCACCACGCGGCGCAGCGAGGGCGGCACCGGCCTTGGCCTGCATATCGTCTACAATCTCGTGATCCAGCAGCTCGGCGGCCGCATCCGCCTCGAGTCCAAGGCGGGACAAGGCACCGTCTTTCGCATTATCCTCCCGAGAAACGTCGCAACCGGCTCGGGGCCCCTCAACAGCACAACGGAACGCGGAACCAGGCAATGGCCGACCAGGACGATGTCCTCCATCTGATCGACGATACCGACCATCCGCCGCAGGCCGACACCGGCCGCAGGTGGAAGATCGCGGTGATCGACGACGACCATGCCGTGCACGAGGGCACGCGCTTTGCGCTCAGCGACTACAGTCTCAACGGCCAGGGCCTGGAAATCCTCTCCGCCTATTCCGCGGCTGACGGCCGCGAGCTGATGAAGGCCCATGACGACATCGCCGCGGTGCTGCTCGATGTCATCATGGAGACCGACTCCGCCGGCCTCGACCTCGTGCAGTACATCCGCAACGAGCTGCGCAACGAGACCGTGCGCATCATCCTGCGCACCGGCCAGCCCGGCCAGGCGCCGGAGCGCCGCGTCATCGTCGACTACGACATCAACGACTACAAAGCCAAGACCGAGCTGACCGCCGACAAGCTGTTCACCTCGCTGACTGCAGCGCTGCGCAGCTACCAGCAGCTCGAGCGCATGGTGCAGACCCGCCGCGGGCTCGAGATCATCATCGACGCCGCGTCGACCTTGTACGACTTCCGCTCGATGCAGCGCCTCGCCGAGGGCGTGCTGACCCAGATCGCCTCGCTGCTCAATGTCGACTGCGCCGGCATCCTGGTGCTGCGCGACGGCAGCGACGTCGGCGAATCGTTCTCGGTGCTGGCCGGCTCGGGCTGCTACAGCCGCTTCTCCGGCCGCAGCGGACCGCAACTGCTCGATGCCGACCTCAAGCGGATGGTGGAGGCCGCATTCCAGCGCCGCAAGCACGATTTCGCCGATCACCGCACCGTGCTCTATGTCCGCACCGGCAGCGGCCGCGAGGTGGTGGTGCTGCTGGAATCGGCCAAGGAACTGTCGGACACCGACCGTTCGCTGGTCGAGATCTTCGGCAGCCGGCTGTCGATCGCCTTCGATAACGTCATTCTCTATCAGCAGCTGCACGACGCCAACACCCAGCTCGAGGACCGCGTCAACGAGCGCACACGGGCGCTGATGACCGCGAACCGGCGGCTGTCGTCGCAATGGCTGCGGCTGCAGCGCGCCAACGCCTTCAAGAACGAGGTACTGGGCACTGTCGCCCATGACCTGAAGAACCCGCTCGGCGTCATCCTCGGTCGCACCGAGATGCTGAGCGAGCTGCTCGGCGTCGATTCTGCCAAGGAGCATATCGCCACCCAGGTCGACCACATCCGCGACGCCACCAAACGCCTGACCGTGATGGTCGACCACCTGATTTCCGACGCCATGGCGGACGCCTTCGACATCACCATCCGCCGCGAGCCTGTCGACATCGCCCTGCTCGTCGCCGAGGTCGCCGAGGCCAACCAGCCGCTCGCCGTCAACAAGCAGCAGACCCTGACCGTGTCGGCGCCGGCCAACCAGATGGCGATGTGCGATTCCGACCGCATGCGCGAGGCGATCGACAATCTCGTCAGCAACGCCATCAAATACTCGCCAATCGGCGGGCGGATCGCGCTGGCGGTGGACCAGGACAGCGATGCGCTCGCCATCCGCGTCAACGACGAGGGCGCCGGCCTGTCGCCCGAGGATATCGCCCGGCTGTTCGGCCGCTTCCAGCGGCTGTCGGCCAAGCCCACCGCCGGCGAAAGCTCCACCGGCCTTGGCCTCTCGATCGTCAAGCGCATCGTCGACATGCACGGCGGCTCCGTCGCCGCGCACAGCGCGGGCCCCGGCCAGGGCTCGACCTTCTCCATCCACCTGCCCTGCGTGAAGTCGAACTGACATGAGCCAGCCTCCCCACATCATCATCGTCGACGACGAAGCGCCGGCCCGCGAAATGGTGGGCGACTACCTGCGCATGCACGGCTTCGGGGTGACGCTATGCGACGGCGGCAAGAGCCTGCGCGGCGCCATCGCCGGCGGCATGCCCGATCTCGTGGTGCTCGACCTCAACATGCCGGAGGAGGACGGGCTGTCGATCATCCGCGACCTCAAGTCCCGCAGCGACGTGCCGGTGATCATGCTGACGGCGACCGCGAGCCCGATCGACCGGGTGGTGGGTCTCGAGCTCGGCGCCGACGACTATCTCGCCAAGCCCTGCGAGCTGCGCGAACTGATGGCCCGCATCCGCTCGGTGCTGCGGCGGAGCACCCCGGCGAAGGCTGCGCCCCCTGCCGAGGCGGCCAAGGCCAAGGAGGCGCTGGTCCGGTTCGGCACCAAATGGCTCGACCTCGACGCCCAGGCGCTACGCGACAACGACGGCAACGAGCACCCGCTGACCGCTTCCGAGTTCGGCCTCCTCAAAGTGTTCGCCGCCAACCCGAAGCGGGTGCTGTCCCGCGAGCGGCTGCTGGAGCTCGCCAACGCCCGTGACAGCGAGGCATTCGACCGCGCGGTGGACCTGCGCATCATGCGCATCCGGCGCAAGATCGAACCCGATCCGACCCGCCCGAGCGTGATCCGCACCATCCGGGGTGGCGGCTATGTGTTCTCGCCGAGCGACGATAAGGCCTGACACACCCTCTTTGAAATCATTGACGTTTTTCTCCGTTTGTTTCGTCGCCGTCGCGGCGACGAAACAAAAAGGCCGGGGCACGAAACCATTTTCCCCTTGCCATGGAAACGGCGTGAAACCGCGCCGGCCTATCAATGTTCCCAACGACGCGCACCGAAGCGCGAGAGGGAGCCGATCATGCAGACCGCAATCGCCATCACCAGCGCAGCCGGCAGGGGGGTCCTCGCCGCTCAGGCCACCTCGGACGACATGCTGATCGAGAGCATCGCCACCGGCGACAAGAGCGCGATGCACATTCTCTATGCCCGCCATCATCTGCGGACCTACCGGTTCATCCTGCGTATCGTGCGTGACGCCTCGCTCGCCGAAGACCTGGTCAGCCAGGTGTTCCTCGACGTCTGGCGGACCGCCGGCCAATTCGAGCAGCGCTCGCAGGTGTCGACCTGGATCCTGTCGATCGCCCGCTTCAAGGCGCTCACCGCGCTGCGCCAGCGCCGCTTCGAGGACATCGACCAGGACGAGGTGCTGCAGATCGCCGACGACAACGACGATCCGGAAGCCGCCTTCGATCGCGCCCGCACCAGCAGCGTGCTGCGCGCCTGCATGAACAAGCTGTCGGCCGCGCACCGCGAGGTGATCGACCTCGTCTATTATCACGAGAAGTCGGTGGAGGAGGCCGGCGCTATCATCGGCATTCCGCAGGCCACCGTGAAGACCCGGATGTTCTATGCCCGCAAGGCGCTGGCCGAGCTGCTCAAGCGCGAGGGCATCAACAGCCTGGCAGCGTAACCACCGTCCGGCATCGCCGACAGGCTCCCCCGGAGCACGCCATGATCCCGACGCCCCGCTTCCTCATCGTCCCGCTCGGCGCGATCTGCACGCTCGCCACGCTTGCCAGCCAGAGCCCGCAGCTGCGCGCCCGGCACGACGGTGCGGCCGCGCCGGTGCGCGAGCGCGTCGCCGACTGCAGCCTGAAAAGCCCTTCGGATCTCTGCGTGCTCGCGCCGGGCGAGCTGCGCTGATCCCGCCCCGCAACAGCAATCAGGTCCGCTCACGTTTGCGTGCCTTTGTGCCAGCCCATCGCGGGTGGACATCCCGTCCTATACCCATCGCACCTGCGGCATGGTACATCTCATGCACAGTTATCGTGACGGGTTGTCGCCATGCTTGAAGGACTGAATGCCGTCGTGCTCGCCCGGGCGCAGTTCGCATTCACGATGTCCTTCCACATCATCTTCCCGGCGTTCTCGATCGGGCTCGCGAGCTATCTCGCGGTGCTGGAGGCGCTGTGGCTGTGGACCGGACGCGACGTCTTCATCAACCTGTTCCACTACTGGCTGAAGATCTTCGCCGTCGCCTTCGGCATGGGCGTGGTGTCCGGCATCGTGATGTCGTACCAGTTCGGCACCAACTGGGCGACGTTCTCCGACAAGACCGGCCCGGTAATCGGCCCGTTGATGGCCTATGAGGTGCTGACCGCGTTCTTCCTCGAGGCCGGCTTCCTCGGTGTGATGCTGTTCGGGTTGAAGAGGGTCGGGCGCGCCCTGCATTTCCTCGCGACGCTGATGGTGGCGGTCGGCACGTTGATCTCGGCGTTCTGGATCCTGTCCGCCAATTCCTGGATGCAGACGCCGACCGGCTACGCGGTCAACGCCAGCGGCCAGTACGTCGCCGCCGACTGGTGGCAAGTGATCTTCAATCCCTCGTTCCCCTACCGCCTCGTCCACATGGTGCTCGCTGCCTACCTCACCACCGCCTTCGTGGTGGGCGCGGTCGGCGCTCTCCACCTGCTGCGCGACAGTGTCAGGGACGGGCCGCGGGTGATGTTTTCGATGGCGATGTGGATGGCGGCACTGGTGGCGCCCATCCAGATCTTCGCCGGCGACCAGCACGGCCTCAACACGCTCGAACACCAGCCGGCCAAGGTGATGGCGATGGAAGGCCATTTCCAGAGTCATCCGCACGGCGCGCCGCTGATCCTGTTCGGCTGGCCGAGCCAGCAGCGCGCGACCGTGGATTACGCGCTCGAGATCCCGAAGGCCTCCTCACTGATCCTTAAGCACGCCCCCGACGCCCCGCTCGCCGGGCTCGACACGGTGCCGCGCGAGAACTGGCCCTACGTGCCCGTGGTGTTCTGGTCGTTCCGTATCATGGTCGGCATCGGCTTCCTGATGCTGGGCCTCGGTCTTCTCAGCCTGGTCGCGCGCTGGCGCGGCATGCTCTATCACTGGCGGGCACTACACTGGCTGGCGCTGCTGATGGGTCCCGCCGGGTTCGTCGCGGTGCTGGCCGGCTGGGTCACCACCGAGGTCGGCCGCCAGCCCTTCACGGTCTATGGGCTGCTGCGCACCACGGACGCGGTGTCGCCACTGGCGGCGCCGGCGGTCGGCTCCTCGCTGCTCGCCTTCATCATCGTCTATTTCGTCGTGTTCGCCGCCGGCGCCGTCTACATCCTGCGGCTGATGGCGGCGCCGCCGCATCCTGGAGAAGAAGGCCCGAGCGCCGACATGCCGGCACACGCCGCCGGCCTCACCCCCGCGCTGGCCACGGCGTCGTCACACCGGGAGCCCAAGTGATGGCGATCGATCTTCCCATCGTCTGGGCCTTCATCATCGCCTTCGCCGTGTTCGCCTATGTGGTGATGGATGGCTTCGATCTCGGCCTCGGCATCCTGTTCCCGCTGGTGCCGCGCAAGCAGGACCGCGACGTGATGATGAATTCGGTCGCGCCGGTGTGGGACGGCAACGAGACCTGGCTGGTGCTCGGCGGCGGCGGGCTGTTCGCCGCATTCCCGCTGGCGTATGCGGTGCTGATGCCCGCGCTCTACACGCCGATCATCGCCATGCTGCTCGGCCTCGTGTTCCGCGGCGTCGCCTTCGAATTCCGCTGGCGCACCACGCGCGAGCGTAACTTGTGGGACATCGCCTTCGCCGGTGGCTCCCTGCTGGCGACGCTTGCCCAGGGCATTGCCCTCGGCGCCATCCTGCAGGGCGTCAAGGTCGACGGCCGTGTCTATGGCGGCGGCTGGTGGGACTGGCTGACACCGTTCAGCATCCTGACCGGCATCGCCCTCGTCGCCGGCTACGGCCTGCTCGGCGCGACCTGGCTGATCATGAAGAGCACCGGCGAGCTGCGCGAGCGCGCCTATGCGTTGAGCTGGCGCTTCCTGATCGCCACGCTGCTGGCCATCCTCGTGGTCAGCCTTGCCACCCCCTTCCTGGAGGCCGAGTACTGGCGGCGCTGGTTCGCCTGGCCGAACATCGTTCTCACCGCGCCGGTGCCGCTGGCCGTCGCCGCCGTCACGGTGGTGCTGGTACGCAGCCTGGAGCGCCGGCAGGACCATCGGCCGTTCTTCCTGACGCTGGCGCTGTTCGCACTGTCCTATGCGGGGCTCGGCATCAGCATGTTTCCCTACATCGTGCCGCGCAGCATCACCATCTGGCAAGCCGCCGCCCCGGCGAACAGCCAGGGCTTCATGCTGGTCGGTGTCGCGATCCTGGTGCCGATCATCCTGATCTACACCGCCTTCGCCTACTGGGTGTTCCGCGGCAAGGTGGAACCCGGCACGGGCTACCATTGATGAACGCGTCATCCCCGCGCCAGCAGCCGCCATTCGGCCGCCGGCTGCTGTGGTTCGTGACGCTGTGGCTTGCGGGCGTGGCCAGCGTCGCCGCGGTCGCCTTCGTCCTGCGGCTGTGGATCGCACCGCATTGACCGCGATCGCGCGCTTCGCCTTCATGAATCATTTATGAACGCCATGCGATCACCCGGCGATGGCCATCGCCCATCCGCCGCCGCGAACGCTTGCCAGCCTGCGGCGCCTGGGCTTTGATGGCCCCCTCGCCTGCTTCGCTCCATTCATTCCGAGAGGCCTGAATGTCCAAGACGACGACCGCACTCGCCCGCCTGCTGCTCTCCGTCACACTCGCGGGGCTCGCGCTGTTGCTGCCCTCGTCGCACGGCTTCTCGCAGACCCCGGACATGAACATCGACGATCAGCCCGGCTACGTGCCCTCGGACGAGGCGCTGCCGCCGCAGTATCAGCGCCAGCTGGTGCTCTACCGCACCACCGAGCCGCCGGGCACCATCATCATCCAGACGTCGGAGCGCTACCTGTACCTGGTGCAGGGCAACGGACGCGCACTGCGTTACGGCATCGGCGTCGGCCGCGAGGGCTTCCAATGGCAGGGGCTGCTGCGCATCTCGCGCAAGGCGGAGTGGCCGGACTGGACACCGCCGGCGGAAATGATCCAGCGCCAGCCCTACTTGCCGCGCTTCATGGCGGGCGGCCCCGGCAACCCGATGGGCGCCCGCGCGCTGTACCTCGGCGAGACCGTCTATCGCATTCACGGCACCAACCAGCCCCAGACCATCGGCAGCGCCGTCTCCTCGGGCTGCTTCCGCCTGGTCAATGCCGACGTCACCGACCTGTTCGACCGCGTGCCGGTCGGCACCAAGGTCGTCGTCCGGCAGCGGCCGGAGCTCTGATCCTTCATTTCATCATCCTTCGTTTCGACGAGAGAGCACCATGACCTTGTTCCCATCGGCCCATTTCAGATCCCCCGTGCTGGCGATGCTGGTGTCCGGATGTCTTGTGGCGTCGGCCGCCTTCACCGCCGCGCAGGCGCAGACGCTGAACACCATCAAGGATCGCGGCCAGCTGGTGTGCGGCGTCAGCACCGGCCTCACCGGCTTCTCGATTGCCGACGACAAGGGCAACTGGAGCGGCTTCGACGTCGACCTCTGCAGGGCGCTGGCCGCAGCGATCTTCAACGACGCCAGCAAGGTGAAGTTCGTGCCGCTCAATGCCAGCGAGCGCTTCAACGAGCTGAAATCCGGCAAGATCGACGTGCTGTCGCGCAACTCGACCTGGACGATGTCGCGCGAGACCGAGTTCAGCCTGAACTTCGCCGGCGTTACGTACTACGACGGCCAGGGCTTCATGCTGCGCAAGACCACCCGCAACGTGGAATCGGCGCTCGACCTCGGCGGCGCCAAGATCTGCGTGCAGGCCGGCACCACCACGCAGACCAACCTCGCCGACTACTTCCGCACCAACAACCTCAAATACGAGGAGGTCAAGTTCACGGCGCTGGCCGACCTGGTGAAGGCCTATGACAGCGGCCAGTGCGACGTCTTCACCAGCGACGTGTCGCAACTGCACTCCGAGCGGGCGAATTTCGCCAAGCCCGGCGATCACGTCATCCTGCCCGACGTCATCTCCAAGGAGCCGCTTGGCCCGGTGGTGCGCCAGGGCGACGACGGCTGGCTCGAGATCGTCAAGTGGACCCACTTCGCGATGCTGAACGCCGAGGAGCTCGGCGTAACCTCGAAGAACATCGACCAGGCGCTGCAGTCGGCCAAGCCTGACGTCAAGCGGCTGGTGGGCACCGACGCCAACTACGGCGAGCAGATCGGCCTCTCCAACGATTGGGCGGCGCGGATCATCCGCCTGGTCGGCAACTATGGCGAGGTCTATGACCGCAACCTCGGCGTCGGCTCCAAGCTCGGCATCCCGCGCGGCCTCAACCAGCTCTGGAATGCCGGCGGCATCCAGTACGCGCCGCCGATCCGCTGAGCGCGGCAGCTCGCCAGCTGCCGGCCACACCCACTTCGTCATTACCGGGCTTGACCCGGCAATCCGGCTTTCTCACCGCGTAACATGTGCCTTTAGAAGCTGGATCCATAGCAACTCGGCGCAGCCGAGTTGCGTTCCTTTGATGGCCCAAGCCGGAAACATCCGGCTTGGGCTGTCTCGGCGCTGGCGCGCCGACCCGGTGACGACGCTGAGAATGTAGAGCCCTATAGGGCACCAGCACTGCGTCACGTGAATGCTTACAGCTGGATGCGCAGGTGACCTTAGTCCTGGCGATCCGTCGAAGACGGATCGCGCTGCCCGCGCATGACGCGGAAGTGTGGACGCTCGCTGGGTTGTGGACGTCGGCTAATGCCGGGTCGGCGCTGGCACGGCGGTGGCTGACGCCATCCGCTTGAGCCGGCTGGTGAGCGCATCCATCGAGAACGGCTTCGCCAGGATTTCCATGCCGGGCTCGAGGAAGCCGTCGCGCATCGCCGCGTCCTCGGCATAGCCGGTGATGAACAGCACGCGCAGGTTCTTGCGCTGCAGCCGCGCGAAGTCCGCGATCTGGCGGCCGTTCAGGCCGGGCAGACCGACATCCGTGACCAGCAGATCGATCTGCTGGTCCGATTCCAGAACCGGGATCGCCACGCTGTCGTCGGCGGCCTCGATGGTGAGGTAGCCAAGCTCGCGCAGCGCCTCGATCACCATCAGCCGCACCGCCGGATCGTCCTCGACCACCAGCACGGTCTCCTGGGCCGGTAACTGCCCGAGTTCGGTCGGCACGATGATCGGCGCATCGCCGACATAGCGCGGCACATAGAGCGCCACCGTCGTGCCCTCGCCCTCGGTGCTGTCGAGCTGCACATGGCCGCGCGCCTGCTTGGCATAGCCATAGACCATCGACAGGCCGAGCCCGGTGCCCTGCCCCATCGGCTTGGTGGTGAAGAACGGATCGAAGGCCCGCGTCATCACTCCCGGCGTCATGCCGACACCGGTATCCCCGACCCGCATCACCACATAGTCGCCCGGCTCCAACCCGTCCGGCCGCGGCATGTGCGCGTCCACGGAGACGTTCGCCGCCTCGATGGTCAGCACGCCGCCTTCAGGCATGGCATCGCGGGCGTTGATCGCGAGGTTGAGCAGCGCCGTCTCGATCTGGTTGGCATCGCCCTCCGCGATCCAGAGAGCGTCATCGACCTTGAAACGGACATCGATCCGCTCGCCCAGGGTGCGCTTCAGCAGATCCTGCAGCGTGTCGATCAGGGCTCGCAGCTCGAGCGGCTTGAGGTCGAGCGTCTGACGGCGCGAGAACGCCAGCAAGCGGTTGGTCAGCCCGGCGGCACGATTGGCGGATGTCACCGCCGCTTCGATGAAGCGATCGACATCACCGTTGCGCCCGACGGCGAGTCGCCGCTTGACGATGTCGAGACCGCCGATGATGCCGGTGAGCAGGTTGTTGAAGTCATGGGCGAGGCCGCCAGTGAGTTGCCCCACCGCTTCCATCTTCTGCGACTGGCGCAGCTGCTCCTCCGTCGCCTGCAGCGCCTCCTGCGCCTGCTTCTCCGTGGTGACGTCGCGGCCGACCGCATAGATCAGGCCATCGTCCCGCACCGCGGTCCACGAGATCCAGCGATAGGAGCCGTCCTTGTGGCGCAGCCGATTCTCGAATCGCGGCGTGACGCCGATATCGACCAGCCGTGCCAACTCGGCACGCGTCCGCGCGCCGTCATCGGGATGCTCCAGCCATTCCGAGCCGCGGCCGACCAGCTCCCGCTCCAGCCAGCCCAGCGTCGCGGTCCAGGCCGGGTTGACGCTGAGACAGACACCGCTCGGGTCGGCGACCAGCATCAGGTCCTGCGACACGTTCCACAGATGGTCACGCTCGCGGGTGCGCGCCTCGACCTTCTGCGCCAGGCGGGAGTTGCGCCGGGCAAGCTCCTCCTCGCGGCTGCGCAGGTCACGCGTCGCATGCACCTGGCGCGTGGTGTCGCCGACGACCGCAAGCACGCCGAACGGCCGCCCGTCCTCGTCGCGCACCGGATTGTAGTCGAGATTGAGCCAGACATCTTCCGGCCGGCCATGGCGATGAAGCACGAGATGCTGATCGCGGAAGGAGATCGCACGGCCTTCGAAACCCGCCTCTATCACCCGCCGGTTGAAGTCGGCGACCTCCGGCCACGTCTCGAACACCGAGCGGCCGAGGATCGCCGGATGGCGGCTGCCGGCGATGGGGATGTAAGCATCGTTGTAGAGCATCACACCCATCCTGCCCCACAGCAGGCACATCGGCACCGGCGAGTGCACCACAATGTCGACCGCGGTCCGCAAGCTCTGCGGCCACAGCGCGATCGCGCCGAGCGGGGCCTTGGACCAGGCAAAGGTCCGGATCGCTGCTCCCATGCGGCCGCCGCCGACCGGGAACAGCTCCTCATTGAAGCGCAGCGCCTGCTCCGCCGGGTTCATGATGCCCGTCATGATCCTTGAGATCGGGAAATCGGAGATCCTGACATACGAAGGCCCGGTGAAAGGCCAAGGAAGGTATCAAGGAAGATATCTAGGAAGGCGTGCGAGAAGGTATCTGCGACTTTCGTCGAAGAACCGCCAGCGCGGGGCGATCCGCCCCTCGCTACCCGTCGCATCCCCGACGGCGGCTCACCACCGCCCGGACAAAGAAATTCAAAACAATTCAACACGTTACTGAAGTCCCGCCGCTTCGGCGCGCTTCAGTATCGTTTCAGCCGCGCCAACTGATCAGCATGAAAGTTTGAATCGCCGAAAAGTTCCTGACAAACGCGCATCCGCTTCATAAAAAATCCGATGTCGAACTGGTCGGTCATGCCCATGCCGCCGTGCATCTGCACCGCTTCCTGCACCGCCAGCGTGCCGGTGGTTCCCGCCTTGGCCTTGGCGATGGCCACCGCAGCCGCCGCGGTGTCGACATCAGCGTCGAGGAGCTGCAGCGCCTTGAGCACCGTCGCGCGGGTCAGCTCGATCTCGACATAGAGGTGCGCGGCTCGGTGCTGCAGCGCCTGGAACTCGCCGATCAGCTTGCCGAACTGCTTGCGCTCCTTGAGATAGCCGACGGTGCGCCCGAAGGCTTCCTCGGCCGCGCCCAGCATCTCCGATGCCACCGCCCCGCGGCCGACATTGAGCACGCCTTCGAGCAGCGCCCCGCCCTGATCGACCTCGCCGAGCACGCTGTCAGCCGTGACATCGACATTGTCGAAGGTGATCCGCGCCGCATTGTGCGCGTCCACCATCACCGTGCGCTCGACGGCGATGCCCTTGCTCTTGGGATCGACCAGGAACAGCGTCAGGCCGCCGGCCTCGCCCGGCGCGCCCGCGGTGCGCGCCGCAACGATCAGGAGGTCGGCGACATGGCCGTCGACCACAAAACCCTTGGCGCCGTTGAGGCGGAAGCCATTGCCCGAGCGCGTCGCCTGCAGCGCGGTGTGCAGCGGCCGGTGCTTGACGCCTTCATCGACCGCGAGCGAAGCGATGAGCTCACCCTTGGCGATGCGGCCGAGATGCTCGGACTTCTGGGCCGCCGTGCCGGCACGGGACAGCGCCGACGCCGCCAGCACCGCGGTCGAGAGGAACGGCGACGGCATCAGGGTACGCCCGATCTCCTCCATGACGATGCCGGCCTCGACACAGCCGAGCCCGGAGCCGCCAAAGTCCTCCGGCACCAGGAGGCCGGAAAAGCCCATCTCGGCGAAGGTGCGCCACAGCTCGCGCGAGAAACCGATCGCGTCGTGGCTGTCGCGCAGTTGGCGCAGATGGGAGACCGGCGCTTTTTCGCCGATCAGGCCGCGCGCGCTGTCGCGCAGCATGGTTTGTTCTTCATTGAGGACGAGGGCCATGGCAGGAATTCCGTCTTGAAAGAGGTGAGCTGAAGGGCAGCGGCATGAAGGCGGCAGGCCGCCTCATGCCCCCGGCAGGTCGAGGATGCGCTTGGCGACAATGCCGAGCATCACCTCGCTGGTGCCGCCCTCGATCGAGTTCGCCTTGGTGCGCAGCCAGGCCCGCGCCTTGGCGCCGTCCTGGGAGCGCTCGCTCTCCCACTCCAGCGCGTCGATGCCGCCCGCGGCCATCAGCAGTTCGTGGCGGCGCTTGTTGAGCTCGGTGCCGTAGTACTTCATGGCCGACGAGAACGCCGGATGCGCCTGCCCGGCCTTGGCAAGATCGACCGCGCGCTCGGCGGCGCAGGCGAGCGCCGCCTCGTCGATCTCGAAGGTCGCGATCTGGCCGCGCAGCACCGCATCCTCGAGACGCCCCTGCTCGTCGGCGCCGAGCGAATCCGCCGCCACCTGGCCGAGCGGCCGGCCGCCGCCGCGCTCACCCATGCCGCTGATCATGGCGCGCTCATGCTGCAGCAGGTACTTGGCGACATCCCAGCCACGATTGGCGGTGCCCAGCACATTGGCCTGCGGCACCCGCACATTGTCGAAGAAGGTCTCGCAGAACGGCGACTTGCCGGAGATCAAGAGGATCGGCTTGGTCGACACGCCCGGTGAGCGCATGTCGAACAGGATGAAGCTGATGCCGTCGTGCTTCTTGGCCGCGGGATCGGTGCGCACCAGGCAGAAGATCCAGTCGGCATGGTTGGCGTACGACGTCCAGATCTTCTGGCCGTTGATGATGAAGTCGCTGCCGTCCGCCACGGCGCGGGTCTGCAGTGAGGCGAGATCGGAGCCGGCGTTGGGTTCGGAATAGCCCTGGCACCAGCGGATAAGGCCGGCCGTGATCTTGGGCAGGTGCTCGCGCTTCTGCGCCTCGGTGCCGTATTGCAGCAGTGCCGGCCCGAGCATCGAGATGCCGAACGACACCAGCGGCAGCCGCGCCGAGATCGCCGCCATTTCCTGGCGCAGGATCTTGGTCTCCTCGCCGTCGAGCCCGCCGCCGCCATATTCCTTCGGCCAGTGCGGCACGGTCCAGCCCTTGTCGCGCATCCGCTCGAACCAGACGCGCTGCGGCTCCGACGAGAAGGTGGCGTTGCGGCCACCCCAGAAGGTGTCCTCCTCCCTGGTCATCGGCTTGCGCATCTCCGGCGGGCAGTTGGCCTCGAGCCAGGCGCGGGTTTCTTTCCGGA
Source organism: Pseudomonadota bacterium (assembly GCA_040756765.1). Taxonomy (GTDB): domain Bacteria; phylum Pseudomonadota; class Alphaproteobacteria; order Rhizobiales; family Xanthobacteraceae; genus Bradyrhizobium_A. The sequence goes on along the minus strand of JBFLYG010000002.1, from coordinate 243,935 downwards.
GGTGATCGAGATCTGCCATGGCTGCGTCCTCTGCGTTTCCTGTTGTCATGAGCGTCGCGCGAGCCGCGCCGTCAAAATTGAGGCGAACTTTACCCGCCGGCTTGCGGAATTCAACATCGCGGCGACAATCCGCCCCGGCATGGCTGCCGCCCGGGCCGCCTCAAACACGTCACACGCGGCGAAACAGGAGGAAATTCAGCATGCGCTTCCAGCCGATTCCGCCAGACGAAATGAACGCCGAGCAACGGGCGATCTACGACGAGGCGCTTGCAAGCAAGCGCGGCCAGGTGCCCGCGCCGGTACTGGCCTGGCTGCACAGCCCGGACCTAGCGCGGCACGCAGCGCGGCTCGGCGCCTTCCTGCGTTTCGACACCACGCTGGGAGCGCAACTCTCGGAACTCGCCATCCTTGTCACCGCCCGGCACTGGAGCGCTGCTTACGAATGGTACGCTCACAAGAAGCTCGCACTGCAGGCCGGTATCGCGCCCGACGTCATCGACGCCATCAACATCCGCCACGTGCCGGATCTCGACGATCCCAGGGCGCAGATCGTCTACGAGGTCAGCGAGGCACTGCACGAGAGCCGCGTCCTGCCGCAAGCGCTCTACAACCGGGCCAGGACGCTGCTCGGCGAACGCGGGCTGGTCGAGCTGATCGGCCTGCTCGGCTATTACACGCTGGTGTCGATGACGCTCAACGCCTACGAGGTCGGCCTGCCGGAGGGTGAGGTCTCCGACCTTGCGCCGTAGGCGGCGGCGCCCCACATAGCTGGATCGATCTCTTCCGGGGCCGCCATGTCCGCCGAACCGCCCGCATCCTCACGACCGATCATCGCCGGCACGCGCATCGGACATGTCCATCTCAAGGTCGCCGACCTCGATCGCGCCCTCGGCTTCTACTGCGGCGTGCTGGGTTTCGAGCTGATGCAGCGCTACGGCGCCCAGGCCGCCTTCATCTCGGCCGGCGGCTATCATCACCACATCGGCCTCAACACCTGGGAGAGCAAGGGAGGCCATCCGCCGCCACCCGGCAGCACCGGGCTGTTCCACACCGCGATCCTCTACCCGACGCGCGCGGCGCTGGCGGACGCGCTGGCGCGGCTGATCGAGGCCGGTATCCCGCTCGACGGCGCCAGCGACCATGGGGTCAGCGAGGCCCTCTACCTGCGCGATCCCGACGACAACGGCGTCGAGCTCTACTGGGACCGCGAGCCGGACAAGTGGCCGCGCAACCCCGACGGCTCGCTCGCCATGTTCACCCGCCGGCTCGACCTCGACGACCTGCTGCGCGCCCGCGACGCGGCCTGAGTGCGGCGCGGTCTCAGGCGAGCGACGCGCCGCTCCGGCCGCGCAGCAGCACGCCGGCGGCGGCCACCAGCTCCAGCGTCATGCAGACATAGAGCGGCAGCGCGTAGCTGCCGGACCAGTCGCGGAGAACGCCGACCAGCGCCGGGCCGCAGGCCGAGATCGCGCTGCTGATCGCCGTGCTCAGGCTGACGACGACGCCGAAGGCGTGGGCGTCGAACTCGCGGTGCACGATCATCGACGGCAACGTGATGGCGTTGCCGACGGTGAAGCCGAACACCACGCTGCCGGCGAACAGCGCGGTCGCGCCGGGCACGTTGACCATGGTGAGCAGCGCGAGCGCCTGGCTCGCGAACAGCACCGCCGACGCCGCGCGCTGGTTGAGACGCCCCATCAGGAAGCCGAACACCACGCGGCCGACCACCGCCATGGCCGTCATCATCGCCATCGCGAGGCTCGCCTGGTCGCGCCCGATCATCGGCTCCATGAACGAGAACTGGTGGACGATGAAGCCGATCTGCGCCAGCAGCACCAGCGCGAACGGCAGCGCGATGCTCCAGAACGACAGGCTGCGCAGCGCGGTTGCGCGGATCCGGGACGACGGCACGGCGATGTGTGCCGGTGCATCCGGCGCGTGCTGCGGCGGCGTGCCGACGCCGAGCAGGATCACCGGCAGCAGCACGAGCACCATGACCAGTGCCATCGTCACCACCGCCGGCGTGAAGCCGAGCGCGCCGATTGCGGCCACCAGCACCGGCACGCCGATGATGCCGCCAAGACTGGCGCCATTGAGCGCCAGGCTGATGGCGAGGCCGCGCCGCTCATGGAACCAGAGGCCGAGGGTGTTGGAGATCGCCGCCATGGTCAGGCCGGCCCACCCGACCGCCATCAGGGCGTAGACGCCGTAGAGCTGCCAGGGCGCAGCGACGAAGCCGAACAGCACCGTCGCCAGCGCCATGCACAGCACCGCGCCAATGAGGCAGGTCCTGACGCCGAGCACGCGGATGGCGTCGCTGACGAACACGACCAGCACCGCACTGAACAGGTAGAAGAACGTCGTGGCCGCGGAAATGGTCGCTGCCGACCAGCCATGGACGCGCCGCAACTCGGCGAGATAGACGCTCTGGCCGTAGAAACCGAGCGCCCAGGCGAAGGTCGCCGCGATGAAGCAGACGCCCACGACCCGCCAGCCGGAAAATCGCGGTGAGCGCTCGTCGAGCAGGGGCGGGATCGGGGAGGCATCCATCGGGCAGCGCCTCCAGGCACGCGGGGCGAGTGGGAATGCCGTGAACGTACCACTGCCACCGCGCTCTTTTGAAGAGGCTCGGCGCCTCTTTCGAAAAGCACAATGCGGAGCGCCCTGTCGCGCTCCGACAATGTCTAGTTCTGCGAAATCACACCGGTCAGGTAATCATTCAGGTCGCGGAAGTCGTTAACTGTCCACGCGTGCGGAGGCAGCTTCACGCCGTTCTCTCGCAGAGTTCTGGGAATCAGATCGCCGTTTGGCCGAAGGATCACTGACGATACGATGACGCCGGGATAATCACGCAAGCGTTTCTTGAATGCGGCTGTCGTCAGATCTGGTGTGGGTGGATTGCTTTTATGGGCTAATGGCCCTGTGCCTTTGACGTCCGTCCCGTGACACATGGCACATCTTTCAAGGAAGAGCTTCTTGCCATTCTCACCATTCGCAAAAGCCAATGATGGCCCGCACAACATCACTGGAAGTATGATACCACAAATTACCTTGAATTTTGTCGATTTGGCGGGCGTGTTGGCAGACATCGGCTATCCTGTTTCGATACACGTCTTTGAACGTGATCAGGGCACCATGACCGTTCTTCGTTAAGATTTAAAGGCCGGACCTATCAAGTGATTGGCGCTGCCAGCCCGGCGCGATTCACAACTTCCGGGAGGAAGCGCGGATGAATCGGGATCGCTTCTGGCTCACGGACGCGCAGTTCGCGCGGATCAGTTCAATGCCAAGCCGGCCGAAATTCGGCGCCTTCTCACCGGCCAGCTCGACGCTGGCCGGGCCCATCTGCGCTTCAATCGAAGCATCATCTTCATCGGACTTGCCGCGGATCAATCCCAGCTCAGCGCGCCACCGTTCTGGTATTCGATGACCCGCGTCTCGAAGAAGTTCTTCTCCTTCTTCAGGTCCATCGCCTCCGACATCCACGGGAACGGATTTTCGGCCTGGGCGAACACTGGCGCGAGACCGAGCTGGGCGCAGCGGCGGTTGGCGATGAAGTGCATGTACTGCTCGCACAGCGCCGCGTTGAGGCCGAGGAAGCCGCGCGGCATGGTGTCCCGGCCATAGGCCGCTTCCAGCTCGGCGGCGTCATGCAGCATCTGGCGCGCCTCGTCCTGGAACGCCCTGGTCCAGAGCTGCGGGTTTTCGATCTTGATCTGGTTGATCACGTCGATGCCGAAGTTCAGATGGATCGACTCGTCGCGCAGGATGTACTGGTACTGCTCGGCAATGCCGACCATCTTGTTGCGCCGTCCCAGCGACAGGATCTGCGCGAAGCCCGTGTAGAACCACATGCCTTCGAACACGACGTAGAAGGCGATGAGGTCGCGCAGGAAGGCCTGATCGCGCTCCAGCGTACCCGTGGTGAATTCGGGATTGTCGATATTCTGGGTGTGCTTGAGCGCCCATGCCGCCTTGTCGGTGATCGAGGGCACCTCGCGGTACATGTTGAACAGCTCGCCCTCGTCGAGGCCGAGGCTTTCCACGACATACTGGAAGGTGTGGGTGTGCACCGCCTCCTCGAACGCCTGGCGCAACAGGTACTGGCGGCACTCCGGATTGGTGAGATGGCGGTAGATCGCGAGCACGATGTTGTTGGCGACCAGCGACTCCGATGCTGCGAAGAAGCCGAGGTTGCGCTTGATCATGCGCCGCTCGTCCTCGGTCAGGCCGTCGCGCGACTTCCACAGCGCGATGTCGGCCTGCATCGACACTTCCGTCGGCATCCAGTGGTTGTTGCACCCGGCGAGATACTTCTCCCACGCCCACTTGTACTTCAACGGCAGCAACTGATTGACGTCGGCGCGCGAGTTGATCATCGCCTTCTCGTCGACGCGAACGCGGCCGCCCGCGCGATCGATGACGCGATCGCCAGGAGCGGTGGCGGTGTCCGCGGGCGCGGTACGGCCGGCAAAAGCGGGATGGATGGACGCCGCGGGCGGCGGTGAGATGGGATCGGACCAGTCGAGCATGGGATGCTGTCCTACGAATACAAATGGTGTGAGCCGAAGCGCGGCAACTTTTCCCGACGTCATGCCCGCGCCTGACGCGGACATCCCGATCATGAGGGCAGTGCGTCCATGATCGGGATGGCCGGGTCGAGCCCGGCCATGACGACGGAGAGGCAAAAGCCTACTGGCACGCCTCGCAGTCCGGGTCGTTGATCGAGCACGCCAGCGGCTGCGGCAGCAGGATCGGCTCGGCGGCCTCGACGACCTGGGAGACGACCTGGGCGGTGACGGCATTGAGCTTGCCGTCGGTGCCCTTGAGCGTCGACTTCTCGACGTGGGTGGCGCTGCGCGACCGCAGGTAATAGGTGGTCTTCAGGCCGCGCTCCCAGGCGAGACGGTAGAGCTGGTCGAGCTTCCGTCCCGACGGTTTGGCGATGTAGAGGTTGAGCGACTGTGCCTGGTCGATCCACTTCTGCCGTCGCGCCGCCGCCTCGACCAGCCAAGACGTATCGATCTCGAACGCCGTGGCATAGAGCGCCTTGAGATCGTCAGGCACGCGGTCGATCTGGCCGACACTGCCGTCAAAGTACTTGAGGTCGGCGATCATCACCTCGTCCCACAGCCCGCGCGCCTTGAGGTCGTGCACCAGCGCGGCGTTCACCACGGTGAAGTCGCCGGACATGTTCGACTTGACGTAGAGGTTCTGGTAGGCCGGCTCGATCGACTGCGCGACGCCGCAGATGTTGGAAATCGTCGCCGTCGGCGCGATCGCCATCACGTTGGAGTTGCGCATACCCACCTGCCGGACACGGGCGCGCAGCGGCTCCCAGTCGAGGGTCTCCGACTGGTCGAGTGCGACACCGCCGCGGGCCGCTGACAGATGGGCGATCGAGTCGACCGGCAGGATGCCGCGGCTCCACAGCGAGCCCTCGAACGAGGCGTAGCGGCCGCGCTCGGCGGCGAGGTCGGCGGAGGCCGAGATGGCATGGAAGCTCAGCGCCTCCATGCTGGTGTCGGCGAACGTCACCGCCGCGTCCGAGGCGTAGGGCAGCCGCAGCGCCTGCAGCGCATCATGGAAGCCCATCAGGCCGAGGCCGACCGGGCGGTGCTGCAAGTTGGAACGGCGCGCTTCCGGGATGGTGTAGAAGTTGACGTCGATGACGTTGTCGAGCATGCGCACCGCGGTCTTGACCGTGCGGGCGAGCTTGGCCTGGTCGAGCCCCAGCGGCGTGACATGGGCAGCGAGGTTGACCGAACCGAGATTGCACACCGCGACCTCGGTGTCGGAGGTGTTGAGCGTGATCTCGGTGCACAGGTTCGACGAGTGCACGACGCCGATGTGGTTTTGCGGCGAACGGATGTTGCAGGGATCCTTGAAGGTGATCCAAGGGTGGCCGGTCTCGAACAGCATGGTCAGCATGCGCCGCCACAGGTCGACCGCCCGCAGGGTCTTGGACACCCGCATCTCACCGCGCGCGGCCTTCGCCTCATAGGCCTCGTAGGCCGCGGCGAACGCCGGGCCATAGAGGTCGTGCAGATCCGGCGTCTCGTCGGGCGAGAACAGCGTCCAGGCGCCATCGGTCGCGACGCGCTGCATGAACAGGTCCGGCACCCAGTTGGCGGTGTTCATGTCATGGGTGCGGCGGCGGTCGTCGCCGGTGTTCTTGCGGAGGTCGAGGAACTCCTCGATGTCGACATGCCAGGTCTCGAGATAGGCGCACACCGCGCCCTTGCGCTTGCCGCCCTGGTTGACCGCGATCGCGGTGTCGTTGGCGACCTTCAGGAACGGCACCACGCCCTGGCTCTCGCCATTGGTGCCCTTGATGTGGGCGCCGAGGCCGCGTACCCGCGTCCAGTCGTTGCCGAGGCCGCCGGAGTATTTCGCCAGCAGGGCGTTGTCCTTGATCGACTTGAAGATGCCGTCGAGGTCGTCGGCGACCGTGGTGAGGAAGCACGACGACAGCTGCGGCCGCAGCGTGCCGGCGTTGAACAGCGTCGGGGTCGACGCCATGAAGTCGAAAGACGACAACAGGTCATAGAACTCGATGGCGCGCGCCTCGCGGTCGATCTCGCGCACCGCGACGCCCATGGCGACGCGCATGAAGAACGCCTGCGGCAGCTCGAAGCGCGTACCGTCGGCATGCAGGAAGTAGCGGTCGTACAGCGTCTGCAAGCCCAGGAACTGGAACTGGTGATCGCGCTCCGGTTTCAACGCCGTCGCGAGACGAGCAAGGTCGAAGCGGCGCAGCTCGGGATCGAGCAGCTCGTGGGTGATGCCGGCGTCGATGTAAGCCTTGAAGTAGTCGCCGTAGAGGCCGGCCATGTCGGCCTGGCTCGCCTGCTGGTCGCGCTTGAACACGAAGGTCAGCGCCTCGCGGCGCAGGGCGTCGAGCAGCAGCCGCGCGCTGACATAGGCGTAGTTCGGTTCCTGCTCGATCAGGGTGCGCGCCGCCATCACCAGCGCCTGCGCCAATTCGTCGGCGGTCATGCCGTCATAGAGGTTGCGGCGCGCTTCAGTGAGCACCGGCGCGGCGCTGACGCCGTCGAGACCCTCACAGGCCTCCGCCAGCACGCGCTGCAGCCGCGCCTCGTCGAGCGCACGCAAGCTGCCGTCGTGGCCCTTGACGCGCAGCACCGACACAGCCGACGCCATCTCCGGCACCGCCGCGTCGCGGCGCGCCTTGGCCCGCTCCTCGCGATACAGCACATAGGCGCGCGCCGCCTTGTGGTGGCCGCCGCGCATCAGCGCCAGTTCGACCTGGTCCTGGATGTCCTCGATGTGCAGCGCGCGCTGCGCGTCGACACGGCGCGTCAGCGCCGAGACGACCTGCGCGGTCAGTTCCTCGACGATCTCGTGGATCCGGCGCGACGCCGCGGCGGCATGCCCCTCCACCGCCAGGAAGGCCTTGGTCATCGCCACCGCGATCTTGCCAGCCTCGAACGGGCTGACGCTGCCGTTGCGGCGGATGACATGGAACGCGGGCGCCGACGGCAACGCGTCGGACAGATGTTGAGCGAGGAGGACGGGTGAATGACCGTTGGTGGCGGCTTCGGCAGACAGAGACATTCGGCAACCCCTTCTTCGATCGGGGGGCTGTCGCCGAGGGGACGCTGCGGGGAGCGGCGGACCCTGCGGCCAGCCGTCAGCGAGCGACCACCGGGACACCCCGCCCGTGGACGTTGTTGGTTGTCACGGCAGGTCTCCTGGCTTCGGGTCGTCGCTTCGATCCGCCTTCCCGGTGCTCCCGTGCAGAAGCATCCAGTGGCTGTTGGACCGAGACTCGCCGTTACAGTTGCGGGGGCAGCGCCGGCCTTGCACCGATCAGAGCCCTGATCGGCGTGCACCGGCTTCCCTCTTAGCTTCCGAAGATTGTGATCCCGAAAGAACCGTGACCACTACATCTGGTATGAAGACGCGATTCGCGTCAATAGGACTGGGAGGTTTTTTGCCTATTGCAGAATAGCGGGGATGGTCCGCTCCATGCGATAAGGCACAACTCCTCAGCCGCGGGGGACATGCCCTCGCCATCCGCTGCACGTGACCAACACTGCTTCGACCATGCCGAACAATCTCCGTTACGACTATGTCGGGCACAGCTGGCTGCTGGAGGGCGCCGACTGGATCGGTCGCCGCCCCGACGGGCTGGAGCTGCACTATCACGACGAGGTGCAGGTGTCGGTGGTGTGGAACGGGCATCGCGATTTCCGCGTCGGCCGCCATCCGCTGCGGCTTGCACCCGGGCAGATGCTGCTGGTGCCGCAGCGGCGCGCGCACCGCGCGCTGCCTTCATTGCGTGGCGAGCTGCGCTCGACCGAGTTCTTCCTCCAGCCCGAGAGCCTGCCGGCCGCCACGCGGCAGATGCTGGTCGCGAGCGACTATCTCGTCGCCGACGAGCCGACATTGCTGCTGGCGCAGCCCGACGACGTCGGCGACATGATCGCGGGCTGGGTCCGCGACGGTGCGCCGCCGCCACGCTGGCGTGGGCCGCGCGCCCGCACCGGCATCGATTCCGAGCTGCTGGATGCAGCGACACGCTATGCCAGCATCACCGAAGCGGCCCGTGCGCTGTCCTGCAGCCGCGAAGGCTTCATCCGCGCGTTCGCACGGCATGCCGGCATGACGCCCCACGCCTACAGGATCAATGAGCGGTTGAACCGTGGGCGCGACCTGCTGCGCCGGCGCGAGAGCATCTCGGACACCGCCTACGCCGCCGGCTTCAGCGACCAGAGCCATTTTGGCCGCCTGTTCCTGCGCTATTTCGGCGCCACGCCGGGCCAGTTCCGCGCCGCGCACGCGCCGACCTGAGCGATCACTTTCGTTCTAGAGCCCTCCCGGTCCGCCGTGGTCCAAGGCCCCGGATCAAGCCCGGCGGGAGGCCGACATGACGTTATCCGAAACCGCCCTGCTCGCGTCCGCCGGATTTGCCGCGGGGGTGCTGAACGCGATCGCCGGCGGCGGCACCATCTTCACCTTTTCCGCGCTGCTCGCCGTCGGCGTGCCGCCGGTCGCCGCCAACGCCACCAGCGCCACTGCCGTGGTGCTGGGGTCGGTGGCCTCGGCCGTCGCCTATCGCCGCGAGATCGCGGCCGGCTTCCGCAAGCTGCTGCCACTCTGCGTCATCTCGATGCTCGGCGGCGGGCTCGGCGCGGCGCTGTTGCTGTGGTCCGGCGACCGCACCTTCCGCGCGCTGGTGCCGTGGCTGCTGCTGTTTGCGACACTGCTGTTCGCCGGGGCGCGGCAATTGCAGAAGCTGGTGCAGGCACGCACCGCCTCGAAACCGGACACTGCGCACACCGACCTCGCGCTGCCGGCACAGGGCCTGGTCTCGATCTATGGCGGCTATTTCGGCGCAGGCATGGGCGTGATGATGCTGGCGTCGCTGTCGCTGGCGCGCGACAGCGAGTATCACGCGGTCAACGCGGCGAAGAACCTGCTGTCGATCGTGCTGCAGGCGGTCGCCGCCGTCATTTTCCTGATGTCGGGCATCGTCGATCTCAAGCTCAGCCTGCTGATCGCGGTAGCCAGCATCGTCGGTGGCTGGAGCGGCGTCGTCGTCGCCCGCCGCGTACCCGAAGCCGTGGTGCGCGGCGCCGTTATCCTCAGCGGGCTTGCGCTGTCGCTGTGGTACTTCGTGACCTGACGCCGGCGCCTCAGAAGCCTCAACTCCCCGATCTGTCAGCCTCCATCCGCCCGCGGCCGATCACCGGTCCGCGGGCGTTTTACGCGCGCTCTTTGCGAATAATTCGCAAGTAACTTGCCAAGCCGCACCCGATATGCTGAATTCAGTTGCGAATAATTCTTAATTGTAGCTTAGCAAAGGGAAACAAGTGGACGTTTCAATGCGATGGCAGGCCCTGCTGGGCGGTTTGGCGGTGGCGTCTCTGGCTGGTGCATCCCCGGCCCGGGCTGCGGATCGGGCCCCGGCACCGCAGGTCGCGCCATCCTCATTCGACTGGAACGGGGTGTATCTCGGCGCCCATGCCGGCTTCGGCCACGGCAGCGGCCGTGCGACCATTGAGGATGGCGCGACGACAACGCAGGGCTTCGGCGGCATGGTCGGCGGCGTGCAGGCCGGCGCAAACCATGTGCTGCCGTCGGGCGTCCTGCTCGGCATCGAAATCGATGCGATGCAGCCCAACGCCTATCCCTCCAACGGCGCGGTGTGGTCCGGCGCGACCGCCGAGCACCGCTTCACCGAGCAGATCGACACCATCGCCACGGTGCGCGGCCGGCTCGGCTATGTGATCGGCGACTGGATGATCTACGGCACCGGCGGACTTGCGCTGTCGTCGAGCCAGGTGACGCGCAACGCGCTCGCCGACGACGGCGACCTCACCAAGGCGCTGACCCGCACCGGATGGGCGGCGGGCGGCGGCCTCGAATATGCGTTGTCGCGCGACTGGAGCGCGCGCGTCGAATACCTCTACACCCGCTTCGGCACCCGCGGCATCGCGTTCGAGCCCGGCAGCACCTACGCCTCGGCGATGGAATTCTCGGCGCTGCGGATTGGCCTCAACCGCAAGTTCGGCTGGTCCGACATCACGGCCTGGGACAGCGCGACCATCGCGGCGCCGGAAGGCAGCAATTGGGAGATCCACGGCCAGACCACCTACATCCACCAGGGTTACCCATCGTTTCGCTCGCCCTATGCCGGCGCCAACAGCCTGAGCGGCCCGTCGCAGAACAAGGAGACCTGGAGCACCAGCCTCTACATGACCTTCGGCCTGTGGCAGGGCGCGGAGCTGCACTTCAATCCCGAGCTGCTGCAGGGCTTCGGCTTCAACAACACCGCCGGTCTCGGCGGCTTCTCCAACGGCGAGGCGCAGAAGTCGGACTTCCTCTACCCGCACTACAACACCTCGCGGCTGTTCGTGCGCCAGACCTTCGGCTTCGGCGGCGAGCAGGAAGCGGTCGAAAGCGACTACGGCCAGATGTCCGGCAAGCGCGACATCTCCCGCCTGACCATCCAGGTCGGCAAGTTCGCGGTGCACGACGTGTTCGACAACAACGCCTATGCCCAGGATCCGCGCGTCGACTTCCTCAACTGGTCGATCTGGGCCGCCGGCGCCTTCGACTATCCTGCCGACAAGGTCGGCCTGACCTACGGCGCCCTTGCCGAATGGAACGAAAAGCGCTGGGCGCTGCGCGCCGGCACTTTCCTGACCGGCAGCGAGCCTAATTCCAACACCTTCGATGGCGCGATCTTCCGCCGCGGCGCCTATGTCGCCGAGGTCGAGGCACGCACCTCGCTCGGCGCGCTGCCCGGCAAGATCCGCGTCACCGGCTGGCTCAACAACGCCAATTCCGGCAGCTATCGCGGCGCGATCGACCTCAGCGCCGCCGTCCCCGGCCTCGACATCAACGAGGCCATCGGGCTGACCCGCGAAGGCCGCATGAAATATGGCTATGTCATCGGCGTCGAGCAGGCGCTGAGCGACAGCGTCGGCCTGTTCGGGCGCTGGAGCTGGAACAGCGGCACCAATGAAATGTCCGCCTTCACCGACATCGACGCGTCGCTGTCCGGTGGCGTCGCGATCAAGGGGGCGTCCTGGGGCCGGCCGGCCGACACCATCGGCATCGCCGGCGCGGTCAACACGCTGTCGCGCGACCACCGCGACTATCTGGCGCTAGGCGGCCGCGGCATCCTGGTCGGCGACGACGGGCTGAACTACCGGCCGGAGCAGATTGTCGAGGCCTACTACGCCATGGCGGTGAGGAGTGGCCTCGTCGCGACCGTCGACTACCAGTACATCGCCAACCCCGCCTACAATGCCGACCGTGGTCCGGTGTCGATCTTTTCGGGGCGCGTGCGTGCGTCATTCTAGTCTGCTGAACGCGAAGTTCCTGTGCTTTCGCGACGGCCTCTTCCACCACACCGGGGGGCAAACTTCATTAATTCGAGCGCAAATTGATCTCGTCATGGTGAGGGGCGCGGCAACGCCGCGCGTCTCGAACCATGAGGCCCAAAAGCTGCAACAAGCGCTGCAACGCACGGGCCTCCTCCTTCGAGACGCCCGCTGCGCGGGCTCCTCAGAGCCTGACCGGAATGCAGCTTTCATTTTCAAACCTTGTTGAAGCACGCGGAATATCCCGTTTTCTCCGTCATGGCCGGGCTTGTCCCGGCCATCCACGTCTTCCTTTTTGAAACGCTGCAAAGACGTGGATGCCCGGCACAAGGCCGGGCATGACGAGTTTCAACAATAGGCCCCTATTTCATTGGCTTCTTTTTGAGTCAGACTCTCAAGATGAGGGATTAAGGGTGCTGCAAATGCAGCGAACTTGCGAAGCGAGACACCAGCGTCCCACGCACGTTACCTGGCAGGTAATCGATCCGCGCCCATGCATCGTCATGATGGCGACACCCGCAAGGGATCACCAAGACCTCAAGGAGACCATCATGACCGCTGCCGTGAACGCGCTGAAGATCGCCGAGAACTACATCACGCTGTGGAACGAGCGCAACGATGCGCGTCGCCGCGACCTCCTGGCGTCGCACTGGACCGGAGATGCCCGCTACATCGACCCGATGGCCGCGGGCGAAGGCCCCGCCGCCATCGACACCATGATCGCCGGCGTGCAGCAGCGCTTTCCCGATTTCGAGTTCGCACTGATCGGCCAACCGGACAGCCACGGCCCCTATGTGCGCTTCCAGTGGGGCCTCGGCCCGCGCGGCGGCGACAACCCGATCAAGGGTACCGACTTCGTGGTAACCGAGGGCGGCCGCATCCGCAGCGTCACCGGCTTTCTCGACCAGGTCCCCGGCTGATCAGCCTGGTCGATCGGCGCGGCCGCGGGTGACTTGGCCCACGGCCGCGCCGGCTGCAGCAACCCACCGATGCGCGGCACAACGCTTTCTTTGTGCGGAAGTGCCGGGATAGATTGCCTCTCCCGCCATCGCAGCCAGAGCGCAGTCAACATGGACAGCACGCCACCGTCTTCCACCGTGTCACAGCTTCATCCGCTGGAGGCAGCGACACGCCTGACGCCGGACGGCAATCATCTGCTCGGCCATACCAGCAGGGACTATTGGGCCTTCATCGGCCCGTTCGGCGGCGCCACCGCTGCGACGCTGCTGCGCGCCGCGCTCGACCATCCCGAGCGCATCGGCGATCCGCTGGCGCTCACCGTGAACTACTGCGCACCGATCGCGGAAGGGCCGCTCCGGATCGCCGTGCGGCCGGCCAAGACCAATCGCTCGACCCAGCACTGGACCATGGAGCTGTTCCAGCGCGACGGCGACAGTCTCGCCACCGCGACCGCGGTGTTCGCCAAGCGTCGCGCCGGCTGGAGCCACGCGGTGGCGCAGATGCCGCGCGTGCCGCTGCCGGAGGAGCTCGCACCCTATCCGGCCGGCCTGACCACACCCTGGGTCGATCAGTACGACATGCGCTTCGTCGGCGGCCCGCCGCGCTTTCGCAAGACGCCGCATGCCGAGCCGCAACCGGCGCAGACGCTGCTGTGGCTGCGCGACGCCATACCGCGGCCGCTCGACTTTCTGTCGCTGGCCTCGATGTCGGATGCGTTCTTCGGCCGCGTCTTCCACATCCTCGGCGTGCTCGTGCCGTTCGGCACGGTGTCGCTCACCACCTATTTCCATTGCGCGGCCACGGATCTTCCCGCCGACGATGGCTGGGTACTGGGCAACGCTGGCGCCAACGTCTTCCGCGCCGGCTTCGGCGACCAAACGGCGGAGCTGTGGTCGCGCGACGGCCGCCTGCTCGCAACCTCGGTGCAGGCCACCTACTTCCGCGACTGGACGCCGCCCGCCGATTAAATCAAGTCCCGATCGGACGGCCTGTTATTCCGTGGCGTCGAAAAGCAGCTGCACATTCGCGCGGCGCAAAGCGGCCGATGCCACATCCGATCTGCGCCTCACGCCGTCGATACCACACTCCATCGCAGCGTTGCTTGGGCGCTTGTTGCGCGGCAGCAACACCCGGCGGATTCGCGTTTCGCGAATGACATGGATCAATTCCTCCGGGAGGCCGGCTGCGTTTGATGCGCCACGCCAATGCAACTCGGTTGGCGGTCGACTGACTTGGGGAGATTTCAGAATGTACACGTCCACCATGGCGCGGCTCGCGTTTGCGACCGCCCTGATCATCGGTGCCGCCGGCGAAAGCGCCGTGGCCGCGGATCTGGTTACGAAGGCCCCGGCCGACATGCCGGCAGCCGAGCCGTGGAGCCCCTGGCAGATCCGTGTCCGCGCGCTGGCAGTCGTCCCACAGAGCGGCGGCAGCACCGTCAATGTCACCGGCGTGCCGGCCCTGTCGTCGCCGCAATCGGGGCTCGACATCAACAATCAGGTCATTCCCGAACTCGACATCAGCTACTTCTTCACGCCGAACATCGCCGCCGAACTGATCCTCGGCGTCACCCGGCATCACATCACCGGTACCGGCGCGCTGGGCGGCCTCGACATCGGCAAGTCGTGGCTGCTGCCGCCGACCCTGACGCTGCAGTATCACTTCACCAATTTCGGCGCCTTCCAGCCCTATGTCGGCGCCGGCGTGAATTACACGGTGTTCTTCAGCCAGTCCGCCGCCAACGTCGTCTCGCCCGCCGGGCTCGCCATCACCAGCCTCAGCATCAAGAACGCACCGGGTCTCGCGCTGCAGGCCGGCTTCGACTACATGATCGACCGCCACTGGGGCATCAACGTCGACGTCAAGAAGCTGTTCCTGCGCGCCGACTACAACGCCGTCGTCAACAACGCGATCACGGTCAGCGGGCGCGCCACCATCGATCCCTGGCTGATCGGCGGCGGCGTCACCTACCGCTTCTGAGACGCCTTCACGATCACGAGAGAAGCCGTGGGCTCCGGGCCCGCGGCTTCTCTTTGTTGCTGTCGAAAGGCACGCGGCGTGCGAGCTTCGGACGCTGGGTATCGCCGGGCTACTGTATCGCCCGTCGCGCGAGATCGGTGATCTTGTCCCAGTTGCCGGCGCGGATGTCCGCTGCCGGACACAGCCAGGAGCCGCCAACCGCGATCACGTTCGGCTCCGCCAGCCACTCCGCCGCATTGGCTTCGCCGATACCACCGGTCGGACAGAACCGCGCCTGCGGGAACGGACCGCCAAGCGCTCGCAGCGCGGGGATGCCGCCGGCCTGCTGCGCCGGGAAGAACTTGTAGATGCCGAAGCCGCGCGCGCGCGCCGCCATCAATTCCGACGCGGTGGCGATGCCCGGCACGAACGGCAGATCGCTCGCCGCCGCCGCGTCCAGCAGTTCGGGCGTGGCGCCCGGGCTCAGCGCAAACTTTGCGCCGAGCGCCTTCGCCCGCGCAAGGTCCACAGGCGTCAGCACGGTGCCGATACCGACGATCGCCTCCGGCACCTCAGCGATGATCGCTTCCGCGGCGGCAACCGCCGCCGACGTGCGCAGCGTGATCTCGAGCGTGCACACACCGCCAGCGACCAGCGCCCGGGCGAGCGGCACCGCGTCGGCGACGCGCTCGATGGTGATGACCGGAACGACCCGCGCCGATGTCAGCAGTGCGATCATGGTTTCATCGCGGAAAAGGTAAGCCGGGGTCATGCCGTGGTCGCCCGCCGTTGAGAGACATGAGGATGGGGCGGCATGGCCGCAGGTGGAATCAGCGCCCCGGGATAGCCGACGACGATGCCGGCGAGATCATGCCCGGCCCGCGCAGCCATGACCGGATCCTCGCCACGCAGCCGCGCGGCGAGATAGGCCGCCGAATAGCTGTCGCCGGCCGCCGTGGTGTCGATCACGCGCGCGACCGGCGCGGCCGTCACCACCTCGTCGAGCCCCGGCGTGCGCACCCGGCTCGCCGGCTCGGCGAGCTTCAGCACCAGTTCCGGCACTGGCAGGCCGTCGACCGCCGCGGCGCCCTGGCCGGCGCCGAACAGCAGGTCGAGGTCCTCGACGGAGGCCAGCACGATATCGGAGATCGCGAACATGTCGCGATAAGTGCGCTGCGCCAGTGCGCGATCGGGCCAGCCGCGCGGCCTGAAATTGGTGTCGAACGCGATGCGCCGTCCGGCGCAGCGGACATCCTCGAGCGCGCTCATTAGCCGTGCCCGGCCGGCGGCGTCGTACAGCGACAGCGTCACGCCGGACAGATACACCACGTCATAGCCGGTCAGCGCTTCCAGGATCGCGCCGGTCTGCGGCAGGTCGAGCAGGGATCGCGCCGCCGAACTGTCGCGCCAGTAATAGAAGCGCCGCTCTCCCGCCGCATTGGTCTCGATGACATAGAGGCCCGGCAGCTTGCCGGCGAGCCGCACGACATGGGCCGTCCCGATGCCTTCGGCACGCCAGCCCGCGACCATCTCCTCGCTCCAGGGATCGTCGCCGAGCGCGGTGACATAGTCGACGGCGACGCCGAGACGCGCCAGATAGGTCGCGGTGTTGAGCGTGTCCCCGCCATAACCGCGGGCGAGATGCCCGCCCGCGGCCTGGGTCAGTTCGATCATGCATTCGCCGATGCAGGCGATCTTCATGGTGGTGTCCCGATGAGCCGGCAACCCGCGCGCTGCGTCAAGCAACGAACTTGCCGCCGAGCTCATCCTCGATATGGATGCGGATGATGTCGTCGAAGGTCTTTTCCGCGGTGGTGAAGCCGACATCGCGCGCGCGCGCCGTGGAGAAATCCCGCGGCCAGCTCGCCACCATATTGATGATCACCGGATCGGGCGCGCGGCGGATGCGGGCCGCGACCTTGGGTCCGGCGACGCGCTCCAGCGCCGCGATCTGCTCGCCGACGGTCGCCGACAGGCCCGGCATGCTGAGGCTGCGGCGCCAGCCCAGCACCTTGAGGTCCATGGTGCCGGCATGCAGCAGGAAGCCGACCGTCGAGCGCGGCGAGGCGTGCCAGTGCCGCACGTCTTCCGACACCGGCAGCACGGCCTCCTCGCCGTTGAGCGGCTCGCGGATGATGTTGGAGAAGAAGCCCGACGCCGCCTTGTTCGGCCGCCCCGGCCGCACGCACACCGTGGGCAGGCGGATGCCGATGCCGTCGAGGAAGCCGCGGCGCGAATAGTCGGTCAGCAGCAGCTCGCCGATCGCCTTCTGGGTGCCGTAGCTGGTCTGCGGCGTCAGGAAGAACTCGTCGTCGATCTTGTCGTGGAACGGGGCACCGAACACCGCGATCGAGGACGTGAACACCACGCGCGGCTTGTAGCCGTCGCCGATCGCGCGGATCGCCTCGAGCAGGTAGCGCGTGCCGTCGAGATTGATGCGATAGCCCTTGTCGAAATCGGCCTCGGCCTCGCCGGACACGATCGCCGCGAGATGGAAGATCACGTCGGGACGAGACGCCACCAGCGGCGTCACGGCGCCGGGCACGGCGAAATCGCAGGTGACGGTGTCGATGGCGATGCCAGCACCGGCGGGCTTCTCCGGCGCGACCACATCCTGCAATGTGAGTTTCGAGATCGCGGCGTTGCCGAGCCGACCATCACGCAGCAGCCGCTCGGTGAATTTGCGGCCGACCATGCCGGCGGCCCCGAGAATCAAAATATGCAAGGACGTCATCCTTTCGTGGCAGAACTCATCATGTGGGAGCGCGACCGGCCGATGACCGCTCAAGATGCGATCATCCCGCGCGTCCGGCCTGCTGATCGCGGCCTGCGATGGCGGCGATCATGCCTGTTTCCGCGCGTCGCGCCAATCGCATTTCACCTGTCGCCGCGCTACTCCTTGACCGCGCCGGTCATCGCCGAGACGTAGTGTTCGACGAAGAACGCGTAGAGGATGACGAGCGGCAGGGAGCCGACCAGCGCGCCGGCCATCAGCGCGCCCCAGCGATAGATGTCGCCGTCGACGAACTCGTTGACGATCGCCACAGGCACGGTCTTGTTCGGCGTCGACGACAGCAGCGTCAGCGCATAGATGAATTCGTTCCAGCACAGCGTGAACGAGAAGATGAACGCCGAGATCAGCCCGGGCACCGCGAGCGGCAGGATGATCTTGATCAGGATCTGCCAGCGGCTGGCGCCGTCGATCAGCGCGCATTCCTCGAGCTCGAACGGGATGGTCTTGAAGTAGCCCATCAACAGCCAGGTCGAGAACGGGATCAGCAGCGTCGGATAGACCAGGATCAGCGCCACCGGGGAATCGAACAGGCCGTAGGCATGGATCACGCTCGCCATCGGGATGAACAGGATCGACGGCGGCACGAGATACGCGAAGAAGATCAGCGCACCGACCACCTGCGCGCCCTTGAACTGCAGGCGGACGATGGAATAGGCCGCAAGCACGCTGGCGGCGATCGACAGGATGGTGGCGCCCGTCGCCACATACATCGTGTTCCACAGCCAGCGCGGATACTCGGTTTCGAACAGCAGCTTCTGGATGTGCTTGAAGGTCGGATGGACCACCCAGAACGGGTTGTAGGTCTCCATGTCGATCAGCTGGGCGTCCGGCTTGATCGACGTCAGCGCCATCCAGTAGAACGGGAACAGCAGGACGACGAGGATGAGGCCGAGCGGCAGGTAGAGTGTGACGAGGCGCCGCGGCAGCGTCTCGAGGTAGCTCATGCCCTCGCTGGTATCGTTCTGGCGCGTGGCGACGTGGCCGGCAGCGGTATCAGTCATTGTTTGTCCCACCCTGCTGCCATTTGCGCTGCTGCAGGCCGAACCACGACAGCGTGATCGCGGCGAGCAGGAACGGAATCATCGCGGTGGCAATCGCCGCGCCTTCGCCGAGACGGCCGCTGAGGATCGCGCGCTGGTAGCTCAGGGTCGCCATCAGGTGCGTGGCGTTCACCGGGCCGCCACGGGTCATCGCCCAGATCAGCTGGAAGTCGGTGAAGGTGAACAGCACCGAGAACGTCATCACCACAGCGATGATCGGGGTCAGCAGCGGATAGGTGATGTAGCGGAAGCGCTGCCACGGCGTCGCGCCATCGAGGGTCGCCGCCTCATACAGCGACGGCGACACCGTCTGCAGGCCGGCCAGCAGCGTGATGGCGACGAACGGCACGCCGCGCCAGATGTTGGCGAAGATCACGCTGCCGCGCGCCCAGTTGCCGTCGCCGAGAAAATTGATGTTCTCGGTGATGAGGTGCATTTTCCGCAGCGACCACGAGATGATCGAGAACTGCGCGTCGTAGATCCACCAGAACGCGATCGCCGACAGCACCGTCGGCACGATGAAGGGAATCAGCACCGCGGCGCGGATCAGCGCCTTGAACGGCATGTGACGGTTGAGCAGCAGCGCAAGATAGAGCCCGATCGCGAATTTGATGGCGCTGGCGACAATCGTGTACAGCAGCGTGTTGAAGACCGAGAGCCAGAACACGCTGTCGTCGGACAACCACTGGTAGTTCTCCAGTCCCACGAACTCGCCGCCGCGCCCGATGCGGGCATCGGTCAGGCTCATCCACAGCCCGAGCCCGAGCGGATAGGCCAAGAACAGCAGCAGGAACCCGGCCGCCGGCAGCATGAACCAGAGCGCCAGCCAGTTGCGGTTGACCCGCAGGCGGCGCCACGCCAGGGCGAGCCCCGAGGGCTTTGGACGTGAGACCGCAGATGCTTCCAAAACCGCCATTCTGCCAATGCTCCGAACGCGAACCGGGACGGTGTGCAGACCGGCCGGCGCGCAAGCGCGCCGGCCGGATGATGGACGTCAGGACCGATAGATCCGCTTCGCCTGCCGCTCGGCGGTCGCGATCGATCCCTTGAGATCCTCGCGGCCGGTGCAGTAGTTGGCGAACATGTCCACCACGATGAAGTCGGCGATCGCCGCTGCCGCCTTCTCGCCGAGCTTGCCGATGCCCGCAGGCGTCAGCGTGCGCTTGGCGACGTCACGGTACGGCGTGACCTTCGGATCCGAGGTCCAGATCGGATTGGCGTCATAGGCCAGCAGGAATGGCGACAGATAGCCCTGCGCCGCCGTGATCCAGGGATTGAACTGGTCGGCCTCCTGCATGAAGGCGGCCAGCGCCTTGCAGGCCTGCGGATACTTGGTGAACTGGAAGGTCAGGATCGGGAACGAGAGATGCAACTCGGTCGGCTTCCCGACCGGCCCCACCGGCATGTACGAGTGGTTCATGTCGTCCGCGATGGCCTTGTTCTCCTTCTTCGCGGTGACATAGATCGAGATGCCGTTGTTGGTCAGGTACAGCTCGCCGGCGAGGAACGCCTTGTTGTTGGAGCTGTCGTTCCACGACGCGGTGCCGGGGATGAAGGTCTCGTACAGCTGCTTGACGTATTCCAGCGCCTTGGCCGTCTCCGGCGAATTGATGATGACCTTGTCGTCCTTGTCGACGAGGTAGCCGCCATGGGACCACAGCGCCCAGTGCACCCAGCCGTTGGCGTCGCCCGAGGCATGGCCAAGCGCGAAGCCCGACGGCGTGTTGTTCTTCTTGAGGGCGCGGCACAGCTCCAGGAAGCTTGCCGTATCCTTGGGGAACTCCTTGAAGCCGGCCTTCTCGCAGGCCGAGATGCGGTAGTTCAGCAGCGAGCCGGTGGCCCCCACCGGGATGCCGACCCACTTGTTGCCGGCCTTGGCATAAGCCTCCGCCGACGGCGTCCAGCCGCCATACTTGCCGCCGAGATAGGCGGCGACATCAGCCATGTCGAGGCACTTCTCGGGGAACAGATGCGGCAGCGAGTAGAGGCCCCACACCATGTCGAGGCCCTGCCCGGTGTTGGCCGCCACCGACGCTTTGGGCTGGATGTCGTCATAGGACTCGTTGGAGACGTTGACCTCGACCCCGGTGGCCTTGGTGAAGGCCTGGATCATGGCCATGAAGGCCTGGTCCTCGGCTTCGACGAAACGTTTCCAGCGCAGCAGGTTGATCTTGGCCCCGGCCTCCGGCTTCCACTGCGCGGTCTGCGCCCACGCCCTGGCGAAGCCGAACAGCTGGTCGGCCGACATCGCGGAGAGGCCGGCGGCCGCAGCCGCGCCCCCCAGCAGCAGCGACCGTCTGCTCGGATTGAAATCCGTCATCCTCGTCTCCTCCTTGTATGCGCCGGCTTGTTGATGTGCCGGCTGCTTGCACTAAAGAAAGTCAGGTCACAGTCGTTTTCCGGTTTCCTTGTCGAACAGGTGCACCGCGCTGGTACGCGGCCGCAGGCGGATGTTCTCGCCGGGGTTCACCGTCTGGCGATCACGGAACACGGCGATGATGTCCTGGGCGCCGACCCGCGCCACGATCTGGGTTTCCGAACCGGTCGGCTCAACCACCACCACCTCGGCCAGC
This sequence comes from Pseudomonadota bacterium, assembly GCA_040756765.1. Classification (GTDB taxonomy): domain Bacteria; phylum Pseudomonadota; class Alphaproteobacteria; order Rhizobiales; family Xanthobacteraceae; genus Bradyrhizobium_A. The sequence continues at coordinate 222,751 of JBFLYG010000002.1, read as the reverse complement.
ACGCCGTCGTCGGCGATCTCGAGGTGCTCGGGGCGTACGCCATAGACCACCGGCTTGCCGTCGGAACCGGCCGGCGCCGACGCCAGCGGCAGCTTGGCGCCGCTCGTGGTCTCAACATGTGGGGCGTTGCCCGCCACCAGCTTGCCGTCGATGAAGTTCATGGCCGGCGAGCCGATGAAGCCGGCGACGAACTGGTTGGCCGGACGGTCGTAGAGGTCGAGGGGCGCGCCCATCTGCTCGATGATGCCATCGTGCATCACCACGATCTTGTCGGCCATGGTCATGGCCTCGATCTGGTCGTGGGTGACGTAGACCGTGGTGGTCTTGAGCCGCTGGTGCAGCTCCTTGATCTCGGTGCGCATGGCGACGCGCAACTTGGCGTCGAGATTCGACAACGGTTCGTCGAATAGGAAGACCTGCGGGTCGCGCACGATGGCGCGGCCCATCGCCACGCGCTGGCGCTGGCCGCCGGACAGCTGGCGCGGGTAGCGTTCGAGCAGCGGCTTGAGGCCGAGAATATCGGCAGCCTTGCTGACCCGTGTCTCGATCTCAGATTTTGGGGCGCCGCGCAGCTTCATGGAGAACGCCATGTTGTCCGACACCGTCATGTGCGGATAGAGCGCGTAGTTCTGGAACACCATGGCGATGTCCCGCTCTTTGGGATGCACGTTGTTGACCACCCGCTCGCCGATCGAGATCGTGCCGGACGTGATGCTCTCCAGGCCCGCCAGCATCCGCAGCAGGGTCGACTTGCCGCATCCGGACGGGCCGACCAGCACGACGAACTCGCCGTCCTCGATCGGGATCGTCACCCCGTGCAGCACCTCGAACCCGGCGAATGACTTGCGAACGTCATGTATCTGCACTGACGCCATGCTTTCCCCTCCTCAGGATTTTCGAGCGACGTATGACGGAAGACCGCCTGCGCTTTTCTTGTTGTTCTCTGGTCTCTGGTCCGTCGTGGCGTGGACCGGATGCTGGCGCAGCTCCGATCCGAAAACCATCATAGCCGAAGTTTGCGTTTGCGCTGCTCGATAAAAGTCTAAGAGACGCGCATTGGCAAGCGTCACGATGCAGCATCGTCATCGTTGCGAAGACAAGATCGAAATGCGAAGGTCGCCGCAACGTTCGGCGCGCGCCGATCACACGAATGTGCACTGCGGGAGAAACAATGAAAAAGCCGGAACCTGCCTCAAAACAACGCAATCTCCGCTCGTCGCGCTGGTTCAACGATCCGAGCAATCCGGGAATGACTGCGCTCTATCTCGAGCGCTACCTAAATTATGGGTTGACCCGCGACGAGCTGCAGTCCGGCAAGCCGATCATCGGCATCGCGCAGACCGGCAACGATCTCTCACCCTGCAATCGCCATCACCTCGAGCTCGCACATCGTGTGCGTGAAGGCATCCGCGAGGCCGGCGGCATTGCGATGGAATTCCCGACCCACCCGATCCAGGAGACCGGCAAGCGACCGACCGCGGCGCTCGATCGCAACCTCGCCTATCTCGGTCTCGTCGAGATCCTGTTCGGCTATCCGCTCGACGGCGTGGTGCTGACCACCGGTTGCGACAAGACGACGCCCGCCTGCCTGATGGCGGCGGCGACCGTCAACCTGCCGGCGATCGTGCTGTCCGGCGGGCCGATGCTCAACGGCTGGTTCAACGGCGAGCGCACCGGCTCCGGCACCGTGGTGTGGAAGTCGCGCGAGCGCCTCGCCGCCGGCGAGATCGACTATGAAGAGTTCATGGAGATCGTCGCGTCCTCGGCGCCGTCGGTCGGTCACTGCAACACCATGGGCACCGCCTCGACCATGAACTCGCTGGCGGAGGCGCTGGGCATGTCGCTGCCGGGCTGTGCCGCCATTCCCGCGCCCTACCGCGAGCGCGGCCAGATCGCCTACGAGACCGGCAAGCGCATCGTCGACATGGTGTGGGAGGATCTCAAGCCCTCCGACATCATGACCCGCAAGGCGTTCGAGAACGCCATCGTCGTCAATTCGGCGATCGGCGGCTCGACCAACGCGCCGATCCATCTCAACGCGCTCGCCCGCCATATCGGTGTCGAGCTCAAGATCGAGGACTGGCAGAGCGTCGGCCACGACGTTCCGCTGCTCGTCAACCTGCAGCCGGCGGGCTTCTATCTCGGCGAGGAGTATCACCGCGCCGGCGGCGTGCCGGCCGTGGTGCGCGAACTGATGCAGCACAAGCGCATTCACGAAGACGCGATCACCGCCAACGGCCGCACCATGGGCGAGAACTGCAAGGACGCGCCCAAGGCCGACGGCGACGTGATCTGGAGCTACGACAAGCCGCTGGTCAAGGACGCCGGCTTCCTGGTCCTGCACGGCAACCTGTTCGATTCGGCGATCATGAAGACCAGCGTGATCTCCAGGGAGTTCCGCGAGCGCTATCTCTCGGACCCCAAGAGCCCGAGCGCGTTCGAGGGCCGCGCCATCGTGTTCGAGGGACCGGAGGACTATCACCACCGCATCGACGACCCCGAATTGAATATCGACGAGCACTGCATGCTGTTCGTGCGCGGTGTCGGCCCGATCGGCTATCCCGGCGGCGCCGAAGTCGTGAACATGCAGCCGCCCGCAGCGCTGATCAAACGCGGCATCCACGCGCTGCCGTGCATCGGCGACGGCCGCCAGTCCGGCACGTCGGGCTCGCCCTCGATCCTCAACGCCTCGCCGGAAGCCGCCGCCGATGGCGGCCTGGCGCTGCTCAAGACCGGCGACCGGGTGCGCATCGACCTCAACAAGGGCGAGGCCAACATCCTGATCTCCGATGCCGAGCTCGCCGAGCGGCGTGCGGCGCTGAAAGCCCGCGGCGGCTTCGGTCATCCGGAGAACCAGACGCCGTGGCAGGAGATCTACCGCAACACCGTCGGCCAGCAGTCGACCGGCGCCTGCATGGAGCTCGCCACGCGCTACCAGAACATCGCCGGCCGCATAGGCGTCGCCCGCGACAACCATTGAACGACGTGGCGTAGCCCGGGTGAGCGCAGCCACACCCGGGATGCCACATCCCCGATGTCGCGCTCACGCGCTCATCCGGGCTACGGCCAATGACTTAATCCCTCATCCTGAGGAGCAGGCGCAGCCTGCGTCTCGAAGGATGAGGCCTCATGGCTCGAGACGGCGCCCCGCGCCTCCTCACCATGAGGAGCAATCGCAAGACCTGATTGCCGCCATCATCTGCAGAAGACCTGAGAGGACCTATGACTGACCGACTGAAGGGAAAGCGCGCGCTCGTCACCGCCGCCGCGGCGGGGATCGGCCGCGCCAGCGCCATCGCGTTCGCGCGCGAAGGCGCCACCGTGATCGCCACCGACATCGACGAAAAGGCGCTGGCGTCGCTCAAGCAGGAGGGCATCGCCGAGGTGGCGCGGCTCGACGCCCGCAACACCGCCGAGGTCAACGCCCTGGCGCAGCAGCTCGGCAAGGTCGACGTGCTGCTCAACGCCGCCGGCTTCGTCCACAACGGCACCATTCTCGACTGCAGCGAGGACGACTGGGACTTCTCCTTCGACCTCAACGTCAAGTCGATGCACCGCACCATCAAGGCGTTCCTGCCGGCGATGCTCGCCGGTGGCGGCGGCAGCATCGTCAATATCGCGTCGGCGGCCGGCGTGTTCAAGGCGGCGCCCAACCGCTACGTCTACAGCGCCACCAAGTCCGCGGTCGCCGCCCTGACCCGTGCGGTCGCCGTCGACTTCATCGCCAAGGGCGTCCGCTGCAACTGCATCTGCCCCGGCACCATCGAGACGCCGTCGATGCTCGGCCGCGCCGAAGCCGCCGGCCCCGGCGGGCGCGAGATGTTCGTCAGCCGCCAGCCGATGGGCCGGCTCGGCACCGCCGAGGAAATCGCCGCGCTTGCTCTTTATCTGGCCAGTGACGAGAGCGCCTTCACCACCGGCGTCGCCCACATCATCGACGGCGGCTGGACGCTCTGACCCGCATCATGGGACGCCCGGCTCCGCCGGCGACCCGACGGAGGATTGCAATGAACGATATCGACCTGAAGGGGCGCTGCGCGGTGGTCACCGGCGGCGCGCAGGGCTTCGGCCGCGCCATCACCGAGCGTTTCGTGGCGTCTGGCGCCAAGGTGGCGATCTGGGACATCGACCAGGGGCTGATGGACAAGACGGCGAAGGAGATCGGCCCGGCGGTGACCGCGCTCAAGGTGGACATCACCGACCTCGCCGCCGTGGAAACCGCCCGCGACAAGACCATCGCCGCGCTCGGCGGCATCGACATCCTCGTCAACAATGCCGGCATCGCCGGCATCAACCGCACCGTGTGGGAGACCGACCTCGAAGAATGGCGCAAGGTGTTGCGCATCAACCTCGACGGCCCGTTCATCTGCTGCAAGGCGATCGTGCCGGTCATGGTCAAGCAGGATTATGGCCGCATCATCAACATCGCCTCGATCGCCGGCAAGGAAGGAAATCCCAACGCCGCGCACTACTCCGCCTCCAAGGCCGGCGTCATCGCGCTGACCAAGTCGCTCGGCAAGGAGCTCGCCAACACCCGCATCGCGGTCAACGCGGTGACGCCAGCGGCGGCGCGCACCGCGATCTTCGACCAGATGACCCAGCAGCACATCGACTTCATGCTGTCCAAGATCCCGCGCGGCCGTTTCGTGCTGGTCGAGGAACTGGCGGCGATGGTGGCCTGGATGGCGTCGGAGGAATGCGCTTTCACCACCGGCGCGGTGTTCGACATCTCCGGCGGCCGCGCGACGTACTAGACGCGACAGGAAATCGCCGCACCCCGCACAGTCATGCCCGCGCTTGTCGCGGGCATCGACGTTTTGATGGCCTGCGGCCGCTTCCCCCGGCCATGCCGCCGTGGGGATGACAACGCCTCGATACCCACCACCGTCATGCGCGGGCTTGACCCGCGCATCCAGCTTTTCAGCACCTCAATCTGAATAGGGCGCTCAAGCTGGATCACCGGGTCGCGGCGCTAACGCGCCGGCCCGGTGATGACGCAGAAACAAGCAGCAGACGCAGCGAGACCGCGCTCCTCTCCACGAGGAGGAAGGGCACTGCATATCCATCCGTCATTCCGGGCCGTCGCGCAGCGACGGACCCGGAATCTCAGCCCCCGATCTTGCTGAGCCGTCGAGATTCCGGATCGCCGCTTTGCGGCGTCCGGAATGACGCCGTTCTGCTTGCCGACGAGACCGGCGGTGAACCGACTGTCAGCCGTCGCGCCCGCCCCTACACCGGCGCCGGGCTGAACCGCGCGACGAGCTGGTAGCTGCTGCCGGGATAGGACAGCGTCACATGGGTGATGATGTGTCCGCCATAGCGGGTGCGGCGCTCGACCACGAGACAGGCGTCGCCCTTGGCGATGTCGAGATGCCGCGCCACCTCCTCGGAGGCATTGACCGCGCGGATGTGATGCTCGGCCTCGCTCCACGGCACCTTCTTCAAAAGCCAGTTGCCCGGCGAGGTCTCGGTGAAGTCGACGCCTGCGGCCGACGGCACCGCCTCGAGGTTGATCAGGCGATCCTCCACCACCACCGGCTTGTCGTCGGCGAAGTGGATGCTGGTCAGCGCCAGGATGCGCGCACCGGCCTCGACATCGAGGCGGGCGGCGTCGCGCTTGGTGGCCTTGCGCTCGCTGCGCCCGACGAGGGCGATGCGGTAAGCCTTGCCCTCGCGCTGGATCTCCGCCTCGGTGTCGTGGATCTGCAGCACGTTGTTCTCGGCGCTGGGCTGCGCCACGAAGCTGCCGGAGCGGCGGCGGCGCACGATCAGCCCGGACGCGGCCAGTGCGCTCAGCGCCTTGTTCACGGTCATGCGCGAGCAGCGGTAGCGCTTGAGCAGTTCCTGCTCCGAGGGCACGCGCGCGCCCGGCGGCCAGTCGCCGGAGACGATCGCGGTCTCGAGCGCGCGCTGGATCTCGGCATAGCGCGCCACGCCGGTCTGTCGCGGCCGTGGCGTGCGCAGATCAGGCATCGATCAGTCTCCCCAGGGTTGCGCGATAGCGCGCCGCGATGGCGTCGCGCTGCAGGTGGCGGCCGCCGTCGACGACCTTGACGCCGCCGGCATAGACCGCGTCGACCGCCGGACGGCCCGGCACGAAGATCCAGGAATCCAGCCAGTGCTCGCGGGCAACCGTCGAGAAGCTGGTGTGCTCGGCGTCGAGCACCACGATGTCGGCGCGCTGGCCGGCGGCGAGCGCTCCGATCGGCCGCCCCAGCGCCTGGGCACCGCCGGTGAGCGCCGCGGTGAACAGGCGATGGCCGGTGGATTCGCCGGGCTCGGTGGTCATGATGTTGCGGCCGCGGCGGCCGAGGCGCTGGCTGTATTCGAGCAGCCGCAGCTCGCCGGCGGCGTCGATCTCGATGTTGGAATCCGAGCCGACCCCGAGCCGGCCGCCGGCGGCGAGGAATTCGGGACCGTTGAAGATGCCGTCGCCGAGCGACGCTTCGGTGATCGGGCACAGCCCCGCCACCGCTCCCGACGCCGCCATGCGCTGTGTCTCGTCCGCCGTCATGTGGGTGGCATGGATCAGGCACCAGCGCGCGTCAACCGGCATGTGATCGTAGAGCCACGCCACCGGCCGCGCACCCGACCAGGCGAGGCAGTCGTCGACTTCCTTGACCTGCTCGGCGATGTGGATGTGGATCGGCCCCGCGGGCGTCGCCTTGACCACTTCGGCGAGCGTCTCCGGCGTCACGGCGCGCAGCGAATGCGGCGCGATGCCGACCGCGGTCGAGGGCAGACGCGCCGCCACGGCGCGCGTCGCCTCGACCAGCCGGAGGAAACGCTCGGGGTCGTTGAGGAAACGGCGCTGGCCGGGCACCGCGGGCGCGGCGCCGAAGCCGCCATAGGCATAGAACGCCGGCAGCAGGGTGAGGCCGATGCCGGTCGCGCCGGCCGCTGCGGTGACACGCGCCGCCATCTCGGCGAGGTCGGCATAAGGCGTGCCGTCGGCGCCATGGTGGATATAGTGAAACTCGCCGACCGCGGTGAAGCCGCGCTCCAGCATCTCGGCATAGGCGTAGGCGGCGATCGCCTCGACATCCTCGGGCGTGAGCTTGCCGAGGAAGCGGTACATCACGTCGCGCCAGGTCCAGAAGCTGTCGTCGCCGGGGCCGCGCCGCTCGGCGAGGCCGGCCATGCCGCGCTGGAAGGTGTGGCAGTGCAGGTTTGGCAGGCCGGGAACCGCGATGCCCTTGACGCGCTCGCTACCGGTGTCGGCGGCATCCGCCACAACCTCCGAGATCACCCCGTTGGCCACCACGATGCGCACGTTCCGCGCCCAGCCGGTCGGCAGGAACGCGTGGTCGAAAAACAGCGTGCGGGCCGCCCCGGAATCCTTTGCTTCCAGCGCGCGAGGGGTCTGAGATCGTGTCATCCGGTCGGCCTCCATGCTCATCGACATCTTATGTATAGACAATTGGGCCGCGGTCGGCAATTATGTATAGACAATTAAACGTCCCGCGGCCGAGCCGTGCGGCGAACCATCCTGCGAGGGAGACATGCGGTACGACAAGATCTGGCTGGATGCGCGGCTGGTCACCGTCAACCCGGCCGCGGCCGGGCTCGGCATCATCGAGCGCGGCGCGATCGCCGCCAAGGACGGCCGCATCGCCTATGTCGGCCTCGAGGCCGACCTGCCGTCCGGCTGGAGCGCGACGGAGACCATCAAGCTCGACGGCCGCTGGGTCACCCCGGGCCTCGTCGACTGCCACACCCACCTCGTCTACGGCGGCAACCGCGCTCACGAGTTCGAGCTGCGCCTTGCCGGCGCGAGCTATGAAGAGATCGCCCGCGCCGGCGGCGGCATCGTCTCCACCGTCAAGGCGACGCGCGCCGCCAGCGAGGACGACCTCGTCAAGACCGCGCTGCCGCGCCTCGACCACCTGCTCGCCGAAGGCGTCACCACGATTGAAGTGAAGTCGGGCTACGGCCTCGACCAGGACAGCGAGATCCGCCTCTTGCGCGCCGCTCGCCGCCTCGGCCGCGAGCGCAAGGTCGACGTCGTCACCACCTTCCTCGGCGCCCATGCGATGCCGCCGGAGGCGACCGACAAGGACGCGTTCATTGCGCAGGTTTGCGCCATGCTGCCGGCGATCGCGCGCGACAAGCTGGCGGATGCCGTCGACGCGTTCTGCGAGGGTATCGCGTTCTCGCCGGAGCAGACCGCGCGGGTGTTCGACGCCGCGAAGGCGGCCGGCCTGCCGCTCAAGCTGCATGCCGACCAGCTCTCCAACCTGCATGGCGCACGCCTCGCCGCCGAGCATGGCGCGCTGTCGGCTGATCACCTCGAATACACCGACGAGGACGGTGCGGCGGCGATGGCGAAAGCCGGCACTGTTGCCGTGCTGCTGCCCGGCGCGTTCTACGTGCTGCGCGAGAAGCAGCTGCCGCCGGTCGAGGCGTTCCGCAAGCATGGCGTCAAGATCGCCATCGCCACTGACAGCAATCCCGGCACCTCACCGATCACCTCGCTGCTGCTGACCATGAACATGGGCGCGACGCTGTTCCGTCTGACAATCGACGAACTCGTCGCCGGCGTCACCCGCGAGGCCGCCCGCGCGCTCGGCCGTCTCTCCGACATCGGCACGCTGGAAACCGGCAAATGGTGCGATCTCGCGATCTGGGACATCGAGCGCCCGGCCGAGCTCGTCTACCGCATTGGCTTCAACCCGCTGCATCAGCGAATCTGGAGGGGAGCATGACGTCCTGGCTGACCGTGCGCCGCGGCGACGCGCCACTGATCGTTTCGTTTCCGCACACCGGCACCGAGATTCCGGCCGAGTACGAAGGCCGGCTGGTGTCGCCCTGGCTCGCGCGCAAGGACGCCGACTGGTGGATCGACAAGCTCTATGACTTCGCCGCCGATCTCGGCGCCACCACGGTCCACACCGCGATCTCGCGCACCGTGATCGACGTCAACCGCAACCCGACCGGCGTCTCGCTCTATCCGGGACAGGCGACCACCGAACTCTGCCCGACCACCACGTTCGACGGCGAGCCGCTGTACAAGGCCGGCGCCGAGCTCGATCCGGCGGAGGTGCCGGAGCGCCGCGCACGCTATTTCGATCCGTATCATACGGCGATCGAGCAGGAGATCGCGCGACTGCGCCAGATCCATCCGACCGTGGTGCTCTATGACTGCCACTCGATCCGCTCGGTGATTCCGCGCCTGTTCGAGGGCGAGCTGCCCAACTTCAACATCGGCACCAATTCGGGGGCGAGCTGCGACCCGGCACTGACGCTGGCGGTCGAAGCCGATTGCGCCGGGACCGGCTTCAGCCGCGTCACCAACGGCCGCTTCACCGGCGGCTGGATCACCCGCCGGCACGGCGACCCGAAGAATGGCGTGCACACCCTCCAGATGGAGCTCGCCTGCCGCGGCTACATGCCGGAGACGCTCGGCCCGGTCGGCGAAGGCGAATGGCCCTCAGCCTATGACCCGGCCTACGCCCAGCCGATGCGTGCCGCCCTCACCGCCATCCTGAATTCCTGCCTGACGTTCGCGCGGCAGGCGACCTGACCGTTCTGACTTAAGGAGATCTTCATGACCCGTATCGACAACAACCGCGTCATCCGTGCAGCGCACGGCACCGAGCGGACGGCCAAGAGCTGGCTAACCGAGGCGCCGCTGCGCATGCTGATGAACAACCTCGATCCCGACGTCGCCGAGAAGCCGGGCGAGCTCGTGGTGTATGGCGGCATCGGCCGTGCCGCCCGCACCTGGGAGAGCTTCGACCGCATCGTCGCCTCGCTGCGCGATCTCGAGGACGACGAGACGCTGATCGTGCAGTCGGGCAAGCCCGTCGCCGTGTTCCGCACCCATCGCGACGCGCCGCGCGTGCTGATCGCCAACTCCAACCTCGTGCCGCACTGGGGCACCTGGGACCATTTCCATGAGCTCGATCGCAAGGGCCTGATGATGTACGGCCAGATGACGGCCGGCTCGTGGATCTACATCGGCTCGCAGGGCATCGTGCAGGGCACCTACGAGACCTTCGTCGAGGTCGGCCGCCAGCACTATGGCGGCAGCCTCGCCGGCAAGTGGATCCTGACCGCCGGCCTCGGCGGCATGGGCGGCGCGCAGCCGCTGGCCGCGACCATGGCCGGCGCTTCCTGCCTCGCCGTCGAGTGCCAGCCGAGCCGCATCGAGATGCGCCTGCGCACCGGCTATCTCGACGTCCAGGCCAAGGACCTCAAGGACGCCCTCGCCATCATCGAGAAGGCCTGCAAGGACAACAAGCCGGTCTCCGTCGGCCTGCTCGGCAACGCTGCGGAAATCTTCCCGGAGCTGGTGCGCCTCGGCATCAAGCCCGATGTCGTCACCGACCAGACCTCGGCGCACGACCCGATCAACGGCTACCTGCCGAAGGGCTGGACGCTGGCGGAGTGGGAAGCCAAGCGCGAGAGCGACCCGAAGGCGGTGAACGCGGCGTCGCGGCGCTCGATGGTCGAGCACGTCCAGGCGATGCTCGACTTCCACAAGATGGGCGTGCCGACCCTCGACTACGGCAACAACATCCGCCAGATGGCCAAGGAAGAGGGCCTCGAGAACGCCTTCGACTTCCCGGGCTTCGTGCCGGCCTACATCCGCCCGCTGTTCTGCCGCGGCATCGGCCCGTTCCGCTGGGCCGCCCTGTCGGGTGATCCGGAGGACATCTACAAGACCGACGCCAAGGTGAAGGAGCTGCTGCCCGACAACAAGCACCTGCACAACTGGCTCGACATGGCGCGCGAGCGCATCAAGTTCCAGGGCCTGCCGGCGCGCATCTGCTGGGTCGGCCTCGGCGATCGCCACCGCATCGGCATGGCGTTCAACGAGATGGTCGCCCGCGGCGAGCTCAAGGCGCCGATCGTGATCGGCCGCGACCACCTCGACTCAGGGTCGGTGGCGAGCCCCAACCGCGAGACCGAGGCGATGAAGGACGGCTCGGACGCGGTGTCCGACTGGCCGCTGCTCAACGCGCTGATCAACTGCGCCAGCGGCGCCACCTGGGTATCGCTGCACCATGGCGGCGGCGTCGGCATCGGCTACTCGCAGCATGCCGGCATGGTGATCGTCGCCGACGGCACGCCGGAAGCCGGCAAGCGCCTCGAGCGCGTGCTGTGGAACGACCCGGCCTCGGGCGTGATGCGCCATGCCGACGCCGGCTATGACATCGCGATCGAGTGCGCGCGGGAGCACGGCCTCAAGCTGCCGAGCGTCGGCTGATGCGGATCCTGCGCGCCGCCTCCTACCGGCGGATGCCCTGGAAGAACGGCGGCGGCGAGACCATCGAGATGGTGGTCTCGCCCACGGCTGCGTCCTTCGACACCTTCGACTGGCGCCTCAGCATGGCCCATGTCGGCGCACCCGGCCCGTTCTCGTTGTTTCCCGGCATCGACCGCACGCTGAGCGTGATTGCGGGCCATGGCCTGACGCTGGCGCTCCCCGAGCGCACGCCGGTCGCCCTCAACCGCTGCTCGGCGCCGTTCGCCTTCCCCGGTGACGTCACCGTCGACAGCACCCTCACCGACGGGCCAATCGACGACCTCAACGTCATGACCCGCCGCAGCCGCTGCCACCATCGCGTGACGCGGCATGGCCTCACCACCGCGACGCGGCTTGCCCTGAGCGGCGAAATCGCCGTGCTCGTCGCCATCGGCGGCGGCATCGAGATTACGGCCGGCTCGCAGCTCGCCATGCTCGGCCCCAAGGACGCGCTGGTGCTGGAAGCCGACGACGCCACCGCCCTCACCGCCACGCCACAGGGCACGGCGGACCTGTTCGTGATCGAGATCGCGTTCGGGTGAGCGAAAGCCCGTTCAGGGCATCGACATCCTGGGATCGGACGTCGGTTCTCGTACGCGAGACCGACACTCCATTTACTGCGTCATTGCCGGGCGAAGACCCGGCAATCCAGCTTTCTCGCACTCCGCATCAATCGTTCAAGCTGGATCACCGGGTCTCGACGCTGCGCGTCGGCCCGGTGATGACGATGGTGAGGAACGCCTCGACCCCTCCAAGGATCGTCCTATACGCTCTCTCCTCATGGTGAAGAGCGGCCAACGGCCGCGTCTCGAACCATGAGGCCGCGGCACATTGTCTGACGAATCGGGGGCCTCATCCTTCGAGACGCAGGCTTCGCCTGCTCCTCAGGATGAGGAGGAAGCATCGCGAGCGCAGCACCGATCCCGGATCACTGGCTCAATCGCCTAAAGAATCTTCCCCGGATTCAGCAGGCCCTGCGGATCGAGCGCCGTCTTCAACCGCTGCATCGCATCGATCTCCACGGCCGAGCGCATGCGACGGAGCGCCATCCGCTTGATGGCGCCGATGCCGTGTTCGGCGCTGACGGTGCCGCCGAGGCCGAGCGCGACGGCCTCGATCGCCTCCGTCACCTCGCCCCAGCGCGTCTTGAACGCTTCGCCGGCCATGCCGACGGGCGGCAGCACGTTGAAATGGATGTTGCCGTCGCCGACATGGCCGAATGGCACCGGACGACAGCCCGGCACGACGGTTTCGACGGCGCGCGTGGCCTCCGCCACGAACGCGCCGATCGCCGCCACCGGCACCGCCGAATCGCTCTTGAGGCTGCCCGGCGTCTCGATCATGGCGTGGGCGATGCCTTCGCGCAGGGTCCACAGCGCCTGACGCTGCGCTTCCGACGCCGCCACCGTGCCGTCGACCACAACGCCGTCCTCGAGCGCCGCGGTGAACAACTCCTCGACAGCGCGCGACAGGTCGAAATAGGGACTGGCGCTGTCCGCCTCCAGCAGCACGGCCCATGGCGTCACCGTGGGAAACGGCTCGCGCACGCGGCCGACATGGCCGAAGTGGAGATCGAGCCCGGCGCGCGGCAGCACCTCGAACGCGCTGATGGCTTCGCCGAGCGCGGTGCGCGCCCTCACGAACAGGTCGAGCACGGCCTCCAGCGTCGGCAGGCCGAGGCAGGCGGTGGCCCGCACCGCCGGCGCCGGCCGCAGCTTCAGCGCAGCCGCCGTGATCAGGCCGAGGGTGCCTTCGGCGCCGAGGAAAAGCTGGCGCAGGTCATAGCCGGCATTGTTCTTGCGCAGCGGCGACAGCTGGCTCAGCACCTCGCCATTGGCGAGCACCACCTCGAGGCCAAGCACCTGCTCGCGCGCCATGCCATAGCGCAGCACGTTGTTGCCGCCGGCGTTGGTCGCAAGGTTGCCGCCGATCTGGCTGGAGAGGCCGCCATGGTCAAGGCCGAGCAGCCGGCCGGCGCTCTCTGCGGCCTCGCGCGCCTCGTGCAGCGTGCAGCCGGCCTCGACCACCATGACGTCACCGACGGTGTCGACGCTGCGGATCGCGCGCATGCGCTCGAACGAGATCACGACGGTCGGACGATCCGCGGCCGGCGCGGCGCCACCGGCAAGGCCGGTGCCGCCGCCGCGCGGTGTCAGTGCGACGCCGGCGTCGACGCACGCCCGTGTCACCGCGGCAACCTCGGCCGCCGTACGCGGCCGAACCACAGCAAGCAATGGGCCCTCGGTCTGCAACGCAAAATCGCCGCGATAGCCAGCGAGGTCGCCGGCCTGGTCAAGCACGCCGTCGTCTCCGACCAGCGCCCGCAGCGTGGCCGGCAGCGTCGTCATCACGCGGTCATCACGCCGCGGATGGCGGCCAGAAATGCATCGGTATCCTGCCGCGTGCCGACCGTGATGCGCAGCGCGCCGAGCGTCTGCGGCCAGGGGAATGGCAGCACGAAGATGTTCTTCGCCCGCAGGCCCTGCGCGATCTCCGTCGCCGGCCGCGGCGTCACCACGGTGACGAAGTTGGCCGCGCTCGGCAGCGGCCGGAAGCCGAGAGCCGTCAGCCCCTCCGCGAGACGAACACGCTCGGCCGCGGTATGATCGAGCAGCGCGGCGAGATGGTCGGCCTGGTCGAGCGCGGCCCGCGCGGCGGCGAGCGCCACGGCATTAACGCTGAAGTTGATACGGATCTTGCGGTAGGCGTCCGCCAGCTCGCGCGAGCTGGCGATGCCGTAGCCGACGCGCGCACCCGCAAGGCCATAGGCCTTGGAGAAGCTGCGCGTCGCGATCCAAGGCCCGCGCCGCTGCGCCAGCAGCGGCAGGCCCTCGGGCCCGCCGGCATGACGGCCGAATTCGTAATAGGCCTCGTCGAAATGCAGCAGCAGATGATCGGGCAACTCGCGCACGAGATGCGCGATCTCGGCTGTGCCGAGCAGGCCGCCGGTCGGGTTGTGTGGCGAGGCCACGAACACCAGCCGCGTCCACGGCGTCACCGCCTTCAGCGTCGCGTCGACATCGACGACGCCATCGCTGCGCACGGGCACGCCGACATGGGTCGCGCCGCGCATGGTGATGGTCTTGGCGTAGGTCGGAAAGCCCGGCACCGGCGCCACCGCCTGGTCGCCCTGGTCGAGCGAGATGTCGGCGCTGGCATAGAGCAGTTCGTTCGAGCCGGAACCAATGACGATGCGATCGGGCGCCGCGCCCGTGCGCCGCGCCAGCTCGGCGATCAGCTCGCGGCCATCGTGATCCGGGTAGCGGTTGAGCGCAGCGGCGGCGCGCTGCATCGCCTCGACCACCGCCGGCGCCGGCGGGAACGGCGATTCATTGAGGTGCAGGCTGCGCACCGGCAACGCCTCGCCGAGATCCGGCGGGGTCACCTGGGGCGGGACGGTTTCCAGCCGCTGGATGCGCGGCGTGACGACGGCTTCAACCTCAGTCGCTTCAACCATGGGACCAGTCGTCCGGATTGTCGGAGTTGCCCGGCGACAGGCCGAGAATGTCGCCATCGGTGGTGACGCCGAGGCCGAGCACCGTGCGGTTGGCGTAATTGAAGTACGCCACCACCTGGTTGACCTCGAGGATGCGGCCGTCGTCGAAGCCCGCCGCGCGCATCGCCTCGAGGCGCGTGCGCAGCTCGTCCTGCGCTTGCGGCTTGAGAGTCAATGCCTCGGCATAACGCAGCGCCGCGCCTTCGGCCGGCGTCAGCACGTCGGTGAAGACGCCACCCTGCAGCGCCCGGCGGATCACTGCTGCGCGATCGTCGTTCTGCAGCAGGCGGCGCAGGCCGGCGAAGTGATGGTCGACGCAATAGGCACAGGCATTGAGCGAACTGACATAGACGCCGAGCGTCTCCAGGAACCACTTCGGGATCGTGTTGGAGGCGTGGTGCAGCACGTATTTGTAGAGGGCCATGTGGCCCTCCATGCTGTGCGGCCGCAGGCTGTGCGCCAGCATGATGTTGTCGACGTTGTCGTCTGGCCCCTTGATCCGGTCATACAGCGCGCGCAGGCGGCCGTCAGCCTCGGTGTAGGGAATATGCGAGATCCACATCGCGTACGGTCCTTGCTTGCGTCAGGCGACGTCGTCGAACAGCGGCGCGCCGGCGATGTCGCCGAGAGCGCCCGCGCCGAGCAGGCGCTTGGCGGCGGCGATGTCGGGGGCGAGATAGCGGTCCTGGTCGAGCCGGGCGACCTCGGCGCGCAGCCGCTTCACGGCCTCGGCCAGCGGCGCTGCGGGGGCGAGCGGACGGTGGAATTCCACGCCCTGTGCGGCGGCGAGCCATTCCAGCGCCAGGATGGCGACGAGATTGTCGGTCATCTGCGCCAGGCGGTAGGCGCCGTGGCAGGCCATCGAGACATGGTCTTCCTGGTTGGCCGAGGTCGGGATCGAATCGACCGAGGCCGGATGCGCCAGCATCTTGTTCTCGCTGGTCAGCGCCGCTGCGGTGACCTGGGCGATCATGAAGCCGGAGTTGAGCCCCGAATTCTCGATCAGGAACGCCGGCAGGCCCGACAGCGTGGCGTCGACCAGCATCGCCTGGCGGCGCTCCGACAGCGAGCCGATCTCGCAGATGGCGAGCGCGATGATGTCGGCGGCGAACGCCACCGGCTCGGCATGGAAGTTGCCGCCGGACAGCACGTCACGCTCCGCCGGGAACACCAGCGGATTGTCGCTGACCGCGTTGGCCTCGATCGCCAGCACGCTCGCGGCATAACGCAGGTTGTCGAGGCAGGCGCCCATCACCTGCGGCTGGCAGCGCATGCAGTAGGGATCCTGCACCTTGAGCGTGGCGCGATGCGCCTCGCGGATCGGGCTGGCGTCGATCAGGCGACGGTAGATCGCGGCGACGTCCTGCTGACCACGATGGCGGCGCACCGCCTGGATGCGGGCATCGAACGGCGTGTCGTTGCCGCGGCAGGCCTCCAGCGCCAGCGCGCCGGTGACGAGGCCGGCACGCAGTGCGTCCTCGGCGGCGAACAGGCCGGACAGCGCCAGCGCCGTCGACACCTGGGTGCCGTTGATCAGCGCGACGCCTTCCTTCGGGCCGAAGGTCATCGGCGACAGGCCGGCATGGCGCAGGCCTTCCGCTGCCGGCATCACCTGGCCCCGGTAGCGCACTTCGCCCATGCCCATCAGGGCCGAGGCCATGTGCGACAGCGGCGCGAGATCGCCGGAAGCCCCGACCGACCCCTTGGCGGGAATGCAGGGATAGACGCCGGCGTTCGCCAGCGCCAGCAGCGCCTCGACCACCTGCCAGCGCACGCCGGAATGACCTTGTGCCAGCGCACCGGCCTTCATCACCAGGATGAGCCGCACGAGATCGTCGCTCAGCAGCTCGCCGGTGCCGGCGCTGTGCGAGAAGATCAAGTTCTGCTGCAGCTTTTCGAGCTGGTCGTTCTCGATGCGCACCGCGGCGAGCTTGCCGAAGCCGGTGTTGACCGCATAGATCGGCCGCCCGGTGGCGATGAGGTCGAGGATTGCCGCATGGCAGGCCTCGACCACGGCGCGGGCGCCGTCCGTGAGGCGCACGGTCGGCGCCTCGCGCAGGATGCGCCGCCAGGTCGCAAGCGACACCTGTCCTGGCTCGATGGTCACGTCATTTCCGACGTTCGTCTGCTTGGCCATTTTCTTTCTTCCGATCAACCCAACAACAGCGCGTCGTCCGAGAGCTCTTCGCCCTGGTCACGCTTGAACAGCGCCAGCAGGTCGGAGACCTGCATGGCCGCCCGCTTCTCGCCTTCCGCATCAAAGATGATGCGGCCACGGTGGAACATGACGGTGCGGTCGCCATAGTGCAGCGCCTGCGCCATGGAGTGGGTGACCATCACCGAGGTGAGCTTGAGCGCTGCGACGATGTCGCGCGTCAGCTCCATCACGAACTCCGCGGTCTTGGGGTCGAGCGCGGCGGTGTGCTCGTCGAGCAGCAGCACCCGCGTCTCGCCGGTCGTCGCCATCAGCAGGCTGACAGCCTGGCGCTGGCCGCCGGACAGCAGGCCGACCTTGTCGTTGAGACGATTCTCGAGGCCGAGCTTGAGCAGCTTGAGCCGCTCCGCCGCCTGCTCGCGCATGCCCTTGTCGATGGCGAAGCGAAAGCCGCGCGGCTGGGTGCGGCCGTGCGCCAACGCGAAGTTCTCCAGGATCGTGAGATCCTCACAGGTACCCATCTTGGGGTCCTGGAACACGCGCGAGATCAGCCGCGAGCGCTGATGGATCGGCCAGTTGGTGACATTCTGGCCGTCGACCATCACCTTGCCGCAGTCCGGCCGGACGAGGCCGGCGATGACGTTGAGCGCGGTCGACTTGCCGGCGCCGTTGGTGCCGATGATGGTGAGGAACTGGCCCTGCGGCACGACGAGGTCGAGCTGGCGCAGCGCGGGGGCTTCGAGCGGGGTGCCCTTGTTGAAGGTGACGCGGACGTCGCTGACTTCGATCATGACGACTTCCTCTTCAACAGCTTGCCCATGCCCGAGCGGGACGACTGGCTGACCAGGGTGACGACGACAAGGATCGCGGTGACGAGTTGCACGTCGGACGCCTTGAGGCCGAGGAAGTCGGCGTTGAGCGAGAATGCCACGGCGAAGCGGTACAGCATGGCGCCGAACAGGCAGGCCAGCGTCGCCTGGCCGATGGTGCGCACTGGCAGGATCGACATGCCGACAATCACCGCGGCGAGGCCGATGATGATGACGCCGATGCCCATATAGGCGTCGGCGGCGCCGAAACTCTGCGCGAACATCGCCCCCGCCAGCGCCGTGAGGGCATTGGCCATGCCGAGGCCGAGCAGCTTCATGCGGCCGACATTGACGCCGTTGGCAGCGGCCATCGCTGGGTTGGCGCCGGCGGCGCGCATGTTCATGCCGAGCCCGGTGTGCAGGAACAGGTCGAGCAGCAGCTTGATGACGAGGATGATGACGACCAGCAGCAGCGGGCTGAGAATGTAAGCCGGAACGCCCCAGCCCTGCACCGCCGAGAAGATGGTGTGGGCGCCGAGCAGCGGCTTGTTCGGCCCGCTCATGATGCGCAGATTGATCGAATAGAGCGAGATCGAGACCAGGATGCCGGAAAGAATGTGCAGGATGTTGAACCGCACATTGAGGAAGGCAGTCACGAATCCCGCCGCGAAGCCGGCGACCGCGGCGGCCAGCGTCGCGGGCCAGGGATTCCAGCCGAAATTGACGATCAGGATCGCCGCGACCGCGGCGCCGAGCGGAAAGCTGCCTTCGACGGTGAGATCGGGGAAGTCGAGAATGCGGAAGGTGATGAATGCTCCGAGGGCGACCAGGCCGAAGATCAGTCCGACCTCGACAGTCCCGAGAAGTTCGTAGAGCGACATGAGAAGCGATCTTTCTGGCGGTGTCCGCCGACAACGATGACCGGCACGATGGCGGCGGCGACCGGCGCGAGCCGGCCGCCGCGCGTCACGATCAGTTCACGGTCCGGGTCGCCCGCTTCAGCACCGCCTCGGGCAGCGTCACGCCCATCGCCGCGGCAGCGCTCTTGTTCACGACGACGACGAAGTTCGGCATCTTCTGGTAGGCGATCACCGCGTCGACATCGCCGGCCTTGGCGCCTTCCAGGATGACGCCGGCCATGTGGCCCGCCATGCGGCCGACCTCGATGTAGTCGAGGCCGACGGAGGCGATCGCGCCGCGATCGACACCGCGGGTCTCGCCGGTGAACACCGGAATCTTCGTTTCCTGGCCGACTTTCACCACGGTCTCAAGCGCCGCCACCACAGTGGTATCGTTGGGCACGTAGATCGCATCGACATTGCCGACGAGCTTCTTGGTGGCAGGAATCACCTCGTTGGTGGTCGGCGCGGCCGCCTCCACGATGGTGATGCCGAGCTTGCTGCCTTCCTCGCGCAGGCGCTCCAGCGTCGCGTTGGAGCTGTCGAGGCCCGGATTGTAGATGAAGCCGAGCTTCTTCAGGTTGGGCGCGATCTCGCGGAACAGATTGAGCTGCGCGGCGAGCGGCGGCGCATCGGACACGCCGGTGATGTTGCCGCCCGGCGCCTTGAACTGCGCAATGAGCTTCGCCTTGATCGGATCGGTCACGGTCGCGAACACGATCGGCACCGAGTTGGTGACACTGGCCATGGCCTGCGCGGTCGGCGTGGTGATGGCGATGATCAGATCGGCGCCATCGCCGACGAACTTCTTGGCGATCTGCTGCTGGGTCGAGGCGTTGCCGTTAGCAGTCTGGTACTCGACCTTGATGTTGCGGCCGTCCTCGAAGCCGCTCTCGGCGAGCCCCTTGAGCACACCTTCCTTGGTTTCCACGAGCTGCGGCACCTCGACGATGGTCGAGATCATGACCTTCTTCGGCGCCGCCGCGGCTTCGCCGCAGATCAACGCCGTTGCTGCGCACGCCAACAGAGCGATCCGCGCCTGCAGCAAAACTCTCCTCATCCTTCTCTCTCCCATCTCGGTTGATGCTCGAAACACGGTCCGTCGGCCCGGCAACCAACTTATCTCTTGCCAATATGTGGCAATATGTTCCACAATATGAGCAATGAATGAGACATCTGTCAACATCGGCTCCGAGGAAGCGCCAACCGCCACCGCCAACACGGCGGGCGTCGGCCTTCTGAAGAAGGCCTTTCAAATCCTCGACCTTTTCACCGACGAGCGCCCCAGCTGGACGCAGTCGGAACTGGCGCGGGACACCCAGCTGGCGCGCTCGACCTTGAGCCGCCTGGTTCGTTTCCTGTGCGCGACCGGCTATCTGATGGAGCAGCGCGGGCGCTACACCCTCGGCTTTGCCGCCATCGACCTCGGCCGCCGCGCGCAGCTGCAGTTCGATCTCGTCGGCCTGTGCCAGAGCATCCTGGAGGAGCTGTCCCAGGCGACCGCCGAGACCGTCATCCTCACCGGCTACGACGACATCCATGCCAGCGTGGTGTGCCTCGCCCAGATCCCGAGCCGCCAGGGCGGCCTGCGGGTGTTCGAGCAGATCGGCACCGCCTATCCGCTGCATTCGGGGGCGACCTCGAAGGCGGTGCTGGCGTTTCTGCCGCAGCGACAGATCGACACGGTGCTCGCCGGCGACCTGACCGGGGTCAATCCGAGCTCGACCATGCCGGCAGACGCGCTGCGCGCGCAGCTCGACAGCGTGCGCGGGAGCGGCTTCGTGGTCACCCACGAGGAAACCTATCCCGGCGTGGTCGGCATCGCCGTTCCCTTATTGACGCCGCGTCACCAGCCGCTCGGCTCGATCGCCATCGCCGCGCCGACCCAGCGGATGAACCAGGCCGAGATCGACGGCTACGCCAAACTGCTGGTCGATGCCGGCCGTCGCGTCGCGACCCGCATCGCCGGCGCTTCCAACGGTGATTGAGAGATGACTGCTCCCACGATGCGCGCCTGGCGCTCAACCAGCCCCGGCCTCGACCATCTGGACCGGGTCGACGCTCCAACGCCTGTCCCGTCAGCCGAGGAGGCGCTGGTGCGGGTCGAGACCGCGGCGCTGAATTTTTCCGACCTCCTGATGATCGACGAGCGCTACCAGGTGCGACCGCCGCGTCCGTTCATCCCGGGCCAGGAGGTCGCCGGCACCGTGGTTGCCGCCGGCGCGCGCTCCGGCCTCGCGGTCGGCGAGCGCATCGCCAGCAAGGTGCTGTGGGGCGGCTTTGCCGATTACGTCGCGGTGCGCGGCGACATGGCGATCCGCATTCCGGACGGCATCTCGACCGCGGCGGCGAGTGCGCTGCCCGTGGTCTACACCACCGCGATGGTCGCGCTTACCGAAAGCACGACGGTGAAAGCCGGCGAGACCGTGCTGGTGCTGGCCGCCGCCGGCGGCGTCGGCCTCGCCGCGGTCGAGATCGCGCGCCATCTCGGCGCACGGGTGATCGCCGCAGCCGGCGGCGCCGACAAGTGCGCGCTGGCGAAGGCGCACGGCGCCGATGAGGCGATCGACTATCGCAGCGAAGGCTGGAGCGAACAGGTCAAGAAGCTGACCGGCGGCCATGGCGCCGACGTGATCGTCGATCCGGTCGGCGGCGCGGCCGCCAAGGAGGCGATGCGACTGATGGCCTGGGAAGGGCGTTTCCTGGTGGTCGGCTTCACCTCCGGCGAAATTCCCCAGATCCCTGCCAACCGCCTGCTGCTCAAGCGCGCATCGGCGATCGGCGTCTACTGGAACCACGACCGCGACGCCACGATGCTCGCCCGCACCTCGGCGCGCCTTGCCGCGTACCTGCAGGCCGGGGCGATCCGCCCGCATATCGGCGCGACCTTCGCGTTCGAGCAACTGCCCGACGCACTGCGCGCACTCGGCGACCGCAAGACCACCGGCAAAGTCACCATCAGCCTGACGCACGAGGCCGCGCGATGAACCAGCCGCTTCCCGCCCATCTGTTCGCCGGCCTGCGCGTGCTCGACCTGACGCGGGTGATGTCGGGTCCGTTCTGCACCGCGATGCTCGCCGACCTCGGCGCCGAGATCATCAAGGTGGAGCTGCCCGGCTCCGGCGACGACAGCCGCTATTTCGCGCCCCACGTCAACGGCGAGAGCACCTATTTCGCGATGCTCAACCGCGGCAAGCGCAGCATCACCATCAACATGAAGTCGCCGGAGGGCATCGGCCTGATCCGCGACCTCGCGAAGAAGGCCGACGTGCTGGTCGAGAACTTCCGTCCCGGCGTGATGGAGCGGCTCGGCCTCGGCTATGACGTGCTCAAGGCCGACAATCCCCGCCTGATCTACGCCTCGATCTCCGGCTTCGGCCAGCAGGGGCCGCTCGCCGACCTGCCGGCGTTCGACCTCGTCATCCAGGCGATGAGCGGCCTGATGAGCGTCACCGGCGAAGCCGGCGGCCGCGCCACCGCGGTCGGCGAGAGCGTCGCCGACGTCACCACCGGCATGTTCGCCGCCTGGGGCATCGCTGCGGCGCTGTACGACCGCGAGCGCACCGGTACCGGCCGGCAGTTGGAAGTCGCCATGCTCGATTCGGTGTTCTCGATGCTGCTGACCAACCTGTCGCGGCGGCTGTTCACCGACCAGCCGACGCGTCGCGTCGGCAACCGCCATCCGGAGACCTACCCGGTCGACAGCTTTGCCACCAAGACCGGCGACATCGTGCTGGTCGGCTTCTCCGAAGCCATCGTCAAACGCATCTTCGAAGCGATCGGCCAGCCCGAGCTGTCGGCCGACCCGCGCTTCAAGAACAACCGCGAGCGCAACACCCACGAGGCCGAGCTGCGCGCCATTCTCGCCGAATGGGCGGCCGGACTGACGCAGGACGAGGCGCTGACGCAGCTGCGCGCCGCGGATGTCCCGGCCGCGCCGGTGTGGTCGCTCGACGACGTGCTCGCCAGCGAGCAGGTCGCCGCGCGCCAGTTGCTGGTGCAGGGACACAACGCCAAGCTCGGCGACATCCAGTTCGCCCCGCAACCGGTCCGGTTCGCGGGGACGCCAGCGCCCGCGACGATGCGCGCGCCGACTCTCGGCGAGGATACCGAAGCCGTCCTGCGCGACGAGCTCGGCCTCGACGATGCCAGGATTGCGGCCTTGCGGGCCGCAAAGACCGTCTGAAGGAAAGACCATGTTGCGCAAGAACGACCGCATCATCCGCGCCCCGCGCGGAGCCGAGCTCACGACGAGGAGCTGGCACACCGAGGGGCCGCTGCGCCTCCTGATGAACAACCTCGATCCCGACGTCGCCGAGCGGCCCGAGGAGCTCGTGGTCTATGGCGGCATCGGCCGCGCGGCGCGCAGCTGGGAAGCGTTCGACCAGATCGTCGACGTGCTCAAGCGCCTCGACGACAACCACACCCTGCTGGTGCAGTCGGGCAAGCCGGTCGGCGTGTTCCCGACCCATCCCGGCGCGCCGCGGGTGATCATCGCCAACGGCAACCTCGTGCCGAAGTGGGCGACCTGGGAGCATTTCAACGAGCTCGATCGCAAGGGCCTGACCATGTACGGCCAGATGACGGCCGGCTCGTGGATCTACATCGGCTCGCAGGGCATCGTGCAGGGTACCTTCGAGACCTTCTCCGAGATCGGCCGCCGCCACTTCGGCGGCAGCCTCGCGGGCCGCTGGTTCCTCACCGCCGGTCTCGGCGGCATGGGCGGCGCGCAGCCGCTCGCCGCCACCATGGCGGGCGCCTCGATCATCGTGGTCGAGTGCCAGCCGAGCCGCATCGAATTCCGCCAGCGCACCGGCTATCTCGACCGCTCCGCCACCACCCTCGACGAGGCGCTGGCGATGATCGAGGAGGCGAAAAAGACCGGCAAGCCGGTGTCGGTCGGGCTCGTCGGCAACGCCGCCGAGGTGTTCCAGGAAGTCCTGCAGCGCGGCCTCGTGCCGGACGTCGTCACAGACCAGACCTCGGCGCACGATCCGGCACATGGCTACATGCCCATCGGCTGGACGCTGGAGCAGTGGATCGAGCGCCAGGAGCGCGATCCCGAAGGCACCGCCGACGCCGCCAAGGAAGCGATGGCGCAGCAGGTGCGCTGCATCCTCGACTTCAAGGCCAAGGGCGCCATCGCCATCGACTACGGCAACAACATCCGCGCCATGGCCAAGGAGAAGGGTGTCGCCAACGCCTTCGACTATCCCGGCTTCGTCGAGGCCTATGTGCGGCCGCTGTTCTGCGAGGGCAAGGGCCCGTTCCGCTGGGTGGCGCTGTCGGGCGATCCCGAGGACATCTACAAGACTGACGCCAAGGTGCGCGAGCTGATGCCGCACGACGCCTTCCTCAACCAGTGGCTCGACAAGGCGCGCGCCCACATCAAGTTCCAGGGCCTGCCGGCGCGCATCTGCTGGCTCGGCCTCGGCGACCGCCATCGCGTCGGCCTCGCCTTCAACGAGATGGTCGCCCGCGGCGAGCTCAAGGCGCCGATCGTGATCGGCCGCGACCACATGGATTCCGGCTCCGTCGCATCGCCGATGCGCGAAACCGAGGGCATGCTCGACGGCTCCGATGCGGTGTCCGACTGGCCGATCCTCAACGCGCTGCTCAACTCCGCCTGCGGCGCCACCTGGGTCTCGTTCCACCACGGCGGCGGCGTTGGCATGGGCTACTCGCAGCACTCCGGCATCGCGCTGATCGCCGACGGCACGCCGGAAGCGAGCGAGAAGATCGGACGCATTCTGTGGAACGACCCGGCCACCGGCGTGATGCGCCATGCCGACGCCGGCTACCAGATCGCCATCGACTGCGCGGCGCGCAACGGGTTGGACATGCCGAGCCTGCACGCCAAGGCGTCGTGAGAGGTCGGACCGGAAAAGCAGCCGCCGAGCTTAATATTTGTCGTGGCCGGGCTCGTCCCGGCCACCCCGCTTAGGGACGCAGTGCCTTCCTTATCGGGGTCGCCGGGACAAGCCCGGCGACGACAGAGGAAGGCCGGGCGTGACGAACAACTGGCGGCGACAGCTCATGTCGGCTTTCCACCCGGCATGACGGATAGCCCGCAACGCCCCGCGACCTCCTCGCGGGGCGTTCTTTTATGGTGATGCAGTGAAAGCCGCGGCGGCGCTCAGCCCACCAGCATGATGCTGGCTTTTGCGGATTCCCAGCGCGCGTCGCGCAGCGGGCGATACTCTTGCGAATGATACCAGGCGAGCGCCTGCTCGCGGGTGGGAAACTCCAGCACCACCACGCGGTCGCAGCGCTGGTCGCCCTCCACCACCTCGATGTTGCCGCTGCGCACGATGTAGCTGCCGCCGAACGCCGCGACCGTCGCCGGCGCCGCCTGCATGTAGGCGGCCATCCGCTCCGGATCCTTGATATCGACACGCGACACGATGAAAACCGACATGGGCATCCTCCGAACCTTATTTGTCTATACAATTAGACTAGGCCCGCAAACGCCCTGCTGGCAAGCGCCAGCCGGCCAAAGCCGCGATGTCAGAAGCTGCCGGAGAAGCGGTAGCGCGAGCCGGGATGCCAGAGCGCGGTGGCTGAAGCCACCTGCCCGAACGACCAGGTGCGGCGGTTGAGCACGAGGCAGGGCTCGCCCGACGTCATCGCGAGCCGCGCCGCCGTCTCGCCGTCCGGCATCAGGGCCTCGATGCGGAATTCGACCCGTTCGATCGGCGCCACGCGGGTGAGGTATTCGTTCGGGGTGAGCTGGGTGAAATCCTCATCGAGATACTGCGGAAACAGCTCGGGATTGACGAAGCGATCCTCGAGCTGGATCGGCGTGCCGTTCTCGTAGTGCACCAGGATGGAGTGGAACAGCGTCGGGTGCTTGCGCTCGAACAAAGCGTTCACGGTGTCGGTCGGACGCACCCGGTGATGCACCACGACGGAAGCACGATGAGCATGGCCGCGATCGGCGATGTCCTGCGCCAGGCTGCGGATCTCCACCACCGTGGATTCGTACTTGCGCAGCGCGACGAAAGTGCCGGTGCCTTGCACGCGGTGCAGGATCTGGTCGGCGGTCAGTTCGCGCAGCGCGCGGTTGACCGTCATCCGCGACAGGCCGAACTGCTCGGCGAGCTGGTGCTCGGAGGGGATCATCTCGCCCTCGAGCCAGGCGCCGCTCTGGATCTGCTTGAGCACATACTCCTTCACCTGCGCATAGGGCGGCCCTTGAAGGAACGCGCGCGCAGGTTTCGGGAGGCTCGCCATCAATGGGCTCCGCCCATATAGGCGTCGAGGATCTCGGGATTGCCGCGCGCTTCGCTGGCGCTGCCGCTCCAGGCCAGCGTGCCGGAATCCAGCACGCAGACGCGGTCGGCGATCGACAGCACCCGGCTCAGGCTCTGTTCGACCAGGATCAGCGTCAGCCCGGTGCTGCGCAACTTGTCGAGCGCCTCGTAGCAGATGTCGACGTTCTTCGGCATCAGGCCGAGCGAGACTTCGTCGATCAGCAGCATCTTCGGCTCGGCCATCATGGCGCGGCCGATCGACACCATCTGCTGCTCGCCGCCGGACAGGCCGCCGGCGCGGTTGTGCAGACGCTCTTTGAGGCGCGGAAACAGCTCCAGCACCCGCTCCATGTTGGCCTTGGTGCGCGCGGCCGGCCGCGAGTAGCCGCCGACGATCAGGTTCTCGCGCACGCTCATGTCGCTGAACAGGCGGCGCCCCTCCGGCGTGATCGCGATGCCGCGGCCGCAGCGCTGCATCGGGCTGGCGCGGGTGACGTCCTCGTCGGCGAAGGTGATGCTGCCGCCCTTGACCTCGACATGGCCGGCGAGCGCCATCAGCGTCGAGGTCTTGCCGGCGCCGTTGGCGCCGAGAATTGCCAGCGCCTCGCCCTTGGCGACCGAGAAGCTGACGCCGTGCACGGCGACGAGATGGCCGTAGCCGCAGACGAGATCCTTGACCTCAAGCATGGACCACCTCCTTGCCGACATAGGCGGCGATCACCGCGGGATCCGACAGCATGTCGCGGGTCGCCCCCTCGCCGATCTTGTGGCCGTTGTCGAGCACCACCACCCGCGGACAGATGCGTGCGACCTGGCCGAGATTGTGCTCGATCAGCACCATGGTAACGCCGCCGGCATTGAGCCGCTGGAAGGTGTCGGCAAGGCGTTCCGCCTCGAGATGGTTGAGGCCGGCGAGTGGCTCGTCGAGCAGGAGGATCTTGGGCTCGGTGGCGAGCGCGCGGGCGACCTCGAGCCGCTTCAGCGCGCCGAGCGGCAGCGCGTTGGGCGACGACTGTGCGTAGGACTCGATGCCGACGAGCGCGAGCAGCTCTTGAGCACGCTTGGTCTCGGCGACCCGTGAATGGCTGGTGAGGGCGCGCAGCACGCTGCCGGTCTTGGCATGGCCGGCGGCGAACACGACATTGTCGAGCACCGTCATGCCGCGGAACGGCTTGACGATCTGGTGGGTCAGCGCGATGCCCAGCCGCGCGCGGCGATCGACGCCGAGCGGCGTGACGTCGCGGCCTTCCAGAACGACGCGGCCTTCGGTCGGCCGCACCACGCCGATCACCGTGCGCAGCAGCGTGGTCTTGCCGGCGCCGTTCGGCCCGATCAGGCCGAGCAGCTCGCCCTGCCTGAGCGCGAAATCGACGCCACTCAGCGCCGCGATGCCGCCGAACCGGACCGAGATCGCTTCGAGCTTGAGGACGGGACCGGTCATGTCGCGCCTCCCGGTTTACGCCGCAATTGGCTGACGAGGCCGGCGAGCCCCCCCGGCGCGAACCGCATGGTCAGCAGCAGCAGCACGCCATAGATGAAGATCTTGTAGTCGTTGGCGACGCGGACGAACTCGGGCAGCATGGTCAGCACCACCGCGGCGACGATCACGCCCCAGATCGAGCCGACGCCGCCGACGATCACCATCGCGAGGATGCTGATGGAGATGGTGAAGCCGAACGCGCCCGGAACCAGGAAGCGGGTGAAGTAGGCATAGGTCGCGCCCGCGACGCCGGCGAGGAAGGTGCCGACCACGAAGGCGGTGAGCTTGTAGGCGGCGGAATCGACGCCGAGCGTGCGGCTGGTGTCCTCGTCATCGGCGACCGCGGCGAAGCCGAAGCCGAGCCAGCTGCGCTTGATGTAAGCCGACAGCAGTACGATGGCGACGACCAGCGCAAGGCTGACGAGCACGAAGCCGACGTCGCCGAGCCCGTGATCGGGGATGTCCGACAGCCCCATTTCGGCACCGAGCCAGTTCTGCTTGCGCACGAAGCCGACGAACACGAAGCCGACCCCCATGGTGGTGATCGCCAGAAAGTCGGCGCGCACCCGCAGCGACGCGAGGCCGACCAGGAGGCCGACCGCGCAACCGACGAGGCCGGCGAGCGGCAGCACCGCGGCGAACGGCACGCCGTTGCGCGCCAGCACCGCGGCGGCATAGGCGCCGACACCGAAGAAGGCGGCATGGCCCAGCGAGACCTGGCCGCACAGGCCGGTGATGATGTTCAGGCTCAGTGCGAGCATGACGTTGATCGCCACGATGACGATCAGCGAAACCTCATAGGCGCCCAGGGTCATGCTCTGGCTCCGAACAGGCCCTGCGGGCGGATCATCAGCACGGCGATCAGGAACACGAAGGCGATCGCGTCGCGGTCGAGATAGGCGCCGGAATAGATCGTGCCGTAGGCCTCGATGACGCCGAGCAGCAAGGCCGCGATCAGCGTGCCGCCGACATTGCCGAGGCCGCCGAGCACGATGATGGCCAGCGACTTGTAGCTGGGTACGCTGCCCATGGTCGGCTCGACGAGGTTGTTGAGCACCGACACCAGCGAACCGGCGGCGGCGGCGAACACCGAGGCGAGGAAGAAGATGCCATAGCGCACCTTGATGGTGTCGACGCCGAACGAACGCGCCATCGCCGGATCGGTGACGGTGGCGCGCCACGACATGCCGAGCCGGGTGCGGCTCATCAGCAGCGCAAGGAAGGTCAGGAGCACGATGGCGCCGAGCAGCATGGCAAGGTCCGCAGCCGCGAGGCTGATCGGCCCCAGCGACACGCGCTCGGTCAGCCAGGTGGACGAGAACGAATTGCCATAGGGCCCGAACAGGATGCGGTAGCCCTCCTCCATCGCGATGAACAGCCCGATCGAGGCGATCAGCGCGACATAGGGCGGCTGCTTGAGCAGCGGCTCATAGATGAGGCGGTACACCACCATGCCGACGATGCCGACCACCAGCATCGACACCAGCGTGCCGAGCACGAGGTTGCCGGTGGCGTTGGTGATCAGCACGGTGATGTAGGCGCCGAGGGTGAACAGGCCGGCGTGGGCGACGTGCAGGACGCGCAGCAACCCGTAGATCAGGGTGAGGCCGACGGCAACGACAGCATACATGCTGCCGTTGACGAGGCCCTGGAGCACCAGTTCGATGTGAAGCATGCGCGGATGTCTTCGCTCGCCGCCGACCGGGCTGGCTTATTTTTCGGGCGGGGTGAGGTACTGCAGATCGTCGATCACGCCGTAGCGGTGGAAGTTGCCGTCCTTGACGACCTGGACCTGCACCGCCTTCTTCACCTCGCCGAGGCTGTTGAACGACAGCTTGCCGATCGCGGTGTCGAAGCTGTTGCCGCGGATGGTGTCGCGGACCGCCTTGCCGTCGGTCGAGCCGGCCTTCTTCAGGCCCTCGATCGCCACCGACATCGCCGAGTAGCCGGAGGCGGCGACCATGTCGACGCGGTCCTTGAACTCCTTCTCGTAGTTGTCGATGAAGGCGCGGGTCGCCGGCGACTGCGAGTCGCGGTCGAGGGAGGTGGTGACGATCACGCCCTCGGAGGCCTTGCCGGCGATCTCGATGAAGCGCTGGCTGTCATAGCCTTCCTGGCCGATGATGTCGGCGGTGACGCCGGCGGCGCGCAGCTGCGCCACCAGGGGACCGGCGTTGAAGAAGTAGCCGGGCGCGTAGATCACGTCGGGATTGTCGGCCTTGATCTGGGTCACCAGCGGGCCGAACTGGCGGTCGGGCATGCCGAAGGTGCGCTCGCCGACGATCTCGAGACCGAACTTCGGCGCCGCTTCCTTGAAGCCGGCGGTCAGCGCCTGGCCGAAGTCGTTGTTCACCGCGACGATCTCGACCTTCTTTTTCTTCAGGGTTTCGCCGACCAGCTTGGCGCCGGCGCGACCCTGCACCTCGCCCATGGTGCCGGTGCGGAACACGAAGTCGCCGGCGCGGGTGATGTCGGGATGGATGGCATAGGCCGAGAGGTAGGGCATGCCGGTGCGCTGGAACACGGCGGCAGCGGCGCGGGTCGGACCCGAGTAGCTGCCGGACACCGCAATCACGACCTTGTCCTGGCCGATCAGCTTGTTGGCAACCGGAATGGCGTTTTCCGGCTTGCCCTCGTCATCATAGCTGACGAGCTCGATCTTCTTGCCGTTGATACCGCCGGCCGCGTTGGCCTGCTGCACCGCGAGCTCGGCGCCCTGCTTGGCCGACTTGCCGTCCGCCGCGGCGAAGCCGGTGAGCGGGGCATGGAAACCGATCTTGATCGCGTCCTGCGCGTGGGCCGCTGTGCCCAGCGACGCCGCGACAATGACCGCACTGACGAGTTGAACCGGACTGCGCACTGAACCCTCCCTAGTTGTATAGACATGCTTAGACTAGCGGGGCTGTCGCCGGCAGGTCAAGCGGCGAATGCTTCAGGGTTCAAGCACCGGCCGGCGGCCAGGCGGCAATGAAACCCCTGCGCTTATAGGGTTCGATCTTCGCCCATTCGGCGAGCACCAGGGTCCGGAGCCCAGGATGCTCCGGCCAGGATGCGATTGGAACGGCGAAGCTATTGACAGTCAAAAGCATTTTCTCGACCGCCGGCCAGTGGCGATGCAGCGTCATCGGGTAGCGGCGCGCAGTCCAGGCATTTCCCAGGCAGATGACGCTGCGGATGCGATCAAGTCCAAGACGGGCATCGATCACCGGCAACGAGAACACGACGTTCTCGCCGGTGTTGGTCGCCGCATGCTCTTCCAGGATCACCTCGGCCGGCACGCCGGCCGCCACCATCGCCGCCTTGATCACCGCGCATTCCGACAGCGCCCCGCCCGGCGTGACGCCGCCGCTGACGATCGCGTCGCGGAAGAAACCCTCATGCCACAGCCGTGCGGCGGCGGCCGCGCGCAATGCGACGCCCTCGCGCGAGCCGAACACGAACAAGAGGTCGGCCGGCTTCAGTGGCGTGGTGGCGAGATGCCGCGCATTGATCGCGGCGATCTCGGCGTCGCTCGGCCTGTCATCGGATGGTGCCATGAACCGATCATGGCGAGACGGCAAACGCACCGCCAATCACTTCGCATTGCGTTTGGTGTCGCGCGGCACTACGCCGCGAGCGCGCGGAAGCTCGCGGACAGCAGCCGCATCGCCGCCCGCGCCGGCGCGTCCGCCGCCGTCGCGTACAGCATGACCTCGCGCGACGGCAGGCGCGGCAGGCCGAGCGTCGGCCCGACATCGCCCGTGCCCGGCGGCGCCACCCGCCGCGCCAGCGCCGCAACCGCAAGGCCCGCCGACACCGCGGCGCCAATGGTGGCAAGGCCGCCGCCGACGAACACCTCGGCCCACGAAATGCCGGCGTCGTCGAGCGCCTTAATGGCCATCGCGCGCACGCTGCACGGTTCCGCCTGGGTGGCGAGACGCAGCGTCTCGCCGCGGGAATACGTGAAGTCGGGCGACGAGATCCAGCCGAAGCCTTCCGTGAACAGCACCTCGCCGCGACGGCCGGCGTGGTCGTGCCGCAGCACGATCGCGGCGTCGAGCCGGCCGTCGTCGAACTCCGCCAGCACGTCGCGCGAGGCGGCGATGCGCAGGTCCACCACCAATGTCGGATCGGAGCTGTTGAGCCGCTTGAGCAGCAGCGGCAACTCGGCGCCGACGATGTGATGGCTGATGCCGACGGTCAGCCGCCGCCGCTCCGCGGTGAAGGCGGCCATCGCCGACTCGTGCGCGGCAACCAGCTGACGTGCCGCACAGAGAAACGTTTCTCCATCCGACGACAGGCGAACCAGCCGCGGCGTGCGCTCGATCAGATGACGGCCGAGGCCGCTCTCCAGCCGCTTGATCTTCAGGCTCACCGCCGACTGGGTCGACCCCATCGCTTCCGCCGCGCGGGTGAAGCTCTTCAGCTCCGCCACCAGCACGAAGGCCTGCACCGCTTCGAGGTCGAGCGCCCGTCCAACCATTTCAAATCCATATGACTGATATATTCAACGATACCGTTTTTAAATATTGAGGGGAAGACTAACCTTGCGTCATCGGATTTTGAGGACCGCAAGCCATGCCGCTCACCTGCGTATCCCTGCGCCGGGGCAAGCCCGCCGCCTACCGCGCCGCCATTCTCGGCAGCCTCTACCGCGCCATGCGCGAGACCTTCGACGTGCCGGAGAACGATTTTTTCATGACCCTGACCGAGCACGACGCGACCGATTTCGCCTATGGCGCCGACTATCTCGGCATCCATCGCAGCGACGACCTCGTCCTCATCCAGATCACCGTCAGCAACACCCGCAGCGTGGCGCAGAAGAAGGCGCTGTACCGCCGCGTCGCCGAACGGCTGACCGACAGCCCCGGGCTGCGCCCGGAGGACATCTTCCTCAACATCATCGAGGTCTTGCCGGAGAACTGGTCGTTCGGGCACGGTCTTGCGCAATACGTTCGGGACTGACCGCCATGTCACCCGCAGCCCCCGCACAGTCGCTGTCACCCCGCTCCCGGCGGATCGCGCCCTCCCCGGCATCGGTGTTGCGCCGACGCACCGCCGATCTGCGCGCGCTCGGCCGCGACGTGATCGATCTGTCATCAGGCGACCTCGACTTTCCGACCCCCGGCCATGTGATCGCGGCCGCCCATGCCGCCGCCCGTCGCGGCGACACCCGCTACACCCACGCCGACGGCACACCGGAGCTGAAGGACGCGGTGCGCGCCGCACTCGCGCGGCACAATGGCCTCGCCTTCGCCCGCGAGGAGATCGCGATCTGCAACGGCTCGATCCAGGCGCTTTACAACACGCTGCTCGCGACGCTGATCCCCGGCGACGAGGTGATCGTGCCGGCGCCCTACTGGGCGCCCTATCTCGACCAGGTGCGTCTCGCCGACGGCGCTCCGGTGGTGGTGCCATGTCCGCAGAACAATGGCTTTCGGTTGCGGCCCGAAGACCTCAGCGCTGCGATCACCCCGCACACCCGCTGGCTGATCCTCAACAACCCTGTCAATCCAAGCGGCGCGGTTTATTCGGAAGACGACCTCGCCGCGCTCGCCGCCGTGCTGCAAGACCATCCCCGCGTCTCGATTCTCGCCGACGGCCTCTATGAACACATCGTGTATGGCGGTCGCCGTGCCCCAACCTTCGCCGAGGTCGCACCCCACTTCCACGCGCGCACCCTCACGGTCAGCGGCCTCGCCAAGGCCTATGCCATGATGGGGTGGCGCATCGGCTATGCCGCGGGTCCGGCTCCCCTGATCGCCGAAATCACCAAGATCCAGTCGCTGACCACCTCGTGCGCGTCATCAATCAGCCAGGCAGCAGCGGTCGCCGCCCTCAGCGGCCCGCAGGATCTGTTGCATGCACGCGCCGTGGAACTCGAAACCCGGCGCGACGCGTTCGCGGCCCTGATCAACCGCTGTGACGGTCTCGCCTGCGAAGCGCCCGAGGGCACCTTCTACCTGTTCGCATCCTGTGCCGGCCTGATCGGACGGCACGCGCCGGACGGCCGGCGGCTCGCCACCGACCGCGACGTCGCCGCGTACCTGCTCGACGCTGCCGACATCGCGGTGCTGCCGGGCAGCGACAACGGGCTATCGCCCTATATCCGCATGAACTTCGCCCATCCGCTGCCGGTTCTTGCCGGCGCCGGCATGCGCATCGCCCGCGCGTGCGCGCAGTTGCGCTGAAGGAGGCTCCGATGCCGCCCTGCGAATCCGACGCCGGCACAGATCTCGCCGCCTGCGTGATGGGCCTCATCGCCGGCGCCGTGCTGGTGCTCGGCCTCACCGGCGTCGCGCTGCAATCCGCGCGCCTGCTCGGCTTCTAGACGCCGGGCTGACAGCGGCGCACAGCCGCCACGCCTCATGATCATGTCCGTTTCCGGCGAGCGTCACTGCGCGCGCCTGCCTACCGTCACGCCCCACTCAACGGGAATGCACTGCAATGTCACGATCCACGACCACCGGGAATACGCTCGCGCTCACCGCTATCTGCCTCGCCGCGCTGATGTTCGGCCTCGAGATTTCCAGCGTCCCCACCATCCTGCCGACCCTCGAGCAGGTGCTGCATGGCAGCTTCCGCGACATGCAGTGGATCATGAACGCCTACACCATCGCCTGCACCACGGTGCTGATGCCGACGGGCACGCTGGCGGACCGCTTCGGCCGCAAGCGCCTGTTCGTCGTCACCGTCGCCGCCTTCGGCGTCACGTCGCTGCTATGCGGCCTCGCGCCGAATACGCCGGTGCTGATCGCCGGCCGCTTCCTGCAGGGGCTGAGCGGCGGCGCCATGCTGATCTGCCAGATCGCGATCCTGTCGCATCAGTTCCGCGAGCCCGCCGCGCGCAGCCGCGCGTTCGGCGTATGGGGCATCGTGTTCGGCCTCGGGCTCGGCTTCGGCCCGGCCATCGGCGGCGCGATCGTCGCACTGTCCGGGTGGCCGTGGGTGTTCCTCGTCCACGTCGCCATCGCCGCGGTGACGCTGCTGCTGATCATCGTGAGCGTCGCCGAATCGCGCGATCCCAATGCCGGGCGCGTCGACCTTCCCGGCATCGTCACGCTGACGCTCGCGGTGTTCGGACTGACCTTCTACATCACGCAGGGCCCAGACCTCGGCTTCGCCAGCGCGGCCGGCCTTGCGATCGCCGCGGCGGCGGCGGTGAGCCTCATCGCCTTCGTGCTGATCGAGCGGTCGAGCCGTCACCCGATGTTCGACGCCTCCGTCTTCCGCATCCGCAGCTTTTCCGGCGCGCTGTTCGGCTCGATGGGCATGAACTTCAGCTTCTGGCCGTTCATGATCTACCTGCCGATCTACTTCCAGAGCGGCCTCGGCTATGACGCGGTGACCACCGGGCTGTCGCTGCTGGCCTACACCCTGCCGACCCTCGTCTTCCCGCCGCTCGGCGAGCGGCTGGCGCTGCGCTACCGGCCTGGCGTCGTCATCCCCGCCGGCCTGTTCACCATCGGCGCCGGCTTCCTGCTGATGCGCTTTGGCAGCGCCGCCGCCCAGGCCGGCTGGCTGACCATGCTGCCCGGCGCGTTGCTCGCCGGCATCGGCCTCGGCATCACCAACACACCGGTGACCAACACCACCACCGGCTCGGTGTCGCCGGACCGCGCCGGCATGGCGTCGGGCCTCGACATCAGCGCGCGGCTGATCTCGCTGGCGATCAACATCGCGGTGATGGGTTTCCTGCTCGAGCGCGGCATTCTGGCGACGCTGCGCGATGCGCTGCCCGCCGGCGCGACGACGGCGCCGCTGCGCGATCTCGCCGGCCGCATCGCCGCCGGCCATGTCACCGATCTGCCGGAGAATGCCGCGGCGGACGTCGTCCACGCCGCGCTGATCAACGGCTTCGGCGCCGTGCTGCTGTATGGCTGGCTCAGCGTCTGGGTGCTGGCGGCGGCGAGCTACCTGACCTTCCGCCCGATGGCGCAGCAGGCTCCATGCAACGCCTGAGCACCGGACGCAGCTTCACAAGAGAAAGGCCGCCGCCCCCCAGGGCGGCGGCCTTGTCAGTGACGACCACACAGCGACGCCTCAGTGCTCCTCGCCGCGCAGGTAGCCGTGGGTGCGCGAGTCGGCCATCGCCACCGCCGACAGGAACGCGATCGCGCACATCACGGTGACGTACCAGTAGAAGTAGGTCTCGACGCCTGCGCCTTTGAACCACAGCGCCACATACTCCGCCGAGCCGCCGAAGATGGCGTTGGCGATGGCATAGGCGAGGCCGACCCCGAGCGCCCGCACCTCGGTCGGGAACATCTCGGCCTTCACCAGGCCGCTGATCGAGGTGTAGAACGACACGATCGCCAGCGCGGCGATGATCAGGCCGTAGGCCGCATAGGGATTGCTGACGCCGCCGATGGCGTACATCAGCGGCACCGTGAAGATCGTCGCCAGGGCGCCGAACAGCAGCATCGCGGTCTTGCGGCCGAAGCGGTCGGCGAACGCGCCGAACGGCGGCTGCAGGATCATGTAGGTGAACAGCACCGCGGTCATGACGATGTTGGCCGTGCGATCGTTCATGTGCGCGGTGTTGACCAGGTATTTCTGCATGTAGGTGGTGAAGGTGTAGAAAATCAGCGAGCCGCCGGCGGTGTAGCCGAGCACGATCAGGAAGGCGCGGCTGTGCTTGCCGAACAGCTCGCTGAGCGAGCCGGCTTCCTTGCGCGCCCGCGTCTCGGCCGACGAGGTCTCGTGCAGCGAGCGGCGCAGCAGGAACGCGACCACCGCGCAGCCTGCGCCGATGAAGAACGGAATGCGCCAGCCCCAGCCGCGCAGCTCGACGTCGGTCATCGACTGCTGCACGAGCAGGATCACCAGCGACGCCAGCAGCTGGCCGCCGATCAGCGTGACATACTGGAACGAGGCGAAGAAGCCGCGGCGGCCGGGCAGCGCGACCTCGCTCATGTAGGTGGCGCTGGTGCCGTATTCACCGCCGACCGAGAGCCCCTGCATCATGCGCGCCAGCAGCAGCAGCGCCGGCGCCCACGCGCCGATGCTCTGGTAGGTCGGCATCACGGCGATGGCGAGCGAGCCGGCGCACATCATCAGCACCGAGATCATCATCGAGGTCTTGCGGCCGAACTTGTCGGCGACGAAGCCGAACAGGTAGCCGCCGATCGGCCGCATCAGGAAGCCGATGGCGAACACCGCCGCGGTCTGCAGCAGCTGCGTGGTCTGGTCACCCTTGGGGAAGAACGACGGCGCGAAGTACAGCGCGGTGAACGCGTAGGCGTAGAAGTCATACCATTCCACCAGGTTGCCGGACGAAGAGCCGAAGATCGCAAAGATACGTCGGCGGCGGTCGGCGCTGTCCCCGATGGCAGGCGTCGTGGTTGCGGTCATCAATCGTTCTCCTCGTGACTCCGGAAGGCCCACATACTGGTTTTGGCGCACGGAAGCGAGTCGCCCAAGGCGGGTTCCCGTCGGCAAAAAGTCGATGCATGGCTGCGCTGAGGCGGCCGCGCAGATCGGATGGACGCCGCTAGGCGCCTGCCTGCCGCGCCGCAGCAAGACCGGCCAGGACCGCATCGGCGGCATCGACATGGCGCGAGCGCACGCCGACCATGGCGAGGGCACGGGCATAGATCCGCGAAAGCGCGGTCCCGCCGATCAGCGGCAGCTCGTCATGCCCGAGGTCTGCCCGCTGGCCGCCGACCTCGCTGCCGATCAGCAGCCCGGACAGGAAGCCCGCGCACCACGCCGCCGGCCGGTCCGACAACAGCGCCGCCGCGCGCACCTTGAACAGGCGGCTGATCAGCCGCTCCGGTGCGGCGAGCCCGATGGCAAGCCCCTCGTCGAGCCCCTGCTCGCGCAGCACCGGATCATCAGTGCCGTTCAGCGAGTGCCGCAGCACCGAATGCAGCTTCAATACGTCGAACAGCTCGCCCGTCATCGCCGAGGTGAAGCGTTCGACGCGGCGTCCGTCGAGCCGCGCCCATTTGCAATGGGTGCCGGGCATGCAGACGAGCCCGGAGAAGCCGGGCTGCAGCGCCGCGAGGCCGAGCAGCTGGGTCTCCTCCCCGCGCATCACGTCTTCATGGCCGACGTCAGTCTGGCACAGACCCGGCAGGATGCGTGGCCGCAGGCGCGATGCCCCGAGATCGGGCCGCACCGCCTTCGCCGCGAGATCGTCGAGATCGGCCGGGGTCGCAAGATAGGGAGCTTCCATCCAGCCCTGCCGCGCGCCGGCCATGCCGCAGACGACGACGTCGATGGCCGGGCCATCGGGCGCAAGGCGGCCGGCGAGCAGTGCCGCCAGCGCCGCCGGATAGCCATCACGGTCGAGGCGGCCCATGCCCTGATCCGAGGCCGCGGAGAACAGCACCGCGCCGCCGCGATCGAGCCCCCAAAGGCGCAGGTTCGAGGTGCCCCAGTCGACCGCAATCCAGGCAGGTTCGGCCGCCAACCTCATCTCCGTTCGTCGCCGCGCCGTCAGGATTGGCACGGCGCTGCTCGGTATTTCAAGTGCACAATTGCGCATCGGTGCTTCGCGACGACCCAACAGTGCTAGAAAGTTTCATTCTAGACCGTCATCCTGCATTGTGGTGCGATGCTTGAAAGCCCAAGCAGGGCCGAACAAAAAAGACGGCCAATGGCGGGACAATCGCCGGGACCCAACCCGGGCGCCCCACCCACCTGACAAAGCGGCAAGCCGAGCTTGAACCCTTGGTAACGCGCCGCGACTAAGCTGATGACGGACGATCGGGCGTCACCCCGACACTGGATGGATAGCAGGGACCTCATATGACAGCGTTCGGTTCGAAGATGTTCTGGCCCATGGTGAAAGCGGCCTGTGTCGCGGCGGGCCTGTTCGCGGCGTCGCCGAGCTTCGCCCAGTCCGGCCCGTTCCACGGCCTCAGCGGCAACTGGTCGGGCACCGGCACGGTGCAGATCGCCGATGGCGCCAGTGAGCGCATCCGCTGCCGTGCCACCTACACGGTCGCCCCTGATGGCAACAACCTGCAGCAGGTGCTGCGCTGTGCCAGCGACAGCTACCGCTTCGACCTGTCGAGCGACGTCACCAACCGCAGCGGCGCATTGACCGGCACCTGGAGCGAAGCCAGCCGCGGCATCAATGGCGGCGTCGAGGGCCGCGCCAGCGACGGCCAGTTCAACGCGCTGGTCACGGCCAACGGATTCGCCGCCGAGCTGCGCGTGACCGCCCGCGGCAACAAGCAGACCATCGCCATCAATTCCCAGAACACCCAGTTCAGGGGCGTGCAGATCACGCTGGCGCGCTGACGCCGCGACCGGATCGACCGAACCGAAATGCAGAACGGCGGCCTTTCGGCCGCCGTTTCCATTTTCGGATGATGTCGATCGGAGCAAGCTTCAGGTCTTCACCGGCCCCAGCACTGCGGTCCGCACCTTCTGCCCGAGGCTGATCAGGAACATCGCCGTCGGCCGCAGGATGAAGAGGTCGGCGATCAGCGCCGCGATCATGGAGAAGGCGCTGAGCCAGCCGAACAGCCGCAGCGACGGCAGATCCGAGAACACCATCACCACGAGGCCGCAGGCCAGCACCACCGTGGTCAGAATGAGTGCCGGGCCGACCAGCACGGTGGCGCGCTCGACCGCGACCGCGGGATCCGCCCCCGGCGCGCTCTCGAGCCGCAGACGGTTGAGGAAGTGGATGGTGGCGGAGAGCCCGAGCCCGAACGACACGGTCAGCGCCACCACGCTCGCGAACTGCAGCCCCTCGCCGAAGGCCCACAGTACGGTCCCAGACAGCACCACCGGGAAGATGCCGGGCAGGATGCTGGAGAACATCACCACCACCGAGCGGAAGGCGAGGCCGATGAACACCGCCACGAAAGCGAACTCGATGGTGAGGCCGGCGTTGAGCTTCCCGATCATGTTGGCGCTGTTGCGCGCCGCAATCGCCGACAGGCCAGTCACCGCGATCTCGAAGCCCGGATGCTTGGCACGCACCGCGTCCATCGCCTGGTCGAGGTTCTCGACCACCGGCAGGATCTGGCTGGAGTCCTTGTCGGGCACCCGCGCCGACACCACCACCGCATCCTGCTCCGCCGAGATGAAGCGGCGCTTGAGGTGGTCGGGGATGACGTCGACATATTCCTTCAGCGTCGCCACGTCATGGGAGCCCGCCTTCTCGGCGAGCCAGCGGCGCAGCGTCTCCAGCGACCAGACGTTGCCGATGCCGGCCTGCTTCTCCACCAGCGCGTGCACGTCGGCGATGGTCTGCAGCGTCTCCGGCGCGTAGAGCGAGGCGCCCTTGGGGAATTCGATCAGAATGTCGATCGGGTTGGCGCCGGTCAGCTTGGCGTCGAGCCGGCCGGAGGCGGCCACCGCCTGCTGCTTGTCCGGCACCTGGTCGGCAAGACGGTAGCGCGGCTCGAGGTGCGAGTAGATCAGCGCCAGCCCCCCGACCACGATCACCGCGATCAGGCTGAACAGCCCGGGACGGCTGACCATGCGCACCGCGATCCAGGCGCAGAAGTTGCGCAGCGCGGTGACGCCGGCGTCCGCCGACTTGAACTTGGCCGCGAACTGCTGCTCGCCGCGCACCAGCAGCACGCCGAACACCGGCACAAACGACAGCACCGCAAGCAGCGCGATGATGGTGGCGGCGAGGCCCGCCTCGCCGAACGCCCGAATCAGGTCGGAGTTGGAGAACTGCAGCGCCAGGAACGAGATGCCGGCGGTGGCGTGGGTCAGCACGCAGGCCGGCCCGACCACGCGCACCGCGTTGGCGAACGCGGTCAGCTTGTCCTCGCCGGCGATCAGGCGGTCGCGCGCGGCGAAGGTCAGCTGCATGGAATCGGAGAAGCTGATCACCATGATCAGCGGCGTCATCACGTTGAGGAACATGTTGAGGCTGAAGCCGGCCCAGCCGAGGCCCCCGAGCGCCAGCAGGATGGCGAGCAGCGGCGGGAACGCCGCCACCACCATGAACGAGATCTTGCGAAAGAACGCGATGGCGATCAGGCAGCCGGCGAGGATGCCGGCGATGTTGTAGATCAGGCCGTCGCGCTCCACCGCATTGCGGATCTCGAGCTGCATCACCGGCACGCCGGAGAGCTGCACCGACAGCCCGGTGTCGCCGAGGTCGTCCTGCATGATCTTGCGGATCTCGCCGACGGTGGCGCTCAACCCCTTGCTCGACACCACCGAGGGCTCGAGCGCCAGCACGATCAGCGCCAGCGTGCCGTCCTCCGACAAGAGCTTGCCGCGGATGATCTCGTTCGACTTCACCGTCTCGATGAATTTGGCGTAGTCGGCGCCCTCGGGCAGCTTTTCCGGGAACAACGCCGCCGGGAACTGGCCCGGCGCCGGCGCCTGGCGGGCCGAGAACAGCGAGATGATGCCGCGGGTGCCGTCAACCAGTTGCACGTCGGTGACGAGGTCGCGCAGCTTCTCGAGGTTCTGCCGCTCCAGCAGGGTCTTGCCCTCGACCACCACCAGCACGTCGAACTCGGTGGAGGGGAAGCGCTTGGTGACCGCCTCGTACTGCTTGTACTCGCGGGTCTCGGAGCGGAACAGCTGGCTCAGCGAATCATCGATCTTGATGCGCTGCAGGCCGAAGAAGGCGCCGATGCACAGCGCCACCAGGATGACGCAGGACAGGATCGGCGCCCGCATCGGTAGCAGGCCGATGCGCTCGATCCCGAAAGCAATGCTCAGGGAGCGCTGGGCGGCAGTCTCTTCCGCACCGACGTTGATCTGTTTCGGGTCAAGCATGCGAAATCCGTGTCCGTACCGACGAATAACCGATGAAGCGGTCTAGCAAATTTTGATGAAAATAGGGACAACCATGATGACCTGCCGGGCATCGGGACGCACTCTTTTGTCGCCCTGGCGCACGACGACAACACCCTGCCCCGTCGCCGACCGGAGACGGGACGCAGGTTCGCCAGGAAAACGGCGATTTTGGGCAAGCGCCGGGAACATCCGGCCGAGGT
Organism: Pseudomonadota bacterium; assembly: GCA_040756765.1. Taxonomy (GTDB): domain Bacteria; phylum Pseudomonadota; class Alphaproteobacteria; order Rhizobiales; family Xanthobacteraceae; genus Bradyrhizobium_A. Next base: position 181,495 of record JBFLYG010000002.1, on the reverse strand, counting down.
CGCGACGATGTGACCTGGGGCCGAATCGCCGGAGAGGCTATCCGGCCCCAGCGACACTCAGGTCAGCGCATCCGCGATCGCCTTGCCGCAGGTCACGGTGTCGGCGGCGCCGCCGAGGTCGCGGGTGCGCAGCTTGTCTTCCTTCAGCACCGTCTCGATGGCCGTGACCACCGCCTTGCCGGCCTCCGGCTCGCCGAGGTGGTCGAGCATCATCGCCGCCGACCAGATCTGGCCGACCGGATTGGCCACGCCCTGGCCGGCGATGTCCGGCGCCGAGCCGTGCACCGGCTCGAACAGCGACGGAAACTTGCGCTCGGGATTGATGTTGCCCGACGGCGCGATGCCGATGGTGCCGGTGCAGGCCGGCCCGAGATCCGACAGGATGTCGCCGAACAGGTTGGAGGCGACCACCACGTCGAAGCGGTCCGGGTTCATGACGAAATGCGCGGTCAGGATGTCGATGTGGTACTTGTCCCAGCGCACGTCGGGATAGTGCTTCGCCATCTCCTCCACCCGCTCGTCCCAGTACGGCATCGAGATCGAGATGCCGTTGGACTTGGTCGCCGAGGTCAGGTGCTTCTTGTCGCGCTTGCGGGCGAGGTCGAAGGCGAACTTGAGGATGCGGTCGACGCCGGTGCGGGTCATGACCGTCTCCTGCACCACGAACTCGCGCTCGGTGCCGGGGAAGGCGCGGCCGCCGATCGCCGAGTACTCGCCCTCGGTGTTCTCGCGGACCACGAAGAAATCGATGTCGCCGGGCTTGCGGCCGGCGAGCGGCGAGCGCACCCCCGGCATCAGCCGCACCGGGCGCAGGTTGACGTACTGGTCGAACTCGCGGCGGAACAGGATCAGCGACCCCCACAGCGAGATGTGGTCGGGGATCTTCTCCGGCCAGCCGACCGCACCGAAGAAGATCGCGTCATGGCCGCCGATCTGGGCCTTCCAGTCGTCCGGCATCATCTGGCCGTGCTTGGCGTAGTAGTCGTAGGACGAGAAGTCGAAGGTATCGAGCTCGAGCTCGAACTTGTGCTTCGCCGCCGCCGCCTCCAGCACCCGCAGCCCCTCCGGCACCGTCTCCTTGCCGATGCCGTCGCCGGCGATCACTGCGATCCTGTATTTGCGGTTGCTGCCGGTGCTGGCCATCTCATTGATCCTCTCGAAGCCTTGGATTCGTTATGCCGCCGGCGCGTAGGCCGCGCGGCGCGCGCACTATGCGACGCGTCATCGCGATTGAAAACGCCTCGCCCTCGATATCTGTCATCCGGAAATCGACGGCTGCCATCGATGCACACACCCACATAGCGGGTCACCGATGATAACGCACGCCGCCTTGTCGGTTCGCGGCTGATAGATTAATTTTTGTTGCTCCGTTCCGTCGCGCCGCGACGGCGGGACCAAACAATCAATCACCGCCGTGCAAGGCGGACCTGAGGGAGGACCACGAGATGTCTCGTCTGATCACCGGCCCTGGCGCGAACAGCTTCGGCCTCACCCGCCGCACCGTGCTGCAGGGCGGCATCGCTGCCGGCGCACTGGGATTGACCGGCCTGCCGGCGCTCGGCGACCCGCAGTGGAAGAAATACGCCGGCACCACGCTGGAAACCAACCTGATCAAGGGCCCGCGCGGCGAACTGCTGCAGCGCCACGAGAAGGAGTTCACCGAGCTCACCGGCATCAAGGTGTCGTCGGAGCTGATCCCCGAGCAGCAGCAGCGCCAGAAGGCGGTGATCGAGCTGACGTCCGGCAAGCCGAACTTCGACGTCGTGCACCTCAGCTATCACGTGCAGAAGCGGCAGTTCGACAAGGCCGGCTGGCTCGCCGACTTCTCCGGCTTCATTAAGGATCCCAACCTGACCACGGCGGACCTCAAGCCGGACGACTTCTCCGCCGCGGGGCGGACCTACGCCACCACCGACAAAGGCCAGCTGCGCTCGCTGCCGTGGTCGGTCGACTACTTTATGCTGTACTACAACAAGGAAATCTTCGCGAAGAAGAACGTCCCCTATCCCGACACGATCGAGGACATGATCCGCGCCGCGGAGCTTCTCAACGATCCGAAGGAAGGCATTTCCGGCTTCGTCGGCCGCGGCCTGCGCAACGCCAACCTGCCGATGTGGGCCAGCATCTATCTCGGCTACGGCCTCGACTTCATCGACGACAAGGGCAACCTGCTCACCGACAGCCCCGAGGCGATCGAGGCCACCAAGCAGTACCAGTATCTGCTGACCCGGGCCGGCCCGCCCGGCATCGCCGGCTTCAACTGGATGGAGTCGCAGGCCGCCTTCATCCAGGGCCGCGCCGCGATGTGGCTCGACGGTATCGGCTGGGCGCCGCCGCTGGAAGACCCGACCCGCTCGCGGGTCGTTGGCAAGGTGGGCTACGGCGTGATGCCGAGGGGCCCGAAAATCCGCGCCTCAGCCACCTATGGCGACGGCATCGGCGTCGCCGAGGCCAGCAAGAACAAGGAAGCCGGCTACCTCTACAGCCAGTGGGCGGTGTCCAAGCTGATGGGCGCGCGGCTGCTGCAGGTCGGCGGCGGCGTGCCGTTCCGCAACTCGGTGATCGACGATCCGGACACCCGCAAGGGCGTCAAGATGCCGAGCGAGTGGCTCGACTGCGTGATCGGCTCGGCCAAGATCAGCAAGCTCGGCCTGCCGGTGATCGTGCCGGTGGCCGAATTCCGCGACGTCATCGGCGCCGCCCTGACCGCCACCCTCTCCGGCGCCGACCCGGCCACCGAGATGAAGAAGGCAACCGAGCAGTTCAGGCCGATCCTGGAGCGCAGCGAGAAGGGCTGAGAGGGCGCCTCCGTTGAGGAACGCATCCACGCGCTTCGATGCCGGGATTGACGCCGATCCCTCATCCTGAGGAGCAGGCGCAGCCTGCGTCTCGAAGGATGAGGCCGATGCGCACGGGCCTCATGGTTCGCGACGCGGCCGCTGGCCGCTCCTCACCATGAGGGCAAGCGCTTACGGCGTCCGCAAGCCAGCGGCCCGGTCGCGCCTGAGTTCAATGTGATGTTCGCCAAATGAGGTCTTGCTGCAATGGTTGACGCGAACGTCAAATCGCCCCCGCTCATGACCACCGGCGTGGCCGCGGATCGGAACGCGGCCACCCCGACGGGAACGCAGTGGCGGCCGCCGAGCTACTGGCCGTTCGTCGTGCCGGCGGTGCTGGTGGTCGGCGGCGTCATCATCTTTCCCTGGGTGTTCACCGTCTGGATGAGCCTGCAGGGCTGGAAGGTCGGCGAGGCGCCGCGCTTCGTCGGCCTGTCCAACTTTACGCGCCTCCTGACCGACGCGCGCTTCATCGAGGCCACGGTGCACACGCTCGTCTACACCGTGCTCGCGGTGATCCTGCCGCTGGTGCTCGGCGTGGTCGCAGCGCTGATCTTCCATGCCAAATTCCCGGCACGCGGCCTGCTGCGCGGCGTGTTCGTGATGCCGATGATGGCCACCCCCGTCGCCATCGCGCTGGTGTGGACCATGATGTTCCACCCGCAGCTCGGCGTCATGAACTACCTGTTGTCGCTGGTCGGTATCCCGGCGCAGCTGTGGATCTTCCATCCCGCCACCGTGATCCCGTCGCTGGTGCTGGTCGAGACCTGGCAGTGGACCCCGCTGGTGATGCTGATCCTGCTCGGCGGCCTCGCCGCAATCCCGACCGAGCCTTACGAGAGCGCGCTGATGGACGGCGCCAGCCAGTGGCAGATGTTCCGCTACATCACGTTGCCGCTGCTCGCCCCGTTCATGCTGGTCGCCGCCATCATCCGCACCATCGACGCGGTGAAGAGCTTTGACATCATCTTCGCCATGACCCAGGGCGGCCCCGGCAACGCCTCGGAGACCATCAACCTTTATCTCTACTCGGTCGCCTTCGTGTACTACGACGTCGGCTACGGCTCGGCGATCGCGCTGGTGTTTTTCCTGCTGGTGGTGGCGCTGTCGGTGCTGCTCTTGTACCTGCGCCGCCGCACCCAGTGGATGGAAATAGGAGCCGGCGCATGATCAGGACCGTCCTGCAGCGAATCGGACTGACGTTCGCCGCCATCGTATTGGTGTCGCCGGCGATCCTGTTCTTCATCTGGATGCTGTCGCTGTCGCTGAAATACGAGATCGACAACTCCGCCTATCCGCCGGTGCTGATCCCGACCACCGTCACCTTCGACAACTACGTCCAGGTGATGCAATCGAACCGCTTCGTGCAGTACTTCTTCAACAGCCTGATCGTCACGGGATCGGCCACCCTGCTCGGCCTCGCCGTCGGCGTGCCCGCCGGCTATGGCATCGCGCGGATGAAGGCGATGAAGTCGGCCTTCGTGGTGCTGATCGCGCGCATGACGCCGGGCCTGTCGTACCTGATCCCGCTGTTCCTGCTGTTCCAGTGGCTGGGCCTGATGGGCACGCTGCTGCCGCAGATCCTGATCCATCTCGTCATCACCGTGCCGATCGTGATCTACATCATGATCAACTATTTCGACACCACGCCGATGGAGCTCGAGGAGGCCGCGATCATCGACGGCGCCAGCCGCTGGCAGGTGTTCCGCCATGTCGCGCTGCCGATCGCCAAACCAGGCATCGCAGTGTCATTCATCCTCGCGGTGATCTTTTCCTGGAACAACTTCGCCTTCGGCATCGTGCTCGCCGGCCGCGAGACCCGCACGCTGCCGGTCGCGGTCTACAACATGATCTCGTTCGACCAGCTGAGCTGGGGCCCCCTCGCCGCCGCGGCGCTGGTCGTCACCCTGCCGGTGCTGCTGCTGACGCTGGTGGCGCAGCGCCAGATCGTCGCCGGCCTGACGGCGGGCGCGGTGAAAGGGGGCTAGAACGTGATGGATGGGGATTGCTAAATGTGATCCGTCACCCTTGAACGCGCGGTCCGCCCTCTTCTTCGTCGTTGCCGGGCTTGTCCCGGCTACCCCGATCAGGGGCGCAGTGCCTCCCTTGCCGGGGTCGCCGGGACAAGCCCGGCGACGACAAGCAAAAGGCAGGCGCTTCTCGTCCAGTCAGGCTCCGTTTCGACCTGAACTCATCACGCCCCGCCGTGCCCAACCTCAAGCGAGACACTCCATGATGGACGCAAGCGCCTTCCACGGCATCCACGGCATCGTCTACGCGCTGTTCAACGCCGACGAAAAACTCGACCGCGCCGCGATGCGGCGGCAAGTCGCCTGCTGCCTCGCCTCCGGCGTCCACGGCATGGCCGCGCTCGGGCTTGCCACCGAGGTTTCAAAACTCTCGTTCGACGAGCGCGTCACGGTCATGGAATGGACCGCCGAGGATGTCGCCGGGCGCGTGCCGCTCGGCTTCACCATCTTCGGCGGCTCGGTCGCCGAGCAGATCGCGCAGGTCCGCGCGGCGGAGAACAACCGCGCCGACTGGGTGATCCTGCAGCCGCCGATGGTCGGCAGTTTTGCGGCCGGCGAATATATCGCGTTCTTCGGCCGCATCGCTGAGGCGACACACCTGCCGGTCGGCATCCAGAACGCCCCGGCCTACATGGGCCGCGGCCTCACCGCCGACGAGATCGCTGAACTCGTGACGCGCTATCCCAACATTCGCCTGCTCAAGGGCGAGGGCCCCGCCACCGACATTCGCGGCGTGATCGAGCGCACGGCCGGCCGCGTGCCGGTGTTCAACGGCCGCGGCGGCCTCGAGCTGATCGACAATTTGCGCGCCGGCTGCGCCGGGCTGATCCTTGCCCCCGACGTCATCGACCATGCGGTGCACGCCTACGACGCCTACCGTGCCGGAGATATCGCCGAGGCCGAACGCATCTACCAGACGATTTTGCCGGCCATCGTGTTCGTGATGCAGTCGGTCGAGAGCCTGATCTGCTATGGCAAGCGCCTGTTCGCCGCCCGCGCCGGCCTCATCGTCCACGACCGCGGCCCGGCGCTGCGGCCAAGCGCGTTCGGGCTGGAGCTGGTCGAGCGGTTTGCACGCGAGCTGGGCCGCTTAACATAAGTCATCGCGACCACGGTCACGGGGGGCCGGTCCCGAGCGCTTCGATCCCTTCCTGCTGACGAAGCTTGCGAATTTTGACAGCCGCATAAACCGCAGCGCATGCGCCGGTGACTCGCAGCAGGAGATGCATGAAAGCTGCGGCGACACTGGCTTTCTCGATATCTTCAAACTCATAGATGGTTCCGACAAGACATAGGCCCTGATAGGCGAGCACCGCAAAGCATGAGAGGGAAGACTCTCGCTTGACGCACCACAGGGTCAGAGCCACGACCACGACCAAATCGACAGAAAAGCCAGCAAGATCGGAATTCGGCTTATTCGCCGACCAGAGGACGGCATGCCCCACCCCCATCCACAGCGTGTGCCCGATCAAGACGCTCAACATCGAAACAATGGGCGAAGCAATCTTGATCTTTGTGAGCGCCCAATATGCAGCAAGAATGCCGAGCGCCGGCAACCAGAACGTCATACCGAACACCTTCGACAAGACGAGCCCGATCGCGGCGCCAACGAGATTGGCCACCCAGCCCTTCCATCCGCGTGTTGCAGTCTCCGTCGGTGGCTTGAACTCAGGCGGCCGAGGAGACGGCACCGTCTGACGTAACGGTGGAGGCCTAACAAAAAACCGGCTTAGTTCCGGGACATCACCTGCTCGGACCCAGTCCTTATAGCCTTCGCGCCACACGAAAACCTTGTCAGCCCGCGGTTGTCGCTTCAACGCCAGCGCCAACTCATCGAGACTCAACGGCCCCTTCGTCTCGTCCTGCTCTGCGTAATACCAGATCTCCGCCATAACACGCCCCACCCCTGCGCTGAGCAAGCCTGCCTCTTTGCGCCGCCCCGCAGTTTAAAATTGGCTACACCGAAACAAGATCGGCCGAACAAAACACCGAAATTTATAAACGCTCTTGAGATCCGTCATGCCATCGCCCGCCGGGACCGGCTTGCTCCCCGCGTCGCGGCCCGATAGGTTTAGCCTACAATGGGAAACCATTGCTACCCATCGTTTCGGATCACACATGTCCAAACTCCCTGACCTCGAAGGCCTCGCGATCTTCGCCAAAGTGGTGGAGATGCGCTCCTTCGTCGGCGCCGCCGCCGAGCTCGGGCTGTCCAAGGCGACGGTGTCGAAGGCGATCAGCCGGGTCGAGGCGCGGCTTGGCACGCGGCTGTTCAACCGCACCTCGCGCCGCTTCGCGCTGACGGACGCCGGCAAGATGCTGGCAGAGCGCGCTGCACAGCTGCTGGCCGACGGCGAAGCGATCGAGAACGATGCGCTAGCGCAGTCGGCGACGCCGCGCGGCCGCATCCGTCTCGCGGTGCCGATGTCGTTCGGGGTGCGCCATGTCGGGGCGCTGCTGCCGGATTTCCTCGCGCTGTATCCGGAGGTGTCGGTCGACCTGCATCTCAGCGACGCCCCGATCGACCTCGTCGGCGAGGGGTTTGATGCCGCGCTGCGCATCGCGGTGATGCCGGATTCGTCGCTGGTGGCGCGGCGGCTGTGCGCCATCGCCCGCCATGTGCTGGCGGCGCCGTCCTACCTGCAGCGCCATGGCCGGCCGCGCCATCCGCTCGAGCTCGCCACCCACAAATGCCTCGGCTACGCCTATCTCTCCACGGCGGACACCTGGCACTTCACCAACCGCGCCGGCGAGCATGTCAATGTGCGGCCGGGCGGCCCGCTGCGGGTCAACAACACCGACGCCCTGATGCCCTCGCTGCTCGCCGGACTCGGCATCGCCGAGGTGCCGGAGTTCATCGCTGCGGATGCGCTGGCCGAGCGGCGGCTGGAGATCATTCTGGAGGATTGGCAGCTGCCGCAGGCGGCGCTGCATTTCGTCACGCCGTCGGCCGGGCCGCGGCCAGCGCGCATTGACGCGCTGGCCGATTTTCTCGCCAGGCGGCTGTCGAAGCCGTCCTGGGTGACCTGTCAGGAGAAGAAGGCCGAGATCAAGCGCGCACGCGCGCGATGAACTTGCCGAACGCCTCGAGCTGCTGCCCCACGATCTTGCGGGTCGGCTCGTCGGTCAGCTCGAACTGCTCGTTGAACTTGGTGTGCACCGAGCCGACGAAGATTTCCGGCGTGTTGAAGGTGAGGGCGTTCAGGAACACCAGGATCGAGCGCAGGTGATACTGCATGCGCGCGCCGCCGAGCGGGCCGCCGGTCGCCGACTGGATCGCCACCGGCTTGTCCTTGAACGGCTGGTTTTCCAGGCGCGACACCCAGTCGATGGCGTTCTTCAGCGCGCCGGGCACCGAGTAGTTGTATTCCGGGGTGGTGATGATGATGCCGTCGGCGGCACTCAGCGCGCTCCCGAAAGCCTTCACCGCGTCGGGAAAGCCCGCGCTGTTCTGGACATCGGCGTTGTAGAGCGGGAAGCCGTCATAGGCCGGCGCCTCGGTCAGCGTCATGCCGGCCGGCGCCAGCGCCGGAAGCGCGCGCTGCAGCGCCGAATTGAACGAGCCCTTGCGCAGGCTGCCGCTGATGGTGACCACGTTGATCGTCATGTCCAGGAACCTCGAATGGAAGGAAAACGGTTGGAGCCAAAGCCGACTGCGGCGTCCCTCGGCCACGGCGTCGACTTTGCGCCGCACCATAACCCGGCACCACGACCATAAAATATAGAAACCTTGGAAACTCACGGTTTCGAGGATTGGCCAGCGCCCGCCCCGGAGCGTGTGCATCCTGCACGGGGCGGTCGCGACGGCGGCCCGCGCCGAATCGAAGCGCACGCACCAAGCCCCATAACCCACGAAACCCACGGCCGCCCGTTGAGGCTCCCCGCCGACCGCGATGATAGATGGAAAAACGCCGCGCCGATGAGCGCGGCGTTTTCGCGGAGGCCAAGCCCATGCCGACCAGTCCGATCTCTGTCGACCTCACCATCGCCGACCGCACGCTTGTCGCGCCCGGCGGCGTCATCACCGTGGCCGCGTGGTTCTCCATCCACCAGGCCCTCGGCGGCACGGCGTTCAACGTGCAGCTCTTCAATGTCGCCAGCAACGAGCAGATCGGCGGCTGGACGCAAGCCGTCGGCACCGAGCAGCTCACCGCCGGCGCGACCGTCATGGTCTATCACAGCTTCCCGATCGCCTCGACCGCACCGCTCGGCGCGACCAAGGTGGTGCTCACGGCGAACACCGCCGACAGCAACTGGACACTGCTGTTCGACGACCCCAACGCCTTCGCCTTCGACGTCGCGCCCCAGCCGATGGCCGCCGGCGTCACCACCACGAGTGCGCTCACGGTCGCCCCCGGCAGCACCGTCACCGTTACCACCTCCGTCACCCTCACCCAGGCGCTCGGCAGCACGGCGTTCAACATCCAGCTGTTCAATGTCGCCAGCAACGAGCAGATCGGCGGCTACACCCAGGCGGTCGACGCCAGCCAGCTCGGCGCCGGCGCCGTCGTGCCGCTGTCCCACACCTTCACCATTCCCGCCAACGCGCCGACCGGCCCGACCCGTGTGGCGCTGACCGCGAACACCGCCGACGCCAACTGGACACCGCTGTTCCAGCTGCCCAACGCCAGGACGATCGCGGTACAGGGCAGCGCGCCGTCGCTGTTTCCGGCCATGGCAGGCGCCTTCGTCAACTGGGGCACCAACGGCCGCGAGTCGAACATGGCGATCTGGGAGAGCTGGCTCAACCAGACGCCGTCGTCGGTGCGGGCGATGGACTTCTACGGCTGGTCGGCATGGTCGGACTACGCCGCCAACGACTGGCTGCCGGGCTTCTGGCACAACGTCAATCCGCAGCGCAAGCTGGTGTGGAGCATCGGCCTGAACGTGCCGGGCACGCCCCTCGCGGACGTCGCCACCGGATTGCATGACGGCGCGTTTCTCGACATCGCCCAGAAGATCGCCGCCGCGCAGCCGGACGCGATCATCCGCATCGGCTGGGAGATGAACATCGCCGGCACGCCGTCGAGCGCCGTCGGCCAGACCGAGGACTACATCGGCGCCTATCGCCGCGTCGTCGGCATCTTCCGCGGGCAGTCGCCGGCGTTCACGTTCGACTGGTGCCCGGCGTGGGGTGCGCAGGACGGCCCCGCCGACGCCGCCTATCCCGGCGACGACGTCGTCGACTACATCGGCCTCGACGTCTACGACTACACCGGCAGCACCAGCGTGCAGCAGCGCTGGATGGACAACTATCTCAACGCGCCGTTCGGCCTGAACTGGCAGCAGGCCTTCGCCGCCGCCCACGGCAAGCCGATGAGCTATCCGGAATGGGGTGTCGGGCAGGCCGGCGACAACCCCTACTTCATCCAGCAGATGCACGACTGGTTCGTCGTCAACGCCTCTGCGATCGCCTATGCCTGCTACTTCGACGTCAACGGCGCCTGGCCGACCCGCATCGACGACGGCGAGTTTCCGCAGTCGCAGGCGCTGTTCGCCTCGCTGTTCCACAAGCCGTGAGGCGGCACGCGCCGCACCTCCGATCGCCGGACCTGATCCGGCAAATCCGAGGCACGGTGCACATCTACATTTTCTGCGTCATCACCAGGCCGGCGCGCAGCGCCGTGACCCGGTGATCCAGCTTAGGACAGTGCGGAATTTGGTGAGCAAGCTGGATGCGCGGGTCAAGCCCGCGCATGACGCTGAATCCGATGATGCGGACTGGACCATCAGCCCCAACCGCAATAAAATCAAAATTCAATCAAAAAATCTGATGTCATGATCTCGCTGAAACAGCTCCGATATTTCGACGCGGTGGTGAAGACCGGGCACTTCGGCAAGGCCGCGGAGCAGTGCGACGTGACCCAGCCGGCGCTGTCGATGCAGATCCAGGACCTGGAGAAGATGCTCGGCGTGGCGCTGCTGGAGCGCGGCCGCAAGGGCGTGATCCTGACCGACACCGGCCGCGAGGTGGCGGCCCGCGCGGCGCAGGTGCTGACCGACATCCGCGACATCATCGACTTCGCCCGCCGCCAGGACAATGCGCTCGCCGGGCCGCTGCGTCTCGGCGTCATCCCGTCGGTCGCGCCCTACATCCTGCCGCCGCTGCTGCCCCGGATTCGCGACACCTATCCGGAGCTCGACCTGCACCTGCGCGAGACCCAGACCCAGCACCTCGTGCAGGAACTGCTGGATGGCCAGCTCGATCTGCTGCTGCTCGGCCTGCCGGTCGACGATCCCAACATCGACACCGTCCGCCTGTTCGACGACCGCTTCCTGCTCGCGACCTCGCGCGAACGGCCGATCAGCAAGCATGTGCGCGCCACCACCGAGCTGCTGCGGCAGGACCGCCTGCTGCTGCTGGAGGAAGGCCACTGCCTGCGCGACCAGGCGCTGGCGTTCTGCAAGCTGCAACGGGTCGGCAACATCGACACCTCCGGCGCCTCCAGCCTGTCCACCATCGTGCAGATGGTGGCGAACGGCCTTGGCATCACGCTGCTGCCCGAGCTGAGCCTCAACGTCGAAACCCGTCAGGGAGCGATCCACCTGATCCGCTTCACCGACCCGGAGCCGCGGCGGGTGATCGGTCTCGCCTTCCGCCGCAGCTCGCCGCGCAAGCGCCATTTCGTCGAGCTCGGCAAGCTCATCACCGCGGTGGCGTCGGAGCAGTTGCGGCGGGCCCGAGGCGCATGACGCGATCACATTCCAGCGAGCGCCCGCGCGCATCTTCAGGCCGGCAATGCCATGCCAGGCCGCCCCGCTTTGAGGAAACATTTGCACTGCGAGCCGGCAGGCGACAGGTCATCTTCGCTCGTGCCCGGCGCCCTCGGCTGCCATGCGCGCGTCGGGACGGCGCATGCGATGTCGGCCCTGCCGCAAAGCCCGCGCTTGGACTAATTGTCGCAGTGACGATCCGGTCGCCATAACGCCATCCGACACCCCTCGCAAAACCGCCGATGGACGCAAAATCACCGCAGGACCTCGTGACATGTGCCGGCGCGCCGGTCACCGACGGGCTGCCGCCGGGGCGGCGGCGTCTTGCCATCCTCGCGATCTTCACCGCACTGGCGATGGCCTCGCTCGACAGCGCGATCGCCAATGTCGCTCTGCCGGCGATCGCCGTCGACCTGCATGTCACGCCGGCCGACGTCGTCTGGGTGGTCAACATCTACCAGATCGCGATGGTCGCCACCCTGCTGCCGCTCGCGGCGCTCGGCGAGATTGTCGGCCACCAGCGCGTCTATCTCGGCGGCCTGATCCTGTTCACGATCGCCTCGCTGCTGTGCGCGTTCGCTTGGTCGCTGCCGACGCTGCTGGTGGCGCGGCTGCTGCAGGGGCTCGGCGCCAGCGGCATCATGGGCGTCAACACCGCCCTGGTCCGCTTCGTCTACCCCAAGCACCTGCACGGCCACGGCTTCGGCATGAACGCCCTCGTCGTCGCCACCGCCTTCACGGTCGGCCCGACCGTCGCCTCCAGCGTGCTGTCGGTCGGCCCCTGGACCTGGCTGTTCGGCGTCAACGTGCCGTTCGGCATCGCCGCGGTGCTGGTCGGCCTGCGCACCCTGCCGCAGACGCCCCGGGCCGACCATGCCTTCGACATTCCCGGCGCGCTGCTCACTGCCGCCTGCCTCGGCCTGTTCATCACCGCCATCGGCAGCGGCGCCCATGACGCGGACCTGCGCTATGTCGCCCTGCAGCTCGCCGCCGCCATCGTGCTCGGCGCGCTGCTGATGCGCCGGCAGGCCGGCCATCCCGCGCCGATGCTGCCGATCGACCTGTTCCGCCGCCCGGTGTTCGCGCTGTCGGCGCTCACCGCAATGTGCTCGTTCGCGAGCCAGGGCCTCGCCTTCGTGTCGCTGCCGTTCTACTTCGAGCACAATCTCGGCCTCACCGCGGTCGTCACCGGCTTCCTGATCACGCCATGGTCGCTGACGGTCGGCATCCTGGCGCCGATCGCGGGACGGCTCTCCAACCACTATCCCGCCGGCATCCTCGGCGGCATCGGCCTCGTGGTGCTGGCGATCGGCATGGTGCTGCTCGCCACCCTGCCCGAGTCGCCTCATGTCGCTGACATCGTCTGGCGCATGATGGTGTGCGGCATGGGCTTCGGCTTCTTCCAGTCGCCGAACATGAAGGCGCTGATGTCGAGCGCGCCGCCCGGGCGCAGCGGCGGCGCCAGCGGCATCGTCGCCACCGCCCGCCTCACCGGCCAGACCACCGGCGCGGCGCTGGCCGCGCTGTGCTTTGCGCTGTTCGCCGCGCACGGGCCGACCATCGCGCTTGCCCTCGGCGCCGGCTTCGCAGCGCTCGGCGCGGTGATGAGCGTCCTGCGACTCGTGGCAACCAAGCCTAGAGCTTCGGTTCTGATTGAATCAGAACCGAAGCTCTAGATCCATGTTTTGACGCGTTTTCTTCACGCGAACCGGTGTCCACTTCGCTCGAAAACGCTCTGGGTGACGGCCGCCGCGCAGCGCGGCAGCCGTGGGATTGTCCGGATGTGCCGGGTCAGTAGGTCTGCGACAGGTAGTCGACGATCTTGCTGACGTCGGCATCGTCGATCGGCGCGCCGAACACCTTGATCATCTTGGTGACCTCCGCCTGCCAGAAGTCCTTCTTGAACTTCGGGCCGCGCGGCTGGGTCTTGATGTAGTCGACCGAATGGCAGGCGGTGCAGTTGTTCTGCACCACCTCGACATTCGGGCCCGGCTTCAGCGTCGCGGTCTCCTCCGGCAGCTTGTAGGACACCGGCTTGGCGCCCGCCGGCACCAGGCCGAGCAGCGCCGTCGCCATCACCGCAGCCGCTGCGGAACGAATCGTCAGAGCCATGATGATCCCCTCCCTCAGGCCGCGGTCACGGATGTGGTTTCGATGACATTGCGCATGTAGCCCGGCGGATTCCAGCTGGCGGTGGCCGGCTGGGTCTGCCCGGCAGTGTTGGTGGCCCGCACCTTGATCTCCTGCGCGCCGGCGGCGAACGTCACCGGCAGCTGCCATTCCCGGAACGAGTAGTTGCCGAGGTCCTTGCCGAGCTTCGCCGCGGTCCAGCTCTTGCCGCCATCGGTCGACACACTGACCTCCTTGATGCCCTTGCCGCCGTCGAAGGCGATGCCCTTCACCAGTGTCGGCTTGCCCGCCCGAACCTTGGCGCCGTTGGTCAGGCTGGTGACGAAGGAGCGGACATTGAAGCGGTTGATCGGCACGGTGGCCTTCGGCGCCGTGCCTGGCTCGACACAGGCGCAGTCGGTATCCGGAATGCGGTAGGCGCTCTTCATCCAGAAGCCGTCGAAGACGCTGTCGATCACGGTGATCTCGTTGAGGTGCTTGACCCAGTAGGTGCCGTAGTAGCCGGGCACCACGAGCCGCAGCGGGAAACCGTTCAGCACCGGCAAATCGCGCCCGTTCATGGCATAGGCCAGCATCACCTCACCATCGCGGGCGTGGTCGATATCGAGCGCCTTGACGAAATCCGGCGTCTTGTCGCTGACCGGGCCGTCCATGCCGTTGAAAGTGACCTGCTTGGCGCTGGCCTGCACGCCGGCCTTGTCGAGCACCGCCTTGAGCGGCACGCCGCGCCAGCGCGCGTTGCCCATGGCGCCGTTGGCGAGCTGGCCGCCGGCGACACGCGGATCGGAGAAGCCGCGGCTGTTGCCCGAGCACTGGTTGACCGCCACGATCTCGACCGCCGGCATCTTGCGGATCTCGGCCATGCTGAGCTTGAGCGGCTTGTCGACCTTGCCCTTGATCTCGACGGTGAACTTGTCGGGATCGATGTCGAGCGGGATGTCGGCGAGGTGATAGCGCACGAAGAAGGCGTCGTTCGGCGTGATCACGCCCTCGTTGTACACGGAGAACGGCGTCTCGAGCTGCGGCGGCCGGCTGGTCAGGCCGATCATCGGCCGCTTCTGCGGATACTTCACCAATGGCCGTTCGCCGTTGTCGAACGGCAGGGTCACGGTATCGGCGGCGAATGCAAAGCGTGACCCAAAGGTCGAAGCGGTCCCGAGCGCAGCAAACATGGCTCCGGACCGCACAATGAGGCGGCGTCGATCGATCACGGTGTCCTCCTCGCGTCCATATGACGCTCGGCTGTCGCCGTCCGGCCAATCGCGACCACATCGCGGCCGCCGGCACGGCCCCAAATCAGCCGGAGGATGGCGCGGCGCCATTCCGGGCGCAAGGGCAACTCATCGTCCGCTTTATCCTGTTTGAAGGACCGCTGAGCATTCTCCACGTCACCCTGAGGTGCGAGCGAAGCGAGCCTCGAAGGGCGGCGTGGCCCCGACCGGCGACACGACTGGGCCGTTCATCCTTCGAGGCCCGGCTTCGCCGGGCACCTCAGGATGACGGAAAGAGGCTGCCCGCGCGCAGCCGTCACACCATCTCGAAGCGCACCTTCTGGGCGCCCTTCCACAGCACCGTCTTGCCGAGCTCCGGCAGGCGGTCGAGGCCCGAGGTCAGGGTGATGAAATGGTTGCCGGCGAGCTGGCCCATCTTGCTGGCGAAATGCACCCCGCCATAGGCGAGCAGGATCTCGGTCTCGCTGATGCCGCCGGGGTAGAGGATGATCTGGCCCGGCGCCGGGTAGCTGGTGTGGTTCTCGTAGCCGACGCCAAAGTTCAGGTCGCCGAGCGGCAGCCACACCCCCTCGCCGCTCCAGCGCACATGGATCATGTGGCTCTCGAACGGCATCGCCTTGCGGAACGCCTCGCAGGTCTTGGGCGCCAATTGATCCTCGAAGCGGGCATCGAACACGAAGTCTCCGGCGCGGATCACGAGCTGGCTCATGGCAGCCTCACAAGTTATGGATGACGTGCAACTTATGGATGACGTGCAACGTCGCCGCGCGGCAAAACGCGGCGGCATCCTCGCATCCAGCGTGCCGCAACTGCGCGGCGAAGGCAATTCGCTTCATCGCCCACAATCCGGCCGCACCCCCCGGTCGGTTGACAGATCCCAGTCAGAAAAACTACGGTGGCGCTGACGGTTCCTTCGGGATCAAAATGGGAATGCGGTGCGGAGCTTGCTCCAATTCCGCAGCTGCCCCCGCAACTGTAAGCGGTGAATCTCACGTCACAGGCCACTGGGAGCCTCGGTCCCGGGAAGGCGACGTTGAGGTATCGACCCGCGAGCCAGGAGACCTGCCGTCAGCCGTGGTCACACGCGAAAGTGCCGGTCGGGGAGTACAGGCATTGGTTTCACACGCGCGGACATGCGCGTGCCGGGACCTCGTCGCTGTGGCGTGCCACTGACGTCATACCGAGGTCCGACATGCCTCTCTCCAAGCTTCCGAGCGCGCGCAGCCGCGCGTTTCTGCTGATCTCCACATTCCTTTTCCCCGCCGCCGAACGGATGACGACATCGGCGCACGCACAGCAGTCCGCCTCGCCGAATCTTCTTCCCCCGATTACGGTCGCCCCGGCCGTGCCACAGGCCGCCCCTCCCCAGCCCGAGGATCGGCGGAACAGGACGCGTCGTGTCGCGCATGCGAAGCCTCGCCAGCAGCCGCCGACGACACCGCCGCCCCCCGGACAACCGGCCACCACACCGTCCAACCTCGTGGTCAGCCCCACAGGCCTCGTCGGCAGCACAGCTCAGACCGCAAGCTCGGTCACCGTCATCACCGCGCAGGACATCGAAACCCAGCAGTACCGCACGGTGTCGCAAGCCCTCAGCTCGGTTCCCGGCCTCAATGTCGTGCCGACCGGCGGCCCGGGCGGCACAACGTCGGTCTTCATCCGCGGCACCAACGCCAACCACACCAAGGTCCTGATCGACGGCATCGACGCCGGCGACCCCAGCGCCCCCAACGGCGCGTTCGACTTCGGCCATCTGCTGACCAGCGACATCCAGCAGATCGAGGTCCTGCGCGGCCCGCAAAGCGGTCTCTACGGTTCGGACGCGATCGGCGGCGTCATCTCGATCATCACCAAGAAGGGCGAAGGACCGCCCCGCGTCACCGCTTCCCTCGAGGCCGGCTCGTTCGGCACCTTCAACCAGAGCGCCGGCGTCAGCGGATCGCAAGGCAACGTCAACTACGCCGTCAATTTCGGCCACATGCATGTCGGCGACCTGCCAGTGACGCCGTCGTGGCTGCTGCCGCCAGGGCAGAAGGCCAACGGCAACAACTACGACAACATGACCTATTCGACCAAGCTCGGGGCGGACATCAACGAGCTCTGGTCGGTCAACGCGGTTGCCCGCTACACCGAAGGCACGCTGCACTTCACCGGCGACTCCGGCTTCCCCAGCGTGCCGAATGCCCAGCTCAGCACCCACGCGGTGCGCGAGCTCGCGACGCGCGGCGAGGCCGTGCTGACCCTGCTCGATGGCCGCATCAAGAACTATTTCGGCGTCAACTACACCAACAGCTGGAGCTCGGACATTGGGCCGGGAGATCCGGCGCCGACGGTGACGACCGGCGAACGGGTCAAGTTCGACTGGCACTCGGTGACCCAGCTGGCGCCTGGCCAGAACCTGGTCGTCGGCGCCGAGCATCAGACCGACACCATGAACACGACGGGCTTCTCCGCCGAAAACGGCAACAGCGGTGTCTTCATCGAGCTGCAGAACCAGTTCGCCGACCGCATTTTTCTCGTCACCAATGTGCGCGACGACTTCAACGACCGCTACGGCGAGCACGCCACCTATCGCATCGCGCCGGCGGTCATCCTGCCGTGGACCGAGACCAAACTGAAGGCGAGCTACGGAACCGGCTTCAAGGCGCCGTCACTGAGCCAGCTGTTCCAGAACTTTCCGGACTTCAACTTCTTCGGCAACCCCAACCTCAAACCGGAACAGAGCTCCGGCTACGACGTCGGCTTCGAACAACCCCTGTTCAACGAACACGTCCGGTTCGGCTCGACATACTTCCACAACGACCTCATCAACCTCATCAACCCCAATGCGACCTTCACGTCCTACGACAACGTCGGCAAGGCAACCACCGAAGGTACCGAGACCTTCGTGCAGGTGAAGGTGACCGACCAGTTCCTGGTCCGCGCCGATTACACGTTCACCCGCGCGATCGACGCCAGCACCGGCCTGCAATTGCTGCGGCGGCCAAAGGAGAAGTGGAGCACGACCGCGATCTGGAAGCCGTATGAGCCGCTGACCCTCTCCGCGACGGTTGTGCATGTCAGCTCGTGGCTGGACGTGTCGCGCGACGGAATGCAGCGCAACCTCGACGCTCCCGGCTATACCGTGGTCAATCTGGCGGGAGACTATCGCGTCAGCGACCAGATCAAGGTCTTCGGCCGCGTCGACAACCTCTTCGACACCCACTACCAGAACCCGACGGGCTTCCTGGCTCCGCGCCTCGGCGTCTTCGGCGGCGTCAGGTTCGCGAGCTACGGCGTCAACTAGTGTGGTGGATCTGACATTCGCTTCAGCATTTGCCGCGAGTCCTCCAAGCGAATGTCAGATCCAAAACCACACTAGAATCTTATATTTGCTAGTGTCCCTATGGTTCTAACATTCGTAAAAGAGCCTACTGCAAAGTGATACGAATGTTAGAACCGGGACACTAGGTGAACCGACGCCGTCGCTGGACGATTGGATGGAACACAGGCGGATTCCTTCCAGCGTCATGGCGCGCATCAGATCTCCGGACGCGCGAGAACATCAATTTTTACGCGATTTTTGTCAAAAACCGATGCGTTGCATTCATGGGGCTGATCTAGGCTCGGCGAGCCCTTGGCTGCAGGACA
This sequence comes from Pseudomonadota bacterium, assembly GCA_040756765.1. Classification (GTDB taxonomy): domain Bacteria; phylum Pseudomonadota; class Alphaproteobacteria; order Rhizobiales; family Xanthobacteraceae; genus Bradyrhizobium_A. The sequence goes on along the minus strand of JBFLYG010000002.1, from coordinate 162,922 downwards.
GATCCGATGCACACGCGCGACACAGCGCTGATCATCGTCGACGCCCAGGAATCCTTCCGACACCGCCCCTTCTGGAGCGATACGGATGTCCCGGCATTTGTCGAGCACGTCCAGAGCCTGCACGACGGCGCGAGGACCCGGGGAATTCCGATCGTCCAGGTCTTCCATGTCGCCGACGAGGGCGTCTTCTCGCCCGGCTCCGGGCTCGTCACGTCCCTGTCACCGCTGGTCATCGACCCGGATATCGTCTTCCACAAGAAGCGCCATAGCGCCCTGCTCGGTACGAGCCTCGATGCTTGGCTGACCAAGAATGGCATTCGTCGCCTGATCATCTGCGGCATTCGCACCGAACAGTGCTGCGAAACGACGGCGCGACACGCCTTTGACTGCGGCTACCTTGTCGACTACGTGACGGAAGCGACGCTCACATTCGCGATGACGGACCGGCACGGTCACACATGGAGCCCTTCGGACATCAAGGCCCGCACCGAACTCGTCCTCTCCCGCCGCTTTGCCCGGATCACCACGGTGGCGGAAACGTTGCTGGGGCCCGGCGCCATGTGACCGCCGGCACACACTGAAGCGATCGTGGATCGAGGCCGTCAGCTCTGCTCCGGTGGCCATGTCGGTTGCAGCCATGACGTGCTGCGACGCGGCAAGGCGCGGCTGACAAGACTTTTCGCCAAATGGCGGGACGTGAAAGCTTGTTGCTGATCTCCACAGCTGGCTGCCCACTTTGACAAACTCCTCCACCATGCAGCGCTAGACTTGTTCCAAAGTCAGAGCGGACGGAGGACACGCCATGAAGCACGAAGCCCCCAAATCGTTCGGTGGCGACGGCTACCAACTGGAGGACCGCTATACCCGTGACAGCGGCCGGGTCTTCCTGACCGGCACCCAGGCCATCGTCCGCATTACCCTCGACCAGGCGCGGCGCGACCGCGCCGCCGGCCGCAATACCGCGGGCTTCGTCTCCGGCTACCGCGGCTCGCCGCTCGGCGGCGTCGATCTCGAATTCTGGCGCGCCAAGGATCTCGCTGAAGTCCACAACATCGCCTTCATGCCGGCGGTCAACGAGGATCTCGCGGCCACCGCCGTACTGGGATCGCAACAGGTCGAGACCCAGGCCGGCCGCGAGGTCGAGGGCGTGTTCGGGCTGTGGTACGGCAAGGGCCCCGGCGTCGACCGCGCCGGCGACGCGCTCAAGCATGGCAACGCCTACGGTTCCTCGCCCCATGGCGGCGTGCTGGTGGTGGCGGGCGACGACCATGGCTGCGTCTCCTCGTCGATGCCGCACCAGTCCGACGTCGCGTTCATGACCTTTTTCATGCCGACGCTGAATCCGGCGTCGGTGTCGGAATATCTCGCCTTCGGCGAATACGGCTACGCGCTGTCGCGCTACTCCGGCATGTGGGTCGGCTTCAAAGCGATCTCGGAGACGGTCGAGGCCGGCGCTTCGGTGGAGCTTGCGCCCGACCGCGTCTTCAACACCCCGGACTTCACGCCGCCGCCGGGCGGCCTGCACTATCGCTGGCCCGACCTGCCGGGACCGCAGATCGAGCAGCGCCTGGTCGCCAAGAAAAAGGCGGTGCAGGCGTTCGCTGACGCCAACCCGATCGACCGCCACATCTACGAGATCAGCCACGCCAGCTACGGCATTGTCACCACCGGCAAGGGCCATCTCGACCTGATGGAGGCGCTGCGGCTGCTTGGGCTCGATGAAGCCGCCTGCCGCGACCTCGGCATCGACATTTACAAGATCGGCATGGTCTGGCCGCTCGCCGTGCGCGACACCCTCGCCTTCATCCAGGGCAAGCAGGAAGTGCTGGTGATCGAGGAGAAGCGCGGCATCATCGAGAGCCAGCTCAAGGAGTATTTTTACGACTTCCCCGGCTCCAAGCCCGAGCGCATGGTCGGCAAGACCGACGAAAACGGCGACGACCTCATCCCGTGGACCGGAGAGCTGTCGCCGCGCCTGCTGGCGCCGATCGTCGCCGCGCGGCTGCACCCGTTCTTTCCCGAGCTCGACCTGCCGGCGCGCGCCCGCGCGCTCATGGCCGCCGACGACCGGGTGATCCAGCTGCCGGGCACGACCCGCACGCCGTATTTCTGTTCCGGCTGCCCGCACAACACCTCGACCAGGGTGCCCGAGGGATCGAAGGCGCTCGCCGGCATCGGCTGCCATTTCATGGCGAGCTGGATGGACCGCGACACCTCCTCGCTGATCCAGATGGGCGGCGAGGGCGTCAACTGGACGGCGTCGTCGCTGTTCACCGGCAAGGGCCACGTCTTCCAGAACCTCGGCGAAGGCACCTATTACCACTCCGGCTCGATGGCGATCCGCCAGGCGATCGCGGCGAAGGCCAACATCACCTACAAGATCCTCTACAACGATGCGGTGGCCATGACCGGCGGCCAGCCGGTGGACGGGCCGATCAGCGTGCAGGCGATCGCCCACTCGGTGCGCGCCGAGGGTGTCAGCCGCATCGCCCTCGTCTCCGACGATCCCGACAAGTTCGTCCTCCGCGACTTCCCACCCGGCGTCACACTGCACCACCGCCGCGACCTCGACGCTGTGCAGCGCGAGCTGCGCGTCATTGCCGGCGTCACCGTGCTGATCTACGAGCAGACTTGCGCCACCGAGAAGCGCCGCCGCCGTAAGCGCGGCACCATGGCCGATCCCCAGCGCTTCGCGGTGATCAACGACCTCGTGTGCGAGGGCTGCGGCGACTGCTCGGTCGCCTCGAACTGCCTCAGCGTCGAGCCCAAGGAAACGCCGTTCGGCCGCAAGCGCCGCATCAATCTCTCGACCTGCAACAAGGACTTTTCCTGTCTCGACGGCTTCTGCCCGAGCTTCGTGACCGTGGAAGGCGGCACGCGCCGCCGCCGCACCACCGACGTCTCCAGCCTCGTCGCGCGCGCCGAGGCGCTGCTGTCCCCCACCCCGGCGGCGCTCGACAAGCCGTTCGACCTTCTGGTCACCGGCGTCGGTGGCACCGGCGTCATCACCATCGGCGCCCTCATCGCGATGGCGGCGCATCTCGAAGGCAAGGGCGCGACCGTTTTGGACTTCACCGGCTTTGCTCAAAAATTCGGCCCGGTGCTGAGCTATTTGCGGATCGCGGCGCGGCCGCAGGACATCCACCAGGTGCGGATCGACGACGGCGCGGCCGACGCGCTGATCGGCTGCGACGTGGTGGTGTCGTCCTCGCCCAAGGCTTCGACCACCTACCACGCCGGCATGCGCGCCGTCGTCAACACCGCCGAGATGCCGACGGGCGACATCGTGCGTCAGCGCGATGCCGATCTCGCGGTCGGCAGCCGGCTCGCCGCACTGCGCCGGACCATCGGCGAGGCTGCGCTCGCCACGCTCGATGCCAACGCGCTCGCCGAACGGCTGTGCGGCGACACCGTGTTCGCCAACATGATCATGCTCGGCGCCGCCTGGCAGCTCGGCCTCGTCCCGGTGTCGCTGGCGGCGCTGATGCACGCGATCACGCTCAACAAGGTCGAGGTCGAGCGCAACAAGGCCGCGTTCGCCATCGGCCGTCTCGCCGCGGCCGATCCGCAGGCGCTTGCGCCAGCCGCGACGGCACCGGCATCCGAGACCCTCGATGAGCTGATCGCGCGCCGCGCGGCCTTTCTGGCCGACTACCAGGACGCCGCCTGGGCGCAGCGCTACCGCACGACCATCGATCGCGTGCGCACGGCCGAGCAGCCACTCGGCACGCAGACGCTCACCGCAGCGGTGGCGCGTTCGCTGTTCAAGCTGATGTCCTACAAGGACGAGTACGAGGTCGCCCGCCTGCACCTCGCGACCAGCTTCGCCGACATGCTCAAACACGAGTTCGAGGGCGACGTCCGCCTCGCCTATCACCTCGCCCCGCCGCTGCTGCCGCTCGGCAAGGACGCCCGCGGCCGCCCCCGCAAGATCCGTATCGGCGGCTGGCTGCGCGGCCCGTTCCGCCTGCTGGCGGCGTTGAAGGGCTTGCGCGGCACCGCACTTGATCCGTTCGGCTATACCGCCGAGCGCAAAATGGAGCGTGCGCTGATCGGATGGTACGAGGACCTGATCGCGCTGCTACTCAGGGAGTTGCCGACCCGCGGCGCGGCGGCGCTGCTGCCGCTCGCCACCGCGGCGATGGACATCCGCGGCTACGGCCCGGTCAAGGATAAGGCCGTCGCCGAGGTTCGCGCCCGCGTCGACCGGTTGACCGCGGCACTCGCCGCCAGCGACACCCCGCGGCGCGCGGCCTAGTGAACGACGACTGCGATTCGACTGACGTAATCCGTCACCCTGAGGCGGCCATGCGAAGCATGGCCCTCGAAGGGCGACGGCCCAAGCGGTAGCTCAGGGGCCGCTCATCCTTCGAGGCTCGCTCCGCTCGCACCTCAGGATGACGGGTTTAAGCTCAACCCAAGCTCGGATGTCGGCGACTGCCATTTCAATGTTCGATGGCCGTCAGATCCGAACGCCTCACCCCGCCACCACCGCAAATCCCCGCGCCCGCAGGCCGCGGCGGTCGTCGTGCAGCGAGGCGATCAGGCGGTCGCGGCTGCCGCGGATGTGGGCGGCGAGCAATGCCGCGGCGCGTTCCGCCTCGCCGGCCTTCACGGCGCTGAGAATGTCGCGGTGCTCGGCCCAGGCGCGTTCGCGCGCCGGCTCGTCACGCACCTCCAGCCAGCGCGCGCGTGACAGCCGCAGCATGGCGTCGCGCACCGCACGCGCCAGGAATTCGTTGCCGCAGATGCGCGCCAGCTCGATGTGGAAGTCGTTGCCGACGCGGTGCCACTCCTCGCGCGAGGTCTCGGCGTCGCAGGACTCGAGCAATCCCTCGACCGCCTCCAGCGCGCTGCGATCCGCCAGCGCACAGGTCAGCCGCACCGCGGCGACCTCCACCGCCTCGCGATAGACCGACACCTGCTCGAGCTCGGCGAGGTTGATCGGCGCCACTGTCCAGCCGCGGCCATCACGGCCGACCAGCCCTTCGGTCTCCAGCCGCAACAACGCGGCGCGGATCGGCGTGCGCGAGGCGGAAAACCGCGCCTCGATCCAGCGCTCGGTCAGCCGCTCACCCGGCGCGATCTCGAGCCCCAGGATCATGTCGCGAAGCTGCTGCTCCACCTGCTGCATCTGAGACATGCGTCCGCCTTCAGGCTCCCTGCATTGACAAGCCGATGGCTTGATGGTGATTGTATCCCAAATTGGTATCCCAAAACGCCTGCCACTTCAAGCCATTGAAATTCCCTGGAAAATGACAGCAGCGACCTCCGAACCAGTCTCCTCTGCCACCGACGCCGCGGCGTCAGGCACCCGCCACTGGCGGCAGAATCTCGTGGTGGTGCTGCTGGGGTCCTTCACCACCATCGTCGCGATGACGCTGCTGCTGCCGTTCCTGCCGATCTATGTCGAGCAGCTCGGCGTCACTGACCGCGCCGCGATCGCGCAGTGGTCCGGCGCCGCCTATGGCGCGACCTTCTTCGCCGCCGCGCTGGTGGCGCCGCTGTGGGGCCATCTCGCCGACCACTACGGCCGCAAGCTGATGCTGATCCGCGCCAGCCTCGGCATGGCGATCGCGATGCCGCTGATCGGCATGGCGCACGACGTCTGGCAACTGGTGGCGCTGCGGCTGTTCGTCGGCCTCGCTGGCGGCTACGCATCGGGCTCGATGATCCTGGTGGCGACGCAAACGCCAAAGGACCGCTCCGGCTGGGCGCTCGGCGTGCTGTCGTCCGGCATCATGGCCGGCAACCTGGTGGGGCCGCTGATCGGCGGCGCGCTGCCGCCCTTGATCGGCATCCGCAACACCTTCTGGCTGTCGGGCGCGGTGATCTTCGTCACGTTTCTCGCCACCTGCCTCTTCATCCGCGAGGATGCGCGGCCGAAGGGCGCGAAGGCGGCGGCGGCGAATGGCGGCTGGCGCAGCATTCCGGACAAGGGGCCGCTGCTGGCGATGCTGACCACCGGGCTGCTGCTGATGGTCGCCAACATGTCGATCGAGCCGATCATCACCGTCTATGTCGCGGAGCTGGTGACAGACGCGAGCCGTGTCACGCTCATTGCCGGCGTCGTGATGTCGGCGGCGGCGCTCGGCAGCATCCTGTCGGCGTCGCGGCTCGGCAAGCTCGCCGACCGCATCGGCCACTGGCAGGTGATCGTCGGCGCGCTGGCGGCGGCGGCGCTGCTGCTGATCCCGCAGGCCTTCGTCACCGACAGCTGGCAGCTGATCGGCCTGCGCTTTCTGATGGGCATCGCGCTCGGCGGCCTGTTGCCATGCATCGCCGCGGTGATCCGCCACAACGTGCCGGACAATTTCAGCGGCGCCGCGCTCGGCTACTCCACCTCGTCGCAATATGCCGGCCAGGTGGTGGGGCCACTGCTCGGCGGCTTCGTCGGCGGCCATATCGGCATGCGCGCGGTGTTTCTCGGCACCTGCGTGCTGATGGCGGCGGGTGCGATCTATAACTGGATCGTGCTGGGCCGGCGGCGTGCCCGTGGAGTTCGCTGATCGCCCTCTTGCATCGCAACGGCGCGCGGTCCGGCGCGGCGCACCGGAAACGTCTGGCAACATGCCGTGACCGGTGTTAGCGTCACCAGCCCTATTTTTCAGGGACGTTCGTTGCCGGAGTGATTTTCAATGCGCCATTTTCTGATCGCTGCCGCTGCCCTTCTCATCGTCGCTGTGACCACCATGGAAGCCTTCGCCCAGCGCACCTGCACCACCAACTGCAGCAGCACCCCGTCGAGCGGGCGCACCTGCACGCGGGTCTGCTACTGATCGAAACATCTGACGCCTGCTGATCCGCGCCGCGATCGCAACACCGCGGCGCGGACCGGACGCTTATGACGTCACGATCTTCGGTGTCACGGCCTTGGCTGTCGTCCGCGGCGACGGCCTTTTTGTCGTTGCACGAGGCGTCGCGCCGTTGGCGGATGACGATGCGACGGGCTTTGCGGTCTCGGTGATGTCGTTCATGGCGCCGATCACCGTGTCGAGCGCGCTAGTGTATTGCGGCGCCGCCGCGTTGCGCCCCGCCGTGGTGTGCCGGGCCGCGGCATGGGCGGCGATGTGGGCCGCCTTGGCCCGTTCCACCGCCTTGGGATCGAAACGAACGCGGTGAAAGCTGTCGCCGACGAACCATACGCAGCTCACGCCGGTCACCTTGGCATCGTCGAACACGCTGGTGTTGACCGCATCGACGGTCATCACCGGACCGCCGGACTTGAGCACCACAAGATCGCCTTCCTTGAGACGGGTCATGGCTCGGGCCCCTCACGACCTGCAGCGGCGAATCGTCGATCACCGCCTTTCGCCGAGGCTAGCAGATTGCTGCAGCGCAATCATCTGTTGCGCAGCCCGCCGGATGCCCGATAAACGCGTATTTTCCGACCGGAAAGAATCTGCCGCTCAATCCGCGCCAGGCCGGCAATCACCAGCGCCGCGCTCGCATTTCGCACGGCCAGCAGGACGGTGTTACCGCTCGCCTGCAGCGCCATGATCGCGGCAACCGATCGACCGGGCGCGGCGACGGTTCACCCACCAGCAGCTTCGGGCAGCAGCGCACAGCCGATCGCCGGCATCTGCGGCGGACCTTATTGAGACCGTGACGCCGGCCGCGTCGCCAGCCAGATCCGGTGACGCGCGCCCTTACGCGCGCCGGTCGCCCGCACCGCGATGTCCTCGGCCACGAAGCCCGCGCGCCGAAGGCGTTGTGTGAAGGCGTCGTCCGGACCGCCCGACCACACCGCGAGCACGCCGCCGGGCCGCAGCGCGGCATAGGCGTCCGCGAGGCCGGCCGCATGATAGAGCCGGTCGTTCGCCGAACGGGTCAGCCCTTCGGGGCCATTGTCGACGTCGAGCAGGATGGCGTCATAGAACGCTTTCTTGGCACGAATGACCTCGACCACATCGGCCTGCCGCAGATCGACACGCGGATCGCCGAGCGCATCCCCGAACAGGCTGGACAGCGGCCCCTGCGCCCAGGCGATCACCGCCGGCACCAGCTCGGCGACGACGATCGTCGCCTTGGCGCCGGCGACCGTGAGCGCTGCGCGCAACGTGAAGCCCATGCCGAGCCCCCCGATCAGGATCTTGCGCGCCGGGCGGTCCGCCGTCCGCGCGCAGGCGAGGGTCGCGAGGGCCACTTCCGAGCCGCTCAGGCGGCTGTTCATCAGTTGATTGCCGCCGAGCATGATCGAGAACTCGGTGCCACGCTGCATCAGGCGCAACGTGTCCTCGGTTCCGGGAATCTTGCCAGTATCGATCAGGGTCCAGGGAATCATGGGCCTTGGTATCGCGCCGGGACGGCGCGTGCAAACCGGACGGAGGTCGGCACGGACGATCAAGAATCCAGCCTACGCGGGCCAAAGCGCATCGCCGTTAAGCAGGGCTAGCGAGAGTCCCGGAATAGGTCTTAGGAGAAGTCCTCACGGCTTAGAGCAGCGAACCACAACTAACGCACCGCAGCATTAGAAATGAAGGCCGCCATGCTTACTCTCGCTCCTGCACACTGACGACTTGTTGATACGGCTTGATACGGCGAAGCCGCGCCCCAGGAACGATGTCCGGACGAAGTCCGCAGCCGGTTACCGCTTTGCTAGAGAGTGACTTCAAGGGACGGCAACAGCAACGCCCCTAACGGGCTAGTTCTGGACGAGAGCGCACAACTTACGGTATCTGAAGAATGACGTTTTGGCAGCAAGCATCGCACCAGGAGCATTCTTGAAAAAACTTTCCGCCTTTGAGGTAGACGGACTATTTGGATTTTTCAATCACAGGATCGTATTACGAACAGAACGAAGAATCACGATCATCCACGCGCCAAACGGCTACGGAAAGACTGCAATACTAAGAATGATCGCCGGATTTTTCGGCGGATCACTACTCGTTTTTCGGCAGTACGAATTCTCAACCGTCCGCCTGATCTTTACCGACGGCAGCGCTGTTAAGATTCGTCAGACATTGGCCATTTCGGACGACAAGCGGCAGATAGAAGAACGGCGCTACGACCTCCTGCTTGAAGAGGACGGAAAGGATATCCTCCGCTGGTCTCCGTGGGACGAAGTAGGCCAGATCACAAATCTATTCCTTCCCTCTGTCGCGCCCCTTAGAGACGACGACCACCTGCAGGAACTTGTAAGAGAGCAGGTCATTAGAAGGCTAAGCCCCGCTGAGTACGAACGGTACCAGCACCTCATTCCGCGCGGCCATAGAAATCCGCCCCCCGAACAACTTCAGACCATAAGAAATCTCTTCGAGTGCCGCTTAATTGACACGCAGCGACTGATGGCTCGCCCCGAAAAGGGATCGAAGCAAGAGAGCAGGGCTGACTTCATTCCGGCTGTACGCACCTACTCACAAGAAGTATCTGCCGCCATCAAGAATGCAATTCAACAATCCGCGGCCATAACGCAACTACTCGATCAATCATTTCCCAATCGACTTCTGACTAGAGGCAAAGGATCGTTCACATCATTGGCAGAGCCACAACTGCGCACTCGCTTAGCGGATCTGTTAAAGCTACGGATTCGGCTAAGAAACGCAGGCTTGCTAAGCAAGGGAGAAGAAGACACCGTCCTCTCTCCGGCAAAGTTTGATCAAAATACGCGACGGATCCTGACGCTATATGTGTACGACACTGCAAAGAAACTCGAAGTTTTCAACGAGCTACTTGCAAAAATCGAGGCCTTCTTAGGCATCATAAATAAGCGCTTTCAGTTCAAAAAGCTTTCCCTAGACAAAGATAAGGGATTTGTTCTGACCGATACTCGGGGCCTCCCGCTCGAACCTGACGATCTCTCGTCCGGGGAACAACACGAATTGGTTCTAATTTATGAGCTTCTTTTCCGAACTAAAGCGGATTCCCTGCTTCTCATCGACGAGCCCGAAATCTCATTGCACATAGCCTGGCAGAAGCACGTCCTACCCGATCTCAGGCAGATAATTTCGCTAGCACCAATGGATGTCATTCTCGCAACTCACTCACCTCAGCTTGCTAGTGGACATCTTGATTTAATCGAAACCTTAAAAGCTCCGGAATAGTCAATGTTTGAGCAGATGACCCCCGATACATTTGCGGCAGAAGCATTGTTTTTGCGTACCCACTACCCCCACGCAACAATAGTGCTCGTCGAAGGGGACACAGATCTTCGACTATTTGAACACCTATTTAAAATCGACATCGACAGCTACATAAATTGCTACGGAAAAGAGAGAGCTCTAGGAGCCATCAAAGCTATCGACGATGCAAACATCAATGGGGTGCTTTGCATTGTGGATGCAGATTTCTGGCGCCTCACAGGAACGAGACCCAGTTCACACAACATTGTCATAAGCGATTTCCACGACTTTGAAGTAATGCTGATAGATTCAAAATCGCTGGAACGTATTCTGACAGAGGAAGGCTCTCGCGAGAAATTGAAAGCCCTAGCAAGCGCGGGCCGCACAGTGAGAGAACTGATTACTTCGGCTTGTATCCCATTAGGTTGTTTAAGACTATTTTCCGAACGAAACGGCCTAAACCTGAGATTCGAAGGGCTCCGCTATCGCTTCTTCGGTCGCACGCTCGAAGCCATAATGATCAAGAGCGTCGTCAAGGAGGTTTTCGACCTCACACAAATCCATTCTGGCCATGAGGAGGCGCATGATTTTGTAACGTCATTCGACGTTGCTTCGATTGACGTTAGAGACCTAGTCTGCGGTCACGATCTTTCCGCCGCGCTAGGATTGGCCCTGCAAAGGATTATTGGCACTAGGCCTGCCAACAATTGCACTCCGTCCGATATAGAAGCGAAGCTACGCATCGGATACTCTATAGAGGATTTTGCTCAAACGAGCATGTACGCCGATATACGTGCATGGGAGCAACAAAATCCCCCCTTTCGCTGCCTACAGTAGACACTGTTCGAATAGCGAAACGCGTAACGAAACGAGAATTTGGACTAATCCGCGCCGAGATACGCCGCCTTCACCTTCGGGTCCGACAGCAGCGCCGCGCCCGTCCCGCTGGACGCGACGTGGCCGGTCTCCAGCACATAGCCGCGGTCGGCGATCTCGAGCGCGGCGCTGGCGTTCTGCTCGACCAGCAGCACCGTGATGCCATCAGCTTTCAGCGCCACGATCGCGGCGAGGATCTGATCGACCAGGAGCGGCGACAGGCCGAGCGACGGCTCGTCGAGCAGCAACAGCTTCGGCCGCCCCATCAGCGCGCGGCCGATCGCCAGCATCTGCTGCTGGCCACCCGACAATCCGCCGGCGGCGAGATGGCGCTTCTCGTGCAGCACCGGAAACATGCCGAACACCCGCTCGCGGTCAGCCTCGATGTCCCCGTCGCGCCGCATATAGGCGCCGAGCCGCAGATTGTCGTCGACGCTGAGCGGGCCGAACACCTGGCGCCCTTCCGGCGACTGGGTCATGCCGCGCGCGACGCGGCGATGCGGCGGCAACCTGTCGATGCGCTCGCCGAGAAAGCGGATCTCGCCGCCACAAATCGGCTGCACGCCGGACAGCGCACGCAGCAGCGTGGTCTTGCCGGCGCCGTTGGAGCCGATCAGCGCCACCACCTCGCCGGCGTTGACCGCGAGGCTGACACCCTTGAGAACGACAATGCGCCCATAGGCGCTGTGCAGGTCGCTGACTTCAAGCACGCGCCGCCTCCCGTGATCCGTGCTTGCCGAGATAGGCCTCCAGCACCGCCGGATTGTCGCGCACCTCGCGTGGCGTGCCTTCCATCAGCGGCCGGCCGCGCTCCAGCACCAGGATGCGATCGGAAATCTTCATCACCAGCTTCATGTCGTGCTCGACCAGCACCACCGCGATTCCCTTGTCGGCGACGCGCTTGATCAGATGGTCGATCTCTTCGGTCTCGACCGCATTGCAGCCCGCCGCCGGCTCGTCGAGCAGCAGCACCTTCGGCTCGGCGGCAAGCGCGCGGGCGATCTCGAGCCGCTTGCAGGCGCCATAAGGCAGGGAGCCTGCCGCCTGGTCGGCGCTGCCGCGCAAGCCGACCTCGTCGAGCAGCGCCAGCGCCGCCGCACGGGTGGCGCGGTTCTGCCGCGTCACCGACGGCAGGCGGAACAGGTCGGCGAACAGGTTACAGGTCTCGCGCAGGTGGCGCCCGACCATGACGTTCTCGACGGCTGTCATGCGCTGGAAGATCTGCAGGTTCTGGAAGGTGCGCGACAGCCCGCGCGCGGCAAGCTGCTCGGGCGCGGCGCCGGTGACTTCGGCGCCGTCAAGCTCAACGCGGCCCTGATCGGCCGCATAGACGCCGGAGACGACATTGAACAGCGTGGTCTTGCCGGCGCCGTTCGGGCCGATGATCGACAGGATCTGGCCAGGCTCGACGCGGAAGCTGACGCCGTCGATCGCCTTGACGCCGCCGAACGAGATGCCGATGTCGAGGGCCGCGAGAATGGTCATGCGCGCGCCCTCCGCGCCAGCCAGTGCGCCGCCGTCGGCACGATGCCATCGCGCATGAAGATCATCGCGGCGATGATGATGGCGCCGAGCAGCAGGTGCTCATAGTCCTGGAACACGGTCAGCACCTGCGGCAGGGTGATCAGCACCGCGGCGCCGATCACGGCACCGGCCACCGAGCCGAGCCCGCCGAGCACCACCATGGTGACGAGCTCGACCGAGTGCAGGAAGCCGGCCTGGTCGGGATTGGTGAAGCCGTTCATCAGCGCCAGCATCGCGCCGGCGAGCGCGGCGTAGACCGCGGCGATGACGAAAGCGCGCAGCTTGAAACCGGCGACGTTGACGCCGGCAACGCGGGCGGCAACCTCGCTGTCGTGCAGCGCGCGGAAGGCGCGCCCGGTCGGCGTGTTGCCGAGGTTGAGCGCGATCCAGGCGCCGGCCAGCAGCATGCCGCCGCTGATCCAGTACCAGGTGCTGGAGCCGCTGGCGCGCCAGCCGAACAGCGCGAGCTTGGCCACCGGCATGCCGTCGGGTCCGCCGGTCCAGCGGCTCTCGGTGGTGAGCACCATGGCGATGAGCACGCCAAGGCCGAGGGTGGCGATGGCGAGATAATGCCCCTTCAGCCGCAGGATCGGGCGGCCGACCAGATAGGCGAGCAGACCGGCGACGGCGGCGCCGAGCAGCAGCGCCGCCCAGGACGGCAGGCCGAGATGCGCCGGCCCGATCGCCACCGCATAGGCGCCGATGCCGAAGAAGCCGGCATGGCCGAGGCTGACCTGCCCGGCCTGGCCCATCAGGATGTTGAGGCCGATGGCGGCGAAGGCCGACACCCACACCAGCGAGGCGACGCGGATGTAGTAGCTCGACGGCAGCACGAACGGCAGCAGGCCGATCACGGCGGCCAGCACCACCAGCGTGACAATGCGCGGATCGGATCGCAGCATGATCACACCCTCTCCACCGTGCGCCGGCCGAACAGGCCCTGCGGCATCGCGAACAGCACCAGCAGGATGACAATGAAGGCGAAGGCGTCCTTGTAGGTCGACGAAATGTAGCCGGCGGCCAGCGCCTCGAGCAGGCCGAGCAGCAGCCCACCCGCGACCGCGCCGAGCGGATTGCCCATGCCGCCGAGCATCGCGGCGGCAAAGCCCTTGAGCGCCAGCAGCGTACCGGCATCGTAGCTCGTCAGCGTGATCGGGGTGACCAGGATGCCGGCGACGGCGCCGATCGCCGCCGAGCCGCCGAACGCCAGCGCCATCACGGTCGCGGTGTTGATGCCGACGAGCTTCGCCGCCAGACGATTGGCCGCGGTGGCGCGCACCGCCTTGCCGACCACCGTGCGCTCGAGGAAAGCGTAGAGCAGCAGCACGATCACCGCCGCACCGCCGAGCACCCAGAAGCTCTGCGGCTGCACCGCGGCCCCCAAGAGATTGACCGGGGTGTCGCCGGAGAATGACGGCAGCTTATGGAACTGCTTGTCGAACACCACCTGCGCCGCGCCGCGCAGCAGGATCGAAGCGCCGATGGTGATGATGATCAGCGTCACCGCCGACGCGCCGCGGGCCGGCGCAATGGCGAGCGCATACAATAGCAGGCCGACGCCGATCGTCGCCGCAACCGCGACGAGCGCAGCGAGCGGCAGCGGCACACCCGCGGCGGACACGAACACCGTGATCATGCCACCCAGCATCACGAACTCGCCCTGGGCGAAGTTGACGACGTCGGAGGCGTTGTAGATCAGCGTGAAGCCGAGCGCGACCAGCGCATAGACCGCGCCGACCGTCAGTCCGGACATCAGGAATTGGACAAGCTCGGCCATGCTGTCGGAGTGCCTCTGTTATCGCGCCTGAGAAGATATACACCGCCGCACGTGTGCGGCGGCCGATCAACGAGCGGCGTGCGTCACGGCCTCATCCTTCGAGACGGCGCTGCGCGCCACCTCAGGATGAGGAGAGTAGGTATCCTTCTGGCGAAGAACCACTCGCCGATGGACCCTGCTCGCGAACGCCTCCATTCCTCGCGGAGCTCTCACTCCTCATGGTGAGGAGCGCGGCAGCGCCGCGCGTCTCGAACCATGAGGCCACCAACATTGCGTCGCCTCACGTCCCCGGCGCGAGCAGCACCCAGTCGCCGTTGCGGATCTCGAGCATGCGGAACGCGGTGAGGTCGAGGCCGAGGTGGTCGGTCGGCGACATGTTGACGACGCCGCCGGTGCCGACGAAGCCCTTGGTCGCTTCGATGGCGTCGCGGATCTGCTTCGGCTCAGTGGACTTCGCCCGCTTGATGGCGTCGACCAGGATGAACAGGCCGTCATAGGCATGGCCGCCGAAGGTCGAGACCGGCTGCTTGGTGGCGTCCTCGTAGGTCTTCTTGTAGTCGACCACGACCTTCTTCTGCGAATCGGAATCCGGCAGCTTGTCGCCAACCAGCAGCGCCGCGGCCGGCAGCCGCACGCCTTCCGCCGCCGGCCCTGCGAGCTCGATGAAGCTCTTCGATGCGACGCCATGGCTCTGGTACAGCGGCGTGCCGCTCATGCCGAGCTGGGCATAGTTGCGGGTCACGATCGCCGGCCCCTGGCCGAAGCCGGGATTGACCACAGCCTGCACGCCGGCAGTGTTCTTGATCTTGGTGAGCTGCGCGGTCATGTCGCTGTCGCGCGGGCCATAGCTTTCCTCGGTGAGGATCTGCATGCCATAGGTCGGCGCCACCTTGACGCATTGCGCGCGCATCGACGCGCCGAAGCCGTCAGTGCCGGAGATCAGCGCGATCTTGGTGAGGTTGCGCTGCTTGAGGTTCTCAAAGATCTTCTCGCACGCCATCTTGTCGGTGTGCGGCGTCTTGAAGGTGTACTTGCGCACGGGATCGATGATCTCGATGGCGCCGCCGAGCGAGATGAACGGCACCTGGGCCTCCTCGAACACCGGGATCATCGCCATCGTCGTGCCGGTGGTGGAGCCGCCGACCATGGCGACGACCTTGTCGTCCTCGATCAGGCGGGTGGCGAAGGTGCGCGCCTTGTTGGCGTCGCCGCCGTCGTCATAGACCACGAGCTCGAGCTTCTTGCCGTCGACGCCGCCCGCGCTGTTGATCTTGTCGATGTACATGCGCAGCGTCTTGTCCTCGGGCTCGCCAAGGAACGAGGCGGGTCCCGTGGACGACAGGATCGAGCCGATCTTGATGGTCTGCTGCGCGGATGCGCCATGGCCGAAGGCGAGGCTGAGCACGCCGGCCGCGACAAGACTCTTCAGCACGGAAAAGGATGTCATCGTTTCCTCCTGGTTTCGGGATACTCTTTTGACGAGCTTGCCCGGCACGGGTCGGTCGCACGGCCACAATGGCCGCCTTGAACGCGATCCCGCTTTCCTCCATCAATATAATTGACCGGACGGTTGGTCAATAGTACGATTGGACGCAATGGCGCCCCTGGAAGGACGCGCCCGACGGGAGGACTAAGGTGGCAGACGATCTGGTTTTGACCGACATTCGCGACGGTTATCGCGTACTCACCCTCAACCGCCCTGACCGCCTCAACTCGTTCAGCGCCGCGCTGCACGAGGCGCTGATGGCGGCGCTGGAGGCAGCCGATGCCGACAAGAGCTGCCGCGCGCTGATCCTCACCGGCGCCGGCCGCGGCTTCTGCGCCGGGCAGGATCTGTCCGATGGCGTGTTTACGCCGGGCGAGACGCCGGACCTCTCCATCACCATCGCCCGCCATTACAACCCGCTGGTGCGCAAGCTGCGCGACCTGCCGATGCCGGTGATCTGCGCCGTCAACGGCGTCGCCGCCGGCGCCGGCGCCAATATCGCGCTGGCATGCGACATCGTGCTCGCGGCGCGCTCCGCCAAATTCATCCAGTCGTTCGCCAAGCTCGGCCTCGTGCCGGATGCCGGCGGCAGCTGGCTGCTGCCGCGCCTTGCCGGCCGCGCCCGTGCCCGCGGCCTCGCGCTGCTTGCCGAGCCGATCAGCGCCGAGCAGGCGGAAGCCTGGGGCCTGATCTGGAAAGTGCTCGACGACGCCGCGCTGATGACCGAGGCGCATCGCCTCGGCGCCCATTTCGCGACGCAACCGACCACCGGGCTCGCGCTGATGAAAAAGGCGCTCGACGCCGCCGAGACCAACGACTTCGATGCCCAGCTCGACCTCGAATGCGAGCTGCAGGGCGATGCCGGCCGCACGCCGGACTACATCGAAGGGGTCACCGCGTTCTTCGAGAAACGGCCGGCGAAATTCGTGGGGCGCCTGTGATGGACTCGCACAACACCACCAGGGATGCCATTGCGGCGGCACAGGCCGAAGCCGACGCGATGTGGGCGGAGGATCGCGCCAGCCGCGGGCTCGGCATGGAGCTGCGGCGCGTGGCACCGGGCGAGGCCGAGCTGACCATGACGGTGCGGCCCGACATGGTGAACGGCCATGGCATCTGCCATGGCGGCTTCATCTTCACTCTCGCCGATTCCACCTTCGCCTTCGCCTGCAACACCCACGGCCAGCCGACGGTGGCGCAGCAATGCGCGGTGACCTTCATCCATGCGGTGCGCCAAGGCGACGTGCTGACCGCCCACGCGGTGGAGCGCTCGCGGGTCGGCCGCGGCGGCATCTATGACGTCACGGTGCGCGACCACACCGGCAAGGTGGTTGCGGAATTCCGCGGCCATTCACGCACCATCGCCCGCCGGTCGTCCGACGACGCGGCGCGCGCCTGAACAAGAAGCTACCTTCCGGGAGGACGAATTGCTGCAGATCCCACTCCGCAAACTCACCGAACTGACACCGGCACCGACCACGCTCGACCGCTTCGAGCAGGCCTCGCGCGACGAACTGCGAGCTCACCAGCGCGAGCGCCTCGCCTGGTCGCTGCGGCACGCCTATGACAACGTGCCACACTATCGCAAGGCGTTCGACGCCGCCGGCGTCCATCCCGACGACTTCAAAAGCCTCGAGGACCTCGCCAAGTTTCCGTTCACGGCCAAGGCGGACCTGCGCGCCAACTATCCGTTCGGCATGTTCGCCGTACCGCAGTCGCAGGTGGCGCGCATCCATGCCTCGTCCGGCACCACCGGCAAGCCCACCGTGGTCGGCTACACCAAGCGCGACATCGAGGTGTGGAGCGACTGCATGGCGCGCTCCATCCGCGCCTCGGGCGGCCGCCCCGGCATGAAGGTGCACATCGCCTATGGCTACGGCCTGTTCACCGGCGGCCTCGGCGCGCATTACGGTGCCGAGCGGCTCGGCTGCACCGTGATCCCGATGTCCGGCGGCATGACCGAGCGGCAGGTGCAGCTGATCACCGATTTCCAGCCCGACGTCATCATGGTGACGCCGTCCTACATGCTGGCGATCCTGGACGAGTTCAAGAAGCAGGGCCTCGATCCGCGCAAGTCGTCGCTGCGGATCGGCATCTTCGGTGCCGAGCCGTGGACCAACGCCATGCGCGAGGAAATCGAGGAGGCGTTCGACCTCCACGCCGTCGACATCTACGGCCTGTCCGAGGTGATGGGCCCCGGCGTCGCCAACGAATGCGTCGAGACCAAGGACGGCCTGCATATCTGGGAGGATCACTTCTATCCGGAGGTGATCGACCCGGTGACGGGCAAGGTGCTGCCCGACGGCGAGAAGGGCGAACTGGTGTTCACCTCGCTGTCCAAGGAGGCAATGCCGGTGATCCGCTATCGCACCCGCGACCTGACGCGGCTGCTGCCGGGCTCCGCGCGCACCGTGCGGCGAATGGAGAAGATCACCGGCCGCTCCGACGACATGATGATCGTGCGCGGCGTCAACGTGTTCCCGACCCAGATCGAGGAAAAGCTGCTGACCATCCCGGCACTGTCGGCGCACTACCAGATCATCCTCAGCCGCGACGGCCGCATGGACCAGATGGAGATCCAGGTCGAGGCGCGCCCCGAGGCTCGCACCGCCGACGTGCGCCAGGCCGCCGCCGGCCGCCTGGAGCAATCGATCAAGGACACCATCGGCATCACCGCGCGGGTGACAGTGCGCGATCCTGAGACGATCGAGCGTTCGCTCGGCAAGGCCAAGCGCATCATCGACCGCCGGCCGAAGGAATAACTGCTATTGCATCGGCCTCATGGTGCGAGACACGCGTTCCGCGCCCCTCACCATGAGGATTGAAGACTGTCCTCACCCTGAGGAGCCCGCGCAGCGGGCGTCTCGAAGGGTGAGGCCCGGGCCTCCGGCCCGGAAACGACCAGGGAACGACAGACGACATGGCACGCAGCCGCGCCAGTGATTACGACGACAAGCGACGGGCAATCCTCAACCGCTCGGCGGAGCTATTCTCCGAGCACGGCTACGACCGCGCCTCGATGAACAAGATCGCGGACGCCTGCGGCGTATCGAAGGCGAACCTCTATCACTACTACAAGGACAAGGACGAACTGCTGTTCGACGTCATTCGCTTCCATCTCGAGGAGCTGCTCGAGATGGTCGAGGCCGCGGACCGTCCCGACGAGCCGCCGGAGGCGCGCCTGCGCGGCCTCGCCGGCGCGCTGCTCGAGGCCTATCGCGACGCCGACGCCCAGCACAACGTGCAGATCAACAGCATGCGCTTTCTGCCCGACGACCGGCAGACCGAGCTCAAGGGCATGGAGCGCGAACTGGTGCGCATCTTCTCGGACGCGGTCGCCGGCGTCGCGCCGCAGCTCAAGGGCACGAAGATGCTGAAGCCCGTGACCATGTCGCTGTTCGGCATGCTGAACTGGCACTACCTCTGGTTCAAGAGCGGCGGCGAGGTCACCCGCGCCGACTATGCCGACCTCGTCACCCGCCTGATTGCCGACGGCACGCGCGCGCTGCGCGTGCCGGCTACCCCCGCCAGCCGGCGCACTGCCGCGGCGGAATAACCCTGTTCACCTCCAACCACAGAGTGCTGCCATGAAACTCGAAAGCTTCGTCCGCGGACACTGGACGGCCCCCGGCCGCGACCTCATCGACATTCGCAGCGCGGTGACCGGCGACGTGGTGGCGGAAGCCCATGTCGGCGGGCTCGACATGGGTGCGACCCTCGCCTACGCCCGCACTGTCGGCGGACCGAACCTGCGCCGCCTCACCTTCCATCAACGCGCCGACCTCCTCAAGCGCCTCGCCCAGCACCTCACCGAGCGCAAGGACGAGCTCTACAAGCTGTCGTTCCAGACCGGCGCCACCCGCACCGACAACATGATCGACATCGATGGCGGCATCGGCACGCTGTTCGTCTATGCCAGCAAGGGCCGCCGCGAGCTGCCGAACAGCACCTTCCTGCTCGACGGCGCCGTCGAGTCGCTCGGCAAGACCGGCGCCTTCGCCGGCCAGCACATCGTGACCTCGCTGCAGGGCGTCGCGGTGCACATCAACGCCTTCAACTTCCCGTGCTGGGGCCTCCTGGAAAAGCTCGCGCCGGCGCTGCTCGCCGGCGTACCGGTGGTGACCAAACCGGCGACCGTGACCGCCTATGTCGCGCATGCGCTGGTCCGCATGATCCAGGCCTCCGGCATTCTGCCCGCCGGCGCGCTGCAGTTCATCGTCGGCCCGACCGGCGACCTGCTCGACCACCTCACCTGCCAGGACGTGGTGTCGTTCACCGGCTCGGCCGCGACCTCCGAGATGCTGCAGCGGCATCCGGTGATCGCGCGCGAGGCCGTGCGCTTCGTCGCCGAGCGCGATTCGCTCAACGCCGCCATCCTCGCTCCCGACGCCGCGCCGGGCACGCCGGAGTTCGACCTCTTCATCAAGGAGGTCGCCAAGGAGATGACGGTGAAGGCCGGCCAGAAGTGCACGGCGATCCGCCGCGCTTTCGCCCCGGCCTCGCATGTGTCGGCCGTGATCGACGCCCTGCGCGAGCGCCTCGCCAAGGTGCAAGTCGGCAATCCCGAGCTCGACACCGTGCGGATGGGCCCGGTGGTCGGACAAAGCCAGCGCCGCGACGTGCTGGCGCATGTCGAGCGGTTGCGTCAGGAAGCCGAGCTGGTCGCTGGCGATCCCGACAACTTCGCGGTCGAGGGCGCCGACAAGGTGCGCGGCGCCTTCATCCCACCGCTGCTGCTGCATTGCGCCGATCCGCTGCGCGCCAACGCCGTCCACGCCGTCGAGGCGTTCGGCCCGGTCGCGACCGTGATGGGCTATGACGGCCTCGACCAGGCGATCGCGCTCGCCAACCGCGGCGGCGGCAGCCTCGTGGCGTCGGTCTACACCCATGATCCACGCGTCGCCTCCGACCTCGTGTTCGGCATCGGCACGTTTCACGGCCGTCTCGTGCTGATCGACCGCGACTGCGCCAAGGAGCAGACCGGCCACGGCTCACCGATGCCGCACATGGTGCATGGCGGCCCCGGCCGCGCCGGCGGCGGCGAGGAGCTTGGCGGCGTGCGCAGCCTCAGCCACTACATGCAGCGCACCGCGCTGCAGGGCTCGCCGCGGATGCTGACCGGCGTCACCGGCAGCTGGATCAAGGGCGCGCCACAGATCACGCAGGAGCGCCATCCGTTCCGCTACCACTTCGAGGATCTCGCCATCGGCCAGACCTTCGTCTCCAAGGACCGCACCGTCACCCTCGACGACATCGAGCACTTCGCGCACTTCACCGGCGACACCTTCTACGCCCACATGGACGAGGAGGCGACCAAGGGACACCCGTTCTTTCCGGGCCGCGTCGCCCACGGCTACCTCTTGCTGTCGTTCGCCGCCGGCCTGTTCGTCGATCCCGATCCGGGTCCGGTGCTCGCCAACTACGGCCTCGACTCGCTGCGCTTCATCAAACCGGTGCAGCCGGGCGAGACCATCAAGGTGCGCCTCACCGCCAAGGAGAAGTCGCCGCGCAACAAGCAGTATGGCGAAGTGCGCTGGGACGTCGAGATCATGACCGACAAGGGCGAGACGGCGGCGACCTATGAGCTGCTGACCATGAACGCGGTGCGCCCGCAAGCGTGACATCCGCGCGGCGGCCGTGGTTCAATGGCCGCCGCGATTGATCGACGAGACGACATCGCCAGATGACAACAACACCGGAGGAACCGATGATCACCCTGACCGTGATGTATCCTGCAGGCGCCGACGCGACGTTCGACCACGACTACTACCTGCAGAACCACATCCCGCTGGTCCGGGAGCGCTGGACGCCCTACGGGCTGAAAAGCGCCCAGGTGCTGCGCGGCGCCGGCAAGCCGGACGGCAGCGCCGCCGCCTACCAGATGATGGCGCTGCTGACCTTCGGTTCGCTCGACGACTTCAAGGCCGCCGGCAAGGCCCATGGCCGCGAGATCTTTGCTGACATTCCGAAGTTCACCAACACGGAAGCCGTGGTGCAGATCAACGAGGTCGTCGCGTAGCGCGTCCTGCGCAACACCCTCATCCTGAGGAGCGGCGCTCTCGCGCCGCGTCTCGAAGGATGAGGCCGAGGCCCAAGGCTTGGCTTGCCGGGCGTCGGTTTGGTTCGAGGCGCTTCACACTCTCTGCGTCTTGGCCGGACTTGATCCGGCCATCCAGCTTGCTCACAGTTGAACGTCGTCTTTGAAGCTGGATCACCGGGTCTCGGCGCTGCGCGCCGGCCCGGTGATGACGCCGAAAATACGGAGCGGCCCCGGCTTCACGACAAGCCGTACGAGGCGTTCGACGGAACCGCCTGAACATCATTTTCGAAGGAGCTGGCAGCATGACCACCTCGGGATCACCCTCTCCGCACGAGCAGCATGACACGGCCGGCACCGACCCCGCCGCGCTGGTCCGCAACTTCTCCCTGCAGCACCTGCCCGACTCCTTCTACGACGATCCCTACCCGACCTACCGTGCGCTGCAGGAGCGCGATCCGGTGCATCGCATGCCCGACGGCTCGCTGTTCCTGACCCGCCACCGCGACCTCGAAGCGATCTACAAGGACACGACGCGCTTTAGCTCCGACAAGAAGGTCGAGTTCGCGCCGAAATACGGCACGAGCTCGCTGCTGTTCCAGCACCACACCACCAGCCTCGTGTTCAACGACCCGCCGCTGCACACCCGCGTGCGCCGCCTGATCGCCGGCGCGCTCAACCCGCGCGCCATCGCCGAGATGGAGCCCGCGCTGATCGCGCTGGTCGACACCCTGCTCGACCGCATGCAGGCGCGCGGCGAAGCCGACCTCGTCGAGGATTTCGCCTCCGCGATCCCGGTCGAGGTGATCGGCAATCTCCTCGCGGTGCCGCATGCCGACCGCGATCCCCTGCGCGGCTGGTCGCTGGCAATTCTTGGCGCGCTCGAGCCGGTGCTGTCGCCGCAGATGCAGGAGACCGGCGAGCGGGCGGTCGCCGATTTCCTCGCCTACCTGCGTGAACTCGTCACCGAGCGTCGCAAGACCCCCGGCGATCCCGAGCACGATGTGCTCACCCGCCTGATCCAGGGCGAGGCCAGCGGCGAACGCCTGAGCGAGATCGAGCTGCTGCAGAACTGCATCTTCATTCTCAACGCCGGGCACGAGACCACCACCAACCTGATCGGCAACGGCCTCGAGCTGCTGCTGCGCTTTCCCGGTGAGCGCCAGCGCCTGCTCGACGACCCCTCGCTGATCAAGACCGCGGTCGAGGAGTTCCTGCGTTATGAAAGCTCGAACCAGCTCGGCAACCGCCGCGTGGTGCAGTCAGCCGAGATCGACGGCGTTGTGTTGCCGGAAGGCACGCTGGTGACACTGTGCATCGGCGCCGCCAACCGCGATCCCGAGCCATTTCCCGATCCCGATCGCCTCGACGTCGGCCGCTCGCCGAACCGCCACCTCGCCTTCGCGTCGGGCGCTCATGCCTGCGCCGGCCTCAACCTGGCGCGGCTCGAAGGGCGGATCGCCATCGGCCGCTTCCTTGCCCGCTTCCCGAACTTTGCCGCCAACGGCCCGGCGCACCGCGCCCGCCGCGCCCGCTTCCGCGGCTTCACCACGCTGCCGGTGCGGCTCGCGTAACTCCCACTTTCATTCCTCACAATGCCGGAGCGCTTCCATGCCGACATTCGACAAGGCTGCCGCCACCACGTTGCTCCAGACTGTGTTCGCGTCCTGGGTGCAGGACCTCGACCTGTCGATCGAGACCATCGCTCCCGAGGGGGCGACGTTGCGGATGCGGTTTTCGGACAAGCTGTGCCGTGACAACGGTGTGGTCTGCGGCCAGGCGCTGATGAGCCTCGCCGATACCGCGATGGTGTTCGCCGTCTCGGCGGCGGCGGGCGAGTACCTGCCGATGACGACCGTCGATCAGACCATCCACTTCCTGCGCCCCGCCGTGCGCGCCGATCTGCTCGCGGAAGCGAAAGTCGTGCGGCTCGGCCGCACCATGGCCTATGGCAGCATCACCATCGCCACCGACGGCGACGCGCGCCCGGTGGCGATGGCGCAGACGGCGTATGCGCTGATGCGAGAGGGGAAGTAGCGGGCGTTGTCTTTCTCCTCATGGTGAGGAGCGCGGCAAAGCCGCGCATCTCGAACCATGAGGCCGTGCGAGTTGCCGCCGCATATTGTTTTCTCTGTGTCATCACCGGGCCGGCGCGAAGCGCCGTGCCCCGGTAATCCAGCTTAAAGTGTGCATCCAAGAAATAAGCTGGATGCGCGGGTCAAGCCCGCGCATGACGCCGATGGATGGGGCGCCGGCGCAGCGCCTCACAGCTACATCTGATCGTAATCCACCACCACGCGCTCGGACACCGGATGCGCCTGACAGGTCAGCACGAAGCCGGCCTTCAGCTCCCATGGCTCCAGCGAGTAGTTGACGTCCATCTGCGTCTCGCCCTCGACGATCTTGGCGCGGCAGGTGCTGCACATGCCGCCCTTGCAGGCGTAGGGCAGATCCATGCCGGCACGCAGCGCGGCATCGAGAATGGCCTCGCCCTCCGCGACTGGCACGTCCTTGCGCTTGCCGTCGACGATCAGCGACGCGATCGCCTTAGGGGGCGCCTCCGGCGCGATCACCGGCTTCACGCGCGGCTTGCCGCCGAACTCGGAGACGAAACGCTCGACATGCACCCGCTCCGGCGCGATGCCGAGGCCGTGACAGGCGCTCTCGATCTCCTCGCTCATCGCGACCGGACCGCAGATGAAGACGTGGTCGACACTCGCCGCCGGCACCATGGCGCGCAGCAACACCTCGACCTTGGCGCGGTCGAGCCGGCCATGCAGGATCGGCAGATCCTGCTCCTCCTGCGACAGCACATGGAACACCGACAGGCGGCCCATGAAGCGGTCCTTCAGCTCCTCCAGCGCCTCGCGGAACAGGATGCCGTTGGTGGCGCGGTTGCCGTAGAACAGGAAGAAGCGGCTGTTCGGCTCGCGCGCCAGGATGCCGCGCACGATGGAGATGATCGGGGTGATGCCGGAGCCGGCGGCAAAGCCGACATGGACGCGGGCTTCGCCCGGCGCATGGGCGACGCCGAAGCGACCGGTCGGCGTCATCACGTCGAGCTCGTCGCCGCTCCTGAGCTCCTCGATCGCATAGGACGAGAACGCACCGCCGTCGACCCGTTTCACCGCGATGCGCAGCTCGTGGTCGTCGGGACCTGAGCAGATCGAGTAGGAGCGCCGCACCTCCTCGCCGTCCATGGTGGTGCGCAGCGTCAGGTACTGGCCCGGCGCGAAGGCGTAATCGCCCACGAGCGCGTCGGGAATAGCGAAGGTCATCGAGACCGCGTCAGTAGTCTCGCGACGCAGGTCGCGAACGGCGAGACGGTGGAATTTCGGTGCGTGGGACATCGGCTTTGCAACCCGTGTTGGATGACCAAACGAAAGACTTTTAATCCGTCACCCTGAGGTGGCCATGCGAAGCATGGCCCTCGAAGGGCGACGGCCCGCTAGCGTATCGGCCGTTCATCCTTCGAGGCTCGCTTCGCTCGCACCTCAGGATGACGGATCGGGCGTTGCTCTCAAACGCCTAGTGGCACTTGAAGTAATCGAACGGCTCGCGGCAGCTCTTGCAGCGCCACAGCGCCTTGCAGGAGGTCGAGCCGAATTCGGACAACAGTTCGGTATCGGTCGAGCCGCATTGCGGGCAGGCGACCTGCTGCGCGCCGAACAGCGCGCGACGCCCGCCGCCCGCCTGCGGCGGGGCGATGCCGTAGGCTTTCAGCTTCGCCCGGCCATCCTCGCTCATCCAGTCGGTGGTCCAGGCCGGCGACAACACCGTATTGATCCTGGCGTTGCGGATGCCCGCCTTCGCCAGCGCCAGCTCGATCTCGAGCGCGATCATGTTCATCGCCGGGCAGCCGGAATAGGTCGGGGTGATCGACACCTCCACCGCCTCGCCCTGCACCGTCACGTCGCGCAGCACACCGAGGTCGGCGATGGTGAGCACCGGGATCTCCGGATCGACCACCCGCGCCGCCGCGTCCCAGGCGAGCTGGCGCAGGTCGGAGGTGTGGTCGGTCGCGCTCACCATGTGGCGTTCGGGAATGTGCGCTGCAGCGACTGCAGCTCGCTGAGGAGATGTCCGAGATGCTCGCTGTGGCTGCCGGAGCGGCCACCCTTCTGCATCCAGCTGCCGGTCGGCAATTTCAAGGTCGCGGTGGCGACCACGCCGGAGACGGTCTCCAGCCAGCGCGCACGCAGGGCCTCGGGATCGACCGCGATCCCGGCAGCGATCAATTCGGCGTCGCTCGCATCCGTGTGGAACAATTCGCCGGTGAACGCCCAGAGATCGTCGACGGCGGCCTGAGCGCGGCGATGGCTTTCCTCGGTGCCGTCGCCGAGACGGATCACCCACTCCGAGGCATGGCGCAGGTGATAGGCGCTCTCCTTCTCGGACTTGGCGGCGATCGCGGCCAGCGTTTCGTCTGTCGAGCCCATCATGGCGCGCCAATAGGGATCGGCGAACGCGGAATAGAACAGCTGGCGCACGATGGTACGGGCGAAATCGCCGTTCGGCTGCTCGACCAGCAGCAGGTTGCGGTACTGCCGCACATCTCGCAGATACGCGTACTTGTCCTCGTCGTGGCCGGCGTTTTCGACCTTGGCGGCGTAGGTGTAGAGCTCGCGCGCCTGGCCGATGAGGTCGAGGCCCATGTTGGCGAGCGCCATGTCCTCTTCCAGCATCGGCGCATGGCCACACCATTCCGACAGGCGATGGCCGAGGATCAGCGCATCGTCGGCGCGGCGCAGCGCGTAGAGCACCAGCGGGCTTTCGGTGACGGTAATGGAGGCGGCGGCCATGGCGGTCCCTGCGCGTTGCGTGATCGGTGGTGCCCGGATGAGCGAAGCGATATCCGGGGTCGCTTGCGGAATGCCTGACCCGGATGTCGCTGCGCTCATCCGGGCTACGGTCATTCTGATTCAGCCTCATCCTGAGGAGCCCGCGCAGCGAGCATCTCGAAGGATGAATGGAGCGACGTGAGCGGCCTCATGGTTCCCTCACCATGAGGAGGACGGCATCACATATGCCCGACTTCTTCCGGCACGTCGTAGAACGTCGGGTGGCGATAGATCTTGGACATCGCCGGCTCGAACATCATGTCCTTCTCCGACGGATCGGAGGCGACGATGGCATTCGACGGCACCACCCAGATCGACAGCCCTTCGCCGCGGCGGGTGTAGATATCGCGCGCCGCCTGCAGCGCCAGCGTGGCGTCGGTCGCATGCAGCGAGCCGACATGCTTGTGCGCAAGGCCGTTGCGGCTGCGGATGAACACTTCCCAGAGCTGGATATTTTGCACAGTCATCGATGTCTCTCCTGCCGTCACGCGGCCACGGCGGCGGCGGCCTTGCGGGCGCGCTGCTTCTCGGCATAGGCGACCGCGGCATCGCGCACCCAGGCGCCGTCATCATGGGCCTTGCGCCGCGCCGCCATGCGGTCGCGGTTGCACGGGCCGTTGCCCGACAACACCTCGCGGAATTCGTCCCAGTCGATCTCGCCATACTCCCAGTGACCGGTCGCCTCGTTCCACTTCAGGTCCGGGTCCGGCATCTTGAGGCCGAGGTACTGGGCCTGCGGCACGGTGGCGTCGACGAATTTCTGGCGCAGCTCGTCATTGGAGAAGCGCTTGATCTTCCAGCGGGTCGACTGGTCGCCATGCTGGCTGTGCTGATCCGGCGGGCCGAACATCATCAGGCATGGCCACCACCAGCGGTCGAGGGCGTTCTGCGCCATCGCCTTCTGCTCGTCGGTGCCGCGCGACAGCGTCACCATGATCTCGTAGCCCTGGCGCTGGTGGAACGATTCCTCCTTGCAGACGCGGATCATCGCGCGCGCATAGGGGCCGTAGGAGCAGCGGCACAGCGGAATCTGGTTCATGATCGCGGCGCCGTCGACCAGCCAGCCGATCGCGCCGATGTCCGCCCAGGTCAGGGTCGGGTAGTTGAAGATCGAGGAATACTTGGCCTTGCCGCTGAGCATCTGGTCGACGAGCTCCTCGCGCGAGGTGCCGAGCGTCTCGGCGGCGGCATAGAGATAGAGGCCGTGGCCGCACTCGTCCTGCACCTTGGCGAGCAGCGCCGCCTTGCGGCGCAGCGACGGCGCGCGGGTGATCCAGTTGCCTTCCGGCAGCATGCCGACGATCTCGGAATGGGCGTGCTGGGAAATCTGCCGCGTCAGCGTCTTGCGGTAGGCGGCGGGCATCCAGTCGTTGGGCTCGATGCGATCTTCCGCATCGATGCGGGCCTGGAACGCGGCCGACTTGGCGGCGTCCTCAACATAGCGGTCATCGCTCTGCGGCGCGTTCAGCGCTTGCGTATACATGGCCGTCTTCTCCCTAGAGGCCAGGTCAATATATAACAGAAAATTCTATGTGCAATCTATTTGTGTAACATATCTGCGAACCGCCGGCGCAACTCCGGTCCGGGGGCGGGCAGCGGCCCGGCCGGGCTTTCCCCATGGAAATCCAGCCATTTTTCCGACGGGCCGAGCAACGCCCGGTAGAGGCGCGCGCACAGCGCCCGCGCCGCGGTGGCCGGCCAGTCGGCCGGCAGCAGGTCCGCGGGCAGCAGCGGGTCGTGCAGGATCACCCGCCGGTACTGGTGGATCAGCAGCACCCGCGCGAGCATGGCGTCGGCCGGCGACAGCGCGTCCGGCGACGCGACCCAGGCGTCGAGCGGCGCAAACAGCTTGACGAAGTTGCGATAGGACTCCGCCATCCGCTCCAGCGACCAGCTGGCGCTGATCAGCCGCCGCCCCATCTCGCCGGCGGCCGCAACATCGAGATGAATCGCACCAGCCGCCGCGGACGGCACCGCCACACCCTTCGGCGCCACCCAGACCCCCGGCAGCGGATTGCCGAAGCCGGCTTCCGCCAACGCCGCGCGGGCGCTGTCGCGGTCGGCGCCGTTCTCGATCAGCAGCAGCTCGAATTGCCCGGCCCAGTCGGACACATGGGGATTGTAGAGATGCTCGATCGCAGCCTCGAACCGCTCGCGCCCGGTCGGCGCCAGCTTATAGAAGCTCTTGCGGCCGACCTTGTCGCGATCGAACCAGCCATCCGCCGCGAGGCGCGACACCGCGGTGCGCACCACGCCGCCGTCGATCTCCAGCAGCTCGAGGAACTGCAGCAGCGTGCCGAGCCACACCGAGCCGCCGCGCGGCAGGATGGCATCGCCATGGAAGGTGATGATGAGCGAGCCGGTGCGCGAGGGTTCGCGCTTGAACTGGCTGACGATGCGGGCGAGCGGATGAGAGGCCATGGTGTACAGCCATATTCCATGGTTCGGCCGCCCCTGTCATCAGGGCGCGCCCCACCCATGAAGCAGGCGGCCGGCGGCAAGGCCGATGCCGGAATCATCTCGGCTCGCTGGAGATGCGCCCGACCCGGCGCCTACAGATCCGGACCCAAGCCCATCGTGTCGCTCGCGCCGAGGCGACCGAGCAGCCCGCGCAAGGTGTCCATCTCCGCCGTCGTGAAGCGGCCGTTGAGCTCGCGGTCGAAACTCATTACGGCCTGCCGCAGCTTGTGAAACAGCGCCCGCCCCTTCGCGGTCAGCACCACCACCTGCACCCGCCGGTTCTCCGGCAGCCGCTCGCGCGTCAGGAGGCCGTTGCGCTCCATGCCGCTGAGGTGATGGGTCAGGGTCGGCCCGCGCACGCCGATGGTTGCGGCGAGATCGGCCTGGGTGCGATGCGCGCCGTCCATCAACGCCAGCAGGATCAGCCATACCGGCCGCGACCCGCCCTTCGCCGCGAGGGCGTCATCGAACGCGCGGCCGACGGCCTTCGCCGTCTGCACCAGCAACAGTCCGATCGGCATGCGGCCCCGGATCATCGGCATGCTTCAAAAGATAGACATCTAATTGTTAGATGTCTATGATTAACTTCATCGTCCCTTAGTTCCTGCGATTGCTCCGGAAGGCTTCTACCATGACGACCGTCATCATGATCTTGATCGCATTGCACGCGCTGGCCGGCACGTTCTGGGTCGGCTCGACCTTCACACTGTCGCGCCAGGGCGGCGCCGGCAGCGAGGCGCTGTTCCGTCCGCAGATGGGCGCCGCCGTGGTCGCGATGCTGACCGGCGCCGGCCTGTGGCACCTGCTGCACGCCGCAGGCTTCGGCGCCAGCGAAAAGGTGCTGATGCTCGGCGCGCTCGCCGCGATTGCGGCCGCCGGCGTGCAGGGCGCGCTGAAGAAGAAGCCGGCGGTGGCGCAGCGCATCGCCGCGGTGCTGCTGGCCGTCACCGTGATCTGCATGGTGGTGTCGCGTTACGTCTGACGCGATCCACGCCGAAGACAGCAAAGGCGCGGCCGGCCTTGCCGGCCGCGCTTTTTCACTGCCGTGATCGCAACTGATCTTCTCGATCAGTTCTCGCTCAAGCGCCGCCGTTCCTCTGGCGTCAGCAGCTGCTGCTCGGCCTCGCTCAACCGCCCGTAGCCGGCGATCTGCACCGCGCTGCCGTCGCGATAGTCCGGCGCGGGAGCGTTGAGGCCCTGCCGGTCGTCGCGCTTCTTGTTGCGATCATCCGTGCCGCCTTCGTTACCGCTGCCCCCGCCATAGCCGAGCACCTCGACCATGATGATCGACGCCTGACCGCCCTGCGCCGACGCCGGTGCGGCAGGCTGCTGGGTCGCAGCGACCGTGTTCGAGGCCGTGGTCAGTGCGGCGGTCGGCGGGCCCTGCACGGTGGGAACACCGGTCGCGGTCCCCTTCACCTCGATGTTGGCGGCGTTGACGACATGCAGCGCCGCGAGGTTGAGGTTGCCGGAGACACGGATGCCCGCCTCGCCGGGATCGATCGTGCCGAGCGGCGCGATCAGGTCGACCTGGCCGCGCGGCACTTCCGGCAGCGGCTGCAGTGTCGCGATGCCGGCGCCGGTGCTCGGCGCCTGCGGCGACAACTTGATGACGCCGTAGTTGTTATACTCGCGCTTTGGCGGCGTGTAGACTTGGGTGGTCTTGGAGCCGCGGCCGGCGTTGATGTCGCCCTCCGCCGACCAGGCGATGATGTCGCCGCCGTAGGTCGTCATGATGCGCGACAGGCCGAGCAGCAGGCTGCCCTTCGAGTAGGTCTCGATGTTGCCCTTCCCTTGCGTGATCAGGCCCGACGTCGGCGGCGGCACGACGCCATCGACACCAAGGACGATGCGGCCGCCCGGCGCGAGCAGCTGGATGTCGCCGCCGGCCAGCGTGCTGACGCCCGAGCCGCCGAACATGGTGATGTCGCCGGCATAGGCGATCGGCGCACCGCTCGCATCATGAACGGGGAACAACGCGGCGACCGCCTGCCGGCCGCGCAGGTAGGAGCTGGCGCGCGGACCACTGGCGTCGTTGAACTCGCGGCCGCTCTCGCGCAGCTCCTTGTAGTAGACCTGTCGCAGGAACACGGCCTGCTGATCCGGCGGCAGCGCCGCAAACCGCGCGCGGGCGTTCGCATCGGAGCCCCGGAAGCCATATTGTGCGAACAACCAGTCGGCGAGCTCGGTCTCGTAGGTCTTGACGACCTTGCCGGGTTGATCGGCGAGCGGAAGATCCTTGTCGGCGAGATTGGCAGGATCGAGATAGCGCACCAGGCCGGCGTAATTCGCCGCCGCGGCGCCGGCCATCATCACCACCGATGCACCCGAGCGAATGTCGCCGGGCACGATGGGACCGAGGCTCGTCACCGCCCCCTTGTCGGCCTGGTAGAGGTTGCGCCCCGCGGACATCAGCAACGTGCCGGGGCCCGCGACCTGCAGGTTGGCATAGAGGATGTCACGCCCGGCCGACACCACCGACACGTCGTTGTCGCCGGTGTGCACGATCAGGTTGCCGGCATACTTCGCGCTGCCGGCATCGTCCGGGACGCCGACCGGCGTGCCGAGGCTGACGATG
This sequence comes from Pseudomonadota bacterium, assembly GCA_040756765.1. Classification (GTDB taxonomy): domain Bacteria; phylum Pseudomonadota; class Alphaproteobacteria; order Rhizobiales; family Xanthobacteraceae; genus Bradyrhizobium_A. The sequence goes on along the minus strand of JBFLYG010000002.1, from coordinate 131,282 downwards.
TCCCGCGCGGCCATGATCCGCACCGACTTGGCCGCCACATTCCAGCTGACCGACGGCCGCGGCCATTCGCTGTCTTTGCCTGTCACGACCTCGCCGCTCTTGAAACCGACGATGTCGCCGCTTCCCGCATAGATCAGAACTGGCGCCGGGTCCGCCGCATGGAGATTGCCGGCGGTGTTGGGCCCGAACGCGAACAGCTCGCCGCCGACGGGCATGAGGATGTTGTAGCGGTTATCAATCGTACCGGTGCCGTTGGTGTTGCTGATCCGGTTGCCCGGCTCATAGCGCTGCCAACCGACGAAGGCCGGTTGGAACGGCGTTGCCAGAGCGCTGAGGTCGGCGCCCGACATGTCGATGGCGTAGCCGCTGCCGTAGATCGAGCGACCGGCCAGCAGTTCGAACTGTCCGGTCGGCGACGGCGCGAGCAGCAGCGGCAGTGAACGAGTGGTCGGCTGAATGTCGTAGGCGCCGTAGTAGATGCTGCCCCCCGGCGCCAGCGCCGTCAGCGTCGGCGGATACACGTAGGCGAGATCGGTCGCGGTATCGATCGTCGAGCCGTTCGACAGCATGTTCTGCGTGGTCGGCATCAGGTTGCCGCCGGCGGATGCAAGATTGATCGCCGTTTCGTTGCGCCACAGGGTGAACCAGGTGATGCCGCCGCCGATATGATCGACGCCGGCCGCCGCATAGGCGGTGGTATTCTGCAACGTCACCCGGCCTGGGTCGGCCGCACCCGCCAGCACGAGGTCCCCGCGCGCCGACAGGTTGACCACCGCGTCGCCGGGGATCACAAGCAGCCCACCGAAGCCGAGACCGACATTGGCGGTGGACGGATCGGGCCAGCGCGGATCGCCGGCGGTCTGCTTGCCATAGGTCAGGTTCACACCACCGATGGTGCCGGCCTGGACGTCGATCTCGCCGCGCAGGTTGACCAGCACGCCGCTGGAATCGCTCTTGACGCGGGTGGTCAACAGCGTCGGCTGCAGCGGATTGAGCTGGCCGCCGACCTTGAACATCAGGTCGCCGCCACCGGTCAGGACGAGTGATCCGTCGGCCATGATCCGGCCGGTCGAGCCGATCGCGATGTTGATCGCGGTCGAGTTCGACGACAGGTTGTCGGCGCTCAGCGGGGCCAGCACGCCGGCATCGCCGCCGGCCGACATGGTGACATTGCCGCCACCGAGCGTGCCGAAGCCGGTGAAGCCAAGCAGCGTCGGCGACATGCTCTCGACACGCGGCTGCGGCAACGCCACGGTGCCGAAATTGATCCACCACGCGGTGCGCTGACCGGCGATATCGCCGCCCTGACGCCATAGCCAGTTGCCGGGACTGCCGTCCTGGAGGCTGCCGTTGTTGATCGACAGGCCGGTCAGGTTACCCTGCGCCGCCACCAACAGGTTGCCGCCACCATCCGGATACCATGCATGATAGACGCTGGTGCCAGTCGCCGGATCGCCATTCACGAGTCCCTCATACGAGGCGCCGTTGTCCCCGAGAACGGAGCCGTGGAAGAGCTGGCCGCGCGGCAGGTCGTACTTGTCGTTATCGCTCGGCAGGAGCTTCTGGGTGCCCGCGGTGTAGACGCCGTATCGCGTGCGCACCTGCAGGTCGGCGCTGCTCAACAGCTCGAGATCGCCCGTACCCGTCCGCACCACGCTCGGCACCGCGAACTGCTGCTTGGCAGTCTCGCCGCCGGCGTTCCACACACAGTAATCCCCCAGAATCGAGCAGATGCCATCGTCCCCTGGATCGCCCGGATTTCCGAACGGGTTCGTGCCGTCCCCCATGTCCTTCCACTGCCAGCCGGGATCCTGGACGGTGATGACAGCCATGATCGAGGTGTCCGCGAGCACCAGGCTTCCCGCGTTGGCGGTCCGCGGCCGCAACATGCGGCTGTCGGCGGCGGTGACGTCGGCGCCGGCGACAAGGCGCAGTGACCATGACTGCGATCCGGCCGGCAGCATCGGCGCGGCCGACCAGATCCCGCCGGGCGCGGGATCGTCCCGCAGCCTCACGAGGTTGGCGTCGTCGGGCAGTTTCACGACCGTCGCTCCCGGGATGAAGGCGCCGACCGGCAGCGGCAGCGCGCCATTCAACGTCAGGTCGGTCGGCAACGGCACGTTCTTCGGCCAGGTCATCGCTGCGATATTGATCGCGGATGCAAAGCGGTTGCCTGCACCGAGCACGGTACCGGCCGGCAGCACGGCGTCCTGTCGCAGCAGCGTGCCACGGGCGTAGATCACCGTGCCCGAGGCGTCACGGATGTCGGCGCGAAGCACGGTCCCGGCCGGAAGCGTCAGCGGCGTCTGCAGCGAGGCGTCCGCCGGCAGCACGGTGTTGGCCGCGAGCGTGAACGGCTGCACCGGCAGATCGTAGTTCAACATGCTGGCGCGCGGAAAAACCGTGCCGTCGGCCAGCACCACGCCGGCGCGCGGGATCACCACGTCGCCAGAAGGCTGCGTCCCCCTGACGAGAATCCGCACCGCCTGCGGCGTGTTCTGGCCGTCCGAGCCTGCCAGCGGCGCCGGCGCGAAGCCGTCGCTGATATTGCCGTAGACATTGAGGTTGCCGCCGGCGCGGATCACCAGCCGCCCCGGCTCGCCGGAGCCGTAGATCGCCGTCTTCTGGGTGTTCGGATTGACGCTGTCGTAACGATAGGGCGCAAGGTCAATGTCGCCGGAGATGGTCAGGTCGCCACCAGGCGTGGCGCTGGTGATCTCGACGCCCGGCCGCAGGTGGAAGGCGTCGGTGTAGGTGCGCAGGCCCGCGAGGCGGTTTTGCAGGTCGGTGTTCTGCAGTGCCGCCTTGATGAAGGCGTCGCTGGACGCATGGACGCCATCCATCAGCGCCTGGTTGATGATGCCGTCCGCCGGCTGATAGGCGCGGAAGCCGTTGACCGCGATGCTGCGCGCGCCGGCGATGGTCACCGGTCCTGCCGCATCGATCGCGACGTCGTTGGCGCCGTCCCCCGAGCCGCCGACGCCGCCGAGCCGCGGCGCGTTGAGATCGATGGTGCCGCGCGCGACATTGTCCGCCGAGCGCACGTCGATGCGAGCGCCGGGCGCCAGGCCCAGGCGGCCTTTTGTCGTGGTCAGTTCAACCACCGCCCGGTTCGGCGCGTCGATCGGCTGACCATAGCTGTCGATGCGCAGCACCGTGCCGTGGGCATCGAGCACGGCACTGCCGGCGATCAGGAGATCGTCGCGCGCAGCCAGGCGAATGGTGCCGACGCGCTCGCCGCTGGCATTGACCAGGCCGTTGACGACGAGACGGCCGCCGTCGACCGACACGCTGATGGCATTCGCCACCAGCTCGTCGCCGATGGTCAGGTCGCCCTGCTTGATCTGGAAACTGCGGGAGCCGACCACGCCGCCCGCGGTCAACCGACGGTTGAGACCGGCAAAATCATCGATCGTCTGGCCGTGAACGTCGATGCTGCCGGCGAGATACGGCACCAGCGTGCCGCCGGCGTCATAGCGTCCCGACGCGCCGCCGAGCACCGTTCCGGCCAGCACCACATGACCGGCCGCCGCGTCCAGCGCCGTCACCGCCAGCGAACCGGCGCGGTTGTTGACCGCCGAGATGTCGACGACCGTCCCCGCCGCCTGCGTGATGTTGCCGTGAGCGCTCTCGAGAATGACGTCGCCGCCCCAGCTGTAGCGGGTCACGTCCATCAGCGTGATGGCCCGCCCCGCCATGTCGATGCGCGCGGCATCGGCCAGTGAAATATCGCCGTCGGCGGTCACGGTGAGCTTGCCGCTCGGCAGCACCACCGCGGTGGCGACCGTGACTGAGCTGCCCTTCAGGCCGATCTCCGCACCGAGCGCCGTGCTCGTCGCAGCAGCGGCGTCGCCAGAACCGGTCACGCTGAGGACGCCGCCCGCGGTGATACGGTTGATCGAGCCGGCGTCGCCGGTGAGCACCGGCGTCATCAGGTTGAGGTTGCCGCCGCTGTAGCTGTAGCCGGTGCCGGTCTGGTAGGCGCCCTGGCTCTCATAGACCGACAACGTGTTGCGGTTGTTGGCGGTGATGCGGCCGTGCGCCGTGATGCTGACGGTAGAGAAGCCGAGCGCGAGCCGATCCAGCGTCACCTGGGTGTCAGGCTTGGTACCCGGGCCATAGCCGAACACCACCTCGTCGGCGACGATGTTGAGCGTACCATGACCGGTGCCGGCGCCACCGGCGATCACCGCACCGGGCGGCAAGCTGCGCGGCTCGTTGCGGCCCATGCGTGCGACGCGATCGTTGATGCCGTTCCAGATCAGTTGGCCGGTGGTCAGGCTGGCGCTGTCACCGGCTGTGCCAAGACCGTAGATCGCCGGCGTGTTGAGAATCAGCGTGCGCAGGCTGGACCGTCCGGTCGCCGGGTCGATGGTCGACAGATTGATCGCGCCGTAGAAATTCACCGATGCCAGCGCTGACAGCGTCAGGCTCTCGAGCTTCGGTGCACCGGGCAGCGCATTGCCAGCCAGCAGACGGCCGAGCACGTCCTGGTTGAGCACGAGCCCGTCGGGCAGGACGCCGGCGGCCCGCGCCGCCGCGATCGCCGCGTCGCCGCCGATATTGATGCTCGGCATGGTCAGGGCGAGATAGCGCGCGCCATAGCGCATGCCATCGGCGAACGACAACGTGCCCTTCTGGACGCCGAAGGCGAGCGTACCCTCGGTCGCGATCGCCGCGGCGCCGATCGTGATGCCGCCAGCGGTGGAACCATCGAGGCCCGCCTGTGGCACGTCGACCCGGCCGTTCGACACGATGATCATGTTGCCGTTCATGCCGTAGACGAAGCCGTCGCTCGATGGCATCACCCCCGCCGCGCCCGCACCGGTCGTGTCGATGCGCGCGCCGTCCTCGATCCGGATGCCCCCGCTTTGCCCGATGATGAAGACTTCCGGGGCCCGCAGCACGGCATCACCACGCACGACGACCGCCGTGGTGAAACCGGTCGTCCCGACATAGCCGAGATCGAGATAGAGCCTCTGGCCGCCGCCGATCGACAGCCGTGAGGCGCCGAGCGCCGTCAGATCGGCCGCGCGGACCGATGCAAAGCCCGCGGCTGGTGACGCGCGGTCACCGAGGATCTCGAGCTTGCCGAACTGATCGGTATCGACGCTGACGACGCCGCCATAGCCGCCCTCGCCCGGCGTGAACAGCGCCTGGCCGGCGAAGGAGAACGCGGGCCGGTTCGATGTCTGTGCGGCCAGAATGAGCTGCAGCGTCGCCGCGTCGGCCGGCAGGCTCGGCCGCGGTTGTCCGGTGCGCGCGGCGGTGGCGAGCATGAAGCTGGCATAGCTCTGCTCGTTGTACTGCGAATAGCTGCGCACCACCGTACCCGGCGTGATGATCGCCAGATTCGGCAAACTGGTGTGAACGGTGGTGCCGGAGACGCTGCCGACCACCGACGTCACGAACGAGCCGTTGGGCAGTGGCGCCACGGCCGCGCCGAGCTGGATCGTCGCGCCGAGTTCGACGCGGAACGCGCCGGGCAGCAGGGCATAGGACGCCGGCATCAGCGTGTAGGTCCCGGCCGCGAGGCCCGGGACGCCGCCACCGACCGTGATGCGCTGGCCAATGGCCGGCGCCGCGCCCTGGCTTGCCGGCACCACCGGCGCATAGGCCACCGTCGCGCTCGGCACGATGGCGAACACCTGGTTGTTGAGACTGCTGTAGCTGTTGCCGGGATTGGTCGCAGCCAATGGGCTCGCCAGCACGTCGACCGAGCCGCCGCGGCCGCTGATGAAGCCGGCGCCGAGCAGATTGCCGCCGCCGGAGAGATCGAGCAGCGCGCCGCTCGCGACGGTGACCGCCGGCCCCGCAAGGCGAATGCCGCCGGTCACCTGGCCGAAGCCATCGACGCCGTTGAGCGCCTGTTTCACCTCCGCGCCATTGTAGCGGTAGATCAGGCCGTCGACCGTGCCGCCATAGGGGATGACGAGGCCGGCGGCGCTGACCGACGTGATGCTGCCTGCGAGCAGATCGAGTTGCTGCACGCCAACGTAGCCTCGCGCCGCATCCGCCGGGCCGCCGAGCACGAGCGTGCCGAACGGTGCGCGCACGATGCCGCCTTGCTCGATGGTCTTGCCATAGACCGTGAGCCTGCCGAACACGGAATACGGCAGATCCGGCGCCGCGGCGGTGGTCCGGCCGAAGCGCACGAGGTCACTGGCGGCCACGAACACCCTGGTGTCGCTGACGGGATAGATCTGTGCCGCGTCGAGCTCGAGCGTGCGGCTGCCATAGGTGTTGCCGGTCACGCGGATGTCGCCACGGCTGATGACGACGACCTGGTCGATGCCCGCGATGCTGGTCACCGACGCGGTGCCGTTGACCTGCGTGATCCCGAGATTGAGCGGCTCGAACGACGCGGCGAGATCGACGAGATCGGCGGAGATGGTCAATCGCGCGGTGCTCGCCCTGGACGGCAAGCCGCTCGGCGCCGTGCCGAAACCAGGTTGCCTGTCGCCCGCGGCGCTGCCGGGACGCGGCTCGACCGCGCCGCTGCTCGGCGAATACGAAACACTGCCGAACGAGACGTAAGGCGCGGCGAGTGTGATCCGCTCGTTGCCGCCTTTAGCGACGAGATTGCCGGAGATCCTGAGACTCTGCGACAGCGCAAGCTGGACGTCACCATCGAACGCGATGGTTTCCGAATAGAGGCGGAGATTGCCGAAGCCGCCGGCCGCGACCTGGTCGGCGCCGATCCGGCCATGTCCGAACTGCAGGGCGGGATCACGCGCGCCCCATGCCAGATCAGGCGCAAGACCGCTCGCGCCCGCCTGCGCTGCGACCTCGAGAATGCGGAACTTGCGCACCTCGTCGGGGGCCGGCCGGTCGACCGGGCTGCTGTAGCTCGGCGTCACCAGGGCGAGCGACAGCGTGCCGCCGGCCGCTCCCTCGCCTCCGGCCCGCGCCGTCATGGTGCCGTCGAGATAGAAGCCGCTGAGCGTGCTGATGGCAATGCTGCCGCCGGCGGTCGCCAGCACGACGGGACGCACGGTACCGACGCCGTTGGCGCCGCCATCCGTAAAATCAATCACCGCACTGGTGCCCGAGGCGTCGAGACGCGCGCCGCTCCGCACGATGACAAAGCCATTGCCGGCCGGCGCGACTGCACCGGGAGCATCGCTGTCGTTGCCGAGCGTGATGCGGCCACCGGCGTCTGCAAAGCCGTAACGGCGGCCGGCGCGATCGATGGCCACCGCGCTCCGCCCGGCGACGTCGAGGACGGCATTGTCGCCGAGCCAGATCGAGCGCGCCCCGATATAGGGATCGCCGGAGCTGCCGATCTGCAGGACATCGATCCGGCCGCCGGCGGCCGTCAGACGGCCATCGACGCTGATCTGGCCCGGACTGCGCAACGTGATCGCCCGTCCGGAATCGACCGTGACGCTCGCCTGCGTGCCGATGGTCAGCGCGCCGCGGGCCTGGTCGAGATTCGATTGCAGCGTCAGGTCTGCGCCGCCGCGCCGGGTCATGCGGACGCCGACCGGATCCTCCAGATACAGCGGCGGCAGCCAGACGGTGAGCGCCGCCGACGGATCGCTCCCGCTCGGCGCGTTCGCCGCTGTGTCGCCGAGACGATACACCGGCATGACCACGTCGAGGGCCGTACGATCGGCGACCAGCACGCCGAGATGGCCATTGACGTCGTAGCTCGCAAAGCCGGTGCTGAACAGCGCCGTGCTGATGCTGGTCAGCGGCGCCACCGCATAGGCACGCTGCGCCACGGTGCCGGCCGGAATCATGGTGCCGGCATTGAAGCGCAGCGCCACCGGCGCGATATCGCCGGCGTTGAACATTACCCGCGTGGCGGTCAGCGCGATGCCGTTCGGAAACACGCCGGCATCGACCTGAAAGCCGCGCGGCAGCTTCGTCAGGGCATCGGTCGTGACCCTGGTGTTCGGCGGGATCGTCATGCCGCCGTAGTAGACGTTGCCGGCAAGATCCGTGAAGTTGATGCCCGTCGGAACGGTGAAGCCGCTCGGCCCGATGAGCAGCGGCTTGTCCCTGGTCGCCTTCACCATGACAGGGGCCGGCGCGACATCGCCAGGCGCAAGATAAGTGATGGCTTCGTCATAGGTGAACGGCACCGCCGCGCCAGCCGGGATGAGGACATCCTCCGCGAGCAGCAGGTTGACCACCGCCTTCTCGCCGGCCGCGAGCACGCCGTCGGTCACCAGCGCCTTGCCGCCGATGACGATCGCCGGGCCGCTGCCGATGGTCAGCGTGCCGCCACCGGCGACGCCGTAGCCACGGATAGCCGCGTTCGGGATCAGGCGGGCGCCGACGGTCGGCCCACCGATCGAGCGGTCGTCGGCGACCAGCGTGACGTTGCCGCCCTTGCCGCCCTTGATCTTGCCGAGCGGCAGCAGCGCCGCGCCCGACGACACGTCGATGGCGCTGCCGTCTTCCAGCGTCACGCCCTGCGTCGAATTGAGCGCGACATTGCCGCCGTCGACGTAGGCGAGCCCGGTCAGTGCAGCCGGGTCGGCCTGCGCATTGGTCCATAGCCCGCGGGTATCGATGGTGGCGCCGGCGTGCAGCGTCAGCTGCGACAGGCCGTCCGGCGTCAGCAGCGCGAACGGGCTCGCGCCCTTGACATTGTCCGGACGCAGGATGTTGCTGATGGTGACGTTGCCCGCGAGGGCGACGATATCGGCCTTGATGTCGACCACGGGCGCGATCAGGCTGACCTGGGCGCCCGGCGCGAACGCCAGCGGCGCGTCGATGGTGATGGCGCGCGATGTCGCGATGGAGAGGCCACCGAGACCGAAGCTCGAAAGCTGGGCGGCGTCGAACCAGCCGGTCTTGACGCGCTCCGCCGGCAGCGGCGCCGCGAGATCGATCCCGTCGGCGGCCTTCGACGGCCTGCCGATGACGATGCCGGTATCATATGCGCCGACGAGGCCGGAGGCATCGTAGCGGCCGACCGCGAGCTGGCCGGCCCGCGCGACCGTGGACTGCGTCAGCTGGTAGCCGTCGGTGACGCCGGCCGGACGCGCGGCAACCTGGCGCAGGCCGTTGACGACATCGGCGACGATGGTGCCTTCGAACAGCGGCGTCGGCGTCGACAGGACGAGCCGGCCCGCGTCGCGGCCGATGGTGTAGCCATCTTCCCAGACACGGCCACCGAAACCGAGCGGACTGGCGTAGATCTCGGTCAGCTTCGGATCGTTCTTGCCGCCCTGATTGTGCCGGACGACAAAGCCCGTCACCACGGCTGTGTAGGTGAGATTGCCCGGCGCGCTGTTGATGTTGTAGACGCGGCCATCGCTGCCGAGCACGTAGCTCTGGGGCATGAAGCCGCCCTGATAGCTCACCGAGCCGCCGGAGACGTTAAACACCGATCCGGCACGCGCCACGACCTCCGGGGCCGCCAGCGTGATGGTGCCGCCGATGGCGGCCCACTCGCCGATGGTGTGCGGCGTATTGGCGAGATAGCCGGAGACCTCGAGCAGACCGCCGCCGGTGTAGTAGCGATCGGTGGCGTAACCGCCGGTGCCGGCCGGCACCAGCACCAGGTTGCGGGCGTCGATCCAGACGTTCTGGTTGATCAGCGCGCCGTTGTCGCGGTTCTGCGGCGAGTCGCGCAGCTCGTTGCCCTGCACGTTGACCTTGATGGCGTTGGACGCCATCTGCACGGAGACGTTCCGCATACCTGACACGTCGATGGTCGCCCCGTTCTCGGTCAGCACCCGCCGGCCGGCGCTCACGACCACCTGACCGCCCTGGGCCATGGTGTTCGATCCGCCCGCGAAATCCACCGTGCCGCCGGTGACGATCTCGATGCGCGACTGGTCCTTGCGGTCGGCGAGCCGCGCGAGATTGTCGAACTGACCGGGGTTGAGGCTCGCACGAACCAGATCTTGCGTCGCGGAATCGGCGATCTGCGCATCGCGCTGCGAGTTGAACGCCGTGTCACTGGACTGGAGTTCGGGCAGCACCGCGCTCCAGCTGTTGCCGGTCAGGGTGATGCTGCCGGCCGCGTCGGCGGCGGAGTTCAGCAGATGAATGGTGCCGCGCTGGTTGACCGAGGTGGTCGACAGCAGCAGGCCGTCCTGAACCAGCGTGCGCCCGGCGAGCGTGATGTCGCCCTGCTGGGCGAACACGAGCCCGCTGTTGACGACACGCCCGCTGGAACTGCCCGCCGCGAGCAGCGGCACCACTTCGCTGCCGCGGGTTGTCGACCATTGGTTGGCGAGCGTGCCGTAGCCCTGACGGAGCAGGAAGGAATCGCCGGCGGCGAGCAGCGCCTGCCCTTTCGGCGTCTGGATGGTGCCGGCGTTGCTTACCTCGGTGCCGAGCAGTGCAACGAAGCCGCCGCCGGCGGTCGCCGCGGCCGGCGGCGTCGTCGTCAGCAGCGCACCGGCCTCGACGACGATGCGACCGCCCGCGCCGGAGAAGCTCGGCAGATAGCTGTTACCGCTCTGTGGCGAATAGATGCCCTTGGTCAGGAACTGGGCGTCCGTGATGTTGGCCGTGGATGCGATCAGCGAGCCGACGTTGATCTGGCTGGCGCCACCGAAGATGATGCCGTTCTGATTGATCACCAGAACCTGGCCGTCGGCCTTGATGCGGCCGAGGATCTGGCTCGGGCCGAGATTGCCGGTGACGCGGTTGAGCGCGACCCAATTGCCATTGCCCTGCTGGTTGAAGACAACGTCAGTCTGGGCGCCGACATTGAAACTCTGCCAGTTGAGGATCGCCCGCGGCGCCGTCTGGTTGATGCCGACACTGGTGCGCCCGTCGACAACGGCCTGGGTCGGAAGATTGGCGCCTGTCCAGGTGCCGCCAGGCGCGACCTGCAGGCCGCCGGATGCAAGACCGTTCGGCACCACCACCTGCGGCGCGGTCGCCGAACGCTGCGCGGCCGCAGTTGCAGCGCGTGCCGCAGCCTGGGCGCCCTGCATGGTCTGGATCGCCTCGATCGAGCGCCGCATCGCGCTCTGGCCCTGCTGAGCCGCAGCCGCCGCCTGCTGAGTGGCCAGGGTCGCGGCATCGGTCGCATAGGTCGTTGCCGGAAGACCTGCGCTGCCTCCAAGCTGCGCAGCAAACAGCGGCGCGGGCGCAGCCAGAAGTGTCAGCAGGCTGGTGCCGGCGAGCAAGGTCGCGCGCGACATCAATCCCTTGGACCGCAGCGCAAGCACTGGATGCGACGAAGCACGGGGCGCACGGCGAACGCGACGACGGCCCTGAAGGAACAACGCATGATCGGCGAACATGGCAACTGATCTCGCAAGCGGTAACGACGCTGCGGAACATCCCGCAGCCCCTCTCGCTCGTTAGACCGCCGCCCGCGTGCCCTCCCCGAACATGCCGGACGATTTTTTTAGCTGAGGACCACGACGCCGCCGGGCAGATAGCGGGTCTGGGCATTGAAGGCGCGCGCCAGATGCTCGACCGCGTCGTCGATCCGGTCGAGCCGGAAGGTCGCAACCACGTCGCGCTCGCCGAGCTTGTCGTTGAGGAGGACAATGCGGCCGCGCCGGTAACGGTTGACCTCGGCGACGACCCGCGTCAGCGGCTCGTGGCGAAACACGAGCTGCCCCTGCTGCCAGGCGGTCACCGCTGCGATATCGACCGCGGTGGCCCCGCGCAGGCCACTGTCGTCATAGGTCGCCTGATGTCCGGCCGACAACGTCAGGGACCGGCCGTGCGCGCCGATATCCACGGTACCATCGAGGCACGTGACGCAGACCGTCGCGCCGTCGCGCCGCATGTCGAAGCGCGCCATGTTGGCCATGGCATGCCCGCCGGCCGCGACCACGTCGAGGCGTGTCCGCTCGCCGGCACGGGCATTGAATGACGCCTCTCCCGCGATCAGCTCGACGATTTTTGCGCCAGCGGAGGATTCGACGCCGATGCTGGTGCGGGTGTTGAGCACCAGGGAAACATCGTCCGCGAGCGCCACGTTGCGCTGTTCGCCTGCGGCAGTCCGGTAGTCGGCCTGCAGTTCGCCGAACGACGGCCACAGCTGGAACGGTGGCCGTGCACCGAGATAGCCCATGGTCGCGACCGATGCCGCCAGGGCGCCGCCGAGCACCGCGCGCCGGCCAACCCTGCGCGGCGCCACCATCGGCGGGGCCAATGCGTGGCCGGCCGGAACGGTCCGGCTCACCACCGCAGTGGCCGCTGACCCCAGCGTCTCCCATAGCAGCTTGGCTTCCGCGAACGCCTGGCGGTGCGCCGCGCTCTGGTCGCGCCAACGGTGCAGCGCCTCGGCATCGGCCGCGGTCGCCTGGCCGGATGCCAGCCGCAGCACCCAGTCGGCCGCCTGCTGCCGGACGGCGTCGCCGCCGCCGCCGGGGGAAATCGTATCAACCATCGCGTGAAGCCGCCGTTCCACAGTCGCCTCTCATTCCATAGACGGTTCTGGAGGGGCGGATCGGAACGTCTGTGACAACTTTATTTCAAGCCGATCCCGGCAATGATCCAGGGCGATCTTCAGCTCGCGCTCCAGATACCGGGTCGAGATGCCGAAGCGAGCGGCAATTTCGGCATGGGGCCGACCTTCCAGCCGTGCCGCGACGAAGATCGCGCGGCGGCGTGGCGGCAGTTCGTCAAGCGCTTGCACCAGCGACTGGACCGACGAGCGCCCCGCGGCGATCCGTTCCGGATCGAGTTCGTCGCTCTCCACGCGCAGCAGCAGCTCGACTTCGGAGCGGGCCAGCCGCCGTTGTTCGGAGCGGCGGCGGTCGGCCGCGATATTGAGCGCGACGCGATACAGATACGTCCGCGGATGCCTGATCGCGCCGACCGGCCCCATGCGCTGCAGGCGCAAATAGGCTTCCTGCAGGATATCACCGGCCGCATCCTGCGAGCCGAGGCGCCGCGCGAGCTGGCCCTTCAGCACGCCATAGTCGTCGAGCAATACCTGAAGCAGATGAGCCAGGCCTGTTTTCGTCATGACGCGGTCGGCTCACAACTCGGATACGATCTGCAGCCAAGGTAACCGGACGCCAGTTGCGGACCCGGGGGCGAGGCGCGACTGGCTGCATAGGCGGCTCGTATGACATCCGTGTTATCGCTCACGTCACGGCCGGGCCGGCATACCTGCCGTGCAGTCGCTGCCATCGCGGCGTGGCAGGATCACCATCACGACCGGCTGGGGCAGCGCCGGCGGCGGTCTGCCGGCGGACATCTGCACGATCCGGTCGTGAATGCGACCGTCACGCGTGTCGTCGCCGGTCGAGCTCAGCAGCACGGCCCGCCGCACCGCTCCGGCCTCGTTCAGCCAGAGCTGCAGCGCGATGCGGTAGCTGCCGAGGTCGACGTCGCCGCTGCCGCACAACTGCCGCAACGCCGCCCGTTGCAGCTGCGCCGAATACGCCCGGTAGCGCGCGGCGCGCGCAGGGTCGGACGGCAGCGGCGCCAGCGTGATCGCGCGCGCGCCGATCGTGTGGGCCGCGAGCCCGGTGCCGGCCAGCAGCAGCTGCAGCGCCTGGGCCGCCGCCATGACGCCTTTCACCGCGCTCGATTGCCGCCCCCTGACAGTCCCGCCATCGGCGAACACCTCGATCCCGGTCGCTGCCCCGAAGGCATAGAGCGCGTCCTCGAGCGGCTGCGACGCGATGTCGAACGCCTGGATCTTCTCGCCCTCGTCCGCGCCGGCGGTCCGCATGCATAGGGCCCCGCCGGCCAGCAGCGCGATCACGGCCAGGATCCGTGGCAACAGACACATTGACCGCCGCGAGCACCGTGCCCCCGCGGTCAAGGCGTCGTTCATCGATGCGCCGTCGGCGGCGCGTAGACCGCCGCGGGCGGACGATACGGATACACCGACACCCCGAAGTTGGGACCATACTGCTGCCGGACACCGGGGATGCTGATCACGCCGACCTTGGGATCGGCCGATTTGGCATCGAGCGGCGGGATGTTGGCGGTCGGGTTGACCTTATCAACCTGCTGCTTGAGCTTCTCGTTCAAACAGCCGAGCGATCGGTCGTTGCCGCCGGTCGCGTTGCCACAGCGCGCATTCGGGGCGCCACCACCATCACCGGACCGCGGGCCGGCTTCGGCGCCCTGCGACGGACCGATCGTCGGCGAAGCCGGCACCTGCGGCGCCGGGGGCTGCAGCACCAGCGGAGGCGGACCGGGCGGCGGCGGCCCGACGACGATCCCAGGCAGCGACGTGCGCTCCTGCGCACCCGCCGCAGTCGCCACCAGCAATGGCAGCATCAATATCACGATCGACGATCTCATCGCTCACCCTCCCGAGCAAGGTGCGCTCACGGCCCCCGCCGTACCGCCGTTCCACCATGGACTTGAATGACGATCGCGTTCAGCTGGGTGTTGAGGGCGGCGAGGTCGACCCGGCCGATTTGCGCGCCGGCGAGACACTTGCGGCCACACCCTCCGCCCCCGCCACCACCAAAGCGGCCCCGCACGGGGTCACCGAAGGTCGCCACCGGCACCGTCCCGGTGACCGGATATCCGCGGGCCATCAGCTTGCCACGCACCGCGATGCAGTAGGCGACCGACAGATGGGAGAAGCGGGTTTCGCCGTGGCCGGCACGATACTTCATCGCCGCGGTGCAGAGATCACCACCGGCCAGCCGCCAAGCCTGCGACAGATACATCACGCCGTAGTGAATGTTGGTCTCGGGCGCCGCGAGATCGGCCGCCGTTCCGTTGAACCCCAGCATCCGCGCCGTCGACGGCAAGAGCTGCATCAGCCCGATTTCGCCGACGCCGCCGATCACCGCGGGGTTGTAGCCGCTCTCCACTCCCATCACCGCTTCGGCGATCTCCGGCGCAAGACCCGTCCGCGCCGTCTCCTTCTCGATCAGCATGCGATAGTAGGCTCGCGGATCGGCCGGGCGCTGCGGCGGGGCCGCCGGCCTGGCGATGCTGTCGCGCACATCCTTCGGCGGATCGGCCGGCTGTTCCGCCGCAGCGCGTTCCTGCTCCGGCTGCTCGACCGCGGCGACGCGCGCCGCGGCGGCTTGCGGTGCCTCGGCAAACGCAGGCAACGCCAGCAGGGCCAGGCCCAGCACGGCGATCGCACGCAACCTGCCGGCGGCGCTCCGCATGCTAGTGGTCCTGGTCCTGGGCATCCCGTGGCCGCAGCGACAACCGCAGATGCAGCGGCTGCAGCATGTCGGCGGGCGGGCTTCCGACATTGTCGCGAATCAGCAGTGTGCGCAGCGGTCGCGCGACATCCGGCTCGAGGTTATCGAAGTCGATCTTCTCGACCGTCCCGCTCGGCAGGATCCAGGCCCGGACCACGACGCTGACGGGGCTGGCGTCCGCGCCGTGCCCGGCCATGCTGTCGCGCACCTGCCGCGCGGCGACATCCTCGCCGGCCAGCTGCTGCTGGAACTGGCTCTGCAGTTGCTTGGCGAACGCCTGCCACGCCGCCGGCGCTGCCGCAGCGGACTGAAAGTCGGCACGCTGCGCGACTGCAGGCACCGCACTGCTGCCGAGACCGACCGTGATGACGCCGGTCGCGGCGCCGAGCCATCGCAGCCAGCGCCGAAGCCGGCCATCGCGGGGCGAGGAGAAGTCACCACTCATGGTTGATGCACGCGGTTCTGGTCGGCGCGAGGCGCGCTCGCGCCGACAGATCACTGGATGGTGGCCGGAGCAGCCGCGTCGGCGGCGCCATCGCGCGCCGGCTCGACCGCCGACACCGGCGTCTGCGCGGCCTGCGCCGCCTGGGCGACGCCGAGCTTCTGCAGCTCGTCACGCAGATAGGCGATCAGCTCCTGCACCAGGCGATCCCAGATCTCGATCTGGGCGCGGACGTGATTCGGCGCGACGCCGCCGGCCACCGACACGTCGAGACAGAACACCAGGAAGGGCTGGCTGAGCTGCAGCCGGCCGAACCGGCGGGTCACGTTCCAGCGGTTGATGATCTCGAGCGGCAGCTCGCCCTGCACCTGCAGCGCGGCCACGAAAGCGACGTCGGCAAAGCCCTGATCATCGCCGACAAAGCGGTTGCCGGGGCGGATATCGAAGGCAAGGCCGGCGGTCGCCGAGCGCAGGTAGGGCACGCTGGCGACCGGATCGGTCAGCTGCTCGACCCGGTAGCCGACGGCCTGCAGCGTCTCGCGCAGCATGTCGAGGGTAAGCGTGGTGACGATATCGGACATGGAAACTCCAGACATTGGACGCGTGGTCACGAAGGGCGACGAGTTACTTGCGGGACGCCTCGAACAGGTTCGACAGTGCCAGTTCGTTGAGCACCGGCGGGTGCTGCTTCTGCAGCTCGGCGAGATAGGCCCGGCGCATGAGGTTGGCACGCTCGGCGCGGATCTGCTGCACCAGTTGCTCGCGAACCTCAGGCAGCGTCCGGGTGTAGGACGCCTTGGTGTCGATCAGCTTGAGGATGTGCCAGCCGTCGTCGAGGCGGATCGGCTCGGAGACGGCATTCTTGGCAAGGCCCATCACCTGCGCGCGGATTTCCGGCCGGATCTGGGTTTCGGCGAGCCAGCCGAGGTCGCCGGTGTCGGTCTCGGTGCGCGCGATGGCCATGAAGTCGGCGCTGGGCGCTTTCAGCTTGCGCTGCGCCTCGTCGAGTTCCTGCTTGGCCTTGTCCTCGGTCGCCTTGTCGGCATCCTTCGGCGCCGCGATGAAGATCTGCGCCAGTTGGAACTGACGCGGCACGAGGAGCTGCGCGCGGTTGGCGTCATAGACCTTCTGCAGCTCGTCCTCGCTCGGGAAGTTCGCCGGCGGCGTCGAAACCGACTGCAGATACAGCTCGACCAGCGCGTTCTCGCGCACCCGCTCGAGCTGCGCCGCGATCGCCGGCTGCTGATCCCACTTCTTGGTCTGCAGCTCCTGCAGGACGAGCCGGTTGGCCAGCAGCAGGCGCACCGCCTGGCTGAGCAGCGCCGGATCCTTGGCGAGCGCCGCCTGCTCGCGCGGGCCGAGCGCGGCGACATAGGCGCGCAGATCATCCGCGGAGATGTTGGTGGTGCCCACCTTGGCGACCACGTCGTCGCTCGAAGCTGCCTTGGACGACGCAAGGCCCTGCGTCGCCGCCGGCGCGGCAGCTGCGGCAACGGGCTGCGCCGCCGGCTTCGGACGCGCCGGAGCCGGGGCCGGCGCGGCGCGCTGCGGAACTGGCGCAGGCGCCGCGGTCTGAGCCTGCGCCATCACCGGCGCAGCCGTTGCTACGACGATCGTTGCGACGGCGGCGCGCTGTGCGATCTTGAACATGGAGGCGCGATGACTCATTGGGTTACCTTTTGGTCGAGGAACTTGTCGTAGGTGTCCTGCAGCTGGTTCTGCAGCTCGACGCGGCGCAGCTCGAGCACGGGCTCACGCGCGACGATGGTGTCACCGATGGTGACTTCCTTGTAACGCTGCACCAGCTCCTTGCCGGCCTTCACCAGCAAGGTATTTTTGGCAACGCAGCTCTTGGTGCTGGCCTTGTAGGTCGCGGCCTCACTCTCGAACTTGGCGCGCTCCGCGTCCTTGCTGCGCGCGACGGTTGCGGCCTCCTCATAGGCTGACTTCCACTTCTCGAGGGTCTGATCGCGCTCCTCGAGCCGGTGGTTGAACTCGTCGACCGCCTCGCGATGCTCTTTCTCGATCTTCTTGACCTGCGCCTTGGCGGCGTCGATCTCGGCTTTCATCGCCGCCTTTTCGCGATCGGCGTCGGCGATCTTCGCCTGCAGCGCTGTGCGCTGGTCTTCCAGCGCACGGGTCTGCATCGTGGCGCTGCGCAGCGCCTCGCGCAGGCGATCAGTCTCGTTCTCGGCGAACGCCGCGCTGGACATCAGCGTAGCGGTCGCCAGCGCGGCTAACGGGAGGGCGCGGCGCATGATCAGAACCTGGCGTTGAGGTCGACCTGCAGGACGTCGACGTTGTAAGGGAAGCCGGAGATGTTGTTGGCGCTCATCCAGCGCAACGACGCCCAGACATTCTCGCTGAGGCCGAGATTGCCGCCGAGGAAGTAGCCGCGCAGGTTGGTGCCGCCGAGACCGAAGTCGGAATCCGCGAACGCATCGATGGTCGCATCCGACTCCAGGTACTTGTAGCCGGCGTGCACGTTCCAATCCCAGAGATGCTTGATCTCCTTGTTGCCGACCGTGACACGGCCCATCCAGCCCATGTTGCCGCCGTTGAACGTTCCCAGCCCGCCCTGTCCCGGAAGCACCGCGGCGCGATTGTTGATGCTATTCATCTCCATCAGACCGCGATTGAACGCCGTGTTCACGACGTACTCGCCGTCGAGCACGATATGATACGGATGGAAGTGACCGAGATCGAGCTGGGCGCTGGCAACCAGCGGCCTGAATTGGCTGGCGAGACCGAAATACTGATAGTTCGGCGTCGGTATGCTGCCGGGGATCGCATAGAGCTGGCGAAGCAGCATGTAGCTGTTGCCCTTTTGCGCGAACGATGGACGCGTCTGATCGGTATTACAGGAGTCGATCGCGGTATAAGCGAAGCATGGGCTCGACAGCTTACCCTGCACATTGCTGAAGTCGTAGTAAGCCACACCGAGGCGCAGCGAGTACTCCGGGCTAAAGCGCGCGGCGAAACCGACCTGGCCACCGTACAGCCACTTGTCATTGCTCTCGATCTTGACCGGGGGTGCTTTGGTGCTCGTGTTGAGACCAGCATTGAAATCCGTATTGAAGATCGGGAACGCGCCGGCGACGGCGAACGGCGTGATGCCCTCCCAGACCTCGCGCTTGGCCTGCACCGCGAAGCCGTCGAAGCCGAGCTCGCGATACCAGACGAGATCGGTCGGCGACCAGAACGGGTTGTCGAAGCGGCCCGCTGACAGCGTCAGGTCGTCACCGAACGTCTGGTACTTCAGGAAGCCGCGGTCGAGCCACAGCGAGTACTTGGAAAAGTTGCCGCCACTGTTGCCCATGGTCTGGTTGGTCGAAACGGGCGAGTTGCTTTCGCCGGTCGCGATCCGCAGGCCGGCCGTGAAGCCGTTGAAGAGATCGGCGTCCATGCCGAGGCGAGCCCGCAGGCGGAACTGGTTGCGGTCCCGGGTAACGTTGTTCGTCGCCGGATAAGGCGTACCGTCCGAGAGATCGTAAGCCGACGCGCTGTTGTTGATGGCGTTGAAGTTCCAGGCATCCATCTGGTCGTTGCCAGAGGGGAAGAAGTTGCCCTGATAGCGGATGCGCGCATCGCCATAGAAGCGGATGCGCTGCGCCCACTCGGGATAGGCGCCGGGAGACGCCCAGTTTTCCTTCTCTGCCTTCGCCATCACCTCCTTCTTAATCTCGTCACGTAACTGCCGTTTGACGATCTCCGGCACATAGGTGACGTGGCGGGTGCCCGGAGGCTGGGCGGCGGCAGCGGCTGCGGTCGCGGCCTTGGTGGCATCATCGGCCTTGGCGCTGGCATCCTTGGCCGCCTGGCGGGACACGTAGGCCTCGTCTTCCGCCTGCTTGATCAGCGCCTGGGCCTGGTCTTCCTTGAGGACGCCCTGGCTGACCAGCATGTTGACGAGGTTGATGGTGGCGTTGGGGGAAGACGGTTTGGCCTGCGACACGGCCGGACGCTTCTCCTTCTTGGCAGGCGCAGCCGCGGCGGAGTCGGCGGTCTGGCTCAAGGCCGGCGTCGCGCAAGCGAGCGCACACAGCGACACCGCGAGCGGGATCGCCTGCCAACCTGCGTCTGCTTTATTCTTAAACATCAGTCCCCCAGTTCTCACTCATCACGTCTGAAGTTGACAATCAGGACAGTTCAGCTCGGCCGCCGCATGGTGACGCGGGTGACCACGGGCATCGGCATGTCCTTGGGTGGCGGTTCACGCAACGTCAGGCCTACGAAGACGTCGTTGCGAATGGTGGCATCGAGTTCGGCATCGCCGGTCGACGACACCAGTTGAATTTTGCTAATGCGGCCGCTGCCGTCGGCCCACACCCGGATCTGGACCTGCATGACCGCGTTACGGGTCTTGGGGTTGGTACGCAGCGCGCTCTCCATCTGCGACTGCACCATGGAGCCGTACCAGCCAAAGCGGCTGCCGCCGCCGCCACCGCCGCCATACGGGCTGCCGCCCGGCTTGCCGCCGAGGTTGAACAGATCGCCCGGCCCGGTGGCCTTCGCATCGAGCGACAGCGGCCCCGGCGGCTCGTCGTTCTTGGCGTCCTTGGCCGGCTCATCCTTGGGCTTGTCGAGCGGCTTGTCTTCCTTGAACTCGGGCTCCGCCATCTTCGGCTGCTCGATCATCTTCTGCTCGGGCTGCTGCTGTGGCGGAGGGGGCGGCGGCGGAGGCGGCGGCACGACATTGACGATCGTCAGCTCGCGCACTTGGCGCGGCGGCGGCATGTCGTCATGTCCCAGGAACATGTAGATGCCGCCACCGAGCAGCACGATGATCGCCGCCAGCGCGCCGACATAGCGCAGCATGGCGCCGCGTTCGGTGTCGCGCGGCGGGCGCGGACTATGACCCGGATTGGCCGGGGCCGCTGACGGCCCGGCCGCAGCCGGAGCGGGCTGACTGCTCGGCGCAGCCGCGGTGCGGCGCGCCAACAGGGCGTCCTGGTCTTTCGCCAACAGGCTCATGATGCCGCCTCGAGCGTTGCCGTATCCGCCGGCCGCTCCGCCACGTACTGCATGACGAACCGGACCAGCGTGTCGAAATCGGTGGTGTCGAGCATGACCGTGGTGTCGGCCGCAGCCTCGATCACGGCATGGTAAGTTCCGCGACCGCTGTGAAACTCCACGTAGGCAGCCTGATCGATGGTCAGCCGTGCATGGGTCCCTCTGGCGACGGTCAGCACCAGCGGCGTCTGTTGTGCGTCGCGTTCGCCGAGCCGGTCGCGCAGCGCGGCTGCGAGCTTGACCAGCAGCGCCTCGCCATGGATCGGGAACGGCAGGATGGTCGCGCTGTCATCCATCGGGATACACCGCGGTGCGCCGATCTCCGCCGCCGGCCGCGCCGCGTGCGGCACCGGCACGCCCGTGGCGCGATCCGCAGTGAGCACGGTGTCGCGCAGCCAGGACCAGAGGGTCCGGCGGGGCGGCTGTGCGTGCGGCAGTTGCATGATCATGGCTGCGACCGTCGACCCGTTCACTTCACCAGCGGCTTAGTGGCGAGACCGACCTGGTTCAGGCCGATGCGGCCGAGCAGGTCGAGCACGTCCATGACGCTCTGATACTGGGCCTGCGCGTCGCCGCGCAGCACCACCGGAAACTCGGGCGTCAAAGCCTTCTGCTGCACCAGACGCTGCTCGAGCTCGGGCAGCGTCACCGGGATGGTGTCCAGGAAGATCTTGCCGTCGTTGGCGACGGTGATCGCCTTGGTGGTCTGGGTGGCGAGGCTCGGCGCCGCCGAGGCCTTCGGCAGGTTGACCTTCTGGCCCTGCACCGTCGCCGTGGTCATGATGATGAAGATCACCAGGAGCACGTAGGCGAGGTCCAACATCGGGGTGATGTTGATGTCGTCGTACGGCTTGGAGTCGGCCTGGATCTGCATCGACCTTACTCCGCCGCGATGCGATGCTGCTGCGGATCGGGACGGTCGGCGGAGTAGAATTCCGCCATCTTGGTCACGAACTCGTCGACGAAGACCTGGATGTCGCTGGTCAGATCCTTGATGCGCGAGATCAGGTAGTTGTAGCCGAACAGCGCGGGGATCGCGACGCCGAGGCCGGCGACGGTAGCGACCAGCGCCGCGGCAATACCCGGTGCGATGGCGTTGACGTTGACGTCGCCGCTCGCCGCGATCGCCGCGAAGGTGATCATGACGCCGACCACAGTGCCGAGCAGGCCGAGGAACGGACCGCCGGAGATGGCGATGGTCAGCACGACCATCATGCGGTTGAGGCGCTGCATCTCCTTGACCACGCCGCTGTCCAGCGCAGCACGGATCGCCGCGATCGAGGTCGCCGACAGCACCGGATTGGAGGTGCCGTACTGGGCAAAGCGGTGACGGATCTCGGCGGCGCCGATGTGATAGATGCGATAGAGCGAGGACGCCTTCATCATCTTGGCGTCGGCTTCGCTGAGGCGGCCGCCGAGGGTGGAGACGTCATCCGCGTCGCCGCGGTCGAGCATGGTGAGGTCGGCCGCGATCTCGCGGAAGCCCTTCATGAACTGGTTGTTCGCCTTGGCCTGCTTGTTAAGATACGAAGCCCTGTCGAACATCACGACCCAGCTGATGACCGCCATGACCAGCAGGATGCCGATGACGACCCAGCCGTCGAGGGTGACCGACTTGAGGATCACCGCGAAGTAGCCGGACAGCCAGCTCGCGGTCTCCTCGTCGACGCTGAACGAGATCAGCTTGCCCTGATCCGGTCCCTGGCCAACGGACGCGAACTTGATGAAGCCCGCCGACCGCGCAGCCTTGCCGATCTGCAGTTCGTCGATATCGCCGACGAAGCCGGCCATCGCCACGGCGGCAGGCGCCGGTGCAGCCTCCGCCGGAGCGGCGGCGCCACCGTCCGCAGCCGGCGCAGCGGGGGCCTCGAGCTGCGTGGTTGCGGACGGCGTCGTCGCGGCCGCGACCGGAGAAACACTGGAGGTCGGAGTATCAGCTCCGATCAGCGCGACCGTGTTGAGGGCAGGCAGGGCGGCATTGAGCGAGGCATAGACCGCACCGTCGAGATAGACCGTGACCTGGCCGTTGGCCGCCACCACCGCGACGTGATGCCAGCTGTTCGGGGCCACCGGCGCCGCAGCGCCACTGCGCTGCGCCGTGCCGGCATTGGTCACCTCGGCGAACGGCGCGCCATTGTCGAGGCCGATGACCAGCGCGTTGGCGCCGTCGCGGCGGCTGTAGAGCGCCGCGTTCGGCTGCAGCGCGGCCGGCTTGATCCACGCCGAAAAGGTGAAGGCGCCGCCGGCAGCCTGCGCCAGCGACGACGACGCCGGCAGCGTCAGGCCGGTGCGGCCATCGAGACGCAGGCCAGTGCCGATCAGCGAACCATCAGCGGGCTGGCCGACGCTCTGGGCGTTGTTGGCCCACACGGACGAGTCCAGGGACGGCGTGCCGCGCTCGTTGAAGTGATAGACCCCCAGCGTGTCGGGGTCGTAGGTGCCCTTGGCGTCGGCCGCGGCAACCGCTTTCTTGTTGCCGTAGTAGAGCCAGATGTCGGCCTTCGCGCCGGACTGCACGTTCGGCACGGCGACCCAGACCAGAGCCTCACCGAGCAGCGAATCGTACTTCTCGACGTGATACTTCAGCGGGGACTTGTCGTCGCCGGCGACGAAGCGCAGGTCGCTGCCGTCCTCCTTCGCCGAGGCAAAGCGGAAGTTGCCGACATGCAGCCGCACCAGCACGGGTGCGGTGCCGATCGGATCGGTGATGTTGGCGCCGGACGCACTGGTGTCGACGGTGATCTTCTTGCGCAGCTGCCACTCGTCGTTCCACCAGGCCTTCGCCGGCGACACCGACAGCGTCAGCGCCGCGATCGCGCCCAGCAGCAGCCCGGACAGAAGCCGTCCACCGCTCCGGCGCGAGCGCCGCATCTCATTCCAGCCCATTGTCATCAGAATTCACCCCAGATCCGGAAGTTCACGCGGGGATCGCCCGCATGCGTGTAGGTTTGAGTGACCATCGGCACCGAGTAGGCGACGACGCCATTGAAGGTATCGAACACCTTGAAGCGGGTGCCGACGCCGTAGCTCCAGATGTCGAACGTCCTGTCCTGGCTGATGAGCGGCCGGTGGATCGACGCATGGCCGCCGTCAGCGAAGGCGAAGAACCGCCACTCGTTGAAGGTGTTGAAGGGAAGCGGCTTGTCGCCGGACGCGCTTTTCATGCGCGACTGCAGCATGTCGCCGATGTTCGGGCTGCGCAGCTCGACGTTGCCGGCAATGCCGTCGTCGCCGAGCACCTCGGATTCGAGATAACCGCGCACCGTGTCGAGACCGCCGAGACTGAACTGCTCGCTGGAGACCAGCGGACCGTCCGAAATCTGCCCCTGCGCCTTGCCGTAGATCTGGAAACCTTCCGGCAGCTCATGGGTGTGCGAGACGTCGAGGTTCAGGTGGGTGAAGTTCGGCGACGCGTAGTAGCGCTTGTTGTCGAACTCGTCCCAGGCGCTGCTCGGTGTCCGCATATTGTACGTCACCGCGGCGTTGAACTGGGTGGTGAACTTCTCGGTCTGGAACGTGGCGCCATAGCTCGCGACCAGCGGGAAGTAGGTCACCGGCGAGGCGAAGCCATCGGCGCCCTGCTTCACGTTCTGATCGAAATGCTTGTAGTCGACACCGACCGACAGGGTGTGGAACAGGCTGTCGCGCGGCGGCAGGGTCATCACCGCGCGCCCGCCGACGATCTGGCCGGGGCCGACGATGTTGGTGCCGCCGACGGTGGCGACGTTGCTGTTCGACTTCACCGCGTAGACCAGCACGCTCAGCCAATCGAGATCGGGAATGCGCGCCAGATAGGATCCCGAGAACACCTGCGCGTCGTCCGGCCGCTCCGGCGCCACCTGATAGGTGAAGCTCAGCGAATGGCCGAGCTGCCAGAGATTGTCGTAGTGCACCGTGGCGCTGAGACGGGTCGGCGTGGTGCTCGGCGACTGGCGGTTGTTATATTCGAGGCTGCCGTGGATCGGCGCCTTATCCTCGACATTGAGATCGACGTCGACCGTGCCCGGCGTGACGCCCGCGCGCAGCGCCGGCGTGATGCGCCGGTCCGGCCACTGGTTGAGCGACACGATGTCCTTGGTCACATTATTGAAGTTGGGAACGGTGCCCTCCGTCAGCGACGGCGCGCTTCCCTTGATGCGACCGAGATCGAAATAGCGCGAGTTCTTCACCCGCAGCCGGCCGATCTTCAGCTCCGTGACCTTCAGCGTGACCACGCCGCCCTGCACATTCTGCTGCGGAACGGCGACGCTGACGGTCTGGAAGCCCTTGTCGTGGTAGGCCTTTTCGAGCGCGGCACGGGCCTTCTCGACGTCCTCCGCGGTCTTGTTCGGGCCGAGGAACGGATAGATCGCCTCCTCGATCTCGATCTGCGGCAAAGTCTCCGCGCCCTGCACGGCGAAATCGTCGATGTCGAAGCGCTGCAGCGGACCGGCCGGCTTGGCCGGCTGCGCGGGAGCGCCCACCGGCTGCGCCGCCGCATCGGCGGCCGCTGTCTGGTCCGCCGCCGGCTGCTTGGCCGCCTCGGCCGGCGCTGCGCCAGCCAACGCACCGACAATGGTCACAGCTGCAGCACCTTGCCGCAGCCGCGCAGCTCCCCGCACCCGGAGCTCGTTACTTTGCTGGTTCACCTGACTTCGCACTGACGTCCGCTCGCTTGCTGCGGGCGCGCGCCAGCGCGGTCAAAACCACCGCGGCCACACACCCCTCAATGAACAGACGACCGGGCGGGCTCTAACCCGCAAAACTTTTTGTTGCGAGCGGTACGATTTTTAGGAGCTTGTTGGGAAATCAGTGCGCGGCCCGGCGGAAACCCGGGCGTCGCGGCTCAGCTCAGCAGCACGACGCCGCCAGGCAGCGAGGTCACCCGGGCGCCGAACAGCTGCTCCACCTGGGCGACGAAATGATCCAGCCGGTCGAGCTGGAAGGTGCCGTTGACCATACGGCGCCGCAATTCACCGTTGGTGATGATGATCTTGCCGCTGCGATAGCGGTTGACCTCGTCGACCACGCTGGCGAGCGGCCGGTCGCGCACGATCATCAGGCCGGACCGCCACGCTGAGACCTGGTCGGCTTCGACAGGCGCGGCCACCTCCAGGCCCGCGCGGGAGTAGGACACCTGCTCCGAGGGCTGCAACGCGACCGACCTGCCGCCGTGGGTCACGGTGACGGCGCCGCCAAGGCAGGCCACCGTCACCACGCCATCGATGCAGCGGGCGTTGAAATCGGCTTGCGATGCGGTGATGCGGCCGTCACCGGCCAGCACCACCAGCGATTTCGACGGCGCCAGCTTGGCCGCGACCGATGCCTCGCCGGAAATCAGCTCGATCCGGGTTTCGTCCTGCGCCGTGCGCAGCGCGACGCTCGTCTGGGTGTTCAGCTCCAGCGAGACGTTCGGCGCGATCGCGACATGGCGCTGCTCGCCCTTGCCGGTGCGGTAATCGGCGGACAGCTCCTCGAGCGAGGGCCACAGGCCGAGCGGCGGATGGACCACCATGTAGCTTGCCGCGGCCGCCGCGACGGCGCCGCCCAGCATCGCGCGGCGCGTCATGATCCGCCGCGGCCGCGCCGCCATGGGCAACACCGTGGCGGGCGCCGCAGTCTCGGCCACCAGCTCGCGCGCGGCCATGCCGGCATGCTTGTAAAGGCGCGCCGCGGCCTTGAACGCCGCCTCGTGTGCGGGATCCTGCTCACGCCAGCGCTGCAGCGCCATGACATCGGCGCGCGTCGGCGCACCGGTCTTCAGACGAACGATCCAGGCGAGCGCCTCATCGAGAAGCGGGTCGCGCTGCGGGTAGGTCGGCTCTGTCATGATCGGCCGCCTGCGTGCGCGCGCACCGGTGCGCAGCGGCGACACATCGACGCGACCGCAGCCGGGCGCGCCATCGCACGCCGCCGCAAGCCTCGATCGGATATCGCCGCGCCCCGCTTCGTCATTCCCTCCAGCACCCCGCCAAAACGGCGCCCACCGCTTGTTCCGCGTATGGGCTCTCTATCTGTAGACGACTGAGGCCCCCCTATCCCGAAGAAAAACCGGGGGGAAGTTAAAAATTGGACATCGATTCGTCGCCAGCCGCCACAAAGTGGCGGCGGGCCGGCAGTTCAAATTGTTTGGTTCATGGCGGGGCGATCAAGCGCCCTCGCCGCGTCGACGCAACCGGTTCCGTCAGGACCGGGGGCGCGGCCCGCCCAGGCGGCGCTTCAATGGGTGATCCAGGCAATCCGCACAATGCTGCAAGGCCAGTTTCAAATCATTTTCCACAGTCCGCAGGCTGACCTGCAGCCGTTCGGCAACCGTCTGGGGCGCCGCTCCCTCCACCGCGATGCTGTGCAGCACCTCGCGCGGGCGCGCCGGCAGCGCCGCAAGCGCGCGCTTGAATCCCTCGATCTCCGAGCGCGCCTCGACCACCCGGGCCGGATCCGGCCCCTCGTCGCTGACATCGAGCAACGCATCGATCTCGGCGGCGCTGATCCGATGGTTCTGCGCTTTCTGCCGGTCCTTGGCAATGTTGATGGCAGTGCGGAAGATATAGTCCGCCGGGCTGCGCACGGCGACCGCATCGGTCACGCGGTCGAGCCGAACAAAGGTTTCGTGCAGGGCCTCATAGGCGAAGTCCGACGATCCCAGCCGGCGCGTCAGCTTCCGGACCAGGCCGTCGTAGTTCTCGATCAACTGGCCGCGCAGCCTCAGTCGGTTGATATCAGCCACGTCCCGCGGGCCCCCACACGCAACTCCCGCACTCATACAATCGGGAGCGCGACGGTGGTAGCGGTGACGGACTACATATTTATGACGACGGGATGCAGCACCGGCGCACCACCCATGCGGGTCGACTGTCGTCGTGAAGCCCGCAGCCGCCTCCGTCGAATCACGACGGCTCGAAATCCAGCATCACCTGGATGTTGAGACGATCCGGCAGTTCGGTCGGGATCGGCGGCAGCGGCTGTGCGCGGCGAATTGTCTCAAGCGCCTCGCGATCCAGCACCGCCTGGCCCGAGCTGGTGCGGACCCAGACGCCGAGCAGGGTGCCGTCGCGGCGCATCGCGAACATCGTCTCCACCGAGCCGTGCAGCCGCCCGGCACGCGCCGCGGTCGGATAGCGCTGGAAGCGGGCGACGTGACGCAGCAGCGCCTGCTGGTATTTCAGCGCCGCGATGTTCGCGGATGCATCGGCCGGCGCCCGGGTCGGGCGCACGCTGGGCGTGGACGCGTCCGCCGGCGTCGCCGCCCGGGGGGGCGGCACCGGCGCCGGATCATCGGTGACGACAGGATCGGTGCGATCCGTGGGCGTGTCGATCGGGCTGCTCAGCGACGCTGGCATCGGCTGCGAAGCCGGCGGCACCGGAATCGGCATCGGATCGGGACGCGGCAGGACCTGCACCTGCACCACCGGCGCCTGATCACGTCCGGCGTTGCCGGACGGTACCTGCAAGCGCACCCAATAGAGCCCGCCGACGAACAGCACTACGGCGACGGTCGGCGCCAGCACGAGGCGCGCCACCTCGCCGGACGACCATGCGCTGGGATCGTCCGGCTGGAAGGTCGCCGTCAGCGGGCGGCCTGCGGCAACAGTGTCCTGGGGAGCGGGGTCACTCATTACAGCGACCTCACCACGATGACGACGCGGATCGGCTGCGGCGTGTTGGACGGCGCCGCGCGGCTGATGACGAGGCCGCGCAGCGCGGACGCGACCGCCTCGTCCCGCTCCGGATCGCCGGTCGAGCGGAACAACTCGGTGCGCTGGATGATGCGCGACGGATCGATCCACAGGTCGAGCACGGCACGGTAGCTGCCGACGCGGGTGCGGCTGTTCTTCTGCAGCGCCTTCTGGATGTCGGTCTGCACGCTCTCGCTGTAATCGTGCAGCCGCGACGTATCCTCGCCGGCATCGGCGGCGCGCACCCGCAACGTGCCAAGCGACAGATCGGCGGCGGCCGTCGCGCCGAGCGGGCTCGCCGGCGGCTCGTTGGCGGCGAGCGACGGCGGCGCCAGCGTGATGGCGTCCGGACGGATGTAGCGCACTTTCAGGTCGGTGCCGGTCAGCATCAGGTTGAGCGCATCGCCCGGTGTATAGGCGCCCTCGACGGCGATCGAGCGGCGGCCGGCCGCGGAGGTGCTTTCATAGAGCACCTGGACCCCGGTGCGCTCGCCATAGGCCTGCAGCGCGCTCGCCAGCGGCTGCGCCGGAATGTGGAAGTCGATCGGCGCATCGGCATTGACCGCCTGGCGCTCCTCCGCCGCCGCGGCACACAGCCCCGCGGCCGCCAGCGCAGCCATCACCATGGCGAGGCGCGGACGGCGTCGCAGAGACTTTATAATAGAGTGTGTGCCCGGCGCAGCCGCGCGGGCGGAAGATACGAGTGCCGTCATTGCCCTGGTTCAGCCGGCCCGCCCGCGAAGAGCCTCGACCGATCAGCCCGCTTGCATGATGTCAGGAGCCTGCCGACCGTTTCTCGAACCGCGGGATCGGATCGGCGGGCCACGGGCCTGCTTTTATATCGGAATTGTGACAGCCATCTAACCGGACCGGGGCACCGGAGACGCTGTGCACGACGGGGCGATCCGCGGACCGCCCCGTCGGCTCGATCGCATCAGATCGTGCGGCCGCCGTCGACGGGCAGCACCACGCCGGTGAGGAACTCGGCCTCGTCGCTCGCCAGGTACACGCAGGCGCTGGCGATGTCGGACGGCTTCGACATCCGTCCCAGCGGGATGGTGGAGACGAACTTGGCGCGGTTCTCCGGCGTGTCCGGCACGCCCATGAACGATTCGAGCAGCGCGGTGGCGCCGATGACCGGCGCAATGCAGTTGACGCGGATGCCGTCGGGCGCGAGGTCGAGCGCCATCGACTTCGACAGCAGGTTCACCGCGCCCTTGGTGGCGTTGTACCAGGTCAGCCCCGGCCGGGGCCGCACGCCGGCGGTCGAGCCGATGTTGATGATGCGGCCGGACTTCTGCTGCTTCATCACCGGCACCGCGGCGTTGGTCATCAGGTAGATCGACTTGACGTTGATCGCGAACACCTTGTCGAACTCGTCCTCGGTGACCTCGAGCAAGGGCTTGTTGCGGAAGGTCCAGCCGGCGTTGTTGACGACGATGTCGAGCTTGCCGAATGACGCCACCGCCTGCTGCACCGCGCGCTCGATGTCCGCCTTCTTCGTGACGTCGCCGGCGACAGCCACCGCGCCCTTGCCGGCCGCCGCCGCGACCTTGGCCGCGCCGTCGCCGTTGAGATCGAGAATCACCACGCCCGCGCCTTCACGCACGAAGGCGTGGACGATCTCCTCGCCGAAGCCCGACGCGCCCCCGGTGACGATGGCCGATTTACCTTGCAGTCGCATATTCGTTGGTCCTTGTTACGTTTCGAATGAGTGAAGCCGCCAACCCGTCATCCTGAGGCGCGAGCGCAGCGAGCCTCGAAGGATGAACGGCCCGGGCTCAGGCCGTCGCCCTTCGAGGGCCGTGCTTTGCACGGCCACCTCAGGGTGACGGATGACGAGGCGTGGCTTAACCGCCCTGCCTCAGCCGTGCTTGACCACCAGGGTCTTCATCGCGGCGAACTCGTAGAGCGCCTCAAAGCCCTTCTCGCGGCCGTGGCCGGACTTCTTCATGCCGCCGAACGGCAGCTCGATGCCGCCGCCGGCGCCGTAGCCGTTGACGAACATCTGGCCGACGCGAACCTTGCGCGCCACGCGCAGCGCCCGCGAGCCGTCCTTCGACCAGACGCCGGCGACGAGGCCATAATCAGTGCCGTTGGCAAGACGAATGGCGTCGGCTTCGTCGTCGAACGGCATCGCCGCGAGCACCGGGCCGAACACCTCGAGCTGGCCGAGCTCGGACTTCGGATCGACATGGGCATAGAGCGCCGGCGGCACGTAGAAGCCTTCGCTCGGCGCGCCGTCGGCGATCGCGCCACGCGCCACCACGGTAGCGCCGGCCGCCTCCGCCCGCGCCAGCATCGCCTCGATGCGCGTCTTCTGGCCGGCGCTGACCACCGGGCCGAGGTCGAGATCCATCTCCGGCGTGCCGGCCCTGAGCTTCTCGAACCGGATTTTCAGATCGCTCAGCGCACGGTCCCAGATCGAGCGCTCGACCAGCACGCGCGAGCCCGCCGAGCAGGTCTGGCCGGCGTTCTGGATGATGGCGAGCGTGACCGAGGCGAGCGCTGCGTCGAGGTCGGCGTCGGCGAACACGATCTGCGGCGACTTGCCGCCGAGTTCGAGCGTGCAGCCGATATGGTTCCTCGCCGCCGCGGTCTGCACCAGGGTGCCGACCTCCGGGCTGCCTGTGAACGAGATGAAATCGATGCCGCGATGCGCCGACAGCGCTGCGCCCGCCACCTCGCCGAGGCCGGGCACGACGTTGAGCGCGCCCTCGGGAAAGCCGGCTTCGGCGGCGAGCTCGGCGACGCGCAGCACCACGAGGCAGGCCTCTTCCGCCGGCTTCACCACCGAGGCGTTGCCCATGGCGAGCGCGGCGCCGACGGTGCGACCAAAAATCTGGCCGGGATAGTTCCAGGGAATGATGTGGCCGACGACGCCGAGCGGCTCGTACAGCGTCGACACCAGATAGCCATCGAGGAACGGAATGGTGTCGCCATGCACCTTGTCGGCGGCGGCGCCGTAATATTCGAAGTAGCGCGCCAGCGCCACCGCATCGGCGCGGGCCTGCTTCATCGGCTTGCCGGTGTCGGTGGCCTCCAGCAGCGTCAGCTCGTCGGCGTGATCCTCGATCAGCCGCGCGAGGCGCATCAACAGCCGGCCGCGCTCGATGGCGGTGAGCCGGCCCCAGGCGCCCTCCTCGAGGGCGTGGCGCGCCGCGGCGACCGCATGGTCGATATCGGCGGCGTCGCCGGCGGCCAGCGTCGTGATCACCTGCCCGGTGGCCGGCGCCAGCAGCGGCACGGTCTTGCCGGCTTGCGAGGGCTGCCACTTGTTGTTGATGAAGACGCCTTTGGCGGGCGGCAGCGTGAGGGGCCTGTTCATGGGATCGTCCTGATGTCGATTGTTGCTGTTGGGCTGGTGCGCAGCCGATGCCGAGGCAGGGCGCTCGGCGCCCCTCGTCCTCACGCGCGCCGCGAAGCCCAAGACACGAGAGCGCGATTTTCGGCGCTTCGCCAGCGGCTGTCAAACCGCGTCCCGCGCCGACGCACGCCTCTCATGCGCCTGATGCAGAAGCAGATTCTTCGCCGCACCGCAAACGACCCGCAACGTGGGTCGCTTGGCGCCCAGCACGGCGGAACCCGGCCGCGCCGCCCCCGGCATCGCTGCTGAAACGTTGCGGCAACGCGCCGAGATCCACCGGGCGGCGCTTCATCCCGGCGGCGGCAGCGCCTCCCGGTCCGCGCGCTGAAACGGCAGCACGCGGCCGCAGCGCGTGCACTGGTAGGCGAGGCCCTCCGCCTCCGGCAGCGTGGTGACCACCATCCGCGTCCGGCAGGCGGGGCAGGCGCGACGATCGGTCTCCGCGCCGAGGATTGCAATCCACGCCCGCACGCTCAGCACGAACAGCGCCCCCACCACCAGGGCGATCGCAACCAGAAGCCACATGGCCCGCCATCTCCACATGGCGCAAGGCTTAGCGCGGCCGCCGTGGTTAAGGGTGGTAGGTGTGTGGCACCTTCATTGACGATGAATCTTTACGTTCCGCGATCTGTCAGAGCTGTCGGCACAGCGCGGCGAAATCGTCGCGGCCGCCTTCGCGCAGCGCGCCGCGGGCGGCGGCGCCCATCGCGCCGGGGTGAGCACCGAGGCGGCCGTCCGCTGCGAACTCGCGTTGAAGCGTGCCGCCGTCGTCGAGCAGCAGTTCGGGACCGGCCCAGCGTCCGCTGAGCGACAGCCGCGGCCGCCAGCTCTCGTAACGGCCCTCGACCCACCACCAGGCGGGCCGGTTGGCGAGGCTGAGCGACAACGCATGGCCGTTCATGTCGGCGCCGACGGCCTCGGCGGTGCCGCCCTGCAGGTTGAGCGCAAAGATCTCACCCGCCGGCGTGCAGAGCTCGGCGGTGCCGCGCACATAAGTGCCGCCGAAGCTGCTGCTGCCGCGCGGGCTCGGATAGAGCCGCACCCGCAGCCCGAAGCGGCCGTGCCCCGGCGCTTGCAGCAGGCCGACGCCCTGCCATGTCGGCAGCCAGTGGAAACGGCCACCGAGAAAGAACGCCCACGGCGCGAACATGGCCGTGATGGCGGAGGACATAACGAAGGCGGCGATGACAAATGCGAGCAACCGTTGCCAGAAGCGCCATCGCCGCGTCGTCGTCCGCATGGTTGCAAGCCCCCTGCCCGCGCCGCACGACGGCGGCGCCCCCAATCTATGTTGCCAGCTTTGACGTATCGGTTCGATCAAGATGGCACCGCGGGGACAAACCCGGCCCCTCTGATACCGTCATGCGCCAAGCTCGTCGCGATTTTTGCTCCAGACAAGCACCTATCGATTTGTCGCGCGAGTTGTCCTACAGAGCTGTGCATTGGTTAAACACTTTCGGGGGCATACCCATGATTTCTCCGTCACGCATTTGGATCACCCTCATCCTGGCCTGCGGCCTCGCAGCGCCAGCCGTTGCGGACACACAGGTCGGCGACGCCGTCATCGCAACGCAGTCGGGGCCCTGTAAGGTGCGACTGAACGAGGCTGACATCGGCTGCCCAAAAGGAGCCATCTACAGCCGCCTCGGCAACGGCCGTCATCTCGTCAACTTCGTGGCCAACGACATCGCCAGTGTCGGATTCGCCGGGCAGAAGCTCGAGACCACCGGACAAGGCACGAGTGTGCTGTGGCTCGACGGTGCCTATATCAACCAGCAGCGTGTGGAGGCTGACGGCCAGTGCGCGTTCGAGCGCAAGGCTCAAGGCAATGTCGAGCTGAGTTGTCGCGCGATCCTGCGCGATGGCCGCAAGCTCTCGGCCACGCTCAAAGCCCGCGAGCAGACCGACACCTTCATGGGCGTTGCCCGTGCCGACAGCCGCATCGACACCTGCGAGCAGATCGTCACGGTTTACGGAGTGATCGGCCGGGCGCAGTTGCAGTGCAACTTCCACCATGACACCAGCAGCTGGATCGACGACGTCCGCAAATGCGCGCCGATCCTTGGCGAGGATCGCGTGAAGGAGCTGATGCGTCAGGGCATGGAGCTGTTCGACAGCCGTGAAAAGCAGACTGGGCGCGCCACTCAATGCGAGATGGTGAAGCGTATGCCAGGCGGCACGGAGCGCTGACTCACGGAGCCTGTCATCATGCCGCGCTTCGCGCGGACCCGCTGGCTCGCACCTCAGAGCCGGACCGAAAATGCGATCGGCAAGATACCATGGAGTGTTTGTCGTCATTCCGGGGCGCGCGCAAAGTGCGCGAACCCGGAATCTCTGCATTGCGGCGATCGTCGAGATTCCGGATCGGCCCGCGATGCGGGCCGTCCGGAATGACGGCTGATTGCAGCTGTGCCGGCTCGATGGGCTTTTTGAGTCAGCCTCTCAGGATGACGGATTGTGACTCAACCTAAGACCGTCATGCTCCAGACTGAGCAGAACGTCGACTAACCTCGTCGATCAGCGCGTCCAACCGGCCATGCGACGGCACCGCAGATGACGACGGATCCTCGCCACAACCTTTTGGCAGCGCCGCGGCGAGGCGATGGCGGCGGCGCGCGATCTTCAGCTCGGCGCGGATGATGGCGGCGGGATCGTGCACCACACTCTCCCCCGGCCCGCGCCGCCAGTCGCCGCGGCTGTCGTCGGCAATCTCCAGAATTTCGTCGAACAGGCGCTGATAGCCGAGCGCGCGGGCCGCCTCATAGCGCGCAGCAAAGCCATGGATGTCGGCCTGCGCCCAGCGCAGCACCGTGGTGTGGCGCGGCATGCCCCTCCCCCGACAGATGTCGCGCAGCGGCCGACCCTCGGCGAGAGCCGTGCAGATGCGCGCAGCGATCCGTTCGCTGTAGCGGCTCGCCGGCCCCTTGCGCCTGACGACGCGGCGGTAGCGCGCGGCAAAACCGTCGCGATCCTGCGCCACCCAGTCGCGCACCGTGCGCGCGCCTGGCATGTCCGGCGCGGCGCAGATTGCGCGCAACGAATGCCCGGCGCGCAGCAGGCGGCAGATGCGCGCCGCGAGCGCGCGGGAGTAGACGGGGCTCTGGCGCATCTTCTTCATTCCACGAGATCCACTGCCGCCGAGGAAAGGGCGAAAACGCCGCCGCGTGTGCAATACTGCCGAGCATCGCCGATTGGCCGTGACGTGGCAAACCGACGGGCGAGGCCTGTGGTCAACTCACGACGCAGACTCAAGCCGCGGTCAGCGGCGTAGCCCGCATGGGCGAAGCGGCATGCGGGATCACCGTGTGTCCCCGAGATCCCGGATATCGCTGCGCTCATCCGGGCTACGCGCCTGTCAGCAATTCCTCCGCCATCGCCGTGATCACCTCGCGCGCTTCCAGCTCTGCCAGCCAGTCTTTCGGAATCGCGCCCTCACCCCACAGCGCACCGAGGATATTGCCGGCGATGGCGCCGGTGGAATCGGAATCGCCGTCGTGGTTGACGGCGATCCACACGCCATCGCCGAAATCACGCGCCGTCAGCGCGCAGTAGAGCGCGATCGCCAGGGCTTCCTCGGCGACCCAGCCGCCGCCGAGCATGGCGATGGCGGTTTCCGGCGGCTCTCCCGACGCGGCGAGGTCTTCCGCGCGCAGGATGGCGGACAGCGTCTCCTCATGCCGCGGCGCGCGGCGCAGGCAGCCCTTCGTCGCCTGCAGTGCGTCGTCGAGCGATTCGCCACGCACAAGGCCGCGCACCAGCACGGCGAGCGCGCCCGCCGGCAGCGCGCCGGAGGGATGGCCATGGGTCAGCGCGGCGAGATCGCAGCCGAGGCGGAAGGTCGCCGCCGGCGTCATCGACACGGCACGACCTGCCGCGAACAGCCCGGCCGGCGCCATGCGCATGACGCCGCCGCACCCCTTGCTGTCGTTGCGCGCCGGCGCGCCGAGCACGCGCATGGCATGGAGCGCCGACAGGCAGGTGCGGCCGGGGCCGCGGCGCGCGTTCAATTCAGGCAGAATCGCAAGGCCGTCCACGAGCTCCTCGTCGAGGCCTTCCAGGTTCATCTCGCCCTGGGTGCGCAGCCAGCGCAGGTAAGCCTGCGCGACGGAGCGCAGCAGTTCGGCATGATGGTTGCGACCACGGTCGCCTGACGCGGCGCCGCGCAGCAGCCCCTCCGCAGTGAACAGCGTCATCTGTGTGTCGTCGGTGATGCCGCCGCGGCGGCCGAACGCCGGCGCGAAGGTGGTGATGCCGTCGGGGCCGAATCCCTGCAGGATCTCGCTACGCGCCATGAACTCGACCGGCGCGCCGAGCGCGTCGCCACAGGCCCCGCCGAGCAGGCAGCCGCGAAAGCGCGCGCCCATCGCCGCCTCGGACGATGGCCGATTACCCGACGATGGATCGATGGGCCCGCGCAGGCGGGATGGGGATGGCATGGCAGGAACGCTCCGGCGGCGGGATGGCAGGGCAGGACGCACCCAGCCCGTCGCCAAAGCATGGAGAAGTCAGCGCCGATCGTCCAGATCCGCTTCAGGGGTACGAACATCCGCGCTTTCATGCTGCGTCAGGCGCAGGCTTGACCCGCGCATCCGGCTTCGTACTTGGAGTGTCTCGTGAAGATAGGTCACCGGGTCACAACGCGGAGCCTGTCATCGGGCCGCGCTTCGCGCGGACCCGTTGGCGCCGGCCTAGGATGACGCCGACAATGTGGCAACACCTCACTCCTCATGGTGAGGAGGCGCGCCAGCGCCGTCCCGAACCATGAGGCCGAGGCACTTGCCGCGCAGCGACGCCCGGGGCCTCATCCTTCGAGATGCAGGCTACGCCTGCTCCTCAGGATGAGGAGAGAGCACACAGCGCGGATAGCTGAAGACCCGCGCCCCCTTCTGCGCGCGCGGCAACCGCACGCGCTCCGTCAGCTCACGGCGTCAGCCGATAATTCAGGCCGATGCGTGCGGTGTGGTTGCGCAGGGCGACGCGGATGTTCTCGGTCCCGCCTTCCAGACCCGGCACGTCGCCGCTGATGCGGCCGAGGTCGAGATAGAGGTATTCTGCCTTGGCGCTCCAGCGCTCCGACAGCGCGGCCTCGAGGCCGCCGCCTGCAACCCAGCCGGTGCGGGTGTCGCGGAAGCGGTCGGTGCCAGCCGGCATGCCGTCGAACGCCGCATGATCCACCTCGACCCGACCGAGCGCTGCGCCCGCGGTGCCGTAGATCAGGAGCGGGCCCGCGGCATAGCCGATCCGGCCGCGGAGGGTGGCGAACCAGGGCAGGCGGGTTGTCAGGTCGACGCTCTGCTTGGCAAGGCAGAAGTCGAAGCAATCGTGCTGCGACTGATGCGCGAGCTGCACGTCTGCCTCGGCGCCGAGCACCAGCGCGCCCGCCTGCCAGTTGGCGCCGGCCTGCAGGCCGCCGCCGAGCGCGCGCGCCGCGAAGGTGCTCTCGTTGAACACGGTGTTGTCGAAGCCGAGCGTCGACGGGCCGTGGGCGGCGTTGGCGGACAGATGCCCGCCGAGATAGAGGCCGGTCCAGTTGTGCACGGGCTCCGTTGCCGCGAGGCGCGCCGGGCCACCGTCGGGCGCGTTGAACAGGTAGTTCACGCCGGCGCGCACCACATGCTGGCGCACGGCGATGTCGAAGAGCTCCGGCGAGGACGGACCAAGAAATGGATCGTACGCCGCATGGCTCACGTTGCCGAAATCCATGTAGAGGTACTCGACCTTCGCGGTCCAGTGGCCGCCGAGCGCGGCCTCGAGGCCGGCGCCGGCCACCCAGCCGACCTTGGCCTCGCTGAAGCGGCCGCCGCTGGCAGGGTAGGGATCGAACACCGAGGCGATCGTGGTCTTCACTGTGGTGAAGGCGGCGCCGCCGGTGAGGTAGAGCAGTGCCGGGCCGGCGGTGATGCCGGCGCGGCCCCGCACGGTGGCGAACCACGACAGCTCCTGCCCGGTGCGGAGCGTCAGCTTCGGATCGCAGAAGTCGAAGCAGATCGACTGCTTCATGCTGCTGGCCTGCACATCGCCCTCGAGGCCGAGCACGACGCGATCGACCTGCCAATTGTAGCCGGCCTGCACGCCGCCGAGCGCGCCGGACGGCCCGAGCGTCGGCTGCTCGCCGCCATAGATCGCCGGCGTGAAGCTCATGTTCACCGGATTGGAGCCGACGCCGTAACCCGCGTTGACACCGGCATAGAAGCCGCTCCAGTCATACGCCGCCGCGACGACCAGCGGCGCCTTGACGAACGGACGCGACAGGTCGGCCGCCCCTGCCGCGCTCAGGCCTGCCGGCACCACGATCATGGCGGCGAGCATGCGGCGCGTGACGGGGCGGGACTTCGGGCGGCGGGTCGTTCGCATTTCCATTCCTCGTGCAGCATGTCGCGGACGCAAGCGCGCCCGTGACGCACAGCTAGCGTGTCCTTGCGCGCGGTTCTTGGTCTGAAGAGAAGTCGGCACGGCTGGGAGAGAACACGCGGTACACGCGGTGGCAAAGCGGTGCTTTCGGGCAACAGGTTGGGGATGCTGCGGGGGCTATCGAAGGGAAACAGCCTCGCGCATTCCCGTCATCCGTACACTTTCCCCTCATCCTGAGGAGCGGCGCAGCCGCGTCTCGAAGGATGAGGCCGCAGCGCCCGGGCCTCATGGTTCGAGACGCGCGGCTTACGCCGCGCTCCTCACCATGAGGAGAGAAGGCGCGGCCCTGCGGCAAGCGTGGATGGCCGGGACACAAGCCCGCGCATAACGACGAGGACCGCCAAGGCCCCGCCTCTCCACCTCACCCGCCGCGGGCGCGGATGGCGGAGGGGGTGGTGCCGAAGCGGCGGCGGAAGCTGCGGTTGAAGTGGGAGAGGTCGTTGAAGCCGCAGGCGAATGCGATGGCGCCGATCGAGCGGTCGTCGCAGCCCGCGGCGGCGAGCATGGCATGGGCGCGCTCCAGCCGGTTGGCCAGCACGAATTCGGAGAAGGTGGCGCCCTCCTGCTCGAACAGGCGGTGGACATAGCGCGGCGTGACGCCGTGGCGCGCGGCGATGGCGCCGACCGACAGCGTACGGCTGGTGAGCCCGGCGAGGATATCGGCCTTGATCGCGCCGAGCCGCGCCGCGGCAATGCCGGGGCGGGCCGCCGTCACGTCCACGGCGATCGCGTCGCCGTCGCCGCCGTCAATGGCCGCCGCGATCAGGTCGGCGAGATGCGCGGGCACAAGGCGCGCCAGCGCCGCATCGCGAAAGCGGCGGTCGTCGAGCAGCACCGCCGCATAGGCGCGCATCAGCGCCAGCGCCGCCGATGACGCCGCAAGCGGGCGCATGGTGTGATCGTCGAGGCTTGCGGCCCGGGCGCGCACGCGCGACCACGGCGCCTGCAGCGCCAGCAGGCGGCAGTCGGTGCCGGCGCGCACCCAGGACGGCTCGCATTGCCGGATCATCGTCGCCGCGCCGGTGGCGAGGTCGGCGCTCCTGCCGCGCTGCTCGATGCGGATCGGCGCCGCGCCGGCATTGCACAGCAGCA
This sequence comes from Pseudomonadota bacterium, assembly GCA_040756765.1. Taxonomy (GTDB): domain Bacteria; phylum Pseudomonadota; class Alphaproteobacteria; order Rhizobiales; family Xanthobacteraceae; genus Bradyrhizobium_A. The sequence continues at coordinate 92,231 of JBFLYG010000002.1, read as the reverse complement.
CCAGGTTGTCGGTGTTGTGGACGGCGATGTCGGCGGCAGTACGCGCGATGGTCTTCACCGTGCCCTGCACGGTACCGACCGAGACGTCGTCCGCCAGCACGATGCGCAGCTCGCCGCGGAATGGCCGGCCGGCAACCGGATCGGCGTTCAGCCGCGCATAGCCCGACGACAGCGACGCGATCCATTCGTCCTTGCGCGCGGCGTCGTCACCGGCAAGCCCGGCAGCATCGAACACGATCCTCTGCACGCTTTCCCCCAACCCTTCGGCCCCAGCATGCCCGCACCGCCGCCACGGCGCAACCAAGCGGCGCCGCCGCGCCGCCAAGCCTATGCAGGCAGGAGTGTGTCGCCTCCGGAGCACGGTCGGTTCGACATCGGCGGCAGGTTCGGTCCTATCCGTCCCGCAATTCGCGTCAGTCCAGGAGTGCGCCGCGCCTTACCAGGCGTAGCGCACGACGCCCTTGCCGGCATAAGCGCGCGTGACGCGGGAGAACTCGCCGTCGAAACTGACGCTTGCCGACCAGCCGTTGCGCAAGGCCAAGTCCACCGCGGCGGTTGTCAACACCGCATCCGGCGCCTGCGCCGCGCCGTTGACGACGAAGCTCGCCCCCGGCAGCGCCTGGAAGGTGGCGGCGACAGTGCGGTCCGGATTGTAGTCATGCGCCCAGGCGACACGGCCACGCAGGGTCAGCAGGCTGTCGGTCAGAAGACCGTTCGGGATGACGTCGCCGGTGATCGCGACGGCGCGGTCGGCCCGCACGCCGAGTTCGCTGCGGGTGTCGGTCGCAGTGCGTGCACCGTAGGCGAGCGCGAAGGTGCCGGCCCCCGCCTGCGCCTGTTCGGCATAGGCCGGCAGCAGGACGCTGGTGACCTGCGCCGCGGCGTAGGGCGTGATTCCCGCCCAGCGCGTCGCGAAGCGATAACCGCCTTCGACGCGCCCGGACAGCGTGTTGGCGTCGAACGTCGCGCGCAGCCGGTCGAGCCCGGCGAGCGTCACCGTGCGGTCGGTGGTGACGTCCTGCCAGCCATAGGCCAGCGCGGCGGAAAGATAGGTCGGTCCCTCGGTGTGACGGACGAACGCGCCGGCTTGGAACAGATCGGAGCGGCCGCTGCCGAGTGAACCGACGCTGAAGGCCGTGCCGCCACCCGTCAGCGCAAAACCGAGCGTGGTCTGCGGCGACAGCCGATAGTCGGCGCCGACGGCCGCGCCGAAGATCCGGCTGGTGGTGGCACTGGCGCCGGTTACGCCATTGCCGTCAGTGGTCTGCGAGCCGCCGAAACCTGCGGCCCACACATTCCAGCGCGGATCGGCTGCGGCGCCGGCCAACGGCGCCTTGGCCGTCATCGCGGCATAGGCCTCGCGCTCGCGCGCGCCACGCGGCTGTGTCGTCTCGCCTGCATAGGCGAGCGGCGTGTCCGGCGCGGCAGCGCCGCCACGGCCCTCGGCGAACGGATCGAGCAGCAGCGACAGGAACTGGGTCATCGCCTGGAAGCTGTTCTGCTGCGCACCGGTCGCCGGTTCGCCCGACGCCTGCGCCAGCCCCGATGCGCCAGCGCCGCCGAGCACCGCTGGAATGGCCGCGCCGGCATCGAAGGCGTGGGCCAGCGCGCCGACGACGGCCTTCTGGTTGGTGCTGAAGCCTGTGGTGTCCGGCGCGAAGCCGAGACCGAGATAGGCATGACCGGCATCATAACCGAGCCCGGCGGTGAAGCCTGCAGGCGCGGAGACGACGCCGCCGAAGGTGCCATGGAGCCCGCCGGTCGCGGTCAGGATGGTGTAGCGGTTGACGATCGACGGGCCGACCGCGGCGACGGCGACACCGGCGCCGTTCAACGCCGCACTGCCGGTGACCGCCGCCTGCCCGGCGAGCGCCCCCGACAGCTGCACCAGATAGGTCGCGGCCGCGGTGAAGGCGAGATTGCCCTGCACGGTCAACGCCGCCTGCGGATTGCCCGGCGCGAGAACGCCGCCGTTCACGAACGTGTTGCCCACGGTGCCGCTGCCGCCGAGCAGCGCACCGGCATTCACCGTCGTCAGCGCCGACGACGCGATCGAGCCGTTGACGATCAGCGCGCCGGCATCGACCTGCGTGGCGCCGGTGTAGCTGGAGACGCCGCTCAGCGTCAGCGTGCCATGGCCGATCTGGGCGAGCTGGCCCGGCCCGTCGATGCTGCCGGCGAAGGTGATGGCATCGGCGCGGTTGAAGGCCAGCACCTTGCTGGTCGAGGCATCGCAAGCGGGATCGGCGGCGTCGCTGCAGAACGCGACATTGCCGAGGATGCTGCCGGACGTCGCGCCATTGCCGATCACCATGGCGCCGGCATTGATGGTGGTGCCGCCGGTGTAGCTGGCGCCCCCCGTGATGGTCAGCGTGCCGGTGCCGTATTTGATCAGCGGACGCGCACCGGTGAGGATCGCGGGGTCCGGGATCGAATCGTTGTTGGCGAGGCCGAACTGCAGCACGCTGGCGGACGCGAAGTTGCTGGTGACGTCGAACAGCACCCACGCGCCGCGGCCCACCGCGCCGACCGCGAGCGTATCGGCCGCCGCGTTGTAGGCGAGCGCATCGATCAGCGCATTGGGCAGCCCACGGCCGAACGCGCGCCAGCCACCAAGGTTGCCGGCGGCATCGCTGTCGGCGACAGTGATCGGGCTCTGCGTCGCGCTAATGGCGCAGCCGTTCGGCGTGGCATCGCAGGTGAGCGGCGCGTTGAGGCCGCCGACCAGCACGGCGTTGACGCCGTTGGTTGAGATGAACTCGGTCGCGGTCGGCCGGATGAAGCCCGCCGGCAGGCTCGAGGTCAGTTGCGCGAAGGTGACGCTGGCCGGCGCCGCGGTGCCGTTGCGGGCGTACCAGAGGTCCTGGCTGTCGGCGACGAAGAAGCGCTGCTGGGTGCGCAGGTCGAAGCTGACGCCGGTGGGGATGACGCCGGCATAGTTCGTAAGCCGCGCCAGCGCGGGCGTGCCCGCGGCCGTGCTGAGCCAGACGCTGCTGTCGGTGCCGCCGGCCAGCAGCGCGTGGACATTGTCCCTCGCGCCATAGGCGAGCGTGCTCGGCGAGACGCCGCCGGCCGCGCTGAGCGTGAGATCGACGCTGGTGGCGGCGACGCTCGCCGCCGTCAGCGGATCGCTGGTGACGTAAACTCCGCCCCCGCCACCGATGGCGATCATGGTCGGATCGATGCGGTTGAGCACGAGCGGGCTGGAGAAATTCGCGCTCACCGAGGTACCGCAATCATTGCCACCGTTGCAGGTGACCACGACGCCGCCGGGGTTGCCGACATCGGGGCTGACCGCCTGCCCCTGCGCATTGATGATCAGGCGGCTGAGACCGCCGAGGTTCTGCGAGCCGCTGTAGATCGCGCTCAGCCCCGGCAGGGTGCGGTCGTTGATGGCGACAGTGACACCGTCACCCCCGTTGATGGCATCGAACCGCGTGCTGCCCGGCGCGGACTGCAGCGACACGCCATTGTCCTGGGTCGCGATCGCAAGGCGCTTGCTGTTGGCGTCGAACACCACCGCATAGGGCTCGAACACCGCGAGGTTGCCGTTGAGGCCCTGCCAGGTGCCGGCGCCCTGCGGATTGCTGCGCAGGTAGAGGCCGCCGTCGCTCGCGAGAATGAGCCGGCCGGACGCATCGAAGGCGATGGCGCGCGAGTCCGCGTGCACGGTGTTGGCGTCGGCGAAATTCACCGCGGCGTTGCCCTCGTAGGTGAGGCTCGCGCTGGACGAGGTGCCATTGGACGGATTGAACACCACGCGAAAGGCAGTGATCGAGCAGAACGAGGTCGCCGGCGTGGCGCCGCAGCTCTGATAGGCGTCGCCGGACAGATAGACGATGTTGGCGTTTGAGGGATCGATCGCGAGATGGAAGTTGACCGGGGTCTGCCCGCCCAGCACCACATTGGGCGCGGCGAGCTGATTCCAGCTCGCACCGCCGTCCTTCGACAGGAACACGCCGTTGACGACGCCGGTGGCGACATTGCTCACCCCGATGGCGACCGCGCCGCCAGGGCCGGCGGCGAGTGTCAGCACGCTTTGCTGCGTGCTCGAGATGGTGCCGCCGCTGCTCGCTTGCGTGAACACCGGCGTCCACGAAGCGCCGAGATCGTTGCTGACATAGACGCCGGCCTGGCCGGGCGTCGCCACCGAGGTGACCGCGGCATAGAAACGGCTGGGATTGGCGGGATCGGCGACCAGCGAGGTGACCGCGCCGCTCGGCAGCCCCGCGCCGCCCGAGACCAGCGAGAAGCTCGCGCCGCCATTGGTGCTGCGGTAGAGGCCGTAAGGGGCGCCCGCCGGGGTTTGTGTCGTCGTCAGCGCCTGCTCCTCGAACGTCGCAGCGAGGATGGTGTTGCCGCGCGCGGCGACGCCGATGACGCTTTGGTTGCCGAGCGCACTGCCACCGAGCACGCGCCAGCTGGCGCCGCCATCGGTGGAATAGAGCAGGCCGTTCTGCGCACCGCCGCGGCCTTGATACGGCGTGTTGAACTGGTCGTAGTCGCCGTTGGAGGTGACGCCGAGGCCGGCAATGAGGGTCTTGCCGGTGGTATCGGTGACGTCGAGCCCGAGGCTCGCGATCGACAGCGAGGACTGCCGGTCGGTCAGCGCCTTCCAGCTGGCGCCGCCATTGTTGGTCACCCAGACGCCGCCGTTCACCGCGCCGACGAAGATCGTGCCGGCGCCGAGCGATGGATCGGTCAGGACGGTCTGGATGGCGCCGGATTCGGTGCCGTTCGGGGTCGCGTCGGCGCTCTGCACTGCGCCGGCTGGACCAAACCGGGGCGCGGGCCCCGCGCTGTTGAAGGTCGAACCAACCTGAACCTGCTGCGCCACCGCCAGATCGAACGGCGACACTGTCGCCAGCAGGATGCCTGCCGCGACGCCCCCAAACACTTTCAACACGTCCACGCCCCCACACGTCCTTGCCGTGCCTGCCGCCCCACCCCAGGGGACGACGCACGACGTGCCGCACCTCGACCGGCCGAACACGCGGGAACCCTAAAGCGACCGGCCGCGGCAGGTCCACTCCTGCAATCAAGATGACTCGCCATTCGCTGGCGCTGTTGCGCATGGGCCACAGCCGGCGCCGCGCCCAATGTCCCGCCCGCGACTTCGCCTTGATACAGCGCAAGGCCGGCGTGGCGCATTCGGGCTAGGACATCTCGCATCTATGGAGTTCTACCAACGCCGACCATCACCCCTCATCCTGAGAGCCGAGCCGAAAAAACAACCTTCGATCTTAATGTTTGTCGTCGCCGGGCTTGTCCCGGCGACCCCGACAAGGAAGGCACTGCGTCCCTAAGCGGGGTGGCCGGGAGACCTTAGTCCTCGCGATCCGTCGAAGACGGATCGCGCTGCCCGGCCACGACAGAGAAAGACGGAAAGCGTGATCAGCGTCTCGCAGGATGAGGCGAGGGCGTTGCAGCGCTTTACAGCTTTTGGGCCTCATGGTTCGAGACGCGCGGCGGTGCCGCGCTCCTCACCATGAGGAGGTAGGGTGCGATCCGGAGGCCAGGTTTTTTGCCATTCGACGTCGACCAGCCCGTTGTCCTCGCCGGCCTGCTGCTCGGGCTGGCATCGAGCCTGCATTGCCTCGGCATGTGCGGCGGCATTGCCGCGAGCCTCAGCTTCGCTGCGCCCGGCGGCCCGTCGCTGCGCAGCCTGCTGGCACCGACGCTGCTGATCAATGCCGGGCGCATCACCGGCTATGTGGTGGCGGGCGCCCTGGTCGGCGGCCTCGGCACGCAGATGTTCGGCGCGCTCGACCGTTCGCTCGCCCATGTCGCGCTGCGCTGGGCCGCGGCGGTGTCGCTGGGCCTGATCGGACTGTCGCTGCTCGGCGCGCTGCCGCTGCCCGATCCGCTGCTGCGGCTCGGCGCGGTGATCAGCCGCGCGATCCAGCGCCTCTCGACCGGCCTGCCGGCGCATCGCGCCGGGCTGTTCGTCGCCGGCTGCGTGTGGGGCTTCTTTCCCTGCGCCATGGTCTATGCGGCGCTGTTCTACGCCATGCTGGCGGGCAGCGCGCTGCACGGCGCGCTGGTGATGCTCGGCTTCGGGCTCGGCACGCTGGCGCCGGTGATGGGCGCGGGCCTCGGCCTGCCCTGGCTGCGTGCCCAGGCGCGCTCGCCGCGCCTGCAGACGCTGATGGGATGCGCGATCCTCGCGCTCGGCATTCTCAGCACGGTGCCGCCCGAGGCGCTGCCGGCGTGGTGCCGTTTCGGCTGAGGCGCCGCACGCGGAGCCAGGATGCCGGCGGCAATGAAGATGACCGGCGTGGACGTCCCTTGAATGATTCGCCCCTTTCTCTTCCGCGTCATCTTTCCGTTCTAAGTCCGCAGTTGCCTGGCGAGGTCGCCCTGCGATAGATCGCCCGCATCACTGCAAAGGATACGTTTTCGATGAACCACCCGCTTCGATGGCTCGCGCTGCTGCTTGCGCTCGCCCCCGTCACCGCACATGCCGCGGACGTCAAGGGCAGCAAGGACCATCCCCTGCTCACCCGCTTCACCGGCGCCAGCATCAACGCCTACAACCAGATCGACTACGGCGAGGCGCTGCTGCCGAACAAGGCCATCGAGTACAATTACAAGGACATGCTGTCGGCCGAGGGCCGCATCACCCGCATCGGCTACACCATCTCGGGCAACCGCTCGACGCTGGAGGTCGGCCGCAACTACGAACAGGCGCTCACGACAGGCAGATTCCAGATCGTGTTCAGCTGCAAGGGCCGCGATTGCGGCGGCGGCTTCGACTCGGCGGTCATCAACTCCGGCAACGTGATCCCGGACAGGCCGCGCTTCGAGGTCGGCTTCGGCACCGAGCAGCAGCGCGCCTACCTCGCCAAGCGCAGCGATCAGGCCGGCGACACCTGGGTGTTCCTTTACCTCATGCAGGGCTCCAACGCCGACAACCACAGCGACATCTACCTCTACGAGCAGATCGTCGAGCCCAAGGCGATGCAGACCGGCCAGGTCCAGGTGCTCGATGCCAAGGGCATGCAGAACGCGCTCGCCAGCGAGGGCAAGGTGGCGCTGTACGGCATCTTCTTCGATACCGACAAGGCCGACATCAAGCCCGAATCGAAAGCCGAGCTCGCCGAAATGGCCAAGCTGCTCACCGACAATCCCAAGATGCAGGTCTACGTGGTCGGCCACACCGACAACCAGGGCCAGCTGGCGCGCAATCTGGAGCTGTCGCAGCGGCGCGCCGACGCCGTCGTCAAGGCGCTGTCGACCGACTACAAGGTGCCCGCCGCACGCATGACCGCCAAGAGCGTCGCCTCGCTGGCGCCGCTGGCGAGCAACACGGATGACGCCGGCCGCGCCAGAAACCGGCGCGTCGAGCTGGTGATTCAGTAAGCAGGTACGGCAGCCGTATGTACGGCTGCTGTATGAGATGCGATGCGGTTGCGCATTATCTCCGTCATCACCGGGCCGGCGCGTCAGCGCCGAGACCCGGTGATCCAGCTTCAATAAGACTCGCGTGATGTCGCGAACAAGCTGGATTGCCGGGTCAAGCCCGGCAATGACGAGTTCAGCAATACACGCCTGCGCTCATTCATTGGCTTCCATTTGAGAGAGGCTCCGAGGCCTGCGCCAAGGCCAGTGCACGCTCCACCGCCGGCCGCAGATGCGCCCGCACCCAGTCAGCGATGCGCTGCGGCGCGAAGCCGTCGAGGCCCGGCTGCGGCATGAACGCGCCGGCGAGGATGGCGTCGGCGTCCGCCGGATGCCGCGCGAAGAAGCGGAATTTGGCTGCGACACGGCGGCCGGTGCCCGGCCCCATTGCGGCGTCGACATCACGCTCGAAGGCGTCGAGCGGCTGCGCCCGGTACACGATGCGGCGGCCAAGCCCTTCGGAGATCCGCGCGGCCAGTTCGTCGCCGCTGACGCTCTCCGGCCCGGCGATGCGATGGTCGCCACCGAAGACGCCGCGCATCAGCAACGTCACCGCGGCTTCGGCGCAATCCGCGGCGCTGGTCCAGGCGATGCGCTGCTCCGTGGCGATCGGCGGCGCAAACACGCCGTCGGTGGCGATCTCGGCCAGCGCCGAGGATTTGAGCAGGTTGTCGAGATACATGGTCGGCCGCACCACGGCGACCGGCAGCCCGGCGCGGCGCACCTCGTCCTCGATCATCGCATTGGCGACGAAGCTCGGTTCCGCGCAGGGCGCCGGGCGGCTGGCGCTGGCGAGCTTGAGGATGAGCGCGGCCACGCCGCAGGCTTTCGCGGCGGCGAGCGCCTGCGCCGCCTGCGCGCGCATCGCGTCCGGCGGCCCGATCGGCACCTGCAGCACGAGCGAACCGGCGCCGCGGCCCGCCGCCCGCAGCGCCTCGGCGTCACTCAGATCTCCCACGGCGATCTCGGCGCCGAGTGCGGCGAGCGGCTGCGCCTTGGCGCGATCACGCACCAGCGCGCGGACCTTGAGGCCGCGGCGCAGCGCCGCGCGCACGACGGCGCCGCCCTGCACGCCATTGGCGAGGGTGACGAGCACGGGCTTCGACAGATCGAGATCAGGCATTCGGACGGCTCCTTCAGTCAGGGTCCGCCGGAGCAGCGACGTCGGCATGGCCACCGGACAGACCCTTAAAAATGCGCACGCGGCGCGGGACTGTCGGGGGTTCGCGTGCACAGCACGGAACAGAGCTTCCTCGCGGGAGCGAGGAAGGGCTTGGGCCTACCCAGACCAAGCCAGCCATTTTCGACGGGGAGGTTTAACCAGACGAAGGGAACGGGGTCAACGCAGGACGGCGCGACCGCCGACGCGGCGGCCGGGCTTAAGCCCGGCCGCGGGCCCGCCGCCGGCGAGCACGGCCTTCGAGGGTCAATCGATGCCGGCTCGCGGCGGGGGCGTCCTCATTCAGGACGCGATCGGCCCCCTGCCGAAACGATGTTTCGAAGCCGGATCACGTGGCGTCAGTGGCGAGCGAGACGCTCTTCCAGGCGTCGAACTCGGCCTGCAGCGACCTGATCTTTTCCCCGACGAAGCGGACGGCGTCGCTGCCGAGCAGCAGATGCGCCGGCGGATCGTCCGACATGGCGACCTGCAGCATCGCCTGCGCCGCCTTGGCGGGATCGCCGACCTGCCGGCCGCTGAACGCGATGCGGCGCTCGCGGATCGGATCGAACACGGCGTCGTAATCTCCGATCGATCGCTCCGCGCGCACCATCGAACGCCCTGCCCAGTCGGTGCGGAAGCCGCCCGGCTCGATCGCAGTCACCTTGATGCCGAGATCCCTGACCTCCTTGCCGAGCGTCTCGGAAATGCCCTCCAGCGCGAACTTGCTGCCATGGTAGTAGCTGAGGCCGGGAAAGGTGGCGATGCCGCCCATCGAGGTGATGTTGAGGATATGCCCGGCGCGCCGCTTGCGCATCGCGGGCAGCACCGCCTGGATCATCGCCACCGCGCCGAACACGTTGACCTCGAACTGGCGCCGCAGATCGTCGATCGACGATTCCTCCAGAATGCCTTCATGGCCGTAGCCGGCGTTGTTGACGAGCACGTCGATCGCCCCGACGCGGTCCTCGATCGCGGCCACCGTGGGCGCGATCCGCGCCGTGTCGGTGACATCGAGGATCACCGCATGCGCGCCCGGGCCGAGCGCTTCGAACGTCTCCTTGTCGCCGGCCTTGCGCACGGTGCCGACGACGACATGGCCGTCGCGCAAGGCGGCCTCCGCGAGCGCGCGGCCGAACCCGGACGACACGCCGGTGATGAGAAATGTCTTGGCCAACGTTTTTGTCATGGCAGGTTCCTTTCCAACTCGATTGCCGGGCTCAAGATAGGGCGATTGATTGATGCAACAATCAGGATAAAATCGCATGACCTGATGAAGGATATGGCACAATGCTGGAGACCGGCCTGTTTGAACTGAACGCCGTGGGCGCGATCTCAGCACATCGCAGCTTTCGCGCCGCGGCGACCGAGCTCGGCATTTCGCCGTCGGCGCTCAGCCATGCGATCGCGGGGCTGGAGGCGCGGCTCGGCGTCCGGCTCATCAACCGCACCACGCGCAGCGTCGCATTGTCGGAAGCCGGCGAGCGGTTTCTGGCGCGGGTCAGGCCGGCGCTGCAGGAAATCGCCGGCGCCATGGAGGAGGTGAACGCGTTTCGCGACACCCCGACGGGGACGCTGCGCATCAACCTGAAGGAGCGCGCGGCGCATCAGATCCTGCGCCCGGTGGTCGCGACATATCTCAGGCGCTATCCCGACATGAACGTCGAACTGGTGATCGAGGGCCGCCCCATCGATATCGTCGCGGAGGGTTTCGATGCCGGCGTGCGCCTCGCCGAGGCGGTGCCGCAGGACATGGTCGCGGTCCCCTGCGGCCCGGACACGCGCTTCATCGTGGTCGGCGCACCGGCCTATCTCGACCACGCGCCGGCGCTGCGCTCGCCCGCGGACCTGCTCGCCCATGCCTGCATCCGCCGGCGGCTGCCCGGCGGCAAGCTGTACCGCTGGGAGTTCGAAAAGCGCGGCGAGGAGATGTCGCTGGACGTACCGGGCCGGCTGACGCTGGACAACGACCTGTTGATGGTCGACGCCGCGCTCGAGGGTCTTGGCCTCGCCTTCCTCAGCGACTTCTGGGTGACGAAGCACCTGGCCGAGGGAACGCTGAAGGCGGTGCTGGACGACTGGACGCCGCCATTCCCCGGGCTGCAGCTCTATTATCCCCCGCACCGGCACATGACCGCCGGGCTGCGTGCCTTCGTCGACCTGCTGCGCGAGCAAAGAAAGTCGTGGCCCTCGGGGAGGACGGCGTCGCTATCCGGCACCAGGAAGTCCGGCGCTAAGGCGACAAGGACGATCTGAACGCAAGTTGCAGTCATCAGGGCGGTCGCTGTTGACGCCCGGCCGCCCGATCGATGGCGTTCAGCCGTTAAAGATGGCGCGGCGAAACCGGTACAGCGCAACGCCAAAGAAGATGCTGCCAATAACGATTGTCGCAACAATTTCGGGCCAGACGATCGAAGCGCCCGCCCCGCGATACAGCACGTCCTGGGCGAACATCACAAAATGCGGCGTCGGGCTGATGAATTTCATCAGGTACTGCAGCCATACCGGCATGCTTTCCAGCGGCGTCGTGCTGCCGGACAGCAGCATCATCACCATGAGCACCGGGATCGACAGCAGCCCGAACTGGGCCATGGTGGACGCGATGGTGCCGAGCGCTATGCCAAGCGCTGCGACCGTGAACACATAGAAGCACGAGCCGCCCAGAAACAGCAGGATCGACCCGGTGATCGGCACCTGCAGCCACCATTGCACCACAAGGAGTATCGACAGGCCGGCGGACAGCACGATGACGATGCCGTTGGCCAGGATTTTTGAGAGCATGATCTCGATGGGGAGCACGGGCATCACCAAAAGATGCTCGACAGTCCCCTGCTCGCGCTCGCGAATGAGCGCGGCACCGGTCAGCAGCACCGTGATCATGGTAAGGTTGCTGATGATCTGCATCACCGAGGTGAACCAGCTCGACTTCAGGTTCGGATTGAATTTGACCTCCGTGACCATCCTGCTCAATGCATCGATGCCGCCTTCACGCCCGGTCATGAACTCTGTCACATAGCCGATGATGATGTTCTGGATGTAGCTCATGCCATTGAACGCCTGGGCGGCCACGGTGGCATCGACGTCGATCTGGACGCCGGGCTGCCGCCCGGCGAGAATATCCGCCTCGAATCTTGGCGGGATCTCGATCACGAAGAGAACACGCTGCGAATTCATGGCCGCATCGATGTCCGTCGCCGCCAGCTGTATGGCGGGCTTGAAGATCGGCGGGGTGAGGCCATCGGCGATGCGACGTGACAGGTCGGAATGGTCCTCATCGACGATTCCGACGGAGAGGTTCGTCGCTTCAGTCGAGGCGCCGGTGGCGACGGCATAGATCGCAACCGTGAAGGAATAGGCGACCAGCGCCAGCATGACCGGGTCGGAACGGAAGCTGCGCAGCTCCTTGATCATCAGCCGGTAGATGTTGGAGAGGTGCAGGCGGAGCCGGGCGAGGCGACCGCCGCCGGGCCGCCCGGCGACCGGCGCGGCTTTTGGTGCCGGATGAGCTGTTGAATTCCCGGCGCGCGTTGACTGCGACATCGTCAGCTCTCCTGCTTCCGCAGCAGCAATTGAGCGGCGATGAAGAAGCCGGCCGCAAACAGTGCCAGAACGGCGTCGTTGAGCCACAGATCGGAAAACCCGAGCCCCTTGGTGAAAGTGCCGACGCTGATCGGCTGAAACCAAGCCGCCGGAAAGATCAGGCCGATCAGCCTGCCCTGACCTGTCAGGGAGGAGATCGGCACGAGCAGGCCTGAAAAATTCACCACGGGAATGATGGCGAGGATCATGGTCGCAAACACCGCCGCGACCTGGGTTCGGGTGAAGGTCGACACCAATTGGCCGAAGCCGCAGGTCGAGAACACATAGAGCAGGGCCCCGAGCGCGAGAGCGCCGAGCGATCCCTTGACCGGCACGTGGAAAACCAACAACGCCATCAGCAGCAGGAGGACGAAGGTCAGCACGCCAACGACGACATAGGGGAACTGCTTGCCCATCAGAAATTCGAATTTGCTGACGGGCGTGGAGCGGAAATTGGCGATCGAACCGGTCTCTTTTTCGCGGACGACGCCGATCGTCGCCATGACGGCCGGGATCAGCACCAGCATGATCACGATGACGCTCGGAACCATGGAAAATGCGCTCTTGAACGCCTGGTTGTAGCGGAAGCGGCTCTCGATATTGATGCCTCCCAGATGAGCGCTGGACGCCCCGTTGGGGCCGAGGCGCTCAGTGACGAGATCCTGCGCATAACGCAGCAGGAGGCCGGTCACGTAGCCCTTGGCGGTCTCGCCCCGGAACGGCATGGCGCCGTCGATCCAGAACGCCACCTCCGGCGCGTGCAGGCTGGCGAGATCGCGGCCGAAGCCGGCGGGAATTTCGACGACGACGGCGAGTTCTCCGCTGCGCATGCGCCGATCGAGCTCGGCCGAGGAGCTGACCGGCGACCGCTCGGTGAAATAGTGCGAACCGGAGAAGCTTTCGAGCAGCCTGCGGCTTTCCGGCGTCTGGTCCTGGTCGAAAGCCGCATAATTCAGGTTCTCGACATCGAAGGTGATGCCATAGCCCATCGCCAGCATCAGGATGACGGGACCGACGAAGGCGAATGCCAGCCGAAAGGGATCGCGCAACAGTTCCATCGTCTCGCGCCGTGCATAGGCCCATAGCCGTCCCGGATCAAACCGCCTGAACGCGCGCGATGGCGAAGACGTGGCTGCGGCAGGTGCGGCGGCCTTCATGGCCGCAGGCGCTTCGCCTTGCGGGGCCGGCCCGGTTTGCGCCGTTGCGAGATCAGTTGCCTCCTGCAAATAGGAGATGAAGGCGTCTTCCAGGGATTCCTTGCCGCGCTGCCTGGTCAGCTCCTGCGGCGCGCCAACTGCAAGTACGCGCCCCTGATGCATCAGCGAAATGCGGTCACAGCGCTCGGCCTCGTTCATGAAGTGCGTCGACAGGAAGATGGTGACGCCGTCGTTGCGCGACAGATCGATCAGCGATCGCCAGAACGCGTCACGGGCAACCGGGTCGACGCCGGAGGTCGGCTCGTCGAGGATCAGCATCGCCGGCCGGTGCAACACCGCAACCGCAAGCTGCAGCCGCTGCTTGACGCCAAGCGGCAGGCTTTCCGGCTTGGAATCGGCCACATCCTCAAGCTCGTAGCGTTCCAGGAGCTCACCGATTCGGCCGTCGATCTCGTTTGCCGGCAGGTGGTAGAGATGCGCGTGCAGGTCGAGGTTCTGCCGCACGGTGAGCTCGTTGTAGAGCGAGAACGCCTGAGACATGTAGCCGACGTTCTGTCGCGCCTCCATGTCGTCGGCCGCCATCGGCTTGCCGAACAGCTTTGCCGAACCTTCGGTGACGGGCAGGAGGCCGGTCATCATTTTCATGGTCGTGGTCTTGCCGCAGCCGTTCGAGCCGAGAAAACCGAAGATTTCGCCGCGCCCGATGCGAAAGCTGACATGGTCGACGGCGACGAAATCGTCGAATCGGCGTGTCAGCCCTTCGGCCTCGATCGCCGCCGTATCGTCATCGCTGACCGCGTGCGGCGGCACGATGACTTCCTTGTGCTGCCGGCGCTTTTCCGGCGGAAGCAATGCGATAAACGCATCGTCGAGCGTGCTCTTGCCTGCCTTGGCGAGGATCTCCTTCGGCGCGCCCTGCGCGATGACCTTGCCGTCATCCATCGCAGCGAGCCAGTCGAACCGGCTCGCCTCGTCCATGTAGGCGGTTGCGACGATCACACTCATCCGCGGGCGGCGCGCACGAATGGCATCGATCAGCTCCCAGAACTGGCGGCGCGACAGCGGGTCGACGCCCGTAGTGGGTTCGTCCAGAATCAGCAGGTCGGGATCATGCATCAGCGAGCAGCACAGGCTCGCCTTTTGCTTCATGCCGCCCGACAATTTGCCGCAGGGCCGGTCGGCGAACGGGGCGAGCCCCGTCGCATGCAGAAGCTCGTCGATGCGCGCGCGGCGCTCAGCTCTGCCCTGGCCGAACAGGCGGCCAAAGAAGTCGATATTGTCGAACACGCTGAGTGTCGGATAGAGATTGCGCCCCAACCCCTGCGGCATGTAGGCAATGCGGCCATAGCTCGACTTGCGATGCTGCTCGTCGCACATGTTGCCGTCGAGCGCCATCACCTTGCCCGCCTGAATCCGGCGCACGCCGGAGATCAGGGCGAGCAGGGTGGACTTGCCGACACCGTCGGGCCCGATCAATCCCGCCATGCAATGCGCCGGAATCTCGAGCGTGAGGTCGTCGAGCGCGAAGGTCTTGGCGTAGCGGTGCGTGACCCGCTCGATGCTGGCAACAACGGGCGAGGTCATTACGGCAACTTGACTTCGAGTTCGCTGGGCCAGCCGACCTTGGGATCGGTGCGCACGAAGCCGAGACCACGAACGCCTGTCTTGACGAACCTGTGGTATCGATCCAGCACTTTGGGATCAATTTGAACCTTGACCCGGAACATCAGCTTTTCCCGTTCCTCGGTCGTCTCGACGCTCTTGGGCGTGAACTGGGCTTCGGTCGCGACGAAGCTGATCGTGGCCGGAACGACGAACTGAGGGATGGGATCGGCGATCACGCGGGCCTGATCGCCGATCATGAGCCGGCCGGCCTGGCCCGCCGGCAAATAGATCGTCATGTAGACGTCGTTCAGATCGAGGATGGTGAGAATGCGCTGGCCGGCCGCAACCACTTCGCCTGATCGCGCCAGCCGGTACTGCACCCGCCCGGTTCTTGGCGACACCAGCACCATGTCGACCAGCATCGACTGCAGCTGCTCCACATTGGCTTCGGCCGATTTGATCGCGGACCCCGCCTGATCGCGCTCGGCATTCGCGGCGACATACCCGGCCTCGGCCGCCTCGAACCTGTTGCGCCGCTGGTCGACCAGCTGTTGCGTGGCATTGCCGCTCTGCAGCAGCGTCTTGGCGCGTTCATAATCGGTTCTGGCGAAGGTCAGATCGCTGTCGCGCTGCGCGATCAGCGCGACCGCTTCCGCCAGCGCCTGCTTGGCTTTCAGAACCTGCGCCTGCGCCGAGCGCAGCTGGGCTTCGGTTTCAGGCGAGGAGATGGTGCCGACCACCTGCCCCGCGGTGACCTCGTCGCCCTCATCGACGGTCAGCGTCGCCAGCCGTCCCGGATATTTCGCCGACACGTCCACCTGCGTCGCCTCGATGCGGCCGTTGGTCTTGACGATGCCTTCGGGCATGTCGATGCCGCGCAGGTGGTTGATCAGCGTTTCGACGGCCGCGCGGGCCTTGTCGACGGGGCTCCGCTCGGTCGATTGGGCGTGCGCCTCGGCGATCAGGACGCCTTCGCCTTGGCCGACCGAACATGCCGACACGAAAGCCAAGCCGATCAGGGCGGCGCGCGCAAGGCGCGCAGGCGATGGCCCCGCGAGAGCCATCAGCTGGCGCGACGATACGAAATCCGAAAGCACGATGTTCTCCAGCTCGGTTTTAAAACGACGACCAGCGCCGCTCCCGGCATCTCCACCCGACTGATCTTTTATATGGGCCGTTCAGGCGGCGCCGGCGCGCTTGCGAGCCGCCGGTCCAGCACGGCTTTATCCTTCTGTGCCGCGACCTTCCGACCACTTGGTTTGCTGCTGATCTCAGGTTCGTTGCAATGCAAAAGGTGGCAGATGAGTGCTGCGCCCCCATTGATCTCGATCAAGTGGTCACAGGCGAGCGCGCATCGCGCGCGACGATGCCTCGTTTCAAACGCGCGGCTGCACCGGATACCGGATAGATGTCGGCGGACCGGAAGATGTAAACGCCGGGAAATTCCGCCGCAAGCAGCGCCTTCTCCGCCTCTCCCTTGTAGCGCGCGAACGTCAGCCGGCTTCGTCCAGTCGGATCCGCAGCGCTGCCGGTCGGCAGCCCGGCCGGGCGGCGCGCTGTCATGTCAATGGAATTAAAGGCGGCGTCGGTGATCACAGACCGGAATGGCTATCGGCGCCGCGCGTCGGTCACAGGAGACCGTGTGGGACAGCCCACGGATGTCCGGTTGAGCGCGACGTCAAGGGCCGCAGCTCCTTGAGCGGGTTCAATTTGATGGCCTTAGGTGCCCTATGGGACACAATACGGCTCTACATTTCCAGCGTCATCACCGGGCCGGCGCGCTAGCGCCGAGACAGCCCAAGCCCGATGTTTCGGGCTTGGGCCACGAAAGGACGCAACTCGGTAGAACCGAGTTGCTATGGATCCAGCTTCAAAGACACGCGTTACATGGTGAGAAAGCTGGATTGCCGGGTCTTCGCCCGGCAATGACGAAGTGGGTGTGGCCCGCGCTGAGAATGAACCGGCAG
This sequence comes from Pseudomonadota bacterium, assembly GCA_040756765.1. Taxonomy (GTDB): domain Bacteria; phylum Pseudomonadota; class Alphaproteobacteria; order Rhizobiales; family Xanthobacteraceae; genus Bradyrhizobium_A. Next base: position 75,363 of record JBFLYG010000002.1, on the reverse strand, counting down.
CCGTGAGGACAGCCCGAGATCTCAACCGCGCCATCATTGTCCTGAATGATCCTGGCTGGCATCCCGCCATGGCTCGCGGTTGCTCTCGCCTGATGCGTGCGTCGCAGCATGTTGCGGTTGCGGGGTACGCATCCGGCGCGACGCTGCGCTATCATCAGCCCCGCCCCGAGCGGGAGAGCCTCGCCATGCCGCAACGCCATCGATCGGACGGCCCCTACGCCTTCGTCTGGGTGCGCGGCCTGTATGGGCCGGAGCCGCAGGTCTGGGGCGAGGAAGCATTCTTCGCACCCGACCACACCCGCGAGGGCAGCGTGCTGGCGATGCGCAGGCTGGCACCGGAGGAATACGCGCTGTCGCTGCGCGAGCTCGCAGCGCGCTATCCGCCGCCGGCCGATGCGGACGAGGGCTGAGCGCGCGGCGGTCCCGCTGGTCTCAATTGAGGCTGCGCTCCGCAGGCGTCGCGTCCAGCACGATCTTGTGCGTCTCCGCCAGCGCGCGGGTATGGGCGAGGAACAGCCGGCCGATGTCACCGGGCAGGAACACCGCGGCGCGGATGTCGGCGGCATCGCTGCCGTCGCCGCGGGTGGTGCCGAACCACAGGCGCACGCCGAGCGGACTGGTCTGGATGTGGAAGATGTTGGCCCACTGATCGACGGCGGCGGGCTGCGCGGGCAATGAGAATGTGTTGGCCGGATTGTGCTTGTCCGTGACGACCTCGTCCGCCATCGCCGGTTGGCCACGCTTCTTTTTCGCCATCATGAATTGCCCCTGAAGACCACGTTCGCGGCGCCGACAGTGATCGGCATTTCTTACCGCATGCTGACGCGCACATGATTGGAGTGTGCGGGGTCTACATTGTCATCCACGCGCGACGTCCGCACCTTCTCAGTCTGGTCTTCGTCCTGCCGGGCGAAAGTTTGACTAAAAAAAGGTCTACAAAATAGGATGCTTTTGATTCAATTCGTCACGATCGCCTGCTGCAACAGGCGCTGGACCATGCCGGCTGCGTATCAAGCCTTGCGGAGCACGCGAGCGGACATCCCGACAGCCGCGGCCGCGTCGCACGCCCTTGCGTCATGGCGCGAGACACGATCCCCGGGCCGCTCCTCACCACCAGGGCATTGCCCGGACGACAAACAACGCCTGGCGCCAGCAGCGCATCGGGCGCGTATCGCGCGGCGAGGCTCAGGCCGCCGGGACGGTTTCGTCGAGCGGGCGGCCGGGCACGGCCTGGGCAGCTCGCTCCGTCTCGGCGGTGGGATGGCGGGTGTCGAGCGGGAAGCTCAGCTCGATGGTGGTGCCGCCGCCCGGCGTCTCGCTGATGGCGAGGCTGCCATTGTGGGTGATCATCACCTGGGACACGATCGACAGGCCGAGCCCGATGCCATCGGCGCGGGTGTTGCCGCGCTTGTAGGGCTCGAGCAGCAGGCCGGCCTGGCTGAACTGCAGCCCGGGACCGGAATCGATCACGCACAGGCGCGCCGGCGCCTCGACCTTGACCAGGATCGGCCCCGCCGAGCCGGCATGGCGCACCGCGTTGCGGATCAGGTTGGACAGCGCCACCGCGATCGCCGCTTCCGAGCCGCGCACCCAGATCGGGAAATGCGGCGCCGAGAAGCCGATGTCGCCACCGCCGCGCAGCGCCATCGGCACATGCTCGGCGGTGACCTTGCGCGCCAGCGCCACGAGGTCGAGCCGCGTCAGCTCGGCGGGCTCCATGGAAATGCGCGCCAGTTGCAGCAGCATGGTGACGATCGACGACAGCTTCTGGTTCTCGGCGATCAGCTTGGCGCGCAGCGCCGCGTCCGGGACCTGCTCGAGCGTGGTGCGCGCATTGGTCAGCGGCGTGCGCAGCTCATGAGCGGCGTTGGACAGGAAATTGCGCTGCGCCTTCGAGGCGGTGTCGATGCGCGACAGCGCGCGGTTGAACGCGGCCACCAGCGGCAGCAGTTCGGCCGGAGCGTCGTCCTCCGGCAGCCGGCGGCCATCGGGCACGCCGTCGATGGTCTCGGCGGCGGCCGCCACCGCGCGCACCGGCCGCGCGATCAGCGTCGGCACGAACACCAGCGCCGTGAACGCGGTGACCCCGAGGACGAGGAGGATCGGCAGCGCCACGATGGTCGCGTCGGTCAGCGCCCCCATCGTCAGCTGCGCGGCGGTATAGGCGACGCCGCCGGTCTCGATCCACACCTCGCCGACCGGCGTGGTGCGGAACGCGGCCATCTTCTTGAGGTTGCGCGTCTCGCCGTCGACCGCATAGGCGAGGAAGCTCGTGCCTTCATGGGTCGTGGTCGGCTTCTGCGGCCGCCAGCGCGGGATCGGGCCGTAGCTGACCTCGCCGCTCTTGTCCGACACCACGTACCAGAAGTGGGGAAAATCCCGGGCGATCTGCGTGAGGCGCGACGTCTGCTTGATGATCAGGCGCCCCTGCACGTCGCGCGCCACCGCCTGCTTGAGCGCATCGGCGACGTCGGTCGCGCCCCAGGTGCCATCGTCATCGCCGCCGAACCGAATCAGCAGCGCCGCCGCGCACACCAGCATGATGGTGGTGACGACGCCGACCAGCGTCGCGGCCAGCACGGTGATCGAGCGATGGGTGCGCTTGAGGGTCTGCCACTTCATGGACCGTCACTCCCCGCTCAAGAGATAACCAAGGCCGCGGATCGGCCGGATCGCCACCTTGCAGTTGGCCTCGCGCAGCCGGCGGCGCAGCCGCGAGACATGGGCCTCGATGGCGTTGGACTGGATCTCGTCCTCGAAGCCGTAGGCCGCGACCTCGAGCGTCTCACGCAGCACCACGCGGCCGGTGCGCCGGACCATGGCCTCGAGGATCGCCAGCTCGCGCCGCGGCACGATGATCGGACTGTCGTCGACCAGCACCGCGCGGTTGATGATGTCGTAGCTGAGGTTGCCGACGCTCACCACACCGCCGCGGTCGAGGAACAGGCGGCGCAGCACCGCCTTGGCGCGCGCCACCAGCTCGATCGGCTCGAACGGCTTGGCGAGATAGTCGTCCGCGCCGTCGTCGAGCGCGCGGGCGATGTCGAGGGGATCGTCGAGCGCGGTCAGCACCACCGTCGCCGGGCTCGGCTTCTGCTGCCGCAGGTCGGGCAGCAGCGCCAGCCCGTCGCCGTCGGGCAGCCCGCGGTCGATCACCACCAGCTCGAAATTGCGCACCCGCACCGCCGCCCGTCCCTCGTCGAGCGTAGTGACCATGTCGGACGAGCCGAACGCATTCGCCAGCGCATCCCGCAGCCATGGACCGAGCTGAGGATCATCCTCCACCACCAGAACCCGCACTGCATTCTCCTGAGCTGGCTGCATGCCAGACGCCAATGATTACGATGAGATTACCGTAGGATTACGGCCCGCCGGGCGTGCGGCCCGATACGCCAAGACGTTGATATCGACGAATTTTTTCAAAGGCGTCCCGCGCGCCGCGCCGCCCTTGCCGGCGAACCGCGTCATAAGACTCGCGGGCGCGATGTGCGCAAGACGTCAAAGACACACTTGACAGATCCATCGGGCCGCGCTTAGCGCCGACCCGTTGGCGCCAGCCCGATGATGACGCGGCCTACCAGGCGAGGCCCAGCGCCCGCGCCTCGTCGCTCGGCCTCGCCGCCCGCAACTCCCACTCCAGCGCGTCGATCGCGGCAAGGGCGCGCTGCCGTTCTGCAGCGGTGCAGGCGGCCCCGGAGACGCCGGCGCGCTCGAGGTCGTCGAACAGCGCGGCGCACGCCGCGCCGGCGTGATCGCCGGCGCGTTTCACCGCGATGGTCACGTCGACCAGCGACAGCAATTCCTGCAGCTCGGTGGCGATGCGGGCGCGCCGCACCTTCAGCCGCTTGCGGCTGGCCGACGCCACCTCGGCGCGCAGCAGCGCGACATACAGCGCGAGCGCACGGGGGATGGTCACGGCTGCGGCTCCGCGGCCGTCTGGCCAGCGCCCGCGTCGCCGACCAGATCCTCGCGGTCGCAGCCGGCCGCATCGGTGCAGTCCGGGTCGCGTCGCGTCCGAATGTCCTGGCCCGGCCGCACCAGCAGCACCACGAACGAGAAGGGATCGCCGCGCAGGCCCCAAAAATCCTTCGACACCCGGTCGAGCGTCAGCCGCACGGCATCGAACGCCTGGAAGCGCCCCATGTGGTCGAGACAGGCATCGTCCTCCACGCGGCAGATGATCGCGAGGCCCTCGCGGCTCAACCGGACATCGTCGATCCACGGCGCCTTGGCGCGGGAAAAGTCGGTGAAATCGCTGGGATGGTCGGCGCTGTAGAACGTCGTCGCGAACGCATAAGCCTCCGTGCCGGCGACGATCCGCAGCGGCGTCTGCATGGCGGCGCGCCACAGCTGCGTCACCTGATGCGCCACGATGGCGCGGGGCTCGGCATAGTGGCTCTTGTCGAGCCTGAACTTGAGCGCGGCGGTCGGCGCCGCGAACAGCACCGCCGCGATCATCAGGCCGCCGGCGGCCAGCATCACCGTGCGCAACTGCCGCGCGCCGAAGCCGGCGCCATGGACAACCATCCACAGCAGCGGGACCAGCGCGAACAGCGGCAGGGCGAACTTGGTGGACAGCCGGACATGGCCGGCCAGCGCCACGACCAGGGTGAGCAGGATCGGCGCCGCCACCAGCACCATCAGACGCCGCACCCGCAGCCGCTCGACAAGACGTGACGCCGCTGCCGCCACGACGGCCGGCCGGCCGGCGCGCATCTGAAGCCTGGCGACGACCAGCATCAGCGCCAGCACGCCGTTGAGCAGCAGGCATCCAACGACGAAATGCCCGGCACGCGCCAGGATGAACCCGAACGGATAGGTGGTCTTGGTGGCGAGATAGTCGAGCGGCCCGCTCGCGGCGTGCAGCGACCACATCACATGGGGCGCGACGGCAACGGCGAACACCGCGAGGCTGGCATAGGGCGCCGTGCTCCGCAGGTAATCACGCGCGCGCGGATCGGTGAGCGCGGCCACCACGCATGCGGCGAGCAGGACGCCGCCATAATATTTGGACAGCATCGCCGCCGCCGCGAGCAGGCCGAAGCCGACTGCGGCCGCGATGCGCCGGGTCTCGAACGAGACCAGGAAGGCGTAGATGGTCCACGGCCACACCGACAGCTGGATGGCGTTGGCGTTATAGTTGAAGGCGAAGAAGTGATAGAACGGCACCAGTTCCAGCAGCAGGACCGCGGCAAGCCGCTGCGCGCCGCCGACATAGCGTCCGGCAACGGCCCACACCCCGACCAGGCCGACGGCGGAGTTGACGACCGAGAGCAGGAAGAACGCCCAGTCGGCCGCTGGAAAGATCGCGAACCAGCCGCGCGCCAGCCAGGCCCAGAACGGCGGGTGCTTGTGATAGCCCCATTGCAGCTCGCGCCCCCAGGCGAAGGCTTCCGCCATGTCGGGCTGGATATCGGCCGGCGCGTGCACCAGCAGCGCCACGATCCACCACACGCCGACATGTGCGCCGACGAGCAGCAACAGCTGCGCCCCATCGCGCCGGCGCGCCATGGCCGCGGACAATGACACGAGACCCGCGAGCCGCCTGTGCGCGCCGGCGCACAGCAACCGCATCAGCTGCGCAAGATCGGGAGAGAGATTGACCTGGGGGGACCGCATCGGCTCGCCATCATCGTTCGGGGTGCGAATCTCCGTCGATCGGAGACGGCGCGGTTCTCGGCCGAGGCGATTGCCGACGTATTACGTCCTCCCCGGCAACCGCCTCACGCACGGGCCCTCATGACGCGACGTCACGGTTCGGATGGTGGCGCGTCGGTGCGCGCCGGAGCACCCTGCAGGCTGCGGATCACCAGCAGCCGCATGCCCCGCACCACCACCGTGGGTTCGGCATGCAGCGCGAGCCACACCAGCACGGCGACGAAGGCGCCGAGCAGCAGCGCAGCGCGCCAGCGCCGCGTGCGCGCCGGCGGCGTGGACCGCGCGGGACGCGGCCGGCGCCATCGCCACCACCTCACGTCCATGACGCCGCACCATCGCATGGCCGGGGGCCGGTCAACGCTCGTCCTGACTTTCACGCCATACCATCGGCTGATCAGCGGCGCCGCGCGGCACGATCCCGGTGCGGCGCGGGCGCGACCGACGGCGAGCCGGTGGCGACCGCGGTCGCGGCGGTGATGTTGGTCGGTTCCGACACGCGGGCCTCCCTGCCCTTGAATTGCGCGCCAATCTATCGGCCAACATTACGGACGAATTACCCATCGCGACGGATCGCGCCGGCCCTGCGCGCAGCGCAGATCTGGCGACACGATCATGTCCGACATGGCGAAGGCGCGCGATCGCTCGGCACTTCGTCGCGCCACAGATATGTTTATGCGGAGGTATCGCGCGCCGTGCGGCGCGCCGAACGCCGCACGACGCGCGACCTGTTGTCAGCCTGCTGTAAGGCTTGCGCCGCATCTTCGCGCGCGGCGGCGCTTCGCGAACATCCCTGCGGGCGCCATGCCCTGTCCGCGCACGCGAATGTGAAGAGGATCATGATCATGGAACGGATGCTCCGCGCCAACGGCATCGACATCTGCTGCGAGGTGTTCGGCAAGCCGACAGATCCCGCGGTGCTGCTGATCGCGGAACTCGGACAGCAGGGCGTCGGCGGCCCCTCCCGGCTGTGCCAGCGGCTCGCCACCGCCGGCCGCCATGTCGTGCGCTACGACGCACGCGACACCGGGCGTTCGACCTCGTTCGATTTCGACCGGCGGCCCTACACGCTGGCCGACATGGCCGATGACGCGGTCGGCGTGCTCGATGCGCTGAACATTCCGGCCGCTCACATCGTCGGCTGCTCCACCGGCGGCATGGTCGCCCAGGAGATCGCGATCGGACATCCGCAGCGCGTGAGGACGCTCGCCTCGCTGATGTCGACGCCCTCGGTGATCGATCCGGCGTCGCCGACGGGATATACCGGCGGCCTGCCGGCAGCGGCGCCTCAGGTTCAGGACCTGTGGGCCGCGCGCGAGCATCGCCCGGCCGTCACCAGGGACGAGCACATCGCTGCCGCGCTGCGCTATCGGCGCCTCGTCGCCACGGCCGGGAGCTTCAGCGAGAGGGCGGAGCGCAGCGAGCAGGCACGGCAATTCGATCGCGCGCGGGACATCGCCGCGGCCGCCCACCACGACCTCGCCATCGTCGCATCCGAGGATCGCACCGCGCGGCTGGCGGCGATCGCGGTGCCGAGCCTCGTGGTGCACGGCTCGGCCGATCCGGTGCTGCCCTACCCGCACGGCATCGCCATCGCGAGCGCGATTTCCGGCGCGCGGCTGCTGATGCTGGACGGCCTCGCGCACAGCCTGCCGGAAACCGGCGCCCTCGCCGACTGCATCCTGCACGCCCTGATCGCCCACACCGCGCGGGACATGCCGATGCCGAAGATGAAGCCGATCAAGTTCTTCTGATGGTCCTGCTCTGAACGCGGCTGCTTGCGCGGTCTCCGCGTTAGCGATCGGTGCCCCTCACAAATTGCGAATCCACGACGCCAGCAGCGAGCCTTTCTCGCGCACGGCGACGCTCTGGAAGGTGCGGTTGACGTCGCGCGGATTGACGCCGTAGCGGCGGCGGAAGGCGCGGCTGAACATCTTGTCCGAGTCGTAACCGCAGGCGTAGGCGACCGACGATACCCGCTGCCGCGGCCCACCCTCGACGCCGGCGAGAATGCGCATGGCGCGGGCGAGGCGGCGGTTGCGCACATAGCTCGCCACCCCGCCATCGCCCTCGAACAGCTTGTAGAGCGGAGAACGCGACAGGCCGAAGCGCGCGCACAACAGCTCGACGCCGAGCTCCGGCCGATGGAGATTGTCCTCGACGAACTGCCGGATCTCGATCGCGGTGACGGCGGTCTCCCGATGCGGATCGTCGTCGTCCGGCGTCAGCGCGGCGTTGCAGATGGCGAGCGCCGCCGAGGTCAGGAAGCTGCGCTGCTCGGCGTCGGCGCGGCGCAGGCAGGCGCGCATGTTCAGAAGGTGATCGGCCATCAGCTTGAGCAGCGGGCTGGAGGCTGACGGCAGCACCTGCAGATGCCGCGACGGCAGGCCGCAGGCCAGGCGCGCGAACCGCCGCCGCGGAACGCACAGCTGGATGGCCGACATGCCGTCGGTCATCGACTGAAAGCTCTGGGCGAGATCGAGCACCCAGAAATCGCCGGGCCCGGCGACCACGTCACCGCCGGGCCGCGCCAGACGGGTGACGCCGGACACCTGAAAGCCGATGAAGATGTGATCGACCCCTTGCGTCACGATCTGCGGCAGCGTGCGCCGCGCGCTGTGCGCGAACGCACTGTGGTCGAAGAACAGCATGCGTTCGAGGTTGTAGCAGCGAAACACGAGATCGCGTCCCGACGGCGCGCTGTCGGCGCGATCGGACACGAACAGGCTCGAGGTCAGGTCCTGCCACGTCTGCAGCCGCATCCGATCGTCAGCAATCTCCGAAAATCTCGGATCGATCAGTTGCAGCGTCATGGATGATTCGGCCAGGCCTTCGAACATGACGTATCTCGCGCTCGCGCCTTACGGTTGAATTACGCATTGTCGATGCGTTTCGTTTTTCTGCAGCGACGCGTCACCTCAGGTAGTTCAGCAGCGACAGCTTCGAGAGCATCGCGGACACCTGGTAGCTCGCCTGCAGGCGGTTCTGGACATCGATCAGCTTCACCACGAGTTCTTCGGTCGGCGCGTTCTCGAGGTGATCGAGATGCGTCTGCAGGATGGTGCGCGCGGTCTTGTTCTGCGCCTGCGCCTCCGACAGCGCGCTTGACGCCAGACCGAGCTCGCTGGCGATGCCGTCGAGCGCGTCCTTGCGCGGCAGAAGCGCCTCCGACCGCGTCGCCAGCGCCTTCCAGCGATCGGCGGTGGCGGGCGTCGCCGTGCCGGTCCTGTCCATGTCGCTCACCGCGAGCGCGGCGAAGCCGGACACCGCGGCGCGGATCGCCTCCTCATTGGCGCGCGCGCCGATGCCGACCGTGGCGGTGGCGCTGGTGCGCACCGCGATGGCCGCGCGCGGATCGCCCACGGCGATCTCGCCGCTGTACCAGATCACCGTCGCGGCCGACGGCGTCTGCGCATAGGCGGGGACAGGTCCGGAAAAGTCGATCCGGCGCGGCGGCAGGCCGGACACGCCGGCAAAGAAATCCTGCGCCGCGCGCGTGGTTGAACTCGCGGCCAGCGTCGTCTCCGCGGCGCGCTTGAGCGCGCGCTGCAGCGCGCCGGACAGGTTCTGCGCCGTTGCCGCCGGGCTCGCGCCGATCGCAAAGTCCGTGGTCGAGGTTGGATCGGCGCTCGCCTGCGCCTGCAGCACCAGCGTGGTGGTGGTGCCGTCGCGCAGCGACAGCCGCAGCGAGATCTTGTCGCCGACGTCCGGCTGGGAGACGACGGCGATGGTCGCGGAGGACGGCGTGCCGGCGTTGGCAAAGCTCGCGGTGAGGCCGGGCGGCGCCGCGCTCTGCACACTGGCGATGCGGCCGCTGCCGACCAGCGCCTGCAGCGATGTTGCGGCCGCCGCGGGCGAGCTGATGTCGGCAAGATCAGCGCCGGCGAGGTCATAGGTCTTCTGTCCGCCTTCGGCGAGGTTGACGACGACGCGAAAGCGATCGGTCGGCGTCGGCGCCTGGGCGAAACGCGGCACCGCGCCGTCCACCGCGCCAGGCGTATAGCCGATGGTGGCGAAAGCCCCCGATGCGGTGGGGGCGCCGGCGAGCGTGAAGCCGAAATTGGCGCGCGCGCCAGCATCCGAGTCCTCCTGCAGCTGGATGCTGGCCGGCGTCGGGGCCGCCAGGGTCAGGCGGCCGGTGCCGGCGCCGAGGTCGGCGCGCAGCTGCTCGGCGACCAGCGTCCGCAGGCCGGCGCGCGGCTTCATCGGATCGCTGGCATCGCCATTGAGGATCACGTCGCTCGAGACCACCGGCGGCGCGCTGCTCAGCCGGCCGCCGAACACATACTGGCCGTTGATCTGCTGGTTGAGCGCATCGAGCGCGGTGTCGAGCCCTTCCCGCGCCAGGCGGGTGTTGGCGCCGGCGTCGCTGGCGTTGCTGAGGAGGCCGTTGCGCAGCGTCGCGGTCGCTTTCGCAATCTGCGCAAGGCTGGTCGTGGTGAGATCGAGACGCGGCCGCGCGCTGGTGATGGCGGCATCGAAGCCATTCAGCGCGCCGAGCATGGCGTGCGCGCCCAGGCTGTCGGCACGACCGGCGCCGAGCTCGCCATAGGTGTCCGCGACGCGTCCGGTGTGCAGCTGCCCCGACAGCGCAGTGATCTGGCCGCGCAGTGCCAGCAGGTCCGCCGTGCTGCGATCGATCAGGTAGCTGCCCGCGGCGAATGGAGGGATCGAGACCATGGCGTCCCTCACGCTTTCAGCAGGGTGTCGAGCATCTCGCGCACCACCGTCAGCAGACGGGCGTTGGCGGCATAGGCGGTCTGCAGCGCGACGAGATGGGACATCTCCTCGTCGACGTTGACGCCGGCGCCCTTGGCGAACCAGCCCTGCGCGGTGCCGAGCGCGACGCTCTGGCGCTCGTCCATGGTCCTCGCCGCCGCCGCGGCAGAGCCCTCGGCCGCGACCATGTCCTGCAGGAAGCCGACCACCGTCGTGCTGTAGGGCGCCTGGCCGCCGCCGAGGCCGCTCGCCGACGAGAACGCCTGCTTGGCGCTGGTGAGGGCGTCATATAGAAACTGCGGACGCGCCGGACCGGGGCCTGTTGGCGTCGGACCGAGCGCAGCGAGCGGCGACGAATCCAGGGGCAGCGCCGTGTTGACCGCGAGCCGCTGCGCCAGCCCGACACGCTGCGGCGCGCCGTCGAGCGATCCCGTGATCAGCGTGTTGCCGGCGCCGTCGACGAACAGCGCGAGGCGCGGATAGCCGCCCGACGCATCGCCGGCCGTTCTCGGCTGGGTGATGGTGGCGGTGGCGCCCTGCAGGCCGGCCCCCGACAACGTCACCGCGCCGGCGCTTGCGGTGGCGGTCAGTCCCGGCGCCACCGCCGCGAGCGCCGATGACAGCGCGGTGGCGAAATCCTGCGCGGTCGCGGGCGCCGCGGGAATGGTGAAGGTCTGGGCCCTGGCGTTGCCATCGACCGCCTGGCCGGCATCGACCGCGCGCGGCGCGAGCGTCGAGGCCACCAGGACGACGCTGCGCACGCTGCCGCCCGCGTCGACCGTGAGCGTGACGGTGTTGCCGGGCTTGATCCGGCTGAGCTCGGCGAGGCCGAGGTCGAAGCCGCCGCCGTTCGGCGCCGCCGCCACGCTCTTGTCGGTGAGCGCCTGCGCAAGGCCGCCGGCGAGGTCGTCGAGCCGGCGCTGGCTCTGCGGCAGGATGGTGTCGCGCAGCTCCAGCGCCGCCGCGATTGATCCCGCGCGCACCGCGTCGCGGCCACCGAGATCGACCGTGCCGCCGCCCGGCAGCGTCGCGGTGATGGTGCCGACGCCGCGCTTCGCCGGATCGCTCGAGAACGCCGACGCCGGGCCCAGCGCGCCGCGGCCATCGAACGACAGCGTGGTGGCGGCGCCGCGCTCCACCAGCACCACGCCCGACGTCGTCATCAGGGTTGCCGTGCCGTCACGCTGCATGATGGGCCTCACATCGAGATAGGAAGAGAGCTGGCTGATCTGCTGGTCGCGCTGGTCGAGGATGCCCGCGCGCGCGGTATCGTCGGTCGCGGCTGTTGCCTTGAGATTGAGGCGCGCGATCGAGCTGAGCAGACCGTTCGCCGCGAAGACATCCGCGGCGAGGCGGCCTTCGAGATTGGAGCGCAGCTCCTGCACCCGCCCGGCGATGCCGCGAATCTGGTCGGCGAGGATCGCTGCGGTGTTCAGCACCGTGCCGCGCACCGCGGCGGACGCCGGATTCGACGCCAGCCCCTGCAGCGCCTGGGTGAACGCCGTGAGGCGGCCATCGAGCGCGGTTGAATCGCCGGGCTTGCCATAGAGCCTGTCGACCTGGGACAGGATCTCCGCCTTCACGCCGCTCGCGGCGGCGCGCGAGGTCTCCAGCCGCAATTGCGTCAGCGCCGCGTCCTCGAAGATGCGGTTGACCATGCCGACCGCGACACCGGCATTGCCCGGGCCCGCGGGCAGCGTGGTGAGGCTGCGCTTCACGTAGCCGGCGGCGCCGGCGTTGGCGATGTTCTGCGACGCCACGCTGATGGCGAGCTGCGTGGCCTGCAGGCCCGCCGTCGCGGTGTCGAACGCATTCGTCAGCATGCGATCGTCTCCTCAAGTGGTGCGGCGGCGGCTCAGCGAATGGCGTTGAGCAGGTCGGACATCATCTGCTGCGAGCTGGTCATCACCTTGACGTTGGCGGAGTAGGCCTGCTGGGTGGCGATCAGCCTGGAGAACTCGCCGGCGATGTCGCTGTTGGAGGCCTCGACATTGCCGCCGACGATGGTCGCCGCGTTGAGGCCGGCGATCGGCGGCCCGGATTCGCGGGTCTGCTCGTAGCTGCCGCCCGAGGCGGCCTTGAGCCCGTTCGGGTTGGCGAAGTTGGCGATGCCGGCGACCGCGAGCGATGCCGTCATGTCGTTGGAGAAGGTGCCGACGATGGTGCCCTCGCCGGTGACCGACAGGCTCTTCAGCGTGCCGGCGGCAAAGCCGTCCTGTCCCAGGGTGGTGGTGGTCGCCGCTGTCGCCGAGGTGGCGAACTGCGTCAGGCCGCCAAGGCCGAGGTTGAGGGTGACGTCGCCGACGCTGACGCCGTCGACCGCGACCTGCGGAATCTTCAATGACACGCCGCCGTCGCTGCCGACCGTCGCGCTCGCCGGCGGCACGAACTTGCCCGACGAATCGAACGCGAACGCCGAGCCGGCATTGATCCAGTCGCCGGCCTTCGCAGTCGTCGCGCTGGCGGCATAGAACATGTTCCAGACCGCGTTCTTCGGCGGCGTGGCGGCGGGCGCCGCATCCTGCACCTTGGCCCAGCGGGTCGAGAACGACACCGGTCCGCCGCCCGGCGCAGAGAGCATCAAGGAAGGGCCCATGATCGACTTGTCGAGGAAGCCCGGCGCCTGCGCTGCCGTCACCTTCTTGGTGAGATCCGGCGCCGGCAGCGACGGATCGGTCACCACCGCGCCCGGCACGCTGTAGGGCGAGGTATCGCCGCTCGCCGCCGCCGGCGTGCCCGGCGCCTTCGGCAGGTTGGCGCCGTAATCGATGCGCGTGGTCTGCCGGCCTGGCAGGCTGACATTGGCGATCTTGATCGGGCCCGAGGAGGTGACGCTGCCGGTCGCGGGATCGAGATTGCTGCCGAACAGGTAGCCGTCGGCGCCGTTGACCAGGTAGCCGTCCTTGTTGAGCGTGAAGTCGCCGCGGCGGGTGTACTGCGACACGCCGGAGAACTTCGCCTCGCCGGTCTTCTGCTGCACGACCAGGAAGCCCGGGCCGTTGATCGCCATGTTGGTGGAGATGCCGGTGGCGCGCAGCGCGCCTTGCTGCGCGGTGGTGAAGCGCGCCTCGGCGATCACGCTGCCCGCCATCGCCTGCTTGGACGACTGCGCGGTGATCAGGTCGGCGAAATTGGTGTCGATGGACTTGTAGCCCGGCGTCTGCGCGTTGGCGATGTTGCCGGAGATGTTGCCGATCGCGTAGGACTGCGCCTTCATGCCGCTGAACGCGTTCTGCAGTGCGATGGAGATGCTCATCAAAGCCCCGATGGAAAGAGAGTGACGGCCGGTCGCGGCGGTCCGGCGCTTTGCGCGGGACGGCACGACGAACGGCGATGGGAGGCGCGCCATCGGGACGCGGAACGAGAACGCGGGCGCCATGGATTTGAGGCGGAGAGACGGGCCGGGCGGATCGGCGCCACACGCTCCATCCTGGAACGCATGGCGCCGGCGCTCACCCTCCTCCGCGCACGGTTAGCGGAGCAGCTGCAGAATGCCCTGCTGCGCCTGGCTCGCGAGCGACAGCGCCGAGATCGCCAGCGAGTTGCGCAGCTCCAGCGCCTTCTGGTTGGCGGTTTCCTCGTTGAGGTCGGCGATGGTCAGGTTGCTGGCGCCGACATCGAGGATGTTGACGATGCTCTTGGTCAGCGCCTGGCGGTTCTGTACCACCGTCATGTTGGAGCCGAAGGTCGAGGCCTGGGTGCGCAACGTCGACGCCGCGTTGGTGAGCTGGCTCAGCGAGGTCTTGATCTCGTCATTGGTGGCGAAGTTGCCGGTGATCTGGGTGATGCCGAGACCGGCGGCATCGAACTTCACGCCCTTGATGTCGAGAAAGCTGGTGTCCTTCTCGTTGAACGTCAGGTGCAGCGTGTTCTCGCGCGGGTCGCTGCCCGAGCGGTAGAGCAGGTTGACGCCCTGGAAGCGCGCGTCCTGCGCCGCCATCGAAATCTGCGTCAGGAGATCGTTGAACTGCTGGGCGAGCACGGCGCGCTGGTTGGTGCCGTTGGCCGAGGTGGCGCCGGCGCCGGCGCCGATCCGCGCCTTGGTGACATCGCCGCCGGTGCCAAAGCCGATGTCCTTGGTGCTCGCGGACGCCGACGTCACGGTGATCTTCTGGTCGCCGCCCGCCGCCGTGGTGCGCAGCGCGATGGTGCCGGCGGTGTTGTCGTAGGTCGCGATCACCTTGCCGGAGATGCCGGTGTCGGCGTTGAGCTGCTTGTTGATGGCGTTGGCGATGTCCTGGGCCTTGAGCGTCGCCGAACCAAGCGAGGCATCCGCCGTCTTGTTGAGGTTGATGGTCTTGGACAGGCCGTTGCCGAGCTGCAGGGTGATCGAGGCATCGCCGCTGGTGAGGTCGAAGTTGCTGGCGACCCCGAGCGCAGTGATCGCGGCGCCGGTGACGGTGGCCTTGGCCGAGCCGTCGGTGGCGTCGATGCCCGAGGCGGACACCGCGGTGACGGTGCCGACGCCGAAGCCGACATCGACGGTGTTGGCGGCGCCGCCGCCGCCGACCGTCAGCTTGGCGTCGACGCCGGTGACGGTCGAAGTAAAGGTCAGGCGGCCGTCATTGGTCAGCGACGCCGTGGCGAAGCCGCCGGCCTGGCTGAGCTGCTGGTTGATCTGGGTCAGGATCTCGGTCGACGTCACCTTGGTGATGTCGCGCACGGTGCCGAGATGGCCGCGGTCGAGCGTGATCGAGGCGGTGTTGCCGAAATTGTCGGTGAGGGTGAACGACGACGCGGCATTGGTGCCGCTGTAATCATGGGTGCCGTCGGCGGCGGCGCCGGTGCCGCTGCCGAGCAGCGACTTGCCGTTGGCCGCGGCCACCACCGCGCCGGTCGCGGTCGCGCCCGCGGCGGTGTTCTGCACGGCGAGCGCCTGCTGCGCGGCGCTCTTGGCGGAATCGACCAGGCCCTGGATGCGGGTGATGCCCTGGTTGGCCGCCTGCACGGTCTGGATGCCGTTGGAGATGCCGTCGAGCAGCGACATCAGGTCGGACGAGCGCGCCGTCATGCTCTGCGCGGCGAAATAGTTGACGGGATTGTCGAGCGCCGAGTTGACCTTCTTCTGGGTCGACAGGCGCGACTGGGTGGTCGCGAGCAGCGATGCGGTGTCCTGCAACGACAGCAGGTTCTGGCGCGTCGCCGCGGACAGGGTGATTTCGGAGGGCATGGCTTGAGATCCTTCTGTTCTCGTCGCTACGACACGCGACACGCAGAAGACTGGGCCCTCGATTATTTAAGGCACTGTAATTCCGAGGCTATTCCGCGCCTCATTAAGGTACTTGGTGTCCTCAACAAGGTACTTTTTGTCCTTTTTACTTCGGATAGCGTCGTGAATACCTTAGCGATCTCATTAAGATCTTGGCATGGGGGTTGCGATTCGTGGCCCTGCCGGTGCTCGCCATCCCCTGAAGAATTGCGACCGCCGCGCGCGCAGCTGGGTTGCCGGGTCAAGCCCGGCAACGACGCGTTGGGTGTGGCCAACGCCGCATGAGACCAGAGACGCTGCGCGACGGCCCCATGATGACGCTGTGAATGAGCGCCCCCTCAACACTCGAAACTGCCAGCTTCCGGCTTCTCCCTCATGGAGAGGAGCGCGGCTTCGCCGCGCGTCTCGAACCATGAGGCCGAGGCGCATCGGCTGACCAATCCGGGCCTCATCCTTCGAGACGCAGGCTTCGCCTGCTCCTCAGAGCCTGACTGGAAAAGGCGTTGGGCGTTTGTGAAGGAGCGGCGCGGCTCGTATTTTTCTGTCGTGGCCGGGCTTGTCCCGGCCACCCCGCTTAGGGGCGCAGTGCCCTCCTTGCCGGGGTCGCCGGGACAAGCCCGGCGACGACAAACATTTAGGTCCATAGTCGCTTTTTGAGTCAGACTCTCAGGATGAGGAGACCGCGCCACCGAACTCGGCCGATTTTGGATCGCCGGCGCGCCGCCGCAGTGCTGCCGCTTCCGGCGGCTATGCGCTGCGCTCACGCACCCACGCTGACGCCTCACCTCACACAACGCGACGCGCTTCATGCCCCCGATCATCCGCCCTGCGCACGCGCGCGACAGCGCCGCACTTGCAGAGATCTATCGCGACGGCCGGCGCCAGGCGTTCGGCTGGTGCGATCCCGCAACATTCCGCCTCGACGATTTCGCGGCGGACGCGCAAGGCGAAGCGATCTGGCTCGCGCAGGCGGCGGACGGCACGATCGCCGGCTTCATTTCCGTGTGGGCCGCTGATGATTTCATCCACATGCTCTATGTGCGCGAGGCGTGGCAGCGCCGCGGCGTCGGCACCGCGCTGCTGCGCGCGCTGCCGGGATGGCCCGACCGTCCCTACCGGCTGAAATGCCTCGTCGCCAATGCGCGCGCGCGGCGCTTCTATGAGGCGCACGGCTTCGTCGCCGTCGGCCGCGGCGCATCCCCCGAGGGCGACTACGACGAACTGCGCGCCGGCGCTCCGCGCTGAGCCATCGTCATTGAGCGCAGCCGCGGGCTACCGCGCGGCCACTCGCCGCCTGGCCGGCTCAGGCGCGGCCAGTGCGGCCTTCAGTGCGGTGGCAAGCGCCGCGATCGGCGGCGCCAGCCGGCCGGCGGGCGGGCGATGCACCAGGAAGGCGCGGACCTTCGGCGCGAAGTCGCGCACCGTGACGATCCGCAGTTGGCTGCGCAGCGGGCTTGCCTCGATGGCGGCGCGGGTCGCCAGCGTGATGCCGGCGCCGCGCGCCACCAGCGACAGGCGCAGGTCCGAGCTCAGCGCCTCGACGCCGACGCGCAGCGGCAGGTCGTCCTGTGCGAGGCGCCGCCGCAGCGCGCTGCGGAAACCGCAGCCGTCCGGGTTGATGATCCAGGGATAGGCCGCCAGCGCCTGCAGCGTCGTGGACGATCGCAGCGCGCAGGCCTGCGGCACCACGACGACCAGCGGCTGCAGGTCGAGCACGTCCGTGACGAGATCGTCGGGCGGATCGACCGCCTCCGGCAGGCAGAACGCCGCGGCATCGATCTCGCCGCGGCGCAGGCGCTCGACAAGCTGCTCCGGCCAGCCGGTGGTGACACACAGCGTGAGGTCGGGAAAGCTGCCGCGCAGCTGATCGAGCGGCGCCGTCAGCGCGATCTCCGACAGATACGGCGTGATGCCGAGGCGGAATTCGCCGGTGACCGCGCCGTCGCGCGACAGCTCGGACTTGAGGTCGTCCAGCACCCGCAGCACGCGGCGCCCGTGCGCATACGTGTCGTGGCCCGCGGCAGTGGGCTTGAGCGGCTTCGACAGGCGATCGAGCAGCGCGACGCCGAGCTGCTCCTCGAGACTCTGGATGCGGCGGCTGACGCCCGACTGCGTCAGATGCAGCCGCGCGGCGGCGGCGACGATCGAGCCGGTCTCCACCACCGCGAGGAAGGCCTCGAGATCCCGCGTGTTCATGCCCAAGTCTCATAATCTTGATGAGAATAACGCGATTGAGTCATATCAGCCGCGCCGCGTACTGTCATCGCCGAACCCGCCTGCCGATGACGTGATGCCCGCCGCCGATCCCGTCCGCCCGACCACCGCTCCCGCCGCGCCCTACTGGCCGCTATGGGCCGCCTGCTTCCTCGGCTATGCCGCGATCGGCATGACCATCCAGGTGATGCCGGCCTATGCCCATGACCGCCTCGGCGCGGATGCGGTCGCCGCGGGACTTGCGGTGACCATCGGCTCGCTCGCCACCATGATCGCCCGCCCGATCGCCGGCCGCCTCGCGGACCAGCGCGGCGGCCGCCGTGTGGTGCTCGCGGGCGCGCTGCTCGGCTGCGCCGGCGGCCTCGGGCATCTCCTTGCCTCGACGCTGCCCGCGCTGATCGTCGCGCGGCTGCTGCTCGGCGCCGGCGAAGGCGCGCTGTTCACCGCCGCGATCGGCTGGGTGCTGGCGCACGCCGAACCGGCGCGCCGCGGCACGATCGCCGGCCATTTCGGCCTGTCGATGTGGACCGGGCTCGCCAGCGGGCCGGTGATCGGCGCCGCGCTGCTCGCGTTCGGCAGCTACCGCGATGTGTGGATCGCCGCGAGCTTCAGTCCCGCGCTCGCCTTCGTGCTGGTGGTGCGCACGCCGCGCGCCGAAGCCCCGCCCGCCGCCACCGGCGATCTCCGCCGCGCGTTCTTGCCGCGCGCCGCGTGGCTGCCCGGCGCGTCGAACGTGTTCGCCAGTGTCGGCTATGGCGTCATCGCCGCGTTCCTGGTGCCGCGCTTCGCGGCGCTGCAGCTCGCCGGCGAGAATCTTGCGCTCACGGTGTTCGGCGTCACCTTCATGGTGACGCGGTTCGCCGGCAGTTCATCGGTCGATCGTTTCGGCGCGCGGCGCGTGCTGCTGATCGCCTTCGTGGTCGAGGCCGCGGGCCTCGCCGGGCTGTTCGTCGCGCAGACGTCGTGGCTCGCGCTCGGCTTTACCGCGCTGACCGGCGCCGGGCTGTCGATGCTGTATCCCTGTCTGGCGAGCCTCGTGACCGAGGCCGCCGATCCACGCGAGCGCAGCGCGGCGCTCGGCGCCGTGACCTCGGCCTGGGACCTCGGCCTCGCCATCGGCGGCCCGCTCGGCGGGCTGGTCGCCGGTGCCACCAATGCCGGGCCGTTCGCGATCGGCGCCGCGGCGGCGCTGATCGCCACGCTGCCGCTGCTGCTGCGGCCGCGCGTCCTGCTGGTGCCGCGGCAGCACACGTGATGCGCGTGTGACCGCCGGTCTAGCGCGTGCGCTCAAACGTGCTGAACTGAAAGTGCTGCACCGCTTGCCACGGCGTCGCGTGGTCGTGCCGGCGGCTGTCCACCAGTGTGAAGTCCGCCCCGAGCAGCGCGCCGAGGCTGTCGGCGCTGTGCCGCGTCACCGGCAAGCCGCTGCATTTCTCCGGGCCGTCGAGCGCGAAGGTGCCGATGATGGCATGGCCGCCGACCTTGAGCGCCTGCCGCAGGCGATCGCGATACGCCGCCTGCTCCTGCGGCGTGTTGAGGAAGTGCAGCGCGGCGCGGTCGTGCCAGATGTCGTAGGCTTGCGGCGGCTGCCAGGTGGTGACGTCGGCGGCGATCCAGGTGACGCGGTCCGCCGCGCGGCCAAGCCGCGCCTGCGCCGTCGCGAGCGCGGCGGACGACAGGTCGAGCACGGTCAGATCGCGAAAACCCTGCGCCAGCAGGGCATCGACCAGCCGCGACGCGCCGCCGCCGATATCGATGATGGCGGATGCCGGCGCGGCGCCGGCCAGCGCGATCAGCTCCAGCGACGGCGCGGGATTGTCCTGAAACCAGCTGACTTCATGCTCGCCCTTGGTCTCGTAGACATGTTCCCAGTGGCTCCGCCGGTCCGTCATGACACGCTCTCCATCGCCTGCATCCTCCCCTGAGATAGGGCGCAAGTCCCCGGCCGTCGAGGGCCGCGGCGGTTGTGTCTCCCGGCCGCGCCCCCTAGAGTGACCTCTTTGCATGTTGGGGCTCGCGCACGACGCATGACGGTCTTCCCCGTAGCCATCGCCGCGACCGGCCTCTACACGCCGCGCACCACGATCGCCTCCGCCGACATCGATGCCGCCAACGCCTGGCCGCGCGGGCGCAGCGAGAAGCTGACCGGGGTCGCCCGCCGCCACGCGGCGACGGAGGACGAGTGCGCGTCGCTGATGTCGAGCGAGGCGGTGCGCGCGGCGCTCGCCGGCGACGCCACCGGTGCGCTCGATCGCCTGGTGGTGACGTCGATCATGGCCGAGCAGCCGATCCCGACCACCGCGGCGCTGACCGCGCGTCGCCTCGGCCTCGACGGCATCACCGCCTATGACGTCAATGCCTCGTGCCTCGGCTTCCTGCAGGCGGTCGAGGGCGCGGCGGCGGCGATCACGCTCGGCACCTCCACGAAGGCCGCCGTGGTGGCGGTGGAGACCGCAACCCTCGGCCTCGATCGCGAAGACCCGGCAACCGCGCCGCTGTTCGGCGACGGCGCCGCGGCGGCGGTGCTGCGGCGCTCGGACGGTGCGTCCGCGATCCTCGCCATCCGCCTCGAAACCTATCCCGACGGCGCGCATCTCTGCGAAATCCCCGCCGGCGGCTCGCGCTGGAATCCGCGGCGGCCGCCTCCGTCCGAGCAAGATTATCTGTTCCGCATGAACGGCGCGGCGCTGGCGCGCCTTGCCATGGAGCGGCTGCCGGACTTTATCACCCGGGTGCTGGACGAAGCCGGCGTCCGGCTCGACGACATCGCCTGCGTGATGCCGCACCAGGCGAGCCGCCTCGGCCTGCGCTTTCTCAAGCGCCTGCTCGGCGCCAAGGGCGCGGCAATGGTGGACATCCTCGCCGATCACGGCAACCAGGTGAGCGCGTCGCTGCCGACCACGCTCCACCACGCCATCACCACCGGCCGCCTGCGCCGCGGCGACCTCGGCCTCCTCCTCGGCACCGCCGCCGGCTTCGGCATGGGGGCGATGGTGTTCAGGTATTAGCGCGAGCGAAGCGGGCACCGCGCCCAAGGTTGTCCGGCTCGGCTTCGAAGCTCGCCACACCCACGGCGTCATTGCCGGACTTGATCCGGCAATCCAGCTTGCTCACGGCGCAACGTGAATCCGTTGAAGCTGGATCACCGGGTCTCGGCGCTTCGCGCCGGCCCGGTGATGACGCTGAAAATGTGGAGTCGCATCGTGTCCCAGCGCGTAGCCCGCATGAGCGCAGCGATATGCGGGGAGGTGGGGGCCGCGGTCCCGGGTATCGCTTCGCTCACCCGGGCTACGGGAGATGACGCCTGCGGGGGATGACGCCGGGAATGTCGCGCGGCATTGTGTTAGATCCTTGTCCTCGAACTCATTGGGAATGACCATCGTGCGCGTCGGGCTCGATCTCATCGTCTGCGGCAGCTGCCAGCATCCGACCTGCATGGTGACGGGGCGGCCGGAGCTCGGCCGCACCACGTTTCCGGCGCTGGTCGGGCGCATCAGCCATCCGACGCGCGGCGCGGTGCTGTTCGACACCGGCTATGGCGAGGCGCTGCGCACGGCGACCGATCCGGTGGCGCGGCTGTACCGGCGCGTGCTGCCCTATCGCCTCGCGCCGGGCGAGGCCTGCGTGCACCAGCTCGCCGCCGCGGGCATCGCAGCCGGCGACGTCCATGCCATCGTGCTGTCGCACCTCCATCCCGATCACGCCGGCGGCCTGACGGACTTTCCGGCCACCAAGGTCTATCTGTCGCGGCAAGCATTCGACGCGCGGGCGCCGGCCGGCTTCGGCGCGCGGCTGCGGGCGGGGCTGATCCGCGACCTGTTTCCGGCCGACCTCGGCGCGCGCGCCGACTTCTTCGAGGATGCGCCGCACGCCACAGTCACCACGCGCGACGAGGCGTTTGCCGAGGGCGCCGACATCTTCGGCGACCGCAGCGTGCTCGCGGTGCCGCTGCCCGGCCATGCGCCGGGGCATTTCGGCATCCGGATCGAGACCCATGGCGGGCGCGAGGTGTTCCTCGCCGCCGACGCCGCCTGGCTGTCGCTGTGCTACCGCGAGCGGCTCGAGCCGCTGGCAGCGGCGCGCGCCTTCATCGACGACTACGCGGCCTACCGGCAGACCCTGGCGCAGTTGCAGCGCTTCGCGCAGCAGCGCCCCGACGTGCTGGTGGTGCCGTCGCACTGCTTCACCGCGATCGAGGACACGCGGCGTGAACTCGCTTGAGGCCCTGACGGCGTTCGCGCGTGCGAAGCTGCGGGCGCGCTCGCCGCGCTGGCTCTCGGCCGCCGGCGGCACGCCGCCCGATCCGTCGGCGCCCGTCATCAGCCCCGCGGACTATCGCACAGACTTCGCCGCCTGGAACACGCTCGGCCTTGACCTGCCGCAGGCGCGCGAGCTGGCGCGGCGCGAGGCGGCGGGCGAGCCGACGGGCCATGCCGTCAGCTTCGGGCTGTCCACCGGCACGCTCGGCACGCCCGGCGTCTTCATCGCCTCCCAGCGCGACCGCGCGCGCTGGCTCGGCACGTTTCTCGCCCGCGTGCTGACGACCGGCGAGCTCGTCGACTTCGTGCGCGCAGGGCGCGTCGCGGTGCTGCTGCGCCACGACAGCCGCCTCTATCACCAGACGCAGAGGCGCACCGCGTTCTTCCCGCTCGGACGCGGCGAAGAGGCGATCGCCGCAGGCCTCGCCGCGTTCCGCCCCAACATCATTGTCGGCCCGCCATTCGCGCTGCGGCGCATTGTCGAGAGCGCGACCTTTGCGCGCGCACCGTGGCAGGTCCGCCTCGTCGTCGCCGGCGGCGAGCCGCTGTGGCCGGAGGACGCAGCCGTGCTGCGCGCCCGGCTCGGCGCGCCGGTGCGCCAGGTCTACCAGGCGGCGGAAGGGTTTTTCGGCGCGAGCTGCGCCCATGGCCGGCTGCATCTCAA
This sequence comes from Pseudomonadota bacterium, assembly GCA_040756765.1. Taxonomy (GTDB): domain Bacteria; phylum Pseudomonadota; class Alphaproteobacteria; order Rhizobiales; family Xanthobacteraceae; genus Bradyrhizobium_A. The sequence goes on along the minus strand of JBFLYG010000002.1, from coordinate 52,643 downwards.
TGTCGACATCGTGCAGTTCGAGCGCGCGTCGTTCGTCGCGGCGCCCGACCGCTTCATCCCCATCGTCACCGACATGACGCGCCATGGCCCGCAGCGCCTGCTGCGCTATCGCACCGACGACATCGCGATGGAAAGCGACGGGCCGTGCCCGTGCGGCTCGGCGCTGCCGGCGATCGCGGCGATCGAGGGCCGCCTGTCGGATGTGCTCCTGGCGCCATCGGGCAGACTGCTGTTTCCGCGCGCCGTCCATCAGGAGATCGCGCCGGCGCTCGACGGCGCGCCGTTCCGCCTGGTGCAGACCGACGCCGCGCGCATGACGCTGCACCTGCCGGAGCATCTTGCTGCCGATAACGTCCGCCGCGCGGTGGAGGCCGCGAAGAGCTGCTGCGAATGTGATGTCACGACAGTGCCGCTGGTGCTGCCGCCGCTCGACGACAAATTCCGCCGCTTTGAGCGGCGCATCCCGCTCGGCGACGATGTTCTGGCTCAGCGGCTGTGCGCGCCGACCACCCTGTCGACCTCGGCGAGGAACGCGGCGCGCGGCCGGTAGCGCGCCGCAGCGCGGGCGAGCGCGGGCAGCGCCGGAAACAGCTGCGGCTGCAGCACGCGGTCGAGCGCGGCACACGTCGCGTCGCTGACAAGGCGCGTTGCGCGCAGGCCCGCGCCCTTGGCGACGACGCGCGCCGCATAGTCGAACTGGTCATAGTCGTGCGGCACGACCAGCGCCGGCTTGGCGGCGGCGATCGCGGCATAGGTGATGCCGGCGCCGCCATGATGGATCACCGCATCGAATGCCGCGAGCTGCGCGTCATAGGGCACGAACGGCAGCAGCACGGCGTTGTCAGCGAGCGGCCTTGCCGCAAGGCCCGCCTCCGCGGTGCCGAGGCTGCCGACAAAAGTGACGCCTGGCCGCGCCGCGGCAAGGCGGGCGAGATCGTCGGCGAGCGTCGCCTTGGCCCAGGGCAGATGGGTGCCGAGCGTGACCAGCACGCGCGGCCGCCCCGGCGGCAAGGCCGGCGGCGCGACCGCCTCCGGGTTTGGGGTGAGCGGCCCGATCATCTGGAACGCCGCCGGCCAGTCGCGTGCGAATTCCAGCTCCGTCAGGCCGAAGCCGAGAATGGATGTCGGCGAATAGCAGGTCTCGCTGCCGTCGGGGCGGTAGAGCTGCGCGCCAAGCGCCGCGAGCTCGCGGCGCGCCGCGAACGCCAACGCCCTCTTCATGGTGCGGACGAACGCCCAGCCCGCGGCATCGCGCAGGCGATGCAGCGCGCCGTCGCCCGCGCCCCAGCCGCCGAGATAGGACGGCGGGCCGCGGCGGCCTTCGATGGCGAACGGCGTCGCGATGGTGGTGATCCAGGGAATGCCGAGCGCGGTGGCGGCGAGCCCGGCGGACACCGCGACGGAATCGGCGACCACGAGGTCCGGCGGCGCCGCGCGCCACAGGCCGAGCAGCTCGTCGCGCGCCAGCAGAGCGACGGCGAGCGAGCGGCGCAGCTGGGCGAGCAGCCGGCCGGGATGGCCGCGCACCGGCGCCGCGGTGTCGGCGATGTCTTCGAGCATCGGCCCTGCGAGGCAATCGAGCGTCACCGCCGCAAGTCCGCGCCCCTCGACCGCGGCGCGCTTGCGCGCGCCGGTGATCACGCGCACATCATGCCCGGCATCGCGCGCCGCCTCGACCAGCGCCAGCAGCGGATTGAGATGGCCGGCGAAGGGCGGCGCGACAAAGGCGATGCGCAGGGGTTTCGATGGTGTGGCGTCGTGCAAGGGCCTCCCCTCTTTCTCGGCACGTCTCTCATAGGCCATTGCGAGAGAATCTCGAAGCTCGCCACACCCACTTCGTCATTGCCGGGCGAAGACCCGGCAATCCAGCTTGGTCATAGCAAAACGTAAGCTTTGAAGCTGGATCCATAGCAACTCGGCTCAGCCGAGTTGCGTTCTTTGATGGTCCAAGCCGGAAACATCCGGCTTGGACTGTCTCGGCGCTTCGCGCCGGCCCGGTGATGACGCCGAAAATGTAGAGCCCTATTATGTCCCATAGAGGACCTAAAGCCACCACGCCGAACCCGTTCCCGGATGACGGATGGCAGCTCAACCTCACCCTCACCCCGCCTTAGCCCACCTCCGCAAAGAACGCCGCGATCGCGGCGCGGGTGGCGGCATCGCCATAGTAGTCGAGATGGCCGCACGGCGGCCGTTCGTCGACTGCGCCGCGCCACAGGGCGCGGCTCCAGATGTCGCGGCGGCCTTGCACCACCAGCGCACGGGTCAGGCGGCCTTTGGGCGGCGCGCGGCCGGCGGGGCCGACGATCGCCGCAACAATCTCGGGGCCGTGCGCCGGCAGGCGGGCGAGCGCTGCGGTGAGCAGGTCGACGCCGCAGCTGCCGGTGACCAGCAGCAGGCGCTGCTCGGTGCGGGCGAGCAGCGTGCCGACGATGGTCGCGAGCGCGGCGCGATAGACGGCGCTGTGGCGCGCCCAGATCCACTGCCGGGCGTTGCGCACGCTGGCGCGCGCCAGCGGCACCGGCCCGGCGGACGGCGCGGCGAATGAGGCATGCCAGGGAAAGCCGACCGGCGTCACCACCGCGCCGGGGGGCGCGACGGCGGCGAGAAAGGCGTGCTTGTCCGGCGGCAGCGCGCTGGTGGCGAAATCGCTCTGGCCGGTGAGCAGGCAGAGCCGCTGCGCGGCGCGTGGCAGCAGGAAGCCGGTGGGATCGAGCGTCGCCAGCCGCTGGGCATACGGATCAGCCATCGACGATCCGCCGGCCGTCGAGGGTGAGGTCGCGGTTGCGCCAGCGGATGCGGTGGGGCGCGAGAGAAGACGACACCGCGTGCAGCGGCAGCAGCAGCGCGGCGGCGATCTCGAAGGGCACATCGGACAGCGGCGGCGCCTGCCCGGTGAGCCGCCACACCAGCGCGCGGGTTGCCAGCGCCTTGGCCACCAGCAGGACGACGGCGAGCGCCGCCGCTGGCGCGGACACGAAGAGGCCCGCGAGCAGCAGCGGCAGCGCCAGAAATTCCGGCAGCACGACGAGGAGCGCCAGCCCCGGCGACAGGTTCTCGCGGAGATAGAGCCGCGCGAACACCATCCAGCGCCGCATCAGCGCGAGCCAGTGGCGCCCCCCGCGCACCGTGGTGATCACCGTGACGGGGGCGACCGCCTGCACGATGCGGCCGCCGGCATCGAGGAACAGGCGCGCCAGCGCATAATCGTCGGTGACCTCGTGGACGATGCGCGCAAAGCCGCCGCGCGCGCGCAGATCCTCGGTGCGCATCAGCGAGAACATGCCGTTGATGGTGCGCGCCAGCCCGAGCCGCGCCGCCGGCAGATAGGTGAGCGCCGAATTGGCGTTGACGAAGCCGGTGACGAGGCGCGACGCCAGCGTGGCGCGCGCGGCATAGAGCGGCAGGCCGGTGACCAGCACGCTCGTGCCGGCCAGCGCCGCGACGGCCCCGAGCGTGCCCGGCGGCAGGATGGTGTCGTCGTCGAGCACGGCGACGAAGACAGTGTCGACATGGCCGAGCGCCGCCGCCAGCTTGACGCTCTTGGGGTTGAGGCCGGCGGGCGGCCGCGGCGCGCGCAGGAGGGTGGTCGCGGGATGATGGGTTGCGGCCAGCGCCGCCTGGGCGGCGGCCTGCCCCTCCAAATCATCGTCGTCGACCAGCCAGAGAAAGCGCGCCCGCGGCGCGTTGCGCAGGTTGGCTTCCAGGCACTGCTGCAGCGCCGGATCGCCGCCGAGGATCGGCTGCAGCGCGGTGACGGCGGCCTCGTCGGCCGCGGCGGTAAGCTGCGCCTGCGCCTGCGCCGCGATGGCGCGCAGCGCCAGGGTGCGGCGCACGAGATCGAGGCCGACGAAGAGAGCCGCGATGAGCCAGAAGGCGAGGGTCACAGCGGCGCTCCGGCCTGCTGCCAGGCGACGAAGGCGGCGACGCCCTCTGCGGTGGTGACCGGCGGCGGCCCGATCAGCGCCAGCATGCGCTGTGGCGCAAACGTCTTGCAATGGGTGAGCGCCGAGACGCCGAAGCGCGTGATCGGCGGCTCGCGCCAGCCGAAGAAGTTGCGCGAGCCCCATTCGGCGACCGCCGCGAGGCGCATCGCATTGGCATAGGACCAGCGGAATTTCGGCTGGGGAATGCCGAGCCGCGTGAGCACCTCGGCGAGCAGATGGCCGGTATCGACCGGCTGGCCGTCGGTGACATGGACGACGCCGGCGAGGCGCCGCGCGATCGCGACGGCGACGGCGTGCACGAGGTTGTCGATGTAGACGACATCGGCGACCGGCGAGACGCCATCGGCGCGCACGATGCGCGGCAGCACGCCCTTGCGCGCGGCATCGAGGATGCGGGGGAACAGCACGGTGTCGCCGGGGCCATAGACCGCGCGCGGCCGCAGGATCGATGCGGTGGGCCACGCCGCGCGCACCTCCTCCTCCGCCGCGCGCTTGGCTGCGGCATAGCCGTTGATGGGCTCAGCGGGATAGGGATCGTCCTCGGTGAGGCCGAACTGATCGCCGGCGCGATAGAGCACCGCCGTGGTCGAGATCAGCACAAAGTGCTCCGCCCCCGTGCGCCGCGCATGGGCGAGCATGTGGCGCGTGGCATCGACGATGTTGCGGCGATAATCGGCCGGCCGCGCCCAGGGCGAGGCCAGCGCCGCGGCATGCACGACAATGTCCGCGCGCGGCAGATCAGGCTGCAGCGGCGCGGCGAGATCGTGCTGCAGCTGGCGATCCACCGCCCCCGCCCGCGCCGGCCGCCGGCTGACGCCCGTAACCTCAAAACCCCTGGCACGCAACGCCCGCCCCAGCGCGCTGCCGACAAAGCCGCTGGTGCCGGTGATGAGGATAGTGGGGGGCAAAGGGGGCTCCGGAAGAGGGGGGGGGGACAATAGGGCATGTCCGCGGACGACCGCTGCGCGGACGCGAAACGCCTACATACAACAGAAGAGTGGGCTTGTGACCGAGGGCTATCCCAGGATGGAAAGGGTATCCTGAAATCATTCTCCAGTCCCCATCCGAAGGCATCGATCATTTTTGGAGGGACCGCTGGCCCGACTCCCTAATTTCAGGATACCTAGGCCCACCGCTCAACTCTGGCCCTTGATGGTCACTACCTCCAAGAGATTGGCCCCGCCTAAGGTAGGAAAAGAATGGCTGCAGTCACACCTTCAAATGGAGGAGGTATGAAAATATGCCGCAGAGCTTACCGACAAACTACATCACATCAAGGAAGCCAACTGGCCGCAAGTCCGAGAACAACTGAAACAGAAGCCGACATTGCTCCAGTAGCACTCCATTTACTCTGAGTGCGAAGAGCCAAAACGATTGGGTCTAACTTCCGAGGCGTTTGCGAACCGGGCACCAGGAATGTACCCGGATTCAGATACCGTGTGGGAATGACGATTCTTGATGAAATGAACCAAGACACCGCAGAAATGATTCCAAACGCCGCGGAGGAGGCCTGAAGAACGTGCACGGTCGCCATGAAGAATGCCCTGAGTTCGTCGCCCCGAGGGCGCTGCTAGCGTACTGACTATACGCGAAGTCGCTTGTTAGTTGGAACTCGTCGCGCCGCGCTTCTACACGAGTCGGGAAGGAATCAAAGGTCCCCATGACATAGCTGCGGGGAGCTACGGCCAATCAAGCGGTTGCCAGGAGGCTCCGGACTAAAGTTCGCAATCACCGCGATGCTCTTCTAGTGGATACAGCCCAGATAGACTGTTTCCAGCTGCGCTCTGACTGCCGCTTTCACCATTGGTGAGCATTGCTCGTTAATAGACAGCCCAAATGCGTAGTACGTCTGAAAGTCTAGTCCATTTAAGTCGGATTGCTTGATCTGCAGCCCCGCCAGATTGTAGCGCAATCCCGCCCATAGCCCGAACTCAAGGGGAAACAGCTCGTTCGGATCGTAGCCGCTATTGGGCCCAGCTGGGACCATTTTGGATATCGACCCAAGTTCGCACCGAATGATTGTCGATGCGGTGTGAGCGACCAGATCAGCGAGCTGCAATTCCAATACCTTCTTGGAATCCTGCTCAGACTCGATCAGCAATCCGTGTGATGGATGGCTCTCTAACCAGCTGCTCGCCGCTCCTGTCAGAAGGCCCTCGTCAAGCCAAACGCTGACTTCGGACGGCCCGAGCGCTCCATCGCTCTTCAATCGCGCCAGCAACGCAAGCATATCTACGCCTGCTGCGTCTCGCTGGCCTCGAGGCGTCACAGCCAAGGCAATACGCGCGCCACTCTGATAGAGCAACTCGCCAAGTTCGCTACGCAAACGACGCGAGGGTTCATCGCTATCTTTTCGAGAATGGCTTTTGTACTCGTCGATACCGGGCTTGAGACCAACTCCACGCAACAGCTCGGCAATTTTAGGCGAGAGATCGTCAAACGTGATGACAGCGGCCGTGAGGACAAAGCCATCCACATCATGAACGCTATCATCCACGAAGACGCGACAGCGGAGCGAAGATGGTTCTTTCATGATTAGTCACCGTAGCTCAACGGGAAACTGGAATGATCATATCATGATGGAAGCTTAGCGCGGGCTCCCGGACGCGTAACCGGTCGAGACCTAACAAAGCGTCAGGCAATCCCCTTGTAGACATCGAACGTTATCCGGCACCTCCTCTCAGTCACCGCGAAAGCCTGTCAAAGTAACCGCGCCCACCTACAAACGCGCCCCTCGTGTTAAGCTGCTAGCCCACTATGATTCGGGATGGCTGTTAATACACCCGGAGGCCCGCGTGCAGGCACCAGTGTCAACGAATTACGCGTCAAATTCTGTCGCTTGTAAGCTTTGGGGGATGGTGGATAGCCCCGTTGAGCTAGTATTTGGATTAGCACTCTTCGAACGATTGTCTACCTATTATGCGAAGTGGGGGTGCTGGATATACTCTCAACAGGAATACACTTCGCTACTTCAAACTCCCGACCTAAAGAATCGACGCGGCACATTTGCGATTGTCCCGCAGCTCGCATATGAAGTCATCGGCAGGTTAGATTTCGCTATCTTTATCCCAGGTTTGACTGGGTCTTTCCCTATGGTCGCGATCGAGTGCGATGGCCATCAATTCCACGAACGAACGGTGGAGCAAGCTAGCAAGGATCGCAAGCGCGACCGGGCGCTACAGAAGTACGGCATTCCTGTTCTTCGCTTCACTGGCACAGATATTGTGCGAAGAAGTGTTGAGCTAGCCGACGAGGTCGCTGATTTCTTGGACCTTCGTGCTGAAGAGAAGGAACGTATAGCGTTTCTAGAGCGAGGTATCGACGTCGCTCAAGCGCTAGAGGAGGGCAGAAGTTTTCCTGCTCCGTACCCATGGCCCCGAATCAAGGCCGGCACTTCTCTCGCCACAAGAGTCTACGGTCGGTAAGTGCCCCCTACCACTCGCAAACCGACATCGGTGAAGGTGCGCATTCTCACGCTCAAGGCCGATATCGAGTTCGCGAATTCGTTCTAGTCTGTTGGTGCGTTTTATCCGGTAAAATCTGACGGGCCGCTGGCGCTGACCAACTCAAATTGGCGGCGCTTAGGACAATGTCATTAGGTTGATGATCCAATCCTGCCGTCCCGGCTGGACCGTGTAGATGGCGTCGTGGACGTCGTCGCCATGTCCGGGCCCTTTGACCCTGTACCGAACCTGGCACGTGACCCGATCGATGTTCGGCTCGTACTCGGTTGAGAACGGCTCATCGACGACGAAGATCTCGTTCTCGATGATCTGGATCTGCGACGATGCCTTCTTCTGTGTTTCCTCGGCGAGCTTGGCCTTCAGGCGCGAGATCTCCGCTTCCTGCCCCGTGATGTTCTTCACCCGCTCAGCCAGTTGATCGCTGTCGTACTTGTTGTTGGGATCGAGAGGATTTCGCGCGTACATGTCCCTCGTCTCCTGAAGTGTCTTCTCTCGAGCCTTGATGACGTCGGCCACCCCTCCTCCTCTGGCCGCCTCCAGCTCTTGGAGGGTTCGGCCAAGCTTAGTCGCGTTGGGGGTCTGTTCGTTGATCAGACGCTTGGCGACCTCGACGACCTCGTCATCTGTGCACATGGCGGCCGTCTTTCGCGCGGGGGTGTCGGAGGCCGATCGATCCCACTCGCGCTGATTCCGGAGGGCCTTCTCCTTCCGCTGCTCGATCGTAAGGCCGGGTCCGGTCGCTATACCAGCTCGATCGAGCAGCTTGTTCGACGCGACCGCGAGGCCGACGACCAGCCCGACGAAGGCAATGGCGGCGACAATGGACTTTACCCCGATATTGGATGGCCGAGATTGGCCGGCTTCCGTTGTCATGATTTCCCCCTGCAAATGAATGGTCCGACCCAGCCATATTAATCGGCCCGTTGCTCGCGTAACCAGTCAAATACCGATTTTTTAGGTATCTGGAAAGTCGGTTTAACTCTCTGGCCCTCCCTGGGGGCCAGATGCCGAAGACGGTGACGTCACCGCTACAGAAAAAGCTTGCCGCCATGCTCGTCGAGCAGCGGAAGAGGGCTGGCCTGCGGCAGGTCGACCTCGCCGAGAAGCTGGGCGTCTACCAATCCTGGGTCACACACATGGAGTCCGGCCAGCGTCGTATCGATGTCGTGGAGCTGATCGAGCTGGGCCGCGTGCTCGACTTCGACCCAGCGCAGATCGTGCGCAAGCTAGCCAGAAGTTGACAGCAGTCGAACTCCGCGCTGGACACGCAGCGCTCGTTTCCTGCACTGCGGCATCAGTGCCAGATACGAGAGAAGTTGCCGAAAGCTCGTTTCCTGGGACTGAGGCAGACTGGGCGGGACCGCTCCCGCCCCTCCACTCGCATCGGATCAGGCCGCCCGCTTAGGCTTCGGGACCGGGCGCGCCTTGCTGGCCTGGGCAAGCAGGTCGTCCAGTTCGCCGGCACGGACCGCCTCAATCAGGGTGTCGATGACCGCCGGCAGCTTGTCCTTGGACGGGACCAGGATACCGGCCTTTCCCTTCTCAAACTCGATGGGCCTGGCCCCAAACTTCACAGACATTACTAACTGGCCCGACTGATCGGTCTTCCACCAGGGGCGGACGCGCTGCCTCAGTACGGTGGGCTGCTTCTGGCCGTCCACCTCGGCCGTCCGCTGGATGGTCCGGATATAGGCCGGGTCGGCCAGAAGCATCTTCTGCTCCTCCAGCTTGGCCGCGAACTTGGCCCTACGGGCAAGAATCGGATCGTTAGAGGACTTGGGCAAGCTGGTGAACGAGAGGGACTTCAGGACGGGCATTGGGCTCTCCATGACTTGGATAAAACCCAACCGATTCTACCTCCGTGCGTGCGCGCGTACACTGGCCAGCGACGTGGAAATGCTTAAATGCCGTAAATGCAGGTGGACCACATTCCCGGGAAGTACGGTGTGCCAGTTGACCTTCATTATATCTGGAAGCTGGCAACGGAAGGGGCCCACACGACGCTGGTCGTGCGCGCGGCATTAATTCTCGTATCGGATGTTCAGAACGAAACGTACTATCGCGGCTGCTGGCTGGATTGATTTCCTGCTAGTGATGTGGCGAGAACTTGGGGATCTAGGATGACCTCACGAGGCAGGCCCGAGCATTGGAGGCATAACCGCGATTATTTTTACAAATACATGAGTTGCGAGACAGCAAAGGCTGTCTTGGCAAATCGCACTCTGAAATGGTCACCAGCGACCGACTTTAATGATCCCTTTGACATGCAGTTCGATTTGCATCTCGAGTTCGATCCCGACGATCTGGTCAGATTGTGCAAGCAAGACACATGCGAAATCCTGCTCGGCAAGCGCGGCTTCGAGCCTAGCATCGGTCTCGGCAACATGCTGTCGCGACTTCAGACTCTCACCCCGCGCCTCCCACCCGCTGTTCTCGATAATTTCTTGGAAGATGCTTTTCGGACGGCGATCAAAAATTTGCCCGTCGATATCTCGCGAATGCATGAGGAATTGCGCAATCACTTCAAGAAGTACAACATACTTTGTCTGTCAGCCGTGAATGACAATCTACTTATGTGGTCACACTACGCGGACCACCACCGCGGGGTTGTTATCCGCTTGGCTTGCCTCGAAGAGACCGATAGCTCTTGGTCGGTTGCAGAACCCATCGTCTATTCGAAAAGTATGCCGCGTTTGGTGGATCAAAATGAGTTGCGCGATTTATTCACGGGTCGTGCCGATTTGCAGCGCGAAAGCATCGTCAAGCGCACGATCTTGACCAAAGCTTGGGATTGGCAATACGAGCAGGAATGGCGAGTTGCTGACTTCTCAAAAAAAATGTCGGCGGAGTTTGTCAACTTCCATCCGCTCGAACTCGCCGCAATCTATTTTGGCTGCAAGAGCGACGTCGCAGACCGAGATGCGATCTTATCCAGGGCAAAGTCTATCAATCCTGCCGTCCAAGCCTTCCTGGCAAAGAAATCGGAGCGTGCTTTTGGCCTTGAATTTGCTCCGCTGACCTAGCGGGCGTCAGAACGCACCCGGCGAAATTGCGCCGTGCGTCAGGACGATGCGAGACGGAACGGAACTCACATCGCTCAACGTCTGCTCAACCACACCTAAGACAAACGGCAACCCATTTTGGATGATGTTCTTTCTTCCGATAACGGAGCGATCATGATTGTTGTCGAGATCGTTGATGATCTCGCGCGGGATGGTGACCGTCTCAACACAGCAACTTCCTGTCCCACGAGCAGCAAGTCGACGTCGCATGACTGATGATACTTGGTCCATTCTATCATCAGTTCTTCTAAGCCATTGACGCGTCTAACCTCGTGCGAGGTCTGCCGTGTACGCCGTCCCGTGGCTGGTTATAGTTCGTCATCCTATGGCCCAAACATAACGGGTTGGAGGACAGGAATGGCGTTGGGAAAGCAGGCGAAGGTCCTGGCCAAGGGACAGGTCGAGGCTACCCTGGGGTATCTGGCTAAAACGAGATACCCCGAACGGAATCGAGTGATCTTCCTGCTCTCGTCCAAGGCAGGCCTCAGGGCCAAGGAGATCGCCTGCCTGACCTGGGACATGATCACTGAGGCAACAGGTGAGATCGGGTCGGCGATTGCCCTACGAGATGAGGCGAGCAAGGGGAGTTCTGGGCGGACCATCCCGCTAAACACCGAGTTACGGTCGGCCCTGATCGTGTGGAGGTCTATACAGCCGAAGGGATCACTGTTCGTCATATCGACAGAACGGGCGGGTCGAACATCGGCTCAGGCGATCGTGAATCTATTCTTACGTTGGTACGACGAGTTGGGCTTCAATGGATGCTCGAGCCATAACGGCCGGCGGACGTTCATCACAGCTGCGGCGAGAAAGATTTCGACTGTCGGCGGGTCGTTGAGAGATGTCCAGCTGCTCGCAGGACACACGAACCTGAGAACAACCCAACGATATATCGAGGCTAGCCCTGAGGCGCAGGCGAGAATCGTTCAGCAGCTCTAGTCGTGGCCGGCCTCAGGTTGCGTACGCTTCGTCATGCGGAGCACTTAAACAAGCCGTTAGGCGAGAGGCTCATTGAGCGCGAGTATCGAGCGCGAACTCTCGCACGTCCAGTCACCGGAGCGCTAAGCCCACGCGAACCTGATGCTCAACAGAAAGGTGAGAACTCCGCGACTAGAACAACACCAAGTGTGCGCTTATACTTCACGGGCTGCACTCACGTACGATGTTTTGGAGGCTGTTAAATGGATCCTACTGAACTCGGGCGGCTATACAAGGAACGCTCCGAGCGCGAAGCGCGACAGAAAGCAGAAACTCAAGCTAAGATCGAGAAGATAAAAGCCGTCGATGCAGCGATCGATCGGACCTTACAGACAATCGCGGAAGAATATCTTACCAGAGTAAAAGGGGAAATCGGGAGCGACTTTGCTTTTGTGAGAAAAGATGCTGCTTCAGAAACCCCAGGACTTCTTTTCACATTACGAAATCGCGGTTTTCGCTTCTACGCCTCCCAAGGGACCGTTCAGATTGCACGTTTCTCAATGCCGCCGATGTTCGACGGGCAAGGTCTTCCACCAATCAAGGCGTTGTCGGACCTCACTGAGCAAAACATCGGTGCATACATCAAGTGCCTTATAGGTCTTCCGGGAGGATAGTCTCGGAGACAGGGCGGGTCGTACCTCTGCGACCAACGTCAACTTTCGAGCTGGAGTGCTACATGTGCTGCAAGGATTACTCTGAGGTCCAGCGATATCAGTACAAGTGCAGCCGTTACGTAATGTCGTGAGCCATGAAGACTTCGGCAAAGGAACTATCGTCAACATGACGGTCTGGCGAGCGGTGATCCCAAGATGACAACAGAGAGCGAGCCAAATTTGGTCCTTAGCAAGGACCAGCACGCGGTACTTGGGGAGCTAGTAGAAATAATGGGCTTGATAGAGAGCATGCTGATTAACTCGGCGGAGCGTGTCGACCCTATCGCATCCGAGAAAATTCGAAACGAACCGGCCGGGCATCAGGGGCCACTTTGGGCACAAACCATCAGGGGCCGAGTAAGCGACGCGCAGATCGCAGCCCTTATACCGCACGCCGAAAAGGAACTGAAGGAAGTAGCTAAGGATCGGAACAGTTTCGTTCACGCGCTATTCGTGGGTGACTATGTCGAACGCGGCTATGTCAAGCCCGGATACCAGACCACTTCGGCGCGACGCAGCAGGACAGGCGAGAGCAGGTCCACAAGCGATCTACAAAGCATTCGCGACCGTGCAGCCAAGCTTTCCTGCTTGATAGATAAAATCGCGAATGCGGTTAGATAGGTCCGAGATCACCCGACATCGACCTTATGCTGCGACCACAGGAACTCATCCCAGACCGAGCCTTTCGTTCGAGGCATACTACTGCTCCACCAGTTCACACGTTAAAGTAAAGAGCCACGTCGGAACGCGGCTCTTCCTTTTGGATTTCTGCCGGTGATGGCAGGTCAGAAGTGGGTGGTCACCTTGGCGAGGGTGATGATGCCGGCCAGCGTCAGCACAACCGACAGCTGGCGCTGCGGGATGTCGTAGGAGAATTCCGCCACCACCTCGACGTCACCGATGATCGGCAGCGTGATGGTGGAGAGATCCACGACGATCGGGTTGCCGAGCCCGGTGTCGAGGTCGAACGGCTCCCGCGCCTCGATCGAGCTGAAACCCATGTCCACCTTCAGGACGATGTCGCCCACGAGGTGCGAGCCCTCCTGGCGGACGTTCTCGAAGTGCAGGCTCGCGTCGACAGCCAGCTTCTTCGCGAAGTGCGCCTTGGTCTCACCGTCGACCTTGTAGGCGATCACGGTCTCGATCTCGGTTACGCGCTTGTTCATAGGAATCTCCTCGCTCCGTTATCATGGCCGCCAGCTTGAGCCGACAGGTCGACGACGATCGACCCGCCATTGGTCGCACGCCAATTAAAAAATATCAAACTTATCAATAGGTTATACGGCCGGCCGCCTGTCTGGACATAGGGCCGCTCCCATGTCCGGCCACCCCGCTTGAGCAATCGCCGCCGCCGACTATGTGTTGTGGAAGGAGGTGCTCAATGGCGATGTATCCTGGCAAGGTAATGTTCCTCCGCACCCACTACGGGAGTCTGCCTGCAGTCAGTCGCAGGGTGGGCCTCGGAGAGCGGCACCTCCGGAGGATCTTGACGGTGCCCGGCGCGGCGAAAACCATTTCTCCGATCAACAAGCAGAATATCGATCGCGAGTGGCAGCGCCTACAACTGTCGTTTCTCCCCGAGCATCTCATGAACGCTCGTGCCGATCTGACAAATCTCAAGGCTGATCCCGGCACACCCGCCCTTCTCGCGCGCATTGTCGAGATTGAAGGCATGCTGGCAGATAGCTACCCGAAGTCCGCATGGTTCAGGGCGGGCAATCAATACCTGCTCGCGCTGGCCTCGTTGGCGCGCGCGTTGCAGCACAAGGGAAACGCCGTCTTCGGTGGCCCTGGCAGTGCGCTACGCAATGCAGAAAAGAGGTTGCTCGATGGTCGCAAGATCGTCGCCGCTGCCCTTTTGGATGAGAGGCGCGAGGCTGAGCACCAGCATTTGAAGGCGCTCGATCAGGCTCTTCATTGCAACTGGATGGTCGCGATCGCTGAGCAGAGCAAGCTGGGCTTTCGCTCGGAGGAAAGCGTGTTTCAGACGCTCCGTCAACAGGACGCGCTCGGATCTCTTAAGGGCTTTCTCAAAGAGAACCCGTGCTTGTGGCAGGCCGCCGTCAACGGGCTCGAACTGGCGTCACGGTTGAAGGCCAGCGACAACGACATGCTGTTCTTCTACACGGAACTGCTGCGTCTAGACCCGGGCTTTGAGCGATTTGCCTATTCTCCGGGTGAGGTCGTCGCGATCAAGGACGAGCCTGGGCTTGCCTATTTCCGCGAGCGCTTTTCCCATCTCGACAAGGATATAAAAAGGAGACTGACATGACGACCGCTAAAAACACTCTTCGAAACACATCCGTTAAGCCAAACGGCAGAGCCATCGGGACCGGAATGGGGCACTAATCCATAAGCGACCGATCGATACGCGCGGCTAGGCGTGTCAACGGCACGCCAGCCGTTGCGTTTAAGCTGAGCAGCTCTCTGGCTTTGCCCACCGCGTCGCAAGTGAAATTGGGTTTAACACGGCCATGGATGCCGTACCGGCGGGCGCTTCGGTAGCTTGCCGCTCTCGTTGCGCTCGCATGCCTCCCTCATCTTGGTCCGGCTCTAGGTCCGGGTGCCTCCGTAGTTTGGGATGCATCAGGCTGAGATGGATTTTGGCGTTGCGCCACGATTATGACGGCGGGACGCCTCCAGGAACGACGGTCAGCTTGGGCTTCTTGCGCGCCAGGCGCTCCTGCTTCGCCTGCTGCTTCTGCTGGATCTCCGCCAGTTTTTCTTGAGCAAAAGGCGTGGCCTTTTCGATCAGCCCCTTGAAGCCGTATTTGTTGGTCGTGCTTCCATGATGGGTATAGCGCCGCTCCTCGCGCTCCAGCAACCCAAGCTCATGAAGGGCCTTGATGCGCTTCTGAATCGTCCGGGGCGTAACGCCGACCGCCTTGGCGATCGTCTCGACCGAGGGATGAGGGAGGTTATCTGGGGTCCACCAGTAGTGGGAAAGGTGGAGGATGATATTCATGTCGATAGCGTCGAGGCCAAGCGCTTCCTGCTTTTCGATGATGACGCTGGGCATGGCCGTCCACCCTGCGGCCATCAGCGGCTTAGACCACTTGGCCTCGTTGACTTTGATTTTTTCGACGTCGGCCTGTTTTGCTGCTACATTTTCGCTCACGGATATCTCCTTGGAGCGGCGAATGCCGCTCACCGCATATTGCGATCCAATATGCGAACTACAATGGAGGCCGGGGCGAATTTAAGAACGCCCGCCCCCGACCCCGGAGACACGGGGTGGGCGAATCTGAGGACAGCCGCCGGGCGACTGGCTGTTCACCCAAAATAATATTCAGTGAATTACATCCAACCCACTATACACACGCTGCAACATTCATAGATCAATAGGGGCACGTCCCGCGGTTCACCCCCTTCCTTGGAAGGGTGCATTGCGCCTTGCTAAAATGTGGTGACATTGAAGGGCTCCGAAACTTGGGAGCCTAAAATGAAGCCCGCCGATCTGATCGCCCTGCTGCCCGCCGTCAATAACGGCTGGGCCTTCGCTGCGTTTGTCATCGTTGTTGCCGTCATGTTGTACTTTCGGCGCGCGCCTTAGCCTGACCTCGATGCGCAGCATCAATGCCGTGGCGCGGGAGGCCAGCGACATTTCGGGAGGGGCCAAACGCTCCCGCCCCGCATCCACATCGAGCGATCGCCACTCACGGCGCCCAAGGTGTACTGCTGTCTGCCGCTGAATTCTGTATTGATGATCTAGACGTACTAGATGAGCTGGACCAGATCATTGACCCGCAATGGCGTGGTTCATAGATGCTGGTGCATTGATCCAGACAGTGGCAACGTCTTTACCGTCAAAGCAAAGGCACGGGCTAGGGTCGAAACTGACCTGATCTAAGTGTCAGTCGAAGGGGGTTAAGGGTGCGGCGCAACGCGTCTACCTACCCGGAAAGCCGCGTAGCGCGAAAGCCCGCCGGAACAATCTTGGAATCAACTCAGGCACGCGCTTATAAACCTAGCGTCGCAGCTGCGGATTCTCTGAATGCTCCTTTCTGGCTGTGGGATGAGGCTCCACGAGCTAGGCCGAAAGTCTTGCTCAAGTCGAGAGCGTCCCATCCCATCGGCTTCAGCGTCCCCAGAGCGTACTGGAAGGCTTCGAGGAAAGTCTCAATGTTGGCCCACGACTTCTCAGCAACCCGCAAGGGCCACATAGCGATGCCCGCTGAGCGCACGAAGCTCGCAGAGCTGGCCGGCGGGGATCTCGTAGGGCACCTCCGTCGAACTGATGTCAGCCTCGGTCATGCGCCACTGGTCATTCTTTCACGGAAGCCGCACCGCGCTAATGGGCTGGTCCTCGAGGTGCAGGCACACCA
The DNA here is from genome assembly GCA_040756765.1 of Pseudomonadota bacterium. Taxonomy (GTDB): domain Bacteria; phylum Pseudomonadota; class Alphaproteobacteria; order Rhizobiales; family Xanthobacteraceae; genus Bradyrhizobium_A. Next base: position 36,214 of record JBFLYG010000002.1, on the reverse strand, counting down.
GAGCGGCCCTTCCCCTCACCTGCTTCACGCGGACCAGAGAGGCGGCCTCAAGCTCACGAAGCGCCCTCGACTTGGCGTCCCGGCTCACACCGAAGTCGGCCAGGAGCCCCTTCGGCAAGGTGACCCAGCTCTGGCATGCGTCTCATGTTCGTCCACTTCTCCTCACATCATCGTATCTCTAGATCGTTCAACCCTAGCATCAGCAGGCCCGCGACGAATGTACGTCGCCCCGACCTAGAGCTGCCGCCCGCAATGTTGGCCGCTCTATATAGTGTTGTGAGATATCGCTGCATTGAGCTCGCCGACATATGATGCCCCCTCTGCGAAGGAAGTAGCGGCCAACCGGCACGGCCGAACTCAGAAACTTCCAGCGCGCGATAGTCCGCCAGTCGAGTGCGGAGTGCGTCACTTCTCATCGGCACGCATCGGGTCGCGCCGGCCCACGGGACACGAATGACCGGACGGACACGCCCGTCGCCGTCGAAGACATCCGACAAACAAAGCGCCGCCAGCTCACTCGCGCGTAATCCGAGCTCGATGGAGAGCAACAGCGCGATCTCGGCCCGACGCGCATGCCTCGTTCTGGCCGCAGCGCGCAGAAGCTGGCGGACCTGCCCCGGCTCAAGGACCGCGGCGGCGCCTCGATATCCCTTTGGTCTACCCCTGGGGCGAGCCTTCATCCGAGCTTCTATAAATTCGGGCGCGGGAACGTACAGGCCGCTAGACCGCAGGAAATGATTTATTTCGGGCGAAATAAATCCAGCTCCAAGGCGCGAATTTTTGTTGGATAGAATGTGGTACGAGATTGATCCGATTAAATTTTCTTATTTCGGAGCAATACTTTGCGGGCCAGTCTGGCGGAGAGGGAGGGATTCGAACCCCCGATAGGCTTGCACCTATGCCGCATTTCGAGTGCGGTGCATTCAACCACTCTGCCACCTCTCCGCGGGGCCGAAGCGGCGGGGTGGCCCGCCGGGTTGCGGGGGTGTTCTATGCGAGGATTCTCGCAGAGACAAGGCGTCGGATGCCGCGATTTTGCGATCGGTGGGCGGCAAAGCGGCGCGGCGGGGGTGGCGGAGGCGCGCGCGGGGTGGAAGGGGCGGTTGCGGCGGACGGCCGGAGCGGCCGGGACGGATGGGTGGATTCCCGCATGTCGCTGCGCTCATGCGGGCTACGGGGCCATGCGGGCGACGGGGCTGAGGGTACTTCGAGATTCCGGAGCGCCGCGGAGCGGCGTCCGGAATGACGTGGAGGATGGGGTGGGCGCTGCCTCCCTTTCCGGCAATGACGAGACCGGCCGGGGATCAATGGGCCTCATCCCGGAAAGAAACCGGCTTTCGCCTGCTCTGTGGGGTCTGACCTCAGTATTTGTCGTCGCCGGGCAGCGCGATCCGTCTTTTAACGGATCGCTAGGACTAAGGTCTCCCGGCGACCCCGATAAGGGAGGCACTGCGCCCCTAAGCGGGGTGGCCGGGACAAGCCCGGCCACGACAGAGGAAAGACGGAAGCCTGACGCCTTTTCCAGGGACCGGTTCCCCGGCCCGGAGGCCCAAAACCACGGCCAAATCCTTCATTTCCGAGGGCTTTTTGCCGGGAATCGCCTTGACTCACCCCTCTCAGCGGCTATAAAGCCCGCAATCCGGCGTGGGCTTGCTCCCGCCGTTTGTCTTGGCTTGCCTCACTTGTCATGTGCTGTGAGGTGCCGGACACAACATTCGCAACGACTGACAAGAAGCCGGCCCGGAGGTCCACGGACATCCGAAGGCGCGGGTTTGAACACGAAGGATGAAAACGATGTTCGCAGTCATCAAAACCGGCGGCAAGCAGTACCGCGTTGTCCCGGATGATGTGCTCGAGATTGGCAAGATCGCCGGCGAAGTCGGCACGATCGTGCAGTTCCCCGAAGTGCTGGTGCTGGGCGGCGACACGCCCGTGCTCGGCGTCCCGACCGTGGCCGGCGCATCCGTCGCCGCCGAGGTGCTGGACCACAAGCGCGGCCCGAAGGTCATCGCCTTCAAGAAGCGCCGCCGCAAGAATTCCCGCCGCAAGCGCGGCTATCGCGACGAGCTGACGCTGGTCCGCATCACCGAGATCCTCGCCGACGGCAAGGCCCCCACCGTGGGTCCGCGCCCGAAGAAGGCGAAGGTCGCGAAGGAGACCGCGGAAGCCGCCGAGTAATCGGCGCGTAACGCCCGCACCGGCGCCGCTGAAGGCGACGGTGACAAAATGTGAAATGATTCCTTCGCGGAATCGGGTTAAGTATTCGAACGAATTCGGAGACGAGCCATGGCTCATAAAAAGGCAGGCGGTTCATCGCGCAACGGTCGTGACTCGGCCGGCAAGCGCCTGGGCATCAAGGCGTTCGGTGGTGAGCACGTCATCCCCGGCAACATCATCGCGCGCCAGCGCGGCACCAAATGGCATCCCGGCCTCAACGTCGGCATGGGCACGGATCATACCCTGTTTGCCAAGGTTGAAGGCCGCGTCGAGTTCCGCGCCAAAGGCAACGGCCGCACCTACATTTCGGTCCTTCCGATTGTTGCAGCTGCGGCCGAATAACAAGGTGGACACATGTTGCGTCCGCCGGCCCTGTTGAACCGGCGGAGCACTCAAAGCTCCTAAGGGGAGGCGGGCAACCGGCCTCCCCTTCTTCGTTTCGCGCCGTCCAACGCCCTTGCGGGCAGCGGCGCGGAAAAAAGCCCCAAGGAGCATCACATGTTGCAGGAACTGCCCACATCCACGCTGCGCGAAGCGAGTAGCGTCGTCCTCGAGACCGCCCGGCTGGTGTTGCGCCACCCGACCCTCGCGGACGTAAAAGCCATCGCGCGCCTCGTCAACGATCGCCGCGTGGCCGAGAACCTGCGTCGCGTCCCGCATCCGTACACGCCGGACGACGCCATTGCCTTCATCAATCATGTCGCCGCCACCGATCGCGACACCGTGTTTTTGATCGAGCACGAGCGCATGCCCGTCGGCATGGTCGGCCTCGACTGGCAGCAGGTGGAAACACCGGAGCTCGGCTACTGGCTCGGCGTCGACCACTGGCGCAAGGGCTTTGCCACGGAAGCCGCGCGCGCCGTGATCGACTACGCCTTCGACGAATTCGCCATCGAGCGCATGATCGCCGGCGCCCGTGTCGTCAATGGCGCCTCGCGCCACATCCTCGAGAAGTGCGGCTTCCAGTGGACCGGCGTCGAGCTGCATCGCTTTTTGGCGCTGGGCTCCTCCACCCCGGTCGACCGCTTCCGCCTCGACCGCAGCGTGTGGGCCTCGCTCAAGAGCTGGGGCGCCAGCACACGGCGATGAGGCAGCGGACGTTTCCGAAGCAACCACCGACCTTCGTGTTGTCGTCGCCGGGCTTGTCCCGGCGACCCCGATAAGGAAGGCACTGCGTCCCTAAGCGGGATGGCCGGGAGACCTTAGTCCTAGCGATCCGTCGAAGACGGATCGCGCTGCCCGGCCATGACAGTGTGTGTGGCAAGGGCTCCGTATCTGCCTGCGCCTCAACATCCCTTTGCGCCTCGCCTCCCCCCACCGTCATGCGCGGGCTTGACCCGCGCATCCAGCTTGTTCGCAGCACAACGAGCGTCGTTTGAAGCTGGATCACCGGGTCACGGCGCTGACGCGCCGGCCCGGTGATGACGCCGAAAAAGCATCGGGCGCCTCGCCTCTCCGCGTGTCATCCCGAGATGTTGTGGGAAGCAGGCGACGCGGCCTCACACTGGCGGTGGTTCGAGCCCCTGCGCCTGCCGGCCCATCGCCTGCTCGCGCACGAAGATGTAGAAGCCGGCGCCGATGATGATGGCGGCGCCGATCAGCGTCGCGGCCGACGGCACGTCGCCGAACACGACATAGCCGAAAATCACCGCCCAGATGATCATGGTGTACTGGTAGGGCACCACGATGCTGGCGGGCGCGAGCTTGAGCGAGCGGTTGAGGCAGAACAGCGCGCTCACCGAAATGACGCCGGCGACCAGGAACAGGCCGAGATGGGGCAGCGACGGCGTGACCCAGCCGACCGGCGCCAGCACCGCCCCCACCGTGAAGGTGCCGGCGAACTGGCTGGCCGCCAGCACCACGTCCGGCGTTCCGCGCAGCATCCGCGTGATCACCATCAGCACCGCGAACGACAGGCTGCCGGCGAGCGCGATCAGCGACGGCCAGCCGATGCTGTGCGACGACGGCTGCAGCGCGATCAGCACGCCGCAGAAGCCGACGCCGACCGCGCTCCAGCGGCGCCAGCCGACCTCTTCGCCGAGAAAGACGGCGGACGCCGCGGTGACGAAGATCGGCGCCGCAAGATAGCAGGTGATGATGTCGGCGAGCGGCAGGTACACCGCGGCGAGGAAGAACATCCCGACCTCGGCGGTGGAGAACACGATGCGCGCGAGCTGCAGCCACGGCCGCTCCAGCGCCGTGAACACCGCACGCTGGCGCCAGATCATCGGCGCCAGGATGAGGAAGGCGGCGCAGGCGCGCAGCCACAGCAGCTGCCCGACCGAATAGGTCGCGACAATGGACTTGCCGAGCGCGTCGCCGAACGCAAACGTGAACACCGCCGCCAGCATCAGCCCGATGCCGGCGAGCACGGCGGCGCCCTGCGGCTTGTCCGTCACAGTCATGAACGATCCTTTGAAAGGCGCTTTGAAAAACCCTTGGGGTATCCTCTGGCGAGATGCTGATCCGTCACCCTGAGGTGGTCCCGCGGAGCCTGTCATCGGGCCGCGCTTCGCGCGGACCCATTGGCTCGCACCTCAGAGTCTGACTGGAAAAGCAACTATGGACCAAATGTTTGTCGTCGCCGGGCTTGACCCGGCGACCCCGGCAAGGAAGGCACTGCGTCCCTAAGCGGGGTGGCCGGGAGACCTTAGTCCTAGCGATCCGTCGAAGACGGATCGCGCTGCCCGGCCACGACAGAGAAATACGGAAAACGCCGTTTTTCACGATGGCTCGATGCCTTTTCCAGCCAGACACTCATGATGACGGATCATGCGTAAACCCCTCGCCGACTCGTTCGCGCGACAATTGCTGGAAAGACTGGTCATGGATAAGCCGCCCGGCGGCCGCGATCAATCCGCGCCGCGCAGACGGGATTGACGGCGGCGGGGCTCGTCTCGATGATCGCATGCCCACTGGGGAATGATCAGATGCAGCATTGTCGCACACGCCGCCTGACTGCCGCGCCGCTCGCCGCGGTCACGTTGATGACCACCGCGCTGACATGCGCCCCGCCGGCGCGCGCCGAGGTCGACGTGCCCCGCATCAAGGCCGCGGTCAGCGAGATGCTGGCGCGCGACTATCCCGCGCTCGATGCGCTCTACAAGGACATCCACGCCCATCCGGAGATCGCCTTCCAGGAGGTGAAGACCGCGGCGAAGCTGGCCGCGCAGATGCGCGCGATCGGCTTCGAGGTGACCGAAGGCGTCGGCAAGACCGGGCTGGTGGCGCTGTACCGCAACGGCGATGGCCCGACCATCATGGTGCGCACCGAGCTCGACGCGCTGCCGATGGAGGAGAAGACCGGACTTCCCTATGCCAGCCATGACAAGACGATGTGGAACGGGCGCGAGACGTTCGTGGCGCACAGCTGCGGTCACGATATCCATATGGCGAGCTGGGTCGGAACGGCCAAGGCGCTGATCGGCCTCAAGGACGCCTGGCACGGCACACTGATGTTCATCGCGCAGCCGGCGGAGGAGGAGGTGACCGGTGCCAAGGCGATGCTCGACGACGGCCTGTTCACCCGCTTCGGCAAGCCGGACATGGCGTTCGCACTGCACGACGGGCCCGGCGCCTATGGTTATGTGAGCTACCGCAGCGGCATCGGCTCATCGAGTTCGGACCTGCTGGAGATCGCCTTCCGCGGCCGCGGCGGCCATGGCGCGGTGCCGCAGGCGACGATCGACCCGGTGCTAATGGCGTCGCGCTTTGTGGTGGACGTGCAGAGCGTGATCAGCCGCGAGAAGGACCCGACCGAGTTCGGCGTCGTCTCGATCGGCGCCATTCACGGCGGCACCGCGGCCAACATTATCCCCGACCGCGCGTACGTCGCCGGAACCATCCGCGCCTACAAGCCGGAGGTCCGCGCTCGGCTGTTCACGGGGATCGAGCGCACCGCGAAGGCCGTGGCCGCCATGGCGGATGCGCCGGCGCCGGACATCAAGATCACCGAAGGCACCAAGCCCGTGATGAACGATGCCGCCGTGGTCGGCGCCGCCGAGCGCGTGCTCAAGACCGCGTTCGGCGACAAGGTGCGCGCCACGCCCGCCATCACCGCCAGCGAGGACTTTTCCGAGTTCGTCGCCGCCGGCGTGCCGGCGATGTTCTTCAACATCGGCGTCTACCCGCCGGAGCAGGTGGCGGCGGCGCGGAGCGGCGGGGCGCCCCTGCCCGCCAACCATTCGCCGCAATTCGCCCCCGTCCCGCAGCCGACCATCGCAACCGGCATCACCGCCATGACGCTGGCGGTGCTCAGCGGCTTCGACCGGGGGACGGGGCGGAAGTAGGGTCAGGGGTCGGCACCCCGCTTGATGGTGGAACCCGTCATGGCCGGGCTCGTCCCACGGCTGTCCGGTTTAGCGCGCCATCGAGAGCTGTAGCTCCTTGAACGGGCTCAACTTGTGGCCTTAGCTTCCCTACGGGACACGATGCCGCCCCACGTTTTCAGCGTCATCACCGGGCCGACGCGAAGCGTCGAGACCCGGTGATCCAGCTTCAAAACTCGCGTTTTGCTTCGACCAAGCTGGATTGCCGGGTCAAGCCCGGCAATGACGAAGTGGGTGTGGCCAGCGCTGAGAATCAACCGGACAGCCGTGGGTCAAGCCCGGCAATGACGCACTGGGTGTGGCGAACTTCGAAAACGGACCGGTCAACCTTGACGGACTGCGCGCCGTTCGGCCGCAAAGTCAGCCCGGAAACCTAGGCATTTTGCCGCGATCTGTGGTACCCAGCGGCCATGAAATTCCTGGATGAAGCCAAGGTCTATATCCGCTCCGGCGACGGCGGCAACGGCTGCGTTGCGTTCCGGCGCGAGAAGTTCATCGAGTTCGGCGGGCCGAGCGGCGGCAACGGCGGCAAGGGCGGCGACGTGGTCATCGAGGCCGTCGACGGCCTCAACACCCTGATCGACTACCGCTACCAGCAGCACTTCAAGGCGCCCAAGGGCACCCATGGCATGGGCAAGGACCGCCATGGCGCCAACGGCAAGGACATCGTGCTGAAGGTGCCGGTGGGCACGCAGGTGTTCGACGAGGACCGCGAGACCCTGCTCGCCGACTTCACCACCGTCGGCCAGAAGATGACGATTGCCCAGGGCGGCAATGGCGGCTTCGGCAACGCCCACTTCAAATCCTCCACCAACCGCGCGCCGCGCCATGCCAATCCCGGCCAGCCCGGCGAGGAGCGCTGGCTGTGGCTGCGGCTCAAGCTGATTGCGGACGCCGGCCTTGTCGGCCTGCCCAATGCCGGCAAGAGCACGTTCCTGGCCGCGGTGAGCGCGGCGAAGCCGAAGATCGGCGACTATCCCTTCACCACGCTGCACCCGCAGCTCGGCGTCGTCACCATCGACGGCCGCGAGTTCGTGCTGGCCGACATTCCCGGGCTGATCGAGGGCGCCCATGAAGGCGCCGGCCTCGGCGATCGGTTTCTGGGCCATGTCGAGCGCTGCCGCGTGCTGCTGCACCTCGTCGACGCCACCTGCGAGCATGCCGGCAAGGCCTACAAGACGGTGCGCGGGGAGCTCGAGGCCTATGCCGAGAGCCTCGCCGAGAAGACCGAGATCGTGGCGCTGAACAAGATCGACGCGGTCGAGCCGGACGAGCTGAAGGAACAGGTCAAGCGGCTCAAGCGCGCGGCGAAGAAGACGCCGCTGCTGGTCTCCGGCGCCACCCGCGCCGGCGTGCCCGAGGCGCTGCGCGCGCTCGTCGCCGTCATCGGCGAAGCGCCGGTGTCGCTGAAAGCCCAGTCCATCGCCGACGCCGCGCCGTGGTCGCCGCAGGCGGAGTGAGGCGGGGGCGGGGCGCAGGGTCGCGCGCCGCTTCTCGGCTGCGGCATGTCCACATCCACCACCGTCATGCGCGGGCTTGACCCGCGCATCCAGCTTTCGGCACATCAACCCAGGTGAGACGTTCAAGCTGGATCACCGGGTCGCGGCGCGGAGCCTGTCATCGGGCCGCGCTCTGCGCGGACCCGTTGGCGCCGGCCCGGTGATGACGCAAAAAATGCGGCACCGCTCTGGCCTCTGCAGTTCTTCGCGACCGCATCCGTTGACGTGCATCCCTCATCCTGAGGAGCCCGCCAACGGGTCCGCGCGAAGCGCGGCCCGATGACAGGCTCCGCGGGCGTCTCGAAGGATGAGGCCGAGGCACTTCACCCAGCGCGACACGCGCGCCGTGGCCTCATGGTTCGAGACGCGCGGCGTTGCCGCGCTCCTCACCATGAGGAGAGAGGCGGCGCGCATATCCATGCGTCATCCCGGGACGTCGCGCAGCGACGGACCCGGAATCTCGACCGCCAATCTTGCTGAGGCGTCGAGATTCCGGATCGCCGCTTCGCGGCGTCCGGAATGACGCAGAAGAAAACTGCACGCGCAGCCCCGAGCGGTAAGCGCAAGTGCGCGTCACTCCGGGGCACAGCGCCCCGCCGTCGCCCCTACGCGTCAACGCCGTAGCGGTGCAGGTCGTTGCCGTGGGTGTCGAGCCAGGTCTTGGCGCGCTCGGTGGCCGGGCAGATGCGCTCGACCACGCGCCAGAACTTCGCCGAGTGGTTCATCTCGACGAGATGGGCGACCTCGTGGGCGGCGAGGTAGTCGAGCACATGGGGCGGAGCGAGGATCAGGCGCCAGGAATAGGACAGCATGCCCGCGGCGGTGCACGAGCCCCAGCGGCTCGACTGGTCGCGGATGGTGATGCGCTTGACGCGGACGTCGAGCGCCTCGGCGTAGCGCTGCGACGCCTTGGATAGATCCCGCCGCGCCTCGCGCCGGAGGAAGTCGGCGACGCGCCGCTCGATATGGGCGAGCCCGCCGGCGACACACAGCACGCGCTCGCCGCTGTCTCGCGTTTCCGTCCACACGGTGCCACGCTCGCCGGCGCGGTGCACGATGCGATGCGGCATGCCGCGCAGCGGCACGGTCATGCCGGCGGAGAACGGCACCGCCTTCGGCAAGCCGCCGAGCCGCGCCGCGATCCAGGCGCCGTGACGCTGCGCAAAGTCGCGCGCGTCCGTGACGCTGCCGCGCGGCGGCATGGTGAGAATGGCCTCGCGATCGCTCGGATGGATGCGCAGCGTGTAGCGCCGCGCCAGACGATGACGCCGCAGCCGCACCGAATAGATCGCCGAGCCGACCTTGACGGCAATCGCATGGGGCTCGGCGGGACGCCGATAAAGAAGGGCACGCTGGGCCATGTCGGAGGATCCGGGATCGAAGAATTCCCCCGGAGTCTGCCACATCCGCGACCACCAGAATTTATCGGCGCAGAAACAAATCATTTGCCCAACATATAGGAGTGGGCGCGTGCCTGTCTCCCACATGGAGAGGCTCGGAACCGGCTTTTGGATTCACTTTTTAGGCTGAGTCAGGAACCATCCAGACGACTCTGGATTCATCGCATCGCCGCAATCGACAGGCGGATTCCGTCAGGTTTTCCAGAGACTTGCGGCCCGCCAGGGGAGCAGCGGGCCGCGCGGCCGATTCCGGCCTGGAATCGGCATTTTTGGTATCCGATTACTCCGCGGCCCCGGCGTGGAACGCCGTCTCGGCCTGCGGCGCCTGCTGGGCGCGGCTGTGGCTCGCGCCCTGCGCCGACGACACCATGAAGTCGGAGATGCGCGGCAGGATTTCCGAGCGGAAGCGCGAGCCGTTGAACACGCCGTAATGGCCGACGCCCTTCTGCACATAGTGCACGCGGCGATCCATCGGGATCGCGCTGCACAGGCGATGCGCCGCCTCGGTCTGGCCGAGCCCGGAGATGTCGTCGTTCTCGCCTTCGACGGTCATCAGCGCGATGCGCTCGATCTTGGACGGCTGCACCAGCTTGCCGCGATGGCGCATCTCGCCCTTCGGCAGCAGATGACGCACGAACACCTGGTCGACGGTCTGCAGGTAGAACTCGGCGGTGAGGTCCATGACCGCGAGATACTCGTCATAGAACTGCACATGCTTGTCGACGAGATCGCCATCGCCCTTCACGAGGTTGGCGAACAGGTTCTTGTGGGCGTCGACATGGCGGTCGAGGTTCATGCTGATGAAGCCGTTGAGCTGCAGGAAGCCCGGATAGACATCGCGCATGAAGCCGGGATGCGGGAACGGCACCTTGGAGATGACATGGCTGCGGAACCAGTCCATGCCGCGCTCTTCGGCGAGCTTGTTGACCGCGGTCGGGCTGGAGCGGGTGTCGATCGGGCCGCCCATCAGCGTCATCGACAGCGGCGCGTAGGGATCGTTGTTCGCTTCCATCACCGCGGCGGCGATCAGCACCGGCACCGACGGCTGGCACACCGCCATGACATGCACATCGCCGCCGAGGTCGTGCAGCATCTCGATGACGTAGTCGACGTAGTCATCGAGATCGAAGCGGCCGGCGGACAGCGGCACCATGCGCGCATCGGCCCAGTCGGTGATGTAGACGTCATGGCCGGGCAGCAGCGCCTCCACCGTGCCGCGCAGCAGCGTGGCGTAGTGGCCGGACATCGGCGCCACCAGCAGCACGCGCGGCTGCGGCGTGCGCAGCGGCTTCACCAGCTTGCGCTCGAAGTGCAGCAGGCGGCAGAACGGCTTTTCCCACACCGTCTTGATCTCGACGGGAACGCGCATGCCGTTGACCTCGGTGTCGTCGAGGCCCCACTCCGGCTTGCCGTAGCGGCGCGTGGTGCGCTCGAACACCTCGCAGGCCGCGGCGATCGACTTGCCGACCTGGGTGTGCGCCCACGGATTGAACGGGTTGGAGAACATGAGCTTGGTGGCGTCGAACACCGCACGCGCGGGATTGAGCGACGCCTGCCCCATCTCATACATCCAGTACATCGGCGTGGTGAGCGCAGGACTGTCTTGTGCAGGCAGTTCCGGTGCGCCGCCAAATTCACCAATCGGCATGGGTGTCCCTCTGAAATACCATTTCGCGTTGCGGCAAGGTGTCCCCTTCGTGACACCTCGTCAATGCTCAATTCGAACTAATGGGGGATATGGCGACAATTAGGGGCTAGCTGTGGCTTTCGCCCTGCAAGGTCAGCCATCCTGACATGATGGTCTTTGAGCCGCGGCGTTAACCGCGCGGGCGCCGGTTCCCGCCGGGCGTGCAGTTTCGCTGTTATTCGCCGGTCTGCACCAGCGCGCCATTGACCCGCGCGCTGCGCAGCAGCGCCAGGAACACGCCGATGGCGGCTGCGAACAGCACGAGGTTGATGGCGAAGGCCTCGAGCATCAGGTCGGCACGGAACGCATGATCGATCAGCACGCTACGCATGCCCTCGAACACGTAAGTCGGCGGCAGGCACCAGGCGACCACCTGCAGCCAGGCCGGCAGCACCGAGACCGGATAGTAGACGCAGGTCAACGGCAGCAGCACGAACATCAGCGTCCAGGCGAGGCCTTCGGCGCCCATGCCGTTGCGCAGCACGAGGCCGGAGGCAATGAGCCCGAACGCCCAGCTGGTGAAGATCAGGTTGCAGAAGAACGCCACCAGCGCCAGCCCAAGGCCGTAGAAGTTGAAGCCGAAGAAGCCGATCGCCATCAGCGTCATCGGGATGACGCCGATGGCGAGGCGGATCAGGCTCATCACCATCAGCGACAGCACGAACTCGCTGACCTTGAGCGGGCTCATCATCAGGTTGCCGAGGTTGCGCGACCACATCTCCTCGAGGAACGACATCGAGAAGCCGAGCTGGCCGCGGAACAGGATGTCCCACAGGATCACCGCGCCGATGAAGGTGCCGCCGGCGCGGGCGAAGAAGCCGGCGTTCTGCGCGATGTAGGCCTGCGAGAAGCCCCAGGTGATGAGCTGCAGCGCCGGCCAGTACACCAGCTCCAGCAGCCGCGGCCACGACGACGTCAAAAGGTACCAGTGCCGCAGCACCATGGCATTGATGCGATGCCACGCGATGCCAGAACGCACATAGGGCTCGGTGACGCTCATGACGTGACGCTCATGACTTGGCACTCATGGCGCGGCGCTCCGGTCGCGGCCGCGCGCGACGTCGAGAAACACCTCCTCCAGCGTGGCGCGGTTATAGCGCGCCATGATGGCGGCGGGGCTGTCATCGTCCTCGATGCGGCCGCGCTTCATGATGATGACACGGTCGCACAGCCGCTCCACCTCCAGCATGTTGTGGGAGGCGAGCAGGATGGTGGCGGAGGTCGACCGGCGGTAGTCCTCGAGGCGACGGCGGATCCAGTCGGCGGTGTCGGGATCGAGCGAAGCGGTGGGCTCGTCGAGCAGCAGCAGCTCGGGGCGGTTGATCAGCGCCTTGGCCAGCGCGACACGGGTCTTCTGGCCCGAGGAGAGCTTGCCGCTAGGGCGGTCGAGAAACTCGGTGAGGTCGAACTCCTCGGCGAGCGCGGCAATCCGCGCACGCACGTCGGTGACCGCGTAGAGGCGGCCGAACACGGTGAGGTTCTGCCGCACGGTGAGCCGCATCGGCATGTCGACATAGGGGCTCTCGAAATTCATGCGGCCGAGCACGGCGTCGCTCTCCGCCGGCATCGGATGGCCCAGCACCTGCACCTTGCCTGACGTCGGCAGCACGAGGCCCATGATCATGGCGATGGTGGTGGTCTTGCCGGCGCCGTTGCCGCCGAGCAGGCCGGTGACCGTGCCGCGGGGAATGGTGAAGGAGATGCCGTCGACCGCATGGGTGGTCTTGTAGAGCTTGACCAGGCGCTCGACCACGATCGCGGCGGGCGCGGCCTCTTGCCCCGCCGCCGGCAGGCCGATCGGCGCCGGTTGATGCACGGTCATGCCCTGTTCCTTGCGCCATCGCGGGCGGAAGCGCAAGGCGGGGCGGGCGGGGTGCTGGGATGCGATGGAGCGCGGGTTGCCGTTCGAAAGGCCCAGCCCTGACGTTGCTGGAAGTAAGGCGTTTCCGCCTCCATTGCTGTCATGCACGGGCTTGCCCCGCAGCGGTTCGGTTCATCTTCGGCGTGGGCCACACCCACTGCGTCGTTGCCGGGCTTGACCCGGCAACCCAGCTTGGTCGCGTCGTCACGTGGGTTCTCTGAAGCTGGATCACCGGGTCTCGGCGCCTCGCGCCGGCCCGGTGGTGACGCGGAAGGTGCAGTAGGCTCCTCGCGTCCTCCAGACCTGAATGCGCTGCGTCCCAAGCCTCACGCTCCCTTCCTCAGAATCTTGGAGAAGCAACCACCGACCTTAGCTTTTGTCGTCGCCGGGCTCGTCCCGGCGACCCCGATAAGGAAGGCACTGCGTCCCTAAGCGGGGTGGCCGGGAGACCCTAGTCCTGGCGATCCGTCGAAGACGGATCGCGCTGCCCGGCCACGACAGAGAAAGAAGCGCCGTCTTTCACAACGACTTGCCCCCTTAGGCACTCAGGATGAGGGACACCGTCACGGCAAGACGACGACAACATGAACTCCCGCCGCCCCTCGCGACAATGCGGCGCGTGCAGGCACTCGCCGCCGGTTTGTCCCCGCCAGCCCGCGCGGGTATGGTCGCGGCCATGACCGACATCACCGTTCCCGAATTCCGCTACCACCGCCGCTTCGTGCGGCTCGACACCATCTTGCGGCTGCGCTGGCTCGCCGTGCTCGGCCAGCTCGCGGCGATCTTCATCGTGGTGCAGGGGCTGGAGTTCGACGTGCCGATCATCCCCTGCGTCACCGTGATCGGGCTGTCGGCGGCGCTGAACCTCGCGCTGCAGATGGCGTTCAACCCGCGCCGCCAGCTCGAGCCGATCCATGCCGCGGCGCTGCTCGGCCTCAACATCATCGAGCTCGCGGCGCTGCTGTTCTTCACCGGGGGCCTGCAGAACCCGTTCTCGTTCCTGTTCCTGGCGCCGGTGCTGATCTCCGCCACCGCGCTGACCACCCGCCTGACGCTGGCGCTCGGGCTGCTGGCGATCGCCTGCGCCACCGCGCTCGGCTTCGTGCACCTGCCGCTGCCCTGGAACAGCGACGAGCCGCTGGCGCTGCCGCCGATCTACATGACCGGGGTGTGGCTTTCGATCCTGCTGGCGATCGGCGTCACCAGCCTCTACACCTTCCAGGTCTCGGAAGAGGCGAGCAAGCTGTCGGACGCGCTCGCCGCCACCGAGCTCGTGCTGGCGCGCGAGCAGCATTTGACCCAGCTCGACGGCCTCGCCGCCGCCGCGGCGCATGAGCTGGGCACGCCGCTCGCCACCATCTTCCTGATCTCCACCGAGCTCGAGAAGACCACCGATCCGAACGGCCCGCTAGCCGGAGAGCTGCGCACCCTCGCCGAGCAGAGCAAGCGCTGCCGCGACATCCTCGCCAAGCTGACGCAGCTGTCCGCCAACGATGCGCCGTTCGACCAGATGCCGCTGTCCAACCTGATCGAGGAGGCGGTGGCGCCGCATCGCGACTTCGGCATCGCCATCAAGGTGCGGATCGCGGTGGCGGCCAGCAGCGAGCCGGTGGTCAAGCGCAATCCGGCGATCCTCTACGGCGTCGGCAACATCCTGGAGAACGCGGTCGACTTCGCCCGTGAGACGGTCGAGGTCAACGCCTGGTGGAACGCGGACAGCGTCGAGATCGTGATCTCCGACGACGGCCCCGGCATCGCCCCCGACATGCTGAAACGGATCGGCGAGCCGTACCTGTCGCGCCGGCGCAGCGACGAATCCGGCGGTCAGCACGGCGGCCTCGGGCTCGGCGTGTTCATCGCCCGCACGCTCTTGGAACGCACCGGGGCGCGGCTGTCGTTCAGCAACCGCACCTTCCCGGACCATGGCGCGGTGGTGCAGGTCAGCTGGCCGCGGGCGCGCTTCGAGAACAAGGAAACTGAAGAAGAAGCAATATCTTAGCGGAGACTGCGCGTTTTGCCGCAGGGCAAATGACGGCCGCCAACCTTGGCAGCCGCCATGATGGCGGCCATATCTATGCATAGCTAGGTTGTCATTTCCGCGTGGGTCGGCCGCAACAACGATCGCCGCTGTTGCGCCGCGCGCGCTAGACTCGAGATGAGGATTGAAACCGTGAACGCAGTGACCGCCGTGCAGGAACAGACCGATCGCTCGCTTCTGATCGTCGAGGACGACAAGGCCTTTCTGGAACGGCTGTCGCGCGCCATGGAGAGCCGCGGCTTCGACGTGACGTCGTGCGAGACCGTGGCCGACGGCTTGGCCGAGATCGGCAAGCACGCGCCGGCGTTCGCCGTGGTCGACCTGCGGCTCGGTGACGGCAACGGCCTCGACGTGGTGTCGGCGCTCAAGCGCCAGCGCCCGGACGCCCGCGCCATCGTGCTGACCGGCTATGGCAACATCGCGACCGCAGTGACCGCGGTGAAGCTCGGCGCGGTCGACTACCTCGCCAAGCCCGCCGAGGCCGACGACGTCGTCGCCGCGCTGCTGGCCAGCAACCCCGAAAAGATCGAGCCGCCGCAGAACCCGATGTCCGCCGACCGCGTGCGCTGGGAACACATCCAGCGCATCTACGAGATGTGCAACCGCAACGTCTCGGAAACCGCGCGCCGCCTCAACATGCACCGCCGCACCCTGCAGCGCATCCTCGCCAAGCGCGCGCCGCGGTGACGCAAAGCAGCAAACGCCACGATCGATTGAAGGCCATTGATTGCGAAATGCCCGGCTCGCGCCGGGCATTTTTGTGTGGGCTGCCGCTTTGCCCTTGCCGACTCGCGCCCGAAGCACCTCTCCCCTCATCCTGAGTGTCTGACTCAAAAAGCGGCGATGGGCCTAAATGTTTGTCGTCGCCGGGCTTGTCCCGGCGACCCCGGCAAGGAAGGCACTGCTCACCTAAGCGGGGTGGCCGGGACAAGCCCGGCCACGACAGAGAAATATGGAACGCGCCGCCGCTTCACAAAGGCCGAACGCCTTTTCCAGTCAGACACTGAGGAGGCGCCTCAGGCGCCGTCTCGAAGGATGAGGCCACGACTGCGAGACGCCTTGGCCTCATGGTTCGAGACGCGCGGCTTCGCCGCGCCCCCAACTCAAACGCAAGCTCTCCACAGCGCTCGGAACTTTCTGTTCCCGCCGCCGTTGACCCTGCAGCCAGGCAGGGATGCGCGTGGATGCGAAAAGCCAGACATTTCAACATTGCCACCCGGCTCGAGACCACCAAGCGGTTCGGCCTCGTGGAGGACTACCGGATCAGCTGGCAGCCGCATTCGCTGCAGCCGCCTCACATCACCGTGAGAGGCCGAACATCGGTGCCGCCTGAAGTGACCAAGGGCTACGTGTCCGCCCTGCTCGGCCCGTTCGTGGCGAGCCGGCACATCTCCGTGACGTGAGGTAGAGGCCAGAACACCCGGGGCTTGAACCATGGCCGTGTCGATCCAGGACCACATTCGCGAGGCGACGAGACTGTCCCATCAGCGGCTGGATGCGGCGATGGCGAGCGTCGACCTGCGGCGCCCGGCCTATTACGCAAGCTTCCTGCGCGGCCAGGCCGAAGCGCTGTTTCCGCTGGAGACGGCGCTGGAGCGCCGCGGCATCGACGACATCCTCCTCGACTGGCCGCAGCGCGCGCGCACCCCGGCGCTGGAGCACGATCTGGCGATGCTGGACATTGCCTGCGACCCGCTACCGGTGCCCGACCTGCAGAGCGCCGCCGTCATGCTGGGCGCGGCCTACGTGCTGGAGGGCACCCGCATGGCCGGGCGCAGCATCCTGGCGCGGCTCGCCGACCAGCCCAACGCCGCGGTGATCGGCGCCACCGCCTATCTGCGCCACGGCTTCGGCCGCCGGCTGTGGCCGAGCTATCTCGCCACCCTCGAAGCCCATGCCGAAGCGCAGCTCCACCCCGACCGCGTCATCGACGGCGCGCAGCTCGCCTTCGGCATGTTTGAAACCACGCTGCTGCCAGTGCTGAACGACGCCGTCGAGCGCAGCCGCGATGCCATCCGCGTGGTGCCGACGGCGCCGGCATAGGGCGCGCGCAGGCCGAACAAGAGTCCCGAGCATGTGGCCAAAAATCCGTCGCCCTTTGAGGCTCGTGGACGCTCGCACCTTAGAGTGTCACTATAGATGCAGCCCCCGACCTTAGTGCTTGTCGTCGCCGGGCTTGTCCCGGCGACCCCGATAAGAAGGGCACTGCGTCCCTGAGCGGGGTGGCCGGGACGAGCCCGGCCACGACAGGAAAAGACGGAAAACACTGTCTTTCACGGCTCTCTACTCAACCGCCTCGTGCCCCTGCGGGTCGGCGAGGCGGTTGAGACGGTGGGCGGCGGCCATGGCGAAGCGCAGCATGATCGCCTTGCGGGTCGCCGCCGGCAGGCGGTGCTCCGGCGCCTCGGCGTGCAGGTGCGCGCCATAGGCATCGGCGACGATCAGGCCGGCGTCCTGCGGGAACAGCTCGACCGACATCTGTGCGGTGAAGGCGAAGAACAGCCGGTCGCAGTGCTGACGATAGTCTTCCCACTTCTGGTCGGCGCGCAGGTCCGCCGGCGACGACTTGATCTCGACGATCCAGACCTCGCCGCGTTCGTTGAGCGCGACGAGATCGGCGCGCCGCCCCGAGGGCAGTGCCAATTCCGACAGGCAGGAGAAGCCGAGCGAGCGCAACAGCCGCGCGGTGCCGCGCGCAATCGCGAGCGCGGTGTCGGACTGGCGGCCGTCGACGGGCAGTGCAGCGGTCACGGGCAGCAGGTGCAGGCTCATGGACGATGCCTTAGCAGAGTCGGCCCGCAACGCCGAGCGCGACGACGATCGTCGTGATGATACCAGCGCACGGCCGGGTTCTTACATGCATTTACGTGAAACTACGGAAATTCGTCGCCGAATTGCCCTCAAATGGCGTGAAACGGATTTACCTGCAGTTCACGCAGCCGCGCGGTCCCTGAGCAATTTATGCAGAATTTAGCCGACCTTAAGCTTGCGCCGGGCAGAATCTTCCCATCGCAGGCATGTGATCGACGGCGCCGCAGTTCGGCGCACGCGCAAGCCTTGCTGAGAATGGAACGGGCATCTTCATCAAGGGCGGCACACCATCGATGGCATCGCGGCTGAACGAAGACCAGGCGCATCTGTTGCGGCTCGTGCTGCCTTTCGTCGTCGTTGTGTTGCTGCAGGCGTTCCTCGCCGGCGTCAGCTTCAGCATCCTGTCCTCGGTGCGCGCCTATGTCGGCGGTGAGAACCTGTGGTCGAAAGGCCAGAAGGACGCCGTCTACTTCCTGACCCAGTATGCCGAGACCGGCAGCGAGGTGTCCTTCCAGCGCTATCAGCGGGCGGTGGCTATCCCGCTCGGCGACCGCACCGCGCGGCGCGCGATGGAGCAAAGCCCGCCGGACATCGCCGCCGCGCGCCAGGGCTTCCTCGCCGGCGGCAACCACCCCGATGATGTCGACGGCCTGATCTGGCTGTACCGCTATTTCCGCGAACTGCCGGCGTTCAAGGCCTCGATCGGCAACTGGGTCGCCACCGACCCGCTACTCGACGAGCTGACCACGCTGGCGGCGAACATCCACGCCGACATCTCCGCCAATCCCGCGGGCCGAGCGCGCCCGGCGGCCTGGCCGCAGCGCATCGACGAACTCAACGATCGGATGACGCAGGAGGCCCTCCGCTTCTCGGCCAGCCTCGGCGAGGGCTCGCGGCAGGTCAAACTGATCCTGACCGTCACCAACCTGATCACCGCAGCGCTGCTGCTGGCGCTGAAAGTGTTTTACACCCGCCATTTCGTCGGCCAGCGCCAGCGCTTCGAGGGCGAGCTGCGCGACGAGAAGGAGCGCGCGCAGATCACGCTGGCCTCGATCGGCGACGCGGTGATCAGCACCGATGCGCAAGGCCGCATCGACTACATGAACCCGACCGCGGAGCGGCTGCTGGTGTGCGCCGCGGCCGACGTGAAGGGCGCCCAGCTGACCGCGCTGGTGCACGTGGTGGACGAGGCCGCCGCCAGAGATGAGAGCGTGCCGATCGACCGCATCTGGAACCAGGGCGAAGCCATCGCCAGCCCGCGGCCGCAGCTGTTGCTGCGCAGCGACGCCACCACGGTGCCGGTATCGGTGGTGGGCGCACCGCTGCGCAAGGACGGCCACACCGCCGGTGCAGTGCTGATCCTGCACGACATGACCAGCGAGCGCGACTACATCGCCCGCCTGTCGTGGCAGGCCTCCCATGACGCGCTGACCGGCCTCGCCAACCGCCGCGAGTTCGAGCGGCGGCTGGAGGCGGCGATGGCGCGCACCCACGAGGCCGCCGACGACGAGGTGCATGCCCTGATGTTCCTCGACCTCGACCAGTTCAAGATCATCAATGACACCTGCGGCCACGCTGCCGGTGACAAGCTGCTGTGCCAGATCGCCGCCGTGCTGCCGCTGCACCTGCAGCCCCGCGACCTGTTCGCCCGGCTCGGCGGCGACGAGTTCGCGGTGCTGCTGGAGAACTGCGAGATCGACCGCGCCTCGGACATCGCCGAGACGCTGCGCCAGGCGGTGCAGAACCTCAGCTTCAGCTGGAACGGCAGCGCCTTCAACATCACCGCCAGCATCGGCCTCGTCGCCACCGCGCGCGGCCGCGCCAGCCTCGACGAGGTGGTGCGCACCGCCGACCTCGCCTGCTACATGGCCAAGGAAAAGGGCCGCAACCGCGTGCAGCTGCACGACCCCAGCGATTCCGAGCTGCTGCACCGCTTCGGCGAGATGGCCTGGGTGCAGCGCATCCACGAGGCGCTGGAGGAGCAGCGGCTGTGCCTCTACGCCCAGACCATCGCGCCGCTCGGCGAGGAGAGCGAGGCCGGCGGCCATGTCGAGCTGCTGCTGCGGCTGCGCGACAAGGAAGGCCGCCTCGTCGCGCCGGGCGACTTCATCCCCGCCGCCGAGCGCTACGGCCTGATGCCGATGCTCGACCGCTGGGTGGTGAGCCGTGCCTTCAAGACGCTGGCCGACCGCTTCGGCGGCGCCGGCCTTGCCACCTGCGCCATCAACCTGTCGGGCGCCACCTTCAACGACGAGAAATTCATCGACTTCATCCGCGCCCAGTTCGAGCTCTATCGCATTCCGCCGTCGATGATCTGCTTCGAGATCACTGAGACCAGCGCCATCGCCAGCCTCGACAGCGCCAACCGTTTCATCGGCCTGATGAAGCAGTTGGGATGCCGTTTCGCGCTCGACGATTTCGGCGCCGGCATGTCGTCGTTCGCCTACCTCAAGCACCTGCCGGTGGACTATCTCAAGATCGACGGCAGCTTCGTGCGCGACATGCTCGACGATCCGATCGACCGCGCCATCATCGAGATGATCAACCGCATCGGCAAGGTGATGGGCAAGCGCACCATCGCCGAGTTCGTCGAGAACGACGCGATCCTGGACGCGCTGCGCGCCATCGGCGTCGACTATGCCCAGGGCTACGGCATCGGCCGCCCCGAACCGTTCGAGCGCCTCGCCGAGACGCGTGCGGGGCGCCTCCAGGTCGCCTGACCAAGCCGGCGCCAGCCGCCGCCCCTGCATTCCTTCCCCCCCGCGAAAAGGGCTTGGCCTGCCGGCAAAAATCGGCAATGTGGCGGGCATGACCCAGCAAGCCAAAGCCCGCGCGGCCATCATCCCCGTCACCCTGTTCCAGCAGAACTGCACGCTGTTGTGGTGCGAGGCCACGCGCCGCGCCGTGGTGGTCGACCCCGGCGGCGACGTGCCGGCGATCGAGGACGCCATCGCCAAGAGCGGCGTCACCGTGGAGAAGATCTGGCTGACCCATGGCCACATCGACCATGTCGGCGGCGCGGCGGAGCTGCGCGACGCGCTGAAGGTGCCGATCGAGGGGCCGCATATCGCCGACAAGTTCCTGCTCGACCATGTGGTGGAGAGCGGCGCCAATTTCGGCATCACCGGCGTGCGCAATGTCACCCCCGACCGCTGGCTCGACGACGGCGAGACGGTCAGCGTCGGCGAACTGACCTTCCAGATCCTGCACTGCCCCGGCCACTCGCCGGGCAGCGTGGTGTTCTTCAATCCCGACATGCGTTTCGCGCTGATGGGCGACGTGCTGTTCAGCGGCTCGATCGGCCGCACCGACCTTCCCGGCGGCAGCCACGCCACGCTGCTCAAGTCGATCACCGAAAAAATCCTGCCGCTCGGCGACGACGTCGGCTTCATCTGCGGCCACGGCCCCGGCTCGAGCATCGGCGACGAGCGGCGCAGCAACCCGTTTTTGACGGGCGAGGCCTGAGCCTACTCCTCGGAATCTGACTGGAAAAGCAGCCCGTATCTTCAAGGCTTTGTTGAAGCGCACAGATTGTCGATTTTCTCCGTCATGCCCGGGCTTGTCCCGGGCATCCACGTCTTGACAGCACCTCAGCAAGGAAGACGTGGATGGCCGGGACAAGCCCGGCCATGACGAGTTCAACAATACAAGCCTTATTTCATTGGCTTCTTTTTGAGTCTGGTGGCGCGCCAAGCCTCGTGCCATCAGCGCCCTGCTCTTCAGGAGAAGAGCCGAACATCAGCCCGCCGACGTCCCCCGCCGCATCCAGGCGAGACAGGCGGCGCACAGGGTGATGGACACCCCGACACAGCCGAGCGCCGCGAACAGTGCCGCGCGCTCGGCGCCTGCCGCATGCAGGGCGAGGTAGACCGCGCCGATCACGGCGACGCCGGCGGCGTTGGCGACCTGGGTGGTGGTGCCGTAGAGGCCCGAGCCCGCGCCGGCATCGGCCTTCGCCACGCTCGCCAGCACCGCGCTCGACAGCGGCGCCATGACAAACCCCTGGCCGTAACCGAACACGGTGAGCGGCAGCGCCATCAGCCACGAAGGCGGCGCCGCGTCCACGATAAGCGTCAGCGTCAGCGCGAGCAGCCCGGCAAGGGCGATACCGCAGCCCTCGACCATCACCCATGCGCCGCGGCGTGGCGTGCGCGCCGCGGCCTGGCGTGACGCCGCCACGAAGGCGAGCGCCAGCGGCACCATCGCGCCGCCCGCCTGCAGGGCGGAGAAATGCAGCACGCCCTGCATGAACAGCGTCAGCACGAAGTAGAACGACAGGTTGGCGAAGAAGAACAGGAACACCGCGCCGAGCCCGCGCGCGAACACCGGCGCGGCAAACAGCTTGAGATCGATCAGCGGCATGCCGCCGCGCCGCGCCACCGCGCGCTCATAATGCACGAAGGCGGCGATCAGCAGTGCACCCGCCGCCATCAGGCCCCAGACCGGCGCGGCCCAGTGCAGGTCGCGGCCGAACAACAGCGGGCCGATGATGCCGAGCAGGCCGAGAAACAGGATCGCGGCGCCGGGCAGGTCGAGCCGGCTGCCGGCCGGACGCGGCACCGCCGGCATCAGGCGCGCTGCGGCCGCGGCGATCGCAAGGCCGCAGGGCACGTTGACAAAGAACACGCTGCGCCAGCCGAGCTGCGCCACGTCCAGCGTGACCAGCACGCCGCCGAGCAGGAAGCCCACCGCACCGGACAGCCCGAGCACACCGCCATAGATCGCGAACGCGCGGCCGCGTGCGGCATCGGCGAACAGCACATGCAGCGTCGCCAGCACCTGCGGCACCATCAGCGCCGCGGTGGCGCCCTGCGCGAGGCGCGCAGAGATCAGCTCGGCGCCGGAGCCGGCGAGACCGCACCACAGCGAGGTCAGCGTGAAGCCGAGCACACCGGCGATGAAGGCGGCGCGAGTGCCGTGGATGTCGCCGAGCCGGCCGCCGGTGACCACCAGCGTGGCATAGCCGATCAGATAGATCGCGACCACCGCCTCGATCTCAGCCGCGCTGGCGTGCAGCTCGACGGCGATGGTCGGCAGCGCGACATTGACGATGAAGGCATCGACGCCGAACATGAACTGCGCGGCGACCACGATCGCCAGCACCCACCAGCGCCGGGATGCGGCAGTCGCGCGCGGCGGCACTTCTGCCGAAACCGGCGCCACGGCCATGGTCCGGGATGCTTTGTTCCCGGATGCCATGCTGCTGGATGTCATGCCGCCGTGTGTTCTGCCATCGGACATCATGTGTCCGGACGTCCGCTCCGCAGATGTCGCAATCTCGGTCATGCCCAGTCTCCTCAACGCCGCTGCGAGGACAGGGCGCCATGGAACGGGTGATCGCAGATCGAACGACCGGGATCGATTACCTCGGAGGTCATGGCGAAGCGAAACGGTCCGCTCAAGGCCCATCCGTCCCCACCGCCGTCATGCGCGGGCAGCGCGATCCGTCTTCGACGGATCGCCAGGACTAAGGTCACCCGCGCATCCAGCTTTCCGCGCCTCGCTCCCGGTAAGGCACCAAGATGGATCACCGGGTCTCGGCGCTGACGCGCCGGCCCGGTGATGACGCGGAGAAAACAGCGAGCGCGGCGCCAAACCAGCGCCAGTTGCCCCGTCATTCCGGGCCGTCGCCAACGGGTCTGCGCAAAGCGCGGCCCGATGACAGGCTCCGCGGGCGTCTCGAAGGATGAGGCCGAGGCCGCACGCTCACGGGACAGCGAGTCAGCGGCCTCATGGTTCGAGACGGCGCGGAGCCTGCCGCCGGGCTGCGCGAAGCGCAGACCCGGTGGCGCCTCCTCACCATGAGGGTCATGGGTGGTATCAAATCAGCGGACGCGAAGCGCTCCGCGCCTCAGCGCGTGGCCATCGCCAGCAGCACCGGCGCATCGGTCGTGACGGGGGCGCCGGTGTAGGCGAAGGTGCCGACCCCCGGCAGGCGGTCGGCGGAGCCGGCGGCCGACATGCCGCCCATCAGGAAGCCGAAGCAGAGGAGGAAGCCGAGCGCCCGCATGATGATCTCCATCGTCCCGTTATCGTGTGACGGCGTTTGGCCGCCGTCTTTCTGGCGTCATGGATAGCCGCGCCGGGTTTCAGGCGGTCTGCGCGGGCAGCGGAAAATGGTTTCCTCGCCGGGAGAAGTGTTTCATTCCACCTGCCGGGACGAAACATTTGCCCGGAACCAGCCACGACGGCGGACGGATCAACGCGCCCTGCCGGACTGCACCGGGCTCGCCCCCATTCCCGCACCGAAGCCCGCCCCTCTTTGGTTTAGGGGGCGCTCCCGGGACTGGCATCCCGCGCGGTTTGCGCCTACCTGTTGGCGGACAGCCCCGTCGAAAGCGAGCACCCCTTGGCCAAGCATCCCGGCGTCCTCGATCCCGCTCCCCGCAAATATCCGCGGGCCGTCACCCTGGTGCGCCGCTCCGCCCGCGGACCGGCCGCGGCGCCAGCCGTGGTCAGCTTCGCCGACATCGAGAACTGGCTGCTGCACGAAGCCGCCGCCGAAAAGGACATGCTGCTGTTCTTTGAATCGTTCCTGTGGCGGGTGGTCGCCGCCGGGGGGTGCATTGCCCGCGTCAGCCTGCACATCGGCACGCTGCATCCGCAGCTCGTCGGCTTCGCCTGGAACTGGAACATCAACGACCGGCTGTGCGACGAGGTGAAGGTCGCGGAAGCGGCGACCCATTCGGACAGTTTCACCCTCAATCCGCTCTACCGCGTGTTCAACTTCGGCGAACACATCCGCCGCCAGCCGAACACGCCGGAAGCGCAGGCCGAATTCCCGCTCATGGCCGAGCTTGCGGAAGCCGGCATGACCGACTATCTGGCGCTGCCGCTGTCGAGCGCTGGCTACCGCAACGCCATCACCATCGCCACCAAGCAGCCGGGCGGCTTCACCGACGCCGCGATCACCCGCTTTTCCCATCTGCTCAGCCTGTTCGCGCTGCATGTCGAGCGCTACACCGCGGTGCGGATTTCCGACAATGCGCTCGGCGCCTATCTCGGCCGCAGCGCCTCCACCAAGGTGCTGTCGGGCTCGATCAAGCGCGGCGCCGGCGAATCGATCCGCGCGGTGATCTGGATCTCGGACCTGCGCGGCTTCACCGACCTGTCGGACCGCCTGTCCGGCTCCGACATGCTCACCCTGCTGAACGCCTACTTCGAGGCAATGGCCGGCGCGGTGCTGGCCCATGGCGGCGAGGTGCTGAAGTTCATCGGCGACGGGCTGCTCGCGGTGTTCCCGCTGCAGAGCGAGGATGACGCGGCGGATGCCTCGCAGGCCGCGCTCGATGCCGCCTACCAGGCGCTCGCCGGGCTCGATGCGCTCAACGCCTGCACACCGGCCACGATATCGAGCGCCGACTGGGCGCCGCTGCGTGTCGGCATCGCCCTGCACGAGGGCGAGGTGTTCTTCGGCAACATCGGCTCGGCCGAGCGGCTCGATTTCACGGTGATCGGCCCGGCGGTCAACGAGGCGAGCCGGGTCGAGGCGCTGCAGAAGACGCTCGGGCGCAGCATCCTGATCACCGACGCGGTCGCCCGCCATCTCGACCAGCCGCTCGACGACCTCGGCCGCCACACCCTGCGCGGCGTCGCGACGCCGATCGCGGTCTACACCCCGAGCGACACGGCCGCGCGCGACGCCGCCCTGCACCCGCAGCCGCGGCGCGAGCCGAGCCCGGCCGCCTCCTGAGGCCGCGATGAGCGATCGTCTTCCCGATCTGCCGCTGCCGCCCGGCGTCCGCGCGCGGCGGGTGGATGGCATCAACGGCCTGTTGATGCATGTGCTGGAGGCCGGCCACCAAGGCCAACCGCTGGTGGTGCTGCTGCACGGCTTTCCCGAGCTCGCCTACAGCTGGCGGCGGATCATGCCGGCGCTGGCGGAGGCCGGCTTCCATGTCCTCGCGCCGGACCAGCGCGGCTATGGCCGCACCACTGGCGCCGACACCAGCTATGGCGCCGACCTCCGCCAGTTCCGGCCGCTCAACCTCGTGCGCGACATCGTCGGCCTGATCGCGGCGTTCGGCGCGCGATCGGTTTCGACGCTGGTCGGGCACGACTATGGCGCGGTGGTCGCGGCGTGGGGCGCGGTGCTGCGGCCGGACCTGTTCCGGTCCGTGGCGCTGATGAGCGCGCCGTTCGGCGGCCCGCCGCCGCTGCCGTTCGACACCCTGCGGCGCGGGCCGGCCGCGCCAGCGCCCGACATGGACGCCGCGCTCGCAACGCTGAACCCGCCCCGCAAGCATTACCAGACCTACTATGCGACGCCGCACGCCGACGCCGACATGCATCGCTGCCCGCAGGGCGTGCACGCGTTCCTGCGCGCCTACTACCATCACAAGAGCGCCGACTGGCCGGGCAACCGGCCGACGCGCCTCGCGTCCTTGACCGCGCCGGAACTCGCCAAGCTGCCGACCTACTATGTCATGAACCTGAGCGAGGACATGGCGACGACGGTTGAGCGCGAGATGCCCTCGCAGGACCGGATCGCCGCCTGCGCCTGGCTGCCCGACCACGAGCTCGCGGTCTACAGCGCCGAGTATGAACGCACCGGCTTTCAGGGCGGGTTGAACTGGTATCGCTGCCGCTTCGTGCCCGAAATCACCGCCGAGCTGCAGACGTTTTCCGGTCGCACCATCGACATCCCCGCATGCTTCATTGCGGGCGCCAGCGACTGGGGCATCCACCAGCGCCCGCACGATTTCGAGCGCATGCAGAACGAGGTCTGCACCGATCTGCGCGGCTGCCACCTGATCGACGGCGCCGGCCACTGGGTGCAGCAGGAGCAGTCGGCGGCGGTCGCGGAGTTGCTGACGGCGTTTTGTCGGGCGCAGGTGGCGGAGAACCGGGCGCGGTCGGAAGAACGATGAGCCGAGACACCAGAATGCGGTCAGGTGAGACGCGCGCGCACGTCAAACTCAGCGTCATGCGCGGGCTTGACCCGCGCATCCAGCTTCCTGCGACCGTGGCGATCATCCAAAGCTGGATCCATAGCAACTCGGCTGTGCCGAGTTGCGTTCTTGAATGGCCCAAGCCCGAAACATCGGGCTTGGGCTGTCACGGCGCTGACGCGCCGGCCCGGTGATGACGCAGAATGCGGAGAAGAGCGCCACATTTTCGATAGCCAGGACAACCACGTCCCGCGTACCGCTCCTTCAATCTGCCACTAACCCAAAGGCACCCACCCATGTCTCCGGTATCGTTTCTGCTCAACATTCTCTGGATCGTGATCGGCGGCTTCTGGATGGCGGTCGGCTGGGCGGTGGCGGCGGTGATCATGGCGATCACCATCATCGGCATTCCCTGGGCCCGCGCCGCCTTCAACATCGCGCTCTACACCCTGCTGCCGTTCGGCCAGCGCGCGGTATCGCGTGCGGAGTATTTCGGCGAGCACGACATCGGCACCGGCCCGCTCGGCCTGATCGGCAATATCATCTGGCTCGTGCTCGCCGGCTGGTGGCTGGCGCTTGGCCACCTCGTCACCGCGCTGCTGCTCGCCATCACCATCGTCGGCATCCCGTTCGCCTGGGCCCACCTCAAGCTCGCCGGCATCGCGCTGTGGCCGATCGGCAAGGTGATCGTGCCGGCGTGAGATGGGCGGGCGCTATTGCCGTCTCGCCCCAGTGATCTTGCTCAGCGCTGACCACATCCACTGCGTCATGGCCGGACTTGATCCGGCCATCCAGCTTTCTCACACCGAGACATAAGCGCCTTGAGCTGGATCACCGGGTCACGGCGCGGAGCCTGTCATCGGGCCGCGCGAAGCGCGGACCCGTTGGCGCCGGCCCGGTGATGACGCAGAATATGCGGAACCACCACGCCTAACGTTCCGACGTCTGCTGATCTGGGCCGCGTCCTTCGAGACGGCGCTTCGCGCCTCCTCAGGACGAGGAGAGAGGCCCGCGTACGATCCGCCCCGCCGGCAAATTCCGCTCCACGCAATGCCTGGACACGTGACCGATCACCATCGTGATGCCGGCCACACCGCCTGCTGGCGGCACGCGCTGGCTTCTGCATAATGCCTCCCAACACAGGGAGGCCGCATGGCAATCAAGGAGTACGACGCGTTCGACGGGCTCGGGCTCGCCGAGTTGGTGCGCAAGGGCGAGGTCAGCGCGGAGGAATTGCTGGACGAGGCGATCGCGCGGACCGAGCGGGTCGATCCGCAGATCAACGCGGTGGTGGTGCGGCATGACGACTATGCGCGGCGCCAGATCAAGGCGGGGCTGCCGCAAGGGCCATTCACCGGGGTGCCGTTCCTGCTGAAGGATCTCGAGCTGCTCGCCGGCACCCGCACCACCTTCGGCGCGCGGCTGCTCAAGGACAATGTCGCCGACCATGACGGCACCTTCGCGGCGCGCTGCCTCGCCGCCGGCGTCACGATTTTTGGCAAGACCGCGACGCCGGAGTTCGGCCTGATGCCGACCACCGAGACGGCGCTGTTCGGCCCGACGCGCAATCCGTGGAATCTCGACCACTCCTCCGGCGGCTCGTCGGGCGGCGCGGCCGCGGCGGTGGCGGCGCGCATCCTCCCCGTGGCCCACGCCAGCGACGGCGGCGGCTCGATCCGCATTCCGGCGTCCGCCTGCGGCGTGTTCGGCCTCAAGCCGACGCGCGCCCGCACCCCGCTCGGCCCCGACCGCGGCGAGGGCTGGGGCGGCTTCTCCTGCAACCATGTCGTCAGCATCAGCGTGCGCGACAGCGCCGCGATGCTCGACGCGCTGCATGGCCCCGAGCCGTCGAGCCCCTACACCGCGCCGCCACCGCAGCGACCGTATCTGGAGGAGATCAGCCGCGCGCCGGGCCGGCTGCGCATCGCCTTCAGCGCCACCTCGCCCGCGGGCGAGGCGCTCGATCCAGAAGTGACGGCGGCGGCGCGCGAGATCGCACAGCTGCTGGAAGGCCTCGGCCATCATGTCGAGGAGCGCGGGCCGAAGTTGCCGCTCAACCCGGCGGAGGCGCTGCAGGTGATCGTCGGCGCCAACACCGCGCTGACGGTGCGCCTCGCCGAGCAGCGGCTCGGCCGCGCGGTGACCGACCGCGAGTTCGAGCGGCTGACGCTCGCCAGCGCCGCCAACGCCAAACACGCGACCGCGGTGGACTATGTCGCCGCGCAGCAGGCCGCGTTCCAGATCTCGCGGGCGCTCGCGACCTTCTTCGCCGACTGCGACGTGTTCCTGACGCCGACGCTGGGCACGCCGCCGCTGCGCCTCGGCGCGCTCGACACCATGGCGGCGGACCTCTCCGGCATCTCGCCGACCCTGCGCGGCTACATGCCGGCGACCGCGATGTTCAACATGTCCGGCCAGCCGGCGATGTCGGTGCCGCTGGCGTGGAGCGCCTCGGGCCTGCCGCTCGGCATGATGTTCGCCGCGCGCTTCGGCGACGAGGCGACGCTCTTCCGCCTCGCCGCCCAGCTCGAACAGGCGCGGCCCTGGAAGGAGCGGCGTCCGCCGGTGTGTGCGTAGGGCGGCGATGCCGTGCAGGCCGCGGGGGATCCTGACGGATTGGCCCGCCGGCTGACCGTGTGATCCGTCACCCTGAGGCGGTCGCGCGAAGCGCGACCCTCGAAGGGTAACGGCCCCAGCGCCTCGGCCATCCATCCTTCGAGGCTCGCTGACGCTCGCACCTCAGAAATTCGCTGAATAGGCAACCACCGACCTTCATGTTTGTCGTCGCCGGGCTTGTCCCGGCGACCCCGGCAAGGAAGGCACTGCGTCCCTAAGCGGGGTGGCCGGGACGAGCCCGGCCACGACAGAGGAAAGACGGAAAGCACCGCCCCCCACGTGACGCTTTTCCAGTCCGATGCTCAGGATGACGGGCGCATCACACGCACGCGGGCCCGGTGATGACACAGAGAGTCGCAGGCTCCTCATGCCACTAAGGCGCCACCAGCCAAACCTCACTGCAACTTATCCAGCCGCACACGGCTGCGCTCCATCATGGCCGGATCGAGCGCGCCGCGCGCCTGCGCGGCGAGGGCGCAGTCGAACATGCGGTAGTACTGCACGCCGTCATAGGCGATCAGCAGGAGGTCGACGCCGGCGTTGAGGCTCTTGACGGCGACGTCGCAGCCGCCGTGGCGGTAGACGGCGCTCATCACCATGTCGTCGGACACGATCACGCCCTGAAAACCCCAGCGGCCGCGGATGACGCCGTCGATCACCGGCTTCGACAGCGACGCCGGCACGCCGGGGTCGACCGCGGCGATGGCGACATGGCCGACCATCAGGTGTGCCGGCGTGGTAGCGAGCAGCGCGCGGAACGGCTGCCAGTCGGTGGCTTCCAGTTCCGCCAGCGGCGCACTAAGGCTGGCGCGGACGATGTGGGTGTCGCCGCGCACGCGGCCGAGACCCGGAAAATGCTTCACGGTGGCGCCGACATGGTGGGCGGCGAGGCCGCGCACATAGCCGGCGGCGATATCGGCGACGACGGCGGGATCGCTGGAGATGGCGCGGCGGGCGATCAGGCTGTTGCGGTCGAACGGATTCCAGCCGCGGTCGCGGCGCAGGTCGACCACCGGGGCGAGGTTGATGGTGACGCCGAGGCGCGCGAGCTCGCGGCCCTGCGTTTCGCCGATCGCCTGGGCCTTCGCCGCGCGCTCGGTCGCCGGCAGGCCGGCGAGGGTCGCAAGCGCCGGCACGGCGGTGAGCTGCGGCGACAGGTGCGAGACGATGCCGCCTTCCTGGTCGGCAACCACCACCAGCGGCGGCAGGCCCGCACTCCTCCGGATCGCCTGTAGCCGCGCGATATCGCCAGCGAGATCCTCGGCGCGGCGGCCGCGGATGTTGTGGCGCGTGACATAGATGCCGCCGATCAGGCCCTTGCGCGCGAGCGGCACCATGTCGTCGAGCCGCGTGTAGCCGACGACGAAATGCCGGCCGAGCGCGGCGGCGGCCGGCCCGTCGGCCACCAGCACGGCGCGGCGATGCGCCTGGAATGCGGCCTGCACCGCCGTGACCGCGCTGAGCGGCACGCACCACGCCGCGAGCAGCACAATGGCGGCGACGCGGCCGAAATGCCGCCGGCCCTTCCAGCCGAGCCCCGCCAGCGTCACGACCGAGATGACGACCACCGCGGCGGGCAGAACGGGCCGCAGCCGCAGCAGGAATGGATCGTAGAGGTTGGCGGCAGCCGTCGCGAGCGCCAGTGCCGCCAGCATCAGCGCCGCAGCGCCCAACCATTTCCAACCCGAAGACATAGTCATGCCGTCGCTCCCCCGAAGTTTCGGGCCGGCCACGCGGATCGATTCCCGCGCGGCGTCGGCGCCACGCCGCGAACGAGCCGCGACGCCGCGGCGGAAAAGAGGCATTGCGCGCCCGACATCGCGATCTGCGCAAAACCTGCACACAAATCCTGAAAGCCTGCGCAGCCGCGCCGCGCCCGCTGCACGCGGCGAAGGCACAACCAAGCTGCGGATCACGCCAGCGGAGTTGCGCCCATGACCCTTCCGACACGCCTCGTCAACGACGGCTGGTGGCTCTGCGAGCCCGCGACGGCGGCTCCGCCGTTCCGCACGCCCTCCCCGCATCACGCGAGAAATGTCCTGATGACCCTCACCTCCTTTATCGCCCCCGGCCCCTCGCTGCGGCCGCACGCGCTCCCACGCCGGCTGCTGCTCGCCGCCGGCCTGACCGCATTCGCGGACTGGCTGTTCTACGGCCACACCATCGGCCTCTCGTTTGCGCTTTTCCTCGCGGTGCTGGTCGGCGCTGCGCTGCTCGCGCGCCGACCGTCCCTCGACCGCCGCCACGCGCTCGGCGCCGCGGCGCTGCTGGTGGCAGCGCTGCTGCCGCTGGTCGAGACCTTCAATCCGGTGTCGCTGATCCTTGGTGTGCTCGGCACCACCATCGTGGTGTCGTGGCTGACCAACCCGTTTTTCGACGGTGCCAGCGGCATCTTCCAGGGCATCCGCACCCTGCTGGTCGTCGGCCCCTTCCGCCTGCTGCCCGACCTCGTCCGCGTCAAGCCGCAGCGGCTGGACATCCGGCCGCTTGCCGCCTGGATCATTCCGCTGCTGCTCGGCGGCATCTTCCTCAAGCTGTTCGCCGCTGCCAATCCGCTGATCGAACACTGGCTCCAATCCATCGCCTTGAGCTGGCTGCTGTCGCAGATCAGCGGACCACGGCTATTGTTCTGGGCGATCACGCTGTCGCTGGTCTGGCCGTTCGTCGCCGCGCGCTGGCGGCGCCGATGGACCCTCCCCATCACGCTGCCCCCGCTCGACACCATCGTCGACACCTCCCGCCTCACCGCCAGCGGCGTGTTCGGCCCCACCGCCATCCTGCAATCGCTGGTGCTGTTCAACCTGCTGTTCGCGGTGCAGACCGTGCTCGACATGGTCTACCTGTGGGGCGGCGCGGCGCTGCCGGACGGCATGACCTATGCGGCCTACGCCCACCGCGGCGCCTACCCCTTGATCGTGACCGCGCTGCTCGCCGCCGGCTTCATCCTGATGGCCACTTATCGCCCGCCGGCCCGGTACGGCCGGCTGATCCGCGGCCTGGTCATCGCCTGGACTGCGCAGAACGTGATGCTGGTGATCTCGTCGATGCTGCGGCTCGACCTCTACATCCAGGTCTACACCCTGACCTACTGGCGCGTCGCCGCCTTCATCTGGATGCTGCTGGTGGCGATCGGCCTCGTGCTGATCGTGACGCGGATGGCGCTCGACCTCTCCAACCGCTGGCTGATCCTGTCGAACCTCACGGCGCTGGCGCTGACGCTCTACGCCAGCGCCTTCGTCAACATGCCGGCGCTGATCGCCGACTACAACGTCGCCCATAGCCGCGAGATGGCGGGCAGCGGGCCGGCGCTCGACGTCACCTACCTGCTGTCGCTGGGACCGCAGGCGCTGCCGGCGATCGACCGGTATCTCCAGAGCAAGGGCGGCGCCCCCGCCACCTTCGACCTGATGCGCCGCGACCAGCTTGCTGCCATATTGCAGGGCGAGAGTGGGTCCTGGCGCTCCTGGAGCTTGCGCGGCTGGCGGCTGCAGCGGCGTCTGGCACCGGCCGGCGCAGCGCCCCGTCCGGTCAGCAACAGCGCCGTCAAGCAGGATCGGTGGAGAGGGTAGTGCCGCATAACATCCTGGTGGTCGACGACGATCCGCATATCCGCGAGGTGATCTGCGTCGCCCTGACGAAGGCCGGCATGGCGCCGGTGAGCGCGCGCGACGGCGCCGAGGCGCTGACGCGCTTCGCCGCCGCCGCGCCCGATCTCATCGTGCTCGACATCGGCATGCCGGAGATCGACGGCCTCGAGGTATGCCGCCGCATCCGCCGCGGGTCGGACGTGCCGATCCTGTTCCTGTCCGCCCGCGACGACGAGATCGACCGCGTGCTCGGCCTCGAGATCGGCGGCGACGACTATGTCACCAAGCCGTTCAGTCCGCGCGAGCTGGTGGCGCGGGTCAACGTCATCCTGCGCCGCGCCACAGGGCGTGGCGGCGGCGACACCGCCACGGCGCCCTTGACCCACGGCCGCCTGACCATCGACCCGCCCGCCCATGCAGCGCGGTTCGACGGCCATGAGCTGACGCTGACCGCGATCGAGTTCGAGATTTTGAAGACGCTGGCGGCGCGTCCGGCGCAGGTGCTGACCCGCGAGCAGATCATGCGCGCGGCCTACAGCCTGAACATCCAGGTGTCGGACCGCACCATCGACAGCCACATCCGCAACATCCGCGCCAAGCTCGGCGCGCTCGGCTGCGACAGCGCCATCGACACCGTGCACGGCGTCGGCTTCCGACTCGGCCGCTGCGAGCCGGCGGCATGAGCGCGACCGCCGCACGGGCGAAGTGGCGGCCGACGCTCGGCCAGATCGTGTTCGCGATGCTGACCACCGTGATGGTGCTGCCGCTGATCGGCCTGTTCATCTTCCGCCTCTACGACAACCAGCTCATCCGCCAGACCGAGGCAGAGCTGATCGCGCAGAGCTCGGTGCTGGCGGCGGTCTATACCCGCGAAGCGGAGGCGCGGTTGCCCGGGGGCCTGAAGCTCGGCGCCGAGCTGCCGCCCGACGCGCTGCCGCCGCCGGACGAGCCGCTGTCGCCGATCCAGCCCAACCTCGACCTCGCCGGCAATGACCTCTTGGCGCGGCGGCCCGATGCCCAGCCCGCGGCCGCCCCCGTGGCAACGGGCTATCTCGCGATCGGCGCGGCGCTGGCGCCGCTGCTGCGCGACACCCAGAAGGTGACGCTGGCGGGCTTTCGCGTGCTCGACCCGACCGGCGTGGTGATCGCGGGCCGCGAGGAGATGGGGCAATCGCTCGCCCACATCGACGAGGTGGCGGAGGCGCTGCGCGGCCATTACCGCGGCGCGCTGCGCATCCATGTGCGGGACAAGCCGCCGCCACCGATCTACTCGATCAGCCGCGGCACCGGCGTGCGGGTGTTCTGCGCCATGCCGGTGATCGTGCAGAACCATGTCGCCGGGGCGATCTACGCCTCGCGCACGCCGAGCAACATCTTCAAGCACCTCTACGAGGAGCGCGGCAAGTTCGCCCTCGCCACCCTCGCCGTGCTCGGCGTCACGCTCGCGATCGGCTTCATCTTCTCGCGCACCATCACCCGGCCGATGCACGAACTGATCGCGCGCACTGCCGAGATCGGCCGCGGCGACGCCAATGCCTTCCGCCCCCTCAGCCACTATGGCAGCCGCGAGTTTGCGAAACTGTCGCAGAGCTTCCTCGACATGGCCGCGCGGCTGGCACGGCGTTCCAGCGACATCACGATCTTCGCCGCGCATCTGACACACGAGCTGAAATCGCCGCTGACCTCGATCAAGGGCGCGGCGGAACTGCTGCAGGATTCGGTCGAGGCGCGCGGCCAGGCGCTGACGGACGCCGAGCAGAAGACCTTCATCGCCAACATCCTCAGCGACGCCGAGCGGCTGGACACGATGGCGCAGCGGCTGCGCGAGCTGGCGCGGGCGGAGAACGCCGCACCGGACGGCCAGACGACGCTTCATCCGGTGAGCCGCGACCTCGCCAGCGCGTTCCCGAAGCTTGCGATCACGAGCGAAGGGGAGCTCGACCGGCCGGTGCGGATGTCGGCGGACAAGGTCATGATCGTGCTGTCGCACCTCGCCGACAACGCGGCGCGGCATCGCGCCAAGGCGCTGCGCATCACCACGGCTGAGGACGGTGGCGCGCTGGTGGCGACCGTCAGCAATGACGGCGAGGCGATCTCGGAGGCCAACCGGACGCGGGTGTTCGATGCCTTCTTCACCACGCGACGCGACAGCGGCGGCACCGGCATGGGCCTTGCGATCGTGCAGGCGATGCTGCGCGCCCATGGCGGCAGCATTCATCTGCTGCGGCCGGAGGCCGGCGTGGCGTTCGAGATCAGGTTTCCGGTGGCGTGAGGAAGAGGACAGCTTCAAACAGGCGACAACATGGCCGGGCTTGTCCCGGCCATCCACGTCTTTCTTCGCTGACGGACTGTGAAGACGTGGATACTCGGCACAAGCCAACGGCTGTCCGGTTAACGCTCAGCGCGGGCCACACCCCCTTCGTCATTGCCGGGCTTGACCCGGCAATCCAGCTTCTCACCGCGTAACGTGTGCCTTTGAAGCTGGATCACCGGGTCACGGCGCTGCGCGCCGGCCCGGTGATGACGCTGAAAATGTAGAGCAGTATTGTGTTCCACAGGGGGCCTAAGGCCATCAAGCGGAGGCTACCGCCCGCTCACGCCAGCGGGCGCTTCAGGCCGCCGAGCGGACGGCGCACAACCTTGCGCTCGACCACCACGGCGCGCTGGCCGCCGCGCTCGGTCGGGATGGAGCGGATGGTCTGCGGCGCGCTCGGCCGCGCCTTGATCACCTGCGGGCGGACCTTGACCGGATCGAGCCCCATCAGGGCCGAGGCGATGTCGATCTGGCCTTCCAGATCATCCGTGATGCCCTGGGCGGCGAAAATCGCCTCGTCCAGGGTGGGGGGATCGTGCCGGACCCGGCGCGTGCCGTATTTCGTCTTCCAGTCTTCACTCATCTTCAGCTTGCTGCGTTGAGGCCGGCGCGGGACCTCCCCGCAGCCGGCGGCCGATGCCGCCGGACACCCGTCACACCACCTTTTACCCGAAATGATTCAAATGTATGACCCCCGCCCGCGGCATGGCCCGGACGCGAAAAGCGCAAGGGGATGGCGACCTTAAGCCCTGAAAAGCCCCCCGCTTTACCGTTGCCCCTCCCCCGCCAATCGGCTAAAGGAGGCCCAACGCACCCGTAGCTCAGCTGGATAGAGCGTTGCCCTCCGAAGGCGGATGTCAAGGGGTTTCGGCCTGAAAGGAAGCGGAAAAAGGTAACGAGTTTCAGTAGGTTAGGAGCCTGTCGACAAGCTGGCCAATTTCGAAAATTCTTCGCGTAAGCACCGC
>JBFLYG010000019.1:0-251343 GCA_040756765.1 Pseudomonadota bacterium | reverse complement strand
CTGCTGTCGAAGTACGACTTCCCGGGCGACGACATTCCGATCATCAAGGGCTCGGCGCTGGCGGCGCTGGAGAACTCGAATCCGAAGCTTGGCCACGAAGCCATCCTCGAGCTGATGAAGGCCGTGGACGAGCGGATTCCGCAGCCGGCGCGTCCGGTCGACCAGCCGTTCCTGATGCCGGTTGAAGACGTGTTCTCGATCTCGGGCCGCGGCACCGTGGTGACCGGCCGTGTCGAGCGCGGCATCGTCAAGGTCGGCGAGGAAATCGAGATCGTCGGCCTGAAGGCGACGCAGAAGACGACCGTGACCGGCGTCGAAATGTTCCGCAAGCTGCTCGACCAGGGCCAGGCGGGCGACAACATCGGCGCGCTGCTGCGCGGCACCAAGCGTGAGGACGTCGAGCGCGGCCAGGTGCTGTGCAAGCCGGGCTCGGTGAAGCCGCACACCAAGTTCAAGGCCGAAGCCTACATCCTGACCAAGGAAGAGGGCGGCCGCCACACGCCGTTCTTCACCAACTACCGTCCGCAGTTCTACTTCCGCACCACCGACGTGACCGGTGTGGTGCACCTGCCGGAAGGCACCGAGATGGTGATGCCGGGCGACAACATCGCGATGGAAGTGCACCTGATCGTGCCGATCGCGATGGAAGAGAAGCTGCGCTTCGCCATCCGTGAAGGCGGCCGTACCGTCGGTTCGGGCGTCGTCTCCAGCATCATCGAGTGATGGCGCTGGGCGGCTGAAGCCGCTCATCGTTGAAAATCAGAACAGGCGCAGGTGCGGTCATCGCATCTGCGCCTTTTCCTTTTGGTGCGAGCCGCTTGACGCCGCGCCAGATGATCGGGCCTACTTTCGGCCGTCGTCCAGTTGTCACATCCGAACCTTCCGGCTCGTCCATGCCCCGACGCTCGCTCTGCGCTCACGCCGTCCGCACCCTGATCGCTGCCATCGCTGTCGTCTTCGCAGCGCAGGCGAAAGCCGACGACGCACTGAGGCCGCCGGTGAAGGTCAAGGTCTTCGTCGCCGCGATGTTCGAGATCGGCAATAACACCGGCGACCGGGCCGGGGAGTTTCAACACTGGTATGAGCGCTACTGGACCGGCAGCGCGCCGATTGCGGTTCGGGGCGCGCCCAACCCGGTCTACTGCAACGGGGACGGCGTCTGCGGCGCCGTGCTCGGCATGGGCAAGGTGGCGTCGTCGTCGTCGATGCAGGCGATCCTGCTCAATCCGCAGTTCGACTTCTCGCAGGCCTATTACATCCTGTCCGGCGTCGCCGGCATCCCGCCGTCGCGCGGCACCATCGGCGAGGTGGTGTGGGCGACCTGGCTGGTCGACTACGACCTCGGCCATCGCTGGGCGGCTGACGAGGTCAAGCCGGGCGAGCCGTTGTTCATGCCGCGCAAGGGCTATGAGACGATCCGCGTCTATCACCTCAACCGCACGCTGGTGGATTGGGCGATGCGGCTCAGCGCCGGCGTTCCGCTCAAGGATTCGGATGCGGCGAAGGCCTACCGGCTGCGCTATCCGCAGGCCGCGGCGCGCCAGGCGCCGTCGGTCGCGACCGGCACCCACATGACCGGCGATACGTTCTTTCACGGCCCCGGCCTGTCGGCGCAGGCGCAATATATCGCCAAGCTCTATGGCGCCGACGACTACACCATCACCGAGATGGAAGGCACCGCCATCACCCAGGTGATCGCCCGCCAGCACGGCACCGAGCGGGTGATGGCGCTGCGCGGCGCGGTGAACTTCGACCAGGGCAATCCCAACGAAACCACACTGCAGCATCTCGATCCGGCGCCGGGGCAGACCGCCGGCGGCTTTGCCGAGACGGTCGAGAATATCGCGCTGGTCGGATCGAAGGTGGTGGACCACATCGTCGCCGACTGGCCGCGCTGGAGCGGCGGCGTGCCGCCGCCGCCGTCACCGTAGAATGGTGTTGCCGTCACGGCCCGGCGGCCACGTGGCCGGCATGGTTCGCCTCGCACTCGCCGCGGCCGTGATCCTCGCGGCATGGCCTGCCGTCTCGTTTGCCGCATGCCCCGACCGGCCGCCGTGCCGCGGCTGCGGCTGCAAGGGCGGCCCAGGCTATCGCGCGCCGGACGGACACTGCGTGGGGTTTCGGGAGCTCGACCAGGTCTGCGGCAATCCGCCGACGCGCTGCATCTTCGAGAATGCGCCGGGCACCGGACTCAACCGCGACTGCGCGCTGGCGCCGCGTCGCTCCGGCGCGGCCCGCGAGGAGGCCGCGCCACGATAACGAGGGATCCGCGCCGGCGGGCCGCCGCGGATCGTCGCCGCCTCAGGCCGCGCGCACGTCGCGCAGGAAGCGGCCGACTTCGTCCTTGAGGCTATCGCCGTTGCGCGACAGCTCGGATGCCGCCTCGACGACCTTGCCGGCGGCAAGGCCCGTTTCCTTGGCGGCTTCGTCGACGCCGAGGATGTTCGACGACACCTCGCCGGTCGAGCGGGCTGCTTCCGCCACGTTGTGGGCGATCTCGCGCGTCGCCGCGCCCTGTTCCTCGACGGCGGAAGCGATGGCGCCGGCGATCTCGTTGACCCGGCCGATGGTTCGCGTGATCGCTTCGATCGCGCCGACCGAGGTGCGGGTCGCTCCCTGGATCGATGCCACCTGCGCCGAGATCTCGTCGGTGGCCTTCGCGGTCTGGCTTGCCAGCGCCTTGACCTCGGCGGCGACGACGGCGAAGCCGCGCCCGGCGTCGCCGGCGCGCGCGGCCTCGATGGTGGCGTTGAGCGCGAGCAGGTTGGTCTGCTCGGCGATCTCGCTGATCAGGCGGACCACGTCGCCGATCTTCTGCGCAGCGTCGGCGAGGCTGCGCACCTCGGCGTTGGTCTCGTTGGCCTGGGCGGCCGCGGCGCTCGCCACATTGGCCGATTCATTGACCTGCTGGGCGATCTCGTTGATCGAGGCGTTGAGCTCCTCGATCGCGGCGGCGACCGCCTGGGCGTTCTGCGTCGCCTCCTCGGAGGCAAGCGCGACGGTGCCCGACTGGCGCGTCGCCTCCTCGGCGGTGCTCGCCATCGAGGTGGCGGTGGCCTTCAGCCCCACCGCCGCGGATCCGACCGCGTTGACGATGCCGCCGACGCCGCTCTCGAATTTCGCGGCGAGGGCGTGCAGGGTCGCGCGCCGGTCCTGCTCGGTGGTGGCGCGCTGCTGCTCCTGCGCCTGCCGCAGCCGGCCGGTCTCGATCAGGCTGTCCTTGAACACTTCCACGGCCTTGGCCATGGCGCCGATCTCGTCGCCACGCTGCGCGCCGGGCACTGCGAGCGCATGGTCGCCCGCGGTGATCCGCCCCATCGCCGACTGCAGCGCCAGGATCGGCCGGGCGAGGCTGCGGCCGAGCCACGCCGCGATCAGGGCGGCGACCAGCACCGCGGCGGCGGTGCCGCCCGCCATCCACAATTCCGAGCGGGTGGCGAGGTCGGCAAACGCGGTGGTGTCGCGCACGATCTCGACCACGGCCACAGGCTGGCCGGAATAGTTCTTCAGCACGCCGAAGGTGGTGGCGACGGGGTGACCGTCCTGCGCGCCGGTCGCAAACACCATCTCGCCGGCCAGCGCCCGCTTCAGCGTGGCGGCCGGGGGAGAGGGCGAGCGGGTGGTGGAGGCGAGCGTGCGGCTGCCGTCGCCCTCGATCTGGTGGATCGCCACCTCGACGCCGAAGCGCTCCTTCATGGTGTTGACGTAGGTCTGGCCGAACGGCGCGCCGACGTCGACGACGCCGAGCAGGGTGTCGCCGTCCAGCAGCGGCGAGACGCCGAAGACGTTGAGCACATCGCGGCCGGACTCGATGCCGCCCACCGGCTTGCGGGTGCTGAACGCCTCCATGATCATCTTGCGGCGCTTGGAGACGTCGTCGCCGAAGGCCTCGGGGGTGTGGACCCGGGCGAAGGCAATGCCGGGCGGGATCTGGATCGTGATCAGCTCGAGGCCGAGCGGGTTCATCCGCGCCAGCCCCTCCTTCAACAGCGCGATGGTGGCGGGCCGGTCGCCCGCGCGCACCGCCGCCTTCACCTCCGGCATGGTGGCGAGCGCATGGGCGACGGCCAGCGCGCTGCGGGTCTGGGCGTCGAGCGCCGCCACGAGGTTCGCGTAATCGGCGCGCAGTTCGCGCTCCAGCGCCACCTCGACGGTGGCCTGCTGGCGCCACAGGCCGAAGGCGGCGAGCACCACACAGGAGGCTGCAGCCACCAGCGAAATGGCGACCATGATACGGGCGGCAACGGACGTGAATTTCAGCATTGATGACCCCAGCAAAGGCGACCGCGGAATGGTTTCCCCCCGGTTACCCTAGGAACAGGGTGTCAATGCCTGATTAACGATACTGCAGGTCGGTTCAGGCGGCGGTCGTTTCCGCGGCAGCGCGCGGCTCGGCCTTCGGCGCGATGAATTTGATGTGGCAGATCAGCCCGGACGGCGGGTAGCGCGTCTCGAAGCTGCCGTGCATCTGTCTGGTCAGGTTTGCGATCAGCCGGCTGCCGAAGCCTTCCTGCTGCGGCCGCTCGACCGGCGGGCCGCCGGCCTCGCTCCATGTCATGCTGACCACGGTGCCGCGCTCGTCAGGCGTCGCGGCCCACTGCAGCGTGACCGTGCCGCGGTCGTTCGACAGCGCACCGTATTTTATGGCGTTGGTGCACAGCTCATGGACGATCATGGCGGCCGGCACGGCGCTGGTCGGGGGCAAGTCCACCGCGGGCCCCGACAGCGCGAAGCGATGGCCCTTGTCGCCCTGCAGCGGGGCGAGCGACACCTTCATGATGTCGGTGAGGTCGGCATGCTCCCAGTTGCGCTGGGTCAACAGGTCATGGCTGCGCAGCAGCGCCTGCAGGCGATCCTGGAAGCCGCGCAGCGCATCGGGCCCCTGGCTGTGGCGGAAGCTCAGCGAGGCGATCGACTGCACGGTGGCGAGGGTGTTCTTGACGCGGTGGGCGAGCTCGTGGACGAGGATCTCGCGGCGCGCCTCCGCGCTCTCGCGCTCGGCCTCGCGCTGCTGGCTCTCGTCCATCAGACGGTCGAAGGTCTGGCCGAGCAGGCCGATCTCGTCGCCGCGGTCGATGATGCCGGTCCGCGCCATGTCGTGGCCGCGCCGCCAGGCCTCCGCGGTCGCCACCACCTTCATCAGCGGCTGGCGGATGATGCCTTCGCCGACCAGCCACGCCAGCACCAGCGCCACCAGGCTGCCCAGCGAAAACACCAGCAGGCTGCGCCGCGTCGCCTCGTCGATCGGGCGCAGCACCTCGTCGCGCGAGATGCCGGTCGAGACATAGAGGCCGAACGGCGTCAGCGCCGCCGGCACATAGCCGGCGATCCGCGTGGTGCCGTCGGGGCTTTCGATCTCGGCCGAACCGGCCGCGGGAGCGGCGATGAAGCCGAGGCCGGTCGGGGTGATGCGGGTGCCGATATAGGTGTCGGGCGAAGGCTCGCGGGCGACGATCACGCCGTCGCGGTCGGCGACGGTGATGGCGCCGCCGCGCACGATGCCGCGCGCGTTGAGCTGGCGGCCGAGCCATTGCAGGTTGAGGCCGGCCATCACCACACCGGTCACGGCGTCGCCATCGATCAGCGGCATCGCCACCGGCACCAGGCTGCGGTTGCTGATGCGGCTCGTGGTGTAGGTGCCGACCGAGAACGTGCGGGTCTTCAGCACCTGCTGAAAGTAAGGACGGTCGTGGAGATCGGCGCTGGCGGAGGCGCCTTCGCTGAAGCAGCGCACCGAGCCGTCCGGGTTCATGATCAGGATCGAGGTGAGCGCCTGAAGGCCCTCGCGGACATGCATCACATAGCGCGAGCAGACGCCGGCGTCGGCCTGCCGCACCTCGGCTGCCTGCGCCACCGCATGCAGCACCCCCTGGATGCCGCCGAAGATCTGGTCGAGCTCGGCGACCGCGAGCTGGGTGTTGCGCAGCGCCTCGGCATGGACCTCGGCATAGCGGGTCGTGCGCAGGTCGAAGGCGTTGTAGGCGAGGGCGAGAAGGCCGGGGACGGAGGCGACCAGCGTCAGCGCCAACAGCCGATGGGTCAGCGACAGCCGGCGGATGAATCCGAATGAACGCAAGCCTTGTGTCCCCCCAACCCCTTAACCGCACGGCGCCCCGTCCGTGCACGTGTCGGCCGGCGCGCTTCATCGTCGCAGCGCGACGCGGCGAGGGCCGGCTGGTTCCCCGAATGAGGCCTCCACGATTCTCGAGGCCATGATCCTGAACGGCAAATCGGGTCAGATCGGGGCGAGGGCGTGGCCGGTCGGTCCCGTGATCCGGGGCCGGCGGGGCCCCTGACGTGACGTGGCTGTGAAATTTGCGCGTAAAACTGTCGTCAGGGGGCGTGACGAGCGGCAAAGGCTTCGCTATAGAGGCGCGCAGTAGGAGTGTAGCTCAATTGGTAGAGCACCGGTCTCCAAAACCGGGGGTCGTAGGTTCGAGCCCTACCACTCCTGCCAGGCTTCTCCCGTTACTGCCGGTTTTCCTTCCAAGTCACTGAACTTCCTGGATAAAGAATCGTCGGCGGCGAACGTGTTCGTGCGTGCGGTACGGTCTGCGCCCTGCGGTTGCCACCTTGACGCCTTGCGCGGGCCGAAGTAGGAAGCGCTACCTGCCATCGGCCCGTTTGACGGACTTCCGAGGCGGCTTTGATTTTCCCAAATAGGGCCTGTCTGCCGGCCCCATCCTTGAAAAAGGTTGGGCGCGCGATGGGGCTTGTCCGGATCTTCCGCGCGGGCGGAAGGACGGACCCGAGGATGGATACGGACCGAGACAGATGGCGTTCAACCCGGGCAAGTTTCTGCAGGAAGTGCGGAGCGAGACCTCCAAGGTCACGTGGCCGACCCGTCGCGAGACGGTGATCACCACCATCATGGTGTTCGTGATGGTCGCGGTGTCCTCCGTGTTCTTTTTCACCGCGGATCAGCTGATCCGCATCCTCATTACGTTCATTCTCGGCATTCAGGCCTGACGCAAGCGGATCGGTTTCTCATGAGCATGCGCTGGTACATCGTTCACGCCTATTCGAACTTCGAAAAGAAGGTCGCCGAATCGATTCGCGAGCAGGCCAAGCAGCGGGGCCTCGAGGAGCTGTTCGACCAGATCCTGGTGCCGACCGAGAAGGTCACCGAGGTGCGCCGCGGCCGCAAGATCGATACCGAGCGTAAGTTCTTTCCGGGCTACGTGCTGGTGAAGATGAACCTCACCGACGAGGCGTTCCATCTCATCAAGAACACCCCGAAGGTGACCGGCTTCCTCGGCGCCGAGAACAAGCCGATGCCGATCTCGGAATCCGAGGCGATGCGCATCATGCACCAGGTGCAGGAAGGCGTGGAGCGGCCGAAGTCGTCGGTGTCGTTCGAGATTGGCGAGAACGTGCGCGTGGCCGACGGCCCGTTCGCCTCGTTCTCCGGCGTGGTGGAAGAAATCGACGAGGCGCGTTCGCGTGTGAAGGTCGCGGTGTCGATCTTCGGCCGCGCGACCCCGGTCGAGCTGGAATTCGGTCAGGTCGAGAAGGTCTGACCGTGAAGGTCCGCCGTCCTTAAGACGGCGGGCGGCGGAGGCGGCATATTGCCGGCTCCGTGAATGCCGTGGGAGGCGGCCGCCGATCGCCAGTCGGCGCGCATGACCGAACCACGGTCCGAAGAAGATCCGGATGGTCTGGATCCTTTCGAGGAGTGAGCTATGGCAAAGAAAGTGACCGGATACCTGAAGCTTCAGGTGCCGGCCGGTGCGGCGAACCCGTCGCCTCCGATCGGCCCCGCGCTTGGTCAGCGCGGTCTCAACATCATGGAATTCTGCAAGGCGTTCAACGCGCAGACCCAGAAGGAAGAAAAGAACACCCCGATCCCGGTGATCATCACCATCTATGCGGATCGCTCGTTCACCTTCGAGCTGCGCACGCCGCCGATGTCCCACTTCCTCAAGCAGGCGGCCAAGATCCAGTCCGGCTCGAAGGCGCCGGGCCGTGACAAGGCCGGTTCGGTGACCAAGGCGCAGGTGCGCGAGATCGCCGAGAAGAAGATGAAGGATCTCAATTGCGACACCATTGAGTCGGCCATGAAGATGGTCGAGGGCTCGGCCCGCTCGATGGGTCTGGAAGTGGCGGGGTAAGCAGTCATGTCCATCGGAAAGCGTTTGACGAAGTCCCGCGAAGGCATCGACCGCACCAAGCTCTATACGATCGCTGACGCGATCAAGATGGTGAAGGATCGCGCCACCTCCAAGTTCGACGAGACCATCGAGGTCGCGCTGAACCTCGGCGTCGATCCGCGCCACGCCGACCAGATGGTCCGCGGCGTCGTCACCCTGCCGAACGGCACCGGCCGCACCCTGCGCGTCGGCGTGTTCGCCCGTGGCGCCAAGGCTGAGGAAGCCAAGGCCGCTGGCGCCGATGTCGTCGGTGCGGAAGACCTGGTCGAGAAGGTCCAGGCCGGCAACATCGACTTCGATCGCTGCATCGCCACCC
Organism: Pseudomonadota bacterium; assembly: GCA_040756765.1. GTDB lineage: Bacteria > Pseudomonadota > Alphaproteobacteria > Rhizobiales > Xanthobacteraceae > Bradyrhizobium_A. Next base: position 242,877 of record JBFLYG010000019.1, on the reverse strand, counting down.
CGGACATGATGCCGCTGGTCGGCCGTCTCGGTAAGGTCCTCGGTCCGCGCGGCATGATGCCGAACCCGAAGATCGGCACCGTGACCATGGACGTCACCGGCGCTGTCAAGGGTGCGAAGGGCGGTTCGGTCGAGTTCCGCGTCGAGAAGGCCGGCATCGTGCAGGCCGGCATCGGCAAGGCCTCGTTCACTGCCGACAAGCTCGTCGAGAACGTCAAGGCGCTCGCGGATGCGGTCGCCAAGGCGAAGCCGGCGGGTGCCAAGGGCACCTACATCCAGCGCGTCGCGGTGTCCTCGACCATGGGCCCGGGCGTGAAGGTCGAGCCGGGCAGCCTGTTCACCTGAGCCGGCGCTGAAGAATGTCGTTCAAGGGCGGGACAGGGCACACCTGTTCCGCCCTTTTTCGTTGTGAGAAGCGGGGCGGCTCGCGATTGGCCCGTCCTGATCTGTCGTCGTTGCTGCGAGGTGCGCCATGCCCGGTCCGGTCCTGATCTATTCGCGCTTTCCCAAGAAGCTGATGACGCGCATCGGCGAGCGGTTCGATCTGATCGATGCCGCCGGCCGGCCGCCGCACGAGGTGTTCGCGGCGGCGGAGCTCGCGAACGTGCGCGCGCTGATCACCGCCGGCGGCCAGGCGCTCGGCGCCGACGTGATGGCCAGCCTGCCGCAGCTCGGCGCCATCGTCTGCTACGGCACCGGCTATGACGGCATTGATCTGGCGGCCGCAGCCGCGCGTGGCATCGTGGTCGGCAACAGCCCCGCGGCCAACGCCGCGGCGGTCGCAGATCTTGCCATCACGCTGATGCTGGCGGCCGCGCGCAACCTCGTGCCCGCCGATCAGTATGTGCGCAGCGGCGGCTGGGCCGATGCGACCCCGGCGCCGATGCTGGCGCCGCCGCGCGGGCTCACGGGCGCCAGGGTCGGCGTCTACGGCATGGGCGAGATCGGTCGCCGGGTGGCGGCGCGGGCGGCTGCGTTCGAGACCGAGGTCGCCTATCACAGCCGCAGCCGTCATGACGTGCCCTACGCCTATTACGACCGTCTCGCCGATCTCGCGGAGTGGTGCGACATCCTCATCGTCGCCGTCCGCGCCGGGGCCGACACCGAGCGTGCCATCGACGCGGCCATGCTCCGCCGTCTCGGGCCGAACGGCATTCTCGTCAACATCGCGCGCGGCTCGGTGGTCGACCAGGCGGCGCTCGTCACCGCGCTGCAGGAGCGCACCATCGCGAGCGCCGGCCTCGACGTCTACGAGGTCGAGCCCCATGCGCCGGATGCGCTGACCGCGCTGCCGAACGTGGTGCTGACGCCGCACATCGGCGGCCACACCAGCCAGTCGCATATCGCGATGCAGGACTGCGTCATCGCCAATCTCGGCGCGTTCTTTGCCGGCAAGCCGCTGCCTTATCCCGTGCGCGGCTGATCAGCCGCCACGCCGAGTGTGGTGGATCTGACATTCGCTTCAGCATTTGCCGCGAGTCCTTCAAGCGAATGTCAGATCCAAAACCACACTAGAAATTTATATTTGCTAGTGTCCCTGAGGTTCTAACATTCGCAAAGAGCCTGCCGCAAAGTCATGCGAATGTTAGAACCGGGACACTAGCGTGATGTCCTGCCGCTGCAGCACGCGGCCGTCATCCGCGCGCAGCTCGAGGCGGCGCACCGGCCGGCCGGCCTTGCGGTCGACGAAGCGGGTGCAGGTTTCGTCCGGCCTGAACAGGTGGACGTCGGCCCACTGCTGCAGCGCCACCATCGCCGGAAACAGGTCCTTGCCCTTGTCGGTCAGCACATATTCCTGGTGAGGGCTGCCGTCGGCGGCCGCCTTGAGTTCGAAAATGCCCTGCGCCACCAGCATGCGCAGCCGCGCCGCCAGGATGTTCTTGGCGGTGCCCAGACTCTTCTGGAACTCGCTAAAGCGCCGCTTGCCGGCGAAGGCGTCGCGGATGATCAGCAGCGACCAGCCGTCGCCGATCACGTCCAGCGAGCGGGCGATCGGGCACTCCGCCGTCTCGAAACTGGTTCGCTTCACCATGGGCTCTGGCTCCGCCGGGCGCATGGGTGCATTTCGACGTTCATGGTTGCATCATAAAACCGTCTGCCGTATATCGCAAGTGAAAGGTTTCATGATGAAACCTTGTGGCGCGACTGAAGGAGAGGACCATGGCCGGCAGACTGGCGAACAAGACGGCGTTGATCACGGGCGGCAACAGCGGCATTGGTCTGGCGACCGCCCGTCTGTTCGTGGCGGAGGGCGCGCGGGTGGCGATCACCGGGCGCAATCGCGAGACGCTCGACGCGGCGCGCGCCGAGCTCGGCGAGCGACTGCTTGCGGTCGAGGCGGACACCACCGATCTCGAGGCGCTGGCGCGCGCGGTCGAGGTCACGGTCAAGGCGTTCGGTCCGATCGACGCGCTGTTCGCCAATGCCGGCATCGGCGGCGCCACGCCGCTCGGCGCCACCACCCTTGCGGCATTCGAAACCATCATCCGCACCAATCTCACCGCGGTGTTCTTCACGGTGCAGGCGGCGGTGCCGCATCTGAAGGACAAGGCGTCCGTCATTCTCAACGGCTCGGTGCACACCGCCCTCGGCATGCCGGGCTATGCGGCCTATGCGGCGACCAAGGCCGGGGTCACCGGCATGTCGCGGGTACTGGCGTCCGAGCTCGCCCCGCGCGGCATCCGCGTCAACGTGGTGGCGCCCGGTGCGACACGGACGCCGATCTGGAACGGCGCCGCGCCGACCCCGGAGGCGTTCAAGGTGTTCGAGGCGCGCATCGCGCGCACCAACCCGCTCGGCCGCATCGGCGAGGCGGATGAGGTGGCGAAGACCGTGCTGTTCCTTGCCTCCGACGACGCCTCCAACGTCAACGCCACCGAGATCTTCGTCGACGGCGGCACCATCGGGGCGCGCATGGGAGCGGAGATTTTCCGCGGCTAGGCGAGGGCGGGTCCGTCGCGCCTTGGGGCACGGGCCCGGACATCGGGGCTGCCTTGCGGCGCCGGAGCGGTTCACTTTCCGGGCTCGGCCAGCCGGCCGAGGCTGGTACCCGTGCCGGAGCCAGGCCGGGGCGGGCTCCGATGGCCTTGAGATGGGTCCTTTTGGGGACGTGGCGTCTTTCTGGCGCGGTCGCGCGCCTTTCTGGCGCGGTCGCGCGCCTTTCTGGCGCGGTCGCGCGCCTTATGCAAAATCTGGGCAAGATGGCCAGGTTAGGTCTTGGCAAATCGGAAAAGACTCGTTAAAGAGCGCGTTCCGGGCGTGCTGGCCTCAGCTGGCGCGTCTGTGCGCGCTTTCCGAAAACCCGAGCTGTTAGGAGACCATTCCTCTCTGAACGTCCGCATGGATCGCTCAAAGATGGAAGGGAAGCCCATAACTGCTTGATGTTCAAGGATCTCGTGCGGGTCATCCCGCGAGGGATGGCTGAATTCCTGTCCAAGACTGCAGGTGCCGGCTGCCGACCGTATCGGTCAATGGCCGACTTAATCTCCTGCATAGACGGGTGAAGACCGGATTTCGCATGTCGCCGCATTGCGCGGCGCGCAGCGGGTCGGGTTCGAACCTCGACACCCTGGTCTGGGAGCCGGCTTGGCCGGTGCTCGGAGTAGGAGGGCAGGCTTCTAGAATGTCGTCCTGCCGGACGTGTCCAGGAATCGGGATGGCCCGAGCGATCGGGTGGCTCGAGATGGCATCGAGGCGGGGCGGCGGGTGCAACCCGGCGGTCCAGCTTCGCGCGAAGACCGCCAACCGGAGAGAGCTTGCTGTGGAACGAGCGGCAAAGAAAGAGGCGGTCGAAGCGCTGAACGGGGTCTTCAAGGCCACCAGCGTTGCGGTCGTCGCTCACTATTCCGGCCTGACCGTCGCCCAGATGCAGAAGCTGCGTACGCAGATGAAGCAGGCGGGTGCGTCGGTGAAGGTCTCGAAGAACCGTCTCGCCAAAATTGCTCTTGAAGGCACTGACGTCGTGTCCATCGGTCCCCTGCTCAAGGGGCCGACCGTGATCGCCACTTCAAACGATCCGGTCGCGGCGCCAAAGGTTGCCGTCGAATTCGCCAAGGCGAACGAGAAGTTCGTCATTCTTGGCGGTGCGATGGGGACCACTGTCCTGAATCCCGACGCTGTGAAGGCGCTTGCCTCGCTGCCGTCGCTGGACGAACTGCGCGGCAAGCTTGTCGGCCTTCTCGTGGCGCCGGCAACCAAGATCGCCCAGCTCACCAACGCGCCCGCGGCCAAGGTCGCTCGCGTGGTTCAGGCTTACGCCTCAAAGGGCGAAGCGGCTTGACGCCCTTCGCAAATTCAACCTGGTTCGAACTGATACGCTGAAGGAACTACACAATGGCTGATCTGCAGAAGATTGTTGACGACCTGTCGAGCCTGACCGTGCTCGAGGCTGCCGAGCTCGCGAAGCTCCTCGAAGAGAAGTGGGGCGTTTCGGCTGCCGCCGCCGTGGCGGTGGCTGCTGCTCCGGGCGCTGGCGGCGGTGCTGCCGCTGCGGCGGAAGAGAAGACCGAGTTCACGGTCGTTCTCGCTTCGGCTGGCGACAAGAAGATCGAGGTCATCAAGGAAGTCCGCGCCATCACCGGCCTGGGCCTCAAGGAAGCCAAGGATCTCGTCGAAGGCGCGCCGAAGCCGCTCAAGGAAGGCGTTGCCAAGGACGAAGCCGAGAAGATCAAGGCCCAGCTCGAGAAGGCTGGCGCCAAGGTCGAACTCAAGTAATGACGCGGCGTGGGCCGGTTCCATCCGGAGCCGGCCCTCGTTTCTGAAGTATCAGGCGATCGCGGCGGTTTCGGCATGGTCTGGAACTGGCGCAAAAGCCGCCCATATAGGGGCGGAGGCACGAAAAGGCGGTCCGCCCGGGGAATCGGTTAGATTTCGGCGTTGGACGGCGGGAGACGAGCGATTTCGGGCTTTTGTAGTCCGTAACGGCAGGATTTGACGGGCAGAGCGTGGCAGCGCTCTGCACGTCGTTTTGCGTTCAGATGTCCGGTTTCTGGGATCGGGCGTCAGGATGCAGGGAGTATGACCCCGGCGCGGGTGTCCATGCTTCGGTACGCAACTGGATTTTCAACCCGGCGCGCGATGCCAGTCGCGCTTCGGAAGGGCCGCCACCCGGCAGGCGGCGAAATGAGAGGCCACGATGGCGCAGCAAACGTTCACCGGTCGCAAACGCGTTCGCAAGTTTTTCGGTCAGATCAAGGAAGTCGCGGAGATGCCGAACCTCATCGAGGTTCAGAAGGCGTCCTACGACCAGTTCCTGATGGTCGAGGAGCCCGCTGGCGGCCGGCCGGATGAAGGCCTTCAGGCGGTCTTCAAGTCGGTGTTCCCGATCTCCGACTTCTCCAACACCTCGATGCTCGAGTTCGTGCGCTACGAGTTCGAGGCGCCGAAGTACGACGTCGACGAGTGCCGCCAGCGCGGCATGACCTTCGCCGCGCCGCTCAAGGTGACGCTGCGCCTGATCGTGTTCGATATCGACGAGGAAACCGGCGCGCGTTCGGTCAAGGACATCAAGGAGCAGGATGTCTACATGGGCGACATTCCGCTCATGACCATGAACGGCACCTTCATCGTCAACGGCACCGAGCGCGTCATCGTCTCGCAGATGCACCGTTCGCCGGGCGTGTTCTTCGACCACGACAAGGGCAAGACCCATTCGTCGGGCAAGCTGCTGTTCGCCGCCCGCGTCATTCCCTATCGCGGCTCGTGGCTCGACATCGAGTTCGACGCCAAGGACATCGTGTTCGCGCGCATCGACCGTCGCCGCAAGCTGCCGGTGACGTCGCTGATGTATGCGCTGGGTCTCGACGGTGAAGAGATCCTGGCGACCTTCTACAAGAAGATCCTCTACAAGCGCACCAAGGAAGGCTGGCGCGTGCCGTTCGACGCCGCGCGCTTCCGCGGCTACACCACGATCAACGACCTGATCGACGCCGACACCGGCAAGGTCGTGCTCGAGGCCGGCAAGAAGCTCACCGTCCGCGCCGCCCGCCAGCTCCAGGAGAAGGGGCTCAAGGCGCTGCGCATGTCCGACGAGGAGCTGGTCGGCAACTTCCTGGCTGAAGACCTCGTCAACCCGAAGACCGGCGAGATCCATGCCGAGGCGGGCGACGAGATCACCGACAAGTCGCTGAAGGTGCTCAACGAGATCGGCTACAAGGAGCTGCCGATCCTCGACATCGACCATGTCAATGTCGGCCCCTACATCCGCAACACGCTGTCCGCCGACAAGAACATGACGCGCGAGGACGCGCTGTTCGACATCTACCGCGTGATGCGCCCGGGCGAGCCGCCGACGCTGGAGTCGGCGCAGAACATGTTCCAGTCGCTGTTCTTCGACGCCGAGCGTTACGACCTCTCGGCGGTCGGCCGCGTCAAGATGAACATGCGCCTCGAGCTCGATGCGCCGGATACCCATCGCACGCTGCGCAAGGAAGACATCCTCGCGGTCATCAAGACCCTGGTCGACCTGCGTGACGGCAAGGGCGAGATCGACGACATCGACCACCTCGGCAACCGCCGCGTGCGCTCGGTCGGCGAATTGATGGAGAACCAGTACCGCATCGGCCTGCTGCGCATGGAGCGCGCCATCAAGGAGCGCATGTCGTCCGTCGACATCGATACCGTGATGCCGCAGGACCTCATCAACGCCAAGCCGGCGGCTGCCGCGGTGCGCGAGTTCTTCGGCTCGTCGCAGCTGTCGCAGTTCATGGACCAGACCAATCCGCTGTCGGAGATCACCCACAAGCGCCGCCTGTCGGCGCTTGGCCCGGGCGGTCTGACCCGCGAGCGCGCCGGCTTCGAGGTGCGCGACGTGCACCCGACGCACTACGGCCGCATCTGCCCGATCGAGACGCCGGAAGGTCCGAACATCGGCCTGATCAACTCGCTGGCGACGTTCGCGCGCGTCAACAAGTACGGCTTCGTCGAGACGCCGTACCGCAAGGTCAAGGACGGCCGCGTCACCGACGAGGTGGTCTACCTGTCGGCGATGGAGGAGGGCCGTCACTACGTCGCGCAGGCCAACGTGCCGCTCGACGCCAAGGGCCGCTTCACCGAGGACCTCGTCGTCGCCCGTCACGCCGGCGACGTGCTGCAGGTCACCCCGGACAAGGTCGACTACATGGACGTGTCGCCGAAGCAGACCGTGTCGGTCGCGGCGGCGCTGATTCCGTTCCTCGAGAACGACGACGCCAACCGCGCGCTGATGGGCTCGAACATGCAGCGCCAGGCGGTGCCGCTGGTTCGCGCCGAGGCGCCGTTCGTCGGCACCGGCATGGAAGGCGTCGTTGCCCGTGACTCGGGCGCCGCGATCGCGGCGCGCCGCTCGGGCGTGATCGACCAGATCGACGCCACCCGCGTCGTCATCCGCGCCACGGAAGATCTCGATCCGACCAAGTCGGGCGTCGATATCTACCGCCTGATGAAGTACCAGCGCTCCAACCAGTCGACCTGCATCAACCAGCGTCCGCTGGTGAAGGTCGGTGACGTCGTCAAGAAGGGCGACATCATCGCCGACGGCCCGTCGACCGATCTCGGCGAGCTCGCGCTCGGCCGCAACGTGCTGGTCGCGTTCATGCCGTGGAACGGCTACAACTTCGAGGACTCGATCCTCTTGTCCGAGCGGATCGTCAAGGAAGACGTGTTCACGTCCATCCACATCGAAGAGTTCGAGGTGATGGCCCGTGACACCAAGCTCGGTCCCGAGGAAATCACCCGCGACATTCCGAACGTCTCGGAAGAAGCGCTGAAGAACCTCGACGAAGCCGGCATCGTCTACATCGGCGCGGAAGTGCGCGCCGGCGACATCCTCGTCGGCAAGATCACGCCGAAGGGCGAAAGCCCGATGACGCCGGAAGAGAAGCTGCTGCGCGCCATCTTCGGCGAGAAGGCTTCTGACGTTCGCGACACCTCGCTGCGGGTGCCGCCGGGCGTGCAGGGCACCATCGTCGAGGTCCGCGTGTTCAATCGCCACGGCGTCGACAAGGACGAGCGCGCGCTGGCGATCGAGCGCGAGGAGATCGAGCGTCTCGCCAAGGACCGCGACGACGAGCAGGCGATCCTCGACCGCAACGTCTACGGCCGTCTTGCCGAGCTCCTCAACAACCGCGAAGGCATCGCCGGTCCGAAGGGCTTCAAGAAGGACACCCGCATCACCAAGGCGGTGCTCGACGAGTATCCGCGCTCGCAGTGGTGGCTGTTCGCCTCGCCGAACGACAAGCTGATGGCCGAGATCGAGGCCATGCGGAAGCAGTACGACGAGTCGAAGAAGGGCCTCGAACAGCGCTTCCTCGACAAGGTCGAGAAGCTGCAGCGCGGCGACGAGCTGCCGCCGGGCGTGATGAAGATGGTCAAGGTCTTCGTCGCGGTGAAGCGCAAGATCCAGCCCGGCGACAAGATGGCCGGCCGTCACGGCAACAAGGGTGTGGTGTCGAAGATCGTTCCGATCGAGGACATGCCGTTCCTCGAGGACGGCACCCACGCCGACATCGTGCTGAACCCGCTCGGCGTGCCGAGCCGCATGAACGTCGGTCAGATCCTCGAGACGCATCTCGGCTGGGCCTGCGCGGGCCTCGGCCGGCGCATCGCCCAGACGGTCGACGCCTACTACAGCAAGCAGGACAGCAAGCCGCTGCGCGAGATGCTGAAGAAGGTGTACGGCGAGGACGAGACCATCAAGTCGCTCGGCGAGGGCGAGTTGGCGGAGCTTGGCCGCAACCTGAGCCGCGGCGTGCCGATCGCTACCCCGGTGTTCGACGGCGCCAAGGAGACCGACATCGAGGAGATGCTGACGCTCGCGGGCGTTGACGGCTCGGGTCAGTCGACGGTGTACGACGGCCGCACCGGCGATCCGTTCGATCGCAAGGTGACGGTGGGCTACATCTACATGCTCAAGCTGCACCACCTCGTCGACGACAAGATCCACGCCCGTTCGATCGGCCCGTACTCGCTCGTGACCCAGCAGCCGCTGGGCGGCAAGGCGCAGTTCGGCGGCCAGCGCTTCGGCGAAATGGAGGTCTGGGCGCTGGAAGCGTACGGCGCCGCCTACACGCTGCAGGAGATGCTGACCGTGAAGTCGGACGACGTCGCGGGCCGTACCAAGGTGTACGAGGCGATCGTGCGCGGCGACGACACGTTCGAGGCCGGCATTCCGGAATCGTTCAACGTGCTGGTCAAGGAAATGCGCTCGCTCGGCCTCAACGTCGACCTGCACAACTCCAAGCTCGGCTCGACGCCTCCGGCCGAGGCCGCCGAGTAATCCATTGCGTCCCTCCCGCACGCGGGAGGGATTCCCGGACCGGGGCCGCGGCATGCCGGCTCCGCTCCGGTCTCCCCTTCAGCGGGGCGAGAAGCGACATTCGGAAAACGACCTGACGGCGGCTGCGGCCCGACGGTCGAGGAGAAGACGATGAACCAAGAGATTATGAACCTCTTCAATCCGACGACGCCGGCTCAGGTCTTCGACCAGATCCGGATCTCGATCGCGTCGCCGGAAAAGATTCTCTCGTGGTCCTACGGCGAGATCAAGAAGCCGGAGACGATCAACTACCGTACCTTCAAGCCCGAGCGCGACGGCCTGTTCTGCGCGCGCATCTTCGGACCGATCAAGGACTACGAGTGCTTGTGCGGCAAGTACAAGCGCATGAAGTACAAGGGCATCATCTGCGAGAAGTGCTCGGTCGAAGTGACGCTGTCGCGCGTCCGTCGCGAGCGCATGGGCCACATCGAGCTGGCCGCGCCGGTCGCTCACATCTGGTTCCTGAAGTCGCTGCCGAGCCGCATCGGCCTGCTGCTCGACATGACGCTGAAGGATCTCGAGCGCATCCTGTACTTCGAGTACTACGTCGTGCTCGAGCCGGGCCTCACCGCGCTCAAGGACCGTCAGCTGCTGTCTGAAGAAGAGTACCTGCGCGCTCAGGACGAGTACGGCCAGGACTCCTTCACCGCGATGATCGGCGCCGAGGCGATCCGCGAACTGCTCAAGGGCCTCGACCTCGAGAAGCTCGAGGGTCAGCTGCGCGCCGAGATGGCGGAGACCGACTCCGACATCAAGCACAAGAAGCTCGCCAAGCGCCTGAAGATCGTCGAGGCGTTCCGCGTCTCGAGCAATCGTCCGGAGTGGATGATCCTCACCGTCGTGCCGGTGATCCCGCCGGATCTGCGGCCGCTGGTGCCGCTCGACGGCGGCCGCTTCGCGACGTCCGACCTCAACGACCTGTACCGCCGCGTCATCAACCGCAACAACCGCCTCAAGCGGCTGATGGAGCTGCGCGCGCCGGACATCATCATCCGCAACGAAAAGCGCATGCTGCAGGAGGCCGTCGACGCGCTGTTCGACAACGGCCGCCGCGGCCGCGTCATCACCGGCGCCAACAAGCGGCCGCTGAAGTCGCTGGCCGACATGCTCAAGGGCAAGCAGGGCCGCTTCCGCCAGAACCTGCTCGGCAAGCGCGTCGACTACTCCGGCCGTTCGGTCATCGTCGTCGGTCCGGAGCTGCGCCTGCACCAGTGCGGCCTGCCGAAGAAGATGGCGCTCGAGCTGTTCAAGCCGTTCATCTACTCGCGGCTCGACGCCAAGGGCCTGTCCACCACCGTCAAGCAGGCGAAGAAGCTGGTCGAGAAGGAGCGTCCCGAGGTGTGGGACATCCTCGACGAGGTCATTCGCGAGCATCCGGTGCTGCTGAACCGCGCCCCGACGCTGCACCGCCTCGGCATTCAGGCGTTCGAGCCGGTGTTGATCGAGGGCAAGGCGATCCAGCTGCACCCGCTGGTCTGCGCCGCGTTCAACGCGGACTTCGACGGCGACCAGATGGCCGTGCACGTCCCGCTGTCGCTCGAAGCGCAGCTGGAAGCGCGCGTGCTGATGATGTCGACCAACAACATCCTGCACCCGGCCAACGGTCAGCCGATCATCGTGCCGTCGCAGGACATCGTGCTCGGCCTCTACTACCTGTCGATTCTGCGTGAAGGCCTGCCCGGCGAGGGCAAGTCGTTCGGCACCATGTCGGAGCTCGAGCACGCGCTGTTCTCGAAGGTCATCCACCTCCACACCAAGATCAAGTACCGCTGGGAAGGTGTCGACGAGGAAGGCAAGCCGAACAAGCGCTGGATCGAGACCACGCCCGGCCGCGTCATGCTCGGTCAGGTGCTGCCGAAGTCGCCGAAGATGCAGTACGAGGTCATCAACAAGCTGATGACCAAGCGCGAGATCTCCGGCGTCATCGACCAGGTGTACCGTCACTGCGGTCAGAAGGAGACGGTGATCTTCTGCGACCGCATCATGGCGCTCGGCTTCTACAACGCCTTCAAGGCGGGCATCTCGTTCGGCAAGGACGACATGGTCGTGCCGCACGGCAAGTGGAAGATCGTCGACGACACCCGCTCGCTGGCCAAGGAATTCGAGCAGCAGTACAACGACGGCCTGATCACCCAGGGTGAGAAGTACAACAAGGTCGTCGACGCCTGGTCGAAGGCCACCGAGAAGATCGCCGAAGAGATGATGAAGGAAATCTCCTCGGTGAAGAAGAACCCGAAGACCGGGGAGGTCGCCCAGGTCAACTCGATCTACATGATGGCCCACTCGGGCGCTCGTGGTTCGCCGGCGCAGATGCGCCAGCTGGCGGGCATGCGCGGCCTGATGGCCAAGCCGTCGGGCGAGATCATCGAAACGCCGATCATCTCGAACTTCAAGGAAGGCCTGTCGGTGATGGAGTACTTCAACTCCACCCACGGCGCCCGCAAGGGTCTGGCCGACACCGCCTTGAAGACCGCGAACTCGGGCTACCTGACCCGTCGTCTCGTCGACGTCGCGCAGGACTGCATCATCACCGCTGACGACTGCGGCACCTCGCAGGGCATCAAGATGCGCGCCATCATCGATGCCGGCACGGTGGTCGCGTCGCTGGCCTCGCGCATCCTCGGCCGCACCGCGGGCGAGGATCTGCGTGACCCGGCGACCGGCAACGTGGTGGTCAAGCGCGGCGTGCTGATGGAAGAAAGCCATGTGGATGCCATCACCCAGGCTGGCATCCAGGAGGTCAAGATCCGCTCGGCGCTGACCTGCGAGCTGGTCAACGGCATCTGCGGCAAGTGCTACGGGCGCGATCTCGCCCGCGGCACCCCGGTCAACCACGGCGAAGCGGTCGGCGTCATTGCGGCGCAGTCGATCGGCGAGCCCGGCACGCAGCTGACGATGCGCACCTTCCACATCGGCGGTGCGGCGCAGATCAACGAGCAGTCGTTCGTCGAATCCAACTTCGACGGCAAGATCGTGATCAAGAACAAGGCCATCGCGACCAACACCGAAGGTCACACGGTCGCGATGGTGCGCAACATGGTGGTGGCGGTGGTCGATGCCGACGGCACCGAGCGCGCGACCCATCGCATCCAGTACGGCGCGCGTATGCGCGTCGACGAAGGCGACATGATCAAGCGTGGCCAGCGTATCGCGGAGTGGGATCCCTATACCCGTCCCATTCTGACCGAAGTCGACGGCTCCATCGGGTTCGAGGATCTGGTCGAAGGCCAGTCGATCTCGGAAACGCTCGACGAATCGACCGGTATCGCCAAGCGCGTGGTCATCGACTGGCGGTCCTCGGGCCGCGGCGCGGACCTGCGTCCGGCGATTGTGGTCAAGGGCAAGGACGGCAAGGTGCTCAAGCTCGCCCGTGGCGGCGACGCGCGCTACATGCTGGCGGTCGACGCGATTCTGTCGGTCGACGTCGGCGCCCAGGTGAAGGCCGGCGACGTCATCGCCCGTATCTCCACCGAAAGCGCCAAGACCCGCGACATCACGGGCGGTCTGCCGCGCGTGGCCGAGCTGTTCGAGGCGCGGCGGCCGAAGGATGCGGCGATCATTGCCGAGATCGCCGGCACCATCCGCTTCGGGCGTGACTACAAGAACAAGCGTCGCATCTCGATCGAGCCGCTCGACAAGACCGAGGAGCCGCGCGAGTACCTGATCCCGAAGGGCAAGCACATCCACCTGCAGGACGGCGACATCGTCGAAAAGGGCGATTTCATCGTCGAAGGCAATCCGGCGCCGCACGACATCCTGGCGATCAAGGGCATCGAGGAACTCGCTGCCTATCTGGTCAACGAAATCCAGGAGGTCTATCGGCTTCAGGGCGTGCTCATCAACGACAAGCACATCGAGGTGATTGTCCGTCAGATGCTGCAGAAGATCGAGGTCACCGACCAGGGCGACACCGATCTGATCACGGGCGAGCAGGTCGACAAGATCGAGTTCGATCAGGTCAACGACAAGATGCACGAGGAGGGCAAGAAGCCCGCCACCGGTACCCCGGTGCTCCTCGGCATCACCAAGGCCAGCCTGCAGACGCGGTCGTTCTTCTCGGCAGCGTCGTTCCAGGAGACCACCCGCGTGCTCACCGAAGCCGCCGTCAACGGCAAGGTGGACCCGCTGGAAGGCCTCAAGGAGAACGTCATCGTCGGCCGCCTGATCCCGGCCGGCACCGGCGCTTCCATGTCGCGGATCCGCGAGGTCGCCAGCAAGCGCGACCGCCTGATCCAGGACGAGCGCGAGAAGCAGGCGGAGGCGGCGATCGTGCCGTCGGCGCCCGAGCCGGAGCCCGTTGCTCTGCCCCCGGCGGAGTGACGTCAGGTGATGTCTGGAAAATGAATGCGAGCGGAAAGGCCGGCGTCAAGCCGGCCTTTTTGCGATTTTTGGCGGGTTCCCAGGGCCAAATCGTCGTTTGTTCATCTTCCTTTCATATGGAAAAGTGCTTTGCTTGGGGCAACTTAGGACAACCGGACCACACGGCACCGCCGCTGCCGTCGGCGGGACAACAGGAACACTATGCTCGATCTTGCAATCGTTGGGGGCGGGCCGGGCGGCCTGATGAGCGCCTGGTATCTGAAGAAAAAACTCGGAAGCCTCTGCCGCATCACCCTGTTCGAAGCCACCGACCGTCTCGGCGGCAAGATTGTCACGCGCACCTTCGACAGTACGCCCGCGATGTACGAGGCGGGCGTCGCCGAGATCTACGACTATTCGATGACCGGGCCGGATCCGCTGCGCGAGCTGATCCAGCATTTCGGCCTGCAGACCATCCCGATGGATGCGGCGCAGGTGATGCTCGACGGCGAGCTGCTGGACGATGTCGACGGCATGCGCCGCAGGTACGGCAACAAGACCGCCGACGCGATCGAAGCGTTCCGCAAGCTGTGCACCGAGGAGATCTCGCCCCACGAGTACTATGAGGGCATCGGCGCTCACGACAACGAGCACCCCTGGGCGGACATCACCGCCGAGCAGCTGCTCGACGACGAGGTCGAGGACCCCACCGCCAAGCGCTTCTTCAAGGTGATGGCGCGTTCCGACATCGCGACCGAGAGCCACAACACCAGTGGCCTCAACGCGCTCAAGAATTACGTGATGGATGTCGACGGCTATATCGGCCTGTACTCGATCCAGAACGGCAACGAGCAGCTGATCAGCGGCCTGCAGTCGGAGATCGACGCCGAGATCAAGCTCAATCATCGTGTGCTCAAGGTCGGCAAGACCGCAGCCGGGCGCTACCAGCTCAACCTGCTGAACGGCAAGACGCCGGTGGTGCGCGACTTCGACCTGGTGTTGATGTGCCTGCCGCACAACTGGCTCGCCACCGTGAACTGGGAGGGCGAGAAGCTGCGCCAGTCGATGGTGAAGCACATCGCCTATTTCGACCGCCCGGCGCATTATCTGCGGGTTTCGGTGCTGTTCGACAGTCCGTTCTGGGGCGACAAGATCCCGGGCGCCTGGTTCATGTCCGAGGCGTTCGGCGGCTGCTGCGTCTATGTCGAGGGCGCCCGCCACGACGTCGGCCGGCACGGCGTGCTGAACTGGCTGATCGCCGGATCGGATGCGCTCGCCTATGTCGGGCTGAGCGACGAGCAGCTGATCGACGTCGCGCTCAAGACCCTTCCGGCATCGCTCGGCGATGCCCGCAAGCACTTCGTCGAGGGCAAGATCCATCGCTGGCTGTCGTCGGTCAACGCCATCCCCGGCGGTCTGCCGGTGCGGGACGTTCTCACCAACCATCGGCCCGAGCCGGCGGAGCATCCCGGCCTCGTGCTGGTCGGCGACTACCTGTTCGATTCGACCCTGAACGGCCTGCTGGACTCCTCCGACGCCGCCACCGACATCATCCTCACCGAGATGATGAAGCTGCGCTATGCGCGCGGTGAGGCGGAGCGTCCGGCGTCCGACAAGATCGACCGCAGCTATTTCGACAATTATCGCGGGCTCGGACCGTACCACGAGGTCTGGAATCAGTTCACCGATCCGTCATATCTGATGGAGCTGATCCGGATCGTCTGGGGCCGGGTGAAGGGCTACCGGATCCTGATCGCCGGCTCTGCCAGCGGCGAGCTGGTCGGCGCCCTGCGCGACCGCGGCATCGACGCCTATGGCATCGAGAACAACCGCGCCATCCACGCCAAGACCCCGAAGGCGCTGCGCAAGTACAACAAGCTCGGCTCGGTCACCGACATGCCGTTCCGCAACGGCCAGTTCGATTTCGTGTTCGAGACCTGCCTGTGTCACGTTCCTGAAAAGCAGGCGAAGAAGGCGATCCGCGAGCTCAACCGCGTGGTCAAGACCGGCCTGGTGTTCGCTTCCGTGACCAGCGACATGCCGCCGGCGCTGATCGACAAGTACGACCTGCTGCGGGGCGTCAAGAAGCTCGGCACCTGGTGGGAATGGTCGGAACTGTTTTTCGGCAACGGTTTCGACCTGTCCATGAACCGGCGGGACAGCATCGATGCGGTCTGGGCCGCGACGCTCGCCGCCGGCAAGGGGCCGGGCAACTGGTACATCGACGCGGACAGCCTGCGCTATTCGTTCTTTGACAAGGTCGCCGCCGACGATTAAGCGCTTCAGCGGGATGCGGCGCCGCGAAGGCTGTGCGTGTCGATTGCGGCCGCGCGCCGCGCAGCGATGATCAGGGTCCATGGTGTCGAAGCCCGCAGCCGAGGAATCCGCCACGCCAGCCAGCGCAACCGGCGCGCCAGCGCCTGAGGCCCTGACCGCGGCCGGCCAACCGCCCGAGGACGGCGCCATCCCGCTGCCGCCGCCGCCGCCCATCGACGACGACGAGGACGACGAGGATCTCGTTGCCTTCACCGCCCGCGAGGCGGCCGGAGCGTTTGCCACCCTCTACAGCTTCACCCGCCCGTACCTGCGCAACTACAGGAAGGGAATCCTGTTCGTCGGCATCGGTCTGCTGATCGAGACGCTGTTCAACGTCATCATGCCGCTCAGCCTGAAGTACCTCATCGACGAGGCGCTCGGCGAGGAAGACTTCAAGGCGCTGGTCATCATCCTGTCGGTGCTAGCGACCGCCGGCGTGCTGACCTCGCTGGTCGCGATCTGGTACGAGCTGTGGGACGCCAAGACCACGGCTTCCGTGATTTCCGACGTGCGCACCAAGATGTTCGAGCACGTCCAGAACCTGCCGTCGTCGTTCTTTGCCCGCACCAGGCGCGGCGAGATCCTGTCGCGGTTCTCCGTCGACATGGCCGCCTATGAAGGCGCGATCAAGCACCTCGCCAACAGCGCGCTGCTGCCGCTGTTCGAGCTGTTCGCGGGCATTCTCCTGATGCTGTGGCTGAACTGGCAGCTTGCGACGGTGGCGCTGCTGGTGTTCCCGCTGACGCTGATCGGCCCGCGCATCCTCACCCCGCGGGCCGTGCAGGCCAACTACGACCAGAAGGTCAATGAAGCGGCGATTCTCGGCGTGGTGCAGGAGAACGTCGCCGCCCAGGCGGTGGTCAAGGCGTTCGGGCTGCAGCGCCGCGCGCTGGGCTGGTTCAGCACCCGCAACCGCGACGCCCGCAAGACCATGGCGAAGGCGACCTTCCTCTCCAGCATGGTGGAGCGCACGGTCACCATCGCGGTGCTGCTGCTGCACCTCGTCGTGCTGGCGATCGGCGCTTATCTCGCCACCAACGGCCAGATCACGGTCGGCACCTTCGTCACCTTCGAGAGCGCGTTCTGGGAGATCTCCTACAACATCGCCCATCTCATGCACTTCATCCCGGTGGCGATCTCCTCGGCGGCCGCCGTGCAGCACATGCAGGAGATGCTGGACGAGCCGCAGCGCGGCGCCGACCGCGCGGGCGCGCCGGACCTGCCGCGCATCACCAACGACATTTCGTTCGAACGCGTGACCTTCACCTACGAGAACAGCGACAAGCCGGTGCTCGACGGGCTGTCGCTGAAGCTGAAGGTCGGCAAGAGCATCGCCATCGTCGGACCCAGTGGGTCCGGCAAGAGCACGCTGCTCAACCTGATCCTGCGGCTCTACGTGCCTGACGAGGGGCGGGTGACCATCGACGGCGTCGACATCCGCCGCGTCACCCGCGACTCGCTGCGCGGCGGCATGGCGGTCGTGTTCCAGGAAAACATGCTGTTCAACATGTCGCTGATGGAAAACATCCGCCTCGGCAAGGAGGGGGCGAGCGACGCGGAGGTGATCGAGGCGGCCAAGAAGGCCGAGATCCACACCCACATCATGAGCCTGCCGGACGGTTACGACACCATCGTCGGCGAGCGCGGCGACACCCTGTCCGGCGGCCAGCGCCAGCGCATCGCCATCGCCCGCGCCATCGTCCGCGACCCGTCCGTGCTGCTGCTGGACGAGGCGACGTCGGCCCTCGACCAGACCACGGAAGCGGCGATCAACCGTACGCTGCTCAACCTCGCCCGCGGCCGCACCATGATCTTCTCCACCCACCGCCTGACCTCGGTGGTGGAGATGGACGAGATCATCGTCATCGCCGACGGCCGGGCGGTGGAGCGCGGCTCCCATGAGGAACTGCTCGCCCTCAACGGCATGTACCGCAAGCTCTGGGACGACCAGCTGCATACGCCCCATCACGCCGCCGACGCTGATGACGACGATGACGATGAGGATGACGACGACGAGGATGACGAGGACGACGAGGAGTGAGGCCGGGCCGGCGGCGGCCTCTGCCCGCGGGGGCAGAGGCCTCGACGTCGTGCTCGCTCAGGTGAACGAGTAGTTCAGCAGCAGCTTGACGTTGGCGAAGCCGCTGGTGGTGGCGTTGCCGAGGTCGGGCGTGCCGGTCACTTTCTTCACCTCGCCGGTCGCGCCGTTGTAGGTGATCGGCACGATCGCCGCGTATTTCGCCGTCGTGGTGAAGCCGTTGACGACATTGCCACCGACGAACGCGCGGCCGTAGGTGGTGTCGGCCTGATAGAAGCCGATGCCGCCCGAGCAGTTCTTGATGGTGTTGTTCATCGCCTGCGCCGAGATCTTCTGCGTGCCCAGCGAGCCGTTGTTGGTGGGGTAGATGACGATGCCCCAGTCGGCGCAGTTGTCGACGATGTTGTCGTTGACGACGACGTCGGCTTCCGCCCAGATCCCGGTGCCCCAGGTCTGGTATCCCGGAAACGAGTTGTTGCTGCAGCTGTAGACCTGGTTGCCGGTGATAATGGTCTCGCGGGCGCCGTTGTTGGAGTTGGAGATGCTGATGCCGGTGCCGGCGGTGTCGACGATGTTGTTGGCGACGATGCCGCCGAAGAACGGCGTGTTGGACTGGGCAGCCTCGATCCGGATCGCGACCTCGCTGCTGCTGTAGCACTGGTTGCCGGTGACTTCGGCGAAGCTCGAGCCGTTGAAGCGGATCGCGGAGAACGCCGACGAGTAGATCATGTTGCCCTGGACCTTGACGAAGTCCGAGAGGTACACGATCACGCCGTTGCCGTACGGGCCGGTGCCGCCGGCATTGGCGCTGGTGAAGCCGATGAGGTTGTTGCTGATGATGCTCTGGTCGCCGCTCGCCGAACTGCGCTGGATGTAGATGCCGTTGTTGCCGGCATAGAGCACGCGGTTGTTGTCGATCAGCAGGCCGCCATTGTTGTCGACCGAGTAGATGCCGAATTGGGCAGGCTGCGACACGGTGCAGTCCTTGATGACGCCGCCGGTGCACTGGTCGAGATAGATGCCGTGACTGCCGGACTGCAGCAGCGAGCAGCGCTCGATCGCAGCCCCCGAGACATTGGTCACCGAGATCAGCGCCGGATTGGTCAGGCCCGCAGGGTAGGACTGGAACTGGCCGGTCACGGTGAGGTCGTGCAGGTAGACCGGGCCGAAGCTCGCCGCCGAGCCGGACGGCGCGACGTTGATCGTCGGCGAACGCTGATAGCCCTGGATCACCGCGTTCCCGGCCGCCGAGTAGATCTCGATCGGCGCGGTGATGTTCACCGTGGTGATGCTGTAGCTGCCCGCCGGAATGAACAGTGGCAAGCCTTGTGTCTGCGCCGCGTTGATCGCGGCCTGGAAGTTCGCGGTCTGGTCGGTGCCGGTGCCGGCGACCATGCCGTAGTCAGCGCCGTTCAAGCTCGTTACCGTTGGCATCGTGATCTTTCCCTTCAGCATCATGGAGCGTTGCGTGTGCCTGCGATGCGGATGGAGCCGCATCGCAGGTGTCATCAGCCAACCATGAAATCGTGCCGCAGAGGTGCGCCGGTGCCGGTGGGTTTTGGGGGAAGCGGGGGAAGCTGACGTGCGCAGCGCGAGCGGCGCGTCAGGCGCGCCGCCGCGGCAATGGCGATGATCCGATGTCGGTTGTCGCGGCCGGCAGGCCGCGCCGCGGCGAGCGCTGCAGGCGCGATGGGGCGTGAGGGCCTATCGGCATGGCACCGATCGTGCGGCACGCAGCCGCGTGCCGGGCGCGCCATCGGCCGCGGGGATGCGGCGAGGTCTGTGCGACCTCGCGGCGAGCAGCAGGGCTTCAGACGCCGGGGCGTTGCTGCAGCGGCCGCGCGGGCATGTCGGCGCGCAGCTCGCGGAGCACGCCGATGCCGGCGCGGGCCAGGAAGCGGCCCCAGCGCTGCAGGTGCCAGACAAGGCCGTTCTCGATCGAGATCGAGCGCAGCTGATAGGCGAACGCGCTGGACGCGGTGTCGCAGGCCTGCTTGACCGGATCGTCGTAGAACTGGCCGATCTTGGCCGCGCCCATGCCCTCGCTGGCAAGCCAGTTCGGGATGTGGACGTTGCAGAGCTGCTCGACGTCGGTGAACACCTTGCGGGTGCCGGTGCCGGCCGCGGGGCAGGAGGTGGCGAAGGCGTCGCCGACCAGCACGATGCCGGCCTGGCGGTGGCCGGTGGTGACGTAGAGATCCGCGGGGCGGATGCGGATCGGTCCGCCGACCTCGACGTCGCCGGTCAGCTTGCGCAGGTTCGGCATCAGCTGATGCAGCGCCTGCTCCGGATTGCAGCGCATCTCGCGCAGCCAGGGATCGTCCATGGTGCGGTAGACCATGAGGTTGGCGCGCATCGTCGACTGAATCGGGAACAGCGTGAGATACGCCATCTGCGCCGCGGTGTTTTCGCCGTCATAGGTCAGCGAGCCGAACGGAAAGGGCTGGCCGTCGCGCCGACGCAGGTCGAAGCCGAGGGTGATGGAGTGGCAGGGGCTCGTCACCACCCGTTCGATGCCGAGATGGTGCCGCAGCCCGACATTGAGGCCGTTGGCGAGCACGATGAGGCGCGCGGTGACGATCTCGCCGTTGGACAGCGTGACCTGCTGCAGCTCGTCGCTGGTCGCGATGTCGGTGGCCTTGGCGACGATGAAGTCGACCGACGACGGGACCGCGCCGCGCGCGGCCTGCACCAGTCCCTCATAGGCAAAGCCGTACTGGTCGCCGCGGCGGCGGTCGATCAGCCGCCCGAGCCGCGCGATCCAGACCTCGCGATCATAGGTCATCGCTGGCATGAACTGGTCGATCAGGCCAAGGCGACGCAGCGTCTCGATCTGTGGTCCGTCGATCTTCTCGCAGCGGAAGTCCTGCGGATAGACGGCGTGAGGATCGATCAGCGCGACCTTGATGCCGGCGCGGCCCAGCAGGGCCGCAGCTGTCGAGCCGGCAAGCCCGCCTCCGATGATGGCAACGTCGACCTGGTGCATGGTGATCTCGCTCGCTGACGTTAGCATTGCCGCAAACAGGCGAATGAAGATTGAAGGATGTGGGTTAATGTCCCGGCTGCCCCGTTTCGGACCAGTCTTGTTTCGGAATGTTTCTGGCGTCGCATTTTGAGCCGGTCGCCTCCGTGTTTGGCAGCAGACTCCGGTGGACTTTCACAACGCGTGCCAGCGCGGGAGCGCCCGCGACAGGAGCGAACGCCACGTGCAGACGTCGCGTAAACCAATTGGCCGGTAAGGTGCTCCGGAGCGATGCCCGCGGTGATCCCGACGCGGTTGCGGTGCGAGACTTTGAGGCACCGCAATGTCGTCTCGGCTGGCAGGGCGATCATGCACGGCCAACAGCGGTGGCACGAATGGTGAAGACGATGGAGCGGCGAGACTCTCATGCGTGACGTGATCGTGCCGTCGGGAGGAAGGGCTGAGAGCGGCGTCGTGCTGCTCGGCGGCGCACATGGCGCGCTGTCCGCCGCACGCAGCTTCGGCCGCCTGAACATTCCGGTCGTCTACGTCACCGACGACCATCCGCTGCCGGGCTTCTCCCGCTATGTCGCCGGCAGCTTCAACTGGCCCGGCGCGATGGCGCCGGGGGCAGCGCGCTGGCTGATGGATCTTGCCACGGCTCACGGCTTCAAGGACTGGCTGCTGATTCCCGGCGCCGACAGCGATGTCAGATTCGTCGCGGAAAACCTCGCGGGGCTCCGCGGCATGTTTCGCATCGTCAGCGCCGACTGGGCAGCGCTGCAGAAGGTCTGCGACAAGCAGCGCCTTGCGGCGACCGCGCTCGAGGCCGGCGTCGCCTGTCCGCGCAACTATGTGATCCGTTCGGCGGAGGCGGCGGAGCACACGGCGATGGACTTTCCCGTGGTGCTGAAGCCGGCGACGCGCATGGAGCGCAACGCCTTCACCGCGGCGAAGGCCTGGCGGGCCGATAGCCGCGAAGAGCTCGTCGCGCTCTACTGCAAGGCCAGTGCCGAGGTCGGCGGCGACGATGTCGTGGTTCAGGAGCTGATCCCCGGAGGCGGGGAGGCGCAGTTCTCCTACGCGGGGCTGTGGCACGCCAACGGGCCGGTGGCCGACATGACGGCGCGGCGCACGCGCCAGTATCCGATCGATTTCAGCATGAACAGCACCTTCGTCGAGGTGGTGGAGAACGAGGCGGTGCGGGCCACCGGCCGCCGCCTGCTGTCCGCCATCGGCTTCGAGGGGCTGGTGGAGGTCGAGTTCAAGTTCGACGCCCGCAGTGGCGCCTACAAGGTGCTCGACGTCAATCCGCGGCCGTGGTCCTGGTTCGGGCTGTGCCCGGCGGCGGGGCAGGACCTTGCGATCATGATGCGGGAGGCGGCGCTCGGCCGGGCCGTCACGCCGGCCGAGGCACGGCCGGGCTGGGCGTGGATGCAGGCGTCGCGGGACGTGGTCGCCGCGGCCCAGCTGATGCGGCGCGGGGAGCTGACGCTCGCGAGCTATCTCGGCGGATTCGGCCGGCGGCTGACCTATGCGGCCTTCGCCTGGGACGATCCGATTCCCGGCCTGATGGAGGTTCCCCTGACGCTCTACAGAGTGCTGTCGCGCCTGATTCCCGCGGGGGTGCGCGAAGCATTGCCGAATCGAAGCAGGGCATAACTCAATTGAGGTAAAATTATACCTTATTTTGGTCGGGTTCCGTGCTATCGAGGGGTGCAGGGCGGGTGGCGAGGCCGTGCCGTGACCGGACAGAAGGTTCGAGGACGGGAGTGGCGATTCCCTCGCGCCGCAGCAAAGCGACGGCTTCGCGACGCTGCGCAATGCAAGAAGTGCCTGTGCGACGGGTGTTTCTTCAATCGTGTTTGGCCTTGACTTGCGGTCGCATGGCCGGTAGAACGCGCGCACTTAACGACAGGCGGTGAGCTTCGTCTGCGTCGGAACGGATCACCCACACCACCCGAACATCGCTATGGCCGTTAGGCCGATGCCTCGGATGTGGAAGGGCACCAGCCTCGACGAATGTCGCTCAGACGCTGTCGATTAAAGCCAGTCAATGCGAAGACGACCCTGACTCGCGGTGTGCCGCTGATCGCGTCCACTGAGGGATTTGGGTTCCGGAAGCATGATCCCGGTGGGTTCGTCCCATTGTGATCCTCTGTGGCGTCGAAGCGCCCGCTGCTCAGTGATGAGCGGTCGGCGTGATTTCGTTTTGCGTGGATGCATTCTTTCTGAATGCAGGCGCGTAAAGTGACCCGACAGGGCGGGTAGCCCGGCAAAATTTTGCGAAACCCGGTCGGTTTCGCGCGAACGAGGGTGAAGGCGAACCAATGCCGACGATCAACCAGCTGATCGCAAATCCGCGCGTCGTCCAGAAGGCGCGCAAGAAGGTGCCGGCTCTGCAGCAGTCGCCGCAGAAGCGTGGTGTTTGCACGCGCGTCTACACCACGACGCCGAAGAAGCCGAACTCGGCGCTTCGCAAGGTCGCCAAGGTGCGCCTGACCAACGGTTTCGAGGTCATCGGCTATATCCCGGGTGAAGGCCACAACCTTCAGGAGCACTCGGTGGTCATGATCCGCGGCGGCCGCGTCAAGGACCTTCCCGGCGTTCGTTACCACATCCTCCGCGGCGTCCTCGATACCCAGGGCGTCAAGAACCGCAAGCAGCGCCGGTCGAAGTACGGCGCGAAGCGTCCGAAGTAAGGAGCGGAATCCATGTCGCGTCGTCACGCAGCCGAAAAGCGCGAAGTTCTTCCGGATCCGAAGTTCGGGAACATCATCATCACCAAGTTCATGAATTCGATCATGTACGATGGCAAGAAGTCGGTCGCCGAAGGCATCGTCTATGGTGCGCTGAGCGCCATCGAGGCCAAGACCAAGCAGAGCCCGCTGACCGTGTTCGAGCAGGCGCTCGACAACGTCATGCCGACCATCGAAGTGCGTTCGCGCCGCGTCGGCGGCGCCACCTACCAGGTGCCGGTCGAAGTCCGTTCGACCCGTCGTCAGGCGCTCGGCATTCGCTGGCTCATCACCGCTGCGCGTGGCCGCAACGAGAAGACCATGACCGAGCGGCTCTCCGCGGAGCTGCTGGACGCATCGAACAACCGGGGGAACGCGGTCAAGAAGCGTGAAGACGTGCACAAGATGGCGGAAGCCAACCGCGCCTTCTCGCACTATCGCTGGTAACGGCGACCGTAACGCACAGGTTTAAGGACAGCCCCATGCCCCGCCAACATGCCATCGAGGACTACCGTAACTTCGGTATCATGGCGCACATCGACGCCGGTAAGACGACGACGACCGAGCGCATCCTCTACTACACCGGCAAGAGCCACAAGATCGGCGAAGTGCACGAAGGTGCCGCGACGATGGACTGGATGGAGCAGGAGCAGGAGCGTGGCATCACGATCACCTCCGCTGCGACCACCGCGTTCTGGAACGGCAAGCGCCTGAACATCATCGACACCCCCGGGCACGTCGACTTCACCATCGAAGTCGAGCGTTCGCTGCGCGTGCTCGACGGTGCGGTGTGCGTGCTCGACTCCAACCAGGGCGTCGAGCCGCAGACCGAGACCGTGTGGCGCCAGGGCGACAAGTACCGTGTTCCGCGCATCGTCTTCGCCAACAAGATGGATAAGACGGGCGCCGACTTCTACAAGTGCCTGCAGGACATCATCGACCGCCTCGGCGCCAAGCCGGTGGCGATTCAGCTGCCGATCGGTTCGGAAAGCAATTTCAAGGGTCTGATCGACCTCGTTCGCATGAAGGCCGTCGTCTGGAAGGACGAAGCGCTGGGTGCGAAGTACGAGGACGAGGAGATTCCGGCTGATCTCGTCGAGAAGGCCAAGGAATACCGCGAGAAGATGGTGGAAGCCGCCGTCGAGCTCGACGACGACGCCATGGCTGCCTACCTCGACGGCAAGGAGCCGGACGAGGCGACGCTGAAGCGGCTGATCCGCAAGGCGGTGCTGACGGGCGCCTTCTATCCGGTGCTGTGTGGTTCGGCGTTCAAGAACAAGGGCGTGCAGCCGCTGCTCGACGCCGTCGTCGACTACCTGCCTTCGCCGCTCGACGTGCCCGCGATCAAGGGCCAGGACGAGGACGGCAACGAGATCGTCCGCAAGGCCGACGACAAGGAGCCGCTCGCGCTCCTCGCGTTCAAGATCATGGACGACCCGTTCGTCGGCACCATCACCTTCTGCCGCATCTACTCCGGCACGCTCATTTCGGGCACCGGCGTGATCAACTCGACGCGCGACCGCAAGGAGCGTATCGGCCGCATGCTGCTGATGCATGCGAACAACCGCGAAGACATCAAGGAAGCCTATGCCGGCGACATCGTCGCGCTGGCTGGCCTCAAGGAAGCCCGCACCGGTGACACCCTGTGCGACGCGGACCATCCGGTCATCCTCGAGAAGATGGAATTCCCGGAGCCGGTGATCGAGATCGCGATCGAGCCGAAGTCGAAGGCCGACCAGGAGAAGCTCGGCGTCGCGCTCGCGAAGCTGGCGGCGGAAGATCCGTCGTTCCGCGTGTCGACCGACCAGGAGTCCGGCCAGACCATCCTCAAGGGCATGGGCGAACTTCACCTCGACATCAAGGTCGACATTCTCAAGCGCACCTACAAGGTCGACGCCAACATCGGCGCGCCGCAGGTGGCGTTCCGCGAGAAGATCACCAAGGCGGCCGAGGTCGACTACACCCACAAGAAGCAGACCGGTGGTACCGGCCAGTTCGCGCGCGTCAAGTTCGTCGTCGAGCCGAACGAGCCGGGCAAGGGCTTCGAGTTCGAGTCGAAGATCATCGGTGGTGCGGTGCCCAAGGAGTACATCCCGGGCGTCGAAAAGGGCCTCAACAGCGTCCTGGGTTCGGGCGTGGTCGCCGGCTTCCCGGTGGTCGACGTCAAGGTCCAGCTGGTCGACGGTGCCTACCACGACGTCGACTCGTCGGCGCTGGCGTTCGAAATTGCCTCGCGCGCCGCGTTCCGTGACGCGTTGCAGAAGGGCAAGTCGGTCCTCCTCGAGCCGATCATGAAGGTCGAGGTGGTGACGCCGGAAGACTACACCGGTTCGGTCATCGGCGACCTCAACTCCCGCCGCGGCCAGATCCAGGGGCAGGACATGCGCGGCAACGCCAACGTCATCAACGCCATGGTGCCGCTGATGAACATGTTCGGTTACGTGAACAACCTGCGCTCGATGAGCCAGGGGCGCGCGACCTTCACCATGCAGTTCGACCACTACGCCGAGGCACCTGCCAACGTGTCGGCGGAAGTCCAGAAGAAGTTTGCCTGATCGCCTTTGACTGAGAGTCAAAGCCTGAACGGAGAGTATCATGGCCAAAGAGAAGTTTGAGCGTAATAAGCCGCACTGCAACATCGGCACGATCGGTCACGTTGACCACGGCAAGACGTCGCTGACGGCGGCGATCACGAAGGTGCTGGCGGAGACGGGTGGCGCGACGTTCACGGCGTACGACCAGATCGACAAGGCGCCGGAAGAGAAGGCGCGCGGCATCACGATCTCGACGGCGCACGTCGAGTACGAGACGCAGAACCGCCACTACGCGCACGTCGACTGCCCCGGGCACGCCGACTACGTCAAGAACATGATCACCGGTGCTGCGCAGATGGACGGCGCGATCCTGGTGGTGTCGGCGGCCGACGGCCCGATGCCGCAGACCCGCGAGCACATTCTGCTGGCGCGCCAGGTCGGCGTTCCCGCGATCGTCGTGTTCCTCAACAAGTGCGACATGGTCGACGATCCGGAGCTGCTCGAGCTCGTCGAGATGGAAGTGCGTGAGCTGCTGTCGAAGTACGACTTCCCGGGCGACGACATTCCGATCATCAAGGGCTCGGCGCTGGCGGCGCTGGAGAACTCGAATCCGAAGCTTGGCCACGAAGCCATCCTCGAGCTGATGAAGGCCGTGGACGAGCGGATTCCGCAGCCGGCGCGTCCGGTCGACCAGCCGTTCCTGATGCCGGTTGAAGACGTGTTCTCGATCTCGGGCCGCGGCACCGTGGTGACCGGCCGTGTCGAGCGCGGCATCGTCAAGGTCGGCGAGGAAATCGAGATCGTCGGCCTGAAGGCGACGCAGAAGACGACCGTGACCGGCGTCGAAATGTTCCGCAAGCTGCTCGACCAGGGCCAGGCGGGCGACAACATCGGCGCGCTGCTGCGCGGCACCAAGCGTGAGGACGTCGAGCGCGGCCAGGTGCTGTGCAAGCCGGGCTCGGTGAAGCCGCACACCAAGTTCAAGGCCGAAGCCTACATCCTGACCAAGGAAGAGGGCGGCCGCCACACGCCGTTCTTCACCAACTACCGTCCGCAGTTCTACTTCCGCACCACCGACGTGACCGGTGTGGTGCACCTGCCGGAAGGCACCGAGATGGTGATGCCGGGCGACAACATCGCGATGGAAGTGCACCTGATCGTGCCGATCGCGATGGAAGAGAAGCTGCGCTTCGCCATCCGTGAAGGCGGCCGCACCGTCGGTTCGGGCGTCGTCTCCAGCATCATCGAGTAACACCCCTGTCGCGCCCCGCCGCAAGGCGGGGCGCCCAGTAATCCGCGAGGTCGCGGGTTACCTATCACGACTGACGAATTACTGGATCGCTCTGACCGGGCGATGACAAAAAGAGAGATAACGGCAATGAACGGCCAAAATATCCGCATCCGTCTCAAAGCGTTCGACCATCGTATTCTCGATACGTCGACCCGCGAGATCGTGAACACGGCGAAGCGGACCGGCGCCCAGGTGCGTGGACCGATCCCGCTGCCGACCCGCATTGAGAAGTTCACCGTCAACCGTTCGCCGCACGTCGACAAGAAGAGCCGCGAGCAGTTCGAGATGCGCACCCACAAGCGCCTGCTCGATATCGTCGACCCGACGCCGCAGACCGTCGATGCTCTGATGAAGCTCGACCTCGCCGCCGGCGTTGACGTCGAAATCAAGCTGTAAGTTCAAAGTCCTCAAGTTCGGACGAAGAGATAGGAAGAACGCCAATGCGTTCCGGAGTGATCGCTCAGAAGGTCGGGATGACGCGGGTCTTTACGGAGACCGGCGAGCACATCCCCGTGACTGTGCTGAAGTTGAGCAACTGTCAGGTGCTCGGCCATCGCACCAAGGACAAGAACGGCTACGTGGCGCTGCAGCTCGGCTCCGGCGCGCGCAAGACCGTGTATCTGCCGAAGGCGGAGCGCGGCCAGTTCGCCGCCGCCAAGGTCGAGCCGAAGCGCAAGGTCGCCGAGTTCCGCGTGTCCGAGGATGCGCTGCTCCCGGTCGGCGCCGAGATCCAGGCCGATCACTTCGTCGTCGGCCAGTTCGTCGACGTCACCGGCACCTCGGTCGGTAAGGGCTTCGCCGGCGGTATGAAGCGCTGGAACTTCGGCGGTCTGCGCGCCACGCACGGTGTGTCGATCTCGCACCGTTCGATCGGTTCGACCGGTGGCCGTCAGGACCCGGGCAAGACCTTCAAGAACAAGAAGATGCCCGGCCACATGGGCGTCGACCGCATCACCACACTGAACCTGCGCGTCGTCCAGACCGACGTCGAGCGCGGTCTCGTGCTGGTGGAAGGCGCGGTGCCGGGTTCGAAGGGCGGCTGGATCACGGTGCGCGACGCCGTGAAGAAGCCGCTGCCGAAGGACGCGCCGAAGCCCGGCAAGTTCAAGGTTGTCAATGGTGAGGCAGCGCCGGCTGAAGCGGCTGCCGAGAAGGAGGGCGTGTGACATGGAACTGAACGTCACCACGCTCGAGGGTAAGGCTGCCGGATCGGTGCAGCTGTCGGACGAGATCTTCGGTCTCGAACCGCGCGCCGATCTGATCCAGCGCTGCATCACCTGGCAGCTCGCCAAGCGCCAGGCCGGCACCCACAAGACCAAGGGCCGTGCGGAAATCGCCCGCACCGGCAAGAAGATGTACAAGCAGAAGGGCACCGGTGGCGCCCGTCACGGCTCGGCCCGCGTGCCGCAGTTCCGCGGCGGCGGTCGTGCCTTCGGTCCGGTCGTGCGCAGCCATGCGTTCGACCTGCCGAAGAAGGTGCGCGCGCTCGCGCTCAAGCACGCTCTCTCGGCCAAGGCCAAGGACGGCGGTCTGATCGTGATCGAGAACGCCGACCTCGCGGACGCCAAGACCAAGGTGCTCAGCGGTCACTTCTCGGGCCTCGGCCTGACCAGCGCGCTGATCATCGACGGCGCCGAGCTCAACACCGGGTTTGCCGCGGCTGCGCGCAACATCCCGAACATCGACGTGCTGCCGATCCAGGGCATCAACGTCTACGACATTCTGCGCCGTCAGAAGCTGGTGCTGACCAAGGCCGCAGTTGATGCGCTGGAGGCGCGCTTCAAATGACTATCGATGCGAAGCACTACGATGTGATCGTCGCTCCGGTCATCACCGAAAAGGCGACGACCGTCTCCGAGCACAACAAGGTTGTGTTCAAGGTGGCGACGAACGCGACCAAGCCGCAGATCAAGGAAGCGGTTGAGAAGCTGTTCGACGTCAAGGTCAAGAGCGTGAACACGATCGTGCGCAAGGGCAAGACCAAGGTCTTCCGCGGCACCTTCGGCACGCAGTCGGACTCCAAGCGCGCGGTCGTGACCCTGGAAGAGGGCCACCGCATCGACGTTACGACCGGACTGTAAGGCGGTACGACGATGGCACTGAAGAAATTCAATCCCACGACGCCGGGCCAGCGCCAGCTGGTGATGGTCGATCGTTCGGCCCTCTACAAGGGCAAGCCGGTCAAGACCCTGACCGAAGGCAAGCACTCGTCCGGCGGCCGCAACGCCACCGGCCGGATCACCGTGCGCTTCCGCGGCGGCGGCCACAAGCAGACCTATCGCATCGTCGACTTCAAGCGCGCCAAGCTGGACGTGCCGGCGACGGTCGAGCGTCTCGAGTACGATCCGAACCGCACCGCCTTCATCGCGCTGATCAAGTACCAGGACGGCGAGCAGGCCTACATCCTGGCGCCGCAGCGCCTGGCGGTCGGCGATACCGTGATCGCGGGCAACTATGTCGACGTCAAGCCGGGCAACGTCATGCCGCTCGGCAACATGCCGGTGGGCACCATCGTCCACAACATCGAGCTCAAGATCGGCAAGGGCGGTCAGATCGCGCGTTCGGCGGGCACCTATGCCCAGATCGTCGGTCGCGACCAGGACTACGTCATCATGCGCCTGAACTCGGGCGAGCAGCGCCTGGTGCACGGCCGCTGCACCGGCACGATCGGTGCGGTGTCCAACCCGGACCACATGAACATCTCGATCGGCAAGGCGGGTCGCACCCGCTGGCTCGGCCGCCGTCCGCACAACCGCGGCGTCGCGATGAACCCGATCGACCACCCGCACGGTGGTGGTGAAGGCCGCACCTCGGGTGGCCGTCATCCGGTGACCCCGTGGGGCTTCCCGACCAAGGGCAAGAAGACCCGCAAGAACAAGTCAACCGCGAGATTCATTCTCGCCAGCCGCCACAAGCGGAAGAAGTAAGGATCGCACGCCATGGTTCGTTCGGTGTGGAAAGGCCCGTTCGTCGAGGCTTCGCTGCTCAAGAAGGCAGATGCGGCTCGTGCGTCCGGTCGTCACGACGTCATCAAGATCTGGAGCCGTCGCTCGACGATCCTGCCGCAGTTCGTCGGTCTGACGTTCGGCGTCTACAACGGTCAGAAGCACGTTCCAGTCGCCGTCAACGAGGAGATGGTCGGTCACAAGTTCGGCGAGTTCTCGCCGACCCGTACCTTCCATGGCCATTCGGGCGACAAGAAAGCCAAGAAGGCTTGAGGATTAGGTCATGAGCAAACCAAAGCGCGAACGGAGCCTCGCCGATAACGAGGCCAAGGCGGTCGCCCGGATGCTGCGGGTGAGCCCGCAGAAGCTCAATCTCGTTGCGGCGATGATCCGCGGCAAGAAGGTGTCGTCTGCGCTCGCCGACCTGCAGTTCTCGCGCAAGCGGATCTCGGTCGACGTCAAGAAGTGCCTGGAGTCGGCCATCGCCAATGCCGAGAACAATCATGAGCTCGAGGTCGACGATCTCGTCGTCGCCGAGGCTCATGTCGGCAAGGGCATTGTGATGAAGCGTTTTGCTCCGCGCGGCCGCGGCCGTTCGGGACGTGTGTTCAAACCGTTCTCGCAGCTGACGATCGTGGTTCGTCAGGTCGAGGCGAGCGCTTAATCGAAGGCGCAGGAGAAAACGATGGGTCAGAAGATCAATCCGATCGGGCTGCGTCTCGGCATCAACCGTACCTGGGACTCGCGCTGGTTCGCCAACAAGGCCGAGTACGGCAAGCTGCTGCACGAGGACGTCCGCATCCGCGAGCTGCTCCACAAGGAGCTCAAGCAGGCGGCTGTCGCCCGCATCGTGATCGAGCGTCCGCACAAGAAGTGCCGCGTCACCATCCACTCGGCCCGTCCGGGCGTGGTGATCGGCAAGAAGGGCGCCGACATCGACAAGCTGCGCAAGAAGATCGCCGAGATCACCGAGTCGGATGTGGTTCTCAACATCGTCGAGATCCGCAAGCCCGAGCTCGATGCGACGCTGGTCGCCGAGTCGATCGCCCAGCAGCTCGAGCGCCGCGTTGCGTTCCGCCGCGCCATGAAGCGCGCCGTGCAGTCGGCGATGCGCCTCGGCGCCGAGGGCATCCGCATCAACTGCTCCGGCCGTCTCGGCGGCGCTGAAATCGCCCGCATGGAGTGGTACCGCGAAGGCCGCGTGCCGCTGCACACGCTGCGCGCCGACGTCGATTACGGCGTCGCCACCGCCTTCACCACGTTCGGTACCTGCGGCGTGAAGGTCTGGATCTTCAAGGGTGAGATCCTCGAGCACGATCCGATGGCCCAGGACAAGCGCCAGGCGGAGGGCGAGAGCCAGCCGCGTTCGCGTCGCGATGCGGCCTGATTTGAATAAGGCATGAAGGCGTAAGCCAGGAACAAGACCATGTTGCAACCAAAGCGCACGAAGTTTCGCAAGGCGCACAAGGGCCGGATCCACGGCGTCGCGTCGTCCGGCGCGACCCTGTCGTTCGGCCAGTTCGGCCTGAAGGCGATGGAGCCGGAGCGGGTCACCGCCCGTCAGATCGAGGCGGCCCGCCGCGCCCTGACGCGTCACATGAAGCGCGCCGGCCGCGTCTGGATCCGCGTTTTCCCGGACCTGCCGGTGTCGAAGAAGCCCGCCGAAGTGCGCATGGGCTCCGGCAAGGGCTCGCCGGAATTGTGGGTCGCGCGCGTCAAGCCGGGCCGCATCCTGTTCGAGATCGACGGCGTCACCAACCAGACGGCGCGCGAAGCGCTGACGCTGGCCGCCGCCAAGCTGCCGATCAAGACGCGCTTCGTTGCGCGCATCGCGGAGTGAGGATCTAGCCATGGCCGAACTGAAACCCGCCGACATCCGCGCGATGAGCCAGGATCAGATGGACGACGAGATCGTCAAGCTGAAGAAGGAGCGCTTCAACCTGCGCTTCCAGCGCGCCACCGGTCAGCTTGAGAACACCTCGCGCCTGCGCGAGGCCCGCCGCGACATCGCTCGCGTCAAGACCATCGCCGCGCAGAAGCGCGCGAAGACGAAGTAAGGGGCCGAAGATGCCGAAACGAACTCTGCAGGGCGTCGTCGTCAGCAACAAGCAGGACAAGACGGTTGTGGTGCGCGTTGACCGCCGCTTCACCCATCCGATCTACAAGAAGACGATCCGGCGCTCCAAGAACTACCACGCCCATGACGAGAACAATCAGTTCTCGATCGGCGACCAGGTGTGGATCGAAGAGAGCAAGCCGATCTCCAAGCTCAAGCGCTGGACCGTGGTCCAGGGCGAGAAGAAGAAAACCGCTTAAGCGCAACTTCGCGCATTTAGAGAAGAGGACGAGGTGCATCAATGATCCAGATGCAGACCAACCTCGACGTGGCCGATAATTCAGGCGCGCGCCGTGTCATGTGTATCAAAGTGCTTGGTGGTTCCAAGCGCCGCTACGCGACCGTCGGCGACATTATCGTCGTGTCCGTCAAGGAAGCTATTCCGCGTGGCAAGGTGAAGAAGGGCGACGTCATGAAGGCGGTCGTCGTGCGCGTGGCGAAGGATATCCGCCGCGCCGACGGTTCGGTGATCCGCTTCGACCGCAACGCTGCCGTGCTGATCAACAATCAGTCGGAGCCGGTCGGCACCCGTATCTTCGGACCGGTGCCGCGCGAGCTGCGCGCCAAGAACCACATGAAGATCATCTCGCTCGCGCCGGAGGTGCTGTGATGGCTGCCAAGATCCGCAAGGGCGACAAGGTCATCGTGCTGTCGGGCCGCGACAAGGGTCGCACCGGCGAGGTGTTCGAGGTGCGTCCGAGCGAGGACCGCGCGCTGGTGCGCGGCGTCAACCTCGTGAAGCGCCACCAGAAGCAGAGTCAGACGCAGGAAGGCGGCATCATCTCCAAGGAGGCGCCGATCCACCTGTCCAACATCGCGCTCGTCGCCAAGGACGGCAAGCCGACCCGCGTCGGCTTCAAGGTTCTGGCCGACGGCAAGAAGGTGCGTGTCGCCAAGCGCACGGGAGCTGAGATCGATGGCTGAGACCGCTTACGTGCCGCGCCTGCGCGCGCAATACGACCGCGAAATCCGCGCCAAGCTGACCGAGCAGTTCGGCTACGCCAACGTCATGCAGGTGCCGAGCCTCAGCAAGGTCGTGCTCAACATGGGCGTCGGCGAGGCCGTCAATGACCGCAAGAAGGTCGAGCTGGCTGCCGCTGACCTCGCGCTGATCGCTGGTCAGAAGCCGATCATCACCAAGTCGCGCATGGCGATCTCGACGTTCAAGCTGCGCGAGAATCAGCCGATCGGCGCCAAGGTCACGCTGCGCAAGGCGCGCATGTACGAGTTCATCGACCGTCTGGTGAACATCGCGCTGCCGCGCGTGCGCGACTTCCGTGGTCTCAACCCGAAAAGCTTCGACGGCCGTGGCAACTATTCGCTCGGCATCAAGGAGCACCTGATCTTCCCGGAAATCGACTATGAAAAATCCGGCGAGACCTGGGGCATGGATATCACGGTCTGCACCAATGCGAAGACCGATGACGAGGCGCGTGCGCTGTTGAACGCGTTCAATTTCCCTTTCCGGCAGTGAGACCTGATCACCAGGATCTCAAACGCGGAAATTCAGGAGCCTGATATGGCGAAGAAGAGTTCGATTGAAAAGAACAACCGGCGCCGGCGGATGACGAAGAATGCCGCCGCCAAGCGCGCCCGGCTGAAGGCGATCATCGCCGACAAGGAAAAGCCGCTCGAGGAGCGTTTCTCGGCGACGCTGAAGCTGGCCGAGATGCCGCGCAACTCGTCGGCGACCCGCATCCGTAACCGCTGCGAAGTCACCGGCCGTCCGCGCTCGGTCTACCGCAAGAACAAGCTGAGCCGTATCGCGCTGCGCGAACTCGGCTCCAAGGGCCTGATCCCGGGCCTGGTCAAGTCGAGCTGGTAAGGAGGGTCGCAAATGTCCACGCACGATCCGATCAGCGATCTGATCACCCGTATCCGCAACGCCCAGCTGCGCAGCAAGTCGAAGGTTTCGACCCCCGGCTCGAAGATGCGCGCCAGCGTGCTCGAAGTGCTGAAGAGCGAAGGCTACATCCGCGGCTTCACCAGCGTCGAGCATACCTCGGGCCGTACCGAGCTTGAGATCGAGCTGAAGTACTTCGACGGCGAGCCGGTGATCCGCGAGATCGAGCGGGTGTCCAAGCCCGGCCGTCGCGTCTACGCCTCGGTCAAGAACCTGCCGCGCGTCAACAATGGCCTCGGTATTTCAGTGCTTTCCACGCCGAAGGGAATCATGGCTGACCACGCCGCGCGCGACGCGAACGTGGGCGGCGAAGTTCTCTTCACGGTGTTCTAATTCAGGAAGGGTAGAACCATGTCCCGCGTTGGCAAGCGTCCTGTCCCGGTGCCGTCGGGCGTGACCGCGACCGTGGACGGTCAGACCGTCAAGATGAAGGGGCCGAAGGGCCAGCTCCAGTTCGTCGTCCACGACGACGTGTCCGTGAAGCTCGAGAATGGCGCGATCAAGGTCGATCCGCGCTTCGAGACCAAGCGTGCGCGCTCGCTGTACGGCACCGCCCGTGCGCAGGTCGCGAACCTGGTCGAGGGCGTCACCAAGGGCTTCGAGAAGAAGCTCGAGATCGTCGGCGTCGGTTATCGCGCCGCCGTGCAGGGCAAGAACCTGCAGCTCGCGCTCGGCTACAGCCACGACGTGCTGTATCCGATCCCGGAGGGCATCGCGATCACCACGCCGAAGCCGACCGAGATCGTGATCGTCGGCAACGACATCCAGCGCGTCGGCCAGGTTGCCGCGGAGATCCGCGACTACCGCAAGCCGGAGCCCTACAAGGGCAAGGGCGTGAAGTACGCCGGCGAATTCATCTTCCGCAAGGAAGGCAAGAAGAAGTAACGGAGCGGGTCATGTCGAAACTCAAGATTACGAATGCCCGACGCAAGAATCGGGTGAGGGGGCAGGTCCGCCGTGCGGCGTTTGGCCGTCCGCGCCTGTCGGTGTTCCGCTCGTCGAAGCACATCTACGCCCAGATCATCGACGATCAGAAGGGCGAGACGCTGGCGTCGGCCTCGTCGCTCGAGAAGTCGCTGCGCGACGTCGGCAAGACCGGCGCCGACATCGCTGCGGCCTCCGCGGTCGGCAAGCTGGTCGCCGAGCGCGCCGTCAAGAACGGCGTCAAGGAAGTGATCTTCGACCGTGGCCAGTACCTCTATCACGGCCGTGTCAAGGCGCTCGCGGATGCGGCGCGCGAAGGCGGTCTGAGTTTCTAAGCTTTTTGGACAAGATTGAGGCGACAGGCCTCTCAAGGATTGGACAGCACCATGGCAGGTGAACGCGAACGCGGCGGCCGGGAACGGAACAGGGAGCGCGAGGAGCGCGACAGCGAGTTTGTCGACAAGCTCGTGCACATCAACCGTGTCGCCAAGGTCGTGAAGGGCGGCAAGCGCTTCGGTTTCGCGGCGCTGGTCGTCATCGGCGACCAGAAGGGCCGGGTCGGTTTCGGCCACGGCAAGGCGCGCGAAGTTCCCGAGGCGATCCGCAAGGCGACCGACTCGGCCAAGCGCAACCTGACGCGGGTGCCGCTGCGCGAAGGCCGCACGCTGCATCATGACATTGCTGGCCGTCACGGCGCCGGCAAGGTCTATCTCCGCGCGGCCCCTCCCGGCACCGGCATCATCGCCGGCGGCCCGATGCGCGCCGTGTTCGAGAGCCTCGGCGTGCAGGACGTGGTGGCGAAGTCGATCGGCTCGTCCAACCCCTACAACATGGTGCGCGCCACCTTCAACGCGCTGAAGCGCCAGGATTCGCCGCGGTCGGTGGCCTCGCGTCGCAGCCTCAAGGTGTCCGTGGTGCAGTCGCGCCGCATCGGCGGCGACGCCGAAGCGGCCGCGGACTAAGCCGCGCGCTTATTGATCGGAGTGAGCACAATGGCCGCCAAGACCATCAAGATCGAGCAGACCGCGAGCCCCATCCGCCGCGAGCAGTCGCAGCGGGCGACGCTGGTCGGCCTCGGTCTCAACAAGATCGGTCGTACCAGCGAGCTGCAGGACACCCCTGCGGTGCGTGGCATGATCGCGAAAGTGAACCACCTCGTTCGCGTCGTCGACGAGAAGTAAGGAGACAGGGCGATGAAGCTCAGCGATCTCGCCGATAACCCCGGCTCGCGCAAGAAGCGCATGCGCCTGGGCCGTGGCATCGGCTCCGGCAAGGGCAAGACCAGCGGCCGCGGCGGCAAGGGTCAGACCGCGCGTACCGGCGTGCGCATCAAGGGCTTCGAGGGCGGTCAGATGCCGCTGCATCGCCGCCTGCCGAAGCGTGGCTTCAACAACATCTTCGCGCTGGACCTGACCGAGGTGAACCTCGACCGCGTCCAGGACGCGATTGATGCCGGCAAGCTCGACGCCAAGAAGACCATCGACGCTGCGGCGCTGGTCGAGGCGGGCGTGCTGCGCCGCTCGCGCGACGGCGTGCGTCTGCTCGGTCGCGGCGCGCTCAAGGCCAAGATCACCGTCGAGGTGCATGGCGCGTCGAAGTCGGCCGTAGAGGCGGTCGAGAAGGCCGGCGGATCGGTCAAGATCCTGGCCCCGAAGGAAGCCGAAGCCGAAAAGGCTTCGTGATTTGGTCATGCCCGGCCTTGTGCCGGGCATCCCCGTCTTTACCTCTTGGGATGATTTTCCAGGACGAGGACGGCCGGTGATCACCCGGCCGTGACAACTGAGAAGGACCGGGTCCGATGGCCTCCGCAGCGGAACAACTCGCAGCCAATCTGAACTTTTCGGCGCTCGCCAAGGCCGACGAACTGAAGAAGCGCATCTGGTTCACCCTGGGTGCGCTGCTTGTTTATCGGCTGGGCACCTACATTCCGCTGCCCGGCATCGATCCCGGCATCTGGGAGCAGGTGTTCCGCACCCAGCAGGGCGGCATTCTCGGCATGTTCAACATGTTCGCCGGCGGTGGCATCCACCGCATGGCGATCTTTGCGCTGAACATCATGCCGTACATCTCGGCCTCGATCATCATCCAGCTGCTGACCACCGTGTCGCCGCAGCTGGAGGCCCTCAAGAAGGAGGGTGAGGCCGGTCGCAAGACCCTCAACCAGTACACCCGCTACCTCACGGTGCTGCTCGCCGCGTTCCAGTCCTACGGCATTGCCGTCGGCCTCGAGGGCGCCGGCAACGTCGTCAGCGATCCCGGCATGTTCTTCCGGATCTCGACCGCGATCACGCTGTCGGGCGGCACCATGTTCCTGATGTGGCTCGGTGAGCAGATCACCTCGCGCGGCATCGGCAACGGCATCTCGCTGATCATCCTGTCCGGCATCGTTGCCGAGCTGCCGTCGGCGATCGCCGGCACCCTGGAGCTCGGCCGCCAGGGCGCGCTGTCGACAGGCATCATCCTGCTGATCATCGTGATGGCGGTCGCCGTGATCGCCTTCATCGTGTTCATGGAGCGCGCCCAGCGCCGCCTGCTGATCCAGTATCCGAAGCGCCAGGTCGGCAACAAGATGTTCGAGGGCCAGACCTCGCACCTGCCGCTCAAGCTCAACACCTCGGGCGTCATTCCGCCGATCTTCGCCTCGTCGCTGCTGCTGCTGCCGACCACGGTCGCGAACTTCAATGCGGGCAAGGGGCCGGAGTGGTTCCAGTGGCTCACCACCCAGCTCGGCCACGGCCGTCCGCTGTTCCTGGTGCTGTATCTCGCACTGATCGTGTTCTTCGCGTTCTTCTACACGGCGATCGTGTTCAACCCGACCGAGACCGCCGACAACCTGAAGAAGCATGGCGGCTTCATTCCCGGCATCCGTCCGGGCGAGCGCACCGCCGAGTACATCGACTATGTGCTGTCGCGAATCACGGTGCTCGGCGCTATTTATCTCGCCATCGTCTGCCTGATCCCGGAAATCCTGATTTCCTACGCATCGGTGCCGTTCTACTTCGGCGGCACGTCGCTGCTGATCGTGGTCAGCGTGACGATGGATACGGTCGCCCAGGTCCAGGGGTATCTGCTGGCGCACCAGTATGAAGGGCTAATCAAGAAGTCGAAACTGAGGGGCCGTCGTCGATGAGACTTATCCTTCTCGGGCCACCGGGGGCAGGCAAGGGAACGCAGGCAAAGCTTCTGGTCGAACGCTACGGCATCGTGCCGTTGTCCACCGGCGACATGCTGCGCGCCGCGGTCGCGGCGGAAACGCCGGTCGGCCTCAAGGCCAAGGACATCATGGCCAATGGCGGCCTCGTCCCGGATGACGTCGTGATCGGCATTATCGCCGACCGCATCGCCGAGCCGGATGCCGCCAACGGTTTCATCCTCGATGGCTTCCCGCGCACCGTGCCGCAGGCCGAGGCGCTGGACGAGCTCCTCAGGGAGCGGGGTCTGAAGCTCGACGCCGTGGTCGAGCTGCGGGTCAACGAGAGTGCGCTGCTGCAGCGCGTCGAGGCACGGGTGGCCCAGATGCAGGCCCGCGGCGAGACCGTCCGGGTCGACGACACCCCCGAGGTGCTGTCGAAGCGTCTGGCG
This sequence comes from Pseudomonadota bacterium, assembly GCA_040756765.1. GTDB lineage: Bacteria > Pseudomonadota > Alphaproteobacteria > Rhizobiales > Xanthobacteraceae > Bradyrhizobium_A. Next base: position 203,938 of record JBFLYG010000019.1, on the reverse strand, counting down.
GCCTACCGCGCCCAGACCGAGCCGCTGGTGCACTATTATTCCGAGCGCCGGGCGCTCCTCACCATCGACGGCATGATGCCGATCGACGAGGTGACCAAGGAGATCGCCAGGGTGCTGGAGGCCGTGGTCGGCTCCCAGGCCAGCGCCAAGCCTTCCCGCAAGGGGGCCGGCGCCAAGGCGGCCCGCAAGGTCACCAAGCGTGCCGCCAAGGCCGCGAAGGCGACCGGAACCGCCGCCAGGGCTGGCAAGGCGAAGGCTGCCAAGACTGGTGCGAAGGCTGGTGCAAAGACTGGCGCCAGGTCGGCTGCCAAGTCCAATGCCAAGGCCAGCGCCAAGCCTGGCCGCAAGGCGGCGAAGAAGGCTGCCAAGAAGGCGGTGAAGCCGGCGGCCAAGAAGGCCAAGGCGGCGGCGAAAGCCGGCCGGAAGGGAACCAAGGCCAAGGCCGCCCGCGGGACTGCCCGCAAAACGGTCAAGGCGGCGGTCCGGGGGCGGGGTTCCGCCCCCCGGAAAGCGGCAAAAAAGGCCTCGAAACAGCGCGTCAAGGCTGCGAAGCGGTTGACGAAACGAGGTTGAGTCCATTAATAAGGCCCGCATCCAGTCGGATACGTTTCGAACGATGCCGGGCCCCAAGGTTCATCCAGGGGAGGGCGTCGTGTTTGCGTTTGTAAACACCGCCCGACAAAGACCAGCAAAGCCGGCCACAGCAGGTCGGTAACAGGAGTATAGACCGTGGCCCGTATCGCCGGCGTCAACATCCCGACCAACAAGCGCGTGCTGATCGCGCTCCAGTACATCCATGGCATCGGCCAGAAGAACGCGGCCGACATCCTGGAGAAGGTGAAGATCCCGGTCGACCGCCGCGTTTCGCAGCTCTCCGACCAGGAAGTCCTGCAGATCCGCGAAGTGATCGACCGCGACTACCTCGTCGAGGGCGACCTGCGTCGCGAAGTCGGCATCAACATCAAGCGTCTGATGGACCTCGGCTGCTACCGCGGCCTGCGTCATCGTCGCGGCCTGCCGGTCCGTGGCCAGCGCACGCACACCAACGCGCGCACCCGCAAGGGTCCGGCCAAGGCGATCGCCGGCAAGAAGAAGTAATCGGCAGGCATAACCAGCCGTTTTGCACCGGCCACGCGTTCCGCGTGGCCGGATCAACAGTTTGAAGATTCCCCAGCATCCGGCATCACGGATGCGCTTGAAGGAAGAAGAGATGGGTAAAGAGGCCACCCGCGTCCGCCGTCGTGAACGCAAGAACATCGCGTCCGGCATTGCGCATGTGAATTCGTCGTTCAACAACACCACCATCACCATCACCGACGCGCAGGGCAACACCATTGCCTGGTCGTCGGCCGGCACGATGGGCTTCAAGGGCTCGCGCAAGTCGACCCCGTATGCGGCGCAGGTCGCGGCCGAGGACGTCTCCAAGAAGGCCCAGGAGCACGGCATGCGTACCCTCGAGGTCGAGGTTGCCGGTCCTGGTTCGGGCCGTGAGTCGGCGCTGCGTGCGCTGCAGGCTGCGGGTTTCACCGTCACCTCGATCCGTGACGTGACCACGATCCCGCACAACGGCTGCCGTCCGCGCAAGCGCCGTCGCGTTTGATTTCTGGTGGCGGGCGGCACGGCTGCCCGCCCGCTTTTTGAGACGTTTGTTGCGCGGACAGATCCGCGATCTCCAACGCCAGTCTCTGCATGGCATGGGTGAAAAACAGTGACGATCCAGAAAAATTGGCAAGAGCTTATTCGACCGAACAAGTTGAACGTCACGCCGGGCGCTGACGCGTCGCGGGTCGCGACCGTGGTCGCCGAGCCTCTCGAGCGCGGCTTCGGCCAGACGCTCGGCAACGCGCTGCGCCGCATCCTGCTGTCGTCGCTGCAGGGCGCCGCCGTGCAGTCGGTCCACATCGACGGCGTGCTGCACGAGTTCTCCTCGATCGCCGGTGTGCGCGAGGACGTGACCGACATCGTGCTCAACATCAAGGACATCTCCCTGAAGATGCAGGGCGAGGGTCCCAAGCGCATGGTTGTCAAGAAGCAGGGCCCGGGCGCGGTCACTGCCGGCGACATCCAGACCGTCGGCGATATCGTCGTCCTGAACCCCGAGCTGCAGCTCTGCACCCTCGACGACGGCGCCGAGATTCGCATGGAGTTCACGGTCAATGCCGGCAAGGGCTACGTCCCGGCCGAGCGCAACCGTCCCGAGGACGCGCCGATCGGCCTGATCCCGATCGACAGCCTGTATTCGCCGGTCAAGAAGGTGTCGTACAAGGTCGAGAACACCCGTGAGGGCCAGATCCTCGACTACGACAAGCTGACGATGACCATCGAGACCAACGGCGCGATCACGCCGGATGACGCGCTGGCCTACGCCGCCCGCATCCTGCAGGACCAGCTCAACGTCTTCGTCAACTTCGAGGAGCCGCGCAAGGAAGTGGCCGCCGAGGTCATTCCGGACCTGGCGTTCAACCCGGCGTTCCTCAAGAAGGTCGACGAGCTCGAGCTGTCGGTGCGTTCCGCCAACTGCCTGAAGAACGACAACATCGTCTACATCGGCGACCTCGTGCAGAAGTCGGAAGCGGAAATGCTCCGCACCCCGAACTTCGGCCGCAAGTCGCTGAACGAAATCAAGGAAGTGCTGGCCCAGATGGGTCTGCACCTCGGCATGGAAGTGCCCGGTTGGCCGCCGGAGAACATCGACGAGCTGGCCAAGCGCTTCGAGGACCACTACTGATCCTGTCTTACCGGGCTGCGTTCGCGCGCAGCCCGGATCGTTTGGGCGAACGCAGGAAGCCCACCTGAGATGAAACTTGTCCGACGAACCGTCGTGGCAAATTGAAGAAGGAATAGTCCAATGCGTCACGGCAAGGTTCACCGCAAGCTCAACCGTACCGCCGAGCATCGCCGCGCGATGTTCGCCAACATGTCGGCTGCGCTGATCAAGCACGAGCAGATCGTCACCACGCTGCCGAAGGCCAAGGAGCTGCGTCCGATCGTCGAGAAGCTGATCACCCTCGGCAAGCGCGGCGGCCTCGCGCTGCGCCGCCAGGCGATCGGCGAGATCCGTGATGTCGAGCAGGTCAAGAAGCTGTTCGACGTGCTGGCGCCGCGCTACAAGGACCGCAACGGCGGCTACACCCGCATCATCAAGGCCGGCTTCCGCTACGGCGACAACGCGGCGATGGCCGTGATCGAGTTCGTCGATCGCGACGTCGAGGCCAAGGGCAAGGACTCCGGCCCGGTGCAGGAGACCACCGACGAGGCGGCGTAAGCCGATCGTCAGGTCGACGGAATTCAAGAGCGGCGCTTCGGCGCCGCTTTTTTTTTGTGCGTCAGGCCTGTGTGAAACGCCGCCCGGGCGGCGCTCGCGACGATTGCGCCGGCCGTTGCCGCTCCCGATATCTTCGGACAGCCAACAGGGAGAGGCGCATGAAGATCGATCTTTCGGGCAAGACCGCCATCGTCACCGGGTCGACCGGCGGCATCGGGCAGGCGATCGCCAAGGGCCTTGCGGCGGCCGGCGCGAGCGTCGTGGTCAACGGCCGCGGCAAGGAGCGTGTCGAGGCCGCGGCCGCTGCGGTGGCGGCAGCCGCCGGCCGCGCCGATGTCCGGGGCGTGGCGGCCGACGTCTCGACGGCCGAGGGTTGCGACGCGCTGGTCGCGGCGGTGCGAGAGGCCGACATCCTCGTCAACAATGCCGGCATCTTCGAGCCGAAGGACTTCTTCGCCATCAGTGACGACGACTGGCGGCGCTTCTTCGAGGTCAATGTGCTGTCGGGGGTGCGGCTGTCGCGCGCCTATCTCAAGGGCATGCTGGCGCGCAACTGGGGGCGCGTCGTGTTCGTGTCCTCGGAGTCGGCGCTGAACATCCCGACCGAGATGATCCACTACGGCACCAGCAAGACCGCGCAGCTCGCGGTCGCGCGGGGCCTGGCCAAGCTCACCAGCGGCACCGGCGTGACGGTGAATGCGATCCTGCCCGGGCCAACCCGCTCCGAGGGCGTCGAGGATTTTCTCGCGGCCATGGCGGCGCAGAGCGGGCAGAGCGTCGACGAGGCTGCGGCGTCGTTCGTCAGGCAGCATCGCCCGACCTCGCTGCTGCAGCGCTTCGCCAGCGTCGACGAGGTCGCCAACATGGCGGTCTATGCCTGCTCGCGCGAGGCGTCTGCCACCAATGGCGCCGCACTGCGGGTGGAGGGCGGCATCATCGACAGCATCAGCTGAGGCACGACGGCGGCCCCGCCGCCGCGCAACTGGAGGGCTACCAGCCCTCCAGCACCAGCTTGCCGGTGGAGCGGCCGCTCTCGATCGCGGCGTGGGCGCGCTTCAGCGTCTCGGCGTCGATCTTGCCGAGCACCTTGTCGAGGGTGGTGCGCAGCACGCCGTTGTCGACGAGGTTGCCGACGTCGTTGAGCAGGCGGTGCTGCGCGATCATGTCGGGGGTGTGGAACGAGGAGCGCGTGAACATCGACTCCCAGTGCAGCGACGCCGCCTTGCCCTTGAGCAGGGTAGCGTTGAGCGTCGCCGGATCGTCGATCAGGCCGATCTTGCCCTGCGGCGCGAGGATGTCGACCAGCGCCGGAAAGTGCTGATCGGTGTTGGTGAGGCTGGCGATCAACCGCACCGGCGGCAGCTTGAGCTTGTCGATCTGCTCCTTCAGTGGCCTCGTGTGATCGACCACCGCATGGGCGCCGAGCTCGTGGCACCATTTGCTGGACTCCGGCCGCGAGGCCGTGGCGACCACCGCGAGGCCGGTCAGCCGCCGCGCCAGCTGGATCAGGATCGAGCCGACGCCGCCGGCGCCGCCGACGATCAGCAGCGTGCGCGGGTCGATGCTCTTGCCCGGCTGGACCTCGAGGCGGTCGAACAGCAACTCCCAGGCGGTGATCGAGGTCAGCGGCAGTGCCGCGGCCTGGGCGAAGCTCAGCGACTTCGGCTTGCGCCCGACGATACGCTCGTCGACCAGATGGTATTCCGAGTTGGTGCCCTGGCGCTGGATCGAGCCGGCGTAGAACACCTCGTCGCCGGGCTTGAACAGCGTCACCTCCGGTCCCACCGCATCGACGACGCCGGCGGCGTCGAAGCCGAGGATCTTGGTCTCGCCCGCCGGTGGCGCGGCGCGCTTGCGGACCTTGGTGTCGACCGGATTCACCGACACGGCCTTCACCGCGACACGGATGTCGCGTCCGGTCGGCTCGGGCTTTGCTGTTTCGAAATCGATCAGGGCGTCCGCCGCATCGATCGGCAGGGACTGGGTGTAGCCAACGGCCTTCATCCGACAGGTCTCCGGTTGGGCGACGGTCGTTCGTCGCCGGCGGTGCAGAAGTGTCGCGGCAGGGCCAAAATTGCAAGTACGGTACAGACAGGGATATAGTACACGAATGGATACTATTGGGAAATCCCGATGAAACGGAAGGATTTCGGCTGCGGGCCGGGCTGCCCGGTCGAGGTGACGCTCGACCTGATCGACGGCAAGTGGAAGGGCGTCATCCTCTATCACCTGCAGGATGGCACCTGCCGGTTCGGCGAGCTGAAGCGCAAGATGCCGCGCATCACCCAGCGCATGCTGACCAAGCAGCTGCGCGCGCTGGAGGACGATGGGCTCATCCTGCGCAAGGTCTATCCGGAGGTGCCGCCGCGCGTCGAATACACGCTGTCGGAGATCGGCGAACGGCTGCGACCGGTGATCGACGTGCTGAAGGCGTGGGGCGAGGATTATCGAGCCCGCCAGGTCGCAGACGCGGCTTGACGCGCCCATGAAAAAACCTCCGGCGTGGCCCGCCGGAGGTTTTGGCGTTTCGGGATGGAGCGGCGGCTCAGAAGTTGCGGCGAACTTCGACGGCGCCCTGGTAGAGGTTCTGGTTCTTCAGCTGGAACGTGGTGCCGGCCGCAATGCCCTGGTTGGCGGCGGTGGTGGTGAAGGTGCCGTTGAGGTTCTGCATCATCCGCACGTAGCTGAACTCGGCCGCGAAGGTCAGGTCCTTCACCGGCGTCCAGGCGGTGCGGGTGCCGACCTCGGCAAGGCTCAGCGCGAAGCTGCCGGTGGCGTTGGTGAAGCCCGTGCTCAGCCCGGCGCCGTTCGCTGCGGCAAGCAGCAGGGCGTCACCGGTCGAACCATAGGTGATGCGGCTGTAGGAGCCGAACAGCGACGTGCGCCACGCCGGGTTCCAGTAGTGTTCGTAGAACGCGGCCGCCTGCCAGGCGTCGCTCTTCTGGATTCCGGTGCCGTTGCCGTAGACGCCGTCGAGCACATAACCGAAGCCCATGCCGCCGTCGCCGATCCTGGCGAAACGGCCGGCGCCCGAGGAGTCGTACGCGCCGCCGAAGATGTACTTGGCAGCGCCGTTGGCGAAGGACGCCTGCACCTTCAAACTGTCGCCCGCGCCGGTCGGCAGGTTCTTCAGCTCGAACGCGCCGATGACCGCATAGCCCCAGGTCGAGGAGGGGTGGCCGGTGTCGCTGTTGGAAGGCGTGTAGTAAGTGCCGTGCACCTCATGCGCAGCGGCGGCGAAGTGCAGGCTGCCCCACGCCTGGTCGAGGCGGAGGTTGCCGACGATATCCGGCACATGGTCGCCGCCCTGGGCGTTGCCCTGGAAGGTGTTCGCGACGGTGCCGTAGCCGGTGGTCGCGCTGCCGAACGGCCCGAGCAGGGCATTGGTGCCGGTGAGCGAGGTGTTGACCACACCCGCGGAACGGTAGGGCTGGGCATCCTCGAGCGAAAGGGTGCCGGACACGCCGTTGCCGAACTCGGCGGTGTAGGCCAACTGCGGAATACCGGTGTCGTTGTGCGAGCCGGAGAGGGCGCCGGTGGTCGTGCCGATGATCGGCTTGGCAAGTGCCCACTGCGGATCGAATTCGGAGACGGCCTTACCGAAGGTGAAGCCGGCGAACTGAATGAAGAGGAAGTCGTTCTCGATGTAGCCGCCGGCGATGTTCTCGCGGCCCTGCGAGAAGTCGAACAGCAGGCTGGCATAGGTCCGCACCACGCCGTATTCCGTCTGGGTGCGGGTGTCGATGTTCAGGTAGGCGCGCTCGCGCGTGGCGAAATAGTTGCGGTTGTAGGAGCCCGCGCCGCCGGCACCGCCCTGGAAGAACGGCACGTCCCACTGGTTGCCGTTGAATGTGGTGCCGACACGGATCGCGCCGCCGATGCGGATGCAGGTGTCGGTGCCGGGGATGTAGTAGAAGCCTGCGCCATAGAGCGAGCAGATCTTGACGTACTCGACGGCCTTGGCCTTGACCGGAAGATCGGCCGCATGCGCGGTGGTCAGGGTTGCGAGACCTGCAGTGGTTCCGAATGCGAGAGCCTTGAGAAGACGGGTGGAGTTCCGAGCCATGTGACACCCCTGTTTGATCACGCAAGCGATTCAGCCTGTTCTCGCAATGGATGTTACAGCAGGCCCGCCTGCGACAGTTTGTCAGGAGCGGCTGGTCAGGCGAAAAAGATCACCTGTGGCACTTTGGCCCCACACACGCCTTAGTGGTTAGTGAATACCGTTTCTCGCGGGACGCGTCGGCGACCTCGCTCTTCCACCCGGCCGCACCTCGCTGCCCAAAAAAGGAAAGACCTCCGGCGGGGCATCGCCGGAGGTCCCTGGAGGTCAACAGAGATGGTCCGCCGGAGCGGGCTTCCTTTGTTGACGAACTGAGATCAGAAGCTGCGCGTGACCTGAACGTGGCCCGAGTAGATGTTCTGATCCTTGAGCTGGAACGTGTTGCCAGTCGCAACGCCCTGGAAGGCGCTGGTGTTGGTGAACGTGCCATTGAGGTGCTGGTCGAGGCGGGTGTAGTCGAACTCCGCCGCGACGGTCAGGTTCTTGATCGGATCCCATGCGGTACGGGTGCCGAACTGCATCACGCCGAACTCGAAGCTGCCGGTGGCGTTGGTGACGCCGGTGCTCAGGCGACCGCCATTGGCGGCAGCGAGCAGCAGGGCGTCGCCGGCCGAGCCATAGGAGATATGGCTGTACGAACCGAACACCGAGGTGCGCCACGCCGGGTTCCAGTAGTGCTCGTAGAAGCCGCTGACTTCCCACGAGTCGCTCTTCTGGATCGAGCCGCCGGTGGCATAGACGCCGTCGAGCACGTAGCCGAACGCCATGCCGCCGTCGCCGATCTTGGCGAGACGACCACCGCCGGCCGAATCCCAGGTGCCGCCGAACACGTACTTGGCCGCGCCGTTGGCGAAGGTCGCCTGCACCTTCAAGCTGTCGCCCACGCCGGTCGGCAGGTTCTTCAGCTCAAACGCGCCGATGACGGCATAGCCCCAGGTCGAGCTCGGATGGCCGCTGTCGCTGTCGACCGGGTTGTAGTAGGTGCCGTGCACTTCATGCGCGGCGGCGCCGACATGCAGCGAGCCCCAGGCCTGGTCGAGGCGGATGTTCGCGACGATATCCGGCACGTGGTCGCCGCCCTGGGCGTTGCCCTGGAAGGTGTTCGAGGTGGTGCCGTAGTTGGTGGTGGCGCTGCCGAACGGGCCGAGCAGGGCGTTGGTGCCGCCGAGCGAGGTGTTCACGACACCCGACGAACGGTAGGGCTGGGCGTCTTCGAGCGACAGCGTCGCCGACACGCCGTTGCCGAACTCGGCGGTGTAGGCGAGCTGCGGGATGCCGCTGGCGTCGTTGGAGCCGGAGAAGAAGCCGCTGGTGCTGACCAGGGGCTTCGACAGCGTCCACTGCGGGTCGAACTGCGACACCGCCTTACCGAAGGTGAAGCCGGCGAACTGGATGAAGATGAAGTCGTTCTCGATGTAGCCGCCCGCGATGTTCTCGCGGCCCTGCGAGAAGTCGAACAGCATGTTGGCGTAGGTGCGCACGACGCCGTATTCGGTCTGCGTGCGGGTGTCGACGAACAGCGTGATGCGCTCGCGGGTGGTGAAGTAGTTGCGGTTGTAGGAGCCCGCGCCGCCGGCGCCGCCCTGATAGAACGGCACGCCCCACACGCCGCCGTTGATCGAAGTGCCGAGGCGCAGCGCACCGCCGATGCGGATGCAGGTGTCGGTGCCCGGGATGTAGTAGAAGCCTGCGCCGTACAGCGAGCAGACCTTGACGTACTCGACCGCCTTGGCCTTGAGCGGAAGATCAGCGGCCTGCGCGCCGGTCAGCGCGACGAGGCTCGCCGCGGTGCCCAGAATAAGGCCCTTCATCGTAGTCATGTTTGAAAACCTCCAGATCAGTCGGATGGGCGGTCGTGGTGCGCATGTCGCGCTCATCGGTCCGCCCGCGGATCCGTCACTCGACTCACGCGTCGCCTGTCGCGACATGGCGAGAGGTTCGGACGAAACGACATCGAAGGGTGCCCCCCTGCGTCGCAATCGGGTCAATATCGAAACGACCTAGTCAATTCAATTAGCGAACTTAGTTATATTCCTTTGTAATGCTCGTTGTGGCGTCGTGGACACAGTTTTGCGCAAGGTGCGCATGGGGCATGGCTGACATGCGCTTTGCCCTGAAAAACAAGGCCGATGGTGCAGCGTGTTGATGCCGCAGCACAAACGCTCCAGCCGTGGCTGTTCATATGTGGCATGCGGTCAAGATGTCTCAGGCGCGCGATGAAACGGCTGTCATATTCGGCTGCGAAAATACGAACGTGACGTGCATCGCGGCTCTGCGGTTGCGATTGAAAAATGCACTGCATGCGCGCTCCGCGATTGCGCCGGCTGCGGGGGCATCGTCAGCACGTGGTGCCGTGATCGAATCACGTGGTGGCGTCGATCGGCTGCGATCGATTGCGTGTCGTCGATGGGCGTCGTGAATGGCGCTGTCATCGATAGCGCTGTCACCAGCGGCGTTGTCATCAATGGCGGCGTCATCGAACTGTCATGAGATCGTCGCGACACCGGCCGCGGCGCGAGCGGGGCCGCTGGTCGCGCAGACCGGCGCTTGGCCGCCACCCCGGGAATTGCCCGTCGCCACCATGACGCACGCCCCGCAGGCGGGGCGGCGACCGCCCGCTAAGCCATTTATATGACAGTTTTTTTGGGCTATCCTGCGGGACAGCACTGCTTCGCGGCCGGTTCTCGGAGCGGGCCTGTCGCCGCCCGGCGGTGGGCTGGCCCGGACCGCAGCATCCGTGTCCCGTCCACGCGGGACGCGGGAGCCGCATCGCGGGGTGCTCTCCGAAACGAGTAAAAAATTCCACGAACCACGCTTTTTGCAGGACGGATTGATGACGCGCCTTTCACACCTCTTCGCGCCTCTGGCTTTCTCGACCCTGGTGCTGGCGGGAGCGCTGGCGCCGACCGTGCCCGCCCGCGCGCAGGATCGCGTGGTGCCGAGCTCGGCGAGCCAGCTGCGGCTGTCCTACGCGCCCATCGTGCAGCGGGTGCAGCCGGCGGTGGTGAACGTCTATGCCGCCAAAGTGATCCAGAACCGCAATCCGCTGCTCGACGATCCGATCTTTCGCCGCTTCTTCGGCGTGCCCGGCCAGCAGCCCGAACAGATGCAGCGCTCGCTGGGCTCCGGCGTCATCGTCGATGCCGCCGGGCTCGTCGTCACCAACAACCATGTCATCGAGGGCGCCGACCAGGTGAAGGTGTCGCTCGCCGACAAGCGCGAGTTCGAGGCCGAGATCGTGCTGAAGGACAGCCGCAGCGACCTCGCGGTGCTCAAGATCAAGGATGCGCGCGAACGTTTCCCGACGCTCGAGTTCGCCAATTCCGACGAACTGCTGGTCGGCGACGTGGTGCTGGCGATCGGCAACCCGTTCGGCGTCGGCCAGACCGTGACCCACGGCATCGTCTCGGCGCTGGCGCGCACCCAGGTCGGCATCACCGACTATCAGTTCTTCATCCAGACCGATGCGGCGATCAATCCCGGCAACTCGGGCGGCGCGCTGGTCGACATGACCGGCCGGCTCGCCGGCATCAACACCGCGATCTTCTCCCGTTCCGGCGGCTCGCAGGGCATCGGCTTCGCCATTCCCGCCAACATGGTGCGCGTCGTGGTGGCGTCCGCCAAGAGCGGCGGCACCGCGGTGAAGCGGCCGTGGCTCGGCGCGCGGCTGCAGGCAGTGACGCCGGAGATTGCGGAGACGCTCGGCCTGCCGCGCCCGACCGGTGCGCTGGTGGCGAGCGTGGTGTCCGGCAGCCCGGCGGGGCGCGCCGGTCTCAAGCTGTCGGACCTGATCCTGTCGATCGACGGCCAGGCGATCGATGATCCCAACGCATTCGACTATCGCTTCGCCACCCGTCCGCTCGGCGGCGCGGCGGCGATCGAGGTGCAGCGGGCCGGCAAGCAGGTCAAGCTCTCGGTGCCGCTCGAGACCGCGCCCGACACCGGCCGCGACGAGATGGTGCTGAAGTCGCGCTCGCCGTTCCAGGGCGCGACCATCGCCAACATCTCGCCGGCGCTCGCCGACGAGATGCATCTCGACAGCGGCGCCGAGGGCGTGATCATCATCGGCTTCTCGGACGATGCGCTCGCGGCCAATGTCGGCTTCCAGAAGGGTGACCTCATCACCCAGGTCAACGGCCAGAAGATCTCGCGCACCGTCGATCTCGAGCGCGTGACGAAGGAAGGCAGCCGGCTGTGGCGCATCACGCTGACGCGCGGCGGCCAGCAGCTGTCGGTCGTGCTCGGCGGATGAGCGCGAAGCGGCCGCAGGCAACGCCGTCGCTGTTCGCCGCCGCCGGGCTCGAGCAGGACGCGCCGCGTCCGCTGCCCGAGCGGCTGCGGCCGCACGTGTTGTCCGACGTCGTCGGGCAGGAGCACATCCTCGGCCCGGACGGCGCGCTGACGCGGATGCTGGAGACGCGCACGCTCGGCTCGCTGGTGTTCTGGGGCCCGCCGGGCACCGGCAAGACCACGGTGGCGCGGCTGCTGGCGGACGCCACCGCGCTGCATTTCGAGCAGATCTCCGCGGTGTTTTCCGGCGTCGCCGACCTCAAGAAGGTGTTCGACGCCGCGCGCGCCCGCCGCGAGATGGGCACCGGCACGCTGCTGTTCGTCGACGAGGTCCATCGCTTCAACCGCGCGCAGCAGGATTCCTTCCTGCCGGTGATGGAGGACGGCACGGTGGTGCTGGTCGGCGCCACCACCGAAAATCCGTCGTTCGAGCTCAACGCCGCGCTTCTGTCGCGCTCGCGCGTGCTGGTGTTCCGCTCGCTCGATCCCGCGGCGGTCGAGCGGCTGTTCGCACGCGCCGAGCAGGTCGAGGGGCGGCGGCTGCCGCTCGATGCCGAGGCGCGCGCCGCGCTGGTGCGCATGGCCGACGGCGACGGCCGTGCGGCGCTGACGCTGGTGGAGGAGGTCTGGCGCTCGGCGCGGGCGGACGAAATCTTCGACGCAGCGCAGCTGCAGGCGATCCTGCAGCGGCGCGCGCCGATCTACGACAAGTCGGCCGACGGCCACTACAATCTGATCTCGGCGCTGCACAAGTCGGTGCGCGGCTCCGATCCGGATGCGGCGCTGTACTATCTCGCGCGCATGTTCGACGCCGGCGAGGACCCGCTGTTCCTCGCCCGCCGCGTGGTGCGGATGGCGATCGAGGACGTCGGCCTCGCCGATCCGCAGGCCCTCGTGATCGCCAATGCTGCGAAGGATACCTATGACTTTCTCGGCAGCCCGGAGGGCGAGCTCGCGATCGCCCAGGCGGTGATCTATGTCGCCACCGCGCCGAAGTCGAACGCCGCCTACAAGGCGTTCGGCGCGGCGATGCGCGCCGCCAAGGAGGCGGGCTCGCTGCTGCCGCCCAAGCATATCCTCAACTCGCCGACCAAGCTGATGAAGGCCGAAGGCTACGGCAGCGGCTATCAGTACGACCATGACACGCCCGAGGGATTTTCCGGGCAGGATTATTTTCCGGAAGAGCTGGGACGGCAGACCTTCTATGATCCGCCGGAGCGCGGCTTCGAGCGCGAGATCCGCAAGCGGCTGGAGTACTGGGCGAGGCTGCGCGCACAGCGCGGCTAGCCTCGCTCAGGCGCCGCCCTGCCATAGGCGGGTACCGCGCGCGCGACCGATCTTGCGCGCGGCCTGATGGGCATCGCCATTCGGCATCGCGCGGGACGCAGGCGGCAACATAAACCCGCCATGCTCCGGTGCCAGACTTCGCTCCTCAGGCTTTGGGGGGCGAACTCTGACGATGGAGCGTCCGATGTGCGACTATAGCCTGCACCATGTGGCGTCGCGTCCGGCGAAGGCCGGCGATAAACTGATCTCCAAATCGTTTTCCGGATCGGTGACGCGCGGCTTCGGCGACGCGATGGAGCCTGCGACCGCGGTGTGCCTGCGGCCCGGCACTGAACTTGCGTTCGAGCGCGACGTCGAGATCGAGCCGCGCCTGCTGCTGTGGCGGCGGCGCCGGATTCCCTATCGCGTCGCGCGTTTCCGGCAGATCGATATGGACAGGCCGAGCACCCACCACGACGCGCTGGAGTTTCCCAACGGCCAGGTGGTGCTGCTGACGCGGCTGCTCGAAGGCCAGAGCGCGACTGTGCTGCAGATGCCGGCGACGCCGCTGGTCCGTGACGATCACGCGCACGACGAGCACGAGATCGCCGCACCGGAGGCACGCACGACCGTTCGGCGGTGGTGGCGCGCTCCCGAAACCGTGCGCTGAACGCCGGTGATCCGAAGATCACGGCCAAGGACCGGCGCGAGGCCGGCCTTGGTGCCGTGTCGTCCTGTGCTCATTTCCCGGCGGCTGTGAAGGCGAGAATCTGGCTGGTCAGGCCGGTGTCGGGGGTGTTGATGGCGTACACCTCCGAGATGTGGCTGTGCTCCGCCAGCACCGCGGTGCGCACGCAGCCGCGCTGGCTGTTGCACAGCCGCTCGGTGAGCAGCTTGTACTGTTGTGCGAATGGCAGCGGATCGAGCTCGGCCATCATCACCAGCAGCGGCAGCTTGCTGGCCAGGAGGCCGGCGAGGGAGGAGCGCTGCGCATAGGTCGCGGCGTCGTCGCCGAAATAGGCGAGCTCGAACTTGCTGAACGGGATCGCGGTCAGGTCGTACAGGCCCGACACCAGGATGGCGCCGGCAAGGCCGACGCCCTTCGGTCCATGAAATTCGGGATGGCTGGCATAGCTCGCCACATGCACCGCGCCGGCCGAATGTCCCATCAGGTAGACGCGTGCAGGATCGCCGCCGCGCGCGCCGATGTTCTCACCAACCCAGCGCACTGCGGCGCCGACGTCCTCGGCGCCCGCCGGCCATGGCGCCTGCGGCGCCAGGCGGTAGGTGATGTTGACGCCGATGAAGCCGTTGTTCGCGGCCCAGGCCGCGATATTGTCGTAGAAGGGCGAGCCGGGCGTATGCTTGTCGCCGGCGACGAAGCCGCCGCCGTGGACGAAGATCAGCACCGGGCGCGGGCTCGGCAGCGAGGCCTCCGGCATGAACACGTCGAGGCGGTTGCGCTCCGCGGGGCCATAGGCGACGTCGCGTTCGATCCGGATGTCGGGGAACGGCTCCTTCTGCTGCAGCGGGGCATAGATCGCCCCGACCTTGGGCGGATCGATCACCGGTCCCATCGCCTTGAGCTTGGTGGCGATATCGGCTGGCACGGTCTGCGCGGCGGCGGCGCCGGTCAGCAGCAGCGTGGCGGCGGCGAGGCGGGCGAGCGGCGACAGCAGGGATGAGGGGGACATGGACGACGTTTCCTCCGGTTCCGGACGCGGCCGGTTGTGGGACGGCACCGCTACAATGCAATGGAAAATCGTTCATTTGCAACGATTTGGCCGTGACGCTGCGGCGCTTTTGCGCTAGGGCAATGAAATTGTGCGGGCACGGTCAAACACGATAGGGCCGTGCGCCGGTCGCCCATCACCAGAGCAGAGATCATGAGCCGTCGGGTCAAAAGGCCGCTGCAGAAGTCGGGAGCCGCGGGAGGCCGTGGTCGCATCGAGCGGCCGGCCGGCAAGGGCTCGGGCAAGGGAATTGGCAAAGGAATTGGCAAGGGCGCTCCCAAGGCGGCAGGCAAGAGCGCCGACACGCGCGGTGCGCGCGCCCAGAGCGGGCGTGCGCGCGACGACGAGCGCAGGGGGCCTGCCAAGCGCGACGGCGGCCAGCGCTCCGCCTGGTCGGCGTCATCGGGACTTCAGGAGCGGCCGCGTGCGGGCTCCCGTCCAGGGCCGGGCGGCAAGCCGCCGCGAGCCGCCGCAAAGCCGCCGCGCGACGGCGACGACCGCGCGCCTGCGGCCGCCGCCGCGCAATTGCCGACCAAGGTGCAGACCGTCACCGTCACCGCCGATGAGAACGGCATGCGGGTCGACCGCTTCCTCGAAGCGCGGTTTCCGGGGCTGTCGTTCTCCCATATCCAGCGCATCGTCCGTAAAGGCGAGCTGCGCGTGAATGGCCGCCGCGCCGACAGCAAGGATCGCCTCGAGGAGGGCGTCAGCGTGCGCATTCCGCCGCTGCGGCTCGATGCGCCGAAGGGCGGGCCGAGCGAACTGTCGGAGGCGCAGCAGAAGACGCTCGACGCGCTGAAAGCGATGACGCTCTACGAGGACGCCGACGTGCTGGTGCTGAACAAGCCCGCAGGTCTTGCGGTGCAGGGCGGCTCGGGCACCACGCGCCATGTCGACCAGATGCTGGAGGTGATGCGCGACGCCAAGGGCCAGCGGCCGCGTCTCGTGCATCGCCTCGACAAGGAGACGGCGGGCTGCCTCCTGATCGCCAAGACGCGCTTCGCCGCCTCGGCGCTCACCGGCGCGTTCCGCTCGCGCTCGGCGCGCAAGATCTACTGGGCGCTGGTCGCCGGCGTGCCCAAGCCGAAGCAGGGCCGCATCTCGACCTTCCTAGCCAAGGAAGAGCGCGAGGACGATTCCGTGATGCGCATCGCCGAGCACGGCGACGACGGCGCGAGCCATGCGGTGACGTATTACGCGGTGGTCGAGACCTCGGCGCAGAAGCTCGCCTGGGTGTCGCTGAAGCCGGTGACCGGCCGCACCCACCAGTTGCGCGCCCACATGGCGCACATCGACCATGCCATCGTCGGCGACCCCAAATACTTCAACAAGGAAAACTGGCAGTTGCCGGGCGGCCTGCAGAACCGCCTGCATCTGCTGGCCCGCCGCATCGTCATTCCGCATCCGCGCGGCGGCTTCATCGACGCCACCGCGCCGTTGCCGCCGCACATGCAGCAGTCCTGGAACCTGCTTGGGCTCGAGACCGACCGCTTCGATCCGATCGAAGAGGCGCCCGAGGAGTGAGCTTGCGAGGCGGCTGCGCGGTCCCGATATGCTGACCATGCGATCGATCATTCCAGTCTTGCTGGTGCTGGGCGCCATGACCGCGGCGACGCAAGGCGCGTCTGCGCAGTCCTCGCTCGGCCTCGGCCCGACGCCGCCCGCCATGATCATGCCGCCGCCGCCATCACCGCCACCGCCGAAGATCGAGGTGCCGGTGGTGCCGAAGATGAATGCGCCGCTCGCCACGCCCAAGGCCAACCTGTCGGGGCGGGGTTCGTTCGGCGACCGTGTGGCGCCGTGCCTCGACCAGGGCGCGGCGCTCGGGCTCGGCCCCAACGAACGCGCCGAATATGCGCGCGGCTGCGCCAATCGATAGAACCCGCGCGGCTGACGCGCGTTGCGAGGACCTGATGCGAGAACTGTTCGACGAAGTCGCGGGGCAATCGCCGCTCGATCCCAACGAGGCGGCACGGCAGTCGTCGCGCCCGCAGCTGCGCAAGCGCTTCTATCAGAGCGTCGGCGTCGCGGCGACCGCGGACGGCCATGCCGTGGTGCTCGACGGCCGCACCATCCGCACGCCGGCCAAGCAGCCGCTGGTGGCGCCATCCGAGGCGATCGCCGCTGCGATCGCGGCGGAGTGGGACGCGCAGCAGGACACCATCGATCCGGCGTCGATGCCGCTGACGCGCCTCGCCAACAGCGTGATCGACGGCGTCGCGCCGCGCATGGCTGAGGTCGCCGACGACATCGTCAAGTATTTGGGTACCGATGGGCTGTTCTACCGCGCCGATCATCCGCAGGCGCTGGTGGCGCGCCAGGCCGAGCACTGGGATCCGGTGCTGTTCTGGGCGGCCGACAGCCTCGGCGCGCATTTCATTCTCGCTGAAGGCGTCATGCATGTGCGCCAGCCCGATGCGGCGATCGCCGCGGCGCGCGCGGCGCTGCCGCAAGACGCCTGGCGCCTCGGCGCGCTGCATGTGGTGACCACCTTGACCGGCTCGGCGCTGCTGGCGCTGGCGTTGCTGCACGGCCGCCTCGATGCCGATGCGGCGTGGACCGCAGCTCATGTCGACGAGGACTGGAACATCGCGCAGTGGGGCGCCGACGACGAGGTGACGAGCCGCCGCGCCGCACGCCTTGCCGATTTCGAGGCGGCTGCGCTGGTGCTGCGCTAGCATCCGCGGCCAGCACGCCGGCAAGTTCGGAGGTTCTGTGAGCCCGCTGGCAGCATTGCCGCGGGCTGCGACTTAATGACGCTCCGCGCTCATCTGTTGTTCTTGATCCACACGATGTCATTTGGCCGAGCAGGCGCCATGGCATCGCGCAGCATCACATGGCATCGCGCAGTATCAAGCCCAATTGCGCGAGCAGTGCATCGCCAGCGATCGCTGCGATGATCGCCGCGTGTCGAGAAAGCGCTCATGCGCGCGCGGATGAGCAGCGCCAATCCCGTTGTGTGTATCGCGCGTGGGGGTTGTGAAGCTTTAGATTGCGGTCTATGGGTCCCGCAGCCCAGAAACACTTAGAAACATTCAATCGGGCTGCGGGAAGTGACTGCCGGCATCATGTCAGAGCTAACGTTCGTTGCGAAGCGGACCGAGATTTCCAGGCGCGACAACGAGCGCCACTCGGTCTGGTCGATCTTCAAGCCCTTGTTCTCTCCGCCAGCGCGCAACGATGCGGCCGAATGTATCCCGCATTTCTATGGCATCGACTTCCTGCGTGGCATCGCCGCGACCATCGTGCTGATCTGGCACTACCAGCATTTCTTCTACACGCGGGCCCTCGTTCCCGGGCAAGGCCTTCCGGAAATCGACCGGCACATCGAGCCGCTGTATCGCGTGCTGCACCCGTTCTACAATCACGGCTACTGGGCGGTGCAACTATTCTGGATCATCTCGGGCTTCGTGTTCGCGCACGTCTATGCCGGTCGCTCGACTTCTGCCGGTGATTACGCGGCAAGCCGCGTTGCGCGCCTCTATCCGCTCAATTTCGTCACGCTGGCAGTGATCACGCTGGCGCAGGCTGCGAGCTGGTTGTTGCTCGGCGGCTTCCAGATCGTGTCGACCAACGACGCCTATCATTTCTTCCTGTCGTTGTTTCTCATTCCGCACTGGGGCTTCCAGGACGCCATATCCTTCAACGCTCCCGTTTGGTCGGTGTCCGTCGAACTCGGCATCTACATCGTGTTCTACTTTGTCGCGCGGCATGTGTTTGCACTCGGGCTGTTCGTGCCGCTTGTGCTGGCCGGCTTCGGCTACGCCATCGTGCAGCGCGGCACGCCGATGTGGTTCTTCGGCATGTGCCTGCATTTCTTTTTCGTTGGATGTGCCGTCTATCTGGTCGTCCTCAAATTTCGGCGCTACCGCACGGCGCTGCTATCCATCTGCTTCGCGAGCCTCGGCTATTTCGCCTACCTTGTGGGTAAGCACCAGATTGAACCGTTCACCAACACCGAGGGCTACCTGTTCGTGCCCATGGTGCTCATGATCGCGATGGCGGACTTCCGTACGCGGTTCGCCGGGGTGATGCGCCGGATGAAGTGGTTCGGCGATGCCACCTATTCAATCTACATGTGGCACATGCCTGTGCAGGTCTTGATCCTCACGGCGCTCGGCGTCGTCGGCCGGGGCTATTCGATCTTCTATCACCCGCTTGCGCTGTTCGCCTGGATCGCCGGCATGCTGGTGTTGAGTCATTTCTCGTTTGTCTACATCGAGAAACCGGCGCAACGCTGGGTCAGGGACTTCTTCAAGAACCTGCCGGATTGGCGCGGGGCCAGCGCCCGGTCGGCGTCCTAGTGTCCTAGTCTAACATTCGTATCACTTTGCAGCAGGCTCCTTTACGAATGTTGGAACCATAAGGGACGCCCGGCGAGGTCGGATTGCTCGTCTCGCCGATCGTTCGGTGAGGGCTGCTCTGAAGCTTGTGCGGCCGAGCGGCCGCGACGCCCTTCCATTGTGGTCGACGCGCAGGTCCAGGCATCTGGTCTGCTGATTGTTTTTCGAGCGGCTGCCACACAATGTCGTTAACGGCGGATTAACGACGCGCGCCTAGCGTGCTGAACGCGAAGTTCCTGCGATTGTGCGGCAGGCTCATTCAGGAACTTCGCGTTCATGAAGCACGCTAGAATCATAAGGCTGCTAGTGTCCTGATCGCTTCGCAAGTTCGTACAGCGGTCGTCGAGAATGCAACGAACTTGCGAAGCGGGACACTAGCGTGGCCTTCGCAACGAGGCGCGCATGCCGATTTCGATCAACCCGGTCTTCCCTGTCATCGCCGCCCAGGAGGCGGCGCCGGACTTGGTGTTGCAGCCGGGAACGGTGGTCGATGCGCGCGTGCTCAAGCTGCTGGACGACGGCCGTGCGCGCATTGCGATCGCCAGCCTCGCCATCGACGTGTTCACCGAGGTTCCGTTGCAGCCGGGAGCGGCGCTGCAGCTCGCGGTCTCCCAGACCGCGGACGGACTGCGCCTCGCCATCGTGCCATCAGGCGATCAGGCAGCCACTGCGGCGTCCGCGGCGGTGACCGATGTCTCTGCCATTGCCACGCCACGGCCGGCGGCCCCTGCGGCAGCACCCGTCCTGACCCCGGTCGAGGAACTCGCCGTTGCGGCGGCCGCACAGAACGCCGCCACGCGGCAGGCGGGACTGTCGCCGCTGTTCGCCAACACCGCGGCGGCGTCGGCCAGCCTGCCGGGGCCGCTGCAGCAGGCCGCCCAGCAGCTGCTTGCGGCCCGGCCGGTGCTCGACGCCGGCCTGAGCGGCGGCGACCTGAAATCCGCGTTCCAGAACTCCGGCCTGTTCCTGGAAGCGAGCCTCGCCTCCGGGACGGGGCCGCAGGCTGGCCAGGGCCTGCCGGACCTCAAGGCGGCCTTGATCGTGTTCCGCGAAACCCTGGGAAGCTGGCTCGATCAGGCTGCGCCTCAGGGGGCGTCAGCGGCGGCCGCCCAGCAGGTGGCTGCGGGCCGTCCGGCGGCCGGGGTGATCGGCGAAGCGGCTGCGTCGCTGGTGCCGGACATCGACGTGGAGGAGGCCTATCTCCCCAAGGCGCTGCTGCCGGTGGCAGAGGAGTTCAGCGGCGGCCTGATCCAGCCGTCGGGTGCGCCGCTGCAGGGCACCGCGGCGCGGGCTGCGGCGGTGACGGCGGCGCTCAACCTGCTGCAGGAGGCCAACGGCCCCGTTGCGGCCGGGGTGGCCGATGCCCTGCGGCGCATGGTCGGCGGCAAGCTCGCGACCGATCCGGCCCAGGGGCAGGCACAGCGGTCGCCTCCCGTGGATGATCAGGCCACGCCCCACACCAACCTGCCGCCGCCGCCCATGCGCGGTGGGGCGCCGACCGCGCAGGCGGTGGCGCAGCCCTCGATCGGAGCGGACGCGACGCCGGTCGAGACGGTGCGCCGCCTGGTCGACGATGCGGACGGGGCGATCGCCCGCCAGACGCTGCTGCAGATCGCCTCGCTGCCCGACCGCGCCGATGCGGCGGCCGGGCGGATCGACCTCGGCCAGCCGCGCTGGCAGTTCGAGATTCCGTTCGCGACGCCGCAGGGCACGGCGGTGGCGCAATTCGAGATTTCGCGTGACGGCAGCAGCAAGACCGCGCCGGCGGCGACCCGCATCTGGCGCGCGCGGTTCTCGCTCGACGTCGAGCCGGCCGGGCCGGTGCACGCCATGGTGACGCTGAGCGGCGACACCACCTCGGTGCGGATGTGGGCCGAGCGTGCCGAGACCGCGGCGCAGCTGCGCGCCAACGCCGGCCAGCTCGGCCAGGCGCTGCGCCAGGCCGAGCTCGACCCCGGCGACATCGTGATCGGCAACGGCGCGCCGCCGCCGGCCGCGGCGCCCGCCCGTGCCGGGCATTTCCTGGATCGAGCGACATGAGCGACGCCCCGACCGGTTCGCTTGCGGTTGCGCTGCACTATGACAAGACCGGTGCGCCGCGGGTCGTCGCCAAGGGCAAGGGCGCGATCGGCCAGAAGATCGTCGAGGTCGCCAGGGCCAACGACATCCCGATCCAGGAAAACGAGGTGCTGGCGGGCGCGCTGTCCAACGTGGAGATCGGCGACGAGATCCCGGTCGAGCTCTACAAGGCGGTGGCGGAGGTGCTGATCTTCGTGTTGCGGCTGTCGAAACGCAGATAGCAGGACTGCGCCGCGCCGTCATTTTTTCAACACGAAATCGGATGTACTGACGCGCGACCTCAGACAACCGCTTCGGAACTCGCCTTGATCAGCCGTCGCCAAGCCATCGCCCTGCCGCTCGCCCTCCTGGCCGCCACGAGCCTGCGTTCGCGCGCCGGCGCCACCGTCGCGCCGATGAAGAACATCATCCAGGACAGTCTTGCCCGGCATTTTGCCGACAATGGCACGCAGGGCACCTTCGTCGCCTACAAGGTCGAGGACTATGCCGTGATCGCGAGCGATGCGGCGCGCTCGGGCGAGCCGCTGCTGCCGGCCTCGACCTTCAAGATTCCGATGGCGGTGATCGCGCTGGACAGCGGCGTCGTCGCCGATCCGGACAAGGACGTGTTTCCGTGGGACGGCGTGACCCGCTTCATTCCCGAGTGGAACAGGGATCACACCCTGCGCTCGGCGATGGCGGCCTCCGCCGTGCCGGTCTATCAGGAGATCGCGCGCCGCGTCGGTGCGGAGCGCATGCAGAAATACATCGACGCCCTCGACTACGGCAACCGCGACATCGGCGGCGGCATCGATCGCTTCTGGCTCACCGGCAGCCTGCGCATCGATCCGGTGCAGCAGGTCGATTTCGTCGACCGGCTGCGCCGCGAGGCGCTGCCGGTGGCGAAGCGGGCGCAGCAACTGACGCGCGACATCCTGCCCGAGGTCAAGGTCGGCGATGCGGTGATCCGCTCCAAGACCGGCCTGATCGGCGTCGACGACAAGACCGAAGGCGGCGGCGCCCGCTCCAGTGTCGGCTGGCTGGTCGGCTGGGTCGAGAAGGGCGATCGCCCGACGGTCTTCGCCCTCAACCTCGACATCCGCGAAGAGCATCACAACGCCGCGCGCATGAAGCTTGCGCAGGCGTGCCTGACGGACATCGGCGCGCTGTAGCCGCTCGCGCCACCGCTTAAGCCCTCGCCCGCGCGAGGGCAGACGCTGCCTCGCGCCGTCCGGGCAGCGCCAGCGCAACGAGGGCAGCGGCTAGCGACAGTGCGGCGGCGACGCCGATCGCGAGCGCAAAGCCGCGGCTGAAGCGCGCGGGCGAGGTCGCATCGCCGCCGAGCGCGAACACGGCGACGGCGAGCGCGATGCCGCAGACGCCGCCGAGAAACCGCGCCATGTTGAAGATGCCCGACGCCTTGCCGAGTTCCGGTGGTGCGACGGCGCCGAGCACCGCGGCCTGGGCTGCCGGCATCGCCAGCGAGACGCCGGCGCCGGCGATCACCAGCGGCAGCGCCAGGGCCGGCAGCGTCAGGTCCGGCGCCGCAGTCAGCCCCACGCTGGCGAAGCCGACCGCCTGCAGCAGTGTGCCGCCGGCCACCAGCCTGCGTTCGCCGAGCCGGTTGACGAGGCGGCCGCCGAGCGGCGCGAACACGAACAGCGTCGCGGTCCATGGCAACAGCCGCACCCCGGTCGCGAACGCACCAAACCCCTGCGCCGACTGCAGGAACTGGGGCAGGAAGAACACCACGCTGTACATCGCGGCATAGAACAGGAAGCTTGTGGTGATGCCGGCGGTGAAGGTGCGGCTGGCGAACAGCTGCAGCGGCACCATCGGCGCCGCGGCGCGCGCCTCCCAGGCGACGAAGGCAAGGCCAAGGGCGCAGGTGACGCCGAGCGCGGCAAGGACCTCGGCGCTGCTCCAGCCGACATGGTCGCCGCGCACCAGCGCCCACACCAGCGCCAGCGCGGCCGTGGCCGCGAGCGCGAGCCCGCCAAGGTCGAGCGGCGCGGCCGGGCCGAAGCTTTCCGGGCAGGTGCGCAGCACCAGCGCGATGACGACGACGCCGACCGGCAGGTTGATCCAGAACACCCAGGGCCAGGCGAGGCCGGCGACGATGGCGCCGCCCGCCAGCGGCCCGGCGATCAGGGCCAGCCCGGTGATGCCGCCGAACAGGCCGAGCACCCGGCCACGCTCCTGCGGCGGGAACGCGGCGCCGAGCAGCGCCATGGCCAGCGGCATCACCAGCGCCGCGCCGACGCCCTGGACGGTGCGGGCGGCGATCAGCGTCCCGACGTCGCCGGCGAGGCCGCAGGCGACGGACGCGGCGACGAACACCGCAAGGCCGAGCGTGAACATGCGGCGCCGGCCGAACCGGTCGCCGAGGGCGGCGCCGGTCAGCAGCAGCACCGCGAAGCTGATATTGTAGGCGTTGGCGGTCCATTCCAGCGTCGCGATGCTGGTCTTGAACGCGGTCCGGATGGTCGTGAGTGCGGTGGTCAGCACCAGGGCGTCGAGCGCGACCATGAAGGACGCGGTCGAGGTCAGGGCGAGCACCCAGCGCTGCGTTGTCGGGGACGGGGCGGCCGGGCGGGGCAGTGTGGCGGTGTC
Organism: Pseudomonadota bacterium; assembly: GCA_040756765.1. Taxonomy (GTDB): domain Bacteria; phylum Pseudomonadota; class Alphaproteobacteria; order Rhizobiales; family Xanthobacteraceae; genus Bradyrhizobium_A. Next base: position 180,307 of record JBFLYG010000019.1, on the reverse strand, counting down.
GGTCATCGGTGGATCCTGGGTGGGGGAGGCTGCACCGGTGAAGACGATCCGCGGGAGGCGAAGGATGCCGGAAAAAAAATGTGCCGACCCCGGAATCCTTGTCGGGGGTGGCAACGTCTTCAGACGGCGGGACCGGCCGGCATCCGGTTCCCAAGCAGCAGGAGAACCATCCATGAAACGAACCGTCGTGCGCTACCGGACCAGGCCCGAGCTTGCCGCGGAGAACCAGCGCCTGATCGAGAACGTGTTTTTGGAGCTCGGCGCGCGCGCGCCGGAGGGGCTGCGCTATGCGGTGCTGCGGCTCGCCGATGACACCTTCCTGCATCTGGTGGAGAGCGAGGGCGAGCGCAGCGTGCTGCCGGAGCTGGAGGCGTTCAAGGCGTTTTCCGGCACCATCCGTGAGCGCTGTCTCGAGCCGCCGCAGCTTTCCGATGCGGTGGTCGTCGGCAACTACCGGATGATCGGCGAGGGGCGCACGCCGTGACGCGCGGATACCTGCCATGAGCTTGTCCGGCGAGGGCGGCGGTCCCGATCTCCTGGTCAAGGCGATCGGTGCGCTGCGGCCGAAGCTGCATCGCTACACCGCGCGCATGACCGGCTCGGCGATCGACGGCGAGGATGTCGTCCAGGACGCCCTGCTGAAGGCGATCGAGGCGCTGCCGCGCGCCGGCGACATCGTCAATGTTGAGGGCTGGGTGTTCCGTATCATCCACAACACGGCGCTCGACTATCTGCGGCGGCGCGGCCGGCGGGGCGCGCTGGAGAGCGACGACGATCCCGACGGCGTCGCCGATCCCGCCACCGCCGGCGGCGAGCACCTGGCGGCGGCAGCGAGCCTGCGCACCTTCATGCACCTGCCGCCGGCGCAGCGCAGCAGCGTCATTCTGATGGACGTACTGGGTCATTCGCTGCAGGAGATCGCGGACGCGACCGGGCTTACCGTGCCGGCGGTGAAGGCGGCGCTGCACAAGGGCCGGCTGCGCCTGCGGGCGCTGGCGCGGGAGCCGGAGGAGCGGCCGCAGCCGCGGCTCGATGCCCGCGAGCGCGAACGCCTCGCCGCCTATGTCGCCCGTTTCAACGCGCGCGAGTTCGATGCGCTGCGCGATCTCCTGGCCGACGACGTCCGCCTCGACCTGCTCGGCAAGAACCGCCTCGATGGCCGCCCCTTGGTCGGGCGTTATTTCGGCAACTATGCGCAGATCGCCGACTGGCATCTCGGTCTCGGCCATGTCGACGGCCGGCCCGCCATCCTGGTGTCCGATCCACAGCAGCCGGGTGGCGCGCCCGGCTATGTCATCCTGCTGGACTGGGACGGCGAGCGCATCCGCCACATCCGCGACTTCCGCTATGCGCGCCATGTGATGGCCGAGGTCGAGGTGGTCGCGGACTGAGGCGGTTCATGCGGCCGGTGCGGACGTGACCGGCGCCCGACACGCTGGACAGCGGCAACGCCGGCAGGCTTGAATGCGGCGCGAACCACAAGAACAGATGGGGAGAGCCGTTCATGACCGCCGCCAAGCCGTCCTACAAGGAGATCGCCAGCCGCTACACGGCGGCGTGGAACGCGCACGACATCCCGGCGATCATGGCCATGCATGCGGAAGATACCAGCTACCGCCGCCATGGCAGCGCGCGCATCTTCCGCGGCAAGGACGCCGTGGCCGAGCAGTTCGGCAAGGATTTTTCCGGTCTGCCGGGACTGAAGTTCGAGCCGGTGTCGTTGCACGGCAGCGACGATCACTTCGTCGCCGAATCCCTCATCACCGCGACGACGCCGGACGGCGCGCCGGTGACCATGGAGCTGATCGACCTGATCACCCTGCGCGACGGTCTCGTGGTGAGCAAGGACAGCTATTTCGTCACCAGCCGCCCGCCACGGGACAAGTAGCCGCCTGGTGCCGCCGATCTGAAGCTCCGGCACTGCGGGCCGCATACGGTGCCGCTGCAGTGCTATCCCACATGATGTGCTGACAAACACCTACGCTCCACGGCCGGAACGACATTGTCGCTTGATCTTGCCGTCCTCGGACGGCGCGTGTGTCGTTCGGCAACTGCACAGGTTCATTCTGGGGTCGTCGATGCCCGCTGCATTTTCCCCGCCACCTCTGCTCCCGAATGATGCCATTCGGCGGATGCTCGTTCATCGCGTCGACGAACTCCGCCTTGCACCAGGCATGGTGGTCGCGACTATCGAAGCGAAGGAGCGCGCCATCATCGCGCATGGAAGCTGCAAGAATGGCGGCGATCGGCTCGTGGACGGCAACACAATTTTTGAAATTGGGTCGATTACCAAGCTTTTTACAGCGTTGCTGCTGGCGGACATGGTTCGACGGCGCGAAGTCGATCTCGACGAGCCCGTTGAGAGGCTGCTCCCGGCGGGCGTGCGGGTGCCGATGCGGAATGGACGAGAGATCAATCTCCGTGACCTCGCGTCGCACTACGCGGGCCTGCCAAGGCGGCCGGCAAATCTGGATCCCTTCGATCCGGACAATCCTTATGCTCATTACACTGTTGACCATTTGTACGAGTTTCTCGCCGGCCATGAGTTGGTCCGAACACCCGGTGATACCTACGAATACTCCAACATCGGCACTGGACTGCTCGGGCATGCGCTGGTGCTTCGCGCCGCTGGTCGGGACTATGAGACTCTCATCCGCGAGCGGATTCTTATCCCTCTCGGGATGAGCGATACGGTGATCGCGCTGCCTCCTCGATTGGAGGGCCGTGTTGCGAGCCCGCACGATTCGAGCTTCGATCCGGTTCCGCTTTGGAATCTGGGCGTTCTGGCGGGGGCCGGGGCTTTTCGCTCCAGTGCTGCCGACCTTCTGTCGTTTTTGGAAGCGCTCGGCGATCCCACGTCGCCAATCGCGGCGATTGTCGCGCCTCTCGTCACGCCACGCGCCCGGGGCGGGATGGGATTGGGACCGCTTCATCCGGACGGCGGGTTTGTCATTTCGCATTCCGGCGGGACCGGAGGGACACGATCATTCGTCCGATGCATCCCCGAATGGAAGCGCGGCGTGGTCGTGCTGAGCAATGCCAACATCGACGCCGTTGTCGATCTCGGCGTCCACGTGCTGGATACCCGTTGCGCGCCGCAATGGTTCAGGCAGGAGAGACCTGTCGAGGCCAGCGCTCTTGCCCGTCTTGTTGGGCGATATCAGATCAGCCCCAACCAGATATTTGACGTGACGATCTCGAACGGCCGACTTTTCGTCCGCTTGTCGGGTCAAGAGACCATCCGCGTCTTTCCCTTGTCGGATCACGAATATTTCTACAAGGCTGTCAATGCGCAGATCACATTCAAACTTGGGGATGACGGCCGGGCTGCGCGGCTCATTCTGCATCAGAATGCAAGCGATCAGATTGCGGTACGCATCGAATGACCTTGGTGCAGTGCGGAAAGCCTCGGCCTTCCAGGCGTCGGCAGGGGCATCATCGCGCGACGGCGAAGCTATCGTGCCCGTCTTCAGCGGCCGTGGCGCACCGGGCGATTGAACCGGCGGCCAGGGATCGGCTACCCATACGGATATCACTCCGTCCGAAAAGGCTGCCATGAAAGTCACCCTCGATCTCACCGATCTCGTCGCCAGCGGCAAGCTAACCGCGGCGGAGGCCGAGCGGCTGCGCGGCCTCGCGGCGCGCGACACCGTCTCGCTCGGCATCAACATCCTGGTCGGGTTCGGCGTGGTGGCGGTGGCCGCCGGCGCCGGCGCGCTGATGCCTTCACCCTTCACGGCGCTGGCGCTCGGCGTGGTCCTGTTCGGTCTCGGCCTTGGCCTGACCACATCGGGCGCCAAGGCGTGGGAGCTGCTGGCGCAGATCTGCCTTGTGCTCGGCGCGCTTGGGTTCTGCGGCGGCCTCGCCATGCTCGACGACGGCTCGCTGCGGGTGATGCTGGTGATCGCCGTGCTGCTCGCGGTGGCTGCGGTGGTGGCGCGCTCGGGGCTCCTGATCGCTACCTCCGTGCTGGTGGTCGGCGGCTGCCTCGGCAGCAGCACCGACTACCGCCATGCCATGTATTCGCTCTCGGTCGAGGAGCCGACGCTGACCATCGTGGTGTTCGCGCTGATCGCGCTCGCCGGCTACCTGGTCTCGCTGCGGGTGACGGCCGCCTATGAGCGGCTGGCGCTGATCGCGGCGCGCACCGCGGTGCTGATGATCAATTTCGGCTTCTGGGTCGGCTCGCTGTGGGGCGACAACCTGCTGCGGCTGCGCGCACTGCTGCACGGCGATCCCTCGATCCTGCACGATTATGCGGCGCGCAGCGAGATGGTGTCGCCGCTGGTGTTCAGCCTCGGCTGGGCGGTGGCGCTGGCCGGAGCCGGGGTCTGGGCGGTCAGGACCAACCGCCGCTGGATGGTCAACGTCGTCGCGGTGTTCGCGGCGATTCATTTCTACACCCAGTGGTTCGAGAAGCTCGGCGCCAGCCCGGCGACGGTGCTCGGCGCCGGCGTGCTGCTGCTCGCCTTCGCGTTCGGCCTGTGGAGCTTCAACCACCGCAGCGCGCCGGTGGCGGCCTGACGCCGCGGCTCCCGGGGGATTTGCGCCGCGCCGGTTTTCCTCGCCGCGGACCGCATGCTACACAGGCGCAACTGTTCGGTCCGGGGAGGGCGGCGGGCGCCGCCGGAGGAGACGCATGAAGGACATCGTCGAGAAGCTTGAGGCCCGCCGCGCCGGCGCCAAGCTCGGGGGCGGCGAGAAGCGCATCGAAGCGCAGCACGGCCGCGGCAAGCTGACGGCGCGCGAGCGCATCGAGCTGCTGCTCGACAAGGGCTCGTTCGAGGAATTCGACATGTTCGTCGAGCACCGCTCGACCGAGTTCGGCATGGAGAAGAACAAGGTCCCGGGCGACGGCGTCGTCACCGGCTGGGGCACCGTCAACGGCCGCAAGACGTTTGTGTTCGCCAAGGATTTTACGGTGTTCGGCGGCTCGCTGTCGGAGACCCACGCGCTCAAGATCACCAAGCTGCAGGACATGGCGCTGAAGGCGCGGGCGCCGATCATCGGCCTCTACGATGCCGGCGGCGCGCGCATCCAGGAGGGCGTCGCGGCGCTCGCCGGCTACTCCTATGTGTTCCGCCGCAACGTCCAGGCGTCGGGCGTCATCCCGCAGATCAGCGTCATCATGGGCCCGTGCGCCGGCGGCGACGTCTATTCGCCGGCGATGACCGACTTCATCTTCATGGTGAAGAACACCAGCTACATGTTCGTCACCGGCCCCGACGTCGTGAAGACCGTGACCAACGAGGTGGTGACCGCCGAGGAGCTCGGCGGCGCCAGCGTCCACGCCACCAAATCCTCGATCGCCGACGGCGCCTACGACAACGACGTCGAGACGCTGCTGCAGATGCGCCGCCTCATCGACTTCCTGCCGTCCAACAACAGCGACGGCGTGCCGGAGTGGCCGAGCTTCGACGACATCGAGCGCACCGAGGAGTCGCTCGACACCCTGGTGCCGGACAATCCCAACAAGCCCTACGACATCAAGGAATTGATCCTCAAAGTGGTGGACGAGGGTGACTTCTTCGAGATCGCCGAGACGTTTGCCAAGAACATCGTCACCGGCTTCGGCCGCATCGCCGGCCGCACGGTGGGCTTCGTCGCCAACCAGCCGATGGTGCTGGCGGGGGTGCTCGACAGCGACGCCTCGCGTAAAGCCGCGCGGTTCGTGCGGTTCTGCGACGCCTTCAACATCCCGATCGTGACCTTCGTCGACGTGCCGGGTTTCCTGCCGGGCACGGCGCAGGAGTATGGCGGCCTGATCAAGCATGGCGCCAAGCTGCTGTTCGCCTACTCGCAGTGCACGGTGCCCCTCGTTACCGTGATCACCCGCAAGGCCTATGGCGGCGCGTTCGACGTCATGGCGTCGAAGGAGATCGGCGCCGACATCAACTATGCCTGGCCCACGGCACAGATCGCGGTGATGGGCGCCAAGGGCGCGGTGGAGATCATCTTCCGCCAGGACATCGGCGATGCCGACAAGATCGCCGCGCGCACCAAGGAATATGAGGACCGCTTCCTGTCGCCGTTCGTCGCCGCCGAGCGCGGCTACATCGACGACGTCATCATGCCGCACTCGACCCGCAAGCGCATCGCCCGCGCGCTCGCCATGCTCAGGGACAAGCAGGTCGAGATTCCCCTCAAGAAGCACGACAACCTGCCGCTGTAGGAGCCGGCGGTCAGCCCGCGCGCAGCTCCGCGGCTTGCTCGGTGATGAACTGCCACAGCCGGCCGGCGACCGGGCCGTGCACCGCCTGCCGCCGTCTTGCTGCGACGATGTCGGCGCGGCCGCCCTGCAGGTGGCGGCCGGTGATGGCGAGCAGCGTGCCGTCGCGCAGGTGCGGCGCCACGAGATCGTAGGGCATGTGGCCCCAGCCCATGCCCTGCAGGATCAGCTCCTTCTTCATCAACTGGTCGCTGACCGTCCAGCTGCGCGCGCCCTCGATCACGTAGTAGTCGCGCGGCGCCGGGGCGCGGGCGGTGTCGCGGATGATCAGCTGTACATGGTCGCGCAGTTGCTCGGGCGTGATCGCATCGGTGATCGGACAACGCAGGAAGCCCGGCGCCACCACCGGGATGACGCCGACCGCGAACAGGTCGACATGGTCGAGACGCGGATCGGCCTTGTCGATGTGATGCAGGATGAGGTCGGCCTCGTCGTTCAGCAGCCGCTCCCACGGCCCGGACAGCGCCTCGAAATGCAGGTGCAGGCGGGTGGCGGGGCAGGCGTCGAAGAAGCGCCGCAGCAGGCCGAGCGTCTCGGCGAGCGGACAGAGGTCGCCGATCACCACCCGCAGCTCGCTTTCCTCGCCCATCTTGAGCTGCGCGGCATGGTCGCGCAGCGCCTGCAACTCCTGCAGGAACACCCGGGTGCGTGCGTGGAAGGAGCGGCCGGCCTCCGTCAGGGTCATGCGATAGCCGCTGCGGTCGAACAGCGTCAGCCCGAGCTGGGCCTCCAGCGCCTTGATCGCGGCGGACACGCTGGGCTGCGCCCGCAGCAGCTTGTCGGCGGCCTGCTGGACGCCGCCTTCGCTGACCACGGCATCGAAAGCGATCAGCTGCTGCAGGGAGAGGCCATCCAACATAATTCGTTTATCCGATGGAGATGATCGTTATTTTATCATATCATTCTATGTTTTAAATCCTAGGGTCGCGCCGTCCCAACACAGGAGGCGGACCATGCGAGCGATCGTCATCAAGCAGTTCGGCGGACCGGAGGTGCTGGCCCTGGAGCAGCGCCCGGCGCCGGAGCCGAAGCCCGGCCATGTGGTGGTCGAGGTCAAGGCGTTCGGGGTGAACCAGGCCGAGATCTATTTCCGGAAAGGCGCCTGGGGCGAGGTCGCCGAGATCAGCGGCATCGAATGTGTCGGGCGGGTGCACGCCGATCCCGACGGCCGTTTCGCGGTCGGGCAGACGGTGGTCGCCATCGTCGGCGGCATGGGCCGCAGCATCGACGGCAGCTATGCCGAGTTCGTGCGGGTGCCGGCGAGCAATGTCGCTGGGGTGACCACCGACCTGCCATGGGAAGAGCTTGCGGCGCTACCTGAGAGCTATGCCACCGCCTGGAGCGCGCTCTGCGGCATCCTCGCGGTGGCACCCGGCCAGACCCTGCTGGTCCGCGGCGCGACCTCGGCGCTCGGGCAGGCGGCGCTCAACATCGCCGCCGATCTCGGCGTCCGGGTGATCGCGACCACCCGCAATCCACAGCGCGCCGCCGAGCTGACGGCCCTCGGCGCGGCGGAGGTGCTGATCGAGGCGCCGCAGCTCGCGGCCCGCGTGCGGGAGCGCCATCCCGGCGGCATCGACGCGGTGCTCGACATCGTCGGCACCACCACGGTGCTCGATTCCCTCGCCATGGTCCGGCGCGGCGGGCATGTCTGCCTCATCGGCTTTCTCGGCGGCGGCGAGCCGCTGTCGCTGCAGCCGGTATTCCAGATCCCGTCGGGGGTGCATCTCAGCGTGTTCGCGAGCGCGCTGGTCACCGGCACGGCGGCGTTTCCGCTGTCCGAGATCCCGTTCCAGGCCATCGTCGATCGCGCCGCCGCCGGCGTCTATCGGGCCAAGCCGGCACATGTGTTCGATTTCACGGACATCCAGGCCGCGCACCGGCTGCTGGAGGCCCACGCGGCGCGCGGCAAGGTCGTGGTGCGGCTCTGATCGACGGGAGGGACGGGCAGGCCACGGCGGTTCTGCCGGTCGACAGGCAGACGTAACTTCCGTTGTCATCGCTGGGTCATGTAACGCGATGATGAAGGGGCGATGATGCCGACCTCAGACGAACTCCGTTTCCTGCGGGCGTGGCTGGGCGCACCGCTGCGCACCGCCTCGGTCACCCCGTCCAGCCGCCATCTCGCGGCGCTCATCACGAAAGAGATCGGCCCGCACACCGGGCCGGTGCTCGAGCTCGGTCCGGGAACCGGCGTGTTCACCAGTGCGCTTCTGATGCGTGGTGTCGCCGAGCGCGACATCACCCTGGTGGAGGCCTGCGACGACTTCATCCCGCCGCTTGCGGCGCGCTTTCCGCGCGCCCGCGTGCTGCACATGGATGCCCGCGGGATCGACGATGCGCTGCGCGGCGACGCCGAGCCGCTCGGCGCCGTGGTCAGCGGCCTGCCGCTGCTGTCGATGCCGCCCTGGACGGTGGTCGCGATCCTGCGCGCCTGCTTCGCGCGGCTGCGGCCCGGCGGAGCGTTCTACCAGTTCACCTATACCGCGCGATGCCCGGTGCACCCGGCGCTGCGGCAGCGGGTCGGGCTCACCGCGGAGAAGATCGGCACCACGCTGCGCAACATCCCGCCGGCGGCGGTGTACCGGTTGTCCCGGACCGGGCGTCACTAGTGTGGTGGATCTGATATTCGCTTCAGTATCGCCGCGAGTCCTCCAAGCCAATGTCAGATCCAAAACCACGCTCAAAACTGATATTTGCCAGTGTCCCTTACGGTTCGAACATTCGTAAAACAGCCTGCTGCAAAGTGATACGAATGTGAGAACCAGGACACTAGGGGCGGACGAGCCGCAGATGGCGGCGGCGCTGCGCGCCGCGCTCGAAAAGCACGGCATGGTGATGGATCATCGAGGTCGGCGACGACGCCCGGGCTCAATCTGGTCAGCGATGTCATGCGCCTGCACGACGGGGAGGTGACGATCGTCGAGCGCACGATCGGCATCGCGTCACGCTGGCGGTGATGGAGGAGGACCGTTCGCAGCCATGACCGGACGATCTCAAAATTGCAAAAGGGAAGGGCTCCGCCGCGTGGCGAAGCCCTTCTGCATTTCGGAGCGTGGAGCGGCTCAGAACGGACGGCAACGCCCATGGCGCCACATCAGGCCCGGCGGGCAGCGGCGGACATAGGGACGCTCCATGACCGGGGGACGCACCACGACCGGCGGGCGGTAGCGATTGGGACGGCAGCGGCCATAGGGGTCGGGATGGAAGCCGGGGCCGCAGCCGCCCGCGATCTGGATGACATCGGCGCCGCTGCCGTTCGCAGGCGCAGCCGGCATCGCATTGGCAACGCTCGAAGCGGCCATCAGGCTCGCGGCAAAGGCTGCAGCAACAAGTATCTTCATGATGTTGTCCTCGTTCTGAGTCCGCCAATGCGGCGGCGTGGAGAGATTGCCAGGCATCGACGGGGAATAAAGCAAACACACCGATGCGGATTTGGTTCACTTGATTTTCGTTGCGTCGCATTCATGCAGATGAACGGCTCGCATGCGAAATTCGCCCGTTCCGTCGTTTATCGCGCTGGATGCTGATCCTGCATGTGACCATCGTCATGAGTCATGCGCGATGGCTGCGTCAAAAAGGCGCGGAATATGTTGCGGAATGTTTCGCAGGCTATCGGCCGCGACGGTGCGCGAGCCGGACGCTAGCAATGTGATGCGAATGTTAGAACCGGGACACTAGCTTCCGTTCAGGAAGCCGAGCAGCGCGGCATTGAAGGCGGCCTCGGCCTCCAGGAACACGAGGTGGCCGACGCCGGGAATGACCTCCGCCTTCGCGTTCGGCATCTTCGCGGCGAGCGCGCCGGCGAGCTCCGCGTTGTGTCCCATCTTGTCGCGCAGCGCTTGCGGCGCGTTGGCGCGGCCGGGCGCGTTGTGGTCGTTCGCGCCCATCACGAACAGCGTCGGCTGGGTGATCAGCGCAATCTCGTGCGCCACCGGCTCGCGGTAGATCATCTGCGCCGAAGAGACGAAGGCGCGCAGCCAGCGCGCATAGTCGGCGGCGCCCTTGATGTTGAAGCGCGCGTCGATGAACGGCGTGATCGCGTCCGGCGGCAAGGTGAGGGAATAGTTGGCGACGAGCTGCTGGCGGTAGCCGTCGGCGGTGAGCTTGTCCTCGGCCTCGAGGATCCTCTCGGTCGGCGTCGGCGGCACGTAGAGGCGATAGTCTTCCAGCCCGATCGGCGCCACCAGCATCAGCCTGTGCACCCGCTCCGGAGTGGCGCGCGCGATGCGCACGCCGAGCATGCCGCCGAGCGAATGCGCCACCACGTCGACGTCGCGCAGCTGCAGATGGTCGAGCAGCGTGACGGTGTTGCGCGCGAGTTGATCGAAATGCAGGTCGAAGGCCGGTTTCGACGACTTGCCGAATCCGATCTGGTCGGGGACGATCACCCGGTAGCCCGCGCCGCTCAAGGTCCGGATCACAGGGGCCCAGTAGCTCGACGGAAAATTGCGGCCGTGGAGCAGCAGCACGGCGCGCCCGTTCGGCGTCGCCGGGGCGACATCCATATAGGCCATGCGCACCGGCTCGCCCTCGTTGACCAGCGGCAGCATGTGGACGGGATAGGGATAGGCAAACCCCTCGAGCCCGATGCCATAGGGTTCGTGCACGGGCTGCGCAGCGCTGTCGTCGGCATGGGCGCAGAACGGCAGCAGCAGCAGCAGGCCCAGCAGCAGCGGCAGATGTTTCATCGATGGCTCTCCGGTCGGTGCAGCGCGCCGGCTATAGCAGGATATCCTGTCCGGCCCGCATCACATGCCGGTCAGCGGCGCAGCGTGAGACGTCGCCGTCTGCCGCTGCCGGGGAACCGGCGGGTGGGGACGGCAATTTTTTCGGAACTTTGAAGTCGTTCGGGTGTTTCAGCTTTTTCGCGTCGTGGGCGGGCGGTGGCGGGAACTCGCGCGGCCATCGCAGGGGCGGGAGCGAGGGGCAGGACAGCATGAACGGTCAGAACCAGCGGCCCGCGACCGCCGAGAAACCCCGCAGCGGTGCGCAGTCATGTCCGACGGATCGGTGCAGCGCCGGAGAACGACCGTGAAGACGGTTCTGGTCGTCGAGGATGAGTGGGCGATCGCGGACTGGCTCGAGGTCCTGCTGAGCGAGCGTGGCTATCATGTGCTCGCGGCCTGCAACGGCCGCCAGGCGCTCGACATCCTCCACGACGCGACGCCGGATGTGGTGCTGACCGATTTCGTGATGCCGTTCATCGACGGCGCCAGCCTCGTGACGGCCATGGCGGAGAATTCCCGCACCCGCGATATCCCGGTGGTGGTGATGACCTCGCAGTTGGCGAGCGCGGTGGACGAGCGGGTGACCGGTCACCGCGCGGTGTTGCGCAAGCCGTTCCGGGAGACCGAGCTGTTCCGCGTCCTCGACGAGATCCTGCCTGGTCCGGCGGCTTGAGCGGCCGGCCTTTCCAGCCATCGCGAATTTTCTGTCCTCATCAGCGGGGCCGGGCGACACAAGCGGTAACCGCGATGGGGTCCGAAAGAACGAAATTGCGTTTATTTCCCAAGGGGGAAGGGGGAACGGATTCTTGATGCGGGCGGAGGCGAAAGCGACATAGACTGGTTCTAAGTACGGGAGTCGGGCGGCCGCCGGTGGCAAGGCGCGCGCCGCCCGGCGATTGCAGTTGGTGCGCATTCCCAGCGCCGGTGGTCGCCGATCCGGCGCGGCCCCGGGCCGGCGGACGGGCACGCAAACGGCCACGAAGAGCCAGAAAGAACGCTTGCGATGGGAATCAATCAAGGACCGATCAGCCTCGACCAGAAGTACACGCAAGGGTCCGGGCATATCTTCCTGACCGGCATTCAGGCGCTGGTCCGCCTGCCGATGGCGCAGATCCGCCGCGACCGCGCCCAGGGCCTCAACACCTCCGCCTTCATTTCCGGCTACCGCGGCTCGCCGCTCGGCGGCTATGACCAGCAGCTGATGGCCGCGAAGGCCCATCTCGAGCGCTACAACATCAAGTTCCAGCCCGGCGTGAACGAGGACCTCGCGGCCACCGCGGTCTGGGGCTCGCAGCAGCTCCATCTCTCGCCCGGCGCCAACTACGACGGCGTGTTCGGCATCTGGTACGGCAAGGGGCCGGGCGTCGACCGCTGCGGCGACGTCTTCCGTCATGGCAACGCCGCGGGCTCCGCCAAGAACGGCGGCGTGCTGTGCCTCGCCGGCGACGACCACGGCGCCAAGTCCTCGACCGTGCCGCACCAGTCGGACCACGCCTTCATCTCCGCGCTGATGCCCTACCTCTATCCCTCGAGCATCCATGAGATGATCGAGATGGGGCTGCTCGGCATCGCCATGTCGCGCTATTCCGGCTGCTGGGTCGGCATGAAGGTGATCACCGAGACGGTGGAGACCACCGCCGAGATCGACCTCAGCGACGAGATGACCCCGTTCATCATTCCGCCGGACTTCGCGCTGCCGCCGGACGGCGTCAATCTGCGCTGGCCGGACGACCGCTACGCCCAGGACCGCCGCCTGCAGGATTACAAGGGCTTTGCCGCGATCGCGTTCGCGCGCGCCAACCGCATCAATCGCGTCACCATGGATTCGCCCAACGCCCGCTACGGCATCATGGCGTCGGGCAAGAGCTACGAGGACGTGCGCCAGGCGCTGCGCGAGCTCGGCATCACGCCGGAGGTCGCCGCCAAGATTGGCCTGCGGCTCTACAAGATCGGCATGCCGTGGCCGCTGGAGCCGCAGGGCGTGCGCGAGTTCGCCGTCGGCCTCGAGGAGATCCTCGTCGTCGAGGAGCGCCGCGAGATCGTCGAGAACCAGGTCAAGCAGGAGCTGTTCAACTGGCGCGACGACGTGCGCCCGCGCATCGTCGGCAAGATGGACCACCACGACAAGCGCTTCCTGTCGTTCTCCGAGGAGCTGAGCGTCGCGACCATCGCCACCTCGCTCGCCGAGCGGCTGCTGACGCTCGATCTCAATCCCGAGATCGTCGCCATGCTGCGCGCCAAGGCCGACTGGTTCAATGGCCGCCAGGCCTCGCAGGTGCAGGCGGTGGCGCCGGTCACCCGCACGCCATATTTCTGCTCCGGCTGTCCGCACAACACCTCGACCAAGGTGCCCGAGGGCAGCCGCGCCATGGCCGGCATCGGCTGCCACTTCATGTCGCTGTGGATGGACCGCAACACCGAGACCTTCACCCAGATGGGCGGCGAGGGCGTGCCGTGGGTCGGCATCGCGCCGTTCACCCAGGAGAAGCACATCTTCGCCAATCTCGGCGACGGCACCTACTTCCACTCCGGCAGCCTCGCGATCCGCCAGGCGGTGGCGTCCAAGGCCAACATCACCTTCAAGGTGCTGTACAACGACGCCGTCGCCATGACCGGCGGCCAGCGCCACGACGGCGACCTGTCGCCGCAGCAGATCACCTTCCAGCTCCACGCCGAGGGCGTGCGCAATATCTACCTGGTATCGGAGAACCCGGACGCCTATCCGGCCTCGACCATCGCGCCGGAGACCAAGCTCGCCCACCGCGACGAGCTCGACAACGTCATGCGCACGCTGCGCGAGACCGCCGGCTGCTCGGCGATCGTGTTCGTGCAGACCTGCGCCGCCGAAAAGCGCCGCCGCCGCAAGCGCGGCCTGCTGGAGGACCCGCCGAAGCGGGTGATGATCAATTCGGCGGTGTGCGAGGGCTGCGGCGACTGCTCGGTGCAGTCCAACTGCATCTCGGTCGAGCCGCTGGAGACGGCGATGGGGCGCAAGCGCACCATCAACCAGTCGAGCTGCAACAAGGATTTCTCCTGCCTCAAGGGCTTCTGCCCGTCGTTCGTCACCGTCAATGGCGGCCAGTTGCGCAAGCGCGCGCCGCTCGACCTCAGCGCGATCGGCGAATTGCCGCCGGCGGCCTCGCTGCAGCCGCTCGACAAGCCCTATAACATCGCGGTCGGCGGCGTCGGCGGCACCGGCGTCCTCACCATCGGCGCGCTGCTCGGCATGGCCGCCCATATCGAGGGCAAGGCCAGCATGATCCTGGACATGTCCGGCCTTGCACAGAAGGGCGGCGCGGTGCTGAGCCATGTCCGCATCTCGCAGAACCCGCAGGACGTGACCTGTTCGCGCATCGTCACCGGCACCGCGGACCTCTTGATCGCGGCCGACGAGGTGGTGGCGATCGCCAAGGAGACGATCACGCTGTGCGAAAGCCAGCGCACCCGCGGCATCATCAACACACACCTGATCCCGATCGCCGATTTCATCCGCAATCGCGACTTCGACTTCCAGCGCCGCAAGGTCAACCGCGTGCTGGAGACCGCGCTGCGGTCGGACTCGGTGTTCCTCGATTTCACCCACGCCGCGGAAGGGCTGCTCGGCGACTCCATCGCCACCAACGTCATGATGCTGGGCTACGCCTATCAGCAGGGCCTGTTGCCGGTGTCGGCGGAAGCCATCGCCCAGGCGATCGAGCTCAACGGCGTGTCGATCAAGATGAACACGCTGGCGTTCGCGCTGGGACGGCTCGCCGCGGTCGATCCGGCGCGCCTGCATGCCATGCTCAAGGACGAGGTCGCGCCGCCGAAGACGCTCGACGAGATGTCGCTGGCCGAGCTCATCGAGCACCGCAGCACTCACCTCAAGGACTACCAGAACGGGCGGCTCGCGGCGCGCTACCGCAAGCTGGTCGACCGTGTGAAGGCTGCCGCCGACGAGGGCGGCTATGGCGAGGATCTGCCGCGCGCCGCCGCGGCCGGTTACGCCAAGCTGCTCGCCTACAAGGACGAGTACGAGGTGGCGCGGCTGTTCACCGACGGGCGCTTCGAGCAGAGCGTGCGCGACCAGTTCGAGGGTGACTTCACGCTGAACTTCCACTTGGCGCCGCCGCTGCTCGGCAGCGAGAAGGATCCGCTGGGACGGCCGCGCAAGCGCGCGTTCGGCCCGGGCACCATGCGGCTGTTCCGCGTGCTGGCGAAGCTGCGGTCCTTGCGCGGCACGCCGCTCGACATCTTCGGCTATTCCGCCGAGCGGCGCATGGAGCGTGATCTCATCACGTCCTACGAGAAGGATGTCGACGAGGCGCTGGCGCGGCTGTCGCCGCAGACGCTCACGACCGCGGTCGAGCTGCTGTCGCTGCCCGACCGCATCCGCGGCTACGGCCCGGTCAAGGACAAGGCGGTGACGGAGACGACCAAGCGCCGCGAGCAGTTGCGCAAGGACCTCGTCGATCCGCCCGCACAGGTTGCGCCGCAACTGGCGGCGGAATAGCCCAGCCAAATACGCATGCGGCTATGCCCCTCTCTGTTTCGCCCCGCACCATTTCGCGGGGCGGAATAGGGCGGGCTGAACGTGCTTGCCAATCCTGCTGTCGCGGTTCACAAAAACGAACATGATTTGACGACAGCGACGGAGCGAAGCTTGAGCATCCGAGGCAAGGCGTACATCGCCGGCATTTATGAACATCCCACGCGGCATGCGCCCGACAAGTCGACCGCGCAGCTGCACGCCGAGGTCGCCAAGGGCGCGCTGGAAGATGCCGGGCTCTCCGTCGCCGATGTCGACGGCTATTTCTGCGCCGGCGACGCGCCGGGCGGGGCGTGGCCGATGGTCGACTATCTCGGCCTTAAGGTGCGCCACATCGATTCGACCGAGACCGGCGGCTGCTCCTACATCATCCATCTCGGCCACGCGGCTGAGGCGATCGCCGCCGGCAAGTGCTCGATCGCGCTGATCACGCTCGCCGGCAAGCCGCGCACCGGGCCGCTGCCGCCGCGCGCCGCCGGCGCCGAGGCCGATTTCGAGGCGGCCTATGCCGCGACCACCCACAACGCCTACGCGATGTGCGCGCTGCGCCACATGCACCAGTACGGCACCACCAGCGAGCAGCTCGCCTGGATCAAGGTCGCCGCGTCTCATCACGCCCAGTACAACCCGCACGCCATGCTCAAGGAGGTGGTGACGGTGGAGGACGTGCTGAACTCGCCGCTGATCGCCGACCCGCTGCACCGCATGGATTGCTGCGTGGTGACCGACGGCGGCGGCGCGCTGATCGTCACCACCGAGGAGATCGCCAAAAGCCTGAAGAAGCCGCTGGTGCGGATGATCGGCCACGGCGAAGCGATGAAGGGCCCGCGTGGCGGCAAGGACCTCGACCTGACCTATTCCGCCGGCGTGTGGTCCGGCCCGCGCGCGTTCGCGGAAGCCGGCGTCACCCCGCAGGACATCAAGTACGCCTCGATCTACGACAGCTTCACCATCACCGTGCTGATGCAGCTCGAGGATCTCGGCTTCTGCAAGAAGGGCGAGGGCGGCAAGTTCGTCGCCGACGGCAACCTGATCTCGGGTGTCGGCATGTTGCCGTTCAACACCGACGGTGGCGGCCTGTGCAGCAACCACCCGGTCAACCGCGGCGGCATGACCAAGATCATCGAGGCGGTGCGGCAGCTGCGCGGCGAGGCTCACCCCAAGGTGCAGGTGCCCAATTGTGACCTCGCGATCGCCCATGGCACCGGCGGTCTGCTCGGCGTGCGGCACGCGGCCTCGACCGCCATTCTGGAGCGCGTGTGATGAGCGAAGCGAAGACCTATCCCAAGCCCCAGGGCAATCCCGAGAGCCAGCCGTTCTGGGACGCGGCCGCGCAGGGCAAGTTCCTGATCAAACGCTGCAAGGCCTGCGGCGAGGCGCACTACTTTCCGCGCGCGATCTGCCCGTTCTGCTTCTCGGACAAGACCGAGTGGGAGGAGAGCGCGGGCGAGGGCGAGATCTACACCTTCAGCATCATGCGCAAGTCGCCGACCGGGCCCTATGCCATCGGCTATGTGACGCTCAAGGAAGGCCCGTCGCTGCTGACCAACTTCGTCGACTGCGATTTCAAGGAACTTGCGATCGGGCGGCGGGTCAAGGTGGTGTTCAAGCCGACCGAGGGCGCACCGCTGCCGTTCTTCACCCCGATCCCCTGAGATCGCAACGAGCGGCCAGCATCGGACACCAAAAAAGGCCGCCGACAAGGGAAACGCCATGCCGATCCAGTATCCCGAGATACTTCGCTTGAAGCGGGAGGGCGAACGCTACGCCTGGACCGACCGCGAGGTGATGCTCTACGCCTATGGTATCGGCATGGGCGCCGATCCCATGGACGAGCGCGAGCTGCTGTTCGTCAATGAAGCGGCGTATGCGGCGCGGCCGCTCAAGGTGGTGCCGACCTTCGCGTCGGTAGCGGCCTGGGGCGCCTCGCCCGGCGACCTCGGCATCAACCGCCTGCTGGTGGTCGACGGCGAGCGCGACATCACCTTCCACAAGGTGCTGCCGGTGAGCGCGAAGATCACCGCCGACTCCCGTGTCGTC
Organism: Pseudomonadota bacterium; assembly: GCA_040756765.1. Taxonomy (GTDB): domain Bacteria; phylum Pseudomonadota; class Alphaproteobacteria; order Rhizobiales; family Xanthobacteraceae; genus Bradyrhizobium_A. The sequence continues at coordinate 162,780 of JBFLYG010000019.1, read as the reverse complement.
GCCGTCTATGACAAGGGCAAGGACAAGGGAGCGGTGATCACGCGCGAGACGGTGCTGAAGGACGAGGCGGGCGACAGGCTCGCCACGCTGGTCAGCTCCACCTTCGCCCGTGGCGACGGCGGCTTCGGCGGCCCCTCGGACGGCCAGCCCGCGCCCCATGCGGTGCCGAAGCGCGCCCCCGACCGCTCGGTGGATATCACCACCCGGCCGGACCAGGCGCTGGTCTACCGCCTCAGCGGCGACCGCAACCCGTTGCACAGCGATCCGGAATTCGCCCGCCGCGCCGGCTTTCAGCGGCCGATCCTGCACGGCATGTGCACCTATGGCCTGACCTGCCGCGCAGTGCTGCAGACCTATGCCGATTACGATCCCGCCGCGTTCCGCCGCCATGCGGTGCGGTTCTCCGCGCCGGTGTTCCCGGGGGAGACGGTGACGGTGGATCTGTGGAAGGATGGCGACGTCGTGTCGTTCGAGGCGCGCGTCAAGGCGCGCGACGTCACCGTGATCAGGAACGGCATGACCGTTCTGGGCTGACCGCAGGAGGCGCCGATGGGGCTCTTGGACGGCAAGGTCGCGATCATCACCGGCGCCGGCGGCGGCCTCGGTGAAGCCTATGCCAGACTGTTCGCGCGCGAGGGCGCGGCCGTCGTCGTCAACGATCTCGGCGGACCGCGCGACGGCAGCGGGCAGGACCGCTCGATGGCGCAGACGGTGGTGGATGCCATTGTCGCGGCCGGCGGCCGCGCGGTCGCCAATGGCGCCGACATCTCGACCATGGCCGGTGGCCAGTCGGTGTTCGACGATGCGATCAAGCATTTCGGCCGCGCCGACATTCTCGTCAACAATGCCGGCATCCTGCGCGACGTGTCCTTCGCCAAGATCACCGAGGAGGCCTGGGACAAGGTGATGCAGGTGCACCTCAAAGGCACCTTCTGCGTCACGCTGCCGGTGTTCCGCTGGATGAAGGACAATGGCGGCGGCGTCATCGTCAACACCTCGTCGACCTCCGGCCTGATCGGCAATTTCGGCCAGAGCAATTATGGTGCCGCCAAGGGCGGCATCTTCGGCCTCAGCAACGTGCTCGCCATCGAGGGCCGCAAGCACAATATCCGGATCTGGACGCTCGCGCCCGGCGCGCTGACGCGCATGACCGCGGACCTGCCGCGCTATATCGAGAATCCCGGCGCGGCGTTCAATCCCGACCAGATCGCGCCGGCGGTGCTCTACATGGTCAGCGCGCTGTCGGGCGACCAGACCGGCAAGATCCTCGGCGTATCGGGCGCGCGTGGGGTGCGCGAGATGAAGATGCTGGAGATGCCGGGCTGGAAGCCGAGCGGCGCCTGGCGGGCGGAAGACATCGCCGCGCATGCGGACGAGATCTTCTTTTCCGACGACGCCACGGCCGCACGCCGGTTTTGAAAGGGATACGATGACAGCCGACAAGCCTCTCGACGACGCGGCCGCGGCCAAGGCCGGCATTTCGCCGGCGCGTCTCGCTGCGACCATGCTGCTGCTGCGCGAGGGCGCGGCCGGCATGGAAATCTTCATGGTGGTGCGCCACCACGAGATCGACTTCGCCTCCGGCGCGCTGGTGTTCCCCGGCGGCAGCGCCGAGCCGGGCGATTTTGACATCGCCGGGCGTCCGGAGCTGTTCGCGGGCGGCGACGGCATCGATCCCGACCAGCTGGCGCTGCGCATCGGCGGCGTGCGCGAGACGTTTGAAGAGTGCGGCATCCTGCTGGCGCGGCCGCGCGGGTCGCAGGCGCTGATCGGCGCCGACCGGCTGCGCGCGCTCGACGCCTCGCGCCGTGCGGATCTCGATGCCGGCAAGCTGTCGTTCACCGACCTCGTCGCCGAAGAAGACCTCGTGCTCGCCCTCGACCTGCTGGTGCCGTTCGCCCACTGGATCACGCCGACGCGCATGCCCAAGCGCTTCGACACCCACTTCTTCCTCGCCGTCGCGCCCGCTGATCAAGTCGCGGTGCACGACGGCAAGGAGGCGGTGGACTCGGTGTGGATCGCTCCGCAGCAGTCGCTCGACGACGCCAAGTCGGGCCGCTTCAAGATCCTGTTTCCGACCGAGCGCAACCTGATCAAGCTGGCGCGCAGCCGCACCGCCGCAGAGGCGCTGGCGCGCACCCGCACGGAGCCCGTCGTCACCGTGATGCCGGAAGTGATCAAGGGCGAGAACGGCCAGCGCCAGCTGCGCATCCCGAAGGATGCGGGCTATGACGGCGAGGTGTTCGACATCAACTTCGGATGAGCGCGACAGGCCGAAGGGCGGCAGGCGCCGAAAGCCGGAATGAACCGGCGGCGCGGGAGAGATCGGGACAACGGGAGGAACGCGCGGCGATGGACAAGGACCTGTTCGCGGGGCTGAAGGTGATCGACTGCGCGAGCTATATCGCCGCGCCCGCCGCGGCGACCGTGTTGTCGGACTTCGGCGCCGATGTCATCAAGGTCGAGCCGCCGGGCGATGGCGATACCTATCGCAACCTCTACCAGGCCCCCGGCTACCCGGTCAGTCCGCACAACTATCCGTGGATATTGGAGAACCGCAACAAGCGCGGCATTGCGCTGGATCTGAAGTCGCCGGACGGCATTGCGGTGCTGTATCGCCTGGTCGATCAGGCGGATATCTTCATCACCAACATGCCGCTGCCGGTGCGCCGCCGCCTCGGCATCCGCTTCGAGGATCTCGGGCCGCGCAATCCGCGGCTGATCTACGCCTCGTTCACCGCCTATGGCGAGACCGGTGCGGAGGCCGAGAAGACCGGCTTCGACTCTACCGCCTACTGGGCGCGCAGCGGCCTGATGGACAACGTCAAGCCGTCGTCGGATGCGCCGCCGGCGCGGTCGCTGCCCGGCATGGGCGATCATCCCAGCGCCATGGCGCTCTACAGTGCCATCGTCACCGCGCTCTACCGCCGCGACCGCACCGGCAAAGGGGGACAGGTGACGTCGTCGCTGATCGCCAACGGCCTGTGGGCCAACGGCGTCTATGTCCAGGCGCAGCTGTGCGGCGCCACCGTGATCCCGCGGCCGCCGCGCGATCAGTTGCCGAACGCCTGCACCAACATGTACCGCAGCCGCGACAATCGCTGGCTGACGCTGTCGGTGCTCAACGAGGCGCGGCAGTTCGAGCCGCTGCTGGCGGCGCTCGGCCGCCGCGACATTCTCGACGATCCGCGCTTTGCGACGCTGGAGCTGCGCCGCGCCAACTCGCGAGCCCTGATCGCGCTGTTCGACGAGGTGTTCGCCTGCCGCGATCTTGCAGAGTGGCGCAAGCGGCTCGACGCCGAGGGCATCACCTTCGGCGTCACCGGCACGCTCGACGACATCGACGACGACCAGCAGATGCGTGACGCCGATGCGCTGGTGCCCTATGGCGACAGCGACATGCTCACCGTGAACAGTCCGTTTGCCATCGACGGCCTGACCAAGGTCGCCACGCGCCCCGCGCCGACGCTCGGCCAGCACAGCGACGAGATCCTGCGTGAGCTCGGCTATGGCGCCGACGACATCGCGCGACTGCGGGCGGGCAAGGCGGTATCGTGAGCGGCTGCGCCTGACATAGGGAATTGCCTGCGCTCTAAAGAGCCCACGAGACGCGGCGAAGCTACGAGGTGATGCGCGCTGGGCGATGCCCGATCGGGGCAGCTTCTGCCCTTACGGCTATCGGTCAGTGACCAGCGCTGGCTTCCTGGTCTGTTTTGCGGTCGACGGTTTCGCCGCCTTGGCGTCGTGGTCCCAGAAGCCATTGCAAACGAACCGCATGTAGGCGTCGGTGACGAAGGCGGGCAGCTCCCTGATGGTGCCGTTCGACCGTGCAAAGCGGCTCGAGAGATATTTTCTTGCTCCCATCAGCATGAACGCGATGACCTCGCCTTCATGCGCATCGATGGTGCGCGCATCACCGGCATTGGCCGCGCGTCGCAAGACGCGCTGGTATCCCTGCGAGATCACCTCGATATGCTTCTGGAACGCTTCCGGCGCGAAGAGTTCGGATTCATAGAGGATACGATAGAATTCCGGCCGTTCGAGCAGATAGGCGAAATAGGCCTCGAAGCGCAGTCTCTCGCGCGCCGTATCGTTGTCTGCCTGCGACGAACGCTCGTTGATGAAGGCGAGCATCTCGTCGCTCATGCTCGGCAACAACTGGTCGAAAAGGTCCTGGCGCGTTTCGAAGTAGTTATAGAACGTGCCTTGAGCCACGCCGGCCCGTCGCGTGATGGTCGATACCATCGCCGCCGAGTAGCCGACTTCGCCAACAACCTTGGCGGCCGCTTCCAGCAGTGCCACCCGGATGTGGCTCTGCTTCTCCGCGCGCGTCAGTTTTTGCGCCTTTCCCAGCCTCTTGACGAGGGGCAGCTTGCGCTTTCGCCGTTCGGGCTTCACCGTCGGAACTCCGGTTTCTCGTCCCCCTCTACCGCAAATGGCATTTTGGGCAAAGCCCCCTGGGGGCGTCTTTCAGCTTGAAGAGTGCTCAGCGCCGGGAGGCGTTCAGCTCTCCGGCGGCATGAATCAAACAGTTGCTTGTTTTTAATCGGCTCAGTCACCAAGGGCTGGTGCCTCCTTCAGGCCGAGCAGCGATCGCATCTGATGATGATAGTGCGTCAGCCCGGGTTCGTTGCGACCGAATGTAATGTAACTTTGCGCGTTCGACCGGAAGCCGCGCTGGATGTCGATGCAGACCGGAAAGTCCTCGCGCTCGACGGTCGCCAGCAGGAGCTCCATGTTCTTGTCCCAGTACTGCTTCGCCTTGTCGGTGGTCGCTGGCTCGGGAGAGTAGAGGGCGGCTTCCGCAATGCACTCCTCTGTCGAGAGCCCCTGAGGGAACGATCGCCACGTCTCCACATGGTCGCCTTGCCAGACGATCAGCGTGTTGGGGAACAGCAGATAGATGATGGCGGAGTGCGTCAGAAGATCCCATTCCGATTCGGGCTTGTCCCGTAATTCGAGAATGCTGCGGCGGGGCAGGATGAAGCGGCCGTTGTGCCCGAAAGCGTCGAAGACGTTGATGTTGGGCTGGAAGATCGAGGCGACCGTCTGCCGGTGCAGCGTGCCGATGTGCCAGGTTTCGAGGAACGTGTCGATCACCAGCTTCCAGTTCATCCGCTTGTGCAGGTTGGACGTCTGGTAATGGCAGGATGTTTCGAGCTTGTAGGAGGCGAGCTCGGGCCCCAGCCCTTGAAGCAAGTCATCGGCGTCGAGATCGGGGCCGGGCGTTGTCTTGACCCAGATGATGCCGTGCTTTTCCACGGCCGGGAGGGGAACCAGGCTGGCATTATCAGCCGAGATGTCAGGGAAGGCGTCAGCAGGGCCGCGTGCGCGCAGCCGGCCCTCCAGGTCGTAGGACCAGGCGTGATAGGGGCACACGAACATCTTTTTGCCCGATCCGCAGCCGTGGGCCACCTGGGCGCCTCGATGCCGGCAAACATTGAGGAAAGCGCGGACCTCGCCTTCGGCGTTGCGCGTGACGAGCACCGGAACGCCGGACAGCTCGTCGGTGACATAGTCGCCTGGGTTGGGCATGTGCGACGACAGGCACATGACCAGGGGATGGTCACGGAATAGCCGCTCCTGCTCCAGCTTCAATTGGGCCATGCAGGTGTAATCGGAGATCGGATTGCGATAGATGCTTTCGCCCATCGACGTGGATTTCCGATCGTACATGTCGAACACGCGCTTGATCAGCTCTACCTGCGTTGAGTGTTGCATTGGTCCTCGCATTGCCCTGGGCGCGCGATAAGCGGCGCCGATCGCTCGATCGATTCCGTGTCGCGGCGGCGTGCTACTTCGCGCCAACCACGTGGTCGGAAAGGCGGACCCAGCGTCCCTTTTCGACCCTGTAGATCACCGACTCATGGGACGAGACGTGGTCCGTTGCGGAAAAGCCCTGCGGCGGGCCACCGAAGATGTCCTGGTAGTTGCGGATCTTCTCCATCCCCGCGACGAAGGTCCGGGTCGTGAGATCAGGGCCGGCATTCTCGAGCGCTTTCACGGTGAGGTCGATGATGACCTGGCCGATCGCGGCTTGAATCGTCGGGTCGACATTGTAGCGGCTCTTGTATTGCGCGATCCAGGTCGCGGCCGCCGGCGCTGTGCTGTCCGGATAGGGGGCATCGAAGAAGCCGGCCGTGTAGTAGCCCTCGGTGGCGCCGCCCGGAACGCCGGAGATTGCCAGGTCGTAGCTGGCGGACGTGCCGATCATGTCGACATCCCATCCCATCTTCCGGGCCGTCGAATAGGGGATGACCGTATCCCGCACGATGGTGCCCATGGCGATCACGTCGCAATTGGCGGCGCGCAGCTTGGTGAGCTGGGCCGTGAAGTCCTGATCGGTCGGCTTATGGGTCACGACCTCGGCGAACTTCATTCCCATGGCGTCGAGCTGCGCCTTGGCGCCGTTGAACACCTCACTGCCGAAATCGGTGTCCTGATACATGGCGCACACCGCCTTCTTGCCTTTCTTTTCGACCATGTATTTGACGGCTGCGCGGATCTGGTCCGCATATGGCGCGTAGATCGCGAATTTCAGCGCGTTGAACGGCTTCGACATCGAATCCGCCCAGGAAATCGGGAAGACGTTGGGAACGCCGGCCTTGAGCTGTTCGGGCAGCACCGCATTGTTCTGCGGCGTGCCGAGATTGCCGATCATCGCGAACACGCCATCGCGGTTGATCAGCTTGTTGGCGGCCTGCACCGCCTTCGGGACCTGATATCCGGTATCCTCGACGACGAGGCGCAACTTTCGCCCAAAGATGCCGCCGGCTTCATTCACGGCGTCGATGCGCATGCGAAACGCATTGACCACGCCGACACTGAAGGTGGCGGCGACGCCGGACAAGTCGGCGTGCATGCCGAGAACGATCTCATCCTTGGTGACGCCCTGTGTCTTCCAGACCACTTCCTCCGCGTTGAGCGTGGTCGAAGCGGTGAGTGCTGTGGCCAGACCGACCGTCAGTAAGGCTGTTCTCATTGCGGCGTCTCCCGGAGGTTATTGCTCAGTTGCGTTATTCGTACATGGAATCGATCAGGCTCTTGTACTTCTCGTTGACGAATTTTCGCTTCAGTTTCATGGTCGGTGTCAGCTCGTCGTCCTCGGCGGTGAGGAGCTGGTCGATGAGTGCGAAGCGCTTGACGGTTTCGACGCGTGCGAAGTTCTTGTTGACCTTCGTGATCTCGAGATCGATGAGGTCGCGCACTTCCTTGGCGGCGCACAGCGACGCATAGTTCGTGAACGGCACTGCGTGGTCCTGCGCATACTTCACGACGTTGTCGTGATCGATCATGATCAGGCAGCTGAGGTATTTCCGCTTGTCGCCGATGACGACCGCATCGGCGATGAAGGGCGAGAACTTGAGCTGGTTCTCGATTTCGGACGGGGTGATGTTCTTGCCGCCGGCCGTGACGATGATGTCCTTCATCCGGTCGGTGATCCTGACATAGCCGTCGTCATCGATTTCCCCGACATCGCCGGTGTGCAGCCAGCCGTCGATCACCGTTTCCGCCGTTTTGGCATGGTTGTTGAGATAGCCGATGAAGACGTGGGGACCCCGCACCAGGATTTCGTTCTGCGGGGAGAGCGCGATCTCCGTGCCGGGCAGGGCGGTGCCGACCGTGCCGAGCTTCTTGCGCTTGGGCATCACCGTGGAGATCCCGGTGTTCTCGGTCTGGCCGTAGATCTCGCGCATCTCGAGCCCGAGGGCGAGATACCAGCCGATGAGGTCGGGCGAGATCGGTGCCGCGCCTGTTCCAAGGATGCGGGTGCGGCGCAAGCCGAGATAGACCTTGATGTTGCGAAGAACGAGCGCATCCGCGATGCGGAACGCGGCGCTCAGGTGCCAGGGGATGGCTTGCCCGGCGAGGCTGCGCCGTGCCCGGGCCCGACCGATCGCGATCGCCGCGTTGTAGGCGGCTCTTCCGACGGCGGTCGCATCCGACATCTTGATCGTGACGTCGGAGTAGAATTTCTCCCAGATCCGGGGCACCGCAAAAAACCACGTCGGCGCGACCTCGCGTGCATTCTCTGGAACTGCATCGAGGCTCTCGATGAAGTTGACCACCGCTCCGGTCCGGAGCGGGTAGAACACGCTGAACTTGCGCTCCGCGATATGGCACAGCGGCAGGAACGACAGCAGTTCGTCGCCGGGAACGCTCTCGCAGAAGACATCGGCGCTCGCGATGTGAAACATGATGTTGCGATGACAGATCATCGCGCCTTTCGGCGGTCCCGTCGTGCCGGACGTGTAGATGAGCACCGCGAGGTCATCCGGCCGGGCGAGGCCGAGTTCGTGTTCCCACGCCTCCGGATGGGCCTGTTCATATGCGGCGCCGAGCGCGAGCAAGGCGTCGAACGAGATGACCTGGTCGTCGTCGAAACGTAGCAGTCCTTCCATGTCGTAGACGATGATCTTGACCAGCGAGGGACAGTTCGCGCGCGCGATCAGGATCTTGTCGAGCTGCTCCTCGTTCTCCGCAAAGAAGAACCTGGTTCGGCTGTCGTTGACGATGTATTCGACCTGCTTGGCCGAGTCGGTGGTGTAGATGCCATTGGTGACGCCGCCGACGCAGAGCGTGCCCATGTCGGTATAGAGCCACTCCGGAATGTTTTCGGAGATGATCGAAACCGTGTCGCCGCGGTTCAGTCCGAGGCTCTTCAGGCCGAGGCCGGCGAGCTTGGCGTGCTCGCCGTACTGTTTCCATGTGATCGGCATCCAGATGCCGAAGTCCTTCTCGCGCAGCGCGACGGCATCGCCGCGCTGCTGCACCTTGGACCAGAACAGCCGGGGTACGGTGTCGCAGCCATCGACCACGACCGATCGGGTCGGCGAATCCTGCATCTGTTTGAGTGGCGCGAGCATCGCTAGCCGCCTTGCACAATGGCCGGCTGGCGAGGGTGCCGTATCGTTGGATCAAGCCTGTTGTGAGCGGCTTGTCGCGCTCGACCTTCAGCCATGTCAGCCTCCCGATTTCCGACCGACCGTTCTTATCGTTTGAATTATGATCGGTGGTTCATTAATCATTGTCAATCGAAGATGTGTTCTTTGCTGCTGGGCTGCGCGCTATGTGCAGGCTGCGGCGAGATGGTCACGGAATTGCGGGGCAGCGATTGCGATCATCCGCCGTCGCCGCTCCCAAAGCGACAGCCCGCGCAGCTCGGCAATGCCGAACTCGGTAACGATGGCGTCGACGTCGCTGCGGGGGCAGGTGACCGTAGTGACCGAAGGAACGATGCGGCTGACCGTGCCATCGCGGGCCGTGGCGGGAAGGGCGATGATCGCGCGTCCACCCGCCGACGCATTTGCGCCGCGTATGAACTCGAGCTGGCCGCCAAGAGCGCCGACATAGCTGCCGCCGACGTCCTCGGCGTTCACCTGTCCGGTCAGATCGACCTCGATCGCCGAGTTGATGGCGACGAAATGATCGATCGATCCCAGCGCGCGAAGGCTGTGCGTCTCGGTGGGCGGACGAACGGCGAAAGCCGGATTGAGGTGGGCGAGGTCATACAGCTTTCGCGTTCCGAACAGCGAACCGCAGACCGATATGCCGGGATCGATGGATTTCTTCGCATTGGTGATCACGCCGCGCTCGATCAGCGGGATCACACTGTCGCCAATCTGCCCGGAGTGCAGGCCGATGTCGCGATGCCCAAAAAGCTGCGATAGCACCGCGTCGGGAATCGTCCCGACGCCGAGCTGCAGCGTCGCGCCGTTGGGGATGAGGCTCGCCGCGCGCCGCGCGATCGCCTGTTCGGTTGCTCCGAACCGCGCCGGCGGCAGCTCGAGCGGTCGGTGCCGCGCCTCGATGAGGATGTGCGGCGTCAATTCGGGCGGCAATTCGGCGCCGTACGTCCAGGGCGCGTCCGGGTTGACTTCGGCGATGATGACGCGAGCCCGACGGGCAGCCTGGGCTGCGATATCGTTGGCCAGGGACAGGCTGTGGCGGCCTCCGTTCCGTGGCGGCGCGAGCTGTAGCAGGGCGATGTCGGCGCGTTGCTCGCCGCGCGCGAAGGCCCGCGACAGCCAGCCATAGTGCGACGGAATGACATTGAGCCGGCCGGCTTTCGCCAGGGCGGCCGCCTTTCCGATCGCGCCGTAACCCGAGAAGGTGATGCCGGCGGTGCGATCGGGATGGAACGTGTCGGAAAATTGTGCGCCGAGGAAGACTTCGAACGGTGGCAGGTCGTCCTTGTGGGCGACGAGACGTTCGGTCAAGGTTCGTGGTTCGCCCGTTCCCTGGCTGAAGATGATCCTGTCTCCCGGGCGAACCAGGCCCGGGAGATCGAGTTCGTCGATGGTCAGGAGGCGCGGCATGCCGCCCGTCGATCAGACTGCCATGCACACGGACTTGTTCTCCGTGTAGAGGTCGAGCACGGAGCGGCCCATCTCCCGACCGAGGCCCGACTGCTTATAGCCGCCGAACGGAAGGGCAGGGTCGATCAGGTTGTGGCAATTGACCCACACCGTGCCGGCCTTGATCTTCGGGATCAGGCGGTGGACTTTGCTGAGATCGCGCGACCAGATGCTGGCGCCGAGGCCGAACGGGCTGTCGTTGGCCTTGCGGGCGATCTCGTCGAGGTCGTCGAAAGGCATGGCGACCAGCACCGGCCCGAAGATTTCCTCCTGGACGATGCGCATGCTGTTCTCCGCCTCGACGAACACGGTCGGCCGGACGAAATAGCCGGGGTGGTCGGGCCGGCTCGCTCCCGTCACCGCGCGGGCGCCTTGTGTTTTGCCAGCCTCGATGTAGCTCCACACGCGGTCGCGGTGTCGCTCCGACACCAGAGGTGCGATCTGGGTTGCGGGGTCGAGACCGGAGCCGAGCTTCATCTTGTCGGCGCTGCTGGCGATGCCGTCGACGACCCTGTCGAAGAGCGCTTTCTGGACGTAGAGCCGCGAGCCCGCGGTGCAGACCTGGCCCTGGTTGAAGAAGATCGCGCTGGCGGCGCCACCGATCACGGCGGCGGGGTCGGCGTCGTCGAGCACGATCACCGGGGATTTGCCACCGAGTTCGAGCGAGGCGCGCGTCATGTTGTCCATGGCCGCCTTGCCGACGAGCTTGCCGACCTCGGTTGACCCCGTAAAAGCCACCTTGTCGATTCCCGGATGCGATGCCAGCGCGGCGCCGGCATCGGGGCCTTCTCCGGTGACGATGTTCACGACGCCCTTGGGGCAGCCGACCTCGAGCAGCAGCTCGCCGAGGCGGAGCGCGGTCAGTGGCGTCTCCTCGGCAGGCTTGAGCACGATGGTGCAGCCGGTCGCCAGCGCAGGGCCGATCTTCCACGCCGCCATCATCAGTGGGAAGTTCCAGGGAATGATCGCGCCGACGACGCCGACGGGTTCCTTGCGCGTATAGGCGAAATAGTCGCCGTCGCGCGGGCGTGGGAAGGAGACGTCGACGGTCGAGCCTTCGATCTTGGTGGCCCACCCCGCGATGTAACGCAGGAACTCGATCGTGTTCTTCAGGTCGACGCGTCGCGCCAGAACGAGGCTTTTGCCGTTGTCCAGGCATTCGAGCTCGGCAAGTTCGTCGCCATGGGCTTCCACGGCGTCCGCGAGGCGTAGCAGCAGCCGTTCGCGATCGACGGGTCTGAACTTGCGCCATTCGGCGCCTTCAAAGGCGCTGCGTGCGGCGTTGACTGCATCATCGACGTCTGCGGCGGCGCCCGCGGGAACCGTCGTCAGCACTTGTCCGTTTGATGGATCGAACACCGGCAGCGTGCGGCCGGATCGGGACTGTACCCATTGGCCGTCGATCAGCATCGGGCGGGCCTTGGCGATGAAGTCGCGCGTGGCTTGCGAGATGGCGGCGGTCTTCGGTTCGGTGGTGGCGGTCGACATTGCTGTTTCTCCCGAGGACTGTTCGCTCAGTTCATCACCGTGCCGCCGTCGACGGCGATCGTCTGTCCGGTCACGAAGGCCGATGTATCGGAGACCAGCCAGAGAATCGTGCCCGACAGGTCGCTCGGCTGCAGGTTGCGCTGGATGGCCTGTCCGGCTTTGACGACATCGAGTGCCTTGTCGAGCTTGTTCGAGAAGAACTCGCGCGTTCCTTCGGTGATCACGGCGCTGGGCGCGACGGCATTGACGCGGATGTTGTCGCGTCCGAGCTCGCGCGCGAGCCCCCTGGTCATGCCGATCACGGCGGCCTTCGATGTCGTGTAATGGAGGACGAACGGCGTTCCGAAGGTTGCGGCCAGCGACGCGATATTGATGATGCTGCCGCCGCCGGCAGCTCGCAGTGCCGGTACCGCCGATTTGCAGCAGTTCCAGATGCCCTTGACGTTGACGGTCATGGCGGCATCCCAATCCGCCTCGGCAATGGTTTCAAAGCGGCCGCCCCGTAGGCCGCCATAGAGCGCCGCGTTGTTGATGAGCGCGTCGACGCGGCCGAAGGCCTTCGAGGCCGCGTGCACCATCGCGTCGGTCGATGCCGTATCCGTCACGTCGCACTTGATGCCGAGTGCCTTGCCGCCGGCCGATGCGGCGAGGTCGACCGTCTCGCTGCAGTCGCTGACATCGGCAGCGATGGTGTGGGCGCCCGCGGCGGCCAGCGCGCGAACGTATTCCTGCCCGATGCCGCGCGCGGCTCCGGTGACAATGACGACCTTTCCTTCGACGCTCACTGCTTCTCTCCCTGTTGTTGTTCTGCGAAACATAACAGCCATCAACGCGGGAATCCACAAAAATGACTTACGGATCATTTTCCAATCAGGGCGATGACGCGGTGGATTTGCTCTGCGCTGAATGTGCTTCGGCTTGGACCATGCGATCGCGATGACGGAATTTGTCTCGATATTTTCTGCGTTTAGTTTCAGATTTGCAGCGCAATATTGCATGATCGAAAAGCGGATCATCGGCTCGTCGTCCTGCCGGCGGGCGGAGGCGTATGAGGCTTTGACGATGGACATTAAAAAAATTGACTTGTAAGTCATAATTAAAATAGCATCGGCTTTGCGTACCGCTGCTCTCCAATGGAGGCGCTCCGGCAGGGGCGGAAAAGGCGGGCGCTGGGGAGGCTTATGGGCGATTGGTGTCTCTTCGGCATCGGAATCCGGGCCGGCGTTTTGGTGCGGTCACGTGCGTGGCTGTCTGCCGTACGGAGGGCGGGCCATGGCTGAGTCCCCGGCTGAGTTCCTGCAGCTCTTCATCAACGGCCTGGCCGTTGGCTGCATCTACGGTCTGGTCGCGCTCGGCTTCGTCCTCGTCTACAAGGCCGGAGAGGTCGTGAACTTCGCGCAGGGAGAGCTCGTGATGCTCGGCGCGTTTGTCGCGTTCACCCTCGTGGTTCAGGTCGGCCTGAACTACTGGGTTGGCCTGGCGCTGGCGGTCGCCGCGATGGCGTTGTTCGGCGGGCTCCTCGACATGATTGTGGTGCGTCGGATCATCGGGCAGCCGCAATTTTCCACGGTGATGTTGACCATTGGCCTCGGCGTCGTGATGCGCAGCGCCGCGGCCATGGTGTGGGGGCCCGAGACCCGCAGCCTGCCGACGCCCTTCGACACGGTGACGTTCCATGTCGGCAATGTCGTCATCTCCGCCGTCTATCTTTCGATCCTGGCGACGACCGCCTTTCTCGGGCTGGTCTTGTTCGGTTTCTTTCGCTTCACCCGCCTCGGCGTCGCCATGCAGGCCGCTTCGCAGAACCAGCTTGCGGCCTACTGCATGGGGATCCCGGTCAAGCGCGTGCTATCGGGGGTGTGGGCCTTGTCGGCGGCCGTTGCGACCATCGCCGGCGTCATGCTGGCGCCGATCAGCCTGGTCGATACCAATCTCGGCGCGGTCGGTCTGAAAGCGTTTGCGGCGGCCGTGATCGGAGGTTTCGGTTCGATCCCGGGCGCGGTGCTCGGCGGCATGCTGATCGGCCTGATCGACCTGTTCTCGGGCGTCTATCTTGCGGAGGGTTTCAAGGACACTGCGAGTTACATCGCCTTGCTCATCGTGCTCGTTGTTCGCCCGCAAGGGCTGTTCGGCGCCGTCGGCCGCAAGAAGGTGTAAGCGATGCGCTTCATATTCAAGACACGCTACGATCAGGATCTCGACCTGTTCCCTCACGGTGGGGCGATATTCTGGTACGCGCTGCTCGCGGTGGCTGTGATCGCTGCGCCGCTGCTGGTCGCTCCGTTCTATGTCGGCGAACTCAGCTTCCTGTTCATCTGGTCTCTGGCCGGCCTTTCGCTGATGGTGCTGGCCGGCTATGCGGGCCTGATTTCGATCGGGCATGCCGCCTTTCTCGGGATCGGCGCCTACGTGCATGTCTACCTGATCCGCTGGGGCGTTCCGTTCTTGCCATCGATGCTTGCGGGCGGGTGCGCCGCCGCCGCCGCGGGCGTCGTGATCGGTGTGCCGGCGATCCGGATGCGCGGGCTTTATCTCGCCATTGCGACGCTCGCCTTCAGTGCCATCGCACAGGAGGTGTTCGTCCGGTGGGATGCGCTGACCGGGGGATCGCGGGGTGTCGCGGTGCCGAAACCGCAGCTGTTCGGCCGGGTTCTCGAAGGCGAAGTCGGCTTCTATTATCTTTGCCTGTCGGTTCTCGTGCTGTGCGTTCTGGCAATATTGAACCTGTTGCGCGCACCCACGGGGCGGGCCTGGATCGCCATCCGCGACAGCGAGATCGCAGCGCAAAGCATGGGCGTCAACCTCGCCGGATACAAGACGCTGGCCTTCGCCGTCAGCGCGTTTCTGGCCGGGCTCGCCGGAGCGCTGTTCGCCCACAAGGTCGGCTATCTCACGCCTGACATCTTCACGCCGGTCCTGTCCATCCAGCTTCTGATGCTGGTCATGGTCGGCGGGATCGGGTCGATCCGTGGTGCGATTTTCGGGGCGATCTTCCTCGTCCTGCTGCCGACGGTCATTGCGCTGCTGCGTGACTATCTGCCAGCGGCAATCGCCCAGCAGCCGGCGTTGGAGCCCGGCATTTACGGCATGATCCTCGTGCTGGTGGTGCTGCTCGAGCCGCACGGTCTCAATGGCCTGTGGCGGAAGGTCAAGTTCTTCTTCTGGCAATTTCCGATGTACAAGAGCGCGACATTCAAGCGCCAGAAGACCTACATGCGAACGGAGCGCTTGCAGTGAGCATTCTTCAGGCGCACGAGCTCGCCATCAGCTTCGGCGGCATCAAGGCGGTGGACGGCATCACCTTCGATGTGGCGGAGGGGGAGATCTTTACCATCATCGGGCCTAACGGCGCCGGCAAGACGACGATCTTCAATCTCATCAGCCGCATCTACAGTGCCTCGGGCGGCCGGCTGACGTTCGACGGCGCCGACATTACCCGCGTTCCGCCGCACGAGATCGCCGGGCGCGGCATCGCGCGCACGTTTCAGAACGTCGAACTGTTCGAGCAGGCCACGCTGCTGCAAAACCTGCTGCTCGGCCAGCATGCGCATCGTCAGACCAGTTTCTGGCAGGAGTTGCTGTTTCTGCCGGGAGTGCGTGCCTGCGAGAAGAAAATTCGCCGCCGCGTCGAGGAAGTGATCGATTTCCTCGATCTGCAGCGCTATCGCGATGCGACGGTGCATGATCTGCCCTATGGCGTGCGCAAGGTCATCGAGCTGGCGCGTGCGCTCTGCACCGGTCCCAAGCTGATCCTGCTCGACGAGCCGTCGTCGGGCCTGAATGTCGAGGAAACCGAGGACCTCTCGTTCTGGATCCGCGATATTCGTGATGACCTCGGCATCACCGTCGTGATGGTCGAGCATGACCTTTCGCTCGTGAATGACGTGTCGGATCGCGTCATGGCCGTGAACTATGGACGCTTGCTGACCATCGGATCGCCCGCCGCCGTGCAGAGCCATCCCGATGTCGTCAAGGCGTATCTCGGAGGGTGACGCGCATGAGCCATTTGATGGAGGTGCGCAACATCGAGACCTACTACGGTCCGACGATGGCGATTCGCGGCGTCAGCTTCGATGTGCCGCAGGGGCAGATCGTGACGATCCTCGGGGCCAACGGCGCGGGCAAGACCACGATCCTGAAGACGATCAGCGGGATCATGGATCCGCAGAAAGGGTCCGTGCTGTACGACGGCCGGGAGATCCAGAAGATGGATCCCGATCGCGTCGTCGGGCTCGGGATCAGCCTGGTGCCGGAAGGCCGCGAGCTGTTTCCCTTCCTCAGCGTCAAGGACAACCTGCAGATCGGCGCCTATACCCGGCGCGACCATGCCGCGATCGCATCCGACCTGGAGCGGATCTTCGATTATTTCCCCTCGCTGCGCGAGCGGGCGGGGCGTCCCGCCGGCATGCTCTCCGGCGGCGAGCAGCAGATGGTGGCGATCGGGCGCGCGCTCATGGCGCGCCCGAAGATGATCCTGCTCGACGAGCCCTCGCTCGGCCTCTCGCCCAGGCTCGTGAAGGAGATTTTCGAGATCATTGTCCGGATCAACCGCGAGAATGGCACCACGATCGTTCTCGTCGAGCAGAACGCCAATGTCGCGCTGCAGGTCGCCGACCACGGCTACATCCTGGAGCTGGGACGCATCGTCATGTCGGACAGCGGCGCGGCCTTGCTGGAAAAAGACGATGTCAGGGAGTTCTACCTCGGGATCAAGGACAAGGGAGTGCGCGGTGTCCGCCGATGGAAGAAGCGCAAGACATGGCGATGATGGACGCGCCGGCAAGGCAAGGCAGCCGGCGGGAGACCGAGGAGGGTGCATGAGCAACGCTGACGTTCTGGTCGAACTGGATGACGATGTGTTGCGGGTCATCATCAACCGCCCGGAGAAGCGAAATCCGCTCAGCCGGCCCGTGCTGGCGGCGATCGCGGAGGCATTTCGCGCCCACCGGGATCGCGACGACATTCGCCTTGCTCTCGTCACCGCTGCCGGGACGAAGAGCTTTGCCGCGGGCGGAGACCTGCGTGAAGTCGAGGCGATCCGTGGGGTCGAGGCATCAGGGCAGTTCTCTGATGAATCCTATGCGGCGCTCGACGAGATCCGGCGGTTTCCGCTGCCCGTGATCGCGGCGTTGAACGGCGATGCGCTCGGTGGCGGGGCTGAGCTCGCGGTTGCCTGCGACATCCGCCTGATGGCGGCCCATGCCCGCATCGGCTTCATCCAGGGACGGATCAACATCTCGACCTCGTGGGGCGGCGGCGTGGACCTGATGCGGCTGGTCGGGCATGCGCGTGCGCTGTCGCTGCTGAGCCGATCGGACGTCATCGACGGCGCCGAGGCCGTCGCGATCGGTCTGGCCGATGCGGTCGCCGGCGCGGAGCAGGATTTTGCGGCCTTCGTCGACGCATTCATTGCGCCGATGCGTCGGCAGGCGCCGCGCGTGCTGCGCGGCTTCAAGGCGGTGGCGTTGGCGCAGCGCCTTGGCCTGCCGCACGCGCAGTGTCGTGCCGTGGAGCGGGAGCATTTCGTCACGAGCTGGGTGCACGACGACCACTGGACCGCTGCAGCAAAAGTGCTGGCACCTGCACGAGAGGGGACAACCGCATGACAACGGCAGCTCACGACGATCTCGCCATTCCGCCGCCGGCGCCCCGCACGCCTTCGGGGATCGATGTGCCATTGTTGGCGACGTCCGACATGGTCCGTGAGCCGGACCCGGGGCTTCCGGCGCAATTCCCGTTCACCCGCGGCATTTTCCCTGATGGCTTCCGTGGGCGCTTGTGGACGATCCGGCAATACTCCGGCTTCGGCACCGCCGAGGAGTCCAACGCGCGCTACCGCTTCCTGCTCGATCAGGGACAGACCGGCCTTTCGGTGGCGCTCGATCTGCCCACGCAGTGCGGCTACGATCCCGTCGATCCGATGGCGAAGGCCGAGGTCGGCAAGGTCGGGGTGTCGCTTTCGAACCTGTCGGAAATGGAAATTCTGTTCGAGGGCATCGATCTCTCGAAGATTTCGACGTCCTTCACCATCAACGGAACGGCCGCGATCATCTACGCGATGTACTGCGCCTGCGCCGACAAGAAGGGCGTTCCGCGCGCGAAGCTCACCGGCACCATTCAGAACGACATCTTGAAGGAATATGTCGCCCGCGGCACCTGGATTTTCCCGGTGCGGCCTTCGATGCGTCTGATCGCGGACACGATCCTGTTCTCCAATGATGCAACTCCGCGCTTCAATCCGATCTCGATCGCCGGCGCGCATGTGCGCGACGCCGGATCGACCGCGGTGGAGGAGATGGCCTACACGCTGGCGAACGGCCTTGCCTATGTGGACGAGCTGTTGCGCCGCGGCGGCGATGCGACGAAGTTCGCAAAACGGCTGAGCTTCTTCTTCTACGTGCATATGGATTTCTTCGAGGAGGTCGCCAAATTCCGCGCCGCGCGGCGCGTATGGGCCAAGATCCTGCGCGACCGTTACGGCGTCACCGACGACAAGGCGCTGCATTTTCGCTTCGGCGTGGTGTGCGGCGGTTCCTCGCTCACCGCGGCGCAGCCCTACAACAATATCGTCCGCGTCGGGGTCGAAACCATGGCGGCGGTGCTCGGCGGCGCGCAGTCGATCTTTACCTGCGCCTATGACGAGGCGTTCCAGATCCCGACCGAATTTTCAGCCGAGATCGCCCTGAGAACGCAGCAGATCATTGCCTACGAGAGCGGCATTTCCAAAACGGTCGATCCGCTCGGCGGCAGCTTCTATGTCGAGCACCTCACCGACCGCATGGAGGAGGAGATCCTGAAGGTCATGGGCGACATCGATGCCTATGGCGGCGTCGTCAAGGCGATCGAGGACGGCTGGTTGCAGATGCGCCTGGCGGAGCGGGCCACCGAGCGGCGCCGCAAGATCGATTCGCTCGATACGGTGATCGTCGGCCAGAATGCCTTCCGCCGGGAAAACCAGACCGACGATTTTGGCGAGGTGTTTCGGCTCGATCCGAAGGGCGCGGCGCGCGTGCTGGAGAAGTTCGAGGCGATCCGCGCCCGCCGCAATGATGCGCAGGTGCGCAAGAGCCTCGCCGATCTCGCCACGGCGGCCGCCAAGGATGACGAGAATCTCATGCCCTATCTGATCGATTGCTGCCATGCCTATGCGACTGTGGGAGAGATCGTCGCATGCCTGAAGACGGGGTGGGGCGAATTCCAGGAGCCTGTCCGCCTATGAGCATTCTCAACGGAAAACGAATCTTGATCGCAAAGCCCGGCCTCGATGGCCATGACATCGGCGCGAAGATCATCGCACTGGCATTGCGCGATGCCGGGGCCGAAGTCATCTATACGGGGCTGCGGAAGACGCCGGGTTTCATCGCCCGCGTCGCGGTGGACGAAGACGTCGATGCCGTGGGCCTGTCGCTGCTCTCCGGAAGCCACAAGGAACTGGTCGCCGAGACCGTGCAGGAACTTCGCGTGCTCGATGCCGGCGACATTCCCCTGTTCGTCGGCGGCACGATCCCGGCCGAAGATCGGGCTGGCCTCATCGAGGCGGGCGTCATCGGGATTTTTACGGCGGAGATGCGCCTCGATGACGTGATCGCCGAGGTCGCGCGAGCCCTGACGTCTTCCAAGGCTGCGTGACTGCCGTGGTGATCGCGGCCCGCAGATCGACCGAACGGCTGGACCGGCGCGCGCTGGGGCGCGCGCTCTCGCGCATCGCGAACGCTTCGGTCGCCGAAGCGCTGATGGGCATGCGGGAGAGCACGCATGAAGTGCAGCGGATCGGGGTGACCGGGCCGCCCGGCGCGGGAAAGAGTACCTTGATCGGCCGCCTCGCACGCCAGCGCCTGGATCACGGGGCGTCGGTCGCGGTTGTGGCGATCGATCCGTCGAGCCCGCATAGCCATGGCGCCATCCTCGGCGATCGTATCCGGATGGACAGTGTCGCGGACGAACCGAGGCTTTTCATTCGTTCACTGGCGAGCCGCGGAGCGCATGACGGACTTGCCGACAACATTGCCGACGTGCTGGCGACGCTGGATGGCTATCCATTTGACGAGGTGA
Organism: Pseudomonadota bacterium; assembly: GCA_040756765.1. GTDB lineage: Bacteria > Pseudomonadota > Alphaproteobacteria > Rhizobiales > Xanthobacteraceae > Bradyrhizobium_A. The sequence continues at coordinate 142,882 of JBFLYG010000019.1, read as the reverse complement.
TTCTTGAAACGGTCGGTGTGGGGCAGGCCGAATATGCCGTCCGCTCATTGGTCGATACGCTCGTGGTCGTGCTGGTTCCGGAGGCCGGCGATCAGATCCAGGCAATGAAGGCCGGCATGCTGGAGATGGCCGACATCTACGTGGTCAACAAGGCCGATCTTCCTGGAGCGGACAAGATCGCGACCGAGATCCGTGCCATGGTCAGATTGCGTCGTCGGCTCGCGACGGACTGGGAGCCGCCGGTGATCCTGACCGGCGCGACCGGGGCGGCCGAGATCGCGATCCTGAGTGAAGCGGTATCGCGCCATCTCGCCTTCGCGCACAGGACGAGAAACATGGACGATGTTCGCCTCCGGCGCAGGGAGTATCACCTCAGGAGCCTGGTCGTGCGGAGCGTTGCGGAGACCCTCGCAAGCGATCCCTGCGTCATGGATGGCTCGCTGCGCGAGGCCTTCGATCGCGTCGTCGAGAGCCTCAGGGGGCACCGCCCCTGAGCTCCGGCTTGCATCGGCGCGGCTGCGGGCGAGCCGGGCGGTGTCGTGAGCGGCTGCGCTGGTCACGGCTGTTCCCCCTCGTCCTGAGTAGCCCGCACAGCGGGCGTCTCGAAGGACGAGGCCGAGGTTTCGGCCTCATGGTTCGAGACGCATGGCTGCGCCATGCTCCTCACCATGAGGAACACGTGCATCGGGAGGCGCGACCTTGCGCCATCCGCCGCTTAATCCTTCAACGTGTATTTCTTGCGCAGCTCGGTGGCGACCTGGTCGGCGAGCTGCTGGGCGTAGGGCGCGCGCTTGGGCGCGGTGATGACGGTGGCCCGCCAGCCCAAAAGCGGGTCCTTGCGGACGGAGACGAACACCCCGCCGAGCGCGATCCGGTCGCCGATCATCGCTTCGAGCTCAGTGTCGGTCTTGGCTTCCTTGGCCATGGTCGAATTCCCGGCACGTCGCGGCTCCCCGACAAATCCGCTCGGCTTTCCAACGGCCTGCCGGATGCCTGCCTAGCTATTGAGCAGCATATCAGGGAGGGTGTGGGGTCACAGCTGCGTGAGGGCGGCGCGCGCCAAGGGGCGGGGGCGCCGCGGGCCGGCCCTATGCGGCGCGATCGTAGTGCGCGCTGAGATGGTCGCCGATCTGCACCAGCTTGGCGATGCATTCGGCAAAGCCCGGGGCTTCCTCGGCCGCCGCGGTCGCGGCGGTGCGGAACTCCCAGCTGTGGTCGCTCCGGATCACCGAGATGTTGAGGCCATCGGGGTGAAAACCGTGGTCCCCCAGCTCGGCGATGGCGATCGCGATCAGTTCGGCGTCGGTCTTTCGGGGTCTGTCCATGGCCCGTCGTCCGTTGGTCAGGTTGCCTCGCTCCATCTGCCCGCCATGCTGACATGGGCGCGCCGGTTCCGCTCCGTCACGGATGCATGGCAGCGTTACGCGCCGCTGGTGACGTTGGTCTGTACCGGCAGCACCCCGGCGGGCGCACGGTCAGGCGTCTCGTCCTTCCAACGCACCGAGCCGAACGGCCGTTCCAGCATGCGGCGGACAAAGACCGGGTCGGGGCCGAGATGAAAATCGGAGGCCTGCTGGTACAGCGCCCGCTCGGACGAGGTGGCGCGGTTGCGCTGCCGCAAGAAATCGTTCCAGGTCGGGCAATGGTAGCGCTCGGTCCACAGCTCGGGGTCGGCGAGGTCACGCGCGATCGACCAGCCATAGGCGCCGTTGCGCTGGCGGCTGAGCTGCACCGCCTGCATCAGGCCGAAGAACTCCCGGGCGCGGTCCTGGTCGACGCGGTATTCGATCTCGACCACGATCGGGCCGCTGCGCGCGGTGATCGCCAGCGAAACCTCAGGATCCGCGAGCGGGTCGACCGGCTTGTCATCGCGGCCACCGGCGGCGGGCATGCGCAGCCACAGTCCGAGCAGCGGGGATGCGAACATCAGCGCCGCCGAGATCAGCAGCGCGTGGTCGGTGGTGAGCGCGTCGGCGACATGGCCCCAGCCCCAGCTGCCGATGGCGACGCCGCCGGAGATCGCCGCCTGGAAGGTGGCGAGCGCGCGGCCGGCGACCCAGCGCGGCGCCGACAGCTGGATGGCGACGTTGAACAGCGTGATGGACAGCGTCCAGCCGGCGCCGGCGATCAGCAGCGCCGCGGCGGTCAGCACCGGAGAGCGGCTCAGCGCCACGATGCCGATGCCGATCCCCATGGTGAGCAGGCAGATGCGCACCCCGGCCTCGCTGCTGAACAGACGGCGCATGGTCTCGACATTGAGTGCGCCGACCACCGCGCCCATGCCGAAGGCGCCGAGCATGATGCCGAAGGTCTGCGCGCCGCCGCCGAGGATGTCGCGGGCGATCAGCGCCATCAGCGCCAGGATCGAGCTGCCGCCGATGCCGGTGAGCAGCGTGCGCCACAGCACGATGCGCAGCGACGGCGAGTGCACGATATAGCGCACGCCCGAGACGATGGCGCGGCCCAGCCGCTCCGGCGGCAGCCGCGACGGCTCGGTGACGCGCCGCCACAGGAAGAACACGGCCATCAGCGGCAGGTAGAGCAGCGCGTTGCAGACAAAGGTCGCCATCGCGCCCGCCGCCGCGACGATGACGCCGCCGATCGCCGGCCCGAAGCTGCGGGCGATGTTGTAGCTGATGCCGTTGAGCGCCACCGCCGCGGGCAGGGTGTCGGGTGGCACCTGTTCGCTGACGGAGGCCTGCCAGGACGGCCCGAACAGCGCCATGCCGCAGCCGATCAGGAAGGTGAAGGCGAGGATGATGTGCGGCGTCAGCAGGCCGAGATAAGCCAGCACCGACAGCGTGGTGGCGCTGGTGACGCCGAGCGACATCGCCAGGAGGCCGATGATGCGGCGGTTGAACATGTCGGCGATGGCGCCGGCGGTGACCGACAGCAGCATCACCGGGAACATCAGCGCGCTCTGCACCAGCGCCACCATGTCGGCCGACGACGTCATCTGGGTCATCGCCCAGGCCGCGCCGACGCCGTGGATCATCAGGCCGAGGTTGGACAGGAGGCTGGCGAGCCAGATCCGGCGGAACAGGGCGATGCGCAGCGGAGCGCCGATACCTTGGAGCAGCAACAAACACCCTTTCCCTGTGAGCGATCCAGCCAGACGGCCCGCCGGAGCGGATGCTGCGGGCGGAGGCCGCTATTGAACACGGATCGCGGCCGATTCGCGCTCCCGGATCGGCTGCGACCGTCCGAATCCGCCGACGGCACAGCCCTGAAAGAGGGGACTGAAAGAGGAACAAGACCCGTTCAGGTTAGCGCGGCGGGATGCGGCTGACGAGGCGTTTTGCGCTGGCCGCTTGTGATGCTATCAGAATTGCGAGGTGTGCCGGCGCGACGGGGCACCCTTCACGTGTCCCTGCGGCCCGAGTTTTGCCGTGCCTGATGATCATGCCCGACGATCGCAAAGCTGATGACAGGCCGGGCGCGGGCCGCCCGGGCGACAGCCGGCGCGGCGCGCTGATCGGGCTTGTGATCGTCGCGGGGCTGCTGCTGGCCGGGCTGTGGCTCACCCGCGAGCTGACGCGCGCAAGCCGGCTGCAGGATTGTGTCATGTCCGGGCGAACCAACTGCGATACGCTGGATCTGCCGGCGCAATGACTGACATTCGTAAAAGAGCCTGCTGCAAAGTGATACGAATGTTGGAACCGGGACACTAGGTTGTGGTGTGAACATCAGCGCCTTGCCATCATTGTCTCAACCCCTCGCGCGCGCATGCGGGGCTGTGCTCGCGATCCTGCTCGTGATCGTGTCGGCGACGGGCGGCATGTGGCGCGTGGTCGCCGAACCCGCGATCATCGCCTATGACATTCCGGCGCAGGATCTCGACGGCGCGCTCAACGCCTATATCGGGGCGAGCGGCATGCAGGTGCTTTACGAGACCCGGCTGACCGCGGGGCGCCGCTCCACCACCGTGAAGGGGCGGCTGGCGCCGGACGTGGCGCTGCGCACGCTGCTCGTCGGCAGTGGCCTCGTCGCACGGCGCATCGAGGTCGAGACGTTCAGCATCACGGAGGCGCCACGGGCCGAGGGCGCCGGGCAGGCCGCGCCGGTCGCGCGCGACCGGCCGTTCGTCGGGGCGCTGCAGGCCCGCGTGATCGAAAGCCTGTGCCGGGATGCGCGGACGCGGCCGGGCGACTATCGGATCGCCCTCGAACTGTGGATCGGGGCGACCGGCGCGGTCGAGCGCAGCGGCCTGATCGGCTCGACCGGAAGCGCCGAGCGTGACGATGCGCTGCTGCAGGTGCTGCAGGGCGTGGTGGTGCGGCCGCCGCCGCCGGCCGACCTGCAGCAGCCGGTGATCATGACCATTGCACGGCGGCCTCCGGGCGGTGGCGGCGACTGCCGTCCCGCGTCTTCTGCCTGGCAGTAGTCAATCTGTCATGTAATCGGGCTAGACAGGCCGGGGCCGAGCTGCCGTCAGCAGATCGTCACAGTAGGCCGCGACCGCGTCGCCCCATGGGGTTCTCACGACCGGTCGGGGCGAGCGTTTTCGGTTGGTCGATGGCAGGAACGACGTGGGCGGCGCTGCGCGGGCTGCTGGTAGACAGGTATGAAGAGCTCAAGCTCCGCCTGACCCGTCATTTGGGGTCGGAGGAGCTGGCCAGCGAAAGCCTGCACGACACCTGGCTGCGGCTGCACCGCGAGGACGAGATCGGCCCCGTCCGCAATCCGCCCGCCTATCTGCTGCGCATCGCCGTCAACACCGCCATGGATCGCCTGCGCGCCGATGGCCGCCGCGCCCGCCGCGCCGAGATCGAGGCCGCGCTCGAGGTCGCGGACGCCGCACCAGGGCCGGCGCGCGAGACCGAGGCCCGGCTCGAGATCGAGGCGCTGGAGAAGGCGATGCGGGCGCTGCCGGAGCGAACGCGGGCCATCCTGATGGCGTCGCGGCTGGAGGGGCTGACCCACCAGGCGATCGCGGAGCGCATGGGGGTGTCGCGCCGCACCGTGGCCTATGAGCTGGAACGCGCCATCGCCCTGCTGGAGGCAGGGCGCGCGCCGGATCCGGGGGTGGATTGCACGATTGATCCCGCTCAAACGTCTAGGGAATAGCCGTCGTCGCTGACAGGTGTTTGACATCCGAGACCGACCAGAGAGTTTTTGCCGCCCATGACCACCTCCGAGGACCCGATGGACGAGCGCGTGCCGTTGCAGCGCGAAGCCTGGAAATGGGTCCTGCGCCTGACGTCCGGGGACGCGACCACCGCCGATCTTGCGGCGCTGGCGCGCTGGCGCGCGCTCAGTCCGGGGCATGATGCGGCATTCGCCGATGCCAGCCGGCGCTGGCATGCGTTCGGGCCGGCGCTCGCGCGGCTGGCGCAGCGTCCCGGCGAGGCGCTGGCGCGGCCGCAGCGCGGCCAGATCGCGATCGGCCGCCGCGCCATGCTCGGCGGCGCGCTCGCCGCCTCGGTGGCGACCGCCGGCGTGCTGGTGGCACGGCCGCCGCTCGGCCTGTGGCCTTCGTTTGATGCGCTCGCCGCCGATTACCGGACGGGGCCCGGCGAGCGCCAGCGCATTGCGCTGGCGGCGTCAGCGTCGGTCGACCTCAACACCCGCACCAGCCTCAACCTGCACAAGGCGAGCCTTGATGCTCCGGTCGATCGCGTCGAGCTGATCGACGGCGAGGCTGCGGTCACGACCAGCGTCCATCGCGTCGAGGTGGTTGCGGCGAATGGCCGCGTCTGGGCCGAGGACGCCGCGTTCAATGTGCGCTTCGATGGCGCCGAGGTGTGCGTGACCTGCCTCAGCGGCCGCGTCAATGTGGAGCAGCGCCAGGCCGTCGCCACCATCACGCCGGGCCAGCAGGCCTCCTATGGCGCGCGTGGCCTGGCGCAGACGATGTCGGTCGACGCCACGGCGGTGGCGGGCTGGCTGGGCGGTGACCTGTTCTTTCGCGATCAGCCGCTGACGCGGGTGATCGACGAGGTCAATCGTTATCGCCCTGGCCGCATCGTGCTGATGAACGCGGTGCTGGGGCAGCGCCGTGTTACGGCGCGGTTCAAGCTCGATCGGCTTGATGTCGTCATCACCCAGTTGCACGAGACGTTCGGCGCGCGGGTGACGGCGTTGCCCGGCGGTCTGGTGCTGGTCGGTTGAAACACAAACGTCACGCCTTCGTCACGTAGCACGGAAACCGGGAGCGATAAGGTCCCGCCGACGCGGCCTTAAAAAAGTGGTCGGGCATTTTGCAAACTCGTCTCGGCAGGAGCGTCTAAGGGCATCGGAGCCATCGAACCATGATCGGGACGGTGGCTCTCCCGAGGTCACCTGCCGAGAGATCCGTGATGCCCGTCCGTTCCGCCGCGCTGTCGTCAACTGTCGTTGCTTCCTGCCATCGCTCGATCCGCTCGCGCCGCAAGGCGCTGCTGCTGACCGGCGCGAGTCTGCTGGTGCTGCTGGGCGGAGCTGGCGGCGCGACGGCTGCGACGCTCGGCGGATCTCCGGTCGGGAATGCGGCGCCGCCCACGATCGCGCTCGACGCCGTGACGTCGACGGCGCAGCGCGCCGCCACGGCGGGGCAGCAGGGCCAGAGTGCGATGCGCCGCTCGATCGAAGCGATCCAGGCGATGCAGGCCGCGCAGGCGGCGGCGCGCGGTGCGGCGGGAAGCGCGCAGCGCTCGACGACATTGCCGCAGGTCGTGGTGCCGAACGGCCTTGCGGCCGGCGGCCTGCAGGTCGCGCCGGGCGCGACGCCGGGAACGGATCTGTGGAAGGGCGCCAACCTGCCGACGCAGGCCGTGAACGGCGATCGCACCGACGTCAACATCCGCCAGACCGCGCCGCAGGCGATCATGAACTGGTCGAGCTTCAACGTCGGCGCGCGCACCACGCTGACCTTCGATCAGCAGGGCAACACCGGCTGGACCGCGCTCAACCGCGTCACCGGCAACCTCGGCCCGAGCCAGATCCTCGGCAACATCAAGGCCGACGGCCAGGTGCTGGTGATCAACCAGAACGGCATCATCTTCGGCGGCGCGAGCCAGATCAATGTCGGCTCGCTGATCGCATCCACGGCCAACATCACCGACACCCAGTTCCTGACCAAGGGCATCTATGCGTCGCAGAGCGGCAACGGCTATGTGCCGAGCTTCTCCGGCGCGGGCGGCCGCATCGTGGTCGAGGCCGGCGCGCTGCTGATCACGCAGCAGCCGGCCTCGGCCACCGTCGGCGGCGGCTTCGTCGCGCTGCTCGGCACCGAGGTGAACAACGCCGGCACCATCATCACCCCGAAGGGACAGGCGCTGCTCGCCGCCGGCGACGATTTCCTGCTGCGCCAGGGCTACGGCACCAGCGCCAACCAGTGGTCGACGACGCGCGGCAGCGAGGTGGCGCCGCTGTTCACCGCCGGCAGCACCAGCGGACGGGTCGTCAACAGCGGGCTCGTCGCGGCGCAGCAGGGCGACATCACGCTCGCCGGGCGCGCGATCACGCAGGACGGCGTGCTGGTGTCCACCACCTCGGTCAACCAGCGCGGCACCATCCACCTGCTGAATTCATCGGGCGATGCCAATGGCAGCATCACGCTGACCGGCAACAGCTGGAACCTGATCCTGCCGGAGCTCGAGGCCGGCGACACCGCGCTGAACTCCCAGCGCGATGCGTTGATCGCCGATTCCGCCGTGCAGGATAAGGTTCGCGCCGCGCTGAATTTAGGTCAGTTCGACAACCTCGCGAAGCTGTCCGACCGCAAGGATCAGTCGCGGGTCGAGATCGTCACCGGCGGCACCGTCGATATCGCCGGCGGTTCGACCACCTTGGCCCAGGGCGGCCAGGTCGTTGTCAGCGCCGGGCAGCGGGTCTTCGTCGAGAGCGGCGCCCGCATCGACGTATCGGGCGTGCGCGACGTTCTGGTGCCGATGGCCGCCAACGGCATCCTGGTCAACATCCAGGGCAACGAGCTGCGCGACTCGCCGCAGAACCGCGACAGCGGTGCGCTGATCAACCAGAATGTGTGGGTCGATGCCCGCAACCTGGTGTTGGTGCCGGCCGGCACCGGCGGCTACGCCTCCGACCGCTACTACACCGCCGGCGGCCTGCTCGAGGTCAGCGGCTACCTTGCCAACACCGCCCACAAGATCGGGGAATGGACCGCGGTCGGCGGCGTCATCACGCTGGCGTCGCGGGAGGTGGTGGCGCAGCGCAGCTCGGTGTTCGACGTCTCCGGCGGCTCGGTGCAGTACCAGGGCGGCTTTGTCCAGCGCAGCTTCGTGACCGACCGCGACGGGCGCATCTACGACATCAACAGTGCCCCGGCGGGTCTCAGCTACCTGCCGTTCGTCAACGGCTTCCAGGTCGAGCATCGCCAGGGCGGTCGCGTCGACAAGAGCCTGACCGAGATCTATGCCAGCCCGCTCGGCGGCGCGATGTCGTCCTGGGAGAGCGGTTATGTGGTCGGGCGTGATGCGGGCCGCCTGATCCTGTCGACGCCGACGCCGATCTTCGAAGGCACCATCGTCGCCGATGTCATCAACGGTCAGCGCCAGGTGACGACGCGGCCGGCCGGTGCAACCGACGGCTACCAGCTCACCCAGTCGACGGTGGCGCGGGCGGGCCAGCTCGCCGTCGGCCAATATGATGCGACCGGCCTCGCCGGGGCCTTCGGCACCAATGTGATCGTCGGGGCGCGGCCGCCGGCCGCGGCCGATCTCGGTGCGGCGACGCCGCTGCCGGCGGCGCGCGTCAACACCGCCTGGTTCGATGCCGACCAGCTCTCCCGTTTCGGGCTCGGCGGCTTCAGCATCGCCACCACGGATTCCATCCTGATCGACGGCAGGCTGACTTTCTCGCCCGGCGCCCAGGTCAGCCTGATCGCGCCGGTCGTGGACATCAAGGCCGACATCGTCGCGCGCGCCGGCAGCGTGACGATCAGCAATATCCTGCGTCCGGACAACAAGGCGTTGAATCCGTTTCCGCTGCTGACCGCGGCCGGGCTGTCGCAACTGACGCTGCGTGCCGGCGCGACCATCGACACCCGCGGGCTGTGGACCAACGCGCAGGCCGACCCGACCGCGTCGTCCGGGCTCGCCTATGTCGACGGCGGCAACGTCGCCTTCAACTCCACGCAAGGGGTGACGCTGGAAGACGGCAGCGCCATCGACGTGTCGTCGGGCGCGGCGCTGCTGCCGCTCGGCAAGATCAAGGGCGGCAAGGGTGGCAACGTCACCCTGGTCGCGGACGATCGCTCCGTCGGCGGCCCGACCGTCGGCGGTCGCCTCGTTCCCAAGGCCGCCATCCGTGGCTACGGCGTCGCCGGCGGCGGTACGCTGACCATCGGCAGCGGCCCGGCGATCGTCATCGGCGGCAAGGCGCTCGCGACCGACGGCGTGCTCGCTGCCGGCGAGAAGGCGCTGGTCAACCTGCTGCTGGCGGAGGATTTGTTCATCCCGGCCGGGGCGGCCGTGCCGTTCACCTACGACGAGACCATCACCTATCTTGCGCCCGGCGACACCGCGCCGGCCCGCATTGCGGTGAATGCCACCAGGGACAAGCCGCTGCTCGTCGGCCCGAGCGGCTTCACCGTTCCCACGGGCCTCAGCTTCACCGATCTTGCCGGCAATACCTATTACGGCGGCACGCCGATCGCGCCCGGCACGCAGATCTACACCGATCCGTCGACGAAGCTTCCGTTGGGCTTCATCGCGGACGCCGGCGTGTTTCCGAACGGCATCCCGCTGGTCGGCACGCGGGTGATGTTCGCCGCCGGCGCCATCGCACCGGTGCCGCTGCATTTCACGGCCGGTACCATGATCCCGGTCGGCACGATCGCGCCGCGCGCCTACGCGGTGGCGCCGTTGACCAGCATCGATACGGCGCTGTTCAGCACCGGCTTTGCGAGCTACGACGTCAACGGCCATCTCGGCATGATGGTCGCCGGCCACGGGGTCCTCGACGTGGTGATGCCCGTCTATCGCGCCAGCGATATGACGTCGAGCGTTCCGACCGGCAGCGATCCGTCGTCGGCGCTGACGCTGTGGTTGCCGCCGCTCACTCAGGAGGATCCGGTCGGCGGCCGCATGATCCGGCGCGGCGGCGCCGACCTCACGCTGCAGTCGAACCTCGACCTCAACCGGGGATCGCTGACGATTGGCACTCAGGCCACGATCACGGTCGATCCGGGGCGGACGATCGCGCTGCGGAGCCCGGGTCAGATCAGCGTCGATGGCCGTCTGACGGCTGCCGGCGGACAGATCGATATCAGGCAGATCGGCGGTTCCGGCGATCCCTATGTCGGGGCGCGCTCGATCTGGCTCGGCGACAACGCCGTCCTCGACGTCGCGGGGCGGAGCGCTGTCGCGGTCGATCGCTTCGGTCGCCGCTATGGCTTTGCGGACGCCGGCGGCCGCATCATCCTCGGTGACGACAGCGACGCGCCCGGCGCGATCGCGCCGGCCGGCAGCGGTTTTGTCATCGTGCGGCGCGGTGCGCGTCTCGATGCCTCCGGCACCAGTGCCGTGATCGATTTTGTCGAAGCAGGGACCGGTGGCGGGACGACCGTGCGTCCGGTCACGCTGGCGAGCGCTGGTGGCAGCATCGCCATCAGCACGCTCAGCGGCTTCTATCTCGACGGCACCATGACGGCGCGGGCCGGCGGCGACGGCGCCGCCGGCGGCACGCTGTCGCTGGCCCTGGTGACGCCGAGCTACAGCAATCCGAGCGACCAGCCGGCCCCGGACGAGGTGCGCAAGTTCCGCATTCTCGAGGTCGCAGCGCAGGCGGGCGTGAGCGGTCTTGCGCCTGATCTGGTGTGGGGCGCGCGCGATCCGGCGCTGCAGTTCGGCCACGGCCGGATCGGCGCCGACCAGGTTGCCGCCGGCGGCTTCGGCAATCTCCGCCTCTATTCGGAAACCATCGCATTCGACGGTGACGTGCAGCTTACTCTGCCGCAGAGCCTCAAGCTCTCCGGTAACATAGTTGCCAAGGGCGGCAACGAACGGATCGATCTGGCTGCACCCTACGTTGCGTTCGGCACCGTCTCGTATTCGCCGAGCGAAGGCGCCGTCGAGCCCCGTCCCGGCAGCGCCGCGGGCCAAAGGCAGGCTGGCTTCGGCACGACGCCGAGTGGTTTGCCGCCCAAGCCGAGCACCGCGCGATTGACCATCTCCGCCGATCTCGTCGATCTCGCCGCTTCGTTCGAGCCGCTCAATCTCGGGATCGCGCTGGTCGACGGCTCTTCAGCGGTGACCAGCATCGCGGGCATCGACCAGGTCGTGATCACCAGCCGCGGCGACATTCGGGTGGTCGGCAATACCTATGGCAGCCGCACGCTGGAACTCGATGCGGCGCAGATCTATCCCGTCAGCAACACCAACGTGTTCGTCGCCGCGAGCGATCTCGTGCGCTTCGGCCGCACCACAGCGGATGTGCCGGCGCTGCCGTACTCGGTGTTCGGCAATCTCACGGTGTATGGCAAGACCATCGAGCAGGGCGGCATCGTCCGCGCGCCGTTCGGCACGCTCGTGCTCGGCGGCCCGGCGGATGCGACGAAGGGGTTTTCCGGCGTGCAGCAGCTCGACCTGCTGGCGGGCAGCATCACGTCGGTCAGCGCAGCCGGGCTCGCGATTCCCTATGGCGGCACCGTCGATGGTCTCATCTACCGCTATAACGGTGCGCAGGTCAGCCAGGCGCTCAATGGTGTCGATGGCTATGGTCAGGTGATCGGCGGCATCCGCCTCGCCGGACCTGCGGTGACGGTTGCGAGTGGCGCGCTGCTCGATCTGTCCGGCGGCGGCAATCTGCTCGGCGCCGGCTTCATCAGCGGCCGTGGCGGCTCGGTCGACGTGCTGGCGAGCCCATTGGCGGCGGCCAACCCCAGCAACACCTACAGCAGCCTGAACAACCAGGTGTTCGCGATCGTGCCGAGTGTGATGGCGCCCTATGCGCCGGTCGTCCCGGCCAGCCAGGGGGCGGCGCCGGCCATCGGCCAGCGCATCACGGTCGGCGGCGGCGTGCCTGGCCTTGCCGCCGGCACCTACACGTTGATGCCGGCGTCGTATGCACTGCTGCCGGGCGCGTTCCGCGTCGAGCTCGGTGCGACGACCCAGCTCGGCCAGGGCGTGATCGCGTTGCCCAACGGCTCGTTCCTGGCGTCGGCCTATGGCGGCATCGCCAACACCGGCATTCGCAACAGCCTGCCCGGCCTTGCGATCATCACCCCGGGCGCCGTGGTGCGCAGCTATTCGCAGTACAACGAGCAGGACTATGCCAGCTTCATGCTGGCGGCGGCCGCGCGCACCGGGCAGCCGCGGCCGAGCCTGCCGGCCGATGCAGCGACGCTGCAGCTCATTCTGGCCGCACAGACATCGAACCGTCCGGCGTTCTCGTTCGCCGGCCAGGCGCTGTTCACGCCGGGCCAGGGCGGCTATGGCGGCGTCGTGAGCGTCGACACCGATCAGTTCGGCAAGCTCGAGATTCTCGGCGGCAGCACCGCCCCGACGGCGGGCTTTGCATCGGTGCGGACGGCCGATCTCAGTGCGCTCGGGGCCGCCAGGATCGCGATCGGCGGCGGCCAGAGGCTCTATCTCGATCTCGGCTATGTCGCGACGGCCGGTTTCACCACGACGGTCGTCGTGCGTGGCGATGCCGTGCTGCGGGCGCCTGAGGTGTTCATCACCGCGCAAAACGGGGGCATCCGGATCGAGGATGGTGCGCGCATCGATACGGTGGGGGCCGGCGCCGCGGCGGTGATGCCGTCGAGCGATGGCTACACCTACAGCTCCAGCGGCAACATGATCATCGTGTCGAACGGCCGGATCGACGTGCCGCAGTCAAGCGGCAACACCTCCATCACCGGCGGCATCACCATCGGCGCCGCGGCGATTGCGACCGAGGGCACGCTTGCCTTCGGCGTCCTGAAGGGCAAGCTGTCGGTCGCCGACAGCATGCGTTATGGCGCGCGTTACCTCGCCCTGACCGTGCCGAGCATCAACATCGGCAGCGCGGCAGCGATCGCTGCGGCCCGGGCCGCCGGCGTCGTGCCCGACGGTCTCGTGCTCAACCAGGACGTGCTCGGCCGCTTGCTGGCCGGCAATGCCCTGACCGGCGCGCCGAAGCTGGAGAGCCTCGTTCTGTCGGCGCAGGCGTCGGTGAATTTCTACGGCACGATCAATCTCTCGACCATCGATCCAGCGACCGGGCAGTCCAGCCTGCACGCACTGGTGCTCAATACGCCGGCAATCTACGGCCTCGGCACCACGGGTGACAGCGCGACACTCACCACCGGTCAACTGATCTGGAATGGCATCAATGATGGCGCTGCCCGCATCGGCGGCAACGGACCGCGCAGCCTGCCGCCCGGCGCGGTGATCACCGGCGGCGCCGGCACCGGCCACGGCACATTCAACATTGTCGCGGACGAGGTGGTGTTTGGCTATGGCAGCGGCACCAAGCCCGACACCCAGGTAACGCTGGACCGTCTCGCGCTCGGCTTCTCCACCGTCAATGTCACGGCACACAGCCGCATCACCGCCAACAACCGCAACACGCTGTCGGTCTATGAGAGCCAGGGCGCCTACCAGAGCGGCACCGGCTACAGCTACAGCGGCGGCAACCTCAACCTGATCACCCCGGTGCTCACCGGCGATGCCGGCTCGATCAACCGCATCACCGCGGGCGGCGTGCTCAACGTGACCGGTTCCGGTGATGCAGGGACGAACGCACCTGCGGCGCTCGGCGCCGAGATCGGCCTGAAAGGCAGCACCGTCACGGTTGCCACCGCGGTGGTGTTGCCGAGCGGCAAGCTCACGGTTTCCGCCGACGGCGACATCCTGCTGTCCGATGCGGCGCGCATCGACATGGCGGGGCGGACGGTCAATCTGCTGGACGCCACGCGCTACAGCTGGGGCGGCGACGTCATCCTCGAGAGCGCCCACGGCAACATTACCCAGACGGCGGGCTCGGTCGTCGACGTGTCTGCGGTCAACAACCGTGCCGGCTCGCTGGCGGTCACGGCGCTCGACGCGGCGGCCGGTCATGTGGTGCTGGCCGGAACGGTGCTCGGCAGCGCGTCCGGACGTTATGACGCCGGCGGCACGCTGGTGCCGTATCTTGCCGGCGGCATCGATGTCCGCGGCCAGACGGTCGACGATTTCGCCGGGCTCAACCGGCGGCTCACGGCCGGCGGCGTGGTCGGCACCCGCAGCTTCCAGATCAAGCAGGGCGACCTGACGATTGGCGACGAACTGGTGGCGAACAGCATCACCGTGTCGGTCGACGGCGGCCGGTTGATCGTCAACGGCACGGTCAATGCCAGTGGTGAGCGGGTCGGCACGATCCGGTTGTCGTCTCGCGACGACCTCCTGATCGGCGGCGGCGCCGTGCTCGACGCCCATGGCACGGTGCTGCGGGTCGACAGCTATGGCCTGCCGATCGACGCGCCGAACCGCGCGGTGGTCGAACTCACCACGTCGAAGGGCCGGCTTGGTCTTGCGCCCGGCGCGCGCATCGACGTGCGCTCGGCCGACAATGTCGCCCGCGGCACCGTCGACCTCGATGCGCCGCGTCTCGGCGGCACGGGCGGGACGGGGGATGGCGCCAACGACGTGGCGATCGATGCGGCGGGGCCGGTGGCGATCGCCGGGGCACGCAGCATCGCGGTCAATGGTTTCCGCACCTACCAGCCGGCGAACGGCACGATCAACCAGACCCTGCTGGACGGCGTGCACGCGTCCAGTGACGCCTTCATCAAGGCTGCGCTGCAGAACACCGATCTGCAGAACCGGCTCGCCGGCCTACGCTCATCTCCCAACGCATTCCATCTGCGCCCGGGCGTCGAGATCACCAGCGCCACGCCCAACGGCAACCTGACCATCTCCGGCGACATCGATCTGTCGGGCTATCGCTACGACAGCGTCAATCCGAACACGCAGAAGACGGCGATCATCGGCTCCGGCGAGCCGGGCCGGCTGGTGATCCGCGCCGGCGGCAATCTCAATGTCTACGGCAGTGTCAGCGACGGGTTTGGCGCGCCACCGGTAGCCGTGTCCAGCGGGGGCGCCGTGCCAGCACCGCAGCCGGCGCGGCTTTTGGTGCAGGGCACCCAGCCCTACGGCTATGACGTCGTGATGCCGCGCGACGGCGTGGTGCTGGCGGACGGCACTGTGTTCCCGAGGGCGAGTGTGCTCAACTACGACCTGCCGGTGAAGGCCTTCACACTGAAGGCGAACATCGTGCTGCCCGCCAACGCGCCGCTGCAGCGCGCGCTGGTCCTGCCGGCCGGGACCGTGCTGCGCGCCGATATCCGCAATGCCGCAGGGACCGTGATCTACGCCCGCGGCACGATGCTGCCGCAGGCCACCACGCTGCCGGTGGGGACGGTTCTCGGCGCAGGCAGCCTCTTGACGATTGATGCTCCGCTCAACGCCATGGTTTGGCCGCGGAATGCGCCGCTGCCGCTGGCGATGACGTCGAACGGCGCGCTGACGCTGTCGGCCGGGGCGCTGATCCCGGGGGCGACGCGGGTCAAGCTGCCAGGCAATGCGCCATTCGTGAAGCTACGCGACGATACCATGACGAACGCGTTCCTGGCGGCGGCGCCGATGCTGCCGGTGGGATCGCAGTCGTGGTCGCTGCGTCTCGCCGCCGGCGCCGATACGACCGCCGCCGACACCCGCGCGCTGCGGTCGCGCAGTGCCAATGCCGGCAACCTCGTGCTGGCCGATACCGTTGCGATGTGGAACCTGAAAGCCCCTGTTGCGACCCAACTGCCGATGTTCAGCGTCCTGCGCACGGGGACGGGTGATCTCGACCTGTTGAGCGGCGGCGACTTGAAGGTCCGTACCCCCTTTGGCATCTACACGGCGGGGACACCCGTCGCGATGAGCCCGGAGGACCAGCAGCGGTACGACCTGCCGCGCGGCGAGCTGAGCAGCGGCTCCGTTCTTGGTGACAGCGGGGCGTCCTATGAAGCCATGGTCAATGGCGGGCCGGCCAGCGTCTATCATGCCTGGTATCCGGATGGTGGCGGCAACCTGCTGGTGGCGGCGCAAGGCAACCTCACCGGGATGTCGATCAACAGCGGCAACAGTAGGCGCATCCAGGACGGCAACCCCGGCAACTGGCTGTGGCGCCAGGGCGGCGACATTGCCGGCCAGAGCACCGCGTGGTGGATCAATTTCGGCACGGTGGCGCTGCCACAGCCGCGCGACTCCAGCATCTTGCCGACATTGATCGGCTTCACCGGCTTCGGCACGCTCGGCGGCGGCAACGTCACCGTGTCGGCTGGTGGCGATGCCGGCGTGCTGGCCCCCCAAAGCGGCGACGCGATGACCTCGAGCTCCACAGCGCTCAACATCGCTGTGGGCTCGACCGGCCGGATCACCGCCGATGGGGCCGCGATCTTGACCGGCGGTGGCGATATGCTGCTGAAGGTCGGCGGCCAGCTCAACCCACTGCAGCCCTCGCTGATGACCACGAAGGTCAAGAGCGATTCCAGCGGCATCCTGGTGAACCTGCGCGGCCAGATCGACCTGCAAGCCGGCACCGTGGGCGGCATCAATCTGACCTACGGCACGCGGACCGCGGCCGACCCGCGCTGGCCCGACCCGACCACGGCCGCCAAGGGAATAGGTTTCGGCGGCCCGCTCGTGATCCCGGGCGATGCCGTGGTCAATCTCTCGGCGCGTGGTGATCTCGTCCTGTCCGGTGCGGCGGACCCAGGCCGCGTGCTCTTGCAGAACACGACGCCTTATACCGCAGCGGGCGTCGATCACGTCGGTGGCGGGATCACCTGGTTCAGCCTGTGGCGCAACGGCACGGCGATCAACCTGACGTCGGCCGGCGGCAATGTCATGCCCACCGTGCAGAACCGGCTGTCGGGCGATACGATCGATGGCGCGACCGATCTCGCGTTCGTCTATCCGCCGACATTGCGGGTGCTGGCGGCCAGTGGCAGCATTTACTATGGCGCCTATGATCCCGGAGAGAATGTGAACGGGACGCCGCTGCTGCTGCTGGCGCCGTCGCCGACGGGACAGCTCGAACTGCTCGCCAGCCGTTCGATCTACGGCAGCGGCTACGCCATCGACATGTCGGGCGCCGATCTCAGCGCCATCGCGACACCGTTCCAGCCGGCGTTCGTCGGCTGGCAGCGTGGTGAGCCGAGCCGGATCACCAATGCCAATGGTACCGGAACGGTTCAGAACAACTTCAACATTCTCATGCCGAATGGCAACGAACTGTTCGCATTCGGTCCCAACACCGCGAGCAACCTGCATGCGGCGGATCCGACGGCCATGCTGGTCTATGCGGCGAACGGCGACATCGTCGGCTTCAAGAGCGGCGAAGTCGTCACCGGCACCGATAGCACTTCGCCGAAGCCGTCGGTCCGCTGGCTCGTGGCCGCCAAGCCGCTGCGCCTGATGGCTGCGCGCGACATCGTCAGCCTCGGCACGCCGACCGGGTCTCCGGATTCGTCCGGCAATGCGAACCTCGCGAGCAACCTGATCGTGCACACCGGCGACAACGATCTCTCGGTGGTGTCGGCCGGACGCGACATCCTCTATGCCAACCTGCAGGTCGCAGGCCCCGGCTCGCTGCTGGTGACCGCGGGGCGCAACATCTACCAGGCCGACCAGGGCTCGGTGACGAGCCTTGGCGCCATCGTGCCCGGCGACAACCGCGCCGGCGCATCGGTGACGATGATGGCGGGCGCTGCGACGGCAAACTATGGCGCGCTGCTGCGCTATCTCGATCCCGCCAATCGCGCGAGCACGGACATGCCGCTCGCCGACCAGCCGGGCAAGGTCGTCAAGACCTACGAGACCGAGCTCGCCGACTGGTTGTTCGCACAATATGGTTTCCGGGGCTCCGATGCGAACGCCCGCGCGCGGTTTGCGGCGCTGCCGCCGGATCAGCAGGCCGTGTTCCTGCGCCAGGTCTTCTACCAGGAGCTGCGCGAAGGCGGCCGCGAGTTCAACGACGCCAGTGGTCCGCGCGCCGGCTCCTACCTGCGCGGCCGGCAGGCGATCGCCGCGCTGTTCCCCGATCATGATGCGAGCGGCGCGCCGATCGCCTATGCCGGCGACATCACCATGTTCGGCGGCTCGGGCGTCAGCACGCTGGCCGGCGGCGACATCCAGTTGCTCGCACCGGGCGGCCGGATCGTCCTTGGTGTCGACGGCGTCGTGCCGCCGCCGACGTCGGGCCTGATCACGCAAGGCAAGGGCAACATCGAGACCTACTCGAAGGGCAGCCTGCTGCTCGGCCTGTCGCGCATCATGACGACCTACGGCGGCGACATCATCGCCTGGTCGACGGAAGGCGACATCAACGCCGGCCGCGGCTCCAAGACCACCCAGGTCTACACGCCGCCGAAGCGCATGTATGACAACTATGGCGTCGTCACGCTGTCGCCGCAGGCGCCGAGCACCGGCGCCGGCATCGCGACGCTGCAGCCGCTGCCGGAGGTGCCGCGCGGCCAGGTCGACCTGATCGCCCCGCTCGGCACCATTGATCCCGGCGAAGCGGGCATCCGTGTCTCCGGCAACCTCAACCTCGCGGCGCTGCACATCGTCAACGCCGCCAACATCGAGGTGAAGGGCACAGCGACGGGCGTTCCGACCGTGCAGGGGCCGCCGACCGCGGCGCTGACCACCGCGTCGAACACCGTCGCGGCGACCCAGCAGCCCGCTGCGCCGGCGTCAGCGCAGGGCGGCCAGCCGTCGATCATCATGGTCGAGGTGCTCGGCTATGGCGGCGGTGACGGCAGCGCGCCGGCGGAGGGCGGCAGCGGCTCGCCGCGCCGCAAGGACGATCAGCAGACCTACAACACCGACAGCGCCGTGCAGGTGGTCGGCGCCGGACAGCTCTCCGACGCCCAGCGCCAGCGGCTGGCGGAGGAGGGGCGGCTGTAGGCCGCAGTCGCCGGGAAAATGGCGATGCCAGCCCGACTTGGGGCTGGTGTCGCGGGGCGCCGCCGCCCTCGTGGCCGGAGCCGCGTGCCCGTGGGGCACTTGGACAAAACCGACATTTCCTTGAATGGAACTGACGACGACGCGTTTCCGGGCCGGGAACGCGACGGAGGCCGCTTGGCAGGCCGCCAAAAGCGCCCTAGCGTGATCAGCCGCTTCGGCCAAGAACATCACAATCGCGGGATGGATTTCCAGGGAGGGAATCGTGCGATGGGTCAGCTGATCACCGTCGACGAGTTGCCGCGTTACGCGCCGGGCGACCTCAGGCTCGACAGCGCGGCCATTGGCAGGAGCGACTTCCGGCTGCGGATCTTCCGCTATGGGCCCTCCGACATCTCGGTGCCGCCCGCCGACAGTTTCATCGCGGTGATCTATCGCGACGGCGCGACGCCGATGAGCCGGCGCATGGCCGGCCCGTGGAAGCAGGAGAACGTCGGCAGCGGCATCACCACGCTGATGACCCGTGCCGAGGCGTCGAACTGGTGCTGGAAGGACGCGATCGAGGTCAGCCATCTCTATATTGCGCCGGCGCTGATGACGCGGACGGCGAACGAACTGTTCGACCAGGACGTCGGCGCGATCGAGCTGCACGACCTGCTGCGTGCCGATGATCCTGTCCTCGCCTGGATCAGCGACCAGATGATCGAGGAGGTGGCCGCCGGCGGTCCTGGCGGGCGGCTGTGCTATGACGCGCTGGCGCTTCAGGCGAGCGTGCACATCCTGCGAAAATACGCCACTGTTGAGTTCAAGGCGCCGTGCGCGCAGGGTCGCTTCAGGCCAGCGCACGCCCGCCTGATCGAGGACTATATCGAGTACAATATCTTCCGGAACATCACGCTCGACGACCTCGCGGCCATCTGCAACTGCACGCCGGTGCAGTTCGCGCGCAAGTTCCACGCCCACTACGGCATGCGCCCGCACGCCTATGTGCTCAAGCGCAAGGTGGAGCGCGCCTGCCAGTACCTGCGCCGGGACCGGCAGGTCCTCAAGGAGATCGCGCGGGTGTGCGGCTTCTCCGACCAGAGCCATCTCAACCGCGTGTTCCGCCAGCATCTCAACATGACGCCGGCCGAATATCGCCGGCAGGCGCGCGAGATTTCGCCGCTCGTCTGAAGCTGCATCATCAACCGTCCTGGATGCTCGCATCGGCGTTTCAGCCGAGATGGGCAGCGTTGCCGCGTGCCGTGTCCGCGTCGCACGCACCTTCGTTCAAAGCAAAGCCGGTTTTGTTCAAGCCGCGACACGTCGCCGGCGCACGTTTGTTCGCTACGGTCTGCCGGACAATCGTGGTCGGCGCGGCCTGAGCCGCGGACGGCGACGAACAAAAACCAGGGAGAGAAACAATGGCGCAAGGCGCTGGCAACGCGACCGTGCTCGATGCGGTCGTCATCGGTGCGGGCATCGCGGGGCTGTATCAGCTCCATCGCATGCGCGAGATGGGACTGAAGGTCCGGGCCTATGAGGCGGGCTCCGGTGTCGGCGGCACCTGGTACTGGAACCGCTATCCCGGCGCGCGCTTCGACTCTGAGGTCGAGGTGTACCAGTACTGGTTCTCCGAGGAGCTGTACAAGGCCTGGACACCGAGCGAGCGCTTCCCGGCCCAGCCCGAGACCGAGCAATGGCTGAACTTCGTCGCCGGCCGCCTCGACCTCAAGAAGGACATCCGGTTCGACACCCGGATCGTGTCCGCCCACTATCGTGAGAGCGACGGGCGCTGGGACGTCGTGACCGCCGACGGCGAGCGCATTGACACGCAATATCTTCTGGCGTGCTGCGGCATGCTGTCGGCGCCGCTGAACGAGCGCTTCCCTGGTCAAGCGAGCTTCCGGGGGCAGATCACCCATACCGGCCCTGGCGACGCCCGCCGGCTGACGGGCCAGGGCACGCGGAGGTTGATCGCCGGACCTGATCGATCCGTTGCGGCGGCCGCGAGATTCCCGTACCGCGCGCGGCAAGCCGTCAGGGGACACCATGGGTAGACGTCGCGCGGGCAGTGCGGCGACCTGTTGCAGGTGATGCCGTGCGCGTTCCGCACGGCCGTCACCAGCGCCGCGCACGGCGGGATACGCTATACTGTGTGGGCGGCCGCGCCGCGTGCGCGTCAGGCGCGGCCCAACTCAGGAGGTCCGCCATGAAAGTCAAGGACGTGATGCACAAGGGCGTCGACTGGGTCGGCCCCGATACGCCGGTCACCGAAATCGCGAAGCTGATGCGGGGCCATGACATCGGCTGCATTCCGATCGGCGAGAACGACCGCCTGGTCGGCATGGTGACCGACCGCGACATCGTCTGCAACGGCCTCGCCAGCAAGGGCTTCGATGCCTCCCGCGCCATGGCGCGGGACGTGATGACATCGGGCATTCATTGCTGTCGCGAGGACGACGACCTCGCCAAGGCCGTCCATCACATGGAGACGCTGAAGGTCCGCCGGTTGCCGGTGATCAACAAGAGCAAGCGCATGGTCGGCATGATCAGCCTCGGCGATGTCGGTCGTGTCGCGCCCAATGACATGCTGTCGGAGTGCGTCAAAAGCGTCTCGGCGCATCACTGACATCGATGAGGCGTATGCGCTTCGCAGGCCGCCCGCGGCAAACGCTGCAGCCGGGTGTGTGAAACGACGCCTCCAGGACAGTCGGTATCCTGCCGCTATTGCGTCGCTCATCCCCTTTGGATTTCGCCGCGGAACTGAAGGCGATGGGATGATCAGCAGCATGCCACGGCTGCGCAGCGATTTGTGTCGGCTCAACAGCGATCGCCGTCGCGACCGAACAATGTGATCATCCCAACGTATTGTCGGTACATGTTGCCGTGTCATGGCCTTGTTTCTCAAACGGACGGATTGTGAGCTGCATCGACATGGGCAGCCGGAGGGCTCCGCTCGGACGCTCTGGTGCTGCCGGGTGATCGGTTGGGCGATAGCTGTCCCTCTGGCAGGCCGGTCGTCTGCTCCTCCCTAGACTGGGGCCGCCGGCATCGCCGGCGGTCCCTTTTCTATGCCCCGTACCCGTGGCGCTATGATACCGCGACCGACCAAGCTGGGCTTGACGGCCTGCGTGCCTGCCACGACGCTGGGGGTCTTGTTCTCGGGGCTTTGCGCCGCCAAGAAACCGCTGTTGAGGAGCACCCACATGGCTATGACATTGGGACGACTCTTTGCCGCTGTGGTCTTCGTTATCGCGATCGGGCTAACGGAGCCTTTGTACGCTCAAAATCGCCAGACGCCGATCGCCAATGCGATATTGTTTCAGAACGTTCGGATCTTTGATGGCAAGGGCAGTGCCCTTTCGGCGCCATCGCAGGTCTTGGTGAGAGGCAATATCATCGAGCGCGTGTCGACGGCTCCTATCGCGGTTGAGCCTGAAGTCAACGTCATCGCCGGCAACGGGCGAACGCTCATGCCGGGTCTTATCGACGCGCATTGGCACGCCATGTTGATTCGGCCCAATCCCACACAGGCTATTGCTGGCGACGTCGGGTACAACAATATCGCGGCTGGCGTGGAGGCAACCGATACGTTGATGCGCGGCTTCACAACCGTGCGCGATGTCGGAGGGCCGGTGTTCGGCCTGAAGAGCGCCATCGACGCGGGGTTGATCGCCGGCCCTCGCATTTTTCCGTCTGGGGCAGTCATCACGGTGACCAGCGGACACGGAGACTTCCGTCAATTGTCCGAACTTCCGAGGACGATCGGCGGGATGCTCAGCCGCATGGAGCAGGTTGGCGACAGCATGGTCGCCGACAGCCCCGACGAGGTGCGCCTCCGCGTGCGAGAGCAACTCATGCAAGGGGCATCACAAATCAAGCTGACGGCCGGGGGCGGCGTGTCCTCGCCGTTCAGTCCAATTGACGTGTCAACCTTTACGGAAGCCGAGCTCCGGGCGGCTGTCGAAGCAGCCGAAAACTGGGGCACCTATGTCACGGTCCATGCGTTTACGCCGGCGGCAATCCAGCGCGCGATTGCTGCGGGAGTGAAATGTATCGAGCATGGCTTCCTGATGGATGATGCAACCGCCAAACTGATTGCAGATAAAGGCGTGTGGCTAAGCACCCAGCCACTGCCGGAGGCCTTGAGGGACGGATTTCCTGTTGGCTCCGTCCAGCGTACCAAAGCTGACGAGGTTTGGCCCGGCATAGCCCGCACATATGAGCTCGCAAAAAAGTACAAGCTCAAGACGGCCTGGGGCACTGACGTTTTGTTCTCTCAGGCCCTGGCTCAGCAACAAGGTGCAATCCTGGCCTCGCTCACTCGCTGGTACACCGCATCCGAAGCGCTCGCCATGGCGACCGGCACCAATGCCGAACTCCTCGCCTTGTCCGGCAAGCGAAACCCGTATCCGGGAAAGCTCGGAGTTGTTGAAGAGGGCGCGCTCGCCGATCTGCTGCTGATCGAAGGCAACCCGGTCGACAACATCAGTCTGCTCTCTGACCCTGACAAGAATTTCAAGGTGATCATGAAGGACGGAAAAATCTACAAGAACACGCTCTGAGGCGTCGCAAATTCCAGTCGGGTCGGTCGGTCCTCAACGATTGTCCTCTGAGGGAGGTCTCAGCGGGACCAAACCTGAGGCGAGCAGTTCAGTTCTGGTCCGGCGAAAAGTATGCCGGCTTTCCGGTTGTCCAGGTTTCGCCCCAGAGCTGGCCGCCACCGTCCACGGTGAGCGTTTCGCCTGTGACGAAGCCGCCGGAGGGGCTTGCGAGATAGGCGCAGGCTTCGGCGATGTCCCAGGGGGAGCCGGCGCGCATCATCGGATTCGAGCGAGGGTAGGCGGCGCGCGCCTCGGGCGTATAGACCTTCCAGCCTTCGGTCTCGATCGCGCCCGGCGCGACACAATTGACGCGGATGTTGAGCGGGGCCCATTCCACCGCGACGCTGCGGGACAGCCCGATCACGCCGGAGCGGGCCGCGATGGTGTGCGCGATGCCGTAGAGACCATGCGTGGTGACGACCACGATGTTGACGATGTTGCCCGGGTGTTTGTGGTCGCGCCAGCGCTGGGCGGCGGCCTGCATCATGTACCAGGTGCCGTTCAGGTTGGTGTTGATGACGGCGTTCCAGCCCTTCACCGAGAAGTCGATGGCGGGTTGCGGAAACTGGCCGCCGGCGCTGTTGATCAGGCCGTCGATCCGGCCGTGCTGCGCCCAGACCTTGTCGAACAGGGCATGGACGGCCTCGGGATCCTTGATGTCGACAGCATGCGCAGAGGCCTTGAGGCCGCGGCCGGTAAGGCCGGCGACGAGGCTGTCGAGCTTGCCCTGGTCGCGTCCGACGACGACGACATGGGCGCCGATCCGTGCGAACAACCAGGCAATGGCGCGGCCGATGCCGCCGGCGCCGCCCGACAGCACCACCACCTGGTCCTGCAGCGCGTCGGCAGCGAACACCGTGCGCTGCGCGGCCAGTTCGTCGTCGCTCAGACCGAGCTGATCCGGGCGGGGCTCAACCATGGGCCGCGCCGCCCTTCAGCAATTCGCCGGCGATGATCATCTTGCGCACCTCCGTCGTGCCGGCTCCGATCTCCAGCAGCTTGATGGAGCGAAACAGCCGGTTGATCTCCGACTCCCAGATATAACCGCTGCCGCCATGGATCTGGAGCGC
Source organism: Pseudomonadota bacterium (assembly GCA_040756765.1). GTDB lineage: Bacteria > Pseudomonadota > Alphaproteobacteria > Rhizobiales > Xanthobacteraceae > Bradyrhizobium_A. Next base: position 118,366 of record JBFLYG010000019.1, on the reverse strand, counting down.
CTTGTCCAGAACGCCATGGCAGGCCTCGGCAGCATACATCACGGAGGCTGCAGTCAGCTTGTGGATGTCGCCGCGGCCGCCGCCACCGATCTCGAGCGGCGCGGCCTCGGCCAGCGTGCGATAGGTGAAGGTCCGCATGGTTTCCACCTGCACGTACATCTCGGCCAGCATGGACTGGACCATCTGGAACGAGCCGATCGGCTTGCCGAACTGCTGGCGGGTCTGGGCGTAGTCGATCGACAGCTCGAGTGCGCGCTCGGCGACGCCGAGGCACAGCGGGGCGATCATCGCGCGCTCGAGATCGAGCCCGCTCATCACGACGGCGACGCCCGAGTTCTCGGCGCCGACGAGGTTTTCTGCCGGCACCCGGCAGTCCTCGAACACCAGCTCGGCGGTCTGGCTGCCGCGATAGCCCATCTTGGTCAGCTTCTGCGCCACCTTGAAGCCGGGGAAATCCTTCTCGACGATGAAGGCCGAGATGCCGTGGGCGCCCTTGGCCCGGTCGGTCTTGGCATAGACCAGCACCACGTCGGCCACCGGCCCGTTGGTGATGTAGATCTTGCCGCCGTTCAGGATGTAGTGGTCGCCCTCGCGCCTTGCCGTCGTGCGCATGGAGCCGAGCGCGTCGGAGCCCGCGCCGGGCTCGGTCAGGCCGAGGGCGCCGATCGTGCGGCCGGCGCACAGGTCGGGCAGGTACTTGCGGCGCTGCCGCTCGTCGCCGTTGCGATAGATGTTGTTGGCGCAGAGGTTGTCATGGGCGACGACGGACAGCGCCATCGCGTGGTTCCAGCGGGCGAAGCCCTGCAGCACGAGGCCGGATGCCAGGAGGTCGAGGCCCGCGCCGCCATACTCCTCGGGAATTGTGGCCCCGAAGAAGCCGTTCGCGCCGATGCGGGCGAACGCATCGGCGGGCCACCATTCGTCGCGATCCATCCGTTCGGAGAGGGGATAAAGCTCCTTGCGCGCGAAGCGGTCGGCCTGATCGAGGATCGTCTGCTGCTCCTCGTCGAGGGCGAACATCATCGGACGGTTGCTGCCGGCCGGGCCGGCCTGGGATGTCGTCATGCGCGCTGTCCTCCGGATGTCTCTGCCGTGCCTGGCTGTCTCTGTTTCGTATAATGAATGAAATTCATTATACGAAGTGTGAGGCCTGTCAACCGTGCCGGCGGCGGGTCCCGCCGACATGGACGGTTTTCACGCCGCCGCCGTTCGCCGCTTCATCAGGATCTTGGCCGCGCCGCTCTGCACGACGTCGCGCTGCTGGTTCATCATGTCGATCCGGAACGCGACCACGCCACGGTCGGGCTTGCGCGAGGGGCGGGTCTCGGTCACGTGGATCTGCGCGAACACGGTGTCGCCGGGGCGAACCGGGCCGAGGAACCGCCAGGCGACGTCGAGCAGCGCCAGCGCGGTGCCGTCGAGCAGCCCGGCGCGGGACGCGAGCCCGAACGCCATGCCGATCAGCATCGGTCCGTGGGCGATGCGCCGGCCGAAGTCGCTCTCTGCGGCGAAGATGTCGTCGGTATGCAGCGGATTGAAGTCTGCCGTCAGACCCGCGAACTGCATGATGTCGGCGTCGATGATGGTCCGTCGCGGCGTCTCGTAGCGGTCACCGACGGTGAATTCGTCGAAGTGGCGTCCCATGGTCAGGCCCTCGTGGTGTCGCGCTTCTTGCGCGCGCGCAGGTCGCGCACGCCCGGCAAGCGGCGCGGATCGGCACTGTCGGCGAAGATCTGGTGCTTCTGGATCTTCTGGGTGCCGGTGGTCGGCAGCGCATCGACAAACAGCATCCAGCCAGGCGTCTTGAAATAGGCGAGCTCGGCGTAGCAATGGTCGAACAGCGCCTGGTCGGCGGTGTCCGGATCGGCGGCGTCGGCCAGCACCACGCAGGCGAAGACTTCTTCTTCGCGGATCTCGTCGGGGACGGCGAGGACGGCGACCTGTTTCACCAGCGGGTGGGCCTGCAGCACCGCCTCGACCTCGGCGGCGGCGATGTTCTCCCCGGAGCGGCGGATGATGTTCTTCCGCCGATCGATGAAATGCAGCGTGCCGTCGGCGTCCTGGCGGACGGTGTCGCCGGTGTGGAACCAGCCGCCGTGCCAGGCGTGGGCGGTGGCTTGCTCGTCCTTGAGATAGCCGGAGAAGAAGGCGCGCCGCGGGGTGGCGGCCGAATGCCGTACGATCAGCTCACCGGGGGCCCCTGTGGCCACGTCGTTGTCCTGCTCGTCGACGACCCGCACCTCGACGCCCGGCGTCGGGCGCCCGAACGATCGGGTGCCGACCGCCCGCGGCGGCGCATTGTCGAGCAGCACGCGGACCATCTCGGTCATGCCCCAGACCTCGATCAGGGGAAAGCCGAAACGCTGCTCGAATGTCGCATGGAGCTGCGGCTCGACGCCGGCGCCGAGTCCGAAGCGGATCGCATGCCCGTGCTCGGCGGGGCCGGGCGGCTGGCCGAGCAGCAGGGGAACGATGACGCCGAGATAGTGCACGATCGTCGCCCGTGTCTGGTGGATTTCGGGCCACCAGCGGTTCGGGTGGAAGCGATCGGGCTGGATCTGGCAGCTGCCCGTCAGCATCACGCAGTGAAACGACAGCACCGACGAATTGACGTGATAGACCGGGAGCGGATTGTAGAGCCGCTCGCCTTCCGGGCGGAACGCCGCAATATGGCCGCGGCTCGCATACCAGGCGCCCGCGTCCAGCTCGTAGCCGTGCGAGAGCAGGCAGCCTTTCGGCCGGCCGGTGGTGCCCGAGGTGTAGAGCACGCTGGCCTCGCTTGCGGCCGATACGGCGTCGCTCCGTGGCGCCCGCGACGGCGGCACGAGGGACGCGAGGTCGTCGAGCGGGGCGACCGGAGGCGCATGCGATGAGGCGGCGATGCCGGCCATCAGCTGCGCCTGTCGCTCGCCGGAGACGACGGCGAGGTCGGCCTCCGAATTCTCCAGCAGGTAGGCGATCTCGCTGGCGCGGTAGTCGGGATTGATCGGCACGCAGGAGATGCCGAGCGTGTTGAGCGCCAGCTTGTGCAGGAAGTGCTCGGGGCGGTTGTCGAGCAGCATGGCGACGCGGTGGCCATGACCGAAACCATGGGCGCGATAGAGGTCGCACAGCCGCCGGACCTCGCGCGCGGCGGTGGCAAAGTCGATCTCATACCCCTGCGGGTGGTAGCTGCGATGCGCGCCAGCCGGCGCGGCGAGGAACGGGCGCGATGTATACGCTTCCGCAGCGCGGGCAAATGCCCCGCCGATTGTGGTGGTCTGGTCGATGGCGATCATGGTCGGTCGTCCGTGTCCCTCACATGCGTCCGGCGATCTGCGTTGCCATCGCGAGCAGGTGACGCGCCTGCTTGAGATGCGGCATGTCCAGCATCTGGCCGTCGAGTCCGACTGTACCGGTCGTCGCCTGATCAAACGCAGCAACCACGCGCCGCGCCCATGCGATCTCCTGGTCTGAGGGGGCGAAGGCGTTGTTGATGACCTCGACCTGATCGGGATGGATCGCGATCATGCCGCGAAAGCCGTCGCGGCGGCCGGCGGACGCATAGGCCTCGAGTCCAGCGCGGTTGCGGAAGTCCGGGAAGATGGTCTCGATCGCCGGGACGCCGGCGGCGGTGGCGCCGGCAAGGCACAGCGAACGCGCCATCTGGTAGGTGAAACCCAGTTGCCCCTGGGCGTCACGGTTGGCGCTCGCGCCCAGCGCGGCTGCCAGATCCTCGGCGCCCCAGGTCAGGGCGCGCAGCCGCGGGCTGGAGCCGCGGTAGCTGCCGAGCGCGAACAACGCCTGGGGCGTCTCGGTGGCGACCGCCAGAATGCCGATGTGGCCGGCCGGGACGTCGAACGCGGCTTCCAGCGCGTCCAGGTGGTTGGACAGCGTCTTCACATCGCTGCCGGAATTGACCTTCGGCAGCAGGATGCCGTCGGGGATGCCACGGACCGTCGCCGCGAGGTCGGTGAGGGCATGAGGGGTGTCGAGCGGATTGATCCGGACCCAAAGCTGCTGGCGTGTGCGCGACGGGTGAGCTGTCAGGAAGTCGCGCACCAGCGTGCGGGCGGCTGGCTTGTTGGGTTCGGCCACCGAATCCTCGAGGTCGAGGATCAGCGCGTCGGCGGCGCCGGCCGCGCCTTTCTCCATCTTCTTGAGGCTGTCTCCGGGAGTGAACAGCAGCGAGCGCAGCATCATGGCGGGCTCCGCTTCACCAGCGCCGTGCGCAGGCATTGGGCGACGACCTCATCCCGCTGGTTCAGGCAGCGATGCTCGAACACCACGATGCCCTGTCCCGGGCGGGAGCGGCTCTCGCGCTTCTCGACCACGGTGGTTTCCGAGCGCAGCGTGTCGCCGATCCGCACCGGCTTCGGGAACACGACCTTGTCCATGCCGAGGTTGGCGACCAGTGTTCCAAGCGTGGTGTCGGTGACCGACACGCCGACCATCAGTCCGAAGGTGAAGATGCTGTTCACCAGGATGTGTCCGAACTCCGACCGGGCGGCGTGCTCGGCATCCAGGTGCAGCGGCTGCGTATTGTGGGTCAGCGCGGTGAACAGCAGGTTGTCGGTCTCGGTGACGGTTCGCGTCACCTCGTGGCGAATGATCTCGCCGTCCGTGAACTGATCGAAAAATTTTCCGGCCACGCGGATGGTCCTCCCGGGATGCGGCGCCTGCCGCGACCGCCCGTCAGCATCGACGGCCGGGGCGTGCATTTGCCTTTATTGAATTAAATTCATTTTGCGTCATCATAGCCATAATCGCGTGGTGGGCAAGATGGCCGCGCGCGGAAAAGCAGGAGGGGGCATTGGTTTCGGGAGCGGAGACGAGCGCGCCGGCGGGAGCCGAGGGGAGGACATCGATCGATCTTGCACGCGACGGCGCTGCCGCGATCATTCGCCTCGATCGGCCGGAGCGGCCGACATCGGTGTCTCCGCCGTTGACATGCCAAGATGAATGATATTCAATATGGCTCATAAGCGGATTTCGGACATGTTGGCACAGGCCTTTTGGATTGGTAACGATGCGGTTCTTGTTTCAATCGCCCGACAATCCCGGAGCACCGACATGCCGACCATAAGCCCAGAGCGTATGCAGGATCGCTATGATGCGATTCTGGACGCCGCGAAGCGCGCCTTTGCCGAAAAAGGCTTCGAGGGAGCCTCGATCGCCGACATCGCGCGCATCGCGAAGATTTCGGATGGTCTGGTCTATCGGTACTTTCGCAACAAGCGCGACCTGCTGTACGGCGTGCTGAACAAGTTCTACGAGCGCATCCTGGTCGATCTCGAGACCCAGGTGTTCAAGCACGACCGTTTCCCGTCGCGGCTGGAGGCGCTGATCAAGCGCCATATCGAGGTTTTCGTATCGGATACGGACTTGTGTCGCCTGTTCATCGCCGAGGTCCGCGTTGCCACCGACTACGAGGGCTCGGCGATCCAGGACCTCAACCGGCGCTACACGTCGGTGCTGATCCGCATCGTCAAGGAGGCGGTCAAGACCGGCGAGGTCAGGGCGAACGTCAATCCCCGCCTGCTGCGGGACGTCCTGTTCGGTGCGATCGAGCACCTGGCCTGGGGCCACGTCAACGGCCGGGGGGCGCTGAAGGTGACCCAGACCGCACGTGATCTGACCAGCATGCTGACATCGGGCATTTGCATCGACTAGCGGGAGAGTTCGTGACTGAAGCCGCGTTTCCCTTCGATACGGTTCTGATCGCCAATCGCGGCGAGATCGCCGTCAGGATCATCAAGACGCTGCGGCGGCTCGGGTTGCGCAGCGTGGTCGTCCACCATGAAGTCGATGCCGGCACGCCGGCCGTGACGATGGTGGATCAGGCGATCCGGATTGAGGGACGCACGCCGGTCGCGGCCTACCTCGATGGTGAGCAGATCATCGCGGCGGCGCGCGCGGCCGGCGCCGGCGCGCTGCATCCGGGATACGGGTTCCTGTCGGAAAACGCACCGTTCGCCCGTGCGGTGGGGGCGGCGGGCCTCGCGTTCATCGGTCCGTCGGTAGAAGCGATCGAGTTGATGGGCGACAAGATCCGGGCGCGAGACTTTGTCGCGCGCCACGGCTTTCCGGTGGCGCCCTCGGCCGCCGAGGAGCGTGATCCGGAGACGTTTCTCGCCCGGGCGCGGGCGATCGGCACGCCGCTGCTGGTCAAGCCGTCGGCCGGCGGTGGCGGCAAGGGCATGCGGATCGTGCGCGATCTTGCCGGCCTCGAGGAGGCGGTGGCGCAGGCGCGCAGCGAGGGGCAGCGTTATTTTGGCGACGGACGGCTCTACATCGAGCGGTTCGTCGAGAAGCCGCGGCATATCGAGGTCCAGGTCTTCGGCGACACCTTCGGTAATGTGGTGCACTTGTTCGAGCGCGAGTGCTCGGTGCAACGGCGCTTCCAGAAGATCATCGAGGAGACGCCGTCGCCGGTGCTGACGCCGCAGATGCGGGCGAAGATCTGTGAGACCGCCGCCGGGATCGCGCGCGCCGCGGGCTATCGCAACGCCGGCACGGTCGAGTTCATCTATGGTGGTGGCGAGTTCTACTTCCTGGAGATGAACACCCGCCTGCAGGTCGAGCATCCGGTGACCGAGATGATCACCGGCGTTGATCTCGTCGCCGAGCAGATCGCTGTTGCCGCCGGCCGGCCGCTGTCGTTCCGGCAAGACAACGTTGCGGCGCGTGGCCATGCCATCGAGGCGCGCCTGTATGCCGAAGCTCCGGAGCGGGGCTTCGTCCCCACCACGGGCAAGATCCTGTCGCTGGTCTATCCAGACGGCGAGGGCGTGCGGATCGATAGCGGCATTTCGCGAGGGCAGGTGGTGACGAGTGCGTTCGATCCGATGCTGGCGAAGATCATCGTGCATGGGCAGAGCCGCGAGGAGGCTGTCGCCCGTGCGCGGCGCGCCATCACCGAGCTGGTCCTGCTCGGCTGCGAGACCAACGCCGCTTTTCTGGCACGCATTCTCGGCGACGAGGGCTTCAGGGCGGGCGACGTGCACACCGGCTATCTCGACGAACATCCGGACATCGCAGCGGGAGAGGGGCGTGACGCGGAGATCGAGGCGCGCCTGCTGGCCCTCGCCGCGCTGGTGACCCGTCCGGTGCGCGATGCGGCCGAGGCGGTGCCGACACTGCACGCTTCGCTCGGTGATTGGAGAAACTGAGGTGTATCATACCTTTGACCTTGCGGGGGAGACCTGCGCGCTGTGGCTGTCCCGCGTCCGCGACGGCTTTCACCTGAAAGTCACGGACGGCTGGAGCGGCACGGTCGCGCTGCGCGAGGAGGCGGACGGTCGCGGCACCCTGACCATGGCGGGCATCACCGAGCCGGTGGCCTATGTCGTGGACGGCGACATCGTTCATGTTCACCTGCGCGGGCGGGCCTGGAGCCTACGCTATGTCGATCCGCTGCAGGCGCTGGCGAGCGGCGGCGGCGAGGCCGGCCACAACGTGGCCCGCGCCCCGATGCCAGGAATGGTCGTATCGGTGGCCGTGGCTGTCGGCGACCGCGTTGCGGCTGGCACAGTGCTTGTCGTGATCGAGAGCATGAAGCTCGAGACGACGATCCGGGCCTCGCAGGATGGCATGGTCGAGCGGCTTCACGTGCGTGAGGGCGAAAGCTTCGATCGCGATGCCGCCCTGGTGACTCTCTCGCAGGGACAGGGATGACATGCAGCGCATCAACTCGCTGACCGATACGCGCGCCGCGGACTTCCGGGCGAACCACCAGCACAACCGCCGCCTTGCGGTCGATCTCAAGGAGCGCCAGCGCGCGGCCCGTTTCGCTCGGCCGGAACGCGACATGGAGCGGCTGCGCCGTCAGAACAAGATGTTCGTGCGCGACCGGATCGAGGCGCTGCTGGATCCAGGCACGCCGTTTCTCGAGCTGTCGACGCTGGCCGGCAACATGGCCTATGACGGCGAGGTGCCGGGGGCGGCGCAGGTTGTCGGCATCGGCGTGGTCGCCGGCCGCGAGGTCATCATCCATGCCGATGACGCCAGCGTGAAAGGTGGCGCCTGGTATCCGCTGTCGGTCAAGAAGATCGTGCGGGCCTTGGACATCGCGATCGAGAACCGCCTTCCGGTGGTGCATCTGTGCGACAGCGCCGGCGGGTTCCTGCCGCTGCAGGCCCAGTTCTTCGCCGACCGCTACTACGCCGGGCGTATTTTCCGCAACCAGTCGATCCTCTCGAAAATGGGGGTGCCGCAGGTCGCCGTGGTGCTGGGGCACTGCACCGCGGGCGGCGCCTACGTTCCGGCGCTGAGCGACTACAACGTCATCGTGCGTGGCACCGGCGCGATCTTTCTCGGCGGGCCGCCGCTGGTCAAGGCCGCGACCGGCGAGGAGGTGACGACTGAGGAACTCGGCGGCGCCGACATGCACACCAGCGTCTCGGGCACCGGAGACTATCCCGCGGCCTCCGAGCTGCACGCCATCGCCATCGCCCGCGACATCGCCGCGCGGTTCGCCCGCCCGCAGAAGGCGGCGGTGGACTGGGTCGAGCCGGAGCCGCCAGCCTATGATCCGGAGGAGCTCTACGGCATCATCCCCAAGGACCCGCGCGTGCAGTTCGACATGCGCGAGATCATCGCCCGTATCGTCGACGGCAGCCGGTTTCACGAATACCAGCCACGCTATGGCCAGTCGCTGGTGTGCGGCTTCGCCCGCCTGCACGGCTACCAGATCGGCATTCTGGCCAACAACGGGGTGCTGTTCAACGACAGCGCGCTCAAGGGGGCGCATTTCATCCAGCTCTGCGACAAGAACCGGACGCCGCTCCTGTTCCTGCAGAACATCACCGGGTTCATGGTCGGGCGCGAGTATGAGCGCCGCGGTATCACCAAGGACGGCGCCAAGCTGATCATGGCGGTGGCCGGCGCTTCGGTGCCCAAATTCACCGTGGTTTGCAACGGCTCCTATGGTGCGGGCACCTATGGCATGGCCGGGCGGGCGTTCGATCCACGCTTCATGTTCACCTGGCCGCAGTCCCAGGTCTCGGTGATGGGGGCGGAGCAGGCGGCCGGAGTGCTCACGGACATCAAGGCCCGGCAACTCGCCCGCGACGGCGGCGAGTTGTCCGAAGAACAGCTGTCCGCGATCCGGGAGCCGATCCTCGACGAATACCGCGAGCGATCAAGCGCGTATTACGCGACTTCCGAAATCTGGGACGACGGCATTCTCGACCCCATCGACACGCGAAACGCGCTGGCGATTGCCTTGAGCGCGTCGCTCAACACTCCGATCGATGCCCCCCATTACGGCGTCTTCAGGATGTGACTTCCGCGCGCGCCCGGCCAACGACCAGCGCGCTGATCCGGTTCGAAGCCATCATCTTCGATCGTATGCGCATTCGCCGATCCCTCGGACGAGTGCGCCGATCCTCGGCGACATCCAGCGGAGCGGGGGCCTCTTCCGCCGCCTCGCCATTGACAACTCAAGATGAATGATATTCATTATCAGTGAATGATCTTCATTAAGAAGGCTTGTGCGCTGCCGTCAGAGCGGCGCAAGGGAGGAAGTCCGAATGTCCGCCATCGCAGGCGAGAGCATTCCAAGCACAGGCGATCACGCCGTTTCCGAGAATGATGTTGCGCTCAGGTGTGCCGGACTGGAGCGCGGGTTCGGCGCTCTGTACGCACTGAAGGGCGACCGGGCTGGAGGTCGCCCACGCCGGGCGAAGCACGGCTTCATCAGTTCAAGAGCGTGACACAGTTGTCCTCTGGCGGGTGAAGGGTGGCAGATGGGAGACGGCAGGATGGACGCACAGTTCGACACCGAGCGCCTGTATGACCGAAGAGCCGATCGGCGCTGGGACCGGGTATGCGTCGGGGATATCACCGAGCGCATGACCTGGAGCCGCCCCGACGAGGTGGCCATCGTCGGTTGGGAAGGGGCCTACTCCGACCCGAAGTTTGCAAGCCTGACATGGCGCCAGGCCGATCAGCTCGCCAATCGCATCGCCAACATGCTGCGTGATCATGGGCTGCAGCGCGGCGATCGGCTGATGATGGTGTGCGAGAACTCGGTCGAGGCCTATGTCACGAAACTCGGGGCGGCCAAGATCGGCGTGGTTCCTGCCGCGATGAATCCGGCCTTCGCGGTGGACGTGGTGCAGTACCTCGTCGGCCAAGTGAAGCCGTTGTTCGTGATTGCGGATGCAGGCACGCGGCCCGAAGTGGTGCGCGCGCTGAGCGATGCCGGGGCTCCGGTCAATGTGACGATCCGGATCGAGGGAGAGGTGATCCCGGGAAGCACGGACTTCGCCGAGGAAATCGCGCGCCACAGCAGCGAGGAGCCGGTGGCGACGGTGCATGGCGACGACATCTGGGAACTGCTGTTCACATCCGGCACGACATCGATGCCCAAGGCGGTGATGCTCTCGCACATCTATGCCTACCTGGCGTCGCATGGACTGGCGCTATCCTTTACCCGGGGGCTGGATATCGAATCCCGGATCTGTCTGATCTCCTTCCTGCCGATCGTCTATCACATCGGCGATCAGATCCTTTCCATGCCAGCGTTGGTCGCTGGCGGAAAGTTGGTGATCGGGCGCAGGCCAAATCCCGAGGCCGTGGCGGACGCCGTGGTCAAGCATGCGGCAACCGCAGTTTGGGGTGGCGCGCCGCAGTCGATCAAGCAGATCAGTCGGGCGCTGGAAGAACGGGCTCCGCAGAACAAGACGTTGACCGTGATGCTCTATGGATGGGGGGCGGTGGAACCTGAGGTTCTGCGTCGCCTGGAATCCTGGAGCCGGCCGGGTTTTCAGCTCGTGGGCATCTTCGGGCAGACTGAGGTCATCGCCTGCCACCGCTTCTGGCCATCGAAGCAGCGGGCGCTGTTTGAGTCCACGGGAAGCGCCAGGAATTACGTGGGCGTACCGAGCCCGCTGCTGGCCTCGACGATCATGGACGATGCCGGAAGCGATCTGTTGTCTGCGGGGCGGGTGAACGAGCCCGGCGAAGCTGTTTACCGCTCACCCGTCACGATGGCCGGCTACTACCGGGATCCCGATGCCACCGCGCGGGCATTCACGGGGGGCTGGTTCCATTCGGGCGACAGTTGCCTGATCACCGAAGATGGCACGCGGGTCATGATCGACCGCTACAAGGACATCATCAAGTCCGGCGGCGAGAACGTATCCAGCATGCGCGTTGAGGCGCGTCTGCACGAGCATCCAGGGGTGCTCAAGGCCGCCGTCGTAGGGCTGAAGCACGCGCTCTGGGATGAGGCCGTGACGGCATTTGTCGTGCGCGCAAAGCCGAAGGTCGAGGAGCGCGAGGTGCTTGACTGGGCACGCGCGGGCTTGGCCGGCTTCGAGACGCCCAAGAAGATCGTTTTCGTCGATGCCTTGCCCGAGACGGTGGGGGCAAGGTCATGAAGCACAAGCTGCGCGCAGCCTGGGCCGACCTATACCAAGATGTCAACGTGCCAGCCGTTGAGAAGTGATGCTGGAATCAAACGGCGCTTGCTGAACGAGCCTGTCACCGAAGAATAAAGCGTGTGACGCATAACGAAGAAGATAGATAAAAGAGGGAGGAGGCGATGACCGATCTCGTTCTGCAGAGAAATCTGATCTCGCGTGTCAATGTCGGCGATCTTCTCGCGCGCAGTGCGGCGCGGGCGCCGAAAAATCTGGCGATTGTCGATGGCGAGCGCCGGTTCACCTATCAAGCCTTGAACGAGTGGGTCAATCGCGTCGCCAACGGATTGTCGGCGCTCGGATATCGCCGCGGCGACGCTCTGGCGCTGATGTCGGGTAATTGCGCGGAATTCCTTGTCGTCTATTTCGCTTGCGCAAAGCTCGGTTTGGTCTGCGTGCCGATCAATCTGTTCTGGCGCTTCAAGGAGCTCGCCTACGTGCTCAGCCACGCCGCAGTCAAGGGCGTGGTCGTCGAGGGCTCGCTCGGCGAACAATTGGCGGGCGGGCTCGACGATGCGCGCAATCTCCAGGACGTCATCGTCATTGGCGGCGACCTGGTGGGCACGCCGGCGTCGCAGCGTCAGGTCACCCTCGTAACCCTCGAACAGGGCGCCTCGTCAGCGGAGCCGGAGGCGGTTGTCGAGGACCGCGACCCGATCTCCTATCTTTACACCAGTGGCACGACCTCGGCGCCAAAGGCCGTCGTCAGCAGTCATCTCGCTGTCTATCTCGAATCGCTCGGCGTCGCACTGGATACGCGCATGACGGCGAAAGACCGCGCCACCGCTTTGTTGCCCTTATTCCATACCGCACAGTTGAACGTGATCGCGACACCCGCCATCGCCGTCGGCGCAACGCTTTTCATCCAGCGCGGCTTCGACGCCGACCGGCTGCTTGACTTGATCGCCGCTGAGCGCGTGACCGTGGTCTTCGCCCTGCCGATGATGTATCGCGCGCTGCTCGAAAGCCTGGCGCGACGCAGCCGAGATGTCGCAAGCATGCGCCTCGCGATCTACGCCATGGCGCCGATGCCGACGCACGAGCTGCGCAACGCGATGGAGGCTTTTGGCTGCGACTTCGCGCTGATGTTCGGCCAGACCGAGATGAATCCGCTGGCGACCTATTTCCGCCCCGAGCACCAACTGAGCCATCCCGGCGCCGTCGGAACGCCTTCGGTGAACGTGCAGGTTGCGATCATGGACGCATCGGGGCAGCTCCTGCCTGAGGGGCAGTCGGGCGAGATCGTTTATCGCAGCCCGCAGGCTCTGTCCGGTTACCTGCGCGACGAGGCGGCGACAGACGCCGCCTTCGCGCAAGGCTGGTTTCATTCCGGCGATTGCGGGCGTTTCGACGCAGACGGCATTCTATGGTTCGAAGACCGCTTCAAGGATGTGATCAAGACCGGCGGCGAGAACGTCGCGTCGATTGAGGTCGAAAAGGCCGTCTACGCCGCCGATCCGCGCGTGCAGGAGACCGCGGTGGTCGGCCTGCCGCATGATCGCTGGGGCGAAGCTGTCACGGCGGTCGTTGTCCTCAAGCCGGGCGAAGTCCTCGCGGAGGACGAGCTGATGACCAGGATCAGATCGCATCTCAGCCCGTTCAAGTGTCCGAAGCGAATCTTGTTCACCGAGGGCATGCCGAAAACGGCGACGGGCAAAATCCAAAAGGCGAAGCTGCGCGAGCAATTCGCCGAGACTTATCGCAGATAGCCACGAAAGGGCGAAGGCTTTGCGTGTGAGTCGTCATGACGCTCCAAAGCCTTTCTGTCCTTTGAATGCGCGAGCAGGGTCTTGTGCGCATGTCGTTCGATCATCGGCCGCGTCGACGAGGAGGCTGGCGTGGCCGTCCTGTTGGCCGCGGAACGGACGACGCGGCCGTGAAGCGCCGCCGTCATCGGCAGCGATGGTTGTCGTGACAACGAATTGAAAATTTCAACTGAAGGATCTCAGTCTTATGTCCTCTCGGAAGGTGATCATCACGTGCGCCGTGACCGGATCCATCCATACGCCCAGCATGTCGCCCTATCTGCCTGTGACGGCGGAGGAGATCGCCGAGGCGGCCTTGGGCGCGGCGGAGGCGGGCGCGGCCATTATCCATCTTCACGCCCGCGATCCGAAAACCGGCAAGCCCGACCAGACGCCGGAGGCCTTCGAGCCGTTCCTTAAGGTGATCAAGCAACGTTCCAATTGTGTGGTGAACCTGACGACCGGCGGCAGCCCGTTCATGTCCGTCGCGGAGCGGCTGCGGCCGGCGGCCACGTTCCAGCCGGAGATCGCGTCGCTCAATATGGGATCGATGAACTTCGGCCTGTTTCCGATGCTGCAGCGCTACAGCTCGTTCCAGCATGCCTGGGAGCCGCAGATGCTGGAAGCATCGCGCGATCTCGTGTTCCGCAACTCGTTCAAGGACATCGAATATGTGCTGACGACCATGTCCGCATCGGGCACACGCTTCGAGTTCGAGTGCTACGACACCGCTCACCTCTACAACCTGCACCATTTCCTCGAACGTGGCCTGGTGAAGCCGCCACTGTTCGTCCAGACCGTGTTCGGCATTCTCGGCGGCATCGGCCCGCATCCGGAGGATGTCATGCACATGAAGCGCACGGCGGATCGGCTGTTCGGCGACAAGTACCGCTGGTCGATCCTGGGGGCGGGGCGCAGCCAGATGCCGCTGGCCACCATGGCTGCGGCGATCGGCGGCCATGTTCGGGTTGGGCTCGAGGATTCGCTGTGGCTGGGCCGGGGGAAGCTCGCCGAGAGCAACGCTCAGCAGGTGGCGAACATCCGTCGGGTGATCGAAGGGCTCGGGCTCGAGATCGCGTCGGCGGACGAGGCGCGACAGATTTTGGACCTCAAGGGCGGCGACCGCGTCGCGTTCTGATCGCACCGCGACGGTCGCGACCACGGATCAATGACAAGAACAACAGCGGGGAGGAAACCATGACACGGATGATCACAGCGCTTGTCGCGGGCGCAATGCTGCTTGCCCCGACCGGCGGGCTATGGGCGCAGGACAGGGCGGCCATCGACAAGACGATCCGGATCGGCGTGCTCAGCGATCTGTCGAGCCTCTATTCCGACATCACGGGGCCGGGCTCGGTGCTGGCGGCGCAAATGGCTGCGGAGGAGTCGGGGCTGCGCGCCAAGGGCTGGACCATCGAGGTGGTCTCCGGCGATCACCAGAACAAGGCCGACGTCGGCACCGGCATCGCACGGCAATGGTACGATCGCGATCAGGTCGATGTCATTGTCGACGTGCCGAACTCGGCGGTGGCCCTCGCGGTCAGCAACCTGACCCGCGAGAAGAACCGGGTGTTTCTCGATTCCGGTGCCGCGACATCGGATCTGACCGACGCGCAGTGCTCGCCGAACACCATCCACTGGGTGTTCGACACCTATATGCTCGCCCATGGCACCGGCACGGGCGTGGTGAAGGCCGGCGGCGACAGCTGGTTCTTCCTGGCCGCGGACTATGCCTTCGGCGCCTCGCTGGAGCGCGATACGTCGGCGGTGGTCAAGGCGGAGGGCGGCAAGGTGCTCGGCAGCGTCAAGCATCCGCCCAACAGCTCGGACTTCTCCTCGTTCCTGCTGCAGGCACAGGCTTCCAAGGCCAAGGTGATCGGTCTCGCCAATGGCGGTGGCGACACCATCAACGCCATCAAGCAGGCCTCCGAGTTTGGTGTCGTCCAGGGTGGCCAGCGGCTGTCGCCGCTGCTGCTGTTCATCACCGATGTGCACTCGCTCGGCCTGAACGTGGCGCAGGGACTGACCTTCACGGAAGCATTCTACTGGGATCTGAACGAGGGGACCCGTGGATTTTCCAGGCGCTTTGCCGGGCGGATGAAGACCAGGGCGATGCCGTCGATGGCGCAGGCGGGCGTGGCATCGTCGCTGCTGCACTACTTCAAGGTGCTGGAAGCGTTGGGCGGAAATCCGCATGACGGCAAGGCGATCGTCGCGAAGATGAAGGAGATGCCGACCGACGACCCCTTGTTCGGAAAAGGGCGGATCCGTGCGGACGGACGCAAGATTCATCCGGCCTATCTGTTCGAGGTGAAGAAGCCTGCGGAATCCAAGGGAGCCTGGGATTACTACAAGCTGGTGTCGGCCATTCCCGCGGATGAGGCCTTTCTGCCTCTGGCACAGAGCAAGTGCAGTTTGGTGAAGTAGTGGCGGTGGTGGCTGGGACGATTTATCGACCTGGCGCGCCGCGGCCGATGAAGATGGGCACTATTGCTTCGCCATGGCGCTATGATGTTGCAGCCGGCGATGCGCTCCAAAGTGGCAAAACTGCGACCGCCTGCGATCTTGCGCTACGCCTAAGGGATGGAACTCGCCCTATTTCATAGAGGCGTCGGGTTAGCCCGATATCGGCGCCCCTAGCTTAATTCTAGAATAGAAGTGATAGCCAGGGCGGGCGTCGCCGCAACTTAGGACATGCGAGTAATCGATGTCGCGGCGAAATCACTTTATGCGCTGCGGATAGACGGCGTAGGCGCGCGTACCAAGAACTGTCGAGGAGGGCTCGTGGCGGATGACGATGTTCGGCATAATACCCGGGACTTCCGATTTCATGGACGCGCCATCGGAGATGGTGGGCCCGTTGTGAACAAGATACCTAACAATGCCCTGCATCCACTGGATGAGGTTTCGAGGTTCACCCGAGAAGGCCCGCCACTCGACTTCCATGAGGCCGAAGGCATTCAGCCCTTCAGTCCGGGCGAACCATTTCGGCGTTCTGTCCGGATGCAAGTATTGGGTATCACGGCCTAGCTTCACCGCGACAGCCAAGGAGAGGGGAATATCGCCTTTTGCCCGGTCCAGCTGAGAGCGAAATTGATCAGGCTGCCACATAGCGTTCGCGTCGCGCCAGACCACCGCAGTCGCCGATTTCAATACGTCGAGCGCAGCTGCAACAAGTTGCATCTCCACGAGAATGCGTTCTCTTGCAGGCGTCTTTTCGAATTCGCCCTGCACAAAAGTGACAGCATGCGCTTTCGTTTTGGCCACAATTTCGCGTGTCTGTGGCCACCACCAGCAAGATGTTACGTAGCTCTGTCTCTCCACGTATTTGGGAGTTATTTGCGAGATGTAGCTGATGCCGCAGAGGAGTGGAGACCGCCCGCTTGTAAAGGCCTTGATAGCTTCCGGGTAGGTGCCGAGCGCCGTCGGGCGTTGTCCCGGTTTCGTCGGCTCAGGGGGAGCAGTACCAAAGTCAATGTCTGGGGCGCGCCGGCGGATCGCATCTTGAAGAACCGATGACGAGACGTTTTCGACCTCAGCCGTAAGGACCAGCGCGGGCCCCCGATAACGGGCGGGCACTCGCGGACCTTCGGGCGACTTCGGGAAAGAGGTGTCTCCAAGAAGGAGCCGCGGCGCCGGCTCGTGAAGGAATCGAGCCTCTGGATGGTTAGAGGACTTTCGGAAAAACCAGGACTTGAACACTATCCCTCCCGCCCACAATATGCTCCGCCGCCTTGAGGAAGGACGACCGTGCGCTCTCTGCCATTGCCTGTGTGACGATCTACCCGCACGGCGCCAAATAAGACCACAAGAAAATTATCAATAATACTACCTATCGTTGACTTGATCGCCGGGCCGTGAATATCAATGATCACTGCAGCGGGACAGTGAGTTTTCCGGCATGATGGACTGGCTCTATTTTGGAAGACGACGCCGAGCGTTGGAAGCGATCGTATTCAAACCGATTTATCCGCCTCGAAAAGAACCTGGAAACCTGACTTACTTTGGAGGGTATCCGACGCTTTCAAGAGGGCGGCCTTGGCCGCTCGGTCGAGAAACCGGACAACCGATTACATTTATCGGCCAGGTCGAACTTTCAAAACTCCCCCAAGTGCCGCAACGTAGAGCCTTGCCGTCAAGCGGCGTGCTACATTTCTTCGGGAATAACGATGACTTCGGGGAGAGCGCGGTGCTGTTCTCCGAGGGTGGTTCGGGGCAACTCGTTGAGACGGCTCCTCCCAACAACGCGCGCAATCTCTATGCCAAGTATCCTTTGAACAGGAAGCTTGCATGGGCTCTGCCGGCAGTGTCCCGACCGGATGCCTATCCCAAATGGTGGATGGAGCCGGTCGCCTGCCCAACCAGCCCGCCCGGCGATCAAGAGACCAACCGCAACACCTTTGCCCAGGTATTTCCCGATCGAGAAGCGACCGCGTCACTATCTCCGTTTATTGAAAAAGGCACGATTGATCTCTGGATTCCCGACGCGATGTTTCCATACCTGTGGATCTACATCGAGCTGTGGTGCAATCTGCTCTTGGCGGACGCCACCTATTTGCATTTTAGGAAGGACCAGAAGCACGAGCCGAACATGGCGCGAGAGTGTGAAGCCTGGATAAAAAGGGCGCAATCGCGAGGACCTCTCATCCGGACAACCGCGACTGATGTCGCCGAGTTCTGGAATTGGGTTCGTTCGCTCGATACGCGGGTCAGGAATGCCCTACCTGGTACCGCCATTGCTGACTACGGCATGCGCATCGTCAATGGTACGGCGACGCCGGCTGATCGCACGGCGCTCCAGCAACTTCTAAAGCGGCCGGAACTGGTTTGGCGGAATGCACTCCAGACCATCCCGCGGCAGGCCGAAAAGGTTGCGTCGGGTGAACTGGGCAGTAAAGCGGCGGATGATTTTTTGAATTGGTTGAACCGCGTGAGGGACCTTGGCGGGACAGCGTTTGAACGAAACAACACAGCGCACGTTGCGAGAAGGCACCAACCTGGTGCTTGGTTACGGGCACGATGTGGCCGGCGCAATTCCTCCCGCCGCGATCGATTTTAACGCCAAGTTGCACTTGCCGACAGCAACGAGGCGGCATCAGATGTTTGGTCACCAGCAATCCGACTATGGGTCTTCGAAAACGCATCACCTATTGATGCAATTTTCGTCGAGCGACGGAATGTATTGGACGTGGGGAGACGTTGGGGAATTTCTATTTTGGATCACCGATGACGATCTCAGGCGTAGGAGATTCGATCAGGTTCTTGGCGAGATCGAGAGTAGCTAGAACCGATCCGCGTCAGCGCGCATTGCGGCCTTGAAGCAACTTTCCGGTCAGCACAATTCGCGTATAGCAATCGTCTGCCGAGCATGACGTGCGTTCGGCAGGCAAAGAAGCGGCCTAACAGCGGCAATGAACCTGCACGGAATCAGCTGCCTCAGCAGTTCACTTGGCTTTTGTTTGATCGCACTTTAGCAAACGAGAGCGCAGGATTGGTGGAACGCGGACTAGCGACCGCTTGATAGCAGGATAAAGCGCCCAAGGTGCGCCGCGGTCGATCGCGTGACAGTGCAGAGACTTATCGCAACTTTTCTGGCAAGGACGCACCTTGCAAGAATTGGGGTTCTCCTTTGCGCTCAACATGTCAGCACAATGTGCTAGCGACGCGGCCCGATTTGGTCTCGCCGCGCCGTTCGGTCTAGCAAGGCGCTGCCGGACCAACTGACGTCGGTCAAGGCTCGCGCTGCGCGCGCCCGGCTCCGCCGGCTGGCGGCCTTGACCAACGCCGGCGGGCCCGGCGTGTGTCGGCCATGCCCCGATGGCTCGGCGCGAGCACGGCAAGAGCGGCCGTTACCGCTACTACACCTGTTGCACCAAAGCCCGCCAGGGCGAGACCGGTTGTCCCAAGCGTCTTGAGCAGCTTTTGTCGGACGTACTCGATCGCCGCACCGAGCGCGCGGAGCGACGAAAGGTGCACATCGCCGAATTGCGCAAGCGGGCGGCCGAGGCAGATGCCAAACTCAAGCGGATGCGATCGAAAACGGGATCGCCGATCTTTCGGAACCCGTGCTGAAGGATCGGATCAGCCGAGTTGAAGGCCACGCGCGATCAGGCCCGCCTTGACGCAGAGAGGGCCGAGGACGCGATTGATCGCGCCGGCCCGACCATCACACCGCGGGCTCTCAAGACGTTTGCCAGGACGGCGCGTAAGCGCATGCGGGCTGACGGCGGCGGCTACCGCCGTGATCACCTCCACGCGCTCGCCCAACGGATCGAAGTCGATCAGAAAGAACTGCGCATCATGGGATCGAAAAGCGCGCTCCTGCGCACGCTCGTCGCTGTTGAAAGCGTAAAAACGGCAGGTTTTGGCGTGCCCAGTTCTGTACCGGACTGGCGCGCTCGGAGAGATTCGAACTCCCGACCCTCGGAATCGAAATCCGATGCTCTATCCAGCTGAGCTACGAGCGCGCGCGGCGCCACCATAGCGGGGCGAACTCCGAATGCCAGCCCCAATGTGGGTTGGCCGGGCTCTTTTCCCCGAGGCGATCGCCGACCGCCCGGCGAGCACCGTCCGTTGTCGGGAAAAGCCGGGACCACGTCCCGCCGTTCGGCCGGCTCTCGCGCTGCGGCAGAGCCTGCGTCATGCCGCAGGGACCACGCCGCGCCGGATTTGCCCTGCGGCAGCGGGCGGTTACGCACCGTGTCGCAGCCACCCTTTGTTGACACGCCGCGGCGAATTGGGGCTGAATGACGGCAGCCAACGTTACGCTTCTTCAGGAAGGCCAGCGCGGTCGGACGACAGGGCCGCGCAAGATGCGCGAGAAGGCGATCACCAGAATCGCTGCGCGTCGGGGGAGGGATATCGGCGATGCTGGACTTCGTTCAGCAGTTGGTGAGCGGTGTCGCGCTGGGCTGCGTGTACGGCCTGATCGCGCTCGGCTTCGTGCTGGTCTACAAGGCGACCGAGGTCGTCAACTTCGCCCAGGGCGACCTGATGATGCTGGGCGGCTTTTTCGCCTTCACCTTCATCGGCATTCTCGGCCTGAACTACTGGATCGGCTTTGTCGCCGCGGTCGCCGCCATGGCGCTGCTCGGCATGCTGGCAGAGCGGCTGGTGGTGCGGCCGATCCTCGGCTACCCGCAGTTTTCCATCGTCATGGCCACCATCGGCCTCGGCTATTTCCTGCGCTCGGTCGCCGGCATGATTTGGGGCACCGACGACCTCAAGATCGAGACGCCGTTCAGCCAGGGCGTGGTCCGGCTCGGCAGCCTGGTGCTGGCCTATGACAAGCTCTCGGTGATCGCCGCCACCCTGATCCTGTGCGCGCTGCTCTACCTGTTCTTCAACCGCACCATGCTCGGCACCGCCATGCGCGCCAGTTCCGAGAACATGCTGGCGGCCTACTACATGGGCATCCCGGTCAAGCGGGTGGTGTCGATGGTTTGGGCGATCAGTGCGGCAGTTGCAACCTGTGCGGGTGTTTTGCTCGCGCCGATCACCTTCATTCATTCCAATGTCGGCCTGGTGCTCGGGCTCAAGGCGTTCCCGGCCGCGGTGCTCGGCGGCTTCGGCTCGATCCCCGGCGCGGTGGTCGGCGGCGTGCTGATCGGGGTGATCGAGAGCATGGCCGGCTTCTACCTGCCGGCGGGCTGGAAGGACGTTGCCCCTTACGTGGTGCTGCTGGCGGTGCTGCTCATCCGGCCCGAAGGGCTGTTCGGCGCCCACGCGCGCAAGAAGGTGTGAGGGCGGTCATGCGGTTCATGTTCAAGACCGACTATGACGACGACATCCGCCTGTTCCCGCACAGCGGTGCGGTGGTGTGCTACGGCCTGCTGCTCGGCGTGTTGCTGCTCGCGCCGTTCGCGCTCGGCAGCTATTTCCTCAGCCAGCTCGTGTTCGTCTGCATCTACGCCATCGTCGGCGTCGGGCTGATGATCCTGACCGGCTTCACCGGGCAGGCCTCGCTCGGCCACGCCGCGTTCCTCGCCATCGGCGCCTACACCACGGCCTATCTGCAGCAGCGCGGCGTGCCGTTTCCGGCCTATTTCCTTGCCGCGGGCCTCCTGACCGGGGTGATCGGCGCGCTGGTCGGCTTTCCGGCGCTGCGGCTGCAGGGCATTTATCTGGTGATCGCCACCATCTCCTTCGCCTTCATCGTCGAGGAGGTGCTGGCGCGCTGGGAGAGCGTGACCAACGGCAACGAGGGCATGCGGGTCAAGGCCATCCAGTGGCTCGGCACGAGCGTGCCGCGCGACAGCCCGGCGTTCTATTACCTCTGCCTCGGCGTGCTGGTGCTGACCATCGTCGGCGCCCTCAACCTGCTGCGCTCGCCGACCGGGCGCGCCTTCATCGCCATCCGCGACAGCGAGACCGCCGCGCGCAGCATGGGCATCAATGTCGCGCGCTACAAGGTGAGGTCGTTCGCGATCAGCGCCGCGATCACCGGTTTCGCCGGCTGCCTCTATGCCCACAAGCTGTCGTTCATCAGTCCGGAGATGTTCACCCTGCAGCTCTCGATCGAGTTCATCATGGTGATCATCATCGGCGGCGCCTTCAGCCTGCACGGCGCCGTGCTCGGCGCGATCTTCATCGTCATGGTCGATCCGTTCCTGACTTACCTGAAGGACGACGTGCCGACCGTCATCGCCGGCGTTGCCGCGACCTTCGGAGCGGGGGCGGCGCGGGCCGCGGCGATCCGCGATACGGTCGCCGCGTTCGCCTCCGCCAATGGCCTCAAGGGCGCGATCTACGGGCTGATCGTGGTGCTGTTCATCCTGTTCGAGCCGCTCGGCCTCTACGGCCGCTGGGTCAAGATCAAGCTGTATTTCCAGCTGTTCCCGCTCTACAAGCGCGCCACCTTCAAGCGGCAGAAGGTCTATGTGAAATCGGAGCGGAACCGATGAGCTACTTCCGCGCCGAAAACCTGTCGCTGCACTTCGGGGGCCTCAAGGCGGTCGACGCGGTCAACTTCGCGGTGGAGAAGGGCGAGATCCTCTCCATTATCGGCCCCAACGGCGCCGGCAAGAGCTCGATCTTCAACCTGATCTCGCGGATCTATCCGCCGACTGCCGGAAAGCTGGTGTTCGAGGATCAGGACATCACCAACGCGCCGGCAAGCGACATCGCGCGGCTCGGGATCGCGCGCACCTTCCAGAACATCGAGCTGTTCGAGAACGCCACCGTGCTCAGCAACCTCCTGGTCGGCCGCCACCGCCACTCGCGGACGCGGCTGTGGCAGGAGCTGCTGTTCCTGCCGAACGTGCACCGCGAGGAGAAGGCCCATCGCCGGCATGTCGAGCGGGTGATCGAATTCCTCGACCTTGAGGCCTATCGCGACAAGCTGATCTCCGGCCTGCCGTATGGCGTGCGCAAGGTGATTGAGCTCGCGCGTGCGCTGTGCACCGAGCCGAAGCTGATCCTGCTCGACGAGCCGTCGTCGGGGCTCAATGTCGAGGAGACCGACGACATGTCGTTCTGGATCCGCGACATGAAGACCGAGCTCGGCATCACCGTCTTGATGGTCGAGCATGACATGAGCCTGGTCAACCGCGTCTCCGACCGGGTGATCGCGCTGAATTACGGACGAGTGCTGGCAATGGGCGCGCCGGCCGAGGTGCAGGCCCATCCCGACGTCGTCGCGGCCTATCTCGGCGCCTGAGGACGAAAGCAATGAGCGACACCATCCTCAAGCTCAGCAACGTCGAAAGCTACTACGGCCCGATCATGGCGATCCGCGGCATCAGCCTCGAGGTGACGCGCGGCCAGATCGTGGCGCTGCTCGGCGCCAACGGCGCCGGCAAGACCACGGTGCTCAAGACCATCTCCGGCATCCTCGATCCGCAGAAAGGGACGATCGAGTTCAGGGGGCAGCCGATCCAGCGCATGGAGGCGGATCGCATCGTGGCGCTCGGTCTCAGCCATGTGCCGGAGGGGCGGGAGGTGTTTCCGTTCCTCAGCGTCCGCGAGAATTTGATGATGGGCGCGTTCCTGCGCCGCGATCGCGACGGCGTCGCGGCGGACCTCGAGCGGGTCTACGGCTACTTTCCGCGGCTGCGCGAACGGCTGGCGCAACCGGCCGGCCAGCTCTCCGGCGGCGAGCAGCAGATGCTGGCGATCGGGCGGGCACTGATGAACCGGCCGACGCTGCTGCTGCTCGACGAGCCGTCGCTCGGCCTGTCGCCGCTCCTGGTGAAGGAGATCTTTGCCATCATCCGCCGCGTCAACGCGGAGCAGGGCACCTCGATCCTCTTGGTCGAGCAGAACGCCAAGGTGGCGCTCGAGACCGCCCATTACGGCTATGTGATGGAGGTCGGCCGCGTGGTGATGAACGACAGCTGCGAGCGGCTGCTCCACTCGAAGGACATCCAGGAATTCTACCTCGGCGCCAAGGAGGCGGGCGCACGGGGCGAGCGGCGATGGAAGAAGAAGAAAACATGGCGATGACGGCCGGCTGATGGCCGGTGGCGAGGGAACAGGCCAAGGGATCAGGCAATGACGGGAGCGGCGGTGCTGACGGTGGCCGAGACGATCGCGAAGAGCTTCGTGCTCGCGGTCGAGACCCGTGGCGATCGGCCGGCGCTGCGCGAGAAGACCTTCGGCATCTGGCAGGCGGTGAGCTGGCGGCAATGGCTGCAAACCTCGCGCGAGATCGCCTATGCGCTGCACGCGGTCGGGTTCCGGCCCGGCGATGTCGCCTCCATCATGGCCAATCCGCTGCCCGAATGGGTCTATGCCGATATCGGCGTGCTGTGCGCTGGCGGGGTGTCGTCGGGCATCTATCCGACGGATTCGGCGAGCCAGGTGCAGTACCTCGTCAACGATTCCCGCACCAGGGTGATCTTCGTCGAGGACGAGGAGCAGCTCGACAAGGTGCTGGCTTGCCGCGCGTCCTGCCCGACG
Source organism: Pseudomonadota bacterium (assembly GCA_040756765.1). Lineage (GTDB taxonomy): Bacteria > Pseudomonadota > Alphaproteobacteria > Rhizobiales > Xanthobacteraceae > Bradyrhizobium_A. Next base: position 94,314 of record JBFLYG010000019.1, on the reverse strand, counting down.
CTCGAGAAGATCGTGGTGTTCGACATGGAGGGCCTGCACGGCTTCTCCGATCCCATGGTGCTGTCGCTCGACGAATTCATGGCGATCGGCCGCAACCACATGAACGGCCGCGAGGCGCTGTGGGACGAGATGATCGGCAGCCGCGGGCCGGACGACCTCGCCATCCTCGTCTACACCTCCGGCACCACCGGGCCGCCGAAGGGGGCGATGCACTGCAACCGCAGCGTTGTGCACCAGATGCGCTACGCCGACGCGCTGTTCCCGCTGACCGACAGCGAGGAGCGGCTGGTGTTCCTGCCGCTGTGCCATGTGGCCGAGCGGATCGGCGGCTACTACCTGTCGCTGGCGCTCGGCTCGGTGATGAACTTCGCCGAGAGCCCGGAAACGGTGCCGGACAATCTGCGCGAGGTGCAGCCGACCGCATTCCTCGCGGTGCCGCGGATCTGGGAGAAGTTCTATTCGGCGATCACCATCGCGCTGAAGGACGCAACGCCGCTGCAGCAGTGGATGTATCGGCAAGCGATGGCGATCGGCAACCGCATGACCGAATGCCGGCTGAAGGAGGAGACGCCGCCGCTGCCGCTGCGGCTCGCCAACCACGCGGCCTACTGGCTGGTGTTCCGTAACATCCGCCGCATGCTCGGGCTCGACCGCTGCCGCCTGGCCTTCACCGGCGCGGCGCCGATCTCGCCCGACCTGATCCGCTGGTATCTCGCGCTCGGCATCGACATGCGCGAGGTCTATGGCCAGACCGAGAACTGCGGCGTGGCGACCGTCATGCCGGCGGACCGCACCAAGCTCGGCTCGGTCGGCAAGGCGGTGCCGTGGGGCGAGGTCATGATCTGTCCGCGCGGCGAGATCCTGATCCGCGGCGACTTCGTGTTCAAAGGCTACCTGAACCAGCCGGAGAAGACCGCCGAGACCATCGATGCCAAGGGCTGGCTGCACACCGGCGACGTCGGCAGCATCGACAACGAGGGCTTCATCAGGATCACCGACCGGATGAAGGACATCATCATCACCGCGGGCGGCAAGAACATCACCCCGTCGGAGATCGAGAACCAGCTGAAATTCTCGCCCTATATCTCCGACGCGGTGGTGGTCGGCGACAAGCGGCCCTATCTCACTTGCCTCGTGATGATCGACCAGGAGAACGTCGAGAAGTTCGCCCAGGATCACCACATCCCGTTCACAAACTATGCCAGCCTGTGCCGGGCGCGTGAGGTGCGCGACCTGATCTGGCGCGAGATCGAGGCGGTCAACGCCAACTTCGCCCGGGTCGAGACCATCAAGCGCTTCTTCCTGATCGAACAGCAATTGACGCCGGAGGACGAGGAGCTGACGCCGACCATGAAGCTCAAGCGCAGCTTCGTGAACAAGCGCTACGCCGCCGAGATCGACGCCATGTACCGCGACAGCGCGGTGGCGTGAGCGGCGCGAAGATCGCAGACGGCGAGGGGCGGGCATCCGGCCCTCGAAGATCAAAAAGGCCAACGGAGAAACGCAGAGGAGACGGACATGTCGACATCATTCAGGGCGCTCGGCCTTGCGGTGAGCGCGCTCGGGCTCATCCATCTGCCGGCGATGGCGCAGACCAAGGTCACCAATGACGGCATCACGCCGGCCGAGATCGTGCTCGGCAGCCACCAGGACCTGTCGGGGCCGATCAAGGGCTGGGGCGTGCCGGTGGCGAACGGTCTGAAGATGGCGGTCGACGAGATCAACGCCGCCGGCGGCATCCAGGGCCGCAAGATCCGCCTGATCGTCGAGGACAGCGGCTATGATCCCAAGCGTGCGGTGCTCGCCTCGCAGAAGCTGATCGAGCGCGACAAGATCTTCGCCATGATCGGTCCGATGGGGTCGCCCACCGTGCTCGCGGCGCAGGACATCCTGTTCGATGCCGGTGTGCTGCAGCTGTTCCCGCTCACCGCCGCCGAGTTCACCTACCGCTTCGATCCGGCGAAGCCGCAGGAGCGGCTGAAGTTCAACAACCTGCTGCCCTATGTCGAGAGCACCCGCGCGGCGGTGAAATACATGATGGACACGAAGGGCTTCAAGAAGCCGTGCATCATGCATCAGGACGACGAGTACGGCAAAAGCGTGCTCGATGGCTTCACCCGCCAGCTCGAGGCGATGAAGATCACCCCGGCCTCGGTCACCAGCTACAAGCGCGGCGCCTCCGACTTCAGCGCCCAGGTCGCCAAGATGAAGGCCGACGGCTGTGATCTCGTCGTGCTCGGCACCGTGATCCGCGAGACCATCGGCGCGATGGGGGAGGCGAAGAAGCTGGGATGGGACGTCACCTTCCTCGGCGCCACGCCGACCAACGTGCTGGAGGTGCCGGCTTTGGGCAAGGACGTGGTCGAAGGGCTCTATGCCGCCGGCCAGTTCGAGATTCCCTATGAGGACACCGCCCAGGGCAAGGTCAAGAATTGGCTGGTGAACTACAAGAAGCAGTTCGGCACCGAGCCCAACGCCCAGGCGATCATCGGCTACAATGCGATGATGACCTTCGCGCACTACGCCAACAAGGCCGGCAAGGACCTCGACGGCGCGAAGATGCTGGCGGCGCTGGAATCCGGCGACACCTTCCAGGACATCTTCGGTTCACCGCCGACGAAATTCTCCAAGACCAGTCACCTCGCGACCACCGTCACCCAGGTGCAGCAGGTCAAGAATGGCCGCTGGACCCTGACCAAGGACAGCCTGTCGTTCTGAACGCAGGAAGGTTGTCTCACGCGATCCGGCCGGGATGCGCCCCGGCCGGATCGTTGTGTTGTCCAGGGCACCGCGGATGTGATCCGGCCGAAGCCGGCGCCAGCTGGCCCCCCACGCCGGGCGGATGGCCCGTGCATGCGAAGGCGCGCCTGGCGGGCATCGTGAGCTACGAGATTCGCGGCAAGGGGGCCGGTGCGTTGGGAATTAACGGGTCCGGAGCCCCCGGGGATCGTGCAGGTCTGCCGATTTGTCTTGCTTTTTCAATTTGTTACAGAGGGACCTGAATCCGGTCCCGGCGCCGTTATGCTTAACGAAATTCAAACACACTAACGCCAGACTCTTGATCGATGGTCCACCCTGTTCGGGGTCCCAGGCCGCATCACATTTCCAGCCGAAACTGCCCATGCGATTCATTGTTCTGCTGATCTCGTTGCTCGTCGCGACCAGCGCCCGCGCGGACCTGCACATCACGCGCGACCACGGCGGCTATGTCGAGGAGTACAAGGCGAAGTACGAGCACATCCGTAAGACCGGGCAGCGCGTCATCATCGACGGCATCTGCAATTCGGCCTGCACGCTGGTGTTCGGCATCGTGCCGATGAACAAGATCTGCGTCACGCCGCGCGCCAGCCTCGGCTTCCACCAGGCCTATTACGACAAGGCGTTCACCTTCGGCATCAAGGTGACCAGCTATGAGGGCACCTCGGACCTGATGTCCTATTATCCGGACACGGTGAAGGACTGGATCCGCCGCAACGGCGGCCTCACTCCCGAGATGAAGAAGATCAAGAACGGCACCGAGCTCTGGAAGATCGTCGATCCCTGTCCGGAAGACTTCTGAGCGGGCAGGGCGTCACGCCTGCCTGTGCGTGTATCAGGCGGCGCTCTTTTCAATCGGTTCGATTTTGGCGAGCACGTCGGCGATCTCGCGCTCTGCGACCCGGATGTCGTAATTGTTCTGGAGGTTCAGCCAGAACTGCGCGGTCGTGCCGAGCGCCTTGCCAAGGCGCAGGGCGGTATCGGCGCTGACCCCGATGTCCTCGCTGGCGAGGCGCTCGATTCGCGTGCGGGGAACGTCACAGATCTTCGCTAGCTTGCCCGCCGACATCCCCAGCGGGGCCAGGAATTCCTCGCGAAGGATCTCTCCGGGATGGGTCGGAGGAAGCTTCTTAGGCATTGCACGTTCTCCCTGTGCCGGGTTGGCCGTTGGCCGGTTAGTGGTAGTCAACGATCTCGACGTCCTTCGGGCCTTCCGGCGTCCAGACGAAGCAGACCCGGAACTGGTCATTGATCCGGACCGAATGCTGGCCGGCGCGATCGCCTTTGAGGGCTTCGAGCCGGTTGCCCGGTGGGCTTCTGAGATCGTCGAGCGTGACGGCGGCATGAAGCATCGCCAGTTTCCGGCGCGCGACCTTCAGGACGTCGGCCGGGAAGCCCTTGCGGGCTTCGTCATTGAAGACGGCTTCCGTCGCCTTGTCCCTGAAGGACCTGATCATGATTGAGATGTATCATTTTATGATACATCACGCAAGCTCGATGTATCGCCGAGTGATACGTCAGTCTGGCTGCCGCCCGCCGAGCGGCCGCTGCACTATAACAGCTTCAGCACACCGTCCATCATCGGCACACAGCGGCCTCCGATCGATGTCTCGGTGACCTGTCCGCCACGCTTGACCGCGCGGGCCTCGAGCCGGCTCGGACGGCCCATCTCGACGCCCTGCAGGATGGTCAGATCGAGCACAAGATCGGCTTCGGGACGGAGCTGTGCCAGCAGGCCGGCGAGGGCGACATTGGCCGAGCCGGTGGCGGGGTCTTCCGCGATGCCGTGCAGCGGCGCGAACATCCGGCAGCGGATGTCGACATGGCCTTCGTCGACACGGGTGTAGAGCAGCACGCTGTTGGTGGCTTCCGCGGCGAAATGCCGGCTGAACATCTCGGTGCGCGGGGTTGCGGCCGCCAGCACCGAGCGGTCCTTGACCTCCGCCACGACGAACGGCGCACCGCAGGACGCGATGCACGGCGCATGACGGTCGAGCGCGATGGCGTCGGCGGGCAGGGCGCAGGCGGCGGCCACCACTTCGGGCGCGATCCGCTTGCCGACCGAAAGCCGTTGCGGGGCGGCGACGCGGGCGCCGACGACCGTCGCGCCGTCCCGGATCAGGTCGATCGTCACCAGGCCCGCCTGTTCTTCGAAGGTCAGCCGGTCGCCGCTGATCGCACGGCCGCAGGCTTCGCCCGCGCGCCCGAGCACGAAGGCGGTGCCGACATTGGGGTGACCGGCGAACGGCATCTCGAAGCGCGGCGTGAAGATGCGCACCTCCGCGGTGTGGGCGCTGCCCTGCGGCGGCCGCACGAAGGCGGTCTCCGACAGGTTGAACTCGGCGGCGATGGACTGCATCTGCTCGGTGGCGAGCCTGCCGGCGTCGTCGCGCACCACGGCGAGCGGGTTGCCGCCGAACTGCGTGGTGGTGAACACGTCAACGGTGGTGAAGGCGAGATCCATCGCTTGCTGCCGCAGGAAAGGGGACGAGCGCGTGGCTCACCCCGCAGGGGACTTGCACGCGGCGGCGCATCGGCGCCGCCAGCTTCAGGTCAACATTGGCGCGCGCCATGCCCGGTGCAAGGCGGACATTGCCTTCGGTGCATTCGGCGCACCCGTGCTGGGTCAGAACGTCACGACGCTGCGGATCGATTCACCCTTCTTCATCAGGTCGAACGCCTTGTTGATGTCGCTGAGCGGCATCACGTGGGTGATCATCGGATCGATCTCGATCTTGCCCTGCATGTACCAGTCGACGATCTTCGGCACATCGGTGCGGCCGCGGGCGCCGCCGAACGCGGTGCCCTTCCACACCCGCCCGGTGACCAGCTGGAACGGCCGCGTCGCGATCTCGGCGCCGGCGGGCGCCACGCCGATCACGATCGACTGGCCCCAGCCGCGGTGGCACGCTTCCAGCGCCTGGCGCATCACCGTGACGTTGCCGGTGCAGTCGAAGGTGTAGTCGGCGCCGCCGATCTGGTCGGCGGGCGTCTTGGTCATGTTGACGAGGTGGGCGACGAGATCCTTGCCGACCTCCTTCGGGTTGACGAAATGGGTCATGCCGAAACGTTCGCCCCACGCCTTGCGGTCGTTGTTGAGGTCGACGCCGATGATCATGTCGGCGCCGGCAAGCCGCAGGCCCTGCAGCACGTTGAGGCCGATGCCGCCGAGGCCGAACACGATGGCCTTGGCGCCGGGCTCGACCTTGGCGGTGTTGATGACAGCGCCGATGCCGGTGGTGACGCCGCAGCCGATGTAGCAGACCTTGTCGAAGGGGGCATCCTCACGGATCTTGGCGAGCGCGATCTCCGGCAGCACCGTGTAGTTGGCGAAGGTCGAGGTGCCCATGTAGTGGTGCACCGGCTTGCCCTCGAACGAGAAGCGCGAGGTGCCGTCGGGCATCAGGCCCTGGCCCTGGGTCGCGCGGATCGCGGTGCACAGGTTGGTCTTGCGCGACAGGCAGGACGGGCACTGCCGGCATTCCGGCGTGTACAGCGGGATGACATGATCGCCCTTCTTCAGGCTGGTGACGCCGGGACCGACGTCGACCACGACGCCCGCGCCCTCATGGCCGAGGATGGCCGGGAACAGGCCCTCCGGATCGGCGCCGGAGAGGGTGAATTCGTCGGTGTGGCAGACACCGGTCGCCTTGATCTCGACCAGCACTTCGCCCGCGCGCGGACCCTCCAGCTGAACGGTGGTGACCTCGAGCGGCTTGCCGGCGGCAATGGCGATGGCGGCGCGGACGTCCATGGCTGTTCCTTGTGTTCTGGCGTTTCGTTTCGCGTTGGCTTGACGCTGGCCGACGGGGCGGCCGGTGTGCGGCAGTCTGGCGCAACTCCATCCCGGGTCTGCATTTTCGCCCGGGCGGACCTGCATCATTTCAGATTGCAGCCCATCGCATCATAAGGCAATCAGTGCAACATCATGAAGCTTCCGATTGCAAATTTCGCCGTGCGTGCGGCGCCGGCGATTTTTGTGGTGCTGTGGAGCACCGGCTTCATTGCGACCAAGCTGGCGTTGAGCGGCGCCGAGCCGCTGACCTGGCTGACGCTGCGCATGGCGATCACGATCTGTCTTCTGCTCGTCATCGCAGTGCTGACCGGTGCGCGCTGGCCGCGCGGCCGCCAGATCCTGCACAGCGCCGTCGCCGGTCTCCTCGTCCATGGCGTCTATCTTGCGGGCGTGACGCTGGCCATCGGCCATTCGATTCCGGCCGGACTGTCGGCGCTGATTCCCGGCCTGCAGCCGATCCTGACCTCGACGCTCGCCGGCCGCTTCCTCGGCGAGCGGGTGACGCCGCTGCAGTGGGGTGGCCTGCTGCTCGGGCTCGTCGGCGTCGTGCTAGTGCTGCACAACCGCAGCCTGGCCGGGCAGGCCGGCTGGGGCTGGGTGGCGTCCGTTGCCTCGCTGATCGGCATCACGCTGGGCACGCTGTACCAGAAGCGGTTCTCGGGCCAGATCGACTGGCGCACCGGCAACATCGTGCAGTACGCCGCCGCCGGCACCTGCTTTGCCATCGGCGCGCTGCTGTTCGAGGACCGCACCATCCACTGGCATGCGCAGTTCATCCTAGCGGCGTCCTGGGCGACCATGGTGCTGTCGGTCGGCTCGATCGCGCTGCTGTACTGGCTGATCCGCCGCTCCGGCGCGACGCAGATGGCGAGCCTGTTCTATCTCGTTCCTGCGGTGACCGCGATCTTCGCTTTCCTGTTGTTCGATGAACGGCTTGATGCCGTCTCGATCGCCGGCATGGTGCTGTGCGCGGCGGGCGTGCTGATCGTCAATCGCGCCGCGCCGCGCTGACCCCACCGGAACACCGTCCCTTCCGCTTTGCCGGCAACTGCGTCATTCTGCCGGTTCCACCACAGCGAATCGGGGGCTCTGGCCCCGGGGACCGACCCATGCCGGCCGATACCACCTGGGAGATCTTCCTTCACGTCCGCATCATCATGGGCGTGGTCATCGGCCTCAGCATCGCGCGCCTGCTCAACGGCTCGTCGCGTTTCATCCAGCATCCCACCGGGGCGAAGGTGTCGTGGATTCACCTGGCGTGGGTCGCGATCATGCTGATCTCGCTGGTGCACTTCTGGTGGTGGGAGTTCTGGCTGTCGGCCATCAAGCACTGGACCTTCGAGATCTACGTGCTGCTGTTCGGCTACACCATCGTGCTCTACCTCTTGTGCACGCTGCTGTTCCCTGACGACATCAAGGAATATGCCGGCTATGAGGCGTATTTCTATTCGCGCCGCAAATGGTTCTTCGGCCTGCTCGGGCTGACCTTCGTGTTCGACATGGCCGACACGTTGGTGAAGGGGCCCGGCCATCTCGACCAGTTCGGCCATGAATACTGGGCGCGCACAGCGGCATATTTCGTGCTGTGCGGCGTCGCGATGATCACGCCGAACCGCAAGTTTCACAGCGTCTTCGCCCTGGGCACGCTGATCTACCAGACGATCTGGATCGCACGCCATTTCGAGACGCTGAATTAATTCAGGCGCGCGTCCCGGCGTAGGCTGCGAGCGCCCGTGCACGAGCGGCGCCGTGGTCGACGATGGGCTCGGGATAGGTCTCGCCGAGCCGGATGCCGGCGCTTGCCAGTTCCAGCGGCGTCGCCGTCCATGGTTTGTGAATCAATGTCGCAGGCAACTGCGCCAGCTCCGGCACCCACTTGGCGACATAGGCGCCATCGGGATCGAACCTCTCGCCCTGCAGCACCGGATTGAAGATGCGGAAATAGGGCGCCGCATCCGCGCCGCAGCCGGCGACCCATTGCCAGTTCGCCGGATTGCTGGCGGGATCGGCGTCGACCAGCGTGCCCCAGAACCAGGCCTCGCCCGCGCGCCAGTCGATCAGCAGGTGCTTGCACAGGAACGAGGCCGCCACCATGCGCACGCGGTTGTGCATCGTGCCGGTGTGCCAGAGCTCGCGCATGCCGGCGTCGACGATCGGGTAGCCGGTGCGGCCGTGCTGCCAGGCTTTGAGGGCCTGCGGATCGCTGCGCCAGGGAAATGCATCGAATGAAGCCTGCAGGTTGCGCGCGGCGAGATCGACATGGTCGTGGAGCAGATGGCGGCAGAATTCGCGCCAGCCGAGCTCGCTGAGGAACTTGTCGACGTCGCGCGCGATCGCCGGACGCTCGGCCGCGGCAAACCGCGCCGCATGCCAGACCTGGCGCGGGCTGATCTCGCCGAAACGCAGGTGCGGCGACAGGCCCGAGGTGGCCAGCCGGTCGGGCCGGTCACGGTCGCTCGCATAGCCGGCGATGGCCCCAGCGAGAAAGTCGTTGAGGCGTTGCCGGGCCGCGGCTTCGCCGACGCTCCAGGTCGCGCGCAAGCCGCCGGCCCAGTCCGGCCGTGTCGGCAAGAGGCCCCAGGACGACAGCTCTTCGCTCGCGGGCGTCACCGCTGCGGCCGCGAGCTGCGACGGCGCCGGCAGCGGCCGTGGCGCATCGCCGCGGCCGAGGATACGCTTCCAGAACGGCGTGAACACTTTCAGGCCGCGGCCGTCCTTGGTGCGCAGGTCGGCGGGCCGCACCAGCAGGTCGCCGCGAAAGCTCTTCCAGGCAAGGCCGGCCTGCGCCACGGCGTCGCCGACATCGCCCGCGACATGCGCGAACGGTGCGATGTCGATCTCGTTCCAACAGACCTCGCTCGCGCCGGCCTCGCGCGCGACCTCCGGCACCACCTCGGCGGCGCGGCCGCGGCGCAGCACCAGCGGCACCTTGTGCGCGGCGAGGCTCGTCGCGAGGCTCTTCAGCGATTGCGCCAGCCACCAGCGCGCGGCGCCGCCGAGAGGACGGGCCTGCGGCGGATTGAGCGCGGCGCTCGCCTCGTCGAGCACGTAGAGGCAGACCACCGGGCTGCCGCGGGCGGCGGCGGCGAGGGCGGCATGGTCCGACAGGCGCAGGTCGTCGCGAAACCAGACCAGGATGGGAGGAGCGGTGCGAGAGGCCACGGGGAGCGATCCGTTCGGGGCCGGCAGGGTGGGGGAGCGCCGGCCGGAAAGCAACCCGTCGTGTTCGCGCGCTGAAACCCGGCCGCGGCGTGGTCGTATCATGTGGCAGCAGCCTGTCCCGGGGGACGAGCCATGACACGCGCCAGGAAACACTGCAGGAAACACGCCATGCAACGCGCCATCACGCTGTACCTTGCGACGCTCGCGGTGCTGGTCCCGCTCGACGCCATGTTTCTCGGCTGGGCGGCGAAGGACTTTTTCGTCGCTGAGGTCGGCGACATGCTCGGCAGCGTCCGCCCGCTGCCGGTGCTGCTGTTCTATCTGCTCTATGGGGTGGGGGTGGTCGTCTTCGTCAGCGCGGCGGCGGCGGGCGTGCGCACGGTGCTGGTCCGCGGCGCGCTGTTCGGGCTGTGCTGCTATGCGACCTTCGACCTGACGGCGCTGGCGCTGCTCAAGCACTGGACCTGGGCCGCCGCCGTGGTCGATGTCGGCTGGGGCGCGGTGGCCACCGCGCTGTCGGCCTGCATCAGCCTCGCGGCCACGGATGCGGTGGCGCTACGCGGCTGACGGCAGGAACGTGACGGCATCACAGTTGCGGGCATGAAATGAAAAAGGGGCCGCACCGTGCGGCCCCTCGGGTCGTCCGATGATCGCGGCCTACTTCGGCTGCGGCACGATGCGGATGTAGGGCTTCGGCGCCTTCCAGCCGTTCGGATAAATGGTCTTGGCCTCGTCGTCACTCACCGAGCCGGCGATGATCACGTCCTCGCCCTGCTTCCAGTCGGCGGGGGTGGCGACGCGGTGCTTGGCGGTGAGCTGCACCGAGTCGATCACGCGCAGGATCTCGTTGAAGTTGCGGCCGGTGGTCATCGGGTAGGCGAGCGCCAGCTTCACCTTCTTGTCCGGTCCGATGACGAACACGGTGCGCACGGTGGCATTGTCGGCCGGAGTCCGGCTGTTGACGTCGCCTGTCGTGCTCGCGGGCAGCATGTTGTAGAGCTTGGACACCGCAAAGTCGGTGTCGCCGATCAACGGATAGTTCGGCGCCACGCCCTGCGTCTCGCGGATGTCCTCGGCCCACAGGCTGTGCTTGTCGACCGGATCGACGCTGAGGCCGATCAGCTTGACACCGCGCTTGTCGAATTCCGGCTTCAGCCGCGCCAGCGTGCCGAGCTCGGTGGTGCACACCGGGGTGAAATCCTTCGGATGGGAGAACAGCACCGCCCAGCTGTCGCCGATCCAGTCGTGAAACCGGATCCGTCCTTCGGTGGTCTCGGCCTCGAAGTCGGGCGCGGTCGCGCCGATTTGAAGAGTCATGTCCGCCTCCTTAACGCTCGTTTAGATGTTGTGTCGGGAGCAGGTATAAGCCCGGTTTCGCGGGTGCGGAACTGGGCGGGAAAAAGGACAATATCCTTGCCGCCATCGGCGGCTTTTCAAGCATTGATATGCTGTCTGCGGCCGTTTGTGGAGATGACTATTTGTTCAGGAAACCGTGTTCGGTGCCCTGATTTCTCCTTACCCGCGCCCCAACTGCGCCGGGCCGTTTTGCGATGCGGTGCGCGGCCGGAATGAACCCCGGCCGGGCGGGCCGCGACCAATCCGCAACAGGTCGACGAACCGTCAAAATGAAGTGTTCACAAACACGTTTCGTTAACTTTTGATTCACGGCCGCATGAAAAAGCTGGCCTGGACCCACCCCAGAGAAGTGCCGAGAACTGCCATGTCTGCCCCCGCAGGAACCCTGACCGACCTCATCCGTACCATCGAAACCTCGCCGATCGTCGACCGCACCGCCGCCGCGCAGGCGCTGTCCGTCGTGCGTGACGGGGTGCTGACCGGAGAGGGGCCGACCGCCACCGGGCGGGTGCATTTTTCCCGCTCGCTGGACACCGGCGACTACGGCTGGTGCAACCGCATCCTGACCGCCACGGCGCTCGACCAGCAGCCGGTGAGCCGCGCGGAAGCGGAAATGCTGTTCGAGATCAACGATGCCGCGACCGAGCGCCTGGACGAGGGGCAGTTCGACGACCTGTTCGCCAAGGCGATCGTGCACCATGCCGCCTCGGCGTCCGGCCTGCCGGTGCCGGCGCGCTCCGTGGCGCTGTCGCCGGACACCGCGATCGAGACCTGGGCGCCGACCACGGCGATCGGCGTCAACATCGAGGTGCTGGAGTGGATCGCCGCCCAGATGCGTGGCAAGCGCCGCAACAACCGCAAGCTGCTGACGCTGGTCGCCGGCCTGATCGGCGCCGCCACCACGCTGCCGCTGGCCCAGTCGCTGCCGGGCCTGCTCGATTTCAGCATGTGATCCCTGCGGGCCCGAATGGGTCCGGGACCTGATCGTTTCGACCATCAAAAAAGCCCCGGTTCACCGAACCGGGGCTTTTGCTTTGTGGAGACCTGGTGTTTGCAGAGACCTGCCGGGGTGAGGCCGCGGTCAGCGCCTCGCGCTCTTCTCCGCCTCGAGGCCGACGGTGCGGCCGGGGAAGCCGGCGACGTCGAAGTAGCGCTGCTCCAGCACGCGCTGGAAGTGCAGCACGGTGCGCAGGCCGCTCGAGCTCGGCGCCGAGGCGAGGGTCCCGGCAAAGGCCTTCGGCGTTACGCCGTTCGGCTGGGTCTCGGTCATCACCCGGCCGACCAGCTTGCCCTTCGGCGCCGGCTTGAGGTCGAGGATGCGGGCGATGGTCATGCCGACATCGGCGTTGCTGACCGGCAGCGCGTTGATGTAGCCGGCCTTGAAGTCGGGGCCGATCGCCGCCATGAAGTTCTGGGTGTCGGAGCGGGCGAAGTTGCCGTGCATGCCCTGGCCCTGCTGCAGCCGGGTGTCGGCGACCTCGACGGTGCACAGCACCGGCTGCTCGCAGCCCGTGGCGTACGACCGGAAGTTCACCACGATCGAGGGATGCGGCGTCAGCGCCTTGCCGTTGAGGCCGACCGATGACAGCCGCAGCGTGCCGCGGATCGGCGCCAGCTCGTCGTTGACGAAGATGCCGCTGACATAGTCCTGCGCCAGCAGGGCGTCGACGACGCGGCGGGCGAGCTTGCGGTCGTTGTTGGGCAGGTAGATCAGGTCGGAGCCGCCGTTCGCCGCCACGATGACGTCCGGCTTCGCCGGGTCCTTGCCGAGGAGGCCGTTGCCGAGACGCGGATAGGTGTTGGCCGCGACGGCTGCGCTCTTGCTGTCGGGGTCGGCGAGCGGCAGGTCGAGCGCTTTGGCAAGGTCGAGCGCCACGAAGCCCGGCGGCAGGAAGCCTTCCTTGACGTCCGGATAGCTGCCCTTGGCGGCGGGGCTCGTCGTGCTCTCCTTGGAGATGGTCGAGAAGCCATGGTCGGCGGAGACGATGATGTTGGTGCTCGCCTCGAGGCCGAGATCCTTCAGCGCCTGGCGCACCTGGCCGAGATTGTCGTCGGCATTCTTGATCGCCGCAAGCGAGGTCGGGCCGTTGATGCCGGGCGTCACGCTGTTGAGGCTGTCGCCCTGGTTGTGCTGCGAGCCGTCGGGATCGCGCGACCACAGCACGATGATGAACGGCTTGTTGCGCGCCTTGAACGCCGGCAGGATCACCTTGGTCACCGCGTCGGCGAAGAACTTGCCCTGGGTGACGTTGGCGGTGGTGGTGCCGGCGGTCTTGAAGTCGCCGGCCTTGCCGTTGTCGCCGCGCGAGGGGGCTGATGTCGGCAGACCAGCGTCGGTCAGCGCCTTCTTGATGTCGTCGGTGAGCGGTACGCCGGCAGGGCTGCCGGTCTGGTCGTCGAGGATGATGGTCTTGCCGGTGCGTTCGTTGTGGTCGAACATCAGCGTCGGACCGAGCTTGCCGACCGCGGCGGTGCTGTAGCCCTTGTCGCGCGCCAGCTTGAGGATGGTCTCCTCGTTGAGATAGTTGCCGCCGAAGTGGTCGTCGATGTCACCGAGCACCGGATCGTTCTCGATGAACGGCGTCGTGCTGCCATTGGCGGTGCCGACGGCATAGCCGGTGTTGATGGTATTGCTGAAGATGCCGGTGTCGCCGAGATAGTGGCCGCTCGACATGCCCGATGCGTTCGGCATGGTGAAGGTCGGAAACAGCGAGTGCGAGTTGGTGAAATTGATGCCCTTGTCGCGGATCGCCGCCATGGTCGGTGCGGTCTCCGGCGTGACCTTCAGGGCGCGCAGGCCGTCCGGAACGAACAGGATGACGTTTCGCGGCTGACTGGTCTGTGCAAGGGCCGCGTGCGCGGACACCGCCAGAAGCCCTGCGGACAGGGCCGTGATCAACGGGCGCATGAAAAATCTCTTTTCCGGTTGAAGGGCTTTCAAGGTATAGGATTGCAGTGCGACGGAATTGTTACAGGCTCGCCGCCGTGCCAGATTGCCAACTGAACCCTGCCGCTGTCCACAGGGATGGCCCGCAAGAAAAGAGCGCATGTTCAAGAAAATCCTGATCGCCAACCGTGGCGAGATCGCCTGCCGTGTGATCAAGACCGCCCGCCGCATGGGGATCGCGACGGTGGCGGTGTATTCGGAGGCCGACCGCAACGCGGTGCATGTCGAGATGGCCGACGAGGCGGTTCTGATCGGCCCGCCGCCGGCTGCCGAGAGCTATCTGCTGATCGACCGCATCGTCGAGGCCTGCCGCAAGACGGGTGCGCAGGCGGTGCATCCGGGCTACGGTTTTCTGTCCGAGCGCGAGGCGTTCCCGCGGGCGCTGGCGGACGCCGGCGTGACGTTCATCGGCCCCAATCCCGGCGCCATTGCCGCGATGGGCGACAAGATCGAATCCAAGAAGGCGGCGGCGAAAGCCAAGGTCTCGACCGTGCCGGGCTATCTCGGCGTCATCGAGGACGATGCCCACGCCGTGCGCATCGCCGACGAGATCGGCTATCCGGTGATGATCAAGGCCTCCGCCGGCGGCGGCGGCAAGGGCATGCGCATCGCCCACAGCCGCACTGAGGTGGCGGAGGGCTTCAAGCTGGCGCGCGCCGAGGCCAAGGCGTCGTTCGGCGACGACCGCGTGTTCATCGAGAAGTTCATCGTCGATCCCCGCCACATCGAGATCCAGGTGCTCGGCGACAAGCATGGCAATGTCATCTATCTCGGCGAGCGCGAATGCTCGGTGCAGCGTCGCAACCAGAAGGTGATCGAGGAGGCGCCGTCGCCGCTGCTCGATGAGGCGACGCGGCGCCAGATGGGCGAGCAGGCGGTGGCGCTGGCGAAAGCCGTGCACTACGACTCCGCCGGCACGGTGGAGTTCGTCGCCGGCCAGGACAAGAGCTTCTATTTCCTCGAGATGAACACCCGCCTGCAGGTCGAGCATCCGGTGACTGAACTGGTCACCGGCATCGACCTCGTCGAGCAGATGATCCGCGTCGCCGCCGGCGAGGAGTTGGCTATCAAGCAAGGCGATGTCGTGATGAAGGGCTGGGCGGTGGAATCGCGCGTCTATGCCGAGGATCCGTTCCGCAACTTCCTGCCGTCGATCGGGCGCCTCGTGAAGTACCGCCCGCCGGCGGAGGTCAGCCATGATGGTATCACCGTGCGCAACGACACCGGCGTCGAGGAGGGCGGCGAGATCTCGCTCTTCTACGATCCGATGATCGCCAAGCTGATCACCCATGGCCCGTCGCGCATCGCCGCGATCGAGGCGCAGTCGGCGGCGCTGGACGCGTTCTACATCGACGGCATCCGCCACAACATCCCGTTCCTGTCGGCGCTGATGAACCATCCGCGCTGGCGCAAGGGCGAACTGTCCACCGGCTTCATCGCCGAGGAGTTTCCGCAGGGCTTCGCGGCGCGCGAGCCGGAGGGCAACATCGCCCGCCGCATCGCCGCGGTGGGGGCTGCGATCGACCATGTGCTGGGCGAGCGCAAGCGCAAGATCTCCGGCCAGATGAGCGGTCGCGCGGTGTCGCGGGAGCGGCGGCGGGCGGTGTGGCTCGGCCGCCAGGAGATCGGGCTCGACGTCGTGCGCGACGGCGAGGCCGTCGCGGTGCGCTTCGTCGAGGCGAACGGGGACGTTGGCACGCCGCATCATCTGGTCTCCAGTTGGAAGCCGGGCGAGGGCGTGTGGCACGGCACCATCGACGGCGCCGCGATCGCGGTGCAGGTGCGCCACATCCTCAACGGCTTCCGTCTTGCCCATGAAGGCTACGAGGTGCCGGTCAGCGTGTTCACCGCGAGCGAGGCGACGGCGGCGCGGCTGATGCCGATCAACACCAATGCCGACAGCGGCAAGAAGCTGCTGTGCCCGATGCCGGGCCTCGTGATCTCGATCGACGTCGCCGAGGGCCAGGAGGTCAAGGCCGGCGAGACGCTCGCGGTGGTCGAGGCGATGAAGATGCAGAACGTGCTGCGCGCCGAGCGCGACGGTACGGTCAAGGCGATCCACGCCAAGGCCGGCGCCACGCTCGCCGTCGATGCCCTCATTCTTGAGTTCGCGTGAGGCAATGATGTCGGCACAGCAGCGGCGCGTGGCGTTCCGAACGGTGCTGGCGGGGCCGGCGGTGGTTCGGCCGGGCTCGGTCTATGATGCGGTGTCGGCGCGCATCGCCGAGGACCTCGGCTTTGCGATCGGCATTCTCGGCGGTTCGGCGGCGGCGCTGGCGATCCTCGGCGATCCCGATGTCGTGCTGATCACGCTGACCGAGCTCGTCGAGCAGGTGCGGCGCATCACCCGTGCGGGCACGCTGCCGCTGCTGGTCGATGCCGACCATGGCTATGGCAACGCGCTCAATGTGCGCCGCACGGTCGTCGAGCTGGAGGCCGCCGGCGTCGCGGCGCTGACCATCGAGGATACGCTGCTGCCGCAGGCCTACGGCGCAGCGAAACCGCAGCTCATCGCGCTGGAGGAAGGCGTCGGCAAGATGACGGCGGCACGCGACGGCCGCAGCGATCCCTCGCTGGTGATCTTCGGCCGCACCGGCGCCGCCGCCATCAGCGGCCTCGATGACGCGGTCGCGCGCGCCCGCGCCTATGAAGCCGCCGGCGTCGACGCCCTGTTCTTCACCGGGTTGAAGAGCCGGGCGCAGCTGCAGGCGATCGCCGCGGCGACGACGCTGCCGATCATGCTCGGCACCGTGGACGGCGAGCTCGACGACGACGCGTTTCTCAGTGCCCACCGCGTGCGCATCGCCAACCAGGGCCATGCGCCGATCGCGGCCGCCACGCAGGCGGTTTATGCGACGCTGAAGGCGCTGCGCGAGGGCGTGAAGCCGAAGGCCTTGGCTGGCCTGCCGTCGGCGGAGCTGACCGCGCGGGTGATGCGCGAGGACGACACGAAGCGGCGGCTGGCCGGGTGGCTCGGCCTTGACGGCTGACCTGCGCACTGCACGAGGACGACCATGAGCGATCCGGTGGCCAGGACTGTCGTGCGGCATGTGATGATCCGCGGCCGGGTGCAGGGCGTCGGCTATCGTGCCTTCGTCGAGGCGACGGCGCAGCAGCGCGGTCTCGACGGCTGGGTGCGCAACCGCCGCGATGGCGCAGTGGAGGCGGTGTTCGCCGGCACCGTGGCTGCCGTAGCGCAGATGATCGATGCCTGTTACAGCGGGCCTGCGCTCGCGCGTGTCGCAGGGATCGACGCTGAGGACGGCGATGCCGGCTTGCTGGCGCTGCGGCCATCCGGCGTGCGCTTTGCCGTGCTCGCCACGGTCTGATCCGATCCCGCGCGCAGCTGCTACGCTGCCGTCTTGCGGAAGGCTGCGGCCAGCAGGCGCAGCGCGGCGAGCTTGCCGGCGTCGCTGACGCGCGAATGCAGCATCACCTTGGAGGGGCCGATCCGCGGCAACCCGTGCGCCGGGCCGATGTCGACGAGGCCGGGCGGCGCGATCCGCGTCGCCAAGGGCGCGACCGCAAGCCCGGCGAGGGCGGCGGCGACCACCGCGCTGACGCCGCCGCCGATGAAGGCCTCGCTCCACGGCACGTCCGCCTTGTCCAGCGCCCGCACCGCCAGCGCGCGCACGCCGCAGGGCGCCGCCAGCGTCGCGAGCGGCAGCCGGTCGTGGACGGAGAGCGCGAACCCCGGTGTCGCGAACCAGCCGAAATGATCCTCGGCCAGCGTCTCGCCGCCGCGCCGGCCGGCCTCCTGGCGCACGATCACGGCGTCCAGCTCGCCGGCATCGAGGGCATCGAGCAGCTCGCGGGAGAAGCCGATGCTGACCGCCAGCGTCAGCGTCGCGGTCACGGCGCGCAGCCGCTCCAGCAGCGGCACCAGCTCGGGCCCGGCGGCATGGTCGCTGATGCCGAGGGTGAGCTGCTGGCGCACCGGCTGCGATCCGGTGAGCGCGCGGTCATGTGCCGCCATCAGCGCCACCGCGTTGGCGCGGAACGCGATGCCGTCGGCGGTCAGCCGCACCGCGCGCGGCGAGCGCTCGACGAGGCGCTTGCCGAGCACGGCCTCGAGGCGCTGCAGCTTCATGCTCACGGCGGCCTGGGTGGTGCCGAGCGCCTCCGCCGCGCGGGTAAAATTCTGCAGCTCCGCGACCAGCAGGAAAGCCTGCACCGAGGGGATGTCGAGCGCGGTCATGGCATCATCACGTTATCTTATGATTGATATCAACAATCATAAGATACCAAAATCATGGGGCCGCGCCTAGGTTCTCCTCAACGCGATCGATCGCGTCACACCAGGAGAACGACCATGCCGCTCATCACCCTGCGCTACACCACGGAAAAGACCTCGCCGACGCTGAAGGCCGACCTCGTCACGGCGGCCAGCGGGCTCGCCGCCGAGATCCTGCACAAGGATCCCAAGGTCACCGCCGTCATCGTGGAAGCCGCCGACCCGGCCGACTGGTTCGCCGGCGGGGTGTCGCTGAAGGAGCAGAAGCTGGCGAGCTTCTGGCTCGACATCCGCATCGTCGACGGCACCAACACCAAGGACGAGAAGGCGGCCTATATTGCCGCAATCTTCAAGCGGATGGGGGAATTGCTGGGGCCGCTGCACAACGAGAGCTACGTCCACGTCAACGACGTGCGGGCCGACGCCTATGGCTTCGGCGGGCTGACCCAGGAGCGGCGCTACATCGCGCGCAAGCTCGACGTCGCGCCGCAGCGCTCCGCCGCCTGACAGCTCGTCAGGCGGTCGCCGCGAGGCGGGCGGTCGCGGGGCCGAAAATCTCCTCGAACGCCTGCCGCAGCGCCACGTCGACGTCGGCCATGGTCACCGGCAGGCCGAGGTCGACGAGGCTGGTGATGCCATAGCGCGGGTCGGCGATGCCGCAGGACACGATTCCCCCGAAGTGGCCGAGCTCCGGCTCGACATTGATGGCGATGCCGTGCAGCGACACCCAGCGCTTGAGCCGGACCCCGATGGCGGCGATCTTGTCCTCGTAGCCTGGGCCCTTGTCCGGCCGGGCCACCCAGACGCCGACCCGGTCCTCGCGGCGTTCGCCGCGGACGTTGAAGGCGGCGAGGGTGCGGATGATCAGTTCCTCGAGGCTCGCCACATAGGCGCGGACGTCCGGTCGCCGCTGCTTTAAGTTGAGCATCAGGTAGACCACACGCTGGCCGGGTCCGTGATAGGTGAACTGGCCGCCACGGCCTGTGGAAAACACCGGAAAGCGCGGATCGAGCAGGTGGCCCGGCTGGGCGCTGGTTCCCGAGGTGTAGAGCGGCGGGTGTTCCAGCAGCCAGACCTGCTCGGGAGCGGTCCCTGCGACGATGTCGGCCACCCGCTGCTCCATGGCGGCGAGCGCCTCGGGATAGGGGACCTTGCCATCCGAGATCCGCCATTCCGTCGGGGCGGCTCCGGCGAGCGCGTGAAGAGCTGAAATATCAATAGCTTGACGGGCGTTAACCATTAGCTAACCATAACCATGGTGTTCTCGGAGCCATCATTCATCGCGTGAGTCCGGTGCACCGTGTCCACTCTCGACAAGGTTTCCGTCGATCTGACTGTCGTCCTCGGAACGACAACCATGCCCATCCACCAGGTGATGCGCCTCAGCCGCGGCGCCATCATCGAGCTCGACGCTTCCGAGCAGGATGAGGTCAAGGTGCTGGCCAACAACCTGCCCATCGCCAGCGGGGCGGTGGTTGTCAATCGCAACCGGATCGCGGTCGAAGTCAAGCGAATGTTGCCCCGAACTCCTGATCAGAGATAAGCATTCGGGCCTTGCCGGTGCAGACCTGATTTGTTACAGGAGCGCCGGTTGATGCGGCGCTGATTCACTTTCAGCGCCAATCCCCTGCGGTCGTGGCGGAATTGGTAGACGCGCTGCCTTGAGGTGGCAGTGAGTAAAATCGTGGAGGTTCGAGTCCTCTCGACCGCACCAATTTCCGGGGCGGGGCTTAAGCCCCATCTTCTCGAAAATTCAGGAAAATCAAAAAGCGGCTCTCCGCCGCTCTCCTCGTTTTGCTCGTTGCCGTGATGTAGATCGTCATGCATGGGCCGGCGAGGAGATGGCTCGTCAGTCTGGCCTGGGCCGATATCTGAAGCCGCGAGGCGGCATCTCGTCATATTCTTGGCGCGTGCCGACGACCGTGGCCACTCGCGCGTCGTTGATCCACTTATATTTCTCGTGACCGAGCTGGGTTGCCAGAATCCTCGCCGCTCGGTCGCCGCAATTAAAAATTCCCGCCGTTCGAATTCTGGATACGGTCCGCAATCGAGGCCTCGTCGGCCTTCGGGCGGCCCGACTTTCGTGGCCGGAAGTGAGCCTGCAAAAGCAGGGGATCACGATCGAAAGCGCGCAAAAGCATGCCGACGCGCTTTGGCACCTTTCGGCCCGCCTTGTACTCGTTCCAAGTGCTCAACGCGACGTGGATCAGATCGGCTGACTCGTTGTTCGAGAGGCTGTGCCTGTTCTGCCATGCGTTGAGCTCGTCGGTACTGAATGGCTTCTGCTGCTCGACCAACTCTTTTACATGAAGGGCGTCGATCGAGAGGTCGCCTTCCCCGTGATCCCAGGTGACGGAGGCCCCGTAGTTGCCGACCGTAGCCTGGTTGAACAGCTTGAGATCACGCAGCGGCGCAAGCACGTCTCCGCCTGTCGCGACCCAGCCGGACAGATCGACCCGGCTGATGGCTGGCGGCACCGGGGCGCGATCTGCCGGCTGAGCCCAGCGAATTTCCAGGCACCAAGGAGCGACGACCATCACGTCGTCAATGCGCGGGAGATGATCCATGGGATGCCTTTCCGTTTACGATTTAAGTCGTCCGATCCGAGCTGGCAGCTATAGCGGCCACCTTGGGTTCACCCGGTTCCATTCGTCGCGGATGACCGAGATGTTGTCCTTTGCCCATTCGAGGGCTTCACGACCTGAGGATCCATCGATTTCCCCCCGGAGGATCGTCAGGGTGCGGATCTCAACCAAAGCCTCGAAGTCAGGATTGAGGATGTGGAAGTGCGGGGGCAGATGGTCGTTCGCATAAACTGTGACGATCGTCTTGCCGATGGTGTGGAGCTTCGCCACGACGGTCCCCGTTTCCGAGATGAAAACTAGTCCGGCTTTCGGACTATGTAAATACATAGTCCGATTTTCGGACTAGATTTTTGTCGGACGACGGTCTCCGCGACTGGGGCGATTGTTCAGGGATGGTCGTGCCGGGACCGATATCCGCTGTGCGATGCCCGGCCGCCAGGGGCGACCTGTTCTCGGACGACGTGAGGTGGATGCCCGCGATGCCGCGGACGATCTTCGGCGTGTCACGCTTCGATCGCGGCGGCGAATTCGGCGGCGGCGCTGCCGACCATCGCGAGCTCGCGAACGCCGGCCAGGCCGACCGCAACGGTCAATGTGACGGCCTTGGTCTCCGGATCTTTGGCATTCTTGGCGATGACATTGGCAAGAAAGCCGAGGATTGCCGGGATCTGGAAGATCTCGAGCTGGATCTGGGCGGCTCGCTGGGCATCGGACGTCTTGTCCCAGTCCTGAGACGTCGCCACGGCGTTCCAGCTCCCCCAGCCGGTAATGATCGCAGCGTCGAGCATCGCGCCGAAGTTGATTGTCTCGCCCAGTCTGCCTACAAGCTGGCGCGGCACCGGGACGGTCCAGGCAGCCGGCGCTTTCGTCTGCTGCTGCTTGCCCCAGGTCAATCCGTGCAAGAACATCAGCAGCATGTTGCCGATCATCTGGACCGTCGTCTTGACCGATGTGTCGCCGCTCACCGAGGCGGCCACCGCATTGCCGTAGCGAAACACCGAATCGAGCACGATCACGAACGACGTGCCCTTGGCGTCCGGGGACAGCGCAACGTAGGTCGCTCCGGGGAACGTGACGCCACGCAGGAGACGGCACGTTCCCATGAGCGCAAACGAAACGATGCGTTGGGCGCGGCTGACGGGCTCCGCCGCTTCTGTTTCGGCGGTTGCGGCGAGCCTGGGCTCGCCGATCGCGGAATTCCTGAAGACGTCGTATGCCGCGTCAGCGTAGGCCTTGCGGTCGACGTCGTCGAACGGAAACGCCTGCTCCTTGATGAAATACGTGATCGCGAGCGGTACCGCGATGACGAAGCTGATCAGGTCGATGCCGCTGATCGACAGCAGGTCGGAGAACAGTTTCGGCAGGAACGGGATCGAAATATCCGCCTCCAGGCCGCTCTTGAAGGCGGCGATCACCGCTGCGATGGCATCGAGAATGATGTCGATGAACTTCCTGGCGATCTCCAGCACGAAGGCTGCCAGCGAGCGCGCCGTGTCGAGAGCGAAGTCGCCGATCGAGATGCGGCCGCTGACGAGGCCGTCGAGGTCGGTCTCGAATTTGGCGAGCTCGACGATCAATTTCTGGATGATGTCCTCGACCGCGCTTGCGATCTCGGCCAGCAGGTCGGGCGCGTTGCCGGCCTCGCCGCCGTCCGGGTTGGCCGGCGAGATGTAGTGCATCTTGGAGGTGATCCAGTGGCTGCGCGGGTCGGCGCTTCGCTTCGGTCCATTGGCGCTGCCGTGCCACTGGGCGAGGCTCGATCCCTTCAGCGCGCCGAGGGCGTCGGCCAGCTCGGGGCTGTCGAGCTTGTTGGCGATGACATCGTCGATCCATGAATCGAACGCGCGCCGGAGATTGCCGACGCCCGCCTCGATGCCGTCCAGGCTCCTGAGGATCAGGTCGCGGACGGCATGGGCCGTCTCGACGATCTTCGGCCAGTTGAACAGGAACGCCAGCCACAGAACCAGATCCTTGAAGAACACGTAGATCTTCTTGAACAGCCACTCCACCGCCGCGAACACCTGCTCGGCGGTCGTGAGGACGAAGTTGTAGACGTCCTCGCCGAGCTTGATCGCGAAATTGACGGCATCGCTGCCGACATGGATGAAGAAGTCGCTGACCTTGTCGAGCGCGTCACCAAGCCAGTCGATGAAGCTGCCGAAGGCGTGGCCGAAGTCGCTGAAGATATCGCCGGCTGCGAGCGGATTGGCCGGCAGCACCGCGCTTGGGGCCGCGCCCAGCGCGCCGCGAAAATGAGCGACGGCGTCGTCGTCGCGACGCCAGGTGACCTTGCCGCCGCTGAACGACATGCTGGCGAAGTAGGGTTTTACGGCGGTCGGCTCCCCCGTGGCCTTGCGGTTCATGTTGTCCGAGGCGTCGAGAAAGGTCTGGACGCCGCCGGCGATGTGACCGAGATCGCCCGGGCGCTTGTCGGGCGGAATCAGTGGGGTATTGTCCTGCTTCCTGGCCTTGTCGAGATCGTCACCGGTCTTGTAGCCGCGCAGGCGCTCGTTGAGTTTGTGCGCCAGGTCGATCATGAGCGGTTTGGCGAGGAAGTCGGCTTCGATGTACAGGATCGGCGCCTTGATGCTCGCAACAGTCGTGCTGATATGCAGGCTCGACTGCATGTCGAGCTCGACCTCGGCGAAGGATTGGGGGCCGAGCCTGTATCCGGCTCCAGCGGTCGTCACGTGGATTGCCGAAGAGGTCGACAACTTGACTTTCCTGCCGTTCAGCGTGTTGGCGAGGCCGTCTGTACTGAACTGGACATGCAGCGTGAACGTGTCGAGCTCGCGTGCCTTCGACACGTCTTCGACCGGCACCGTCTGGAGCTTCCACAAGGTCGAGCCGGAATCCTGCCAGAATTGGGCGAGCTCGTTGCTTGGGCTGATGAGGAAGAGGTGGTTGCTGATCTCGTCGCCGCGCACCGGCGCGAATTGCCCGACGCCGTCCTGCAGCCGCAGCGGTGGCGCCCACTTGTCGATGAACGTGTTGCTCTTGTTGCTGTAGAAATGGTTGGTGACGAAGTAGAGCCCGCTGCGCTGGCCGCGGTCTTCGCCGAGCAGCCACAAGGATATCTTGCCGTTCCTTGCCGAGCCGCGCAGCTTCTGGAACGTCAGGTCGGGATCCGGCGCGGCGATGGCAACCGAGGCGGTGAACGGGTCGGGGAACAAGCTGATGCCCGCGCCGGCGACGAACAGCTGATCGTTGCCCGCGGCATCCGGCAGCGTGACGAAATCGTTGATCGGATTTCCGGCGTCGAAGCGGTACTTGCTGGTCTTGTTGTACACCGGATCGGGAAAGCTCTGAAACAGCATCGTTCGGTCGCCCGCGACGTCGTAGAGCAGGAAGACGCCGCGTTCGCCGGCAATGCGGCCGAGCGCCAGGGCGCGCACCTGGTCGCCGTCCTCCGGCAATGTGTACTGCTGAATCCCGTTGTGCTCGTCGACCAGGTAGTAGGTCGCATCCTGGCCGGTTTTCTCGGCGGCGATCAGCGCGCCATGCAAGTCGATCTCGACGGCGTTGATTGTGACCGCCGGGTCGGGCAGGGGATATTCGCGCCACAGGGAGCCCGGATCGAAATCCGGCGCCGTCAATTGTGCCGCCGAAAGTGCTGCGCTCATGTAGAAGTGTGAGCGGTCCTGGTCGCGGATCGCCATGCCGAGACGGATCGAGCCGTCACCGTCATGGCGCAAGTCGAAGCCTGTGAGTTCGCCTGCGCCGGCAAACAGGCTGCGCTGTCGCCAGCCGGTCGGCGCGCCGTTTTCGGGGTGCAGCAGATACAGCCGGCTGTCGGTCCCGACCGAGAACACCAGAAGCTGGCCGGCCGCCTCCACCGCCTCGATGCCGTGATGGGCATCGATGGGAAGCTCCGGCGCGTAGTTCTTCATGAACTCGCTGTAATACGAGGATTGGACCGTGCCGGCATCTGTGACGGAGGCGGACATCGTCTCTCTCCAAATCCGCGAAATGGCGTGGAAAGCAGAATCCGAAATCGATTCGATTAATGGACGACGGGGGCGTAGTTGATGTTGAACAGCACGGCGTTGTCGTCGGTGCTGTCCGTTGTCGCCATCAGCACGTGCTTGAACGCGTAGATCTGGCCCAGCGGCAGGATCACCTTGCCGACGGACAGACTGTTGATGGTGTCCTGAAGCCGTGATTTGACATCGTTGATGATCGCCGCGATGCGTTGCGTCGCGTCGATCGCCGCAACTTCCGCGTCTTCCTTGCTGAAGGAGTTCCAGTCGGACTGGATCACGCCCCAGATGCCGCCGCCGCCTTCATGCTCGTCGGGCTTGCTGCCATAGCCCAGCGCCGGCGCGTCGCTGCGGGTGATCGTGAAGTTGACCTTGCCTTCCGTTCCCGGCGCAATGGCGATCTCCACGTACCCGGGCTGTCCTTTCTTGCCGCTGGGGCCTTCCTTGTACTGCCCGCTCGTCGACAGGCGCGCCCGATAGGCCGTCGTGCGGCCCCCCTTGAACAGAACCCACGGCCTGATCTCGATGGTCAGCGCGTACTCGATCGCGCCGCCGAGCACCAGCGCGGTGCCGCTGTTCTTGAGGTCCAGCATCGAATTGACCGACATGTCCGAATCCATGTCGGTGTCATGCAGCAGGTCCGACGGCGGCAGGTCGACTGATTTCG
Organism: Pseudomonadota bacterium; assembly: GCA_040756765.1. Lineage (GTDB taxonomy): Bacteria > Pseudomonadota > Alphaproteobacteria > Rhizobiales > Xanthobacteraceae > Bradyrhizobium_A. The sequence continues at coordinate 68,830 of JBFLYG010000019.1, read as the reverse complement.
AATTGGAGGATTGCGCCGAAAGGGACCAGTGCTGGCCGCTGCGGGTGTAGCCGCTCGAGCGGAAGCCCTTGGTCACTGCGGCCTGCAGGGCCTTGATGAAGGGTTCGATCAGCGCCGCCTCGAAGATCCCGTAGTCGATGGCGAAGACGCCATCAACGCCGCTGTCCGCATGCTCGAGCAGGCTCGCGGGCAGGATTCCGACGTTCTGGCCAGGCGGAAAGCCCCGGTTGCCGCCCATCAGCAGGAAATTGAAGGCGCGGGCCGATTGGCGGTCGCTGTAGGAGGTGGAGAAGCGGGCCGCTGTCGGCTGGAACAGAGCCTTCTGTGACGTGATCGTCTTGACCTTGATCGCGTAGCCGAGGATGTAGGGGTTCTTCTGCTTGACGACGATCAGCTTGAAGTAGTCCTGCACGGCGACCTGCAATGCCGTGGTGGCGCCTTGCGGAAAGCGGCTCGCGGGCGCGTCGAAATTGGCGATATTGGCGTTCTCGAAGTCGAGGAAGAGCGCTTCGATGGTGAAGTCCGAATCCGTCAACCCGGTTTCGCGGATTACCTGATCAGCCTGGTTCTGCGCTTCCGCCGTCAGGATCTCGTGCTTGCCGATTTCGATCCGGCCGATCGGAACGTCGAAGGCATAGACCGACTTCGTCAGATCGTAGGATGAAATCCCCTTTGTCGGGTCGGAATTCGAATACAAAAATCCGCTGCTGAACTGGATCACAAACAGCAGCGACGTGCGGGTGCTCTGCAGGATCGTGATCGCCGGCGCGTCGATGTTGCTGGTCCAGCCGTAGTTCCAGAGCCACCCGTTCTTGATGGCTTCGGCCAGTGCTTTTCCGAACTCCTCATACTTGCCGGCGGCGTAGAGTTCGGCGAGATGACTCTGGGTTTGCAGCCACAGCGAGAGAACCGCATCGAAATCGCTGTCTTCCTGGGTCTTGACCGTATCGCTCCCCGTCTGGCTGCGGACGAGCACCTTCCAGTCATTGCGAATGACGTGGCGCTGCCAGAGCTGAGCGAATTGATAGTTGATGGTATCCTGTGAGAGCGCCAGCACCATGTCGCACTGGCCAAGGATCGACGTCGGCATCGTCATCTCCCCATGTCACTGTCAATTCGAAGTCGCTTTCAATTCGAAGTCACTGTCAATTCGCGCAATTCGCAGCCACTCACGCGCGGCCGCAGGCCGCGCAGTCGCAGGCCACCTGCCGATCCTCACCAGCGACGGAGGAACGGTTGTTGTCGGTTCGGGTGATAGTCGAGGGAGGTCCAACCTCTGGTTGATCAAGCTACTCGCTTCTTCGAACTCTTCAAGTGAAAAGCATGAGAGGTTGGTTGCCGAAAATTTTTTCGATTGTTTCGAATATGTCAAAAATTGAGAACGACGACGTGAGGCTCTTGCGTGAGTTCATGATGTCGATCGCGAGCGTGAGTTGCGCGCATTTTTTTCAGCCGCGCCGATGAGAGGAGTGTCGTGGCCGGCCTCACCGTGATGCGGGCGGCGTCGATCCGAGCCGTGTCACGCGGTCTCACTGGTTCGCGAGCGCCTGGCCGCGGCTCACCTCGCAGGCCCAGGCTCGCGTCGCGCTCGGTGGCCCGCAGGCCGATGCCAAGCAGCGCATGTTGTCACGGTGGGCCCCTCAATCCTTGGCATGTCCCGAAAACGACTGCCCCTCCAGCGCTTTGCCTGCGGTGTGCGGCCGTCGCGCCGGGCGGTCGCATGTGCTTTCCCTCGGGCCGCGATCATGGCACAAGCCGTCATCTTGCTCGTGGAGCGGATGTGACGCGCGCGTACCATCTGGCCGTGCGTGCACGATGCGCTTGTCAGGTCCGAAAGCTCCAGTGGCATCATGTCGTTGCTGGTGGTCCTGTGCTTCCAGCATGAGCAATGATGCCTGCGGGCAAGGCCTGCGAATGTGAGACGCGGACCGCTGGCCTGGGCTTTGGGGGGGGACGGACTGAATGCGGCGGCGTGCGTGGGGCTATCTCGGCGTCTTTCTCCTGGTCGCCGGCTATTTCCTGATCTGGCCGGTCTGGCGAGCGCAGTTTCCGCTCGAGATCTGGCCAACCGAAGGCTGGAATGCCTATTACCAGGACATGGGCGCGCGCTGGCTGTCGGTTTATCCCGCGCCGGACGCCCTCATCGTCAACAACTACCCGCCGCTGTCGTTCTACGCCATCGGCCAGCTCGCCAACCTGTTCGGCGATGCGCTCTATGTCGGGCGCGTGCTGTCCATCGTCGGCCTGCTGGCGCTGGCTGTCGAGATCGCGCTGGCGGCCCAGCTGCTGGGTGCGCGCCTTGTGTGGGGCGCCGTCGGGGGCCTCAGCATCGTCGCCGTGATGGCGCACAACTTCCTCAACTATGTCGGCGCTGACGACCCGCAGCTCGCCGGGCAGGCGATCATGGGGGCGGCGCTGGTGTGGTTTCTCGCCCGCGACCGCGCGGGCCGGTCCTGCATCGGCCCGCTGCTGCTGATGGTGCTCGCCGGGTTCTGGAAGCACAACATGATCGGTATTCCGGTCACGGCGGTGCTGTGGCTGCTGATCCGCGACGGGCGCAGGGCGCTCTTGCCGGTGGCCGTCAGCGTCGCGGCGTCGCTCGCCGGGCTCGTCCTCTGCCGACTTGTGTTCGGGCCCGACTTCCTCACCAACCTGCTGACGCCGCGCTCCTACAACCCGATGCGTATCATCCAGAACATCGGTCACCTGCAATGGCAGGCCGGGGGCGTCGCGCTCTTTGTGCTGTGGGCGGCAGCCAACCGGCATACGGATGCGGCGCGGTTCACGGCGCTGTTCATGGTGGTCGGCCTCGTGTCCTGCCTGGTGCAGTGGTGCGGCGACGCCGTGTTCCAGAATGCCGAATATGATTTCGTCATGGCGGTGGGGATCGGCACGGCGCTGGCGCTCGACGGGGCCGGTTCGACGGCGCTGGCGCGACGCTTCAGCGCCGCGCAGGTCTGCGACGGCATGGTGATCGTGTTGTTGTTGCGGTTGCTGCTGTCCGACCGCCACGAGCCGGTGCAGGTGCTGTTCAGGGCGGACTTCCGTGCGACCTTCATGCAGGCCGCGGCCGTCACGCGGCAGGAGGCCGCGCGTGTCGTGGCGCTGCCGGGCGCGGTCTACTGCGACAACAAGGTGCTGTGCCGCATGGCCGGCAAGCCGTTCGTGGTCGACGAGTTCAAGCTCGACCAGATGCTGGCCAAGGGCATGGCGACGCCCGCGGCGATCGACGCGATGCTGGCAGCGCGCGGCATCACGCGGTTTGCGGCCGACCGGCGCAGCTGGGCCTATGGGGTGACGCAGGTCGCCTTGGGCAGGGCGACGGCGTATTGATGTGCGTCGTGAGTACGTGGCAGAGGGGTATGCGGTGTCCGGGTGGTCCGCTCCGATCGATGGTCGCGGGGCGAAGGCCGCGTCGGCTTCGCCCCGGATCTTGCCGGATCTTGTCGGATCTTGTCGGATCTTGGGAGATGTCAGTGCATCATGCCGGCGTGCTCGGCGCGGTTCAGATGCACGGCGCATTCGCCGGGCTTGGATTCGCTGAGCGCGGTGTTGGCCAGCGCCAGCTCCTTGGTCGCCACCCATTTGTTCGGTGTGGCGTCGGGCAGCCCCGACACGAAGTCATTGACCTTCATCATGTGATCGCCGCCGCAGCCCGCCATCGTGGCGGCCGAGGCTGGCGCGGCGGACAGCGCGACGGCGGAGAGAAGGGCAGCGCCAAGGAGATTTTTGTTCAAATTTTTGATCATGATGTTGTCTCATGTTTTCCAAACAAACACGGCATCATTGCCGTCGTTTGTGGACGAATTCATACGTCCGGCATCATGGTCTTAGGATAGTCTGGGCGTTGAACTTTTCGTGCGCGAGTCGTGATCGGGCGCGGGGCGGCAGCGGATTTCTGCTTGTTGTTCTGCGCGCTGCACACCATGTTCGATCGCGCCACCGCGCGATCGGTCGCGAAAACGTGACGCGGGTTTCAACCGCGCGGATTGCTCTGGGGTTTCAAAACGTTTCCCGGCGTTGCCGCAACGCTGCGCAGGCCGGGATCTCGCCGTTGGGGGACGATTCGGACATCACTGTCGCCAGCAAGGCCGAGGCGGCCTCGCGTCGCCGCATCGACGGCCGCTCGCTTGTCGCATCACCGCGGACGCGGCGCCCGGCGTCATGTCCAGCGCAATTCGGAACAATGCAATGACCGTGCTCAGCTTCGCCTATCGCTTTCTCTCGAACTTCCTGTTCATGGCGATGGTCTATTTCAGCCTGAATTTTCTCGATCGCTATCAGCAGCGCGCGATCGTCGCGATCATGGTGCTGATCTATGCCTCCATGCGGACGATCTCGGCGCTGCGCTCGTTCTACTTCTATCAGCGCATCGAGCGGCTGGAGATCGAGACGCGGCGGCTGGCGACCATCCTTCAGCCGGTCGAGCCGCCCCGCAAGCAGATCGTCGGCGAGGTCAGCCAGCTGCGCCGCCAGGGCGAGGTGAAGGCCTATATCGACCTTCTGTTCCTGTGCCTGATCGTGCTGTTGTGCCTGGCCAAGATCGTGACCAGTTGAGGCGGGGATTTAGATCTGGATCTTAGACGAGGATCTTGAAGGTGCCGGCGGGCGTGCGCCGCCCGCTCAGTGCAGCACCAGGGGGCCGCGCTGCAGCCCCACGGTGGTCACCGGCAAGCTTCCCGGCATCTGCCGCGGCGTGGCGGCTCCGGTCTGATAGGCCACCGGCCGCGCGCTCGCAGCCGCCGGCCGTGCGCCGCCGGTCTCGGTGCTCACCGGGGTGGGGCGCTGGGGATGCTGGCCGCGGCGTGCCATTCGGATGTCCGCACCCGGCAGGCTGGGCATGCGAAACAGCACCATGTCCGGGACCGGGAGGTCGGTGGTCGTGGTCAGGGACAGCACAGCCGGCAGGCGCGGCCAGGTCGGCGCAGGCGGCAATGGCACGGTGTCGGCGACGAACCGGCCGGGCCGGTAGAGGCGGTCGCGGCCGTTGAAAATCGCGGGATCGTCGACATAGCGCATGTCGACGAGATCGGGAGCCGGCATCTGTGCGGTGCCCGCGAACACGAAGCGCGGCACCGCCGGCCAGCGCGCCGCCATCGCCTGCGGGGCGTCCGGATGCAGCAGCCAGTCGCGCGGCTCGGTCGGGGTCTTTGGCAGGTCAGGGGTGGCCGGTACCACATGGACGATGTGATAGCCGCGGGCCTTGAGCTCGCGCAGCAGGGTCGGCAGCATCGCCGCGGTGCGGCCCTGGATGTCGTGCAGCAGCAGCACGCCCTTGCCCTTGGCCTCAAGGCGGGTCAGCGCGAAGTTCAGCACCTGGGCCGATGAGATCGGGCGCCAGTCGTCGGCGGGAAAGTCGGCGCTCCAGGTCATGATGCCGCGCGAGGCGAGGTAGTCCTCGACGCCCTCGGCGCGCAGCAGGCCCGGGATGCGGAAGAACGGCGCCACCTTGGCGGGATCGCCGAGGGCTGCAGCGGTGTGCTGGATGCCGTCGTTGATCTCCTGCTGGGCGCGCTCGATCGCCATGTGGTTGAAGCTCAGCGGATGGCTTTCGCTGTGCGTGCCGATGGTGTGGCCGGCGTCGTACAGGCGGCGCACGCCGTCGGGAAACTGCTTCGCCATCTTGCCGATGATGAAGAAGGTCGCCTTGACGCATTCGGCCTGGAGCGTCTGCAGCACCTGGGTGCTGTGCGGCGGCAGCGGGCCGTCGTCGAAGGTCAGCACCACCTCGTGGTCCTTGAGCGGCAGCGTCTCGCGATACTGCATGGTGCCGATCTTGGTGTGCTCGGTCGGGTCGATCACCAGGGTGCGCGAGGTGCCGAGCGCGTTCGGATTGCCGGGGCAGTCGGCGGCGCGGGCTGCAGGGGCCGCGATCAGCAGCGCTGCGGCGAGGCTGAGGCCAAGGGCAGACATCGGGCCCCGACGCCCGGGCAACGCAGCTTCCATCATCGCACCATTTCGTCCAAATCCGCACCGACCATAGCGGCGGGCGAATGAACGATGCCTTAACCAACCGCCGAGGTTCGGTCGGGCGGCGAGCTGGGTCGGTTCAATGGGTGACGCGTTCATCCGTCTCGGGTGCTTTGGGAACAATATGCACGATGCGATAGCCATTGGTGCGCAAAAAACGCAGGAAATCCGGCAGCATCGCCGCCGTTCGGGCTTTGGTATCGTGGAACAGGATGATGCCTTTACGGGCGGATTGCAGCCGCCCGGTGGCGAGATTGAGTTCTTGCTGGGGCGTGATCTCGGTCCAGTCGCTGGCCCAGAGGTCGGCACCGAATACCGCGAGGCCGCGCTCTTGCATCTGGTCCAGCAGGGCCGGCGTCGATGCGAAATAGGGGAAGCGGAAGAACGGGGTCGACGGCGTCGTGGTCGCCCGGCCGTGCAGCGCCGTCTCGTCGGCGGCGATGCCGCGGTCGATGTTGGCGAGCGCCTCGGCCTCCGCCACCGTGCTCATGTTCGGATGGTTCCAGGAATGGTGGCCCACGGTGTGGCCGGCAGCGGCGACCGCCCTGACGAGCTGCGGATGGGCCGCTGCGTTCTCGCCGATCATGAAAAACGTCGCCTGCACGCATTCGCGGGCCAGCGCGTCGAGAATCTTGCGCGTGGTTTGCGGCCGCGGGCCGTCGTCGAAGGTCAGCACCACCTCCTTGTCGGCGAGCGGCAGCGTCTGCGGGAAGCTTCGGGTGCCGACCTGCGGGAAGGCCTTCGGGTCGACCGCCAGGACGCGGGAGGTGCCGAGCGCATCGGAGCGCGGGCAGTCCGCAGCATCGGCGGCACCGCAGAGAGCAAACAGCAGCGTGGCCGCGAGAACGGCGCGGGAAAGCGGCATGACGATCGAACTCGTTGAGGCGGCTGGCGGATGCTAGCGGCGGTGCGACGGATATCTCGCCTATGTAGGCGCGATCCGGCGGTTCGTCGACCGGCTTGACGCGCCGCGGGCGGGTCCTTCATCGGACTTTAACGGCGACATCCGACCATGGGGCAGGGGCTGGGTTCCGCCGGCCCGACGGATCGAGCCATGCGCCTGAGATTGAAAGCTGACGGCCGGATCGTCGAGCTGCGCGACGGGGGTGAGCATCCATTCGCGCCGGTCGCGCCCGATGCGGCGGCACGCACCGCACCGACGGTGCGCGACCTGCGCCGGCGCGCGCGCCTGACGCAAGCCGAGTTCGCCCGCCGGCTCGGTGTTCCCATCGAGACCATCCGCAACTGGGAACAAGGCAAGCGGACGCCGCGCGGTCCGGCGCGGGCATTGCTCGCGGTGATCGCGCATGCGCCCGACACGGTGTTTGCGGCACTGGCGCCCCGATTCTGACCTTCGCATCATTTTGCGGCATGTTCCTTGGCGAAGGTTCGAACCCCTGGGGACGCCAGCAAACATAAGTTTCTCGGAGCGGCCGCGTCCGCTTGACCGGATCGGGCGCTGCGGTTTTGCTGAAGGCGGAGCGATCCGGAGGCTGCCATGCACACGATCGACGCCAATGGAGCCGGGATTCCCGTGCTTGGTCTTGGAACCTGGGAGCTGCGCGGCCGTGCCTGCGCGCGCCTCGTCGAGCAGGCGATCAGGCTCGGCTATCGCCACATCGACACCGCCCAGATCTACGAGAACGAACGCGAGGTCGGGGAGGGTGTGCGCAGCTCCGGGATCCGGCGCGACCAGGTCTTCATCACCACCAAGGTCTGGCCCACGCATTTTGCGCCGACCGATCTCGTGCGGTCGGCGAAGGAGAGTCTGGCGCGGCTGCGCATGAGCGAGGTCGATCTCTTGCTGCTGCACTGGCCCAACCCGCATGTGCCGCTCGCCGAAACCCTCGGCGCCCTGGCGCGGGTGCGGGAGCTCGGCCTGACGCGGCATGTCGGCGTGTCGAACTTCACCGTGGCGTTGATCGAGCAGGCGGTCGCCCTCTGTCCTGCGCCGCTCGTGTGCGACCAGGTCGAGTACCACCCGTTCCTGAGCCAGGCCAAGGTGCTCGATGCCTGCGCGCGTCATGGCATGGCGCTGGTCGCCTACAGCCCGATCGCCAAGGGCAAGGTCAAGAGCGAGGAGGTGCTGACGCGGATCGGCTGGAAATACCGCAAGACCGCCGCCCAGGTCTGCCTGCGCTGGCTGGTGCAGCAGAACGTGGTGGCGATCCCGCGCACCGCCAAGGTCGAGCGGTTGTCCGAAAATCTGGCGATCTTCGACTTCGCGCTGACGGGTGAGGAGATGGACGAGATTTACGCCCTGGCGAGCCCGCGTGGTCGGCTGACCAACTTCGCCTTCGCGCCGGAGTGGGACTGACGCCGCGCTAGTGTCCCGGTTCTAACATTCGTATCACTTTGCAGCAGGCTCTTTTACGAATGTTAGAACCATAAGGGACACTAGCAAATATAAGATTCTAGTGTGGTTTTGGATCTGACATTCGCTTGGAGGACTCGCGGCAAATGCTGAAGCGAATGTCAGATCCACCACACTAGCGGTCGCATTTGCGGTTGATCTCGCAGCGCCGATCGGTCAAGCAGGCGCGGTCCGAGGAGGCGCGCGCCGGCTGATGTTCTTCGTCCTGTCCAAGACCCTTGGCTTCTTCGCGATGCCCTCGAACGCGATCGCGGCGCTGTTCGTGCTCGCGGCGCTGCTGCTTGCGGTCGGCTGGCGGCGCGGTGGCCGGCGGCTTTTGGCGATCGCGGTGGTGGTGTTGCTCCTCGTCGGCTATTCGCCGCTCAGCACCCTGTTGCTGTTGCCGCTGACGGAGCGCTTTCCGGCCTGGCAGTCCGATGGCCGCGACCCCGACGGCGTCATCGTGCTCGGCGGCACCATCAATCCCGACATCTCGGTTGCGCGCGGTTCTGTCGAGCTGGAAGCCTCCGGCGAGCGCGTGCTGGCGATGCTGCAGCTGGCGCGGCGGTTTCCCAGGGCGCGCATCGTCTTCACCGGCGGCAGCGGCAATCTGACGGCGGCGCCGATTCCGGAGGCGCCGATCGCCGGACGGCTGCTGGACGAGTTCGGCGTCGCGCGCGATCGCGTCATCCTGGAGAGCCGCTCGCGCACCACCGACGAGAACGCGGTGTTCACCCGCGAACTGCTGACGCCAAAACCCGGCGAGCGCTGGCTGCTGGTGACCTCGGCGTTCCACATGCCGCGCTCGGTCGCCGCCTTCAGGGCCGCCGGCTTCGACGTCGAGCCCTATCCGGTGGACTGGGGGCTGCGCGGATGGAGCGACGCGCTGGTGCCGATGGACACGCTGGGGCAGGGCCTGCGGCGCGCCGATCTGGCACTGCACGAGTGGATGGGGCTGATCGCCTACCGGCTCAGCGGCAAGAGCCGCGAGCTGTTTCCCGGGCCCGCGCGCTGACCCGCCGCGCGGTCAGTCGTGCCGCGGCAGCCCGAGCCGGTAGACGCCGCGAAAATCATTGGGATCGACCGGCTTGCCCTTGCGGTAGATCACGAGGCGTCCCGCCTGCGCCAGCGTCACCGCCGCGCGGCGGATCGGCACCAGCAGCTCGTGCCAGTCGCCGTCGCCCGCGATCGCATGGGCGATCTCCGGCGCGCTCAGGGTCTTGCCGGGAGCCGCGGTCAGGACCTTCAGGATGGCCTCGTCGAGCGGCAGCGCCGCCGCAGTCGAATCGGAAACGGTCATGACACTGCCATGACGTATCGGCGGCATCGCCGCAAGCGCCATGCCCGGCATCGCGAGCACCAGACCATGGCGCGCGATTGATTGAATCGGACGGCGCGGGCAAGATGCGCGCCGTTTGGGAGTGTTCGTCATGAGCCTGACGCTGGTCATCGGCAACAAGAACTATTCGTCCTGGTCGATGCGCCCCTGGGTGGCGCTGCGCGCGGCCGGCATTGCGTTCGAGGAGGTGGCGATCCCGCTCTACACCGGCGTCGCCGACAAGCAGCGCATTCTCGACGTCACGAAATCCGGCAAGGTGCCGGCGCTGCGTGACGGCGATCTGGTGGTGTGGGACTCGCTGGCGATCATCGAGTACCTCGCCGAGCGTTTTCCGGACGCGCAGCTGTGGCCGCGCGATCGCGCGATGCGCGCGCACGCCCGCTCGGTGTCGGCGGAGATGCATTCCTCGTTCGGCGCGCTGCGCCGCGAGTGCGGCATGAACCTGCATCGCAAGGTCGCGGCGAAGCCGCTCTCGGACGATGCGCAGGCCGACATCGCGCGCATCCAGGAGATGTGGGCGGACTGCCGCGCCCGCTATGGCGCGCAGGGGCCGTTCCTGTTCGGCGCCTTCAGCGGTGCGGATGCGATGTATGCGCCGGTGGTACACCGCTTCCGCACCTATGCCGTCGCGGTCACGCCGGTGGTGAAGGCCTACATGGACACCATGCAGGCGTTGCCGGCGTTCCGGGAGTGGACCGAGGCGGGGCTGGCGGAAACGCTGGTGATCGAGCGCTTCGAGGACGACTGAGCGGCGGCGCGGTACCGCGCCTGACGCGATCACCGTGGCGGCTACGGGATCGCCCGGCCACCGCAACACGAGGTTTCGATTCATCGCCGCGTCGACATGCACTAGTGTTGGGGAGGCCGCCGGTGGCGGTCGCTCTCCAGGGCGGGGCAAGGTCAGTTTACAGACGGTCAGTTCAGAAAGGTCCGAACCGATGGGTATTCTCGACGATCTCGGCAACTCGCCCGCCTTCAAGGGCATCCTGGGGCAGCTGGAAGCATCCGTGCTGCCGGCGGTGCTCAGCGAGGTTCTGGGCGGCGGCGGGCAGGGCGGCCTGTCCGCGATCCTCGCCAAGCTGCAGCAGGCGGGCCTTGGCGACCAGGTCAAGTCCTGGCTCGGCAATGGCGAGAACCTGCCGATCTCCTCCGATCAGCTCAAGCAGGTGCTGAACAGCGACCAGGTCAAGCAGCTCGCCGCGCGCTTTGGCATTCCGCTGGACCAGGTGCTCGATGCGCTGGCCAAGGAGCTGCCGAATGCGGTCGATCGCGCGAGCCCCAACGGCACGCTGCCGCACAACGTCTAAGTATTTGGCCGGGCTTTATTTTTGAGGTTCGTGGCGCGAGCCGCGGGCGCGATTTTTTGCGTCGCAGCGACCGTGCCGCGGCAAGGCCGTTTTCGAGACCATCAAACTGCGATCATCTCTTTGATCAAAAAGGAAAATTTTCGCGCTTACCATCCCCCCAAATTGCTGGCCAATGAGGACGGCGGCGTGCTATAGCCCGTGCGGGCATCCCGTCGGCCATTTCGGGACCTGCGGGCCGATTTTCTCGTGTGTGCGTGATGGAGAGGGTGTTGAAGCATAAGTTCGGCGTCGGTGACGCGGTCTATTTCACCGCCAGCAATGTGGCACGGCCTGCGGCCAGCGGGACCTATGAGGTCATCCGGCAGCTTCCGACCGAAGGTGACGACTGCCAGTACCGCATCAAGAGCTCGACCGAAGCGTTCGAGCGCGTGGCCCGGGAAAGCCAGCTCGTCGCTGCGGCCTGAGACCGTTTTCTTCGCCTTGTCTCGTCGCCTTGTGTGAATAAAGTCCCTTCGCCCTATTGATGTCGCATCGGTCGGTCAGTGAGGATCGATCGTGGGCGTCGGGGCGCGACGCTCGCCGAGCATCTGCAAGGGGCGTCTTTCATGAACTGGGCCTGGGCTACATCGCTTGATCAGCTGTGGCGTGCGCCGGCGTTTCCCATGTGGCTGACGCTGACCGCGGCGCTGGCGTTTGCGCTGGTGCTGCTGGTGACGCTGTTTCGTGCCGAGAAGTCGGTCGCCAACGGGGCGCTTGCGGTGATCACGCTGCTCGCGATCGGCATCGCGGCGGCGGCCACGGTGCGCAGCTTCACCCCGACAGGCAGCGGATCCGCGCTCGAGGCGCGGACATCATCGTCCCCGGCGGCGCTGGCCGCGGTCTCCTGCCTCGACGGGCTCGCCGGCGATGTCGTCGAGAATGCCTGTGAGCGTTCGCTGTTCGCCTCGGCCGACACGGTCGCCGCGGCCGTGTCCTACACCGCCGATCAGATCTCTCGGCTTGCGGGCTATGGCGACGAGGCGGCCGCCAACCGCGGCATGACCCCGGAGCTGGCGGCGCTGCGGCGCACGGTCGAGCGCGACCGCTACGGCTTCGTCGCCCGGGTGCTGAGCGTGCGTGACGGCTGCACGCCGTCGGACTGTGCGTTCTTCAAGTCGCTCTCCGATCACAACCAGATCGCGGCCGCGATGACCGATCATACCTATGACAGTCTGGTGGGCCGCTATGCGCTGGGCTGGACGTCGCCGCCAGCCGCGGCGGGGCCGGCGCTCGCCGGCGTGCCGCCGGCGGCGGCTGCCGCGCCGGCTGCGCCGTCCGGCAAGCCGGTGTCGGGCGATTTCCCGAGCTCGGCCTCGATTCCGCCGGTCAACATCATGACGCCGGAGCCGGCGGCCAGGCCCGCGGCACAGCGCCCGGCGGCAGCGGCGCCTGCAGCCGCCGCTGCGCCCGCGGCCGCCGCGCCGGCCGGGGCTCCCAAGGCCGCGCCCCATAACGCCAATGCGGCAGCACCCCAGGCGGCCAGGAAGCCGGCACCGAAGAAGCCTCCGGCCACGGCCCCTGCAGCGCCTGCATCGGCCGGGCCGACGCCGCAGCGCGATCCGCTTGCGCCCTCCGCGCAGAGGGACGATAACTGACGCGCGCCCCGCCGGCGCCATTCGTCATGTCGCGCGGCGGCAGGGAGCACCTGCGCCGCGCCAGCTCCAGTGTCCAAGCCGTCATCCCATGCCGCTTCATCTCATCAAGCTCAGCGTCGGCGCCGAGTCGATCAAGGACCTCGACGGCTGGATCAAGGCGCGGATGAAGCAGACCAAGAACAAGCACCACGTCCACGTCACGCGGATGACGCCCAAGCGGGACGCCGAGCTGCTCGACGGCGGATCGATCTACTGGGTGATCCGCGGCGAGATCCTGGTGCGGGAGAAGCTCGTCGCCATCGAGCCGTTCCGCGACAAGGAAGGCATCGGCCGCTGCCGCCTGGTGATGGAGCCGAAGCTGATCGCGGTGGCGCCGCGCCCGATGCGCGCGTTCCAGGGCTGGCGCTATCTCGAGCCCAAGGATGCGCCACCCGATCTCGGCAAGCGCGACGACGGGCTCGCGGCGATGCCCGAGCCGATGCGGCGCGAGCTGCGCGAGCTCGGCCTGCTGTAGGTCCCGGCGCCGCGTTCTACACGCCGCCCGCTACACCCTGATGTTGTCGATCAGCCGCGTGGTGCCGATCTTCGCCGCCACCAGCAGGCGGACCGGGCCCTCCTTGAGGCGTGCGATCGGCGTCAGCGTCTCGGCGTGGCGCGCCTCGAAGTAGTCGACCGCAAAGCCTGCGGCGGCGATCGCCTCCGTGCCGGCCGCGAGCGCCGCCGACAGGCTCTCGCCCGCGCGCATCCGCTTCGCCGTGTCCTTGAGCGTGCGGTACAGCACCGGCGCGGTCGCGCGCTCCTCGGCCGACAGGTAGACGTTGCGCGACGACATCGCGAGGCCGTCGCGTTCGCGCACCACCGGCGCGCCGACGATCCCGACCCCGAGGTCGAGGTCGCGCGCCATCCGCGTCACCACCTTGAGCTGCTGGAAATCCTTCTCGCCGAACACCGCGATCTCGGGCCGCACCTGGGTGAACAGCTTGGTCACGACGGTGGCGACGCCGCCGAAGAAATGCGGCCGGAAGCGGTCCTCGAGGTCGACGGTGGCCGGCCCCTCGAGATTGACGCGGCTGGCGAAGCCCTCCGGGTACATCACCTTGGCGTCCGGATGCCACACGAGATCGACGTTCTCGGCCGTCAGCTTGGCGAGATCGGCCTTCCAGGTGCGCGGATAGGAGCCGAGGTCCTCATGCGCGGCGAACTGCGTCGGGTTGACGAAGATCGACACCACGACCTTTTTGGCGCGCTTGCGGGCGAGCCGCACCAGCGAGATATGGCCTTCATGGAGCGCGCCCATGGTCGGCACCAGCGCCACCGTCGCGTTGCGCGTGCGCAGCTGGTCGAGGGCACGGTGCAGGGCGGGAAGCGTGCGGGCGATCTTGGGCGCTTTGGACATGTGAGCTCGGAGCGTTGAGGTGGCACGGATCGGCGAGGCCCGACGGCAATCGCGTGATGGCGCCGGATGCCCTGCATAGCAAAGCGGCGGCGTTCGCGCCAACGCCGCGATCCGCCGCATCGCCGCCTTGAGGCGTGTTAACGCTCCGCATTCACGATGAACGCCGAAACCCGGCCGGGCGGTGTGCGATGTCGCTTGACCCGATCCGGTCGCGCTTCGACAATGTCCGCGAGGATTTCCAATGCTGGTGCCGCCGATCTGAAGTTCCTGCACCGCTCGCCGCAAGCTCGTCTCAGGAACTTCAGATCGAAAAGCGGCACCAGAATCTTGGATTTTGCCAGTGCCCCTCTTGCATCCGAAGTTCGTGCAGGAGTGTGCTGCGATGGCTCACGAACTTCGGATGCGGGGCACGAGTGTCCCGTCTCCGAATGACCGCCCAATTTGCCGCAAGCTCGCACGGTCATTCGGAGACAGAGGGACACTCGTAAAATTAAAGGGCTCGTGTGGCTTATGTCTCGCAATTGCCTATGAGAGACTTGCTGAAAAGGGGTAGGCAATTGCGAGACGCCACACGAGGGCAGGCAGGTCAGGGGCAGTCCGGCACGGCGCATGTCATCGTGCTCGGCAACGAGAAGGGCGGGTCGGGCAAGTCCACCACCGGCCTGCACATCGTCGTTGCCCTGCTGAAGGCCGGCCAGCGCGTCGCCACCATCGATCTCGACGGCCGGCAGCAGAGTTTCAGCCGCTACATCGCCAACCGTGCCGCCTGGGCGCGGCGCACCGGGCTTGCGCTCGAGCTGCCGCATCATGCCTGCGTCGCGCCCGGCGTCGCTGCGACGATCGCGGACAGCGAAGCCGCGGAGCTCGCGCAGTTCTCGGCGGCGGTGAGCGCGGTGGAGCGCTCCTATGATTTCATCGTCATCGATACGCCGGGCACTGACAGCTACCTGATGCGGCTCGCGCATGCGATGGCCGACACCCTGGTCACGCCGATCAACGACAGCTTCCTGGATTTCGACGTGCTCGGCGTGGTCGATCCGCAATCCTACGCCTGCGTCGACGAGGGCCACTACGCGACGATGGTGCGCGAGGCGCGCCGGCAGCGGCGCCGGCTCGACGGCTCGACCACCGACTGGATCGTGGTGCGCAACCGCCTGTCGGTGCTCGGCTCGCGCAACAAGCAGCTGATGTCGAACGGCCTCAAGCAGCTGTCGCTGCGCCTCGGCTTTCGCGCCATCGACGGGCTCGCCGACCGCATCGTCTATCGCGAGTTCTTTCCGCGCGGCCTCACTGCGCTCGATGATCTCAACGAGGTCACGCTGGGGACGCGGCCGAGCATGGGCCACGTCACCGCGCGCGAGGAGGTGATCGGCGTGCTGCAGCAGCTCAGGCTGCCGCTCGACGAGCGGGGACGGCGGCGGGCGGCTGCCCGCGCGGAGTGGTTCACCCAGGCGGACAAGCCGCTCGAGATGGACGACATCATCGTCGCGTGAAGGGATTCGCTAAAAGTGAATCTCTGTTCTTCTTCGTCGAAAAATGAATTGATGTTCTAATTCCGTGCTTTCGGCGGTGAAATGGCGCGCAGTTAGCGCGGTCGAATCTCGCCAAGACGCTGGCAGGGAAGGCATTTCCGCGTTGGGCGAGCGTGGGGAGCCGGCTGACGGCAGATTCTCGGTTCCAAATCCTATTTGTTTCCTTCTGCTGCACATGCGGTGGTGAAAACCCTCTGATTTAAAGGGGAAAATGGAATTGCCTGAGCAGCTGCACAAAATTACGGTGCTCTGCACAATTAAAAGACCGAAACCTCACAACATTTCGGCTGTTGTCACAGGGCCGTTATGATTATCTTTCAGGTACGAACGAGAATTTGACCTCTGACCTGCTCACCGCCCCGAGAGGCGATCGCCTGCCGAGGACAAGAATGAAACGTGGCCTGCTCATCGCCGTTGCGGCTGTTGCTTTCGTTGCCGCTGCCTACTTCTCGTTTGCCAAGTGGGCGATCCGGCACGAGACCGTCGAGCTGTTCGATGCGACGCGCGATCGCGTGATCGCTGTCGATATTGCGGTGCGGCGCGATTCCGAGATGCGGGCGATGGCCGGCATGAAGACGCTGCCGGTCGCGTTCGTCAACCACGGCAACACCGTCAAGAACACCGAGTACTCGTTCCTCGCCAACGTGCTCGCGATGCGCGGCTATCTCGTGCTCAGCGTCCAGCACGACCTGATGACCGACGCGCCGCTGGTGACCAAGGTCGGCCAGCTCTATGTCGGCCGTCTGCCGGTGTATGAGCGCGGCGTCGCCAACATCATGTTCACCATCGGCGAGATGAAGAAGCGCATCGCCTATGCCGACTACGACAAGCTGATGATGGTCGGCCATTCCAATGGCGGCGACATCTCGATGTTCTTCGCCAAGGAACATCCCGACATGATCAAGCGCGTGGTGACGCTGGACAATCTGCGCGTGCCGTTCCTGACCGAAGCCAAGTTCAAGATCCTGTCGTTCCGCTCGAAGGATCCGAACTTCGTGCCTGATCCGGGCGTGGTGCCGGATGACGAGGAGTGTGCGCGGACCGGCATCGAGGTGGTCAAGACCGGTGCGCAGCACACCGACATGAGTGACCGCGGGCCGGATGCGGTGAAGGAGAAGATCCAGGAGGCGCTCGACCGCTTCCTCGACGAGGACAGCGACCTGCGTCCGGCGCGCACCGACGTGCTCAAGATCTCCGGCGACAAGGTGTCGGCGACGCCGCCGGCGAGCAAGCCGGTCGCGGGGCAGGCCGCGCCGGTGAAGCCGGATGCCACGCACTCCGCGGCGCTGTCGCTGCCGCGGTAGACGCGCCTGCAACGCCTGCCGAGGCGGGCAGGCTTGCCCGCTGTGGGCGCTGGCACCACATTGGGCTGGCGCAGCGCCGTGAGCCCCGCATGACCCGCCAACCGACATCCACTGGATCCGACCACACGCCCGCCTCGGCAGAGCAGCGGGCGCCGCGTCCTGCTGCGTCGACCTCCGCCGACATCGCCGCTTTCGTTGCCCGGGCGCGCGCCGTCGCGCCGCAGCCGGGAACGGCGCGGGGCCGGCTGGTGTTTGCGCTCGACGCCACCATGAGCCGCCAGCCGACCTGGGACATGGCCTGCGAGCTGCAGGCCGAGATGTTTCGGGAGGCCGGGCGGATCGGGGGGCTCGACGTTCGCTTGGTGTATTTCCGCGGCCTCGGCGAATGCCGGGCCAGTCCCTGGATCGCCGATCCGGCGAAGCTCGCCAGGCTGATGAGCCGCATCGCCGTCGAGGGCGGCCACACCCAGATCCACAAGGTGCTGTCCGAGGCGCGGCGCGAGGCGGTGGCGCACGGCGTCCGGGCGCTGGTGTTCGTCGGCGACGCCATGGAGGAGAATCCCGACGATCTCTGCGCCAAGGCGGGCGAACTCGGCCTGCTCAAGGTCCCTGTCTTCATGTTCCAGGAGGGGCATGACGCGGCGACCGAACGCACCTTCCGCGACATCGCGCGCCTGTCCGGCGGCGCCTATTGCCGCTTCGACGTCGGCGCCGCGGCGCAGCTGCGCGAGCTGCTGCGGGCCGCGGCGGCCTTTGCCGCGGGCGGTCGCGAGGCGCTGCAGCGGCTGTCGTCGACGGCCGGCGGTGCGGCGTCGGCGCTGCTCACCCAGATGAAGTAGAGGCGCGACGCAGGCTCGCGCTTTTTGCGTGGGCGATGGCTGCGGGCCGCTTCCGCTCCGCGGCGCCAGCGATTATCTATCGCGGCATGCCGACCCTGATCGCTGGCGTCATCGCCGTCGTCGTCCTCTATTCGCTGCTGCAGATGTTCCGGGCCGCCAACCCGGCGATCATGGCGCGCGCCATCAAGATCGCGGGCGGTGTGGTGTGCCTGGCGGTGGCCGCGTTCACTGGCCTGCGCGGGGAGCTCGCGGTGGCGCTGCCGATCGGGCTGTTCGGCGCCGGGCTGCTCGGCTGGTCGCCGGCGTCCTCGATGCTCGGCAACTGGGGCGGCTTCGCCAACTGGGGTACCCGGACCAAGTCCAGCGGCCAGACCTCGACGGTCCGTTCGGCCTTCCTCGACATGACGCTCGACCACGACACCGGGACGCTGAGCGGCACCATCGTGGCGGGCACCCATGCCGGGCGCTCGCTCGACGAGTTCGACCTGCCGCAGCTCGCCGCGCTGATGCCGACCTTCGATGCGGAAAGCGGCGCGCTACTTGAAAGCTATCTTGACCGCCGGTTTCCCAGCTGGCGTCAGAACACGCAGGGCGCAGGGACAGGGGGGCAGCGCGGCCAGGCGCCGGGCAGCAAAATGACGGCGGAGGAGGCCTATCAGATCCTTGGCCTGCAGCCGGGGGCGGGGCGTGACGACATCAGCCGGGCCCACCGCGCGCTCATGAAGAAACTGCATCCCGACCAGGGGGGGTCGACGTACCTGGCGGCCCGTGTCAACGAGGCCAAGGAGACCCTGCTTCGCACCCATCACAGCTAACTCCAGTACGCAACATCACGCGACACACTGCGAGCAGCTGCTTGTCTCTCCGATTGATGCCTGCCTGGCGCGCTTGCGCGCCGTTTTGTCGAGATGCGCGCTTTGCGCACGCATCCGCCGCCGTCACCGGCGGCTTCACCTGTTATGGTTTATTTTTACCGACCAAAGATTGACGAGTGGTTTCCTGCCGCAAGGTGCGCCGGCATCGGGTTCGCCTGTGGCCAAAAGCAAAATGCCCGGCCGCGGGGCCGGGCATTCGCAGCAGTTCGAGCCTGTGATCGCGATCAGTTGCGGATGGCGATGCAGGAAATCTCGTTGCGCTTGAGGGTGCGGCAGACGGCTTCGGCGCTGTCCTTGTCGAGGCCGGCGAAGCGGGCGCGGTAGAAGCTCTTGCCGCCCTTCGACACTTCCTCGGTGAACGGATCGGCCTTGCCGAGCGCGGTGGCGGCGCTGCGGGCGGCGTCGAGGCGCTGCTTGGCCTCGTTCGCGCTCTGCAGCGCACCGACCTGGATGATCCAGCCGGAGCGCGCCTTGCTGCCGGCGGACGGCTGGGCCGGAGCGGCGGCGGCGGTCGCGGGTGCGGCCGCAGCGGTGGCCTGGGGCGCTGCGTGCGGCGCCGGATCGGCATAGGCCATGGTCTGGGAGTGCTGCTGCAGGGACGAGGCAGGCAGGGTGCCGAGGATGCCCTGGCCGGTGCCGTATTTCGGGTTCTGCGGCGGCAGCTCGGCGGCCTTGGCGACGACGGAGCTGGAGGTTTCGGCGACGTCGGCGCGCGCCGGCGGGATCGAGGCGGTCGCGGCGGGGCCGGAGACCTGGGCGGGCGCGGCGGAGGCGACGCGGGTCTGGCCGGCTTTGATCTGCACCGTCTTGACCCGCACCGGGGTCATCGGCTCGGCCGAGCCGGGGACGATCGGGAGCGGCTGGGAGATCACGCCGGAGGTCAGCGGCGCCGGCATCGGCTTGCTCGTGACGGGGGCGGGTGCCGGCGCCGGCTGGGCGGCGGCAACCTTGTTGGGCGCCGGCACCGGCATCGGCGCGCGGGCGGCCTCGTCGGCATCCTGGGCGGCGGTCTGGATCGCGCCCTGGACCTGGACCGGCGGAATGGCGGAGGAGACGGCCGCGGCGCGCGACGGCGCCTTGCTCTCGGGCGCGGCCTCGGCCGCGTCGTCGGCGCTGGCGATCTTGTAGTCGGCGGGACTGCGCTCGGTGATGGCGGCGACGGTGCGGCGGGTGGCGCCGCGCTCGAGGTTTTCCGCCAGCAGGTTGCGCATGATGGCGTCGCGCGAGCCGCCGGAGCGGCCGCCCAGGACCACGCCGACCAGGTGGCGGTTGCCGCGGCGCATCGAGGTTACGAGGTTGAAGCCGGAGGCGCGGGTGTAGCCGGTCTTGATGCCGTCGACGCCCTCGACGCGGCCGAGCAGGTGGTTGTGGTTGCGGATGACGTTGCCGCGGTAGTGGAAGTCGTTGGTCGCGAAGAAGCGGTAGTAGCGCGGGAAACGGTCCTGGATGGCGCGGCCGAGCGTGGCCTGGTCGCGCGCGGTGGTGATCTGGTCGTCGTCCGGCAGGCCCGAGGCGTTCTTGTAGGTGGTGCGGCTCATGCCGAGCGCGCGCGCCTTGCGGGTCATCAGGGCTGCGAAATCGTCCTCGTCGCCGCCGATCGCTTCGGCGATCACGACGGCGGCGTCGTTGGCGGAGCGGGTGACGAGGCCCTTGATCGCGTCCTCGACGCGGATGGTCTGGCCGGGGCGCAGGCCGAGCTTGGTCGGCGCCTGCGAGGAGGCGTGCGCGGACACCTCCATCTCGCTGTCGAGGTTCATCTTGCCGCTCTCGAGCTTCTCGAACAGCAGATAGAGCGTCATGATCTTGGTGAGCGAGGCCGGATGGCGCGGGCTGTCGGGGTTGTTCGCCTGCAGCGTGGCGCCCGAATTGCCGTCGACGATGATGGACGAGAACGGCGGGGAGTAGCTGGAGGATGCGCGCACCACATGGCGGCCACGGTGATGGCTGTGATGGTGGCGGCGCCGGGCGTCAGCGGTGTCGTTGGTGAAGATGACGGCCGCACTGATGGTTGCGAGCCCGAAAATGCAAAGACGTAGCGCCCGCGCGGACGCCGAGGTTGCACCGATCATAGACTACCCCGTCCGATATTCAGCGAGAGCGCATCCCCAGGAAACCCGCTTCTTTCCCGGATACACTCTCCACTTTTCCCTCGCGTGCCCCCGCACGCGAACTGGACGACAGTTCGCTCGAGGACACTGTGATCACCGGCTCGTGAGGCAAAATTGTGCCCGCAGACCGGCATTACCTGGCTGCGGCGCTTCGGACAGCACTCTCGGGAGATGGCGGCGAAGGCGCCATTCTGGCTAAGAGGCTGTGCCTGAACGTCTTTTCGGAATTCTTCCGGAACGTCAGCAACGCAGGGACCAAAAGTAGGAGGATGGAGTTTCCAAAGGGTTAACGAACTGTTGCAGAGATCGGCTAACTTCCGGGCGAATTCGAGATTAATCTTTTGCATTGCACAAACTCATTGACTTGGATTGTGCAGTGCAGTATAAACCCAGAGTGGTCGTAGGCAGCCGGGACACCGGCTCATCCAGCAGCAGTCCGGGAGAGGATCCAAGATGGTTTTCAAGGTTGAGGACTTCCAGAACTTCGGCAAAGAGCAGTACGAGACCGCGCTCGCTTCGGTGAGCAACGTCACCAAGGGTTATCAGGCGATCGCGACCGCCTACGCCGACTATTCGAAGAAGTCGTTCGAAGACACCAGCTCGTTCGTCGAGAAGCTGACGGGCGTGAAGTCGCTCGAGAAGGCGCTCGAGCTGCAGACCGAGTTCACCAAGTCGGCTTACGAGAGCTTCGTTGCCGAGTCCAAGAAGATCGGCGAGCTCTATGCCGATCTCGCCAAGGAAGTTTACAAGCCGTTCGAGAGCTACGTTTCGAAGTTCTCGCCGCCGACCGCCCACTAATCGGCAGGTCGTTAATCGGCAAGTCGTTTCTCCGATGCGAAAAGCCCGGCGCGAGCCGGGCTTTTTTTGTTGTCGCGGCTCTGTTGCCGCGACGAGGCTATTGTGCGAGGCGCAGCTTGGTCAGCGTGGCATAGATGCCGACGAATGCATCGGCGATGCCGCTCGACGTCGTGGTCGGATAGAAATTGCCCGGACTTGCGCAGTCCCGCATCACGCTCGAGGTTGCCGAACCGTCGGTGTTGACCTGAATGGTGAAGATCTGAATGCCTGCGGTCTTGGCGTTGGTGCACAGCGTCCGCTGCCGCGCGTCGATCGAATTGGCGTTGGAGCTGTAGCGATTCTGGGTGTTGTCGCCGTCCGACAACAGGATGATCGCGTTGATGTACTGATAGTTCGGATCGAGCGCGGGCGCGTTGAGCGGCGCCTGCTGCAGCAGCGACAGCCAGGCCCAGGCGAGGCCGATCCCCTGGTTGGTATTGCCTGCGGGCTGCATCGCATCGATCTTCTGCTTCAAGGTGGTCCAGTTGTTGGTCAGCGGCAGGATCTGGGCGGGGCAGGCGCCGTACTGCTCCGCGGGGAACGCTGTCGCCACCGATGTCGGCGCGTCGCTGGTGACGTCGTAGTTCTTGTCGCGGTCGGTGACGCAGCCGGTCCATGTGTTGTGATTGGCCGGGGTCCAGGTGCTGCCCTGGTACTGGCAGGAGCCCTTGTTGGTGATCCCGCTATAGTATCTGCAGGTGCCGTTATTCTCGTCCCAGGTGTCGGAGGCGCCGCTCCACTTCAACCAGCTCTGGTTGACGTTGCCGGCGCCGACATTGACGTCCTTTGCGAACGGCACGATGGAGATATAGACATCGCCGTCGGTCTTGTTCGAGGCGGCGAACTTGTCGATCAGATCGATTGCAGCCGACTTCAGCGCGGTCATCTTGTTGGCGCTGGCCATCGAGCCGGTGTTGTCGAGCGCCATGGCGACGCGCAGCCGGGTGATGCCCCATTTTGCCGTCGCGTTGACATTGAAGTCGAGTTTGGGAACGCCGGCGAGCTTCATGAAATCGGTTGGCAGCGAGCCCGACGCGGTGAGCGCCACGTTCGAGCCGCCGCCGCTGGCCTGCGCTGTGTAGGACGCGGTGAAGGTGAGGTTCGGCGCCTCCGGGCGATTGTAGAGTGCGTTGAAATAGGACCGCGCCTTGGCCGTCAGTTCGGTGGCAGTCAGGTTCGTGGCGTCCTTCGACAGCATCAGCGCGGTGGCGTCGAGTGCCGCCTGCATCGCGCTGCGCGCATGGTTGGCCCGTGAGTAGTCGATCGCCGCACCGACCAGCCCGAGCAGGGGAACGATCACGATCGCGAAGGTGACCGCGACGTTGCCGCCGCGGTGGCGGATGAACGGCCTGGCTGTTGCCGCGAGGAAGGATGAGACGGAGGCCATGACACATGAACCCTGTTTTTCAGGAGTGTCTGTGGTGCCTCGGTGAACAGTGGGTAAAGTATTGCCCGGAAACCCCTGTAGTGCGACGTAGTGTCCTGCCGTGGCGGCCGGGGCGGGCGGCGTATCCTCTTTATTCGGTAAACGAAATCGGTCCATTGCGCCGCGCCGGCGGAACGCGCCGTTAACCGGCGGCGCCGCGCCGCTGGCGGTTGGCGGCGTGTCCTGGCGCCGATCGGCCGTCCTTGCGAGCAGGGCGCCGTCAACCCATATCGGTAATAATTCGAACCGGGGGCGGCGTCGCAGTTGACGGGGGGCGCCAATCTCGCAACCCTGAGCGCCATGACCTTTTCGAGTCCGCCGCAGGCGGCTTTTCCACCACTTTGAGCGGAAAAGTTGCCTAAGCCGTTCTGCGCGGAGCATTTTTGGTTGCGAACCGACGTCCGGTTCAGCTGAAGATGGTCCGGCCGTCGGCGGATCCGAAAACGGCCAGGGACAACGGCCAAGGGCGGCCGGGCTCAGGGCCTGCAGACCGCCGGTGCGGCGTGGCCCGGTGGGGCGCGCCGTCGGCGGCCGCCTCGGTGGCCGGTCAGCACAGCCCGGTCAGCGATGTCCGGTCAGACAGGGGACTTTCAACAAGCGTCAAGCCATGTTGCATTCATCTGAACATTCTGGAACCAGCGCGGCCGCCTCGGTTGCGTCAGACGTCCGCATGAGCGGCGACGAGGGCCGCCCCAACGGTCCCAACGTCCCCGGCATTTCCGTCATCACCAAGGTCAAGCCGCGCGCGAAACGTCCGAGCCTCTATCGCGTCCTGCTGCTCAACGACGACTACACGCCGATGGAGTTCGTGGTTGAGGTTTTAGAACGGTTCTTCAACAAGGACATCGAAGCCGCGACCACGATCATGTTGCATGTTCACCATCACGGCATCGGCGAATGCGGCGTGTTCACCTACGAGATCGCCGAGACCAAGGTGACGCAGGTCATGGATTTTGCGCGCAAGCACCAACATCCTTTGCAATGCGTGATGGAAAAGAAGTAGCATGACGAGGCGGGCCCAGGTTCCGGCAGGGCTGACGCGGGGTTGAAACCGGCGGAAACAATAACAAGTTAAGCTTACGGCTGTGGGGGCCACAGAGGACGCGAATGCCGACTTTTTCTCAGAGTCTTGAACAATCCCTGCATCGTGCGCTGGCGATTGCGAACGAGCGTCATCATCAATATGCGACGCTCGAACATCTGCTGCTCTCGCTGATCGACGACTCCGATGCAGCCGCCGTGATGCGTGCGTGCAACGTCGACCTCGACAAGCTGCGGAGCAGCCTCGTCAACTACCTCGAAACCGAATTCGAGAACCTCGTGACCGAGGGCGGCGATGATGCCAAGCCGACCGCCGGCTTCCAGCGCGTGATCCAGCGCGCGGTCATCCATGTGCAGTCGTCGGGGCGTGAAGAGGTGACCGGCGCCAATGTGCTGATCGCGATATTCGCGGAGCGCGAGAGCCATGCCGCGTACTTCCTGCAGGAGCAGGACATGACGCGCTATGACGCGGTCAACTACATCAGCCACGGCATCGCCAAACGGCCCGGCGTGTCGGAATCGCGGCCGGCGCGCGGCGTCGACGAGGAGACCGAGCACAAGAACGAGGGCGACGGCAAGAAGAAGGGCGATGCGCTCGAGACCTATTGCGTCAACCTCAACAAGAAGGCGCGCGAGGGCAAGATCGACCCGGTGATCGGCCGCAACGCCGAGATCAACCGCGCCATTCAGGTGCTGTGCCGCCGCCAGAAGAACAACCCGCTGTTCGTCGGCGAGGCCGGCGTCGGCAAGACCGCGATCGCCGAGGGCCTCGCCAAGCGCATCGTCGACAACGACGTGCCGGAGGTGCTGAGCGCGGCCACCGTGTTCTCGCTGGACATGGGCACGCTGCTGGCCGGCACGCGCTACCGCGGTGATTTCGAGGAGCGGCTCAAGCAGGTCATCAAGGAGCTGGAGGCGCATCCCAACGCCATCCTGTTCATCGACGAGATCCACACCGTGATCGGCGCCGGCGCCACCTCCGGTGGCGCGATGGATGCGTCCAACCTGCTCAAGCCGGCGCTGGCGTCGGGTTCGATTCGCTGCATGGGCTCGACCACCTACAAGGAGTACCGCCAGCACTTTGAGAAGGATCGCGCGCTGGTGCGGCGCTTCCAGAAGATCGACGTCAACGAGCCGTCGGTCGAGGACGCCATCGGCATCCTGAAGGGGCTGAAGCCGTACTTCGAGGATTACCACAAGCTGAAGTACACCACCGAGGCCATCGAGGCGGCGGTGAACCTGTCGGCGCGCTACATCCACGACCGCAAGCTGCCGGACAAGGCGATCGACGTGATCGACGAGTCCGGCGCGGCGCAGATGCTGGTGCCGGAGAACAAGCGCAAGAAGACCATCGGCCTGAAGGAGATCGAGACCACGATCGCCACCATGGCGCGCATTCCGCCGAAGAGCGTGTCGAAGGACGACGCCGAGGTGCTCAAGCATCTCGAGCAGACCCTCAAGCGCGTGGTGTTCGGCCAGGACAAGGCGATCGAGGCGCTCACCGCGTCGATCAAGCTGGCGCGCGCCGGCCTGCGCGAACCGGAGAAGCCGATCGGCAGCTACCTGTTCTCGGGCCCGACCGGCGTCGGCAAGACCGAGGTCGCCAAGCAGCTTGCCGAGGCGCTCGGCGTTGAGCTGCTGCGCTTCGACATGTCCGAGTACATGGAGCGGCACACCGTGTCGCGCCTGATCGGCGCCCCTCCGGGCTATGTCGGTTTCGACCAGGGCGGCCTTTTGACCGACGGCGTCGACCAGCATCCGCACTGCGTGGTGCTGCTCGACGAGATCGAGAAGGCGCATCCGGATCTGTACAACGTGCTGCTGCAGATCATGGATCACGGCCGGCTGACCGACCACAACGGCAAGCAGGTCAACTTCCGCAACGTCATCCTGATCATGACCACCAACGCCGGTGCGGCCGATCTCGCACGCCAGGCGTTCGGCTTCACCCGCAGCAAGCGGGAGGGTGACGACCAGGAGGCCATCAACCGCCAGTTCGCGCCCGAGTTCCGCAACCGGCTCGATGCGATCGTGTCGTTCGGTCACCTCAACGCCGACGTCATCGGCATGGTGGTAGAGAAGTTCGTGCTCCAGCTCGAGGCGCAGCTCGCCGACCGCGACGTCACCATCGAGCTGTCGGATGCGGCGAAGAGCTGGCTGATCCAGCACGGCTATGACGAGCAGATGGGCGCGCGGCCGATGGCCCGCGTGATCCAGGAGCACATCAAGAAGCCGCTGGCCGACGAGGTGCTGTTCGGCAAGCTCAAGGGTGGCGGCCATGTCCGTGTCGTGCTGGTCAAGGACGACAAGGACGAGGACAAGATCGGCTTCGACTTCGTCGAGGGCCCGGTCACGCCAAAGCCCGAGAAGCTGCCGGGCGCGCGCAAGCGGGCGGCGACGGGACGCAAGCCCAAGGGCGGTGACGAAGGCCCCAAGGGCGCGAGCAAGCCGCCGCTGGTCAAGGCCTGAGGCCTCCAGTCCCGACTGAAAGACATCACGGCCGGATCTCAGATCCGGCCGTTGCTTTTTGTGCAGCCGCGCGTGTCAGCCGCCTGTCCGGCTCGCGCGCCAGGCGCGGGGCGACAGGCCGTAGTGCTCGCGGAAGGCGCGGCCGAAATGCGACAGGTCGTTGAAGCCCCAGGCGAACGCGATTTCGCCGATCTGCCGGTGGGACTGCACGCGCGAGGCGAGGGCGCGATGGCATTGCGCCAGCCGCTGCTCCAGCACATGGCGCTGGAATGAGGTCTGCTCGTCGGCGAGCAGGTTGTTGACGTAGCGCGGCGAAATGCCGAGCACGGCGGCGGTCTCGGTCAGCGACAGCCCGGGATCGGCGAGGTGTGCGCGGATGTGGGCCTTCAGCCGATGGAGCAGCGCCGCGCGATGGCTGGAGGGGGATACCGCACCGCGGGCCAGCCGGTCGCCGATCGCCATGGCAACGAGGTCGAGCGCCTGTTCCGACAGCCGTGCGCCAGTGTCGGCGTCGACCTCGTCGACGAGGCCTGCGATCCCCGTCAGGAAATCCAGCGCGAGACGGTCGAGCGGCCGCTGCCGGTCGAAGCCGACGGCGGTGAGCGCCTCGGTGCCGGCGACGCGCTGCTGCAGCGCCGCGCGCGGGATCTGGAAAATGGTCTGGCGGAAGTCGGCGTCGAACAGCAATTCGTAGGGCCGCGTCGTGTCGTAGAACGCGAACGCGCCGGGATGGATCACGGTCTCGCGGCCGTCCTGCACCACGCCGCCACTGCCCTCGCACCCCAGCGCGATCAGGATGTAGTCCTCACGCGCGCGGGCGATCCGCGACGCTGTCCTATAGACGCGCTGGGCGCCGGACGTCACATGCGTGCACGAGACCGGCCCGAGCATCGAGCTGCGGATCGCACCGTGCAGGTCGTCGCCGAGGTCGGAGCGGCAGTCGAGCTGGACGAACACGTCGCAGACGATGTCCTGCCAGAACGCCAGCTTGCGGTGGCGCGGGGCAATGTCGGTGCTGAGCTCGATCGGCATGACCTGCAGTCCCCTTCGGCAGAAATCCTTGTGCAGATGCGTGAATGCAGCCCCCGGGGGTATCCGGATGCGCCAAGGCTAGGGCGGAAACGCCCGCCTCGCAACATCGGGCATGACGCGGACCGGCAGTCGTGCAGTTGCAGTCGAGTTTTTCTTCCGTCCTGGACGAGCGCCGGGCGTCAACCGGCTGCACAGTCGGCTCCCGAACAGCGCCGGATCAACGGCACGCGCCGCGCCGCTGGCGCGCAGGGACAACAGGGGGACGACCATGGGACTGCAGCATCCGAAATACAGGGTCGCCGCCGTGCAGGCCGCGCCGGTGTGGCTCGACCTCGACGGCACCGTCGACAAGACCATCGCGCTGATCGAGGAGGCCGCCCGCAATAGCGCCAAGCTCATCGCCTTCCCCGAGGTTTTTATTCCCGGCTACCCCTGGCACATCTGGCTGGATTCACCGGCATGGGCGATCGGCCGCGGCTTCGTGCAGCGCTATTTCGACAACTCGCTGAGCTACGACAGCCCGCAGGCGGAACGGATCCGCGCGGCGGTGAAGCGCGCCGGCCTCACCGCGGTGCTCGGCGTATCCGAGCGCGCCGGCGGCAGCCTCTACATCGCGCAGTGGCTCATCGGCCCGGACGGCGAGACCATCGCCACGCGCCGCAAGCTGCGGCCGACCCATGCCGAGCGCACGGTCTATGGTGAGGGCGACGGCAGCGACCTCGCCGTGCACGATCGCCCCGGCATCGGCCGGCTTGGCGCGCTGTGTTGCTGGGAGCATCTGCAGCCGCTGTCGAAATACGCCATGTATGCGCAGAACGAGCAGGTGCATGTGGCATCCTGGCCGAGCTTCTCGCTGTACGATCCGTTCGCGCCGGCGCTCGGCTGGGAGGTCAACAACGCGGCATCGCGCGTCTACGCCGTCGAGGGCTCGTGCTTTGTGCTGGCGCCCTGCGCCACGGTCTCCCAGGCGATGATCGAGGAATTGTGCGACCGCCCCGACAAGCATGCGCTGCTGCATGCCGGCGGCGGCCATGCCACGATCTTCGGGCCCGACGGCAGCTCGCTCGCGGAGAAGCTGCCGCCGGACGCGGAGGGGCTGCTCTATGCCGACATCGATCTCGGCGCCATCGGCGTCGCCAAGAACGCCGCCGATCCGGCCGGGCATTACTCGCGCCCCGATGTCACGCGTCTTCTCTTCAACAACAAGCCGGCGCGGCGTGTCGAGCACTTCGCGCTGCCGGTCGACGGCGAGCCGGTCGCCGAAGCCGAGCAAGCCAGCTGAACCACCATCGCGGAGGGCGCCATGGAAACGGCCATTCCCCGGCATCTGCGCACCGAACGAACGCGGCCCCGTCGCGTGCCGGACGATTATGCGCCGCCTTATCCGTCGTTCGTGGCTCGGCACCGCGCCGATGTCGCTGGGGTGGTGATGGCCTATTTCGGTGTGCAGTACCGCGGCGCGCCGTCGCTGGCGGTCGATGCCGCGCTCGGCGCGATCGCGGCGCGCTTTGCCGCGGCCGACGGGCCGTCACACTGGGACCGGGCCTGGCACGAGGACCAGGCCGGCTATGTCAACGTGCTGTCGGTGGCCTACTGGGACGACGTCGCCGCATTCGACCGCTGGTTCATGCCGGCGCGGGCGGCCTGGACCGGCGATGCACAGGCGGGGGCCGGCATCGGCTTTTTCATCGAGGTGATCCGTCCCGCGGTCGAGAGCTACGAGACGCTGTTCTCGTCGCCGGATCGTCCCGAAGGCGTTGCCGTGCTCGCCGACGGCATGAGCGGCGAGGTGCAGGAGCACGCCTATTGGGGTGGCATGCGCGACCGCATTGCGCTGTCGCAGACCAGCGATCTCGCGCCGCGTGGTGAGGCGGAGCTCATCGTCGATGGTCCGCGCCGGCGCGTGGTGGTGCATGACAATCTCTGCTTGATCCGCTCGGGACAGGACTGGAGCGATACCGACGCGGCGGAACGCGCCATGTATCTCGACGACGTCGAGCCGGTGCTGCGCGCCGGCATGGATTTCCTGCGTGACGAGGGGCGGCCGATCGGCTGCTACGCCAACCGCTATGTCGCGGTCATCGCCGCGGACGGCCGCGCCACCGAGAAATCCTACGGCGTGAGCTGGTGGAAAAGCCTTGCCGCGCTGGAGCGCTGGGCGGAATCTCATCCGACCCATGTGCGAATATTCGGCGCAGCTATGAAATATCTGTCATCGCTCGGGCCGCGCGCAAAGCTGCGGCTCTATCACGAGGTCTCGCTCGCCCGCACTGAGGAGCAGTTCTTCGAGTATCTCGGCTGTCACGACGGCACCGGGCTGCTCAATGCGATCGCGCGGGGGCCGGACCAGCCGGGCTGATCCCGCGTCGTCACGGCCGCAATCGGCCGCCGTACATCGAGATCGCCTGGGCGAGTTCCGCCGCCGGGCCGCGCGTTGCGCTGCGCGGCGCCTGCACGACGACGAACTCGACGATGCCGAGCGGTGGCAGCCACGGCGCAGTCATCTCCGTGAGGCCGTCGGGGATCAGGCTCTGCGCCTGGGCGCAGATGCCGAGGCCTGCAAGGGTCGCGGCGCGCAGCCCGCTCAGGGAGCCGCTCGAGCAGACGATGCGCCAGCTTCGCCCGACGCGCGCCATGGCTTCGAGCACCAGGCTGCGGCTGACCGCGGGCGGCGCATAGAGGATCAGGGGCAGGGGCTGCTCCGGATCGAGCCGCATGCCGGGCGCGCCGCACCACACCAGCCGATCCTGCCAGACCAGCTGGCCATGATCGTCGCCGCTGCGCCGCTTGCCGAGCACGAGGTCGAGCTCGCCGGTGTCGAGCTGCTGGTAGAGCACGGCGCTGAGGCCCACCGTCAGCTCGAGGTCGACCTGAGGATGGCGGCGCACGAAGTCGCGCAGCAGGTCCGGCAGGCGCGAGTTGGCAAAATCCTCCGCGGCGCCGAAGCGGATCTTGCCGCGGACCTGCGAGCCGGCGAAGTAGTCGCGCGCGCGGGCGTTGGCGTCGAGGATGGGGCGCGCGAAGCTCACCATCGCCTCGCCATCCGCCGTCAGCTCCACCGAATGGGTGTCGCGGACGAACAGCCGCCGGCCGGCCTCGGCCTCGAGCTTGCGGATGTGCTGGCTCACCGTCGACTGGTTCAGGCCGAGGCGTCGGCCGGCCTCGCTGAAGTTCCGGGTCTGGGCCACGGTCAGGAAGGTTTCGAGCTGCTCCGGATCCAGCATTGGCGGGCCCCGCTCATTACGGTTCGTAATTACAATAACATCAGTAAGGCGTATTTACAATTGTGCGCTGCACAGTCATGGTCCGGCCAACGGACAGGATTCAACGTGATGGCTCTGCGCTGGCTCAAACCCCTCGGACATGTCGACCCCTACATCGCCGCCATCGTCGGCATGGTGGGGCTGGCGACCGTGCTGCCGCTGCAGGGGCAGGGCGCCGTGGCCGGCGGCTATGTCACGGATGCGGCGATCGCGCTGCTGTTCTTCCTCCATGGCGCCAAGCTGTCGACGGCCGAGGCGCTGGCGGGCGCGCGTCACTGGCGGCTGCACCTCGTGATCGTCCTCGCCACCTTCGTCCTGTTCCCGCTGCTCGGCGTCACCGGCCGTATCCTGGCGCCGCACCTGCTGTCGCCAGCGCTGTGGAGCGGCGTGATCCTGATCTGCATCCTGCCGTCGACGGTGCAGTCGTCGGTCGCCTTCACCTCCATCGCCCGCGGCAACGTGCCGGCGGCGCTGTGCGCGGCGACGGCGTCCAACCTGTTTGGCATCGTCGTCACGCCCCTGCTGGCGGGCCTGCTGCTGAGCACCCGCGGCGGGTTCTCGGGCACGGCCGTCCTGGACATCGTGGTCCAGCTGCTGCTGCCATTCATCGCCGGCCAGCTGTCGCGGCCGCTGATCGGCGGCTGGGTTGCGCGGCATCGCGCGCTCGTCGGCCTCGTCGATCGCGGCTCGATCCTGCTGGTCGTCTACACCGCGTTCAGCGACGGCGTCAGCCATGGCATCTGGCACCAGCTCGATGCGCGGCAGCTCGCGGTGGTGCTCGGCGTCAACGTGGTGCTGCTGGCGCTGGTGCTTGCCGCGACCCATTTCGGCAGCAAGCTGCTCGGCTTCTCCCGCGAGGACCGCATCACGATCATGTTCTGCGGCTCGAAGAAGAGCCTTGCGAGCGGATTGCCGATGGCGAGCGTGCTGCTGGCCGGCCAGTCGGTGGGGCTGATCGTGCTGCCGCTGATGCTGTTCCACCAGATCCAGCTCATGGCCTGCGCCGCGCTGGCGCGGCGCTATGCGGCGCGCGCGGACGAAGCGTCGCCCGATCTGCAGGCGCCGTCACTTGCCGGCGCGAGCTGAGCAAGCGCGCCGCCGCGCGAAGGCGGCGCAAACCAGCGCGCCTCAGGCCGCGCCCTCGCGCACCTGCCGCGCGATGACCTTCTGGGCCTCGAAGTCGCGGCGCCGCCGCTCCAGCTCCTCGGCGCTCATGCGCGCGACGTTGTTGTAGTCGAGCTTCCACGACGGATCGTCGCGCCAGCGCAGCGGCGACTGCATCGTGGTGCGCGGCCCCGGCGCGGCCTCCAGCAGCTTCAGCGCGAGTTCGAGCGTCAGGGCCTGCGAGGCGGTGTCGTGCGGCCGTCCGGCCGAGTTGCCGAGCGGGAAGTCGCTGAACAGCAGGCGCGGCACGCCGGCGTGCTCGACGATGTCCTTGGCGCAGCCCATCACCACGGTCGAGATGCCGTTGGCTTCGAGATGGCGCGCGATCAGGCTGACGCTCTGGTGGCACACCGGGCAGTTCGGCACCAGCACCACCGCGTCGATGCCATCGGCCTGTGCGCGGGCGAGAATGTCCGGCGCGTCGGTTTCCGTCGTCACGCGGTGGCTGCGGTTGGTCGGCGCGCCATAGAAGCGCGGGCCGACCGCACCGATGCGGCCTGCCGCGGCCAGCCGGCGCAACTGCGGCAGCGGAAACCAGGTGTTGCTGTCGTCGGCCGTGGTGTGGGCGCGGTCATAGGCGATGTGGGAGATGCGCAGGTCGTGATCTTCGGCGGTGTCGCCGTCATAGACCTGGTAGAATTTGGCCGCCGAATTGTAGGCGGCGCCGGGCCCCTGGTCGCCCTTGGCCGGATCGAACCGCGAGGCGGTGGTGACGATGGTCACGCGCGCCTGCGCAAGCGGCTTGCGCAGCGGCTGGAACGGGGTGTCGTCATGGTGCGCCCAGCGATAGGGCGCGTCGTAGCCGATCGCCCGGTAGTAATCGCGCGTGCGCTGCATGTAGCGGATGGGTTCCTCGAGGTCGGGCTCGAAGGCAAAGCGCGGATCGGCGGGCGAGGTCATCATGACGAATCCCGAAAAGTGTCGGTTCTGCGAGACTATAGCCGCTCGGTTCGGCGCTGCCAGACCGGCGCGCGGGTCACGAGCCGGTGAGGGCGGCTGGCGCTGCCGCGCTGGTCTCGCCATAATCGCCGCGGTCCGGGGAGCCGCGAGCCGCGCATTTCATGGCCGTCAGACGCATTCGCTGGATGCTGCGCATCGTCGGCCTCGCGCTTCTCGCACTGGGGCCGGTCGCCGTGGCATGGGCGGCGGAAGGCGCGCCGCCGGCGGCCACAGTTCCTGATGCGCCCCGCGCGGCCGTCGCCGGCGCGCCACGAGACCCGCCTCAATCCAAGCCTGAAGAGACCAAGCCTGAAGAAACCAAGCCTGCAGAGAACAAGCCTGCAGACAAGTCGGACATCCAGTCCAAGACCAGGACTGACAATAAGACCGACAGCACAGCCGACGCCGACACCCGCGAGGCGATGTGCCTGATGATCGAGGCGGCGGCGAAGGCCCATGATCTGCCGCTCGTGTTCTTCGCCCGCGTGATCTGGCAGGAGAGCCGCTTCCAGGCCGATGCGATCGGCCCGGTGACGCGCAGCGGCGCGCGCGCTGAGGGCATCGCCCAGTTCATGCCGGGCACCGCGAACGAGCGTCGGCTGCTCGATCCGTTCGATCCGGTGCAGGCGCTGCCGAAATCCGCCGAATTTCTCGCCGAGCTGCGTGGCCAGTTCGGCAATCTCGGCCTTGCTGCGGCGGCCTACAACGCCGGACCGCGCCGGGTGCAGGAGTGGCTCGCGGGCAGTGGCGGGATGCCGGCGGAGACGCGGCGCTACGTGATGGCGATCACAGGCCTGTCGGTCGAGGAGTGGCGCGATGCCGGCGCCAAAGCGCCGATGCCGGCGGAGCCCGCGCCCGGCTGTCGCGCGCTGATGGCACTGCTGCGCCAGGCTCCCAATCCGTTCGTCACGCAGCTCGAGCAGCATGTGAAGCTCGGCGCGGCGCAGCCCTGGGGCGTGCAGCTTGCCGCCGGCTTCTCGCGTGATCGCGCGCTCGCCATGTATGCCCGCGCCATGCAGCGCCTCGCGCCGGTGATCGGCGATCACGACGCCAACCTGCTGAGCACGCTGTGGCGCAGCCGCGGCACGCGGCCGTTCTACCAGGTACGCGTCGGCCTGGAGACGCGCGCCGCTGCCGACGATCTCTGCGGCCGGATCCGCCGCGCCGGGCAGGCCTGCCTGGTGTTGCGCAATCCGCAGGGGCGCGGCTGAGGCAGCTAGCGATAAGGCAGGCCCTGCTTCTTGAGCGCGTCGGCGAGCGCTTCGAACTTGTCGACGACGGCGAGGCGGGTCTCGTAGATCGTGCCGAGCGCGAGCAGGCTCACGAGCGACGACGCCAGCAGGTAGTTGAAGCCGCCACCGGCGCTCTCGTCGGCGAGGAAGCGCCGGGCCAGCGTCGCGAGTGATGGCGCCGGCGATGTGACAGGCGATGTCATGGCCGCGCTCCGCTCGCCGGCGGGCGCATGCGCGCCCGGTCGAACGGGATCACCGACGCCGAAGCCGGCTCGAGGAATTCGAGGCCCGCGGCGCCTTCGCAGCGCCATGCGATGCGTGCGGCGTACTCGCGTCCCTTGCGCGCGATCATCAGATGAAGGTGGTCGGGGAGCAGGGCGTTGTGATCGATGTCGATCCGCGCTCCGTTCGCGGAGAAGTCGCGAACGACACATTCCATGGTTGAACAGCGGTTGTTGAAGATCAACATCCCGCCATAGATCACGCGCCCGCGCGCAGTCTTGCGTTGCTCCGACATGTCGCTCCCGGCATTAACACTTTGCTAACGATGGCGAAGCTAGCGCACCCCACAACCACAGGTGAAGTGCGGCAACTTGTCAACGCTTCGTTAACCTGAATGAGGCCGACTTTTCGGCATTCGCGGGCGCGGCGGAGAATATTCATCTGCGTCGCGTCGGTTGTCGCCGATCAGTTGACCAGGCGGGGGAGCGCCGTGCTTCAAGGCGATCGTCAGAACCAATCGCCGTTCAGGCCGCGATCGAGCAGCAACAGCCCGAGCGAGGCCAACAGGCCAAGGCCAGAAAAGATCGCCACCACGATCAGGGAATCCCATTCGCGATCCGACAAGGCGGATGCGCGGGGCACGCGCTTGACGAGGGCCGGCAGCTTTTTGGCGAAGGTGATCATGGAAGCCTCCCGTGCGAGAGCGTTCACGGGTTTGCCCTTGCGTTGGGGAAGAGCGCGACCGTTGGTGCGAGAATGTCAAAGAGTCTGTCTGCGCCGGTCCGAACTGGTTCAAGTCTTGCGGCTCGATCGCCGACGTTTTTGCGACGACCCGTCAAGGCACTGCAACTTTCGATTGATGCAGGGCGTGAGCTGCTCGGCGTCATCGGTGCTGGTGCTCCGTGGCGGCCTTCGCGGCAGCGCGATCGAGGCGCGCGAGCGCTCGCAGCACCTGCGCGACCTGGCGCAGCTCATTGCGCTGCGGTCCCGGTTTGAGGCTGCGGGCCCGACGAAGCGCTTCAGTGGCCCGCAGTAGCAGAAGGGTTCGTGCAGCCATCGTGTTCCCTCACGGAACATTCAACGGCGGAGCGGCGGGATATCTCCCGCCGCATGGCTCCCATTTGCCGGGAACGTTTTGTCCGGCGGAATCCGTTCCGTTTGGTCGTTTGTTTTTTTCAGGCCTCAAGGGCGAGCGAGGCGCTGCTTCAGTTCGTCGAGGTCTGCAACGAACCACGCCGAGCGGCCGCGATTGGTCTCGACGATGAAGTCGCGCAATGCGTTGCTTGCACGCGTGAAGGTCGCAATGTCGCCGACGACGGCGAGGCGCACGCGGTAGTTGACGAACTTCTGCAGCACCGCGCCCGCAAGGCGGGTGCTGAGCTGAAAGAACGCTGGATCGAGCCGCGACACCGGAATGGCGAGCATCGCTGCGTCGTGCTCCCACGCTGCGCTCAGAAAGGTCTGGCTGTCGCTTTCGGTTGCGAGCTTGGGGCCGTCGGCTGCGAGGATCAGCACGCGGACGCCATGGAGGTCGTGCAGGGTATCGTGAGAGGTCTCGGTCATCGGAATGGGCTCTGGCAATGCAGCGTTGATGGTGTCGATCGGCACGCGGTCTCCCAAAAGCGAAAAGCCCGGCTTGCGCCGGGCTTTTGCTGGTCCTGAAAGATCAGGGGCCGAAGTACGTCTTAGTACTTGGCGACGACCGGGCCACCCCAGTTGAAGCGGTAGTTGATACCGGCCTTCACGGTGTGGACGTCGCGATCGTAGCTGACGGCGGTGGCGAGGCCGGTGCCCGGAGCAACCAGGTTCACGTTGGTCTTGCCGAAGTTGTAGTACTGGTACTCGACCTTGGCCGACCAGTTCTGGGCGAACAGGTACTCAAGGCCGGCGCCGACGGTGTAGCCGACGTCGTCGCTGCTCGAGGTGAACGGCAGGGCCGCGCCGGTCGCAGAGTTGGTCACGAAGACGTTGTTCTTCTCGCGGAACGCGACACCGCCCTTGGCGTACAGCAGCGCCGGACCCCAGGTGTAGCCGAGGCGGCCGGTGACCGAGCCGAGGTTGCTGTTGCGATCCGAGATGGTGAAGCCAGCGGGAACGAACGCCACCGACTGGGTGTCACGCGCGGTCCAGGAGTACTGGCCTTCGATACCGACGACCCAGTTCGGAGCGAACTGGTAGTCAGCGCCGACCTGCAGACCGCCGAGGAAGCGGCCGTCGTTGCTGCCGAACGCCGAGTTGCCACCGAACGCGCCACCGAGATGGCCGCCGATGTAGAAACCGGTCCAGTTGTAGATCGGAGCGGGCACATAGGCCGGCGCCTTGGTGTAGGTACGGGCCGGCAGGTCAGCCGCGAAAGCCGACGTGCCCAGCGCGATCAGCGCCACGCTGCCCAGCAGGATCTTCTTCATATCGTATTCTCCACTACATCCCCACGCGCACTGAGATGGCGCGCTTGAATGGCCGGGTGATACAGGGATTCCATTAAAAAAGCTGTGACGCGACGGCAACACAGACGGCGTGTCGTACGTGCGAATGGAACCGCTAACTCCTTGAAAATGACATCAAATTTCCAAATTTGCTGGAACCGTTCCAAGTTCCGCTAACCCGCAATCCTTGCCGCAAAAACTTCAATTCGAAACGATCCGACAAGAGTTTGAAAATACACGCGGAAATAGAACGGTCGTGGAGCTGCGGCATTTTGCGCGGGCTGTGTGGCCAAAAAATCTCACCGTCTGCTCGCTTTGCGATGGCGTGAGTGGCCTTGAAAAAAAGGGGCCCGCGCTGTGCGCGGGCCCCTGTTCACAGGAACGTGAGTGAAATCGGCGAATGCGCTGAACGCTTGCGGGCTAGGCAGCCGCGAGCGCGGCGATCAACCGTGTGGCGTGGTCCTCCAATACCTGCGGCGCTTCCTTGTGGCTCATCGGCGGCAACAGCGCGACGCCGGTGGCGCGCGGCATGACATGCATGTGCAGGTGGAACACGACCTGGCCGCCGGCCTGCTCGTTGAACTGCTGCACGGTGATGCCGTCGGCGTTGAAGGCCTTGCGGGCGGCGCCGGCGATCTTGTGCGCGGTGCGGGCGACGCGGGCATAGTCCTCGGGCGCGATGTCGAGAATGTTGCGCGCCGGCGCCTTCGGGATCACCAGCACATGCCCGGGGGAGCGCGGCATGATGTCGAGGAAGGCGAGGGTATGCTCGTCCTCATAGACCTTGTAGCAGGGCAGCTCGCCGCGCAGGATTTTTGCGAAGATGTTCTGGGGGTCGTACGCCGTCATCGGGGCCTCTGTGCTTGCGAACCGTCGCGCGGCGCACTCTCGCCGCCGCTCCGGCGCCGGTCAAGCCGGTCAGCTCTGATCGGCGTCGGCCTTGCGGAACGGGCCCGCGTCGGTCATCTCGCTGATGTCGTCGGCGACATGGGCGCGCTCATGCGCGAGATACTCGCGCACCGCGCGGCGGAAGCCGGGATCGGGAATGTAGTGGGCGGAATAGGTCGTCTGCGGCAGGTAGCCGCGCGCCACCTTGTGCTCGCCCTGGGCGCCGGCCTCGACCCATGTCAGGCGGTTGGCGATCGCATAGTCGATGGCCTGATAGTAGCAGACCTCGAAATGCAGGAAGGGGTGATGTTCGATGGCGCCCCAGTTGCGGCCGAACAGCGTGTCCGAGCCGATGAAGTTGATCGCACCCGCGATCCAGCGGTCCGCGCGCTTCGCCATCACCAGCAGCACGCGCTCGCGCATGGTCTCGCCGATCTCAGCGTAGAACTTGCGGTTGAGATAAGGTCGGCCCCATTTGCGCGAGCCGGTCTCCATGTAGAACTCGAAATAGGCGTCCCACGCCTCTTCGGTGATGGCGTCGCCGGTGAGGTGATGAATGGTGATGCCGGCGGCGAGGGCGTCGCGGCGTTCGCGCCGGATTGCCTTGCGGTGGCGTGAGGCGAGGTTGCCGAGAAAATCCTCGAAGCTCGCATAGCCCTCGTTGTGCCAGTGAAACTGGCGGTCGGTGCGCTGCAGGAAGCCGTGCTCGGCAAGGCGCTCCCACTCCTGCTGCTGGGCGAAGGTGACATGGACCGAAGAGGCGTCGGTGGCGTCGCACAGCCCGATCAGGCCGCGGGCGAGAATGGCGCCGATGGCGTCGCGGTCGGCGCCGTCGCGGATCAGGAGGCGCGGCCCCGAC
The DNA here is from genome assembly GCA_040756765.1 of Pseudomonadota bacterium. GTDB lineage: Bacteria > Pseudomonadota > Alphaproteobacteria > Rhizobiales > Xanthobacteraceae > Bradyrhizobium_A. The sequence goes on along the minus strand of JBFLYG010000019.1, from coordinate 30,375 downwards.
GCGGGCGTGAACGGCACGGTCGCCTGCAGCTTGGGATAGTAGCGTCCGCCGGCGCGTTCAAAGGCGTCGGCCCAGCCATGGTCGAACACGTACTCGCCCTGGGAATGCGCCTTCAGATAGCAGGGCACGATGCCGACGATGGCGCCATCGAGGCGCGCCACGAGATGGCGGGGTCCCCAGCCGGTCCGCGCGCTGGCGGAGCCCGACGCCTCCAGCGCGGCGAAGAACGCATGGGACACGAACGGATTGAACGCCTGGCCGGCGGGGTTGGCGCAGGCGTCCCAGTCGGCGGCCGGAATCCTGGCGGCGGCGGGAACGGCTTCGAGCGTCAGGTCGGGCTCAGGCATTCAGCGGGCAGGGCGGTTTCGCAAGCTTAAGGGGATGGTCGGCAACGTCCATGACGGTCGTCTCTTCCTCAGATCGGGACGCAGGCGCCACTTTGCAAGCGGGCGCGGCCGTCATGGCTGCGGCACGAACCCCTCGAAAATCATCTGGTCGGCATACCGCGCAGCGCGCTGGCGCTGGTCCTCAGTCCGCACCGTCCAGGTCAGCAGCGGGCAGCCGAACACGTTGCGGGCGATCCACGGCGCCGGCGCCGGCAACTGCTCGACCCAGTAGGCGACGAAATGCGGCTGGGTCTGAAAGCCGTGGCGCAGCCCCAGCATAGCATTGCGCTGCGCAGGAGAAAGGTGCTGCCAATAGGCATCGTCGTAGGTGCGCTGGGCGACGATGCCGCGCGGCAGCAGTGGCGCGATCTCGCGGACCGCGAGCACCTGGTCGGGGTCGAACGACATCGCCACCGCCGGGCCGCTGTAGCTCGCCAGCACCTTTGCCATCCGCTGCACCAGCCGCCGGTCGCCGGTGAACGCGCTCTTGACCTCGATCACCAGCGGGACGCGCCCGGCCACCAGGGCACAGAGATCGCCGAGCGTCATCATGCGGTCGGCGGTGTCGCGAAACGTCACCGCCTTGAGCTGCGCCGCCGTCAGGTCGGCGAGCTTGCCGGTGCCTTCGGTCAGCCGGCCGAGCGCCGCGTCGTGATGCACCATGGCTTCGCCGTCGGCGGACAGCTGGATGTCGACCTCGATCGCAAAGCCGTGCTCGGCCGCGGCGGCGACCGCCGACGGCATGTTCTCGATGATGCCGCGTGCGCGGTCGTGCAGGCCCCGGTGAGCGACCGGGCGTGCGGTGAGCCAGTCCGGGGCACGCATCGCTGTCAGGCGACCTCGAAGACCGCTTCGACTTCGACCGCCGCGTCCGAGGGCAGGGCGGCGACGCCGACGGTGGTGCGGGCATGGCGCCCCTTGTCGCCGAAGGCTTCGACCATCAGGTCGGAGGCGCCGTTCAGCACCTTCGGGCCGTCGAGGAAATCCGGCGCGGCGTTGACGAAGCCGCCGAGGCGCACCACGCGGGTGACCTTGTCGAGATCGCCGAGGGCCGCCTTGACCTGGGCGAGCAGGTTGATCGCACAGGCCCGTGCGGCGGCGCTGCCTTGCTCGATGCTCACTCCGGCACCGAGCTTGCCCTTCGCGACCAGCTTGCGGTCGGCGTCGAAGCACACCTGGCCGGACACGAACAGCAGGTTGCCGGTGCGTACGAAGCCGACATAATTGGCAACCGGTGCCGCAGGTGCGTGCAAAGTGATGCCCAATGTCGCGAGTTTCTGCTCAACCGTTCCGGCCATTGTTTTGTCCTCGATCCCTGGTTGCGACGCGCCGGTCCGAATGTGTCAGCTCTCAAGACCGGAACCGGCCTTATTTCACCCATCAAGGGGCGGCATGCAAGCGTGGCAATGGCAGGAAACATGGCCGTTTTTTAATGGAGCCGGCGAGGTTTCGGGAGCCATCCCGATTGCGGGGCCCCATGGCGGCAACTATGGTTCGATTCGTTTTTCCCAGGAGGCGGCATGCGTCGCTCGCAGCTTTTCGTTCGCACCCGTGCCGTCACCTTGCGCAAGATGGCGCCGCTGCTTGCGGCCGCCGCGCTGACCGTCGCCGCAGGCGACACCGTGCGGGCGGCGCCCGCGGCCAGCGTGCCGTTTCTCGCGCACCAGGCGGTGTATGATCTCAGCCTGCGCAAGGCGCGCGGCAATGCGGCCGTGAACAGCGCGCGCGGGCGCATCCTCTACAGCTTCTCGGGCAGCAGCTGCGAAGGCTACACCACCGATTTCCGCCAGGTGTCGGAGCTCGAGAGCGGCGAGAGCAAGACCACCATGAGCGACCTGCGCTCGACGAGCTGGGAAGACGCCGACGGCAAGAGCTATCGCTTCAAGGTCGAAACGCGGATGAACGACAATGCCCCGGCCGCGGTCGACGGCATGGCCGAGCGCACCGGGCACGGCATCACGGTGAAGCTGAAGCAGCCGACGCAAAAGACCTTCACCCTCGGTGAGGAGACGGTGTTTCCGACCGAGCAGGTCAAGCGCATCATCGCCGCGGCCAAGGACGGCAAGACGATCCTCGAACTCGTGGTCTATGACGGCTCCGACGACGGCGAGAAGGTCTACAACACCCTGACGGTGATCGGTCAGCCGATCCCGGGCGACCGCAAGCCGGCGTCACCCGACGCCAGCACCGACAGCGCCGCGCTCAAGACCATGACGCGCTGGCCGGTGACGGTGAGCTACTACGATCGCGCGGCGAAGTCGGATGCCGGCGAGCAGACCCCGGTCTATGCGATGTCGTTCGAGCTCTATGAAAACGGCGTGTCGCGGGCGCTGGTGCTCGACTACAACGATTTCGTCATCGCCGGCGCGATGGGCAAGATCGACGTCAAGGACAGCAAGCCCTGCAAGCCTTGAGTGGGCGAGGCTTGAAGCGGGATATTCTGGTCAAAACTCAAAACCTCGTCATCCGCGCCAACCTCAAACCCTCATCCTGAGGAGCCCGCTTCGCGGGCGTCTCGAAGGATGAGGCCCGTGCGTCGCGGCGCTTGTTGCAGCTTTTGGGCCTCATGGTTCGAGACGCGCGGCCTTGCCGCGCTCCTCATCATGAGGAGATTGAGCGAGGTCGCGACAAATGCAGCAAACTTGCGAAGCGGGACCCTAATCCGGCTTCGCCGGGCCGTCATAGGCGATGCCGCGGATCACGGCGGCGGTGCCGAATTTTTTCCTCAGGTCGTCCATCGCGCGCTCGGCGTGGGCGGAGCGGCGATCGAGCAGGTCGGTGTCGTCGGCGGCGCTGGCGCCCGGCTTCAGCGCGCTGACGCCGGCGCCGATCAGGCGGAACGCGGTGCCGTCGATTTCCCGCGCCAGCAGGTCGCGGGCGGTGGCGAAGATTTTGCCGGCGAGCTGGGTCGGCGCGTTGATCGATTGCGACCGCGTGCGCTGGCGGAAGTCCGCGGTCTTCAGCTTCAGCGTGATGGTCGATCCGGCGAGTTCGCCGGTCTTGAGGCGGGCGGAGACCTTCTCGCACAGCCGCCACAGCACCTTTTCCAGCGTCGGAAGGTCCTTGATGTCGGTTTCGAAGGTGGTTTCGCTCGAGATCGTCTTGGCGTCACGGTCGGCGACCACCTGGCGGTCGTCGATGCCGCGGGCGAGCCGCCACAGCCGCCGCCCTTCAGGGCCGAACTGCCGCATCAGCTCGATCTCGTCGGCGCGCTGCAGGTCGCCGATCAGGCGGAAGCCGCGCTGCGCGAGCTTGGTCTCGGTGGCGGGGCCGACGCCATAGATGAAGCCGACCGGCTTCTTGGCGAGCATCGCGACGGCCTCGGCCTGATCGAGCGCGGCAAAGCCGCGCGGCTTGTCGAGATCGGAGGCGACCTTGGCGATGAACTTGTTGACCGACAGGCCGATCGAGACGGTGATGCCGATGTCGCGTTCGATGTCGCGGGCGAAGCGCGCCAGCACCTTCGCCGGGATCATGCCGTGCAGCCGCTCGGTGCCGCCGAGGTCGAGGAACGCCTCGTCGATCGACAAGGGCTCGACCAGCGGGGTCAGGGCCAGCATGGCGGCGCGCACCTCGCGGCCGACGCGGACATATTTGGCCATGTCGGGCGCGATGACGACGGCGTGCGGGCAGTTCTCCAGCGCCTGGAACATCGGCATCGCCGAGCGCACGCCATAGGTGCGCGCGATGTAGCAGGCCGCCGACACCACGCCGCGCTTGCCGCCGCCGATGATCACCGGCTGGTCGGCGATATCCGGATTGTCGCGCTTCTCGACGGTCGCATAGAACGCATCGCAGTCGATGTGCGCCAGTGTCAGGCCCGAGAGGCCGTCATGGCGCACGAGGCGCGGGGAGCCGCAGGCGGTGCACCGCACCGTTGCGCGCGGCAGGTCCGACAGGCAGTCGCGGCAGAAGCACTGCGGCCCCGCGCTCACGGATCCTCACGCTCCCATGTCGGCCCGCCGAGGACCTCGCGGGCGTTGGAGACGATCTTGGCGTCGAGATGCGACGATTCGCAGAAGGCGAGCAGCGCGGCCTCGTCGCGCAGCAGGAAATCCAGCACGCCGGTGAGAAACTGGGGGTCTTTCGCGGCCGTGCGCAGGGTTTCCGGCCCGATGCCGGTCTCGGCCAGGAACGAGCCCAGCCGCTCGGCATCGCCGGCGATGAAGGAAAGCGCCTGAATCGCCACGATTTCAGCAACTTCACGGGGATCGTGCGATCGCTTTGTCATTAATTCTGTTTGCCTTTCCGTAACTTATCGTCTCTATTTTGACTCATCATGCCCGAGTCAGCGGAGCCTTATCAAGCGACGCGGCGATCCGATTCGTGCCGTGAACGCGCTGTCCACGTTGTTTTGAGAATGGGTGCATGCGCGGCGAAAGTGACTGTTTGCCGATGACGGATGCATTGCACCGGATAGGAGGGACGGGATGGCCAAGACCGTCCTGATCGTGGAAGACAACGAGCTCAACATGAAGCTCTTCCGCGACCTGCTGGAGGCCCATGGCTACCACACCATCGGAACGAACCGGGGCACGGATGCGCTCGACCTCGTGCGCCGGCATCGCCCCGACCTGATCCTGATGGATATTCAGCTGCCCGAAGTGTCCGGGCTCGATGTGACGCGCTGGATCAAGGATGATCCGGAGCTGCGCGCCATCCCCATTGTCGCCGTCACCGCGTTCGCCATGAAGGGCGACGAGGAGCGCATCCGCGAAGGCGGCTGCGAGGCCTATTTGTCGAAACCCATTTCAGTCGGAAAGTTCATCGAGACGGTCCGGCAATTCATCGGATAGTGAGGGGCGATGTCCGCGCGCATTCTGGTGGTCGACGACATTCCAGCGAATGTAAAGCTGCTGGAAGCCCGGCTGTCCGCCGAATATTTCGATGTGCTGACGGCCAGCAGCGGCGCCCAGGCGCTGGAGATCTGCGAGCGTGCCGAATGCGACATCGTGCTGCTCGACGTCATGATGCCGGACATGGACGGCTTCGAGGTTTGCCGCCGCCTCAAGTCCAATCCGAAGACCCATTTCATCCCGGTGGTGATGGTGACCGCGCTCGACCATCCCTCCGACCGCGTCAAGGGACTGGAGGCGGGGGCCGACGACTTCCTCACCAAGCCGGTGTCGGACGTGGTGCTGATCGCCCGCGTCCGCTCGCTGACGCGGCTCAAGATGATGACCGACGAGCTGCGCATGCGCGCGGTTACCTCGTTCGAGATCGGTATCCAGAGCCCGGAGCGCGAGGCGGTGGCCGATGTCGGCAAGGGCGGCCGCATCCTGCTGGTCGATGATCGTCCGTCGTCCTATGAGCGTCTCGCGCCGGTGCTCAGCACCGAGCACACGGTGGACGTGGAAACCGATCCCAACGAGGCGCTGTTTCATGCCGCGGAGGGCGGCTACGATCTGCTGATCGTCTCGCTCAGTCTCGAGAATTTCGATGGCCTGCGGCTGTGCAGCCAGGCCCGCTCGCTGGACCGCACCCGCCAGGTCCCGATCCTGGCGCTGGCCGATGCCGACAACAATGCGCGGCTGCTGCGCGGCCTCGAGATCGGCGTCAACGACTACCTGCTGCGTCCGGTGGACAAGAACGAGCTGCTGGCGCGCGCCCGCACCCAGATCCGCCGCCGCCGCTACACCGATCACCTGCGCGACAACGTGCAGAGCTCGATCGAGATGGCGATCACCGATGCGCTGACCGGCCTGCACAACCGCCGCTACATGGAGAGCCACCTCGCAACGCTCGCCGAGCAGGCCGCAAGCCGCGGCAAGCCGCTGTCGCTGATGATGCTGGATATCGACTTCTTCAAGTCGATCAACGACACCTATGGCCACGACGCCGGCGACGACGTGCTGCGCGAGTTCGCGGTGCGGATCCGCAAGTCGATCCGCGGCATCGATCTCGCCTGCCGCTATGGCGGCGAGGAGTTCGTGGTGGTGATGCCGGAAACGGATATCAATGTCGCGGCGATGGTCGGCGAGCGGCTGCGGCGCTCGATCGCCGGCGAGCCGTTCGCGATCGAGAAGGGGCTGCGTCGCATCGACGTCACCATCTCGATCGGCATCGCCGTGCTCAGCCGCAAGGGCGAGCCGATCGCTGACGTGATGAAGCGCGCCGACCAGGCGCTCTATCGCGCCAAGCACGACGGCCGCAACCGCGTGGTCGCCAACGCCGCCTGAGCGGTGGCGCCTGCAGTTTCCTACGGTGTTGCCGCGCGTGGCGCGCGGGCGGGGCGCGCGGCTTTCCGCGCCCGGCGCCCGGCGGGCGCGGCGGCGGGTCGCGCGGCGATCTCGACCCCGGCGTTTTGCATGAGCACGCAGGCCGCGTCCTTGGCCGCCTGCGCCATCTTCGGATCACGGCGCACCAGGTCGGTGGCGATGGCGCCGTCGATCAGCACCACGATCTGGGTGGCGAGCTGATCGGGGTCGGCGGCGCCAAGCTCGGTCAGGAGGCCACGCACCCATAGCCGGCGGCTCTCCTTGAAGTCGAGCGCGATGCGTCGCGCCGCGTGGTCCTCGTGGCCGAGCTCGGCGACCGCGTTGACGAACGGGCAGCCGCGATAGTCGGTGCGGCCGGAGGCGCGCGCCAGGCGGTCGAACGCGCCGAGCAGCTGGTCGAGCGGCGGCTTGTCGGAAGGCGGCACCGGCGTCGCGCGTTGCGCCAGGTAGGCTGCGATCAGCAGGTCCTTGGACGGAAAGTGGTTGTAGAGTGTGCGCTTGCTGATGCCGACCTCGGCCGCGACGGTGTCGACGCCGACCGCGCGGATGCCCTGCAGGTAGAACAGGCGGTCGGCGGCGGCGAGGATGCGCTCCTTCATTGTCGGCTTGGGCGGCTCCGGTTGCGCGGCGGCTGGCATGACACAGACCTGTGTTCTTTTCACTTGACGGTCGGGACGGACCCCACTCTAATTACACAGGTCTGTGTAATCAAGTCGCGCGCATCGCCGCGGCAAATGCACAAAATGACAAATGCAAATGGGAGGCCGCGGGGCCTTGTCGGTCGCGCGCGAAGAAGAACAAGACCTCGGGAGAACGAGAACAATGCCGACGACCGCCCTGCGAACCCTGCGTCCCGTCCTGCCCATCCTGATCGGCGCGTCCCTGATGCTCAGCCTCAGCATGGGGCTGCGGCAGAGTCTCGGCATCTTCATGCAGTCGCTGACCCACGACATCGCCATCTCGGTGTCGGACTTCACGCTGGCGATCGCTGTGCAGAACCTCGCCTGGGGCTTCCTGCAGCCGCTAGCGGGCGCGCTGACCGCGCGCCACGGCTTCCGGCCGGTGATGGTCGCGGGCGCGCTGTTCTATATCGCGGGGCTGGCGCTGATGGCGTCCGCTCACGGCCTCGTCAGCATCATGCTGGGCGCGGGCGTGCTGATCGGCGTGTCGCTGGCCTGCACGGCATCGGCGATCGCAATGTCGGTGGCGACGCGGGCGACGCCACCGGCGGTGCGCAGCACCGTGCTCGGCCTGGTGTCGGGAGCCGGCTCGCTCGGCGCGCTGATGGCGGCGCCGCTCGGCCAGATTCTCAACCAGGCCCATGGCTGGCGCATCGGGCTCGTCGGCTTCGTCGTGCTCTCGCTCGCGCTGATTCCGGCGGCCTGGATCGCTGGTCGGGTCGACCGCGTCGCGCTGCCGAAGGCGGCCGGCGACGCCGCGGGCGAAGCGTCCGCGGGGGCGGCGCTGCGCAGCGCGGTCGGCAGCGCGCCGTTCATGGTGATGACGTCGGCCTATTTCGTCTGCGGCATGCAGCTCGTGTTCATCACCACGCACCTGCCGTCCTACCTGCAGTTCTGCGGCATGGACCCGATGCTGAGCGCGCAGGCGCTCGGCGTCATCGGCGGCTTCAACGTGCTCGGCAGCCTGTTCTTCGGCTGGGCCGGGGGGCGCTGGAACAAGCTGATGCTGCTCGGGCTGATCTATATCGGCCGCTCGCTGGTGCTGGCGTGGTACTTCATGTCGCCGCCCACGGCCGCGAGCACGCTCGTCTTCGCTGCGATGATGGGCTTCCTGTGGCTCGGCGTCGGGCCGCTGGTGGCCGGGGCAGTGGCGGAGATGTTCGGGCTGCGCTGGCAGGCGATGATCCAGGGCGTCGCCTTCATGAGCCACCAGATTGGCAGCTTCCTCGGCGCCTATGGCGGCGGCGTCATCTACGACATGCTGGGGTCGTACACGCTGGCCTGGCGGCTCGGCGTCGCGCTGGGATTGACGGCGGGCATCGTGCAGGCGGCGTTCGCGCTGGTGCGCCCGTCCGAGCCGCCGCTGGTCGCAGCCGGACGCGGCTGAGGGCAGGGCGCGACGACACATCAAGCAACGACAAATAAAAACGGGGCCGCAAGGCCCCGTCCTGTCGATCGGCGGATAGCTCGCGCCGATGGCGCGATCCGCGACCGCCTTACTTGATCTTGGCTTCCCGGAACTCGACGTGCTTCTTCGCGACCGGGTCGTACTTCTTCTTGACCAGCTTGTCGGTCATGGTGCGCGAGTTCTTCTTGGCCACGTAGTAGAAGCCGGTGTCGGCGCTGGAAACCAGCTTGACCTTGATGGTGACCGCTTTGGCCATGGCGAAACCCTCGGGTGTTCTGAAAAATGCGAAAAGCGGGCCAGCCGCGCCGGACCCGCGTTTGGGCGGCAAACTAGCCGGGAACGCCGCAAAGTCAAGCTTTTGGCAATAAAATCGCAGGGCTTTCTGGCCGTCCAGGGGCCGGAACCGGCGTTTTCCGCCGGTTTCAGGCGCTTTCGGGCCCGATTTGCCGCATCATTCGCGGCACGATCAGGCGGTGGAACGGCAGCACCAGCCGCAGATACAGCCGTCCCAGCCGGTTGTGGGTGCGTACCAGGGTGGTTCCTGTCACTTCGCCGGTCCCCGGCGCGTCGATCACCAGGCGGAAATCGAGGTGTTTGTCGTCGAGGCCGAGCACCACGCGCTCGGGCGATTCGCTGAGCAGCGGGAAAATCCCCAGCCGCGTCATGCCGCCCGGCAGCGGCTCGCGGCCATGCTTCAGGCCGAACGGCGCGACCAGCAGGTTGCGTAGCGCGAGCAGCGCCGAGACCCAGGGCAGGGGTCGTGTCATCCGCTGCGCGGCGGTGAAGGCGCCGAGGGCCGGATCGACGGCATCAACGCGAAAGGCGTCGGCGAAGTCGGCGTTCGTCAGAATGACTGTACATCGCGGGTCGGGTGAAACGGACTGCACGTGCATGGAGGCCTCGTCTGCGTCCCGAGCTGCCAGAGCGCGGGGCGTCGCCGCGCGTTCGTTGCTCGATCGATGCGATCGTATCACGCCGGCGGACAGCGGCCGGGCCAAATTGTCCAGGGCGACAACGCACCGCAGCCAAACGGCACTGTCACGATTCTGTCGTCGACACAGGACTAGTGTCCGCCGCCGTTTGCCGGCTCGCGGCGAGGGGGAATGGATCCCGCGCGACCGGCTGCGCCAGGGAAGACTGCGTGCGTTCCGAAACCGTGCGGCCGGGTGGGGCCCTTCTGCCCGCCTTCAATTGCGGCCGCGCCGGCTGGGCGGCCTTGAAGCTGCTGCTCGCGCTGGTGTCGCTCGGGGCGCGGCCCGTCATGGCGCAGCAGGAGGCGGTGGTGACTTTCGACATTCCCGCCCAGCCGCTCGCCTCAGCGCTCGACGCCTACAGCGCCGCGACCGGCCTCGTCGCCGTCTACAATGGACGCCTCGCGGCGGGGCGGACGTCCAATGCGGTGCGGGGCACGTTCGTGCCCGGGCCCGCGCTCCGTCTCCTGCTCAAGGACAGTGGCCTCGTCGCCGAGCACACGACCGCCGGCGCCTTCGTCGTCGTGTCCGCGCCGGACAATCCGGCGCTGACGCGGACCCCTGCGGCGATAGCGCTCGCCGCCCTGTCGGCGCAGGACGCCCGGGAACGGCGCTACTCCGCGATGCTGCAGCAGGGCGTCAACAACGCGTTGTGCGGCAAGCCCCTGACCATGCCCGGCGCGTATCGCGCCGCGCTCAGCCTGTGGGTGGGCGCGGACGGCGTGGTGACGCGGGTGCGGCTGCTGAGCTCGACCGGCGACGTGCAGCGCGACGCCGCCATCGTCGCCGGCGCCAGCGCGCTTGCGCTCGGCGAGCCGCCTCCGGCGCGCATGGCGCAGCCGTTCACGATGGTGCTGCTGCCGCGCTCCTCGGGCGGCGTCGTCGTCTGCTCGCCAGCCGAAGGGCGCGGTCATGGATGAGCGGCAGCCCCGCGCCGATCGGCCGGATGCGGCGGAGCCGGACACTCCGTCGCTGCGCGCACTGCTGACCGAGCGCTATGGCGACCTGAAAGCGCGCCTCGCGCGGCGGCTGGGGTCGACCGAGTGGGCGGAGGAGGCGCTGCAGGACACTTATCTGCGCCTCGACGGCGCCGAGGCGGTCGGCAAGGTTCGCAACCCCATCGCCTACCTGTTTCGCGCCGCCTTCAACATCGCCCTCAACCAGCGCCGTGCCGAGGTCCGCCGTCTCAGCGCGGCGGAGGTCGACGACCTCCTGCACATCGCCGACGAGGCGCCGGACGCGCAGCGCATCATCGAGGGGCGCTCGGACATCGAGCGGCTGAAGCACATCATGGCGGAGCTGCCGCCGCGGCCCCGCGCCGTCCTGCTGGCGGCGCGCCTCGAGGGGCTGTCGCGGCAGGCGATCGCCGAGCGTCTCGGCATTTCCGTGAGCCTCGTGGAGAAGGAGCTGCGCCGGGCACAGGAGCATTGCGTGCAGCGCTTTCGTCAGGGCCGCGGGAGGCGCTGACGATGTTTCCTGAACAAACTGATGCGGGTTTGGGCGTCCGCAGGTGTCTATGCAACGGAGGGGTCTTGAGCCGCTCCGCCGGCATGGGCTCGACGGCCGGCGTGGACACGAGATGGCGCAGGCGATGGCCGTGACGGACAAACAGGCGGAGGAGCTGGCGGCCGTGCAGGCCGAGGCCCTGGCGTGGGTCCGTCGTCTGACCTCGGGCGAGGCGACCACGGCGGATGCGGCGGCGCTGCGGCGGTGGTGCGCGCGCAGCCCGGTCCACGCGGCGGCGTTCTCCGAGGCGCGCCAGTTCTGGGATGCGTTTGGTCCGGCCGGGCGCAGCCTGCTCGACGACGAGCGAGCGGCCGCCGACCGGGCGCGGAGCACGACGGCCGGCCGCCGCATCGGCCGGCGGGCGCTGATCGGCGGCGCGCTGGCGGCGTCTGCGGCTGGGATGATGGTGGTGCGCCCGCCGCTCGGGCTGTGGCCATCCGTGTTCGAATTGCGCGCCGACTATCGCACCGGCACGGGCGAGCAGCGCCATGTCACCGTGGCGGACGGCGTCACGGTCCAGATGAACACCCGCACCAGCATGTCGGTGACCGCAGGCAGCACGCAGGCGCGCTCCGTGGAGCTGATCGCGGGCGAGGCTTCGTTCAATCTGGCGCAGCCGGCGGCGCAAGCGGGCGGTGACGGCCTGTTCCATGTCGTCGCCGCGGGCGGCCGCACCACGACGCGTGGCGCGACCTTCGATGTCCGCGTCAACGGTTCGACGGTGTGCGTGACCTGCCTGGCCGACGGCGTGCGGGTCGAGCAGGGCGCGCAGGCGGTGACGCTGTCGCCGCGCCAGCAGGTCGTCTACGACGCGAACGGCCTGCGCCCGGTCGCGGCGATTGATCCCGTTGTGGTCGCGGCCTGGCAGCAGGGCCTGATCATCTGCAACATGCAGCCGCTGGCGGATGTCATCGACGAGCTCAATCGCTATCGTGCCGGACGCATCGTCCTGCTCAACGCGCAGGTCGGACGCCTGCCGGTGAACGGCCGCTTCCGGATTGACCGGCCGGATGAAGCGATCGCGCAGATCGAGCAGGCGTTCGGCGTGCACCGGCGTTCGCTGCCCGGTGGCGTCGTGCTGCTGTCGTAACGGCGCGGGCGGTTGCGCACCAGCCGGTTCCCCGCTGACATCGAACTTTCACAAAATTCCTTTGAGGCTTTGCAGATCCCAGGTGTCTCAGCATTGAGGCGTGCGTCACGCGCGCGGGAATGCTGAAAGGACACGTCATGCTGCGACAGACCACAACCTTGCGTGCGAAGAACTCGCGCCGGTTGCGATATCGCGGTATGGCGCGTGCCGCGATGCCGTTCGCAGGGCGAACGGCAGGCGTGATGCCGCGCGCGGCGCTGCTCGCGGGAAGCAGCATGCTGGCGCTGTTGGCGAGTGGCGCCATGCCGCTTCATGCGGCGCAGCTCGGCGGCGGTGCCGGCGTTCCGGCGACGACCTATGCGACCGACGCTGCAGCGCTGGCGGCGCAGCAGGCCACGGCCGCGGCCCAGCAGGGCCAGAGCGCGATGCGCCGCTCGATCGAGGCGATCCAGGCGATGCAGGGCGCGCAGGCTGCGGCGCGCGCAGCCGCCGCGGCGGCGCAGCGCTCGGCGACGCTGCCGCAGGTGGTGGTGCCGAACGGCCTTGCCGCGGGCGGCCTGCAGGTCGCGCCCAATGCGACATGGAGCGGCGCCACTGCGCCGGTGCAGAGCGCGGGCGGCAACGGCACGGTGGTGACCATCAACCAGACCGCGCCGCAGGCGATCCTGAACTGGCAGACGTTCAATGTCGGCGCCCAGACCACCGTCAACTTCAACCAGCAGGCCGCAAGCTGGACCGCGCTGAACCGCGTCGTCGGCAACACCGGTCCGAGCCAGATTCTTGGCCAGATCAATGCGCTGGGGCAGGTGCTGGTCATCAACCAGAACGGCATCATCTTCGGCGGCGCCAGCCAGATCAATGTCGGCTCGCTGATCGCCTCGACCGCCACGATCACCGATCAGCAGTTCCTGACGAAAGGCATCTATTCCGCCACGAGCGGCGCCAGCGGCTACCTGCCGAGCTTCACCGGCGCGGGGGCTAAGATCATCGTCGAGAACGGCGCGCTGCTCACCACCAACGCGCCGGCCGACCAGCGGTCGGGCGGCGGCTTCGTCGCGCTGCTCGGCACCGAGGTGCGCAACGCCGGCACTATCACCACGCCGAACGGGCAGGCGCTGCTTGCCGCCGGCGACGATTTCGTCCTGCGCGCGGGCTATGGCACGGCAGGCAACCAGTTCTCCACCACCAATGGCAACGAGGTCGCGCCGCTGCTCCGTGCCGGCAGCACGAGCGGCACGGTCGGCAACTCCGGCCTGATCTTCGCCCAGCAGGGCGACATCACGCTGGCCGGCCGCACGCTGATCCAGGATGGCGCGCTTCTTTCGACCACCTCGGTCAACCAGCGCGGCACCATCCACCTGCTCAACTCGGCGAGCGATGCGAGCGGCAGCGTCACGCTGACTGGCAACAGTTTGAGTGTGATCCTGCCGGAGACCAGCTATGTTGCCTCGCAGCTGCAGGGAATTGACGGTAACGCGACCGCGTTGAACTCCCGGCGCGACGCGCTGATCGCGGCGTCCGGGGCCAACACGCTGGCCTTCGGCCTGTTCGACAATCTGTCGACGCTGGGCGACCGCAAGGACCAGTCCCGGGTCGAGATCGTCACCGGCGGCGTCGTGAATTTCCAGAACGGCTCGCTGACCCAGGCCCAGGGCGGCCAGATCGCGGTCTCGGCGGGCAAGCGGGTGTTCACCGAGAACGGGGCAACGCTGGATGTCTCGGGCGTGCAGGGCGCGCTGCTGCCCATGAACGCCAATTCCGTCCTGGTCAACATCCAGGGCAATGAGCTGCGCGACTCGCCGCAGAACCGCGACAGCGGCCTGCTGTTCAACCAGAACGTCTGGATCGACGCGCGCAACCTCACGCTGGTGCCGGCCGGCACCGGCGGTTATGCGACCGACCGCTATTACACCTCGGGCGGGCTGCTCGAGGTCTCGGGCTATCTCAACAACACGCCGCACACCATCGGCGAATGGAGCGCGGTCGGCGGCACCATCACGCTGGCGGCGCCGGAGGTGGTGGCGCAGCGAGGCGCGATCTTCAACATCTCCGGCGGCTCGGTCACCTACCAGAGCGGATTCCTGCGCCAGACTTACGTGCTCGGCAGTGATGGCGGAATCTACAACATCAACAATGCGCCGCCGAACCTCGACTACATCACCGTGGTGAACGGCTTCGTGGTCAGGCACAACCAGGGCGGCAAGCTCGACAAGACGCTGACCGAGACCTACGCCAGTCTCCTGGGCTTCGGCGGCAGCATCTGGCAGGACGGCTACACCGTCGGGCGCGACGCCGGGCAGCTCATCCTGTCGACGCCGACCTCGGTGTTCGAGGGGCAGATCGTCGCCGATGTCATCACCGGCCTGCGCCAGGCCAACGCGCGGCCGGCGAACGTCACCGACGGCTACAAGCTGACGCAGGGCACCGCGCCGCTCGCGGGCACCTTGGCGCTCGGCCAGTACAATACCTACGGTCTTGCCGGCGCCTACAACACCGGCGTGAAGTTCGATCATGTGGCGCCCGTCGCCAATCAGGTGGGGGCGACCGATGCGCTGCCGACCGATCGCATCAACACTGCGTATTTCGATGCGCCGGCCTTGAACGGCTACGGTCTCGGCGGTCTCAACATCGCCACCGGCAGCGGCATCTCGGTCAACGCGCCGCTGAGCTTTGCGCCGGGCGCCCAGGTCAAGCTGACGGCGCCGGTCGTGGACGTCGCCGCCAATGTCACCGCGCCGTCCGGCACGGTTCGGATCAGCAACATTCTCAACGGCGCCAAGGGCGATACCATGCTGACCCCCGCGGTCGGCAACGTGCAGCTGACCCTGGAATCCGGCGTCACCATCGACACGCGCGGCCTGTGGGTCAATGGCGTGACGGATCCCGGCAGCGTTTCGGGGCTCGCCTTCCTCAACGGCGGCAACGTCACCTTCGACGCCACCGGCAATGTCACGCTGGCGGGCGGCAGCGCGATCGACGTGTCGTCGGGCGGCGCCATCCTCGCCAATGGCAAGACGCAAGGCGGCAAGGGCGGCAATGTCACGGTCATCGCAGGCGACACCTTCGGTGGCGACCCGGGCAATGTGACGCTGTCGTTCGGCAGCGCGATCCGCGCCTATGGCGTCACGGGCGGAGGCACGCTCACCATCTCGTCGCCCGGCAACATCCTGATCGGCGACAACGCGTCGCTGGCGGGCGGCGTGCTGGCGGCCGGCACGCCGGCGCCGGTCGCCTTGCAGTTGACCGCCCCGCTGACCATTCCGGCGGGACAGCCGCTGCCGTTCACGCTGATCGATCGGCACACCGTCCTCACCTTCGACGTGCCGACGCCGATTGCGATCGCGATCGGCGACCCGCCCATCGGGCCGACCGCCGCGGACTGGCCGGTTCCGAACGGCATGCAGTTCGATGCACTGGTCAACAACGTGAAGCAGACCTTCACTGCCGGTCAAACGATGCCGGCCGGTGCGACCATCGTCAGTTGGCCCGGAAATGCTTCCGTCATCCCGGCCGGAACCACGATTCTATCGAGTGTCTTTCCGGGGGGATTTCCGATCAAGCCCTACCAGCTGGTCTACGCGGCCGGATCGGTGCAGGCGCAGCCCATGACCTACATCCCGGGCACGGTGATCCCGTTGGGGACGGTCCTGCCGCAGTCGGCGGCTGTTGCGCCGGCCAACGTGCTCGGCACTTCGCTGTTCAACGCGGGCTTTGCGAACTACGACATCAATGGCGGGCTGGGCGTGCTGGTGAGCGCCGGTGCCGCCGTTGCCCCGACGATGCCGGTCTACCGGTTCACGGACGCGAGCTTCAGTGCGCGCGCCGGCAGCGATCCGGCATCCGCCATGTCGGTGTGGCTGCCGCCGCTGTTCATCGAGAATCCGCGGAGCGCGACGCTCGCCCAGCGCGCCGGCGCGAGCCTTGCGCTGCGCTCGGTGGTCAAGTCGGGCAACGGCAGCGGTGGCGCGGTCGTGATCGGCGATGGCGCATCGATCGCTGTCGACCCGGGCCAGGGCATCACGCTCGATGCGTTCGGGCAGATCACGGTCAACGGCAGCCTTACAGCGCGCGGCGGGTCCATCACCATGGTCAACGAGGCCAATGGCGTCGTCGACGCGACGCGCAACTTCGATCTGTCGGGCAATGGCCGCGGCGTGTCGATCTGGATCGGCGCTGACGCCACCCTCGATGTCTCCGGACTGGCCTATGGCGCCATTGACGGCGCGGGGCGCCGTTATGGCCGCGCATCCGATGGCGGCTCGATCAGCATCAATGGCGGCGGCGCCTTCGTGATCCTGCGCCCGGGCGCCGAGCTCAACGCCGACGGGACGCAGGTTGCGATTGATCTCTCCACCGGCAGGGCCGGCATGCCGTCTCAGCCGCTCACGCTTGCCAGCAATGGCGGCTCGATCGCGCTCAGCTCGTGGAGTGGCCTCTACCTCGACGGCGACCTGCATGCCGCCTCGGGCGGCGCCGGTGCGGCCGGCGGCAGCCTGTCGATCGCGCTCGTCACGCCGGTTTTCCCCGACACCAGCTTTCCCCGCGATTCCAGTTGGTCGCTCATCCTGCCGCCGAATGCAGTCCTTCCCAGCGTGATGACCGTTCAAACGGAGCGGCCGTCGCCGCTGTCGGTGAACTCCACACCCGGAATGCCCACGTCTGCGCTGATTTTCGGCCAGGCCACGGTCAGCACCGACATGGTGAAGGCCGGCGGCTTCAGCTCGCTGTCGCTGAGCTCCGGCGACTACATGCAGTTCGCGGGCAATGTCTCGCTCGCGCTCGACCGCAGCCTCACGCTCAATGCGGCCGCGTATACCTCGGGACCGGCGGTGTCCGGGATGCCCGATCCGTTGTCGACCCCCGTGACCGGCAACGTGCTGTTGTCGGCGCCGTATGTCCTGCTGCGGGGAAATTACGTCGGCAATCTGGACAACAAGGTCACCGGCGGCATTCTCAATCCGACACCGTCCGGGTCGCCGACCGTCGCCACCTTCGAGGCGGATGCCCACCAGATCGACATTCAGGGACTGGTCGCCTTCTCGGCCTCGGCGCCGAACAGCATGTACGCGCCGGGATTTGCCAAGGTCAGGCTCGTGAGCCAGGGCGACATCCGTTTCCTGTCGACCACGGCTCCGCAGGGCGGCGTGCTCGCAACCGACTGGAATCTCGATCTCGTCGCGGCGCAGATCTATCCGGCCACCAATGTGATCGCCTCGGTTTACGTCGGACTGAACAATCGTAACTACGACGCCACCAACACACCGACCCTGACCATCGGCCGCAGCACCGATACCATTCCGGATGCGCCGCTGTCGGCGTTCGGCAGCCTCACCTTCGGCGCGCCGATCATCGAGCAGGGCGGCATCGTGCGGGCGCCGTTCGGCAGCCTCCAATTCGGTCAATTCACCTCCGGTCGCGTGATCCAGTCGCAACGGGTTGACCTGCTGTCCGGCAGTATCACGTCCGTCTCGATGGCGGGCCTGACCATCCCCTATGGCGGCACGCAGGACGGCGTGACCTATAGCTACAACGGGGCCAGCGTCACGTCGAAGCCCCTGTCGAACATGGGCGTCCAGGCGTCCGGCATCACGATCGATACGCAGTTCAGCAATGTCCAGAGCGGGGCGATCCTCGATCTGTCGGGCGGCGGCACGCTGGCCGGCGCCGGCTTCGTTCCGGGCCGCGGCGGCTCGGTCAATGTCCTCGGCACGCCGCTGGTCAATGCCAATCCGGCGACGATGCTGAGCAAGGCCTCGGACAAGGTCTATGCCATTCTGCCGGGCTATGCGTCGCAATATGCTCCGGTTGCTCCCGAAAACGGCGCCGGCGATCCGGCGATCGGCCAGCAGATCACGGTTCCCGCGGGCGTGCCCGGCCTGCCGGCCGGCACCTATACGCTGTTGCCGTCCAACTACGCGCTGCTGCCCGGCGCCTATCGCGTCGAGCTTGGCGCCGCCAGCACGACGCCGATCCCGAGCGCCGTTGCGACCGGTAACGCCACCTACGCGACCTCGGCCTACACCGGCATTGCCAACACCGGCATCCGCAGCGCGCTGCCGTCGCTTGCCCTGATCACGCCCGGCGCGGCGGTCCGCGCATCCTCGCAGTACAACGAGCAGAGCTACAGCGATTTCATGATCGCCGGCGCGACGCGGTTCGGCAGCATCCGTCCGCTGCTGCCCGCCGACGGCAAGACCTTGTTCCTGACGTTCGAGACACCCACGACGCAGCCTTCCGCGCTGGCGTTCGACGGTACCGCTCTGCTCCAGGCTGGGTCGGGGGGCGCTGCGGGCCAGGTCGCCTTGACCAATGTCGGTGAAATCTATGCGGACACGCAGACGCCGAACTTTAGCGGCGTGTCGGTTCGCGCGGCTGACCTCAATGCCATCGCGGCGCCCCGGCTGCTGGTCAATGGCAAGGGACAGATCCTCAATGGTGCCATGACCCTGTCGGGCGGCGGCAACGATCTCTTCATCCGGGACGGCGTCACGCTGACTGCCAGCGAGCTGTTCCTGTTCGGCGGCAACATCAGCATCGGCAACGATGTGGTGTTGTCCACCGTCGGGCAGGGGGCTGCACCCTACGACTCCACGTCGCTCGGGATCGGCTATGTCGCCAGTACCGGCACCACCGTGCTGGCGCTGTCGAACGGCAATCTCCAGTTCCTGGGCTCCAATGGCACCGGAGCGATCAACGTGGGAGCTCGCGCGCAGCTCTATTCCGAAGGTACGCTGGCGTTTGTCACCAACGGTGGGTCGAACATCGATCCATCCGCCCATTTCGGCTCGCGCAACATCACGCTCGCGGTGGGCACGATCAACATCGGCGATGATGCGGCCATCGCGGCGGCTGGAGCGCCGGCGGGACTGCTTTTCAATCAGGCTCTGTTCAACGTGCTGCTCGGTGGCGATCCGCTCCATGGCGCGCCGGCGTTGAAAACGATCACGCTCGCGGCGGCGAATGCCATCAACCTGTTCGGCAGCGCGACGCTCGACGCCACTGCCAGCGGCGTCGATTTCGTGCTGAACACCTCGGCGATCTACGGCTACGGCTCGGCCGGCGACCAGGCGACCATCGCCGCCAACAAGATCACCTGGAACGGCGTGATCGGCGCCACCCCGCCGGTCATCGCTGCGGGCGGCCCGGGCACGGGGAGCGGCACGTTCAATCTCGTCGCGGGGGAAATCGATTTCGGCCGGTTTGCCTCCCTCGACAACACCGCCGTGAACCGCGTCATCTACGGCTTCAGCAACGTCAACATCACCGGCCGCGCGCAGATCGTCTCGGCCGGCAACGGTTCGCTGTTCGTCTACCAGGCGCCGAGCACGGATTCCGGCGCCGTGTTCGGCCAGAGCGGGACGGGCGGCACCCTGACGCTCACGACGCCGCTGCTGACCGGTGTGCAGAAATCGGTCATGGCCTATGCCGCCGGTGGCGCGCTCAATGTCGTCGCCCCCGCTGGTGTCGCGCCCAGCGGGTCCAAGTCCACCATCGCGGGCGCCGAGATCGATCTGACCGGCGACAGCGTCGGCATCGCCAGCACGATCCTGCTGCCGAGCGGCAAGCTCGTGGTCAATGCCACCGGCGATATCACCATCGATGGCGGGGCGCGCATCGATCTCAGCGGCCAGCCTTCGGCGATCCAGAAGGCGACGGTCTACGGCTTCGGCGGCACCGCGATCTTCAACAGCGCGCAAGGCAGTCTGACACAGGCGGCCGGCTCGGTGATCGACGTCTCCGCCAGCCACGCCGATGCCGGATCGATCAGCATCAACGCAGGCAACGGCGCTG
The DNA here is from genome assembly GCA_040756765.1 of Pseudomonadota bacterium. Lineage (GTDB taxonomy): Bacteria > Pseudomonadota > Alphaproteobacteria > Rhizobiales > Xanthobacteraceae > Bradyrhizobium_A. The sequence continues at coordinate 10,325 of JBFLYG010000019.1, read as the reverse complement.
TGGCGCTCAACGGCACGCTGAACGGCGCCACAACGGGTGGCTATGCCAGCGGCGACTTCAGCGTTGCCGCCAGCACGCTCGATTTCGCCGGGCTCAATGCGTCGCTGACCCGGGGCGGTTTCTTCGATGCCCGCAGTTTCGACATCAGGAGCGGCGATCTCGTCATCGGCGACGGGGTCAAGGCCCGCAACGTCACGGTGTCCGTCGACAATGGCAGCCTGACCGTCGTCGGCACCATCGACGCCTCCGGCGCGGCGCCCGGCACCATTCGGCTGTCGGCAGGCAACGGGTTGACGCTCGCTTCGGGCGCCGTGCTCGATGTCCATGGCACGGTGTTGCAGGTCGACAGCTACGGCCAGCCGATCGAGGCCAAGAACCGCGGCCATATCGAGCTGACCGCGTCGGGCGGCGCGCTCACGCTGTCGCCAGGCGCGACCATGAACCTCACCATGCCGAACGGCATCGCCTATGGCGACGTCGTGTTGAATGCGCAGCGTACCGGCGAGACCTCCGGCGATATCGCCGTCAATGCTGCGGGGCCGCTCGACATCCGCGGCGCCTATAGCATCGCGCTCAACGGGTTCTGGACCTACGTTCTGCCGGCTGGCAGTGCCATCACCCAGGCGACGCTCGACGGCTACGACACCGCGAGCACGAGCTTCATCAATGCTGCACTGGTGAACGGTGGCTTGCAGGGCAGGATGGCCGGCCTGACCGCCTACGGCAGCGCCTTCCATCTGCGGCCCGGCGTCCAGATCACCTCGGACGGCGACCTCTCGATCGCCGGCAATATCGATCTCGCCGGCTATCGCTATGGCCCCGGAGCCGATCGGAACACGGCGTCAGCGACCTATGGCGCAGGCGAGCCGATGGCCCTGGTGATCCGCGCAGGCGGCCATCTCACGATCAACGGCAGCATCTCTGACGGCTTCCGATCCTCGGCCGGCCTGCCGGCGAGCGTCACGGCCATCGACATTACGACCAGTTCGCTCTTCAACCAGAGATCATCTAACGGTTACACCTTCTGGAAGGATGACAACACCAACGTCGACCTCTATGTCCTTCACGACTGGACCGTTCCGAACGACGATTTCTACAACTGGTGGATGATCAACTACTGGGGGCCGCTGGTCGACAGCAACAACAACTCCTACAACCCCGGCGATACGATTCATGCCGGCACGATTCTCAGCGCCAGCAACAGCTACGGCTTCGCGTTCGAGCTGTCCAACATGCCCACCATCGGCGTCATGTCGAGGCCTGCCGTCCCGGCGGCAGCCGCCACCGCGCCGGCCGCGTCCATGCTTCCGGCCGGCGCGCTCTCGGCATCGATCCGTCTGGTCTCCGGCGCCGATCTTGCCGCCGCCGATCAGCGGGCACTGCAAACCACGCAGGCGCTCGGCGGGCGCGGCAATCTCACGCTCAACGATCCGGCCTACAATGCGTCGCTGAACGGCACGTTCTTCAGCGTCATTCGGACCGGCACCGGCAGCCTCGAGCTGCTGGCGGGCGGCAGCTTCAGCGAAGTCACACCCTATGGCGTCTATACCGCGGGCACGCAGTCGGCGCCGATCCTGGCGGCCGATGGCAGCAATCCGTACGATCTGGTCGGCGTCACCAACAGCGGCAATTCGCATGCGTGGTATCCCGAGCACGGCGGCGATGTCCTGCTCGCCGCGCAGAAAGATGTGACGGGCAATATCCAGCTTGCCAACCAGAGCGGGCGCTACGTCGATTCCGATCTCACCAGCAACTGGTTCGGCCGCCAAGGCGGCGGTTCGTCCGGCGATCCGGCCGCGTGGTGGATCAATTTCGGTTCCTATGCGAGCACCGTTGCGGGGAGCAGCAGCCTGCAGCTCATCGGATTCCAGGGCATCGGTACGCTCGGTGGCGGCAACCTGACCGTGATCGCAGGCGGCAACGCCGGCGTGACGGGCGCAGGGACGGTCAATAACTCGACCGGCCTCGATCTCGCGGTGGCCTCGACCGGCCGCGTTCTGCCGGATGGCACGCTGCTCCAGACCGGTGGCGGCGATCTCATTGTGAAGATCGGCGGCAAGCTCAACCCGGCGCTGTCCAATACGTCGCAGGTGCCCGACTATTACGGCTCGATCACCGACCTGCGTGGTGACATCACCGTCAGCGCAGGTTCCGTCGGTACGCTGTCCCCGAACAACGGCGCCCGCTATTTCACCTCCTACGATCCGCGCGCCGCCGATCCCAGCGTATTCGAGCGCTCGGCCAAGACTCCCGGACCGATCTTCACGCCGGGTGACGGCACAATCAGCCTCGTCACCCGCGGCGACCTCGTGCTCGGCGGTGCCGCCGATGCGGGGATGGGGGCCCTGGTCGATGTCAACGGCATCACCTATACGGTGCGCGGCGCCGACGGCACGCCGCTGCGTCAGGCGGATGGCTCGCCGGTCCTCACACACGGCGGGCAGTCGAGTTTCTCGCTGTGGACGCCGGAGACGGCAATCCGTCTCTATGCCGCGGGCGGCGATGTCGCGCTCCTGGCGGGAAACGTCGCCGGCACGGCCGGCAGCGCCCGCGTCTATCCGGGAACGCTGATCGCAGCGGCGGCCAACGGCGATATCCGCTTTCCGGAGCCGGCATCCCCCGACCAGAACTTCCCGACGATCGAACTGATGCCATCCCCGGTCGGCCAGCTCGCGTTGCTGGCGGCGGGCTCGATCTACGGCACGGGCCAGGTGGTGGCGATGTCGGGTGCGGACATGAGCACGCTGGCGACACCGTTCAATCCCGTCTTCTCCACCGGTATTTCCGGCGGCGGCATCAGCAACGCCTCGGCGAACGCGGCCTTCCTGCTCGATCCGTTCAACCCGATCGCTTTCGGCGAGGATACGCCGATCTCCAACCTGCATGCGGCCGATACCCAGCCAGCCCTGGTCTACGCCGGAGTCGATATCGTCAATCTCACTCTTGGGCAGAAATTGACACAGCTCAACAGTGTCGCTCTCGGTTTCTATCCCACCCACACCACCTGGTATCTCGCCGCGAAGCCGTTCGAGGTGATCGCCGGGCGCGACATTGTCGGCACCGGCCCGACGCCGAGCGTATTCCTGAATACCGGCCCGAACGATGTCACGCTGGTGCAGGCTGGCCGTGACGTCTTCTATCAGTCGGTCACCATCGCAGGTCCCGGCCTGCTTCAGGTGCAGGCCGGCCGCAACCTGTACCAGGGCTACTATGGTTCGCTGGTCAGCGTGGGGGATTTCGTCCAGCAGGACAACATTGCAGGTGGCGCAGGCATCGTCGCCATCGCAGGTGTCGGCGCCAACGGTCCCGATTACGCCGACTTCGCCAGGCGCTATCTCGATCCGGTCAATGCCGCCGATCCGTCCAGGTCGCTGGCCGACCAGCCCGGCAAGGTCATGCAGACCGCCGATGTGGTCGCGACCCTTCACGATCTCGGCGGCTGGTTGAAGGTCCAGGCCGGCTATACGGGAGACGATGCGGGGGCGCTGGCCTTCTTCAACGCGTTGCCGAAGGCGCAGCGGGACAAATATCCGACCAACCCGCTGCTCTATGCCTGGCTGCAGAAGACACAGAACTACACAGACTCCCTCGGCCAGGCAGCCGCTTACTTCCTCGGCCAGAGCAAGGATCTGCAGCGGCAATTCACCTACAACGCCATGCTCTATGTCTGGCTGCAGAGCCAGTACGGCTATGCAGGCGACCAGGCCGGGGCGCTGGCGTTCTTCCGCAACCTGTCGACCGGCCAGCAGGCGGTGTTCGATCGCATCGTCTATTACAACGAGCTCACGGCCAGTGGTCGCGAGTACAACGATCCGAGCGGCCCGCGAACGGGGAGCTACCTGCGTGGACGCGAGGCGATCGCGACATTGTTCCCGAACCGCGATGCGCAAGGCAATCCGATCACCTATTCGGGTGACCTGACGATGTTCAGCGGCTTCGTGCGGAACGCCCTGGGGGGGACCGATCTTGTCGACGGGGGCATCCGGACGGAATCCGGTGGAGGCATCCAGATCCTGACGCCTGGCGGGCAGACATTGGTGGGCGTCGAGGGCATCACGCCCGGCGCCAAGGCGGGTCTCATCACCCAGGGGGAAGGTGATATCGATGTGTATTCGCTAGGCAGCGTGCTGCTCGGCCAGAGCCGCGTCATGACCACCTATGGCGGCAGCATTCTGGTGTGGTCGGCAACCGGTGACATCAACGCCGGCCGCGGCGCGAAGACGACGACCATCTTCACGCCGCCCAAGCGTGTTTACAACGGCTACGGCAATGTGACGTTATCGCCGATCGCGCCGTCGTCCGGCGCCGGCTTCGCGACCCTGCAGTCGCTCCCGCAGGTCCCGCCCGGCAATATCGACCTGATCGCGCCGCTCGGCACCATCGACGTCGGTGAGGCGGGCATCCGTTTCTCGGGCAACCTCAACCTTGCGGCGCTGCAGGTGGTCAATGCCGGCAACATCAACGGGCAGGGCACCGTGACCGGCGTGCCCACGGTGCAGGGACCACCGACGGCGGCGTTGACCTCGGCATCCAACACCACCGCGGCCACCCAGCAGGCCGCGCCGCCGCCGCCGCGCAGCGACGGCCAGCCGTCGATCATCATGGTCGAGGTGCTCGGCTATGGCGGCGGCGATGGATCACCGACGCCCGATGATGAGGACGAAAAGCGGCGCCGGCGCTCGCGCGACCAGAGCTACAACACCAACAGCGTGCTACAGCTGGTCGGCAACGGTGCGCTGTCGCCGACGCAGCAGGAGGCGCTGACCGACGAGGAGCGGCGCAACCTCGCCGCGCGCTAGGGTATGATGATTGAAGTTCGATCGACGCGATCTGCCACCCTGAGAGCCTGACTGGAAAAGCAACCACTGACCTTAGTGTTTGTCGTCGCCGGGCAGCGCGATCCGTCTTTAACGGATCGCTAGGACTAAGGTCTCCCGGCGACCCCGGCAAGGAAGGCACTGCGTCCCTAAGCGGGGTGGCCGGGACGAGCCCGGCCACGACAGAGAAAGATGGAAAGCGCCGTCTTTCACGATGGGTCAGACATCCTGTGCCTGGCCCACAGGCCTCAACGTTACTCGAAGACGAAGAGGGCGTGGTCTCTCAGCTGAAGAACTGGTTCTTCGGCCGCGGCAGGCCGAGGTGCTCGCGCAGCGTTGCGCCTTCGTAGTCGCGGCGGAAGATGCCGCGGCGCTGCAACTCCGGCACGACGCGGTTGACGAAGTCGTCGAGGCCTTCGGGCAGGTAGGGGAACATGATGTTGAAGCCGTCGCTGGCCTCGCTCACCAGCCACTCCTCCATCTGGTCGGCGATGGTCTTCGGCGTGCCCAGGAACTTGAGCCCGGAATAGCCGCCGAGCCGGCGGGCGAGCTGGCGCACGGTGAGATTGTCGCGCCGCGCCGCCTCGACCACGCGGGCGCGACCGCTCTGGCTGGCGTTGGTCTCCGGAATCTCCGGCAGCGGGCCGTCGGGGTCGAAGCCCGAGGCGTCGTGCCCCAGCGCGATCGACAGCGAGGCGATGCCGGAATCGTAGTGCACCTTGCTGTCGAGCACCGCGAGCTTCTCGCGCGCCTCCTCGTCGCTGTCGCCGACCACCACGAACGCGCCGGGCAGGATCTTGAGATGGTCGCGGTCGCGGCCGAGCTTGTCGAGGCGGCCCTTGACGTCGGCATAGAACTGTTGGCCCGCGGCGATGTTGGCGGAGGCGCCGAAGATCACTTCCGCCGTTTCAGCCGCGAGCTGCTTGCCGGCTTCCGACGCGCCGGCCTGCACGATCACCGGCCAGCCCTGCACCGGGCGGGCGATGTTGAGCGGGCCGCGCACGGACAGGTACTTGCCCTTGTGGTCGAGGACATGCATCCGCGCGGGATCGACATAGAGCCCGCTCTCGACGTCGCGCACGAAGGCGTCGTCGGCGAAGGAATCCCACAGCCCGGTGACGACGTCGTAAAATTCGCGGGCGCGGCGATAGCGCTCGTCATGCTCCATGTGGTCGTCGAGGCCGAAGTTCAGCGCCGCATCCGGGTTGGACGTCGTGACGATGTTCCAGCCGGCCCGGCCGCCGCTGATGTGGTCGAGCGAGGCGAAGCGCCGGGCGATATGGTAGGGTTCGTCGAAGGTGGTGGAGGCGGTGGCGACGAGGCCGATGCGCTCGGTCGCCCCCGACAGCGCCGACAGCAGCGTGAACGGCTCGAACGACGTCACCGTGTGGCTGCGCTTGAGCGCATTGATCGGCATGTTCAGCACGGCCAGGTGATCGGCCATGAAGAACGCATCGAATTTTCCACGTTCGAGCGTCTGGATGAAACGTTTGATGTGCGAAAGGTTGAAATTCGCGTCAGGAAACGCGCCGGGATAGCGCCAGGCGCCGGTGTGAATGCTGATCGGACGCATGAAGGCGCCGAGATGCAACTGACGTGGTGCGGCCATCGATAAGATCCCCCGGGTGATCACCTGCGTGACGGTGGGACCTGATCTATGCCGCCGTCCTGCGCGCGCAAGGGCGCGGGGGCGCGCACAAGCCTGCTCTGTGAGGGAAAGCCGAAGGGGATGGCCTCAGGGCGCCGCGGTCAGCGTGTCCATGCGCATGGCGCCGTCATACCAGTGGAAGAACGGCACCGGCGCGTCATGGCGCAGCGGGCCGCTCGCCAGCCGCAGCTCGAGCTGGCGCAGCACCGCCTTGGTCATGTTGTGCGCGTCGGCCAGCGGCTCGGAGCCGATCTCCACCCACACCAGCTCGACGAGCTCGGCGTCCGCATGCACCACGTCGGGAATGCGGTGGGTAATGGCGGACGCTTCCGCCGAGAAGAAGCGGGTGTCGAAGCGCCGCACCCGGCCCGGCGGGGTGATGGCGCGCGCGATCAGGAACAGGCCCGACGGATCGGGCAGCAGGCCATTGTCGGCGAACGGCTTCCATACGCCGTCGAGCTTTGCGGCACGGCTATCGTCGACCTTGCGCCCGAGGCAGAGGCCCGTTTCCTCGCAGGCCTCGCGGATCGCGGTGACCGCGAGCGAGCGGGCGCGCGACAGCTCGGTCTTCGGCCGGCCGCGCAACAGGCTGGCCTCGAGCTCGGGCGGGATGGGGGCTGCGACCGGGACGCGGTTGTCGGTCTTGTCGACGCGGCCGCCGGGAAACACGTACTTGCCCGGCATGAACACCACCTTGTCGTGGCGCCTGCCGACCAAGACCTTCGGCCGGCTGCCGCTGCGATCGATCAGGATCAGCGTCGCGGCATCCTTGGGGCGGACATAGGGATGGCTGTCGTCTTCTTTTTCGTGTCGTGGAATTGCCAGCGGAGCGTTCATCCCAAGTCCTGCTGTTGTTGTTCTTGTCGTGATTATTTCTGTGGGGCGGAAGTGTCGGCTTCTCCGTCAAATCCATGCATGCGGAAGGCCCATTGCAGCGCCACCACCGCACCTTTGACCGGTTGCAGCAGAGCAAGCGAGGCGACCAGCGTCAATGGCAGATAGATCGCGAGCTGCAGCGCCACCGGCGGCGCGTAGTTCGTCTCGATCCACAGCGCCAGCGGCACCACGATGTGGCCGACGATGACGATGACGAGATAGGCCGGCAGGTCGTCGGCGCGATGATGGCTGAAATCCTCGCCGCAGACGGAGCAGTGGTCGGCGACCTTGAGGAAGGCGCGGAATACCTTGCCTTCGCCGCAGCGCGGGCAGCGGCAGCGCAGGCCGCGCTTGATCGCGAGCCAGGCGTCGCGCTTGGGCTGCGCCGCGTCCTTGGCGGTCCAGGTGGAGAGGGCGTCCTGCTTCATGATTTGCCCTTTCGTGGCTTGCCCTTGCGCGAGGGATGTTTGCCCGCCTTCGCCTTGTGGCGTTTGCGACCGGTCTTGTCGCTGTGCGCGGCGGGCTTGCGGAACTCGGACGGCCGCGCCTCGGGCGTGCGTCCACGCTCCGGCCGCCGCCGGCCCTTCGACGGTATAGTCCCGGCGGACAGCAGCTCAAAGCGCAATGCGCCGGCCACCGGCGCGGCTTCGACGAGGCGCACCTCGACCACATCGCCGAGGCGGTGCATGGTTCCGCTGCGCGAGCCGATCAGCGCGTGGCGAGCCTCGTCATAGTTGTAATACTCGCTGCCCAGCGTGCGGATCGGAATAAGGCCGTCGGCGCCGGTGTCGGTGAGCTTGACGAACAGGCCGGCGCGCGTGACGCCGGAGATCCGTCCTTCGAAGGTTGCGCCGACGCGGTCGGCGAGGAAATGCGCGATCAGCCGGTCGGCAGTTTCGCGCTCCGCCTTCATCGCGCGCCGCTCGGTCAGCGAGATGTTGGCGGCGACTTCGCTCAGCGTTTCGACGGTTTCGTCGTCGGGCAGGGCGCCGGCGCCGAGCCCCAGCGCGCGGATCAGGCCGCGATGCACGACGAGGTCGGCATAGCGGCGGATCGGCGAGGTGAAGTGGGCGTAACGGCGCAGGTTCAGGCCGAAATGGCCGTAGTTCTCGGCGGCATATTCGGCCTGCGACTGCGAGCGCAACACCACCTCGTTGACCAGCGGCTCGGCGTCGTGGCCTTTCACCTGCGCCAGCACACGGTTGAACACTTCAGGCCGCAGCGCGCCGCTCTTGGCGAAGTTCATCTCCAGCGTCTTGAGGAATTCCTGCAGCGCGTGGACCTTTTCCGCGGTCGGCTGGTCGTGCACGCGGTAGATCAGCGGCAGCGATTTCTTCTCCAGCGTCTCGGCCGCGGCGACGTTGGCGAGGATCATGAACTCCTCGATCAGGCGGTGGGCGTCGAGGCGCTCGGGGACGACGACGCGGTCGACCGTGCCGTCGGCCTTGAGCAGGATCTTGCGCTCGGGCAGGTCGAGGTCGAGCGGGTCGCGCTCGTCGCGGGCGCGCTTGACGCAGGCATAGGCATCATAGAGCGGCGCGAGGATGGTCTTGAGCAGCGGGCCGGTGATGTCGTCCGGCCGGCCGTCGATCGCGGCCTGCGCCTGCGCATAGTTCAGCTTCGCCGCCGAGCGCATCAGCGCGCGGTGGAAGGTGTGCGAAATCTTGCGGCCGTCGGGGCCGATCACCATGCGCACGGCGAGCGCGCCGCGCGGCTCGGCGGGCTTCAGCGAGCACAGGTCGTTGGAGATGCGCTCGGGCAGCATCGGCACGACGCGGTCGGGGAAGTACACCGAGTTGCCGCGCTTGAGCGCTTCGCGGTCGAGCGCCGAGCCGGGGCGCACATAGAACGCGACGTCGGCAATGGCGACATGGACGATGAAGCCGCCGCGGTTGGCCGGATCGGGATCCGGCATCGCATGCACGGCGTCGTCGTGGTCCTTGGCGTCCGGCGGGTCGATGGTGACGAGCGGGATGTCGCGCCAGTCCTCGCGGCCCTCCAGTGTCGCGGGCTTTGCCGCCTCGGCCTCCTCCACGACGGCCCGCGGGAATTCGAGCGGGATGTCGTGGGAGTGGATCGCGATCAGGCTGACCGCCTTCTCGGTGCTCAGCGAGCCCAGCCGCTCCTTGACGCGCCCGGCCGGCAGGCCATAGCCGCGGCCGCGCAGCAGGTTGACGCTGACGAGATCGCCGTCCTGCGCACCGCCGCGATCGGCCTCCGTGATCGCCAGCTCCCGGCCGGCCTGCTTCTTGTCGACCGGAATGAGGCGCCCGCCGCCATGGGGCAGCGCGCGGAAAATGCCGAGCACGCGGTCACGACCGTGATCGAGCACCTTGATGACACGGCCGCGATAGGCGGCGACCTCGTCGCCCTCGATCGGGTCGATGCGGACGAGGGCGCGGTCGCCGACCGCGACAGCGGTGCCGGGCTGCGGCCGGCGCGGCAGGTAGAGGCGGATCTTCGGCGGCTCGCCGGCTTCCTCGTCCCACTCGGCGGGGGTGGCGAGGAGCTCGCCGTCCTCGTCCTTGCCGGTGACGTCGGCGACCAGGGTCGGCGGCAGCGCCGCGGTCTCCTGCAGGCCGCGGCCCTTCCTGGTGATGACGCCGGCTTCCCGCAGCTCGCGCAGCAGGCGCTTGAGCTCGACGCGGGCGGCATTCTTCAGCCCGAACTCGCGGGCGATTTCGCGCGTCCCGACCTTGCCGGGCTGGGCGCGAAGGAACGCGACGATGCTGTCCCGGTCGGGAAAGGCATCGTTCGCGTTACGGGTCTTCTTCAATGAAATGTTGTCTTTCGTTGCTTTGGACATGCGCCGAACACCGATTCCCCGGTGTCCGGATCATGCCTCATCCGCGGGCCTTTCCCGCGGTTTTCTTGGCGATGGGTTTGGACGGCGCCTTGACCGCTTTCGGTGCGGCGGCGGCGCGGGGCTTGGCGGCCTTTGCGGCAGATTTGGCCGCGGGCTTGGCCTTCTTGGCCGGCTTGCT
>JBFLYG010000018.1:0-110057 GCA_040756765.1 Pseudomonadota bacterium | reverse complement strand
GCACGCGACAAAAACCCGAGTCTCTTCAACGCCGCTGCTTCGAAGACGACCCTATCTTTCGATAATCGGGGGGCCGTTAAGTCCTTGTCTTTGAGTCTGTTTTCGAGATGTGTGAATCTTGTAGGGCGAAGACCCGGCAATCCAGCTTGGTCCCAGCAAAATGCGAGCTTTGAAATCCATAGCAACTCGGCTCCGCCGAGTTGCGTTCTCAATTGGTCCAAGCCGGAAACATCCGGCTTGGACTGTCTCGGCGCGGAGCCTGTCATCGGGCCGCGCTTCGCGCGGCCCCGTTGGCGCCGGCCCGGTGATGACGCTGAAGAAGTAGAAGCGTCCCGGACTTGATGTCGCTACTCCGCTGCCGTGGCGGCGGGCTTCGAGCGCGCATCATCAGCGCCGGCGCGCGCGTCCTGCTCCGCGAGCCAGAGGCTGTGGTGCTCCCGCGCCCAATTGACGTCCACGGTGCCACTGCCCATCGCCTCGAACGCGCCTTCCATGCCGATCGTGCCGATATAGATGTGGGCCAGCATCACCGCGACGAACAGCACCGCCACGGTCGCATGAACCATTTGGGCGACTTGCATGCCTTCGATGCCCGAGAGGTAGAACGGGAACATCAATGTGTACCCGGTGATCGCCACGGCGGCGCCGCCGAGGACCACGATCCAGTAGATCACCTTCTGGCCGGCGTTGAAGCGATAGGCCGGCGGATGATCGTGCCCCACCATGCCGCCGCCACGCCTGATCCATTCGACATCGCTCCTGTTCGGGAGGTTGCCGCCGAGCCACATCAGACAGATCAGCACCACCCCGATGGTGAAGGGGAAGCTCAGATAGTTGTGCGCGTACTTCGCCCATTGCGACCATGCGGAAAACGCGTCATGGCCGATCAGCGGCAGCAGCAACGGACGGCCGAAGGTGATGTTGAGCCCCGAGATCGCCAGAACGACAAAGCAGGTCGCCGTCATCCAGTGCACGAAGCGCTCGAAGGCGTTGAATCGCACGACGGTCCGCCCCGACCTCCCGCCCTCCAGCCGCACCATGCCGCGGGTGAGATAGAAGGCGACGAGCACGGCCAGCATGCCGAGGATGGCAATGCCGCCGATCCAGCGCAGCGTGACGTTGCGGAACTCGCGCCACTGCCGACCCGCCGGCTGTTCCAGCACGCGCGAGCGCTGATCAGGAATGCTGACGCGTCCCTGGATGCGGTCGAGCTGCTGCAGCAGCTGCTGCTCCCTGACGGCGCTCGCGGTCGGGTTGACCTGCTCGGCGATGGACGGTGCGGCCATCGCGACGAACACCAGGAGCGCAGCGATGCCCAGCGCCCGGCGCATCCATCGTACACACCTCGCCATCCATTCCTCCTGCCATTGTGCGGCCGACAACGCTGTCGTCGTCAGGACTCGATCCCCTCGCGATAGGCTGTCTTCCAGCCCCACGCCCCCGAGCCGTAGCCGCGCTTCATCACGCGCTCCCTGTAGATCTCGGCGATGACTTCGCCGTCGCCGGCGAGCAGCGACTTGGTCGAGCACATCTCGGCGCAGAGCGGCAATTTGCCCTCGGCGAGACGGTTCGCGCCGTACTTCTCGTATTCCTCCCGGCTGCCGTCGGCCTCGGGGCCGCCGGCGCAGAACGTGCATTTGTCCATCTTGCCGCGCGAGCCGAAGTTGCCGACCTTGGGGTATTGCGGCGCGCCGAACGGACAGGCGTAGAAGCAATAGCCGCAGCCGATGCACAGGTCCTTGGAGTGCAGCACGACGCCGTCGGCCGTGGTGTAGAAGCAGTTCACCGGACAGACCGCGGCGCAGGGCGCGTCCGTGCAGTGCATGCAGGCCATGGAGATCGAGCGCTCGCCGGGCGTGCCGTCATTGAGGGTGACGACGCGGCGCCGGTTGATGCCCCAGGGCACCTCGTGCTCGTTCTTGCAGGCGGTCACGCAGGCATTGCACTCGATGCAGCGGTCGGCGTCGCAGAGAAATTTCATTCGAGCCATGTCGTGCTCCTCTCAGGCCGCGACGATCTGACAGAGCGTGACCTTGGGCTCCTGCATGTTGGTCGCAGGATCATAGCCATAGGTCGTGATCGTATTGGCGCTTTCCCCGAGCACGATCGGATCGGTGCCCGGGGGATAGTTCTTGCGCAGGTCGGCACCCGCGAACCAGCCGCCGAAATGGAACGGCATCCAGGCCACTCCCTTCCCGACCCGTTCGGTCACCAGCGCCTTCATCCTGGCACGCGCATTGCTCTCGGCGCCGCTGACCCAGACCCAGCCGCCATCCTTGATGCCGCGGTCGGCGGCGTCCGCCGGGTTGATCTCGATGAACATGTCCTGCTGGAGCTCGGCGAGCCACGGGTTGGTGCGCGTCTCCTCGCCGCCGCCCTCATATTCGACCAGGCGGCCCGAGGACAGGATCAGCGGGAATTGTTTGGCGATGCCCTTGTCCACCGCGGCCTTCTGCACGGAGAAACCGATGTTGGGCATCCGGAACTGCCTGGCATCGGGCAGCGTCGGATATTTGGCGACAAGGTCGACACGCGGCGTGTAGATCGGCTCGCGGTGCACCGGGATGGGATCGGGCAAGCCGAACGCATTCATGCGCGCCTTGCCGTTGCCATAGGGCACGCAACCATGCATCAGCGCGACGCGCTGGATGCCGCCCGAGAGGTCGAGCGACCATGACACCGTGTCGGGAGCAGCCGGGCTGACCTTGTTGATCACGGCCATCTCCGCTTCCGTCAGATCCTTGTCCCAGCCGAGCTTCTTCAGGCTCGCCAGCGTGAATTCCGGATAGCCGTCCTTGATCTCGGAATCCCTGGAATAGGATCCGTCGGCCAGCAGGCTGACCTTGCGCGTCGTGCCGTCGGCGAGCTTCTCCTCGCGCTCGATGCCGAAGCGCGGCCGGAATGTGCCGCCGCCATCCATCACGGCGAGATGGGTGTTGTAGAGCAGCGGTGTGCCAGGATGCCGCACCTCGGGGGAGCCCCAGCACGGCCACGGCAGGCCATAATAGTCGCCGCCGACTTCCGGATCGTCCTTCGGCGCCCGCATCGTCAGGAAGTCGAACTTCGCCTGATTCTTCATATGCGCCTTGAGCCGCTCCGGCGACTGCCCGCAATAGCCCGTCGACCAGCTGCCGCGATTCATCTCGCGCAAGATATCTTCCGCTTCCGGGAGATTGTTCTCGACCTTGATATGCCTGAACATCTCATCGGCGAAGCCGAATTTCTTCGCCATCAGATAGATGACCTCGAGATCATCCTTGGATTCGAAGATCGGCTTTACGATCTGCTCGCCCCACTGCAGCGAGCGGTTCGAGGCGACACGCGATCCCTTGCATTCGAACTGCGTGGCGATCGGAAGGATGTAGAGGTTATCTTTGCGTCCGGCCTCGACCGCAAGCGAGGTCCAGGTGGTCGGATGCGGGTCTGCGATGACGAGCAGGTCAAGCGCCTTCAAGCCGTTGAGCGATTCCGGGATGCGGGTGATGCTGTTGCTGGCGTGTCCCTGCACGAACACCGCCCGCACATTGTCCTTCTGCGCGACCTGGTCCTTCGGCAGCGTCACCGCGTCGAACCAGCGGGTCAGCGGGATGCCCGGCGTCTCCATGATCTGCTTGGAATCGAAACGCGACAGCAGGAAATCATAAGCAACGTCCCAGACCCGCGACCAATGCTTCCACGCGCTTTCGGTCAGCCCGTAGTAGAACGGCAGCGTCACGATATCGAGGCCGACGTCGGTCGCGCCCTGCACGTTGTCATGGCCGCGGAAGATGTTGGCGCCGGCGCCGGCCAGGCCGACATTGCCGGTCATCAACAGTGCGATGCAGCTCGCCCGGACGTTGGCGGTGCCGACGGTCTTCTGGGTCTGCCCCATCGCCCAGATCAGCGTCGCCGGCTTCTCGGTGGCGAAGATCCGGGCGACGCGCTTGAGCTGCTCGCCGGGAACGCCGCTGACACGCTCGACCTCTTCCGGGGTCCACTTCTCCACTTCCTTGCGCAGGTCGTCGAAACCATAGACGCGCTGCCTGATGAACTCCTTGTCCTCCCAGCCGTTCTGCAGGATGTGCCACATCATGCCGTAGAGCACGGGAATGTCGGTGCCCGGCCGCATGCGCACATACTCGGTCGCATGCGCCGCGGTGCGCGTCAGCCGCGGATCGATGACGATGAGGTTGGCCTTCTGCAGCTCCTTGCCTTCGAGCAGGTGCTGCAACGACACCGGATGCGCCTCCGCCGGATTGCCGCCCATGATGATCTGGGTCCTGGCATTGCGGATGTCGTTGAAGCTGTTGGTCATCGCGCCATAGCCCCAGGTGTTGGCGACACCCGTGACGGTGGTCGAATGGCAGATCCGGGCCTGATGGTCGGTGTTGTTGGTGCCCCAGAACGCGCCGAGCTTGCGGAACAGATAGGCGCCTTCGTTGGTCATCTTGGCAGAGCCGAGCCAATACACCGAATCCGGCCCCGACTTGGCGCGTATCTCGAGCAGCCTGTCGCCGATCTCGCTGATCGCGGTGTCCCAGGACATACGCGTCCATTGTCCGTTCACGAGCTTGATCGGGTAGCGCAGCCGCCGCTCGCTGTGCACCAATTCGCGCACGGACGCACCCTTGGCGCAGTGCGAGCCGCGATTGATCGGCGAATCCCAGCTCGGCTCCTGGCCGATCCACACCCCGTTCAGCACCTCCGCCGTCACGGTGCATCCCACCGAGCAGTGCGTGCAGATGCTCTTGCGCACCGTCGCGCCCGCGGTCAGCGGCCCTGCCGCCGCGGCTTCCGCCCTGCGGACGCTGCCGAGCGGCAGCGCACCGAGCGCGGCCAGCGCGCCGCCGGCAATGCCGGACCGGAGCAGGAACGTGCGGCGGTCGAGGCCGCCGGCCTGCCCGGACAGGACGGCTGCGACGGATTCGCGACGGTCGGACTGGGACTGCTGCGTTCTCCTGATCAGCACGGCCGCCTCCCTCAACGCGGATAGCGATTGACGCGGTAGTACGCCTTGACGTGATCGGTTTCCTTGTAGCGCGCCTTGCGCTTCTCATCCTCGGTCTCGCTGTCGGCCTGCGCCGGCGTGACCAGAGGGGCCGCGAGCGTCGCGCCCGCACCGACCGTGCCGATGCCGACCTTGCGAAGGAAGTCGCGGCGGCCCACCGCCTCCTGCTTGTCGTCCTTCATCGCACCTCTCCCAAACCGGTGCCCCGGTCAGCCGGCGAATGTGAAAGCCTCGCTCTCGATCTCCAGGAATGTGCGGCCGAGCGCTCCGACCGGCCGGTAGAAGCTGGCGCTGTCCGCCTTCTCGATGTCGGCGAACAAACGCCCCATCCAGCGCGCCACATGTCTGTCGAAGAAGGCGCGCTGGACGTCCAGCGACGCCGGAAAACGGCCGGCCACGAGGCCCGCCATGATCTCGCACAGCATCGCCGCATGGTCCTCCGGCTCGGACGTGGTCGCTTCCCGCGCGATCCCGAGCGCCGCGAGATCGTCGCGCAGCCGCGACAGCGGGCGCTCATGAAGAAATCCGGTCAGATAGTAGGAGGCGTAGGGCAGCACCTCGCCGCGGCCGAGGCCGACGAACAACGCGAAATGCTCGTGCGCGACCTCGGACGCGACCGCGGTCGCGGCAGCCTGCGCGAGCGCCATGTGCCCCCGCCCGAGCGGCGTCGCATCGCCCGCCAGTGCGGACAACCGGTCGAGCAGGGCTTGCGACGGCGCTGACGACAGCAGCGTCGCCAGCAGCGCGTATTCCTGCGCGCGCCCGGCTTCGATCGGATCGGCGACGTCATCGGACTGCGCAGGCCCGTGCTCAAGTTCGCCATAGAGATCGGGGCGGAGAATGTCTCGCGACACCCCGGTCGCGGCCTCGACAGCAACGACCCGTTGCGCCGGCACCCGGCTCCAGTTCGACACCGAGGGTTGGGCAATACCGATCTTCCGGGCTAGCGGAGCAATGCCGCCCGCAGCATCGATGGCACGTTCAAGGCCCGCATCGCGCACGCCGCCCTCCTTCAAGGGTCAAGCGCCCAATTTGCGTTTGCGTCATCAAGAGTAGACCTGCGCCGAAAGGCGGTCAATCGACGGCCATAGCCTCAGACTATGCGCGGCTGTCCGATTGTTCTCGGCGCGGCCACACCCATTTCGTCATTGCCGGGCGAAGACCCGGCAATCCAGCTTTCTCACAAGGTAGAACGGATTTTGAAGCTGGATCCATAGCAACTCGGCTGTGCCGAGTTGCGTTCTTCAATGGCCCAAGCCCGAAACATCGGGCTTGGGCTGTCTCGGCGCTGACGCGCCGGCCCGGTGATGACGCTGAAAATGTGGAGCCGCCCGCCGCCTAGTGCGGCAACGCCCCGCCGTGTCGGCGGCGTAGCGCACTGGTCGCACTGGTTACGTCACGCGAGACTGGCGGTTGCGGTGCAGCAGAGTCCGTCGGCTGTTCTGCGGCTGCGGGCTCGTCGGACGATCGGGCGCCTGCGAGCGCCTCCACCGGCTGCGATGCCGACGCCGAACCGGGCGCGGCTGGCGCCGATCGCGTGGCGTCTTCGATCGTCATTGCGGACAGATCGACCGTGTCTGACGGCGCGCCGGTGACGGTCTCGGCGGCCTGCATCAGGCTCCCCACGTTTCCGACCACGCGGTTGACGAGCGCGGCCACCTGCTCGGCCGACAGGTCGAGCGGACCGAACCCGGGCATCGCGGCCGGATCGGTGAAATCCCAGGCGTTCTCCGCCAGCCCGACGAAATCCCGGATGGCCGGATCGGCGCTCCAGGCGCGGCGGAGCGCTGCGCGGCTCAGCTCCTGGGGAATGCCCTTGCGCAGGAAGGCCGTGACGTCGGTGGCTGCATCGATCGTTTCGATCGGCGGCAGGGTCGCAAGATCGGCCGCTGGAGGCGCTGGCTCCGCCACCTCGCGGTCAGCCGGCGCCGGCCCTTGCGCGTCGACAGGCTGCTCGCACGCCGGTTCGGCGAGACCGGCCTTCGTCCCCTGCTTGCGGCGCGACCAGCGCGCCAGAAATGGCTCGTTGCTCACTCGTGCTCACCTTCAGGACGCCGACGCGCCAGCGCCTCGGGATCGGTGCGGCCGCGCTCGCGTTTGACGAAGCCCCTTTCGACATGGTGCTCGGCGACGAAAGTCTCAATCGTCGCCCGCAGCGCTTCGGGCATCGGCACCGCCTCGACGAGATAGGTGCTGGCCTCGGTAAAGGCCTCCCCTTCCGCGGGATCCGCCGTGACGGCCGAAACGACGTAGGGCCAGTCTCCCTCGGACGGGCTCAACACGATCCAAACGCTGGGCGCGCCGCTCGCCAGATTATCACGGTAGAGCTCGGTCTCCGAGCGGTAGAGATCGACGGTCGCGCGGCCGGCATAAAACAGCGTCGTGTCGTCCTGGTCGCGGATCACCGTCCAGGGCGCCATTGCCGGCTCGTCTGGCAGCACAGCGATGCCGCGCCAGACGTAATCGATCCATCGGGAGTCCGCCTTGCGGCGCTCGACGACGACGCCGACGGCGATGCGTTGCAGCGGCTGGACGAGACGGCTCATGTGGCGGCCTCCCGAGATCTGACCGGCAACCCGGTCAGGAGGTTCTGTGGCTTCAGGCGGACGACCTGATCGGGCGTCATGGCCAGGATCAGATAGGCCGGCGTCTGCCGGACGGCATCCGCCACCAGGCTCTGATCCGCCATGGTGAGCCGAAACAGCGCCAGCACGCGTCCCGCGGTGCGCTCGTCGAGGGCTTCCCCCCGCCACAGCCGGTCGCCGATCCGGGTCGCCTCGGCATCGAGCCCGACATACCAGGAGAACTCCGCGTCGCGCAGCGCGGTGATCGGCTCGATCGCCACGTCGATCCCGAGCAGATGCGCCAGCCAGCGCCGCATCACGCCGGCCAGCGCCGCCTGCCCCCGCCCGCCGCCGGTCAGATCCAAGGCCATGTCGAACCGGTCGCTGCGCGCCCAGTAGCTGTCGGCGTTATCAGCGGCGAGAACGTCGAGCTGAGCATCGGTCGCCGCCCCCAGCATCGCGATCAGCGACAACACCGGCGTCGGACTGTGCCCGCCGACGACCTCCGCGTCGCCCAGCAGCAGCACGTGTTCGTGCGGCAGCAGCCGCTGCGGCCGGAAGAACAGTTCGGCCGCGCGCAGCTCGAACGGGTCCTCGCAGCCGTCGAGCGCATTGCGCAGGATGACATGCACGAGCTGGTTGACGAAGAGCGGCGGCAGATCGACGGACCCCGACCGAACCGTGGCGAGATAGGCCGCCTCCAGCGTCGGGTGGCGCAGCAGCAGGTCGCGAAAGGCCAGCACGAGCCGCCAGTTCTCCCGCGCATCGCCATCGGCGATGGCCGCCACCTCGTCGCCGCCGACGGGGCGGCGCGGCTCCGCCAGCAAGTGCCGGTGCAACCGGCGCTCGACCGCGCAGGCGTCGTCCGGCGGCACCAGCTCGGGACGGGCGAAATAGGCCTTCAGGAACGCGTCCGTGACCACCAGCCCGCCGTTCGCATGGCGATCGAGCAGATGATGGCCGCAGGCGATCCAGAAATCCGTCATCGCGGCGGCTCCCGGCTCATGTCCGCAAGGTTGAGAGCGCGGTCCGGTTCGACGTCGTCGTCCACCTCCATGA
Source organism: Pseudomonadota bacterium (assembly GCA_040756765.1). GTDB lineage: Bacteria > Pseudomonadota > Alphaproteobacteria > Rhizobiales > Xanthobacteraceae > Bradyrhizobium_A. Next base: position 101,447 of record JBFLYG010000018.1, on the reverse strand, counting down.
ACGAGAACGCCTTGCCGTGCCCCTGCCCCTCCCGCAATTTCAATCTGCGAAAAGATTCGCTGACCTCGCCGCCGCGCACCGCGCGGTGAACAGCGATCAGCACGCCGACGGGATGGGCACAAAGGGATTGCGCAAAGGCGACCTCCTCCTCGGCCGCGGGACGTGCCGTGGCCAGATCCGGCGCGCCGCACCGATCGACCAGTTGCTGCGCAAGGAGCTCCACCAGCGCCTGGCGATCATCCGCGGTCGCGGCAACGATCTGCGCCAGCGTCGACCAGCCCCAGGACCGCACGCCGAGAAAGCCGCTGCGGAACGCGGCATGGTCCTTTCCGCTCAGTTGCGCCGGATCGCGATCAAAGAAGCGGAACATGCCCGACACCGCCCAGTCGCCGGGCTCCGCGGCCACGTCGAATACGAACGTGTCGGACGGATCGAGCGCGATGGTCCGCAGCAATTTCACAGCGGCCCTCCGAGCCTGGCATCGAGCCACGACGGCGACAGCAAGGCCAGTTTCAGATCGCGGCGATCGATCGCGCCGGTCCCGGGCCGGCACGTCAGAAGGTCGCCGTTGTCGGCGATCGCATGGGCGATTTGCGGCTCGCGCGTCAGCCGGCTCACGAACTCGCGACCGATGGCGTCGAAGCCGTCGACCTGCCAGGTCTCGGTGGCGCGCATCAGATGGCGCGCAAAGCTCGCCGTGATGTCAGCCGCGCCCGTCTCGCCGAAGCCCTCCTGGTCGAGCGCCGAGACCAGCGGATGCACGCCCGCGTCCGTGTCGGTTATCGCGACCAGGCGGATCATGGCGCCGAACACCAGCCAGCCTGGTGGTTCATCCTCGTTCGCGGCAGATGGCCAGCCGAGCCGGCCGCCCCCGACCAGGCCACCGTCGACACGGACCGCATCGGGCCAGCCGATGGCGATGTCCTTGTGCGGTGGAGCATAGGCGCGCAGGGCATCGGTCAAGGCCACCATGGCGGCATAGAACGCGCGGCGCGCGGTGCGCAGAGGCTCGCCGGGCTCGAGCACGACGGCCAGCTCGGCAAGATCGAAGCGGCCGACATAGGTCAGCGTCCCTGCCCCGCTTTGCTCCGCGATCGTGATGGCATGGGCGAAGGCGTCAAAACTCTCGCGCAGCCTCACGAGCGTGAACGGCGGAGGCAACTGAATGGGCTCCGACATCGATGAGCGCGGACGGCCGATCGGCGACAGATGGACCTCCAGCTTCCTTTTCTTGTCTTGTGAGAATAGCTTATCCGAGCAGATGACACAGCGCGAGTCAGCGCTTGCGCGGTCCTGACGGGTTCAGAAGGCACACCGCTGCCCATGCGCGATCCGCCGAAAACGATCCTGATCTGCTCGTGCGACGACACGATGCATCTCGATGTCGACGCCATCAGGCGCGGATGCCGCAACAGCACCATCGCCGGGTTCCACCAGCTCTGCCGCCGTGAGCTGGACCGGTTTCGCAGTGCGGCTGCGGTTAAAGGACCGCTGATCGTCGGCTGCACCCAGGAGGCGCCGCGGTTCACGGATGAAATGGACCCGCGTTCGGATAGAACAGCGTTCGTCAACATCCGGGAAACGGCGGGCTGGTCCGTGGAGGGCGCACAGGCGGGGCCCAAGATGGCGGGGCTGCTCGCCGCGGCGGCCGAGCCCGTGCCGGCTTACCCGTTCGTCACGCTGACGAGCGAGGGCGTAATCCTGATCTATGGCTGCGACGACGTCGCGGTCGAAGCCGGCAAACTGCTTGCCGACCACCTCGACGTCACGGTGATGCTGACGGGCCCAGCGCCGATCGCGCCGCCGGCGACGACATCGTTTCCCATCGTCAGGGGAACGGTCCGCAATGCGCGGGGATATCTGGGGGCCTTCCAGCTTGCCATCGACGACTATGCCGTGCCCCGCCCCTCCTCGCGCGATGCGCTCGTCTTCGAGGCGCCGCGCAGCGGCCTGACCTCGCGTTGCGACATCGTCCTCGATCTCTCCGGCGGTCCGCCGCTGTTTCCGGCCCACGCACTGCGCGACGGCTATCTGCGCGCCGACCCGCGCGATCCGCCCGCCATGCTGCGCGCGGTGCTGGCGGCGCGCGACCTCGTCGGCAGCTTTGACAAGCCGAAATACGTCGACTTCTCCGCGGAGCTCTGCGCCCATTCGCGCTCGGGCCTGACCGGCTGCCATCGCTGCCTCGACCTCTGCCCCACAGGCGCGATCACGCCCGATGGCGACCACGTCAAGGTCAATGCCGAGGTCTGCGGCGGATGCGGCCAATGCGCCGCTGCCTGTCCGACCGGGGCGGCCACTTATGCCCTGCCGCCGGCCGATGCGCTGCTGCACAAATTGCGCGCGCTGCTGCTGGCCTATCGCGACGCTGGTGGCACTGAGGCCATCGTCCTGTTCCACGACGGCGAGCACGGCGGCGCCCTGATCGATGCGCTCGCCCGCCATGGCGATGGCCTTCCCGCCAACGTCCTGCCGCTGGCCGTGAACGAGGTGACCCAGGTTGGCCTCGAGGCCGCCGTCGCAGCATTTGCCTATGGTGCCGCCGCCATCCGCGTTCTCCTCCGCGCCAAGCCACGTCACGACATTGCCGGCCTTGTCCAGACGATCGCGATGGCCGATGCGATCGTGTCCGGGCTGGGATTTTCGGGGCGCCCGATCGACACCATCGAAACCGACGATCCGGACGCGCTCGGCGAGGCGCTGCGGGCCATCGCGCCCGGACCTGCCGTCGCGCATCCCGCGACCTTCCACACCGTCGGCAAGCGGCGCGATCTGCTGCGCTTCGCCCTCCACGAGCTGCACCGCGTGGCGCCGTCCCCCGTCGACGTCATCGCCCTGCCCGAAGGCGCACCGCTCGGCGCGGTCAGCGTCGATGTGGACGGCTGCACCTTGTGCCTGTCCTGCGTGTCGGCCTGCCCGACCGGTGCGCTGCGCGACGATCCCGAGCGTCCCATGCTCAAATTCGTCGAAGACGCCTGCGTGCAGTGCGGCTTGTGCCAGAGCACCTGCCCGGAAAAAGTCATCACGCTGAAGCCGCAGATCGACTTCCGCGCCGCCCGGGCCCCGGCCGAGATCATCAAGGAGGAAGAGCCGGCGCTGTGCATCCGCTGCCACAAGCCCTTCGGCGTCAAGAGCACGATCGACCGGATCGCCGCGAAGCTCGAGGGCCGGCACTGGATGTACCCCGCCGGCGACAAGCGGCTGGATACGGTGCGGATGTGCGCGGACTGCCGCGTGATCACCATGAGCGAGCAGCCGTTCGACCCGTTCGCCGGCATCCCCGAACGCGCTCCGCCGCGCACCACCGACGACTATCTGCGCGAACGACAGCGCAAGGACTGACCAGACGCCCCCGGCAGATCCGCGCCGCCTGCAACCTGTTGCGAAGCGTTGCATGAAGTCAGAAAATGGATAGATGAATATCCCCGTGTTGACCACGACTCGCCTGGTTCTGCGGCCGCTGGAATTGGCCGACGCCGCCTCAATTCAGAAGCGCTTCCCTCGCTGGGAAATCGTGAGATTCCTCGTTGCCGAGATACCGTGGCCCTATCCCGCCGATGGCGCCGAAAGGTTCGTTCGCGAACTTGCGCTTCCCGCCATGCAGGCAGGCCGCGAGTGGCATTGGTCGATCAGGCCGGCGAGTTCGTCGGATCAGCTCATCGGCGTTGTCAGCTTGATGGACAAGCCTGACAATAACCGTGGCTTTTGGATTGACCCCGACTGGCAAGGTCAGGGCGTTGCATCGGAGGCAAGTGCGGCCGCGACGGACTTCTGGTTTGAGACACTCGGCCGGTCAGTGCTGAGGGTGCCGAAGGCCGCCATCAACACACCGTCACGACGCATCTCAGAACGCACGGGCATGCGGCTCGTCGGAACAACCGAAGGGCACTACGTGAGTGGCAGGCATCTAACCGAGGTTTGGGAAATCACGCGGGATGAATGGCGTGCGCGAAGTTCGCAGCCGATCGCCCAGAGCGACAGACGCTAGGTATTTGCCGATGCGCTGGCACGCCCTGGCGGTACAGACAACGGCGCGGCGGCCAACGCGGTATAACGCAAGCCGCCGCAGTCATTGCGCCGGGATCAGCGCTTTGGCAGCGACGCGAGGATCGGGCCGGCCTCCGCGTCTTCGACGCACGGCGTCACGGTGAGCTCCAACACATCAATCCATTGAGCGTACCACTGATACATGGCCTTGGGGTCCGTCGACTCCGAGATGGCAAATCCCTCGCCGTTCATGCCATGCCAGCGTCCGAGCATCTTGATGCCCTCGGGTGGCGTGCCGCCGGTTTCGAGAAAGCGCTTGATGGCCGCATTCACTGTGCCTCGAGGCAACTTCCAGTGGGATATGTACTTCATGAAAGGTCCCTCCTGTGAGTTGAATCAAATTTCGCCGGGCCATTGTTCATGGCCCAGCAACTCTAGGTCTGCCCGATCGCCGGAAGGTTCACTTTCTCCTGATCAAGCAGGTTCTCTCCTATCTCGTGGCACTCACCGGCAGGCTCAACCTGCGCGCGAGGCGCCCTGATCCGCCTGATCCGAGCAGCTCATCCATGAATTTGTGAGCGCGCATCACCGCGGTGCATGCCCGTCTCGTGTCGTCTTTCAGCCCAGCGATACGCCTGCCTTTGCACGGCTTATTCCAAGAGCCAGAATGCGACGCAGCAGATCCGGGTAGTCGAGGCCGTCATGCCGGGCCGCTGTCGCGAACTCCTGGCTCTTGGCGATTTCGGGATTGGGATTCGCTTCAATGAAATACGGAATGCCGTCGGCAGAGAGGCGAAAGTCGATGCGCGCGTATCCATCGAGCCCGAGTGTTCGGTAGATGCGTTTCGCTATTCGCCGAATACGGGCGGATACTTCCGGCGCGAGGTCCTTGGCTGGCCCATCTACAATTCCGACGCGCTCCTGATAGCTGGGATCGTGCTTGACTTTTTCGGTGGCGATGTGCCGTGCCCCATGACCGCCCATGCTGCCAAATTTCAATTCCCAAACCGGCAGAACGCGCAGCCGATTGTTGCCGAGCACGCCGACATAGAGCTCTCGTCCCTCGATATACTGCTCGGCGATGGCGGCCGTTCCGACCCGCTCGTGGATGAAGGCGACGCGCTCTGCAAGCTTTTCGTCCGTATCGACGATGGAGGCCTGCGAAATCCCCAGGGATCCATCCAGGTTCAGACTCTTGACGATGAGCGGCAACCCAAGACGCGCTGGCCGTTTGACCTTGCGGTGCATCGGGAATACGGCGAAGGCCGGCACCGCGATTCGGCGATGGTGCACCAGCGTCTTGGACAGGTCCTTGTCGCGCGCCAAGATCAGGCCGCGCGGGTTACAGCCGGTATACGGGACCTGCATCAGCTCGAGATAGCTTGCGATGTGCTGGTCATACACAACCTCGTAGTGGAACTCCTCCAGCAACGTGAACACCACATGCGGCTTGAAACCTTCGATCTCGACGCGCACCGGCTTGATTTCCTCCTGCACGCCGAGTGGACGAACCTCATGGCCGGCCGCACGCAAGGTGCTCACCACGTCGTATTCCGTTTTCCATGCATTGATTTGCTGCGCGGTGTATCCGTCGGTCGAGTCCGGAGGCACGCAGTCCGGATGCATGAGCACGAGAATGCGAAGGCGTCTCATAGCGCGATCCATTTGCGCCGCGACGGGCCGAACAGCGCGTGCATGGTCTTGGCGGTCACCAAGATGGTGAAGTTGATCACGAGCTTCTGTTCAGGGCCGACGGCACGCAGATTGAGCTCGCGGCAGCGCGAGATCATGTCGTCGAGCACGGCATCAAGCGTCAATTGGTTCTCGCCCGTCCACCGCGCGACCAGTTGCCTGATCTGGGCACGGTGCCGCCTGATGAAGGTCGAAGCCGGCGGCTGCCGTCGATGCCGCGGATCGGCCGAGAAGAGCCGGGACAGGTCGCGGTCGTAAGTCTTCGGGGGCGTGAAGGCGTAGAACGCCTGCTTCTTTTTGTAGTGCTCGCCAAGCGTTTGGCTGAGCTCATGCAGCGGATCGACCCGCTCTCGCGTCGCGAGCAACGGCCGCTTCCCTGCGATCTCGTCCATCAGTTCGTCGACATATTCGAGCTTCTTCAGTGCCGGCCAACCGGCATACCGCGCCCGCCAGTTCGAACGCGGCCGCAGCCACACCGCGAAGGTTTCGGCGAAATCTTCGTCCGGATGGCTCTGCGCGTACCAGAGCCGGAGATGCTGGACATAATGCCGGCTGGCCGGATTGGGCCGGTAGTAGCGCGGGTAGTGTTTCGAAGACGGGCCGAACAGCTGCTGCCAACGCCGGCGGCGTTGCAGCTGGTAGCCGTGCTGCACGGCATGGCCGGCCTCATGGCGGAGAATGGCCATGCACTCGGACCAGGTGCCGCCTTCGACGTCGAGCATCATCTTCTTCTCGATTTTCATCAGGCGGGGATGGGTGAGATAGAAGGGAATGGCAATGCCGGGCACATTTGCCGGACTAAACCATTCGCTCGATATCCATGCGTGTGGCCGCAGCCGGATGCCTCGCCCGTCGAGCTCTTCATATAGAGTGCTGAGACAACCCTCGAGCCAGGTGCCGTCGACCGCAACCCTCAGACTACTGAGGCGCTGCTCGAGCAACTGCTCATCCGACAGCTTTTCCCAAGCATATTTCCGGCGCGGCATAGGCCCCAGACGTCATAACACCTCGGCATTCAGATGGTGTCATAGGTTGCTGCTGCCAACAACCGCCAAGTCTTTGCGGTAAGCCGCGGCCCGTGTCGGCTTAGGGCCAGAAGCGCCAGTCGAGGGGTGCGCCGCGGATGTCCGGTCTACCCGATCGAGCGGACCGAGGCGGCGTCCCGGGCATGCGAATGAACATTCAGCCGCGCCGGCGCGACCAATGGCTGATCCGTTGGAACCCACCCCATGCCCTGCTCGATTTTTGCCGCCGCGGACAATCGTTCTGCCTGCCGCCTCCTCTATTGCTTGATCGCCTTTGCCTTGATTGCAGTTGCCTCGCCGGCTGTCGCCAGCGAATGGCATTACGGGTGCCGAGGCGTGCTGCCGAGCGGCGATGCGCCGATCATCATCTTTAACCGCTCCTCGCTCGTGATGCTGCCTAAGGCCTGGGTCAAGGGATCGCTGCTTGCTTCCGTCAACGACGAGCTCTTGAGCTCAAGCTTCAGAGCAAGCGACAACAATTCGGGTCTGGCCCCGAACATGGTGTTCACGCGCGACGAGCATCCCGACGAGAAGCTGACACTTACCGAGAAGTCGTCAAAGACGATTTCGGATGTGCTCCATCCGGCTGGCCGCCAACCGCGCTCTGAGCAAATCACCACTTACCGCAAGGTCTATCGATGGGCCAGCGACAGCATCTATGCGGGTCCATACGACATCACAATGGACTGCATCAATTATGAGCTCTCGGCGCCGCTGCATCGATAGCTCTCCGCCTCGTTCGCTGGCGACGCCATGGCCTCACCAACCGGAGTGATGCAACAGACCATCATGACTACCTCGTCGTCGCGCGCCGCAAAAACTCGGTCAGCGCCTTGCGATCGTCCGCCGATCCGATGCGCTGCTCCGGCATTTTCGTGCCCGGCGTATAGGCGTTGGGGCCGAACTCGAACAGCTTCGCCACGGTCTCTGGCGTCCAGACAATATCCATTGTTTTCAACGCTTCGGAGAAGCGATACCCCGGCAGCGACGCGATCCTGCGGCCATAGAGGCCGGCGAGCGTCGGGCCGGCACGCTGCGGCGCCGTCCGCGACAAGGTGTGGCAGGCCACGCACGCCCTGAACACCTCGGCGCCGCGATCGCCGGCAAAGGCCGCGAGCGGATCGCTTTGCGCCGCCTCCGCCGACGCGCCGATGGCTTCCCCGGTCCGCGCGTTCCAGCGCCGGATCCTGCCGTCCGCGCCCCCTGTCAGCAATGTCGCGTTGTCAGGCAGGAACGCCACCGACCACACCGACACGCCTTGGGTGGCGAGCGCTCGCGCAACGCCGCGTGTCGCCCGGTCGATCACCGCAACCGCGCCGCCGATGGCCGCCGCCGCGAGCCATGTCCCGTCCGGCGAGATCGCCAGCGCGACGATCGGGGTCGCGCCGGCCTGCACCGCGCCGGCGTCATGGCCGTCCGATGTCAGGAAACGCACCTTGCCGTCGGCGCCCGCCACAATGATTTCACCGTCGGGCGCGACCGCCACGGCGTTGAGCGGGAACGGCAGCAGGACGACATCGGGCGCACCCGCCCCCATCGGCCAGATCCGCAACTCGCGGTCGTAACCGACACTGACCAGCGATCGTCCATCCGCCGCGAAGGCAACCCCGTTGACGTTCTGCGTATGCCCGTCCAGCACGCGCAACGCGCCGTCGGCCAGCGACCAGACGCCGACCGTATGATCCCACGATGCCGAGGCGAGCTTCGTTCCGTCCGGCGAGACCGCAAGCGAGACGATGGGCGCGTGATGGCCCTCGAACACCCGATCCGGCTGCTCGCGGCCGGGTGTCCAGATCGCGATCCGCGCATCGGCACCGGCCGTCACCAGCCGCCCGTCCTTCAGGAAGGCGACCGCATTGACGGCGTCGGCATGAAAACGAAGGACCTGCTCGGCCGCGCCCGTCGCAAGCGACCAGCGAATGGCGGCAGTGTCGAAACTGCCTGACAGCACCAAGCTGCCGTCGCCGGACACCGCCAGCGCCCGCACGGCGCCGCCATGCCCCGCGAGCTGTGCTTGCGCGGACACCTGCGCGGACACGGATGCGCATATCCACAGAGCGGCGATGATGCACAGACGTGAGATCCTGTTCATCGTCCCCCTCATGGACCGCTGCGGCCGCCAACTTGAACCGCAAGTGACGAAATCCTATACTGCAGCTGTCAGCGTCAAGGATGACGGGCATGCACATACGATCGAAAGCGTATCTGCATTTCCTCTCGCACTGGCGATCCCGTCGCGTTGGGCGGTCGCCACAGTCCGGCGGCGTTTCCGGCGGACCATCGCCGCTCCTCCTTTTCATCGCCGTGGTGCTGGCGCTGTTCCTGGCGATTGTGGAGGTGGACCTTCATCGCGGCGAACTGGCAGCGCTTGGCTTGCCGACGAACCTCGATCCTGCTCTCGGCCCGCTGTTCGGTCCGTAGCGCAGGCCGCGCGGCCGACGGCCTGCATCTCTTCGGTCCGCGCCTCGTTAACGTGCGGCCTCCCTTGGAAAGACCAGCGAGCGATCCTCGAAATCCTGAACCGGCAGGATGTCCGCGCTGCGCGCGATTTGCGCCTCCTGCAGCGCCGAACGGCCTGTTCCACCATCTCCGATCGCCAACACCGGGTGCGAGCGCGGCATGCCGAGGACTGCAGTCACAAGGACGAATACGGCGATTGCCGCGACCATCATGCTTTTCATGCGAGATCTCCGTCGAAATCGAGAACAACACGCGGTGATCTGATGAGCGTTGAACAGGACGGCACGCTGTGAGCCGCCTCACATATCCCGGAACATGCCCGACGAACAGCTTGCCGGTTCCATCCGATTGACGTCGGCGGTCATTGTTCCCTGCGACTGCACCGGCCGTACCGGGCACCAAAGACGTCGTGCCGCGCCGGGATCGCTCGACCTTTTTTCTTTGATATGCGTCGAACGCTTCGATCAGCACTCTGTAGTCTCGGGACATCGGCGCCTGGTTCAAAGCAATCTGCGGGCTTCACGAACTGCCGGGCCTGGCGACCGCGGTCCGGGCCGCATTGCTCGCCTCATAGGCCGACAATGTCAGTTCCTCCTCGATCGCGGCGCGCATGGCATCCAACGCCGGGCGGCGCAGCCGTTTCTTGGCGATTGCGTGCGATGGCCGATGGATGGCGCGAAGCGCCGTCGTGATCTCGCCGAGCGCCGTGTCGATCATCTCCGGCGCGACGACGCGGTCGAGGAAACCCGCGACCTGCGCGTCATCGGGCTCGAACATCTCGCCGAACGTCACCGTGCGGCTGAGCCAGGCCGGATGGAGGCGGCTGCGCGCCAGCGCGATGGCGAAGCTCGGCGGCGCGATCCCGATGGCGACCTCGTTCAGTCCCATGCGATGCGGCCCCCTCGCGCCGAGCCTGACGTCGCACGCCAGCAGCAGGAAGGTTCCCATGGGAAAGGCGTGGCCCTCCATGACGCTGATGGTGGGCAGCGGACATGCCATCAGGCGCAGCGCGAGCTCGGCGCCTGCCCTGACCATCTCGAGGCTGCGCCGGGCATCTCCCGCGGCGAACACCTTCAAATCGAAGCCGGCCGAAAAAATGCCCGGGCGGGCGGACCGCAGCACCACCATGTCAGCGCCCCGTTCAGCGCGGTCGAGCGCCGCACCGATCTCCGCCAGCATGGCCGCCGACATGACATTGACCTTGCCGTCATCAAGCTCAATGAACGCGATCCCGTCTTTCACCTCGTAGCCTACTCTGTCCGCCATCGTTCTCTCCCGATCAGTTTCGGCTTGACCTTGAGAGGCTGATGTAGACCAATCAATATAATTCATCAGTCAGGAAGGTCTCCATGCCGGCCGTTCCCAGGCATCGCCAGCCGATCGTCAATGCCGCGGTCACGCTATTCCGCCGGCAGGGATTTGCGCACACGGCGCTGAACGACATCGTCGACCACAGCGGGGCGCCCAAGGGCTCGCTCTATCACTACTTTCCGCAGGGAAAGGCATCGATCGCCGTGGCCGCTGTCGAGGAAGCCGGCAGCCGGGTGGTCGCAACCCTCGAGCGATTGGCGACGGAGTGCGATTCGACCGGCGACCTGCTGCGGGCACATGCCCGCCTGCTGGCAGGATGGATGCGCGAGACGGGATTTAGCAGCGCCTGCCCGATCACGGCCGTGCTGCTGGAACTCGCGCCGCGCGAGCGCGCAGTGGCTGACGCCGGACGCAAGGCCTACGCCGCACGCCTGTCGATCCTGAGCCGAAAGCTGGTCGCCGACGGTTTTGCCAAGGCACGCGCGGATGCGCTGGCCGTCCTCTGCACCTCATCCCTCCAGGGCGCGCTGATCCAGGCGCGCGCCGAGCGCAGCGGCCGGCCGATCGAAGTGACGGCGGCGGAGCTCGCGCAGTTGCTGGAGATGGAAACGAAAAACCGATCGCCGTGAGGCGCCCCAGTGGCCGCGCGGCGCGCGGTCCTATTCGGCGCCTTCTCATCATGGAGCAATAGGCGGCGGCGCGGACAGGCTCCGCGCCGCCGCTTCACCTCACAGCTTGAGGCCGAGCCGTGCGGCAGCCTGGGTGACGTATTTCTGGGTCTGGTGGAACGCACCGCCGAGGTCGCGGGCTTTGGACATGTCGCTGATCTCAGCGAAATGCGCGGCGATCGCGTCCGGGGTCCACTCCTCCGGCGGCAGGTTCACGCCCTCGGTCTCGACGATCTTGATCACCGCGAACGAACCCGCGCCCGCGCCCATGATGGTGCGGGTCGGCGCGTCCTCGCCGAGCAGGTAGAGCACCGCGGGCGTGATCGATTCCGGCTTGAGCAATTCGAGCGCCTGCGGCGGCAGCAGCTCCTCGGTCATGCGGGTCGCCGCCGTCGGCGAGATGGTGTTGACGCGGATGTTGGTCTTGCGGCCCTCTTCCGCCAGCACGTTCATCAGGCCGGCCATCGCCGCCTTGGCCGCGCCGTAGTTGGCCTGGCCGAAATTGCCGAACAGGCCCGAGCTCGAGGTGGTCAGCACGATGCGGCCGTAGTTGCGGTCGCGCATGCCGTTCCACACCGCCTTGCAGCAGTTGAAGGTGCCGACGAGATGCACGTCGAGCACTTTGCGGAAATCGTCCGGCTCCATCTTGCCGAACGACTTGTCGCGCAGGATGCCGGCATTGGCGACCAGGAGATCGACCTGGCCCCATTTTTCCGTGGCCTTCTCCACCATGGCCTCGACCTGCTCGTGGCTGGAGACGTCGGCGCCGTCGGCGATCGCCTCGCCGCCGGCTTTGCGGATCTCCTCGACCACGGCGTCGGCCGGCCCCAGCGAGCCGCCGGTGCCGTCGCGCGCGCCGCCGAAATCGTTCACCACCACCCGCGCGCCGCGGGCGGCGAGGCCGAGCGCATGCGCCTTGCCGAGCCCGTTGCCCGCGCCGGTGACGATCGCCACCCGTCCGTCAAATCTGATTGTCATCGCTTTAGTCCCTCATGCAAAAAACAACAGGCCGAGCCAGTCGGCAACCAGCGCCGGCTTCTCGCCGCCCTCGATCTCCACGGTGACGTGCGTGCGCGACAGCAGCTCGTTCGGCGCGCGCAGCGTCGCCTCCGCCAGCGTAAAGCGGCCGCGGACGCGCGAGCCGGCCCGCACCGGCGAGACGAAGCGCAGCTTGTCGAAGCCATAATTCACGCTCATGCGCGTGCCCTCGATCGACGGCAGCACCTCGTAGGCGAACACACTCATCAAGGAGAGGCTGAGAAAACCGTGCGCAATCGTGCCGCCGAACGGCGTCTCGCGCGCCGCGCGCGCGGGATCGACATGGATGAACTGATGGTCCTCGGTCACTTGCGCGAACGCATCGATGCGGGCCTGGTCGACGAGGTGCCAGGCCGACACGCCGACCTCGGTGCCGACGAGGCGCATGTAGGCGTCGCGGCTGATTGTCTTGGTCATGAAGATGTCCGTTCCTTCCAAAATTGCGGCGGCAGCTTCCACGGATTGGCGGGCGCTGTCCACGCTCAATCATGAGCGTCAAAACTCATGATCGGAAAAGCCTCCGACCTTAGTTTTTGTCGTCGCCGGGCTTGTCCCGGCGACCCCGACAAGGAGGGCACTGCCTCCCTAAGCGAGGTGGCCGGGAGACCTTAGTCCTAGCGATCCGTCGAAGACGGATCGCGCTGCCCGGCCACGACAGAGAAAGGCGGAAAGCGCAGTCCATGCCGAAAAAAAATTCCGTCACACGGCAATCGTCATGGTGCGGGCGAGCAGCCGCGCCTCCTCGGTCAGCGCGGCGACCAGCGGCGTCATCGGCTCGCGGTCGGGCACGACGAGGCCAATGGAATGGACGCTGCTCGGCTCCACGATCGGGATCGAGCGCACCTTGTCGGTGAGCCCGAGCGTCTCGGCGAGGCGCGCCGGCATCACGCTGGCCCAGCGGCCGGTGCGGACATGGGCGTAGAGCACGATCATCGAGTTGGATTCCAGCGTCGGCGACGCGGTGGCGCCGGCCCGCTGCAGCAGCTGGTCGATGATGCGGCGGTTCTGCATGTTGGGGGTGAGCAGGCACAGCGGGATGTTGCCGACCTCGGCCCAGGTCACGGTCTCGCGGTCGCCGAGCTCGCCGTCCGGCGCGGTCAGGAGGCGGTACTGCTCGAGATACAGCGGCACGGTGTTGACGTTGCCGAGCGGCTCGTTGTCGAGGTAGGTCAGCCCGGCATCGACCTCGAGGTTTTCCAACAGCCGCAGCGCCTCGATCGAGGTCGAGGACAGGATGGTGAACTTGACGCCGGGATGCTTGGCGCGGAACGGCGTGGTCAGCGTCGCGGTCATGGCGAGCGCAGTCGGGATTGCGGCGATCCTGATATGGCCGACCAGGCCGTGCTTCATCGCATCGACGTCCTGGCGCATGGCGCGAGCGTCGCCGACGATGCGGCGGGCCCAGTCCAGCACCCGCTCGCCCTCGGGGGTGAAGCCCTGGAACCGGGAGCCGCGGTTCACCAGCAGAAGACCGAGCGATTCCTCGAGCTGCTTGATGCCGGCCGACAGGGTCGGCTGGCTGACGCCGCAAAACTCGGCCGCCCGGCCGAAGTGCTGTTCGCGGGCGAGCGCCAGCAGGAATTCAAGCTTGTCGATCATGGACGGGCTTCATCGGGCAATTTGCGCCCAATAGGAAGCCCATTTTTCCGCGGCGCCGCAAGATGGCGGCGCCGGGGCCGTGAGCATTCGCCGCAGGCCGGTCAGGCCCCCGCCCCGCCGGCCGGGCGGCCGGTCTGCAGCTCAGGGAAGTCCTCTTCCCGGAACTCGTGGCCGCGCAGCCGGTCGCTGCGGTTGTCGTCGTGCTCGAGGCGCCGGAGCTGCACCCGGCGGATCTTGCCGGAGATGGTCTTGGGCAGCTCGGTGACGATCTCGAGCCGGCGGATGCGCTTGAACGGCGCGAGGCGCGACTGCAGGTATTTGAAGATCGACAACGCGGTCTCCCGCGACGGCGCCGCCTGGGCGACCAGCAGCACATAGGCCTTGGGCACCGCGAGGCGCACCGGATCCGGCGATGGCACCACGGCGGCTTCCGCCACCGCCTCGTGCTCCAGCAGCACGCTCTCCAGCTCGAACGGGCTGATGCGATAGTCGGACGACTTGAACACGTCGTCGGAGCGGCCGACGAAGGTCAGGTAGCCGTCGTCATCCAGGAACACGACGTCGCCGGTGCGATAGACCTCGCCCTCAGTGCCGCGCGGGGTGCCGTCCTCGGCGAGATAGCCGCGCATCAGGCCGGCGGGACGGTCCGCGCCGAGCACAAGGCTCGCCTCGCCTTCGGTCGCCGGCTGGCCGTCGATGTCGGTGACGCGGACGCGGTAGCCGGGCAGCGGCCGGCCCATGGAGCCGACCTTGACGGCCTGCCCCGGCGAGTTGCCGGCGAGCGCGGTGGTCTCGGTCTGGCCGTAGCCGTCGCGGATGGTCAGGCCCCACGCCGCCTTGACCTGGTCGATGATCTCGGGGTTCAGCGGCTCGCCGGCGCCGCACAGCTCGCGCAGCGCCATCTTGTACGACGCCAGCGGCTCCTGGATCAGCATGCGCCACACCGTCGGCGGCGCGCACAACGTGGTGACGCCGCAGCGCTCGACCACCGCGAGCAGCGCCTTGGCATCGAACCGCGGCTGGTTGACCACGAACACGGTGGCGCCGGCATTCCACGGCGCGAAGAAGCAACTCCAGGCGTGCTTCGCCCAGCCCGGCGAGGAGATGTTGAGATGAACGTCCGCCGGCTGCAGCCCGATCCAGTACATGGTGGACAGCGCGCCCACCGGATAGCTGCGCTGGGTGTGCAGCACCAGCTTCGGCTTCGCCGTGGTGCCCGAGGTGAAGTAGAGCAGCATCGGATCGTCGGCGCGGGTGACGCCATCCGGCGAAAAGCTCTCCGGAAAACCGGCCGCGGCGTCATAGGCTTCCCAGGCGCCCTCGCCACCGGGCGCGCCGACCACGATGCGCGTCAAGCCCTCGCTCGACAGGCCGTCGAACTTCGCCACCTGATCAAGGGACGCGACCACCGCCTTGGCGCGGCCGCGGTCGAGGCGGTCCTGCAGTTCCTCCGGCGTCAGCAGCGTCGTCGCCGGAATGATGATCACGCCGAGCTTGATCGCCGCCAGCATGGTCTCCCACAGCGGCACGACATTGCCGAGCAGCAACAGCAGATGGTCGCCGCGCTTGAGGCCACGGGCGCGCAGGAAGTTGGCGACCTGGTTGGAGCGGCGTGACAGCTCGGCGAAGCTGTGCCGGCTCTCGGCGCCGCTCGCCGCGTCGACGATCCACAGCGCGGGACGGTCGCGGCTGTCGGGATCAGCCGCCAGACCGGCGTCGAACCAGTCCAGCGCCCAGTTGAAGTCCACCGGCTCGGGCCATTGGAAGCCCGCAACCGCGGTGTCGTAGTCGGTGCGGTGTGTCAGCAGAAAGGCGCGCGCATCCCGGAACGAGGTCATGGCGAGCCTCTCCCTTTTTCTAGTGTCCCGGTTCTAACATTCGCATCACTTTGCAGCAGGCACATTTACGAATGTTAGAACCGTAGGGACACTAGCATATAAGATTCTAGTGTGGTTTTGGATCTGACATTCGCTTGGAGAACTCGCGGCAAATGCTGAAGCGAATGTCACATCCACCACACTAGTGTGCAAGCGACCGAAGATAGCGGATGATGCCGGAGAAATCGACGCCGCCGTGGCCGGCCTTGTCGAACGCCTCGTAGAGCTCGGCGGCATGGGCGCCGAGCGGCGTCGCCGCCCCGCTCGCCTTCGCCGCATCCTGCGACAGCCGCAGGTCCTTGAGCATCAGCGCCGCGGCGAAACCCGGCTTGTAGTCGTTGTTGGCCGGGGATGCCGGCACCGGGCCCGGCACCGGGCAGTAGCTGGTCAGCGACCAGCACTGGCCCGACGAGGTCGAGGCGACGTCGAACAGCGCCTGGTGCGACAGCCCCAGCTTCTCGGCCAGCGCGAACGCTTCGGACACGCCGATCATCGAGATGCCAAGGATCATGTTGTTGCAGATCTTCGCGGCCTGCCCGGCGCCGGCGTCGCCGCAGTGGACGATCTTCTTGCCCATCGCCTCGAGGATCGGCTTCGCCGCGGCGAACGCCTTGGCATCGCCGCCGGCCATGAAGGTCAGCGTCGCCGCCTTGGCGCCGCCGACGCCGCCGGACACCGGCGCATCGACCGAGGGGAGCGACGACTTCGCGGCGAGCGCATGGGCCTGCCGCGCGCTGTCGACGTCGACGGTCGAGCAGTCGATCATCAGCGCGCTCTTGGCGACCTCTGGCAGCACCTCGCTCCACACGGAAACGACGTGCTTGCCGGCCGGCAGCATGGTGATGACGACGTCGGCGCCCTTGACGCTCGCGGCCGCCGACGCCGCGATGGCGACGCCTTCGGCCTTGGCCGCCTCGAGCGAAGCCGGCACGAGATCGAAGCCGGTGACCTTGTGCCCGGCCTTGACCAGGTTGCCGGCCATCGGGCCGCCCATGTTGCCGAGACCGATGAATGCGATGTTGGCCATGACGTTTCCTTTGAAGTGAGGTCTAATCTACGGAAGCAGAAGCGAACGAGTTGCTCCTCATCCAAAACTCAAGACGATCCCAGAAGTCGGCTCATTCTATTTTTGTCGTCGCCGGGCTTGACCCGGCGACCCCGGCAAGGAAGGCACTGCGTCCCTGATCGGGGTGGCCGGGAGACCTTAGTCCTAGCGATCCGTCGAAGACGGATCGCGCTGCCCGGCCACGACAGAGTTCCAACGACTCTAATCCGGAAAGACCAGCTCGTCGCGCCGCGGCGCGAAATAGGCGTCGACGATCTGCGGCGTCACGTCTTCCAGGCGCGGCGGAGTCCAGCTCGGGTTGCGGTCCTTGTCGACGATGACGGCGCGCACGCCCTCGACGAAGTCGGCGCTGGCGAACACTTCGAGCGCGGCGCGGAATTCGTGCACCAGCGCCTCCTGCAGCGATTTCAGCCCGCGCGCCTCGCGCAACAACCGCAACGTCACCTTCAAGCCCCGTGGCGATTTCTCCCGCATGGTCTTGACGGTGGCCTGGGCAAATTCCGAGCCGTCTGCTTCCAGCGCGGCGACGATCGCCTCCACCGTTTCATGGGCGAACAGGCGATCGATCAGCGCGCGGTTCTGTGCCACCGGCCCGCCGCTGGTCGGCGTGGCGAAGCCGGCGATGATGGCGTCAATGTCGGCATGGCTCGCCCCTGCCGGCGCCTGCGTCAGCGCTGCGCGCAGCTCAGGCCAGCGATCGGTGGTCACGAAGGCGTCGGCAAGCCCGGCAACCACCGCGTCGGCGCCGCCCGCCGTCTGGCCGGTGAGCGCGAGATAGGTGCCGACCTCGCCCGGCGCATGGGACAACAGCCAGGTGCCGCCGACATCCGGGAAGAAGCCGAGGCTGACTTCCGGCATGCCGATGCGGGTCTTCTCCGTCACCACGCGATGGCTGGAGTGGCAGGCGAGCCCGACGCCGCCGCCCATGACGATGCCGTCCATGTAGGCGACATAGGGCTTGGGATAGGCCTCGATGCGGGCGTTGACGATGTACTCCTCACTCCAGAACACCTTGCCGAGGTCGCCGCCGGCGCGGGCGCTGTCGTAGAGGCCGCGGATGTCGCCGCCGGCGCACAGGCCGCGCTCGCCCGCCCCTTCCAGCAGGACGAGGCCAATCGCCGGATCGAGCTCGAAGCTGTCGAGCGCCGCATCGATGCCGCGCACCATCTCCAGGGTGATGGCATTGAGCGCCTTCGGGCGATTCAGCCTGAGCACGCCGACGGTGCCTTCACCGCGGACGACGAGGTCGCATTCGGCGACCGGAGCCGTGGTCTCGGTCATCGGCCGGACTCGACCAGCTTGCGTGCCACGATCATGCGCATGATCTCGTTGGTCCCTTCCAGGATCTGGTGCACGCGCAGGTCGCGCACGATCTTCTCGATGCCGTATTCGGAGAGATAGCCGTAGCCGCCATGCAGCTGCAGCGCCTCGTTGGCGACGTTGAAGCCGACATCGGTGCCGAAGCGCTTGGCCATGGCGCACAGCATGGTGGCGTCCGGATCCTTGCGGTCGAGGGCGGCTGCCGCACGCCACAAGAAGGTGCGCGCCGCCTCCAGCTCGGTCGCCATGTCGGCGAGGCGGAACTGGAGCGCCTGGAATTCGTCGAGCCGCTTGCCGAACGCCTTGCGCTCTTTCATGTAGCTGAGCGACTTGTCGAGCGCCGCCTGGGCGCCGCCGAGCGAGCACGCCGCGATGTTGAGACGGCCGCCGTCGAGGCCGGCCATGGCAATCTTGAAGCCGATGCCCTCGTCGCCGAGCCGGTTGGCGATGGGCACGCGGGCGTTCTCGAAGATCACGGTACGGGTCGGCTGCGCGTTCCAGCCCATCTTGCGCTCGTTGGCGCCGAACGACAGGCCGGGGGTGTCGCCCTCGACCACCAGGGTCGAGATGCCGGCGGGGCCATCACCGCCGGTGCGCACCATCACCACATAGAGCCCGCTGGCGCCGGCGCCGGAGATGAACTGCTTCTGGCCGTTGAGGATGTAGTGGTCGCCGTCACGCACCGCACGGGTGCGCAGCGCGGCGGCATCCGAGCCGGAGCCCGGCTCGGTCAGGCAGTAGCTCGCCGCCAGCTCCATGGTGCAGAGCTTGGGCAACCATTTGCGGCGCTGCTCGTCGGAGCCATAGGCGTCGATCATCCACGACGCCATGTTGTGAATCGAGATGAAGGCCGCCGTGGTCGGGCAGCCGGTGGACAGCGCCTCGAAGATCAACGCGGCATCGAACCGCGTCATGGCGGAGCCGCCGACATCGTCACGGATGTAGATGCCGCCGATGCCGAGTGCCGCCGCTTCGCGCATGACGTCGAGCGGAAAGTGCTTGTGCTCGTCCCACTCCAGCGCATGCGGCGCGATCTTCTCCGCCGCAAAGCTGCGCGCCATGTCGCGAACCGCGAGCTGATCCTCCGTCAGAGCGAACTGCATCCCGCCTCCCTTATCTCCTCATGGTGAGGAGCGCGGCAAAGCCGCGCGTCTCGAACCATGAGGCCAATGACCTGCAGCGTCAGCCAATCCGTTATCCTGAGGTGCGAACGAAGTGAGCCTCGAAGGATGAACGGCCGCTGAGCCGCTGCTCGGGCCGTCGCCCTTCGAGGGCCATGCTGCGCATGGCCACCTCAGGGTGACGGATGACATCTAACGGGCCTCATCCTTCGAGACGCAGGCTGCGCCTGCTCCTCAGGATGAGGAGTTGGGCACACCTGATCAGTTCATCGTCGGAATGACGAACTCGGCGCCGTCCTTGACGCCGGAGGGCCAGCGCGAGGTGACGGTCTTGGTCTTGGTGTAGAAGCGGATCGCGTCCGGGCCGTGCTGGTTGAGGTCGCCGAAGCCCGAGCGCTTCCAGCCGCCGAAGGTGTAGTAGGCGATCGGCACCGGGATCGGCACGTTGACGCCGACCATGCCGACATCGACCTTGGCAGCGAAGTCGCGCGCCGCGTCGCCGTCACGGGTAAAGATGGCGACGCCGTTGCCGTACTCGTGCTCGGTCGGCAGCCGCAGCGCCTCGGCATAGTCCTTGGCGCGCACCACCGACAGCACCGGGCCGAAGATCTCTTCCTTGTAGATCTTCATCTCCGGCTTGACGTGGTCGAACAGGCAGCCGCCCATGTAGAAGCCGTTCTCGTAGCCCTGCATCTTGAAATCGCGGCCGTCGACCACGAGCTTGGCGCCTTCCTGGATGCCGCTCTCGACATAGCCCCTGACCCGTTCCAGCGCCGCGCGGGTCACCAACGGACCGTAATCCGCCGTCGGATCGGTCGAGGGGCCGATCTTGAGGTTTTCGACCCGCGGGATCAGCTTCTCCATCAGCTTGTCGGCGGTCGCCTGCCCGACCGGCACCGCGACCGAGATCGCCATGCAGCGCTCGCCGGCGGAGCCGTAGCCGGCGCCGATCAGCGCGTCGACAGTCTGGTCCATGTCGGCGTCGGGCATGATGATGGCGTGGTTCTTGGCGCCGCCGAAGCACTGCGCGCGCTTGCCGGTGGCGGCGGCGCGCTCATAGATGTACTGCGCGATCGGCGACGAGCCGACGAAGCCCACGGCGCGGATATCCGGATCGTCGAGGATGGCGTCAACCGCCTCCTTGTCGCCGTTGACGACATTGAGAATGCCCGGCGGCAGCCCCGCCTCCAGCATCAGCTCGGCGAGCATCATCGGCACGCCGGGATCGCGCTCGGAGGGTTTGAGGATAAAGGCGTTGCCGCAGGCGATCGCCGGGGCGAACTTCCACATCGGAATCATCGCCGGGAAGTTGAACGGGGTGATGCCGGCGACCACGCCGAGCGCCTGGCGCATGGAATAGATGTCGATGCCGGGGCCAGCACCCTCGGTGTACTCGCCCTTCATCAGGTGCGGGATGCCGCAGGCGAATTCGACCACCTCGAGGCCGCGCTGGATGTCGCCCTTGGCGTCGGGGACGGTTTTGCCGTGCTCGCGCGCCAGACGATCGGCGAGCTTGTCGTAGTCGCGCTGCGCCAGCTCGAGGAATTTCATCAGCACCCGGGCGCGGCGCTGCGGATTGGTGGCGGCCCAGGCCGGCTGCGCCGCCTTGGCGTTCAGCACCGCCTGACGAACCTCGGCCTTCGATGCCAGCGCCACCTGCGCCTGCACCTCTCCGGTCATGGGCTCGAACACGTCGGCAAACTTGCCCGACTGCCCCTTGACCTCCTTGCCACCGACAAAATGACCGATCGCGCGCATGCGTGTCCTCCTGGAGAAGAAAAGTCTTTAGGAGACTTTTTGACCTGCATTTTATAACATTCAACTGCGTTATATTGCAGGATAGATGTGCGAAAATGCCAGATCAAGCCGCCGAGATCGATTGGGACGACTTTCGCTTCGTGCTGGCGATCGTACGCGGCGGGACGGTCTCGGCAGCCGCCAAGCAGCTCGGCGTCGACCATACCACGGTGATCCGCCGGGTGGACCGGCTGGAGCGTCACCTGTCGGCCAAGCTGTTCGACCGCCGCAAGACCGGCTACCAGCTCACCGAGGCCGGCCACCGGGTGGCCAGCAGCGCCGAGGTGATCGAATCGACCGTCGCCGCCAACCAGGACCTGATCGGCGGCTCGAAGGCACACCTCACCGGCACGGTGCGGATCGGCGCGCCGGACGGCTTCGGCACCCATTTTTTGGCGCCGCGCCTCGTCCAGTTCACCGAGCGCTATCCCGACCTCGACCTGCAGCTGGTCGCCACCGCGCGGCTGTTCAGCCTGTCGAAGCGCGAGGCCGACATCGCCATCAGCCTGGCGCTGCCGAAGGAAGGCCATATCGTCGGCCGCAAGCTGGTCGACTACAGCCTCGGCCTCTACGCCTCGCCCGCGTACCTCGCGCAGGCCGGCGCGATCCGCAGCCGCGACGACCTGCCCGGCCATCGCTTCGTCGGCTACATCGAGGAGCTGCTGTACACGCCGGAGCTCGACTACCTGCCCCAGGTCTCGCCCAAGATCTCCGCGCGTTTCCGCAGCGCCAACCTGATCGCCCAGTACAACGCCACCCTGGCGGGCTTCGGCATCGCGGTGCTGCCGCACTTCATGGCGCGCGGCGAGGAGCGCCTGCAGCCGATCCTGCCGGACAGCGTCTCGATCCTGCGCAGCTTCTGGCTTTTGATGCACGCCGACAGCAAGGACCTCGCCCGCATCCGCGCCGTGGCCGACTACATCTACGCGACAGTGGAGCGGGAGCGCGCGCTGTTCAATCCGACGTGACAGCTGGAGCGATGGCAGGTCGTGCTATGTCCTCGTCCTGACGAGCAGGCGCAGCCTGCGTCTCGAAGGACGAGGGCCCACCATCGGTGCATCGGCCTCATGGTTCGAGACGCGGCCTCACGGCCGCTCCTCACCATGAGGATCAGCTCAGGCGTGGCCGACCCTGGTGTTGCGCGACCGGGCGGCGGGCTTCTTGCGCGGCGCGCCCTTCACCGGCTTGCCGAGCGCCTTTTTACCAAGCGCCATGGCCCGGCCGGCGTCGAGCACCTCCTGGGAGAACGCGCTGTTGCCGGCGACGCGGGCCAGCACCACCGATCCCATCAGGGTGGCGATGGTGCCGATCGCCTTCTGCCGCACCTCGGCGCTGTCGGGATCCGAGGCCTGGCCGGCGAACAGGGCGATCATCTGCTCGAGCTTGCCAAGGAAGGCGCGGCGGGTCTTCGGCGACTCACGCGCGACATCGCCGGCGAGCGCGGGAATCGCGCACCCCTTCTCCGGATGGTCGCGGTGGTGGGTGGTCAGGTAGCTGTCGGCCAGCATCGCCAGCCGGTCCGCGACCGCCTTGTCCTGAAACAGCTTGCCCCAGCGCTCGGTGGTCTGGTCCATGGCATGGGCGATCGCCTCGATCACCAGATCTTCCCGGGAATCGAAATGGGCGTAAAATCCACCATGGGTCAGGCCGGCCTCCTTCATGAGATCGGCGACGCCGACGCCGCGGGTTCCCTTCTCCCGCAGCTGGGCGGAAGCATGGCGGACGATCCGGGCGTGGGTCTCGGCCTTGTGGTCCTTGGAGTAGCGCATGCACGGGTCCTGAGGATGATCGGGATCATATAATACGATTGGGCTTGAAAACC
This sequence comes from Pseudomonadota bacterium, assembly GCA_040756765.1. Taxonomy (GTDB): domain Bacteria; phylum Pseudomonadota; class Alphaproteobacteria; order Rhizobiales; family Xanthobacteraceae; genus Bradyrhizobium_A. The sequence goes on along the minus strand of JBFLYG010000018.1, from coordinate 78,664 downwards.
AACGCCGCAAGGCGGGCAAAAGTAGGATCGACTAACCACAATGGACATCATCAACGAATTTTGCGGCGCCGAAATGGATCCCCGCGGCGTCGCCACCCTGACGATACGCAATGCCGGCGCGCTCAACATCCTCGATACGCCGACGATCACCGGTGTCCGCATGGGACTGGAAGAACTGGCGAAAAACCAGCGGATTCACGTGCTGGTGTTCCGGGCGGACAGCGACAAGGCATTCATCGGCGGAGCGGACATCAAGGAAATGGCGCGGCTCGACCAGGCGTCGGCAGAAACCTTTATCACGGGTCTCGGCCAGTTGTGCGAGTCGGTGCGACAATTTCCCGCGCCCGTGATCGCGCGCATTCCCGGCTGGTGCCTCGGCGGCGGCCTCGAGGTCGCCGCGGCCTGCGATTTCCGCATAGCGGCGTCCACGGCCAAGTTTGCGATGCCTGAAGTCAAGGTCGGCATCCCCTCGGTGATCCATGCCGCCCTGCTGCCGCGCCTGATCGGCAGCGGCCGGGCCCGCTGGCTGGTGATGACGGGAGCAACCATCGACGCCGCCACCGCGCGCGACTGGGGTTTTCTCGACGTCGTGACCGATACCGGCGGCCTCGACGCGGCGGTCGACACTCTGGTCGGTGAGCTGCTCACCTGTGGCCGGGAGGCGCTGAAAGCCCAGAAGATCTTGTGCCGGCAATGGGACGAGCTGCCGCTCAAGGACAGCATCCACAACAGCATCGCGATCTTCGGCCGCTCGTTCCTGACCGGCGAGCCGCAGCAGCACATGCAGGCTTTCATCGACCGCAAGCGGACGACATAAGGCCGGTCGAGGCGGCTGCAGCGGTATTCCGCTGCCAGCCACCCGCCCCCATGGTGCATTGCAAACGCGCCATCATATGATAGGCATCATCTGAAAGAAACAGCGAGGCGTTGTATGCAGCGAAAGTCCAATCTCCGGCGCATTGTCGTCACCGGCCTGGGGGCGGTGTCGCCGCTCGGCTGCGGGGTCGAGCCGTCGTGGGCGCGGCTCCTCGCCGGCCATTCGGGCCTGCGGGCGCTGCCCGAGGAGGTTGGCGCCGACCTGCCCGCCAAGGTGGCCGGCAACGTCCCGGCGCTTGCCGACGATCCGGAGGCCGGCTTCGATCCCGACCGTGCGGTGCCGCGCAAGGACCAGCGCAAGATGGACCGCTTCATCCAGTTCGCGATGCTGGCGGCGGACGAGGCGATCGCGCAGGCGAAGTGGGCGCCGGACGACGCCCGCGGGCGCGAGCGCACGGCAACGATCATTGCCTCGGGCATCGGCGGCTTTCCCGTCATCGTCGACGCGGTGCGCACCACCGACACGCGCGGCGTGCGGCGGCTGTCGCCGTTCACGGTGCCCTCCTTCCTGGTCAACCTCGCCGCCGGCCAGATCTCGATCCGCCACGGCTTCAAGGGCGCGCTCGGCGCCCCGGTGACGGCATGCGCCGCCGGCGTCCAGGCGATCGGCGACGCCGCGCGGCTGATCCTCGCCGGTGAAGCGGATGTCGCGGTGTGCGGCGGCGCGGAGGCCTGCATCGACCGCGTCAGCCTCGGCGCCTTCGCCGCCGCGCGGGCGCTGTCGAGCGCGTTCAACGACACCCCGTCGCGCGCGTCACGGCCGTTCGACCGCGACCGCGACGGCTTCGTGATGGGCGAAGGCGCCGGCGTGCTGGTGATCGAATCGCTCGACCATGCGCTGGCCCGCAACGCCACGCCGATCGCCGAGCTGGTCGGCTATGGCACCACCGCGGACGCCTACCACATGACCGCGGGCCCGGAAGACGGCGACGGCGCCCGGCGAGCGATGGAGATCGCGCTGCGCCAGGCGGCGATCTCGCCGCTCGACGTCCAGCACCTCAACGCCCACGCCACCTCGACCCCGGTCGGCGACCTCGGCGAGATCGCCGCGATCAAGGCCCTGTTCGGCAGCGAGGAGCGCGTGGCGGTGACCTCGACCAAGTCGGCCACCGGCCACCTGCTCGGCGCCGCCGGCGGGCTGGAGGCGGTGTTCGCGATCCTCGCGCTGCGCGACCAGGTGGCGCCGGCGACGCTGAACCTGGAGAATCCCGACGAGGCCGCCGCCGGCATCGATTTCGTGCGCGGCGAGGCCCGCAAGATGAACATCGAGCACGTGCTGTCGAACGGCTTCGGCTTCGGCGGCGTCAATGCCAGCGTGGTGTTTCGGGGGTTTTAGGTGCGAGCGAACCGCACGACGACAGAGAAAACGCCCGCGCCTCGCGTCCCGCCATCGTCGTGGCCGGGCCAGGGCGATCCGTCTTCGACGGATCGCGCTGCCCGGCGACGACGACCAAGAAGATCGGTGGTTGCTTGTCCAATCAGGCTCTGGTGAGCGATTGCGCCCCGCTACCCGTACCCGTTGCTCACCACCAGCAGCGACCAGGCGAAGTCGGTGACGTGGTGGAGCGCCTGGTCGATGCCGATCAGCCACCAGAACCAGCGATGGCCGGGCACGATCTGGAAGCGGGCGACCAGGAAACCCTTGGTGCGGTCGAAGATGAGGTGGACGACGAAATCGGCGATGCCGAGAAACCAGAGCCTGGGCGCGAACAGCGCGAACAGCGCCGTCGCCAGCACGCCGTGGATGAGGCAGTGCACGGTGAGCGGCACCAGCCAGCCCGTGGCGCCGTCCTTGCCCTTCGCCATCCAGGTGGTCTGCAGCAGGAAGTCGCCGATGACGTGCTTGACGGTGAGCGCCAGCATCCACGCGACCAATGGGCCGACGGCCACCGTGGTCGACCATTGAGGGAGCGTCATCGTGTCTCCGTCCGCATGGCTGTTGCTCCGATGCACGCCGTGCCCGGACCGGCGAACGCGGGTCGCGTTCCCCTGCCGGCACCCGGCGCGCCGACTTTCACCGCCCCTATCTGCCACAAACTAGGCGGCATGGGCGAGCCCCGCCTTGATCTGCATGATCGCCCGGTGCACCTCCTCCCCCGACGGGTCGGCCGCGGCGATCGCCCGCAGCCGCGCCAGGCAGCCGGCGAGATCGCCGAGCGGCAGGGCGCCGTCGAAGGTCGGCTTGGCCAGGATGTCGATGATCAGCGACCAGTTCGCCAGCGCCCGCCGGTACGGCCGGCCGAGGCCATGGAGCAGCGCCGCGGTCTCGATCACCTCGAGGGCCGCCGCAGGCTGCTTGGTCAGCGCACGGTCGATCATGTGCAGCCAGCGCTCGACCAGCGGCCGCTCATGGAGGTAGCGCACCGACTGCGGCCGCAGCCGGCGCAGCGACGACACCCCATTGGCGGCGAGCCGGCCGCGCCAGGTCCGCGCCGTCAGTGACAGCGTGATGGCGCTGTCGGCCCAGCCGAGCCGCAGATGCAGGTCGACCACGAGCCGCGCCAGCGCCACCGGAAACAGCGCCATGATCTCCCGCACCGTCGGCCGCACCGGGTCCGGCAGCGTCTCCGCGGCAAAAATCAGCCCGAGCCGTTCCCATTCGGGGTCCGGGCCGCCGGCGAGCGCCATCTGGGCGTGCCAGATGAGATCCTGGTAGGCCATGCGCACCGCGAGCAGCCGCGCGATCTCGCCGAGCATGGCGGTGTCGACGCCGCGCCGATGACTGAAGCGGCCGAGCCGGTTGAGATAGAGGCGCGCGTACTCGGCGTCCTGGTAGGTAGTCAACAGCCGCAGCGTCGCTGCGACCAGCGGCACAACCTCGGCCGGCAGCCCCTCAGGCACCGCGGGGACGCGGCGGTCGTCGTCGCCGAGGCACCAGGCGGCCAGGAGGCGGACGGAGCGTGGCCATTTCATCGCGCGGCCACCACGCTTTAGGCCTGCGCCGCGGCCGCCGGCACGGCGGCGGGCGTCGCCTGCTGGGCGAGTTGCGCCTCCATCCGGCCGAGGTTCTCGAACAGGCGGGCGCTGACCAGGCGCAGGAAGTAGAAGCCGAACGCCGGGTTCTGCACGTAGAGCTCCTCGACCTGGCGGTAGCTGACGCTGAGCACCACGCCGTCCTCCAGGCACTCCAGCGTCCCCGTGCGGGTGTTGGACGGCGACAGCATGCCCATCTCGCCGGTGATGATGCCGGTCGGCAGATCGACCCCCATCTCCACCAGGCGGAAGCGGCCGCTGACGATGTAGTACATCTCCTCGGCCTTCTCATCCTTGTAGAACAGCACCTCGCCGGCCTTGCAGGGACGCTCGGTCATGAACGGCTTGAGCCAGCTCATCGACAGGTCGCTGGTGTTGACCGACTTCTTCACGTCGCGCACCAGCTGCAGCATCTGGTGCAGCCGGTAGACGTTGAGCGGCAGCAGGATGCCGTGCAACAGCGCCGTGGCGTAGGCGTGGGTCGGCAGCGAATACGTGATCAGCAGCACGTTGGTGATGATGCCGAAGATGCGCAGCGGGATCATCGTGCGCATGGTGTAGGTGGCCACGACGAAGATCGACGTGAACAGGCCTATGGCATGATGTGCGGAGTCCATGACGGCCAACCCGAGGTTCGGAAGATGCAAAGCAATCCGCCGGCAGCGGCGCCGGCTCGCGCGAGCCCACTCCCCTGCCGACGGCAGGCGGTATTATACCCTGCCGCCCGCCCCGGCCGCCACACATCTTGCGGAGCGGCGCCGTGATCGGCGGCCGACGGGTGCCGGAGACGTTGCCCGCCCCGCGCGCCAGCCGACCGCGCCGGCCCGGCATGACGACGATGGTGCCTGATGGCCGCCAGCGGCGGCGGGCTGGCGCCGGCGGAAGCGCCCGGCGCTGTCGCGGGATGTTCAGGACGTGACAGGCGTCGCCGGCCGGGACAGGCCTGGTCGCGACAATGACGGATGGCATGACGCCCATCCTTGACCGCGTCGGGCCCGGCGTTGTGTCCCGGGCATGACAAAAAGGAGACCAGAGCCGCTACGGCTTTATTCCGTACGTCCAACCGTTGTCGTGGCCGGGCTTGTCCCGGCCACCCCGCTTAGGGACGCAGTGCCTTCCTTATCGGGGTCGCCGGACAAGCCCGGCGACGACAGAGAAAGGCGATGTGCGTCGGGCGCTCAACAGATCGCCCCCCCCCTCACTTCTGCGCCATGCCCGGCAGGATGCCCATCAGCTTGCAGATGATGGTCAGCATCACCTCGTCGGCACCGCCGCCGATCGAGGTCAGGCGGCGGTCGCGGTAGGCGCGGCTGACCGGGGTTTCGTTCATGAAACCCATGCCGCCCCAGTACTGCAGGCAGGCGTCGGGCACGAGGCGGCCGATGCGGCCGGCTTTCAGCTTGGCCATCGAGGCGAGACGCGTGACGTCCTCGCCGGCGATCAGCGCCTCGGCGGCGCGGTAGACCAGCGAGCGCAGCAGCTCGATCTCGGTCTGCAGCTCGGCGAGCTTGAAGTGGACGGTCTGGTTGTCGAGGATGCTCTGGCCGAACGCCATGCGGCCGCGGGTATAGTCGATGGTCTCGTTGATGGTGCGCTCGTGGGCCTTGAGACAGGCCGCAGCCGCCCACAGCCGCTCCTCCTGGAACTGGAGCATCTGGTAGGTGAAGCCGCGCCCCTCCTCGCCGATGCGGTTGCGCTTGGGCACCCGGACGTCGTCGAAGTGGATCTGGGCGGTGTCGGAGGCGCGCATGCCGAGCTTGTCGAGCTTGCGGGCGATGGTGACGCCCTTGGTCTGCATGGGCACGATGATCAGCGACTTGTTGCGGTGCTTGTCGCCCTCGCCGGTGTTGGCGAGGAGACAGATCCAGTCGGCCTGGGTGCCGTTGGTGATCCACATCTTGCCGCCGTTGATGACATAGTCGTCGCCGTCGGACCGCGCCGTGGTCTTCACCGACGCAACATCCGAGCCGGCGCCGGCCTCCGACACGCCGATGCAGGCGACCATGTCGCCGGCGATCGCAGGCGCGAGAAACTCGCGGCGCAGCGCGTCCGAGCCGAACCGCGCCAGCGCCGGCGTCGCCATGTCGGTCTGCACGCCGATCGACATCGGGATCCCGCCGGCGCGGATGGTGCCGAGCTCCTCGGCCATCATCAGGCCCCAGCTGTAGTCGAGCCCCTGCCCGCCATACTCGACCGGCTTGGTGAGGCCGAGGAAGCCGAGATCGCCGAGCTTCTTGAACACCTCATGGGCGGGATAGATGCCGGCCTCCTCCCAGGCATCGACATGGGGATTGATCTCGGTCTCGATCAGGCGGTTGAGAATCCGGCGCGCCTCATCATGCTCCGCGGTGAACAGCATCGGCCTTTCCTCCCGCTCCGGATGGCATTCCGGAGTTGTTGTCGTTGATCGCGCGATGTTGAGCGGCTGCGGGCGGCAATGCAATACGCGTGATCAGCGCGCGCATTCCGTCAGCCGGAAACAGGGGCGCAGCGTGGACAGCTCCGCGCAGCCACACCCACTTCGTCATTGCCGGGCGAAGACCCGGCAATCCAGCTTGTTCGCAGCCAAACGTGAGCTTTAAAGCTGGATCCCCGGGTCTCGACGCTGCGCGTCGGCCCGGGGATGACGCTGAAAAATGTGGAAATGCAGCCTCTCCCCGGCGACGGCAAAAGCCATCGGCGGCATGGCGCCGCAACGTTTCCGGGCTTGCCGTTTTGGCTCGACCCGGCAATCCTTGCGCAATAGCATCCGCGACGACTTGTTCCAGCGACCGAGCGCCACCATGATCGACCTGCACTACTGGCCGACCCCCAACGGATGGAAGATCACCATCATGCTGGAGGAATGCGGCCTGCCCTACCGCGTGGTGCCCGTGAACATCGGCCGCGGGGAACAGTTCACGGCGGAATTTCAGGCGCTCAGTCCCAACGGCCGCATGCCGGCGATGGTCGATCACGACCCGCTCGGCGGCGACGGGCCGCTGGCGATCTTCGAGAGCGGCGCGATCCTGCTGTATCTGGCGGAAAAGAGCGGACGCTTCATGCCAGCCGACGTCAAGGGGCGCTACCGGGTGACGCAGTGGCTGATGTGGCAGATGGGCGGGCTCGGGCCGATGCTCGGCCAGAACGGCCATTTCGCGCTCTATGCCGCGGACAAGATTCCCTACGCCATCGACCGCTACGGCCGCGAGGCGCGGCGGCTCTATGCGGTGCTCGACGGCGAGCTCGGCCGCACCAACGATTGCATCGCCGGCGCCTACTCGATCGCCGACATGGCGTCGTTTCCCTGGATCATGACCCACAAGGCGCAGGGCATCTCCCTCGACGACTACCCCAACGTCAGGCGCTGGTACGCGCAATTGCGCGGCCGCGAGGCGCTGCAGCGCGGCCTTGCGGTCGGCAAGGCGTGGCGCGCGCCGCAGATGGACGACGAAGCGAAGCGCGTGCTGTTCGGCGCGCCCTCGCCAGCCGGCGCCGCCTCCTGACAGCCGCCGACAACAACGACAACACCACGAGGAAACGACCCGATGGAATTCTTCTTCGACTGCTCGAGCCCCTGGACCTATCTCGCCTTCCATAACATCCAGCCGCTGGCGGCCGAGTTCAATGAACCGATCGTGTGGCGGCCGATCCTGGTCGGCGGCATTTTCAACAGCGTCAACCCCAGCGTCTACGCCTCGCGCGAGAACCCGGTGCCGGCGAAGAAGAGCTACCTGGTCAAGGACCTCCAGGACTGGGCGCGATCGGCAGGCCTCAAGATCAAGATGCCGCCGACGGTGTTTCCGGTGAACAGCGTCAAGGCGATGCGCGGCTGCATCTTCCTCGCGGCACAGGGCAAGCTGGTGCCGTTCACTGCGGCCGTGTTCGAGGCCTACTGGGGCGACGACAAGGACATCTCGCAGGACGCGGTGCTGGCGGAGATCTGCGATCAGGTCGGCGTCGACCGTGAGGCGTTCTTCGCCGGCATCGCCACGCCCGCGGTAAAGACCGCGCTGAAGGAAAACACCGACGATGCCATCGCCCGTGGCGCGTTCGGCTCGCCGACCATCTTCCTTGGCGGCACCGACATGTATTTCGGCAACGACCGCCTGCCGCTGATCCGCGAGGCGCTGCAACGCCGGAAGGCGGCCTGAGCCGCCATCCGCGCCGACCGACCGGCGGGCCGCACCGCCCGCCGCAATGCTCCCGCTTTCACAGGTGACGTGCCCGCATGACCAGTGCAATCCCGGACAGCCGTATTCCCGTCATCGTCGGCGTCGGCGAGATCGTCGACCGCCCGACCGATCCCTCGCAGGGCCTCGAGCCGCTGGCGCTGCTTTCGGTGGCGCTCAAGCGCGCCGAATACGACGCCGGCGCGCATCTGCTGGCGCAGATCGACAGCCTCGACGTCGTCAACTTCATCAGCTGGCGCTACCACGCGCCGGAGCAGCTGCTGTGCCAGCGCCTCGGCATCACCCCGGCGCGCGCGGTCTACGGCCCCGTCGGCGGCGAAAGCCCGGTGCGCTACCTGCACGAGGCGGCGCAGCGCATCGCCCGCGGCGAGAGCACGGTGGCGGCGATCTGCGGCGCGGAAGCCGCGAGCAGCGTCGCCCGCGCCGAGAAGGCCGGCATCGACCTGCCCTGGACGCCCTATGCCCACGACGCCCCGGCGCCGGTGCGTGGCGCAAGCTACCAGCATCCGATGTCGGTGAAGCTCGGCGTGGCGCGGCCGATGACCGCCTATCCGTTCTACGACAACGCCTCCGCCGCGCAGTGGGGCCAGACGCCGCGCCAGGCGATCGCGGAATCCGCCGAGCTGTGGGCGCGCTATGCCGCGGTTGCCGCCGACAACCCCAGCGCCTGGCTGCGGCGCAAGGTCAGCGCCGAGGAGATCGCGACGCCCTCCGCCGACAACCGGCCGATCGCCTGGCCCTACACCAAGCTGATGGTCGCCAACCCCACGGTGAACCAGGGCGCGGCTGTCATCGTCACCAGCCTCGCTGCGGCGCGCGCCGCCGGCATCACCGCGGATCGCATGGTGCATGTGTGGGGCGGCGCGTTCGCCATCGAGCCGCGCGACTTCCTCAACCGCGACCAGTACCACCGCAGCGACTGCCAGGACGCGGTGCTGGAGGCGGCCATGGCGCTCGCCGGCGGCGACGGCCACGCCTTTGACGCGCTCGAACTCTACAGCTGCTTTCCCTGCGTGCCGAAGATGGCGCGGCGCACGCTCAAGCTCGGGCCCGACGTCGCGCCGACCGTGACCGGCGGCCTCACCTTCTTCGGCGCGCCGCTCAACGACTACATGACCCATGCCGCCTGCGCGATGGTGCGGCGGCTGCGCCAGGGTGGCGCCGGTCTCCTGTACGGCCAGGGCGAATACGTCACCAAGCACCATGCGCTGGTGCTGTCGTCCCGCCCCGCCCCCGCGCCGCTCGCGCAGGGCGCCAGCGCGCAGGACGAGGCTGACCGCCGCCGCGGCCCGGTGCCCGCCGTGGTGACCGAGGCGACCGGCACGGGAACGGTGGAAACGTTCACCGTGATCTACGACCGCACTGGCGCGCCGGAGCATGGCGTCGTCATCCTGCGTACCGAAAGTGGCGCCCGCACGCTGGCGCGCGTACCGGCAAGCGCGACCGCGACCATCGCGCGGCTGACGGACCTCGACCGCTCGCCGATCGGGCTGGCGGGGGCGATCACGACGGCGGAGGATGGGCTGCTGGAGTGGCACCTAGAGAGATAAAATTGCAGCGACGAGCGTAACTAACGCGAAGATTAGTCTTCACGGAAATAGGCTGAGTTGATGGCCGATCAAAAAACCAAGTACTTCCCGTTCACCGATTCTACGAATGGGACCACAGTTTATGTAAATCCAGCGACGGTCCGATACGTCCTAGCAGCAGGTCATCGCACTGCTCTCGTGTTTTCCGAGAGCCATATTGTCACTGTTACTGCCGATCTCGCCTCAGTCCTAGCGAGCGGCCTCTTTGAGATAGCGGATTCCTAATTCGCATGACTGTGATATTCGATCATATCGTTATGGAGCAAGTAGCCCGGGTGAGCGCAGCGACACCCGGGGTCAATCGACACTCCGCTCCCGGATATCGCTTCGCTCATCCGGGCTACGCGCTGGACGCTGACTATGCGACCACCGACTGCAAAAAGGATCTGACCACCGCCGCAAAGCCATCCGGCTGGTCATGGGGCAGTCCGTGGCCAACGTCCGGGATGCGTTCGTAGCGCAGGCGGTGATTGAGCGTTTGCAGCTCGCGCGCCATTTCGAGAGACACGATGCCATGGTCCCCGATGACCAGGAGGACCGGGACGCACATGGCGCTCACCACCTCGCGATACGCGGGGTTGGGCGGCGTCAGAACATCAAAGGCACTGATGTGGGTCTGCAGCCGCGCAGCGGTGATGAGCTCGACGAGCTCGGACGATCGCTGCGGGTGTCGACGCCGCGCCTCGGCCAGCACCTCCCCCTTGCTCAGGCTGAGAAGCCGGCGATGCTGCGCGACGACATCGCTGTCGTACACCTCGCGCTGGCGCTCTGGGCTTAGAAACGTCGGGTCGGCCAGGATGACGCCGCGAATGGCGGCCCCGACCCGGCTCGCCACCACCGCCGCGGTCATGCCGCCCATCGAGTGGCCGAGCAGAACCGGCGCGGCCAATCCAAGCGCTGCGATGAGCCCCACGACATCGCCTGCGTGGTCGCGGTAAAGATACCCCTCAAGCGGTGCGCCCGACTGTCCGTGCCCCCTGGCGTCCGGCATGACGACGTCATAGTCCTCTTCGAGCGCGCGCGCCAAAGGACTCCAGCAGGCTCCGCTTCCGGTCAATCCGTGGAGCGCAAGCAACGGAGGCTTGGCTCCGCCTGTTCTCAGGTAGTGGATGTCGATGCCGTTGGCCTGGCAGACTCCGTGAATCCAGCTTGTCATTGAGGGACCGTTCAAGAGCGCGCGAAGGGCCGCCCTTGGGCGGCCCTTGTTCGGACAACGGCTATCTTACCGACGATGCATCCCTCTTTTGGCGCGAATTTCCTGATGTCCACATCCAAGCCTACGCAGCGCGACATCCGTTCCGGATCATGGCGACAAAATCACAGGAGCATGCCGACACTTCACGACAAGGTTCGCGCTTTTCCAAAGTCCCCTCACACCCACCGCCCGCCGCCATCGACATGCAACACCTCGCCGGTGATGAAGCCATTCGTCATCAGGAGCAGCGCGGCCTGCGCGACGTCTTGCGGACGGCCGACGCGGCGCGCCGGGACGCTTGCGGCCGAGGCTTCCAGCACCTGACGCTTGGCGTCGCCCAGGAGAGCGTCGAGCAGCGGCGTGTCGATCAGGCCGGGGGCGAGTGCGTTGACGCGGATCGGGGCCAGCTCGAGCGCGAGCGCGCGGGCCATCGCCTCGACGCCGGCGACCGCGGCGGCGAACACCGCGCCGGCGGCGATCGGACGGGTGCTCAGCTGTGCCGATGTCAGCGTGATCGAGCCACCGGCCCGCAACCGCGGCGCGGCGGCCTTGATGGCGAGCAGCGGGCCGACCAGCCGCTCGGCCAGCACGGCGGCGAGATCGCCGGCGGTGTGCGCGGCAAGCGGCAGCAGCCTGGCGGTGCCGGCGGTGATGACGAGGTGATCGAGCGCTGCGATGCCGTCGAACAGCGCCGACGCGGCTTGCGGGTCGGCGATGTCAGCAGCGACCATCGCCGCGCCGCCGAGCGCCGCCGCCGCGTGGCGCAGCCGGTCGGGATCGCGCGCGACCAGGACGAGGTCGGCGCCCTGCCGCCGCGCCTCGGCGGCGATGGCGAACCCGAGCCCCGAGGAGCCGCCGACGACCGCGACGGTCTGCCCGATGAGCGATGGCGACGAGGTGGGGGTGTCCGACGGCATGAGGGCCTCCTTGCTGGCAAATCACGGTGGCCAGAGGTTTATTTCATCGCATTCATTGGCTGAAGAATACAGATTGTGATAAAATTCATCTCTTTTAACGATATATTGCCCGGATGGACCTGCTCTCCGCCATGCGCATCTTCATCCGGGTCGTCGAGCGCGGCAGCCTGTCGGCCGCCGCCCGTGACCTCCATCTCGGCCAGCCCACGGTCAGCGAACGGATCGACCGGCTGGAGCAGCAGCTCGGCGTCCGTCTGCTGGCGCGCACCACCCGCTCGGTGACCACAACCGAAGCCGGCGAGCGCTTCTATGAGCGGGCGAAAGGCGCGGTCGAGGCGGCGGACGACGCGCTCGCCGCGGCCGGTGCGCGCGACGGCGCGCTGAGCGGGACGCTGCGCATCGCCGCGCCCCATGGCCTCGGCGAAGTGACGCTGCCGCCGCTGCTGATCCGCTTCCAGGCGCAGCATCCGCAGCTCGCCATCGACCTGACGCTGAACGACCGCTTCGTCGAGCCGGTGGTGGAAGGCGTCGACCTGTCGCTGCGGATCGGGGCGATCAGCGACGGCCATTTCGTCGCGCGCCACATCGGCCCGGTCGAACGGGTGATGCTGGCGGCGCCGGCGTATCTGGCGCGCATCGCCGCGCCGCGGACGCCGGACGAGCTGATCGCCCATCCGTTCATCCGCATCGCCGGGCTTGCGCCGCACAACCGCCTGCGGCTGACCGGGCCCGATGGCGCGGCGATCGAGGCGCCGATCCGCACCGCCTTTCGCGCCAACCACTGGCGGCCGCTGCGCGACGCCCTGCTCGCCGGCGCCGGAATCGGCGCGCTGCATCGGACGGTCTGCGCGGCGGAGATCACCGACGGGCGGCTGGTGCCGGTGCTGCCGGATTATCGCTTCACGCCGCTCGACGTCCACGCGCTCTATCCGGCAAGCCCGCACGTGCCGATGAAGACGCGCGCCCTGCTCGAGATGCTGACACGGCATGCGGCGGAGCTGCTGGGTCCGGTGGGCGGCACGTCACCGGGGTGAGCGAAGCGCCCATGAAGTGTGTAGCTGAGATGAGCGCAGCGACACCTCGGTGAGGCAATGACCAGTTTCCCGGATGTCGCGGCGCTCATCCGGTCTACGTGCGGCATTCCGAACTCGGCGTCGTGCGCGGGCTTGCCCCGCGCATCCAGCTTGCTTCCCAAGTGCAGCATGACGCGGAGAATGAGGCCGCGAACTGGGTCTCACCCCGCGGCGCGCGCGACCTGCGCTGCGAGCAGCAGCAGCAGGCCGTCATTCGCCTGCTTCGCCTGGGCCTGAATGGCGAGCGACGTCACGACCAACGCGCGGCGGCATCAACGCAATCGCTGGTTGCGCCGTGCGCACGCCGCGAGCCCCAATTCAGCCCTACCCGTTCCGGATTTGCGGCGTATTGCGACCCAACTCTTTGCCGAGATTGGGATCACCAGCGTTTGCGTTAAAGAAGAAATACCGGGGACGTGTATGTCAAATCGTTCAGTGAAATTTGCTGCGGCGCTTGCCGCCAGCATCTTGGCCGGCGCCAACCTCACCGCCATGGCCCAGAACACCGCCACAACGGCGAGCACCCAGACGGCGGACACCTGTCTGTCCGCCCCGAAGGGAACCGCGCCTGCGGGAAGCCACTGGTTCTATCACATCGACCGCGGCACAAAGAAGCAGTGCTGGTATCTCGGTGACGCCAAGAACAAGACTGCGAAGACGTCGACCACGCAGCAACAGCCAGCAGCGGTCGCGCCCGAGGCAGCGGCGGCCGACGCGACGCTGCCACAGAGCCAGCCGGCCCCCGCGCCGGCGATGCGCAAATCAACAGCCGATGCGCTTGCCCAGTGGCCCTCGTCGCAGGCCGCAGCCGCGCCGGTCGCGAGCCCTGACGCCAGTCCGGCCGGCGATCCGTCGGCGTCAGCCGCGCCCGACAGCGCGAATGCCCTGTCGTCGGACGTGAACGCCAGGTGGCTTGATGCATCGAGCATGGCCGGAACCAACGGGACCCGGCACGCTGCAGACCAGCCGGCTGCGGTCGCGCAGGCCCATGCGACACCGCAACAAGCGGTCGCGCCAGCACCTGCCGCCGCAGCCGCGGCGTCCGCCGAGAAATCATCGTCCTCGACACAGATGCTGCTGATCGTCATGGTCGGCGCCCTGGCGCTGGCCGGCCTCGTCAGCGCGCTGGTCTTCCGGCTGCCTCGCACACGCATGCCGCCTTACCAGGTCAACGACGAGTGGCGCGCGCCCTGGGATTCGCTTCACACCGAACCGGCGCCACCGATATCCGTCAGCCACGAGCGTCCGCTGCGCCTGTCACAGGCGCCGCCGCGCCGCGCCGAGATGCCGGTTGCCCACCATGAGACTGCGCGTGATCCGGATCAAACCGAGCACGACAACCAGCAGATCGCAGCGATGCTGCAACGGCTGGCGCGCAGCGCGGCGAACTAGCTAGTGGTCCAATTCCAACATTCGCATCCCGTTTCAGCGGGCACTGTTGCGAATGTCGGAATTAAAGGACCACTAGCTAAGTTAAAGTAGCTAGTGGAGTTTTGGATTTGACATTCGCTCTGCGAGCCCGCGGCTAGCTGGGTAGCGAATGTCAAATCCACTCCACTGGTGATGTCCGCCTCCCTGAGGCGCTGGTCATCGCGCACGGGAGCGCGGCGCTCGGCATGGCTCACGGCTATTCCCTTGCAACCGGCAAAGCCCAAGCCGCCATGCTTTTCGGAGCAGCAAGTAGCAGGGGTGAGCGGGGCTACGCGCTGGAATTGTTGACGGGCTCGTTCCTCACCCCGCCGTCACATGCACGCCAGGCTTGCGGCCGTCGCTCCACTTGCCGCCGATGGCGCGCTCGATCTCAGCTGCGAGCTGCAGCAGCAGGCCGTCATTGGCCTGCTTGGCCTGGGCCTGGATGCCGAGCGGCAAGCCATGCTCGTTGGTGGCGAGCGGCAGCGAGATCGCCGGAATGCCGCAGAGGTTGGCGAGCGGGGTGAACGCAAAGTTGCGCCACAGGTTCTCGAACCAGTCGAGCACCGACGGATTGTCGCTGAGGGTGAGATATTCGGTGGTGCCGACCTTCGGGGTCGGCAGTGCGGTGATCGGGGTGAGGATGATGTCAAAATCCTCGAAGAAGGCGCCGAAGCCGCGCGACGTCGCATTGAACACCGCCTGCATGCGGGCGCGCTCGGCGAAGCTGGTGTTGCGACCATGCTCCCAGATGCGGATGTTGATGGGCTCCACCAGATCTTCCGGCGGCCGCTCGAGGCCGCGCGCGGCCAGCATATTGCCGATCACCACGGCGAAGTTGGAGATGTAGCAGGTGGTCTGCGCGGCGAACGCAGCGCGCAAATCGATCGCCGGCAGCGCCTCCTCGACATGGTGGCCGAGGCTTTCGAGGAAGCGCCCCACCCGCTGCAGTTCGCCGGCGATATGCGGCGTGGCGCGATAGTCGCCCCACTGGTGCGACAGCGCGATTCTGAGGCGCGGCGGGTCGCGGCGGATCGCTTCCGTGTACGGCTCGGGCGCAGTCCAGTACGGCATGAACTCGCCGGGCGCGCCGCCGCGGCAGGCATCGACGAACGCGGCGGTGTCGCGCACCGTGCGCGACTGGCAGCCTTGAATCGAGACGAGACCGGACAGATCCGACAGATGCGGCGCGATCGAGAACACGCCGCGCGACACTTTCAGGCCGATGTTGCCGTTGACGCCGGCGGGAATGCGGATCGAGCCGCCGCCGTCGGTGGCATGGGCCAGCGGCACCACGCCGGCGGCGACCGCCGCCGCGCTGCCGGCGGACGAGCCGCAGGTGGTGTAGTCGGTGTTCCAGGGATTGCGGGTGACATAGACGGCGGGGTTCTCCGCCGAGCTGCAGACGCCGAATTCGGGGGTGGTGGTGCGGCCGATCAGGTTGAGGCCGGCCTTGCGCATCTGCGTGGTGAGGAAGGTGTCGGCCTCGGCGCGGTTGCCGCGCATCAGCAGCGAGCCCATCTCCTGCAGGCGCCCCTTCAGGGTCGGCCCGAGATCCTTCATCAGGAACGGCAGGCCGGCGAACGGACCGTTGAGATCGGCGCCGTCCTTCGCCGGGTCGGCGACGACGTCGTCGAACAATTCGACCACGGCGGAGATCTGGGGATCGACCTTGGCGACGCCGGCAACCGCCTGGGCGGCGAGCTCGGCCGGGGTCACCTCCCCCTTGCGCACCCGCTCGGCCAAGGCCGTGCCGTCGTGCCCAGCCCATTCGTCCCAACTCATCGCCAACGTCATTGCCGTCCGTCTCCTTAAATCGCGAGTCGAACAGTAGATTGGCGAGAGATCAGGTCAACTCACGCACCTGCATGCACTTCCCGCAAGTGTGGTGGATCTACCATTAGCTTCAGTCTCGCCGCTGACTCTCCAAGCAAATGGCAGATTCAACACACGAGCCCATCCTGTCTCGTCGTCGCCGGGCAGCGCGATCCGTCTTTAACGGATCGCTAGGACTCAGGTCTCCCGGCGACCCCGGCAAGGAAGGCACTGCGTCCCTAAGCGGGGTGGCCGGGACAAGCCCGGCCACGACAGAGGAAGATCAACGACGCTGCCCGGAAGGCCGGCGGCGCGGTGCACAAATTCCCGGCTCTGTGACTGCGTTGTCAGCTCTTGACCGCGCCGGCGGTCAGCCCCGAGACCATGTAGCGCTTGAACACGTAGTAGATCACGACCGGCGGCAGCGAGTAGACGAGCCCGGTCGCCATCAACAGCTCCCACGGCGAGTCGTCCGCGGCCAGGAAGTTGCCGAGCGCGACGCCGAGCGTGATATCGGTGTCGCGCGACAGCAGCAGGAAGGCGTAGAGATATTCGTTCCAGGCGAGCAGCAGCGCGTAGGTGCCGATCGCGACCAGCGACGGCACCATCAGCGGCAGGTAGACCAGGCGGAACAGCTGCCAGGGCGAAGCGCCATCCATCACCGCAGCCTCGTCGAGCTCGAACGGCAGCTTGTCGGACGCCTGCTTGAGCACCCAGATGGCGTAAGGCGACGACAGCGTCACCATGGCGAAGATCATCGCGGCATGGGTGTTGAGCAGGCCGTAGTTGCCCATGGTGCGGTACATCGGGACAGCGAGGAACGCCGCCGGGATGAAGTAGGTGAACAGCGCGAGGTTCATGACGAAGGCCCCGCCCCGCACCTTGAGCCGGCTGATGGCGAAAGCGGCGAAGGTGGCGATGAACAGCGTCAGCGCGCCGGTCGCCACCGCGATGATCAGCGAGTTGCCGAACTGCTGCCAGAAGTGATGCAGGTAGAAGTGCTTCTGCCCGAACACGATGGCGAAGTTGTTGAGCGTCGGCTGCGCCGGCCACAGCGCGCCCGACATGGCGCTGTCCTTCGCCGAGAAGGCGAACAGCATCATGTGGTAGATCGGCGCCATGGTCCACAGCAGCACCGGGATGCCGATGAGGAGAAGCTTGGCCTCGGTCGAGACCTTCTGCCACCAGGCCTGTTGCGCGATGCTGTTCATTTGGCGAGCCGTTTCATCATGAAGTAGATCAGCGGAATGACCAGCGGCATGGCACAGACCACCGCCGCCACCGACATGTCGACCTGGTCGAGCCGCAGGTAGCGCAGGCCGAGCGTCGCCAGCACATGGGTGAGGTCCGCCGGTCCCCCGCCGGTGAGCAGGTAGACGCTGTTGAAGTCGCCGAGCGACCACAGCGTGGAGAGGATCAGGCAGGTCAGCCACAGCGTGCGCAGCGACGGCCAGGTGACGAAGCGGAATTTCTGGAAGGTGGTGGCGCCGTCGACGGAGGCGGCCTCGTAGAGGTCGCTGGGGATCGCGAGCCGGCCGGCGACCAGGATCAGCGTCCAGAACGGCAGCGACTTCCAGATGTGCACCGCCATGGCGAGCGCCAGCGCCAATGTCGGGTTGTTCAGCCAGTTGGGGCCGTCGTCGCCGGTCAGCGCGAAGATGGTGTGGTTGATGATGCCCCACTCCGGGTTGAGCATGAAGCGCACCGACAGGATGGTGGTGATCGACGGCACCGCCCACGGCAGGATGAAGATCAGCGCGAGAATCTTGATCCACCAGCGGTCCTGCACGAAGAAGTCGGACAGGAACAGCGCGATCACCATCTTCAGCGTGATGCCGACGCCGAGGAAGATCAGCGTGTTGATCACGGTGCGCAGGAAAATCGGGTCGGCCGCGAGCTTGGCGTAGCTCGCAGGATTCCGCGCCAGCCACAGGCCGTAGCCGACCGGATAGAGCACGAACACCAGGAACAGGATCAGGTACGGCACGATCATCAGAAGACCGAGCCGCTCCGCCGGCGTCATCCGCGACAGGCGAAAGCCCTCGCCGGACGTGTCGGTGGAAACGGTCGATGCCAGCACGGTCATGGAAGCGCCTCTCGAATGGCTGTGCGTGCCCTACTGCGGACTTGGCTGCGAACCTGGCGGCGGACACGCCACCGGTCGCGACAATCGCGGGCGGGACGGCGACACGCGCCGCCCCGCCCGTGCGCTCAGTTGGCGATCGCCTTGATGCGGGCGATCATTTCATCGACCGCCTTGTCCACCGGCATCTTCTCGTTGACCACGCGATTCATGGCCACCGCCCAGACGTTCTCGTTGTTGACCACGGTGAACTTGTAGTTCTTCGTGAACTCGAAGTTCACGGTGCCGGCCTTGAACTGGTTGTAGACCGAGCGGCGGTGCGGATCGGCCTGCCAGAACGGCCGCTCCTGCCCGCTCTTGGTCACCGGGAACCAGCGGCCGAGCGAACCTTCCACGTACGGGGTGAGGTTGTCATCCTGCAGCAGGAAAGTCACGAACTGTTTGGCCAGCGCCTTGTTCTTGGAGCCGGAGAAAATCACGCCGGTCTTCACCGCAGCGCGGTAGACCATCTTCGAGCCGTCCGGCTTGTTGGGGAAGCCGGAGGTCGCGATCAGCTCTTCGTAGTTCTTCTTGGCCTGGGCGCGCTGCTCGGCGGTCAGCGACTCGTTGTTGCTGTCGTCGAGCCACTTGCCGGCGATCGAGATGGTGGCGTTGTGGGTCAGCACGATCGAGCGGTTGTGGAAGGCGACGTTGTTGTCCGGGTCCTTCCAGCTCGTCGCCGACGGCGGCGCGCAGCTCTTCTGCGCCGGCATCACGTAGCTGGTGAGCGCCTTGATCAGGCCCTCGCGCACCTTGGGATCGTCGACCAGGAGCTTGCCGTTGTCGTCGACCAGCTTGACGTTGTAGGCGTCCATGAAGGTCAGGAAGGAATAGAAGCTGTCGCTGGAATCGACGCCCATCGGCGCGCCGATGCCGTAGACGCGCTGTCCCGTGGCCTTGCGCACGGCGGGCTGCACCTTGTCGCACCAGAAATTCCAGTAGTCGTCCCAGCCGGTCGGGATGTCGCTTTCCTTGAGGCCGGCCTTCTCCAGCATATCCTTCCAGTAGTTGATATGCATGGTCTGCTGCTTGAGCGGGAACGCGTAATAGGCGCGCGCGTTGGTCTTGCCGTTCAGCAGGTAGGTGGTTTCCAGCGTGTTGGGCGCGAACTTGTCCTTGAGCGGCGACATGATGTCGGAGATGTCTTCGAGCTTGCCGTCGAACGCCCACTTGCCGGTGACCTGGAAGTCGTAGACGTCGGCATAGGCGACGTCGGGCGGCGTGCTGGAATCGAGCGCGGCCACCGTCTTCGGGATCATGTCCTGCACGGGATACTGCGACAGCTCGACCTTGTTGCCGGTCTTGGCCTCGAACGCCTTGATGGCGTTGAGCAGCGCTTCATCCTCGGCCTTGTAGAAGCCCTTCACCCACCACACCGTGAGTGTTTCGGCCGATGCCGGCGCGACCGCCGAGAGCATCAGCGCGGCGGCGCCCGCCGCCAGCATGGCCTTCATCGCTTGCCTCCCCATCCTCGTCTCCTCTCAAAGGTTATTGCTGTTGGTTGCCGTGATCGTGCGCGCGGCCGCGCGCGGCTTCAAGAGCGGATGCGCAGTCCCACGCCGATGCTGGAGCTCTTGGCTGTCGCGGCCGTCACGACCGTCTCTCCTCCCGATCCCGCCTGGGTGCGCCGGCTTGCCGCCGTTGTTGCTTGCCGCCTGTCATACAGGTGGATAGTATGATTGTCGAGAAAAAGAACCCCAAGAAACCCCAAGGACACATCCGAGGAAACGCCCGGTGGAACCGATCAAGGCCGTGAGCCTCGTCGATCAGGTCGTGGAGCGCGTACGAACCCACATTGTGGAGAAAGGCCTCGGCGCCGGCGACTTCCTGCCGAGCGCGCAGGAGCTCGGCGCGATCTTCGGCGTCAGCCGCGGCGTGGTGCGCGAGGCGCTGACGCAACTCGAAGCTGTCGGCATCATCGACATCGCCAACGGCCGCCGGCCGATGGTGCATCGCCTCGAGCCCAACGCGATGGCGCGTGCGTTCGATCACGGCCTCGCGACACGCCAGGTCTCGTTCCGCAACATCGGCACCTTCCGCCGCACCATCGAATGCGAAGCCGCGGTGCTCGCCGCGCATGAGCGCACCGACGAACATCTCGCGCGCCTCGACGCCGCGATCGCCGGCCTGCGCGACAGCCTGCAGGACCCCAAGCGCTTCCTCGCCACCGACTTCGAACTGCATGCGGCGATCGCGCAGGCCTCGGGCAATCCGCTCTACGCCATCACCACCGAGGCGCTGACCATGACCATCAAGGGCATGATCTATGACGGTCTCTGCTCGATCACGTCGCTGGCGGAATGGAAGCAGATCCTCAAGACGCACGAAGGCATCGTGCAGGCGATCCGCGACCGCGACCCGGTCAAGGCGCGCAAGATGATGAACCGCCACTTCGACGAGGCACTGAACCGCGCGGCGTTGTATTAGCCCCTCCACGTGACTGACGTAAGACCGACAAGCACGGGATCGCCGACGGCAAGCTTCACCGTGCCAAAATCATCGAAAATGAGCGGCTGCAGATTTTCAAGCGGACACCTGTATTTGTCGTAATTGGAACAAGCTTCACCGACATCGTCAGTGAATCTGTGGTAGATGGCGTCGGATGCCCAACGGCGTCAAGAAGCGCCTGTCGAGAGCACGCAACGCTCGCGGAGTTCATCGAATGCTCTCAAGATGCATCATCATCGTGCTGGCGCTGGCGATGAATCATTCCGCAGCACAAGCGGATTGCGAGAGCGCCGCAGACAAGGCGCGAGAAAACATTCTCACCTCCGGCCCGTTTCACTATACGAGCCATCAATGGAATAAGAACTTCGATCGGCACCGGACTGGAACGATAGAGCCCAACAAGGCCGAGCATATCGCCGTTGAATGGTCTCAGGACGGCCAGCGAATTTCTGAACAAATCTATATTGGCACTCAAAGCTGGAAGAATGATGGCTTTGGCTGGCTTCCGCCGCTGGGATCGAGCTGGTCGCATCAATTCACCGTTCCTGACGCTTCCTATCAAGCGTTGAAGACGAAATGCCTCGGACAGGTGGTGATCGAAGCGAAAGCCCTCATTGGTTATGAATTGGAAACCCGGTTCATACTCTACACTCCTCCTCCAGCTGAGGTATTTCTTGAAAAGATTTTTGTTGACCCCGATACCGGCCTGACCGTCCGATACGAGAGGTCAGGAGGCACACCGGAAGCCATCAACGTCGTCAGCACTTATCGCTATGATCCTTCAATCAGGATCGAGCCACCACAGGTCGACCTTGCGAGCAGGAAGGCAAAATCGCTTCAGGCATTTCAGCTCGCTGTCGACTCTGCTGATGTCGAATGCAGGAAAGAAGTGCTTCGCACAATCGATCACGGCCAGACGGCGCTTCCGTTCCAGTACAAAATAGTCGGACAATTTTGGAACGGCGTGTCGGGAATGTACGGCACTTTCGTCGCGCCCAATTCAACCCATAACACGATTGACGGCGTGCCCTATCACGGGGGCGGGCTCGAAACAATCACGATCGGCAATCGATCATGGCAACGGCTTGCCGAACGCGAATGGGTTGAGACAAGCAACCCTTCCCCCATGGCCGGCGCGGTATCAGCAAGTTGGTCCAGCCCATTTTTTCTGCCAGCCTATCTCAATGGTCGCACATACCACGTCGGACGCGCCGCATGCCTCGGCGAGACCGAGAAAGACCATGGCCGGTATCGGCTCTTTGAATACGATGCCTATGTGGACTTCGAAACGTCGAGAAATCTCGCATCGAAACGGCGCATGTACGTTGATACGGAAACGCGCCTTCCCCTCCGGTTTGAAGATCTCGACTATAAAGGTCAGGTCATCCGCCTTGAGACAAGGACATACGACAAAGATATCGCGATCGAACCTCCCACCGTGGCTCCGCCGTCGCCCGGTCATAGTAGCCCATAGCGGACAATGGCGAGGTCCGGACGAGCCCGATCGACGCCGCGACCGTCCGCTGTACCGCCTACGACACTACGGCCATGGCTGCGCAGGCAGCGGCAGAGGCATGCCGACCTGGGCGAGCGCGATCGCTACCGGATGGGTCGAGCCCCCCCCCCCCAGCACTCCGCGCCCACCCAGCGCGAGACCACACGTTCGCGCCAATTCTACGAAACGCGCCACGATCACGCGTCATTGCCGGGCAAAGCCCCTGCAATCCAACTTCCTCATCACACAACACGACGCCATACAGTTGGATCACCGGGTCTCGCCGCTGCGCGGCGGCCCGGTGATGACGCAGAAAAATACAGAAGGCACACAGCATCCCACATGGCGCAAGGCTCGGTAAGACGCCCCCGAGCATGACGCCGAACCGAAAAAGCTACGTTCAGCCCCAGCTCCGCACCTCGCGTTAGAGACAAAAATAGGGCGGCGCATTGCGCCGCCCTTTTCACGAGATAGATCGCCGGGCTGATCGGAGACCGGTTGGCCTCCCGTCCCGCAGGTCCGATGATCAGCCGAACTGGTTCATCGTGTTGTGCGCGCCGCCCGCCTTCAGGGCCGCCTCGCCGGCGAAGTATTCCTTGTGGTCGTCGCCGATGTCGGAGCCGGCCATGTTCTGGTGCTTGACGCAGGCGATGCCCTGGCGGATCTCCTGGCGCTGCACGTTCTTCACGTAACCGAGCATGCCCTGCTCGCCGAAGTACTCCTTGGCGAGGTTGTCGGTCGACAGCGCGGCCGTGTGGTAGGTCGGCAGCGTGATCAGGTGGTGGAAGATGCCGGCGCGCTTGGCCGAATCCGCCTGGAAGGTGCGGATGCGCTCGTCGGCCTCGATCGCCAGCGGGGTGCTGTCGTACTCCGCCTTCATCAGCTCGGCGCGGTTGTACTGGCTGACGTCCTTGCCCGCTTCCTTCATCGCATCGTACACCTGCCAACGGAAGTTGAGCGTCCAGTTGAACGACGGCGAGTTGTTGTAGGCGAGCTTGGCGTTCGGCACCACCTCGCGGATACGGTCGACCATCTTGCCGATCTGCTCGATATGCGGCTTCTCGGTCTCGATCCACAGCAGGTCGGCACCGTTCTGCAGCGAGGTGATGCAGTCGAGCACGCAGCGGTCCTCGCCCGTGCCAGCGCGGAACTGGTAGAGGTTGCTGGGCAGGCGCTTCGGCCGCATCAGCTTGCCGTTCTGGGTGAGGATGACGTCGCCGTTCTTGACGGTGGCCGCAGTCACCTCTTCGCAGTCGAGGAAGCTGTTGTACTGGTCGCCGAGGTCGCCGGGCTTGTGGCTCACGGCGATCTGCTGGGTCAGGCCGGCGCCGAGCGAGTCGGTGCGGGTCACGACCACGCCGTCTTCCACGCCGAGCTCGAGGAAGGCATGGCGGCAGGCACGGATCTTCGCCAGGAACACCTCATGCGGCACCGTCACCTTGCCGTCCTGGTGGCCGCACTGCTTCTCGTCCGACACCTGGTTCTCGATCTGCAGGGCGCAGGCGCCCGCCTCGATCATCTTCCTGGCGAGCAGGTAGGTCGCCTCGGCATTGCCGAAGCCCGCGTCGATGTCGGCGATGATCGGCACGACATGGGTCTGGAAGCCGTCGATCTTGCCGATCAGCGCCTGCTCCTTCGCCTTGTCGCCGGCCGCACGGGCCTTGTCGAGCTCGCGGAAGATATCGTTGAGCTCGCGGGAGTCGGCCTGGCGCAGGAAGGTGTAGAGCTCCTCGATCAGGGCCGGCACCGAGGTCTTCTCGTGCATCGACTGGTCGGGCAGCGGACCGAACTCGGAGCGCAGCGCCGCGATCATCCAGCCGGAGAGATACATGTAGCGGCGATCGGTGGCGCCGAAGTGCTTCTTGATGGAGATCAGCTTCTGCTGGGCGATGAAGCCGTGCCAGCAGCCGAGCGACTGGGTGTACTTGGTGGGGTCCGCATCGTAGGCGGCCATGTCCTTGCGCATCAGCGCCGCGGTGTAGCGGGCGATGTCGAGGCCGGTCTTGAAACGGTTCTGCAGCCGCATCCGGGCAACCGCCTCGGCGCTCACGCCGCTCCAGGTCGGCTTGGTCTTCAGCAGCGCCTGCGCCGCCTCGATCTCGCTCTGGTAGGAAGCCGGCCCCTGGAGGGCCAGATCGTTCATCCCGCGTGGCTGGTAGTTCATGACACTATTCCCTCGTGTTCTCTTGGATGCGTTCTTGGGGGGCTGCCAAACAAGTCGTGTCCCGTTTGTAAGCCCCGCCACGCGGGAGACCAGTCACTCCGCGGATAACTTGTCATACTTTACAAATACGCCGTGTTATGTTGTAATTTTCTTACATAACCAGGGGACTGCGCTGGAGATGACAACCTCGACCGCCCGCTCGGTGTTCATGGGGCCACGGCTGCGCCGGCTGCGGCGCGACCTCGGGCTGACCCAGGCCGACATGGCGGCCGATCTCGAGATATCAGCGCCTTATGTCGCCCTTCTGGAGCGCAACCAGCGCCCGGTGACGGCGGACATGCTGCTGCGCCTCGCCCGGACCTACAAGGTCGACCTCGCCGATCTCGCCGGCGACGGCGGCGCCGACCACGCCGCGCGGATGCAATCCATCATCAAGGAGCCGATGTTTTCGGACATCGATATTCCGCCCCTCGAAATCAGCGACATTGCCACCAGCTTCCCGGGCATGACGGAGGCGTTCCTGCGCCTCTACACCGCCTATCGCGAGGAGCAGCTCGCCCTTGCCGACCGCAGGGCTCCGGGGCTCGCGGGCCTTGTGTCACTCTCGGACGCGGAAGGTTTCGATGCCAGCGATCCGGTGGCGGAGGTCAGGCGGTTCCTGGCCGCACGGCGCAACAATTTCGCTGACATCGACGACGCCGCCGAGCGCCTCGCCCAGGCGGCTTCCGGCCCGAGCGGGTTCATCGACCACCTCAAGGCGCGTCACAACCTCAGGGTTCGCTACCTGCCGCCGGACGTCATGCTCGGCTCCGTCAGGCGGCTCGATCTGCATCGCCGGCAGCTGCTGCTCGAGGATTCACTGGACACCGCGAGCCTGCATTTCCAGTTGGCGCAGCAACTCGCCTACCTCGAGATGGAGGGAGAGATCACCGCGGCCCTCGACGCCGGCCACTTCTCGACCAAGAACGCCGAGCTGCTGGCGCGCCGGGCGCTCGGGGGCTACGCCGCCGCAGCGATCATCATGCCCTACTCCGCATTCGCGAAAGCAGTGGAGACGCGCCGCTACGACCTGGAGGCGCTGGCGCGGCAGTTCGGCACCAGCTTCGAGCAGACCGCCCATCGCATCACCACCCTGCAGCGACCGGGCCAGGAAAAGATCCCGTTCTTCCTGATCCGCGTCGATCCGGCCGGCAACATCTCGAAGCTGCTGGACGGCGCCGGCTTTCCGTTCGCCAAGCACGGCGGCGCCTGTCCGCTGTGGTCGGTCCACGACGTCTTCAAGACGCCGCGCCAGATCGTCACGCAGTGGCTGGAATTGCCCGACGGCAAACGCTTCTTCTCGATCGCCCGCACCGTGACCGCCGGCGGCGGCGCGTTCGGCGCCATGCGGGTCGAGCGCGCCATCGCCATCGGCTGCGCCGCCGAGCACGCCAGCCAGCTGGTCTATACCCAGAACGGCGCCGGACCATCCGCGGAGGCCCCCACTCCGATCGGCGTCGCCTGCCGCGTCTGCCATCGCCCGAAATGCGCCGCACGCTCGGCGCTGCCGATCGGCCGCGAGCTGCTGCCCGACGACTTCAGGCGGATGAGCGTACCGTTCGGATTCTCGTCCGACTGATCGGGCGGACGACAGGAAGCCGAGGTATCGTATCTTCACGGCGATAACTCACCGTCATTCCGGGCGCCGTCAGCGGATCCGCGCAAAGCGCGGTCCGGTGGCGGCGATCCGGAATCTCGACCGCTCCACAAGGGACACCGCAGAGATTCCGGGTTCGTCGCTGCGCGACGCCCCGGAATGACGCCAGCACGCATTTTTGCCGATCGCCGCCGCCCGCTCCGCGGCACGCGCGGCAATGCGCATCATGTACGCCGCAATAGCCGGCCAGCAGCCGAGATCGATCGCTAACAGCCTCTTGAGCGTCGCCGCGACCGCATCGAAGCGCCGGAACAGGCATTCCCTGAAGATCGCCCTCACCGCATCAAGGATCGTCCACGCGGCGCTTGACACAGCTACTTAGCAATACTATTTACCAGTAGTCATTATCGCTTAGTAGCTGGAGGCGTTCGTGGGCAAGCAGATGACGGAGATGCTCAAGGGCACGCTGGAGGGCATCGTTCTCGCGATCCTGCGCGCGCAGCCCGCGTACGGCTACGAGATCACGGCACGGTTGCGGGAGCAGGGCTTCTCCGACATCGCCGAAGGCACCGTCTACGCGCTGCTGGTCAGGATCGAGCAGCGCGGCCTCGTCGACGTGCAGAAGATCCCGTCCGAGAAGGGCCCGCCGCGCAAGGTGTATTCGCTCAACGCTCAGGGACGGACATATCTCGAAGAGTTCTGGAGGACCTGGAGCTTCCTCACCCAACGGCTCGAACAGCTCCGCGAAGGAAGGAATTAGACATGGCCGCAGGATGGATCGAACAGCTCACAGGGTCGATCGAGCAGAAGAAGCGCTACTGGCAGTACAAGGCGCGCACGGAACAGATTCCCGCGAACTATCGCACGGCGATCGAGGCGCTGGACCGGTACCTGATGTACTTCGGGTCGATCACGAAAGGGGACACCCTGGTGTCGATGCTGGAGGATCTCGCAGATCTCTTCGAGCAGAGCGCGGCGAACGGAACCCCGATCCGCGCGATCGTCGGGGAGGATCCCGTGGCGTTCGCTGAGACGTTTCTCCAGAACTACTCCGAGGGTCAGTGGATCAACAAGGAGCGGCAACGGCTGATCGACGCCATCGATCGCGTCGCGGGCAACGCATCGCATTGATGCGAGACCTGATTGGCAGATGACAGCCAATCAGGTCCGCGAAAGTCATGATCGGGAGAAATGGCAATGAGTGGCGTCGATGGCCTGGTCGAGCACGGCTGGGAGCAAGTGGCGGATATCTTCAGCGCCAACTTGAAAGAAGGAAAGGACCTGAAAGAAGGAAAGGACCTGGGCGCGGCATGCTGCGTCTACGTCGACGGGCGTGCTGTGGTCGATCTGTGGGGCGGCCTGGCCGACCGCGAGAGCAGTCGGGCGTGGAAACAGGACACCGTCGTCGCCGTCGCCTCGACCACGAAGGGGGCGACCGCGATGTGCGCCCACCTCCTCGTCGAGCGTGGCGAGCTTGATCTCGATGCTCCCGTCATCCGGTACTGGCCGGAGTTCGGCGCGGCGGGCAAGGAGGAGATTCCGGTCAGGTGGCTGCTTTCCCACCAGGCGGGCCTGCCGGTTGTCGACATGCCACTGACGTTCGAAGAGGCGTGCGCATGGGATCCGGTTATTCGTGCGCTGGAAGCCCAAAAGCCGCTCTGGACGCCCGGGACGGAGCACCTCTACCACGCGATAACCTACGGCCATCTCGTTGGAGAGGTCGTCAGGCGCATCACCGGCCGATCGTTGGGCACCTTCTTCGCCGAGGACATCGCCCGCCCTCTCGGGCTATCCGCATGGATCGGTCTCCCCGAAGAGATCGAGCCGCGGGTTGCCCGGGTCGAGGCGGCCCCCTTCCCTTACAAATCCATCGAGAACCTCGCCACTGACTTCGGCAAGCTCATGGGATTGGAGCCTGCCGTGGCCGAAGCCTTGGTGAAGACCCTTTGGGGACCGGGGTCGGTCCTCATCAAGGCTGGATCGGTGGGCGGCATCACCGAGGAGAACATGCACTCGCGCGCCTATCGGGCAGCAGAGTTTCCCGCCGCGAACATGTTCGCCAACGCCCGCTCGATCGCCCGCATGTACGCGGCGACGGTGAGCGACGTCGACGGCATCCGTCTCCTCCAGCCCGACACAGTGGCAGCGATGACGATGCTTCAGACCAGCCGCACACGCATGCACGGCGTCCCACCGGAACTGGAGCCCGCCACAAGGAACATGTTCAACATGTCGCTGGGCTTTTGGCGGTCCAGTCCGCCTGTCATGCCCATGCTCGGCCGCGCGTCATTCGGCCACCCGGGCAGCGGAGGATCGCTAGGGGCTGCCGATCCCGAAGCCCGCGTCGGCTTCGGCTACGTGACGAACCGATGGGCGGCCACCTTGATCGATCCGCGCGCCATCGCGCTGACGGCCGCGGTTGCAAAGTGCCTCGGACGACAGGGAGCCGAGGTGTAATAACGGCGATAACTCACCGTCATTCCGGACGCCGTCAACGGATCCGCGCAACGCGCGGTCCGGTGGCGGCGATCCGGAATCTCGACCGCTCCACAAGGGCGCCGCAGAGATTCCGGGTTCGTCGCTGCGCGACGCCCCGGAATGACGCCAGCACGCCTTTTAGCCAATCGCCGCGTCCCGCTCCGCCTGGTGCGCCGCCTGCACGGCAGGCCGCGCGCCGATGCGTGTCATGTACGCCGTGAGCGCCGGCCAGCGGTCGAGATCGATCGCGAGCAGCGGCATCCACAACAGCACGGCGTAGAGATGGGCATCGGCGACGCCGAACCGGTCTCCGAGCAGATGATCCTGCGTCGACAGCGTCGCGGCGATTTCGGCGAGGCGGCGCGACAGGCGCTCTCTGAAAATATCCTTCACCGCATCGGGGATCGCGGCGTTGAACAGCGGGCTCGCGCCCGCATGGATCTCGCTGCCGATGAAGTTCAGCATCTCCTGCAGGCGCACCCGCTGCCAGCTGCCGTTCGCCGGCGCGAGGCCGGCTTCGGGTTTGAGGTCGGCAAGATACTGCACGATCGCCGGCCCCTCGGTCAGCACCTCACCGTCGTCGAGCTTGAACGCTGCGACATAGCCCTTCGGATTGATCGCGAGAAAGTCGCCACCATCGGCGGTCACCTTGGTCCTGTTGTTGACCATCACCAATTCGAACGGCAGGCCGAGCTCGCGCAGCACGATATGCGGCGACAGCGAGCAGGTGTTGGGGGCGGAGTACAGCTTCATCACAATCCCTCACGACATCGGCGCGAACGCCGGTCGCGTCCGCCTGGATGCGGCAGAGATAGGTCGACGGCGCATCTTCGTAAAACAAGCCTGCCAGAAAGCTGCCATCAGCCGGACTGATGTCAGGCCGGCTCGCCGAGCATGGCGAACAGCGCCTGAACGGCTGGGGATCGCGCCCTTGCCGTGGAACCGACCAGGCCAAACGCGCGATGGACGGGCTCCGTGAGCTTCAGCACCTGCAGGCCGCGGCGATCAGCCGGCAGCGTCAGCTCCGGCACCAGCGTCACGCCGACGCCTTCGCGCACCAGCGCGAACGCACTGCTCCAGTCGCGCACGCTGGCGCGGACATCAGCGAGAGCGAGGCCGGCGTCGGCGACGACGCCCTGCGCCGTCGCCGTGCAGCCACCGGTGGCGAGGACGAACGGCTCGGCAACGAGCTCCTGCAGCGACACGACACCACCGCGACGGGATCGCGCGAAGCGATGGCCCGCGGGCACCACCGCCAGCCAGGGATCGTGCCCGAGCACGCTGGCGCCGCGCTGCGGCAACGGATTGACCACTGTCCCGACATCGATGGTGCCGGCGGCGAGCAGCGCTTCGACCTCCTCGTCGCTCGCCTCGAGCGTGACAATGTCGATGCCTGGATGCCGCTGCCTAAACCGGCGCAGCAGCGGCGGCAGCACCGACTGCAGCACCATGGGAAAGCTGCCGAGCCGGATCGATCCCTTGGCCAGCCCCTTAGAGGTGTCGGCGACCGACTGGATCTGCTCCAGCGAGGCCAGCATCGCCCTCGCATGGTCGATGACCTGCAGGCCGACCGCGGTCGGCACGGTTTGCCGCCGCTCGCGCGTGAACAGCGCCACGCCGAGGGTCTCCTCGAGCTGGGCGACGGCCTGGCTCGCGCCGGACTGGGTCATGCCGAGGCGCTCGGCGGCGCCCGTGATGCTGCCGCAGTCCGCGACGGCAACCAGCATGCGCCAATGCATCAAGTTCATCATGACAGAAGATCGACTAATGGCTCGCGGCAACAGTCATCAGATCTATGAATACCCGAGCGGCGCTGCAAGCGCGGCAATGCCGGCCCCGCAAAAAAGAAGCTCCCGCCACGCGGCCTGCATCGCGCGGCGGGAGCCGTGACGGGATCGACGGTTACTGCGCCGGCGACAGCTCGGCGGCCGGCTCAGCCACCGCAGGCACGGCCTGCCCGCTCAGCGTCGCCTGCAGCGTCGCGGTGTCGAGCTCGCCTTCCCAGCGCGCGATCACGATGGTGGCGACGGCGTTGCCGATGAAGTTGGTGATGGCGCGGCACTCCGACATGAAGCGGTCAATGCCGAGGATCAGCGCCATGCCGGCGACCGGGATCGACGGCACCACCGACAGCGTCGCCGCCAGCGTGATGAAGCCGGCGCCGGTGATGCCCGCCGCGCCCTTCGAGCTGAGCATCGCGACCAAAAGCAGCAGCACCTGGTCGGCAAGGCTGAGGTGGATGCCGGTCGCCTGCGCGATGAACAGCGACGCCAGCGTCATGTAGATGTTGGTGCCGTCGAGGTTGAAGGAGTAGCCGGTCGGGATGACGAGGCCGACCACCGAGCGCTTGCAGCCGGCGCGCTCCATCTTGGCCATCAGGCTGGGCAGCGCCGCCTCGGAGCTGGAGGTGCCGAGCACGAGCAACAGTTCCTCCTTGATGTAGCGCAGCAGAGCCAGGATCGAGAAGCCGTTATAGCGGGCGACCGCGCCGAGCACGATGAACACGAACAGCGCCGAGGTGATGTAGAAGGTCGCGACCAGCATCGCGAGGCTGGCGATCGAGCCGATGCCGTACTTGCCGATGGTGAAGGCCATCGCGCCGAACGCGCCGATCGGCGCGAGCTTCATCAGCATGGCGACGAGGCGGAACATGGCCTGCGACAGCGAGGTCAGCACGGTCATGACCGGATCGGCCTTGTCGCCGATCAGCACCAGCGCGATGCCGAACAGCACGGCGAAGAACAGCACCTGCAGGATGTCGCCGGAGGCGAGCGCGGCAACGGGCGTCGCCGGGATGATGTTCATCAGGAAGCCGACGACGGTGGAGTCGTGCGCCTTGGCGGCGTAACTCGCGGTCGCCTTGGGATCGAGGCTCGCCGGATCGATGTGCAGGCCCGCGCCCGGCTGGATCACGTTGCCGACGATCAGGCCGACGATCAGCGCCAGCGTCGAGAACACCAGGAAGTACAGCATCGCCTTGCCGGCGACGCGGCCGACTTTTTTCAGGTCGCCCATGCCGGCGATGCCGGTGGTCACGGTCAAAAAGATCACCGGGGCGATGATCATCTTCACCAGCTTGATGAAGGCGTCGCCCAGCGGCTGCAGCGCAGTGCCGAGCTGGGGATAGAAATGGCCGAGCAGGACGCCGGCGAAAATGGCGCCGAGCACCTGCACATAGAGATGATGATGAAAGCGCTTCGGGGCGGCATGCCCCTCTGCGGCCGCAATGGCCTGCACCATGGTTTCCTCCTCGAGGTCGGCTGCGTCTTCTTGAATTTCGCGCCCCGACGCCGGATTGCGCCGAGACCCGTCGGCGCTTTAGCAGGCGGCGTGCCAACTGCGACGAAATTCCAGCCGATTGATTCACCTCAAGAAAATTGAACGGCCGCGCGATGGCGCTGGACATTTTGTGCGGAATTCCGCACAAGACGGGACCATCCTGTGCGCATTTCCGCGCACGACATTCGCAACCGACCGGGAGCCGTTCCGCATGTCACTGCCCGCCCCGCAGGCCGGACGCGCGCCCTGGCTGCGCCAGGTGGCGCCGTTCGCCGCGGTCGTCCTGCTGCTGATCGGCCTCGATCAGGCCGCACGATTGTGGGCGGAGCACCGCACGCTGGCGCGGATCCACAGTGAAGCCGAAGCCACCGCCTCGCAGCGGGTCGCCGTGCTGCAGAGCGAGATCGAGAAGCAGCGCACACTGCCCTTCGTGCTCGCACAGGACCCCGACGTGCAGCATGCGCTGAGCACGCCCACGCCCGAGCGTGTGGCAGCGTTGAACCAGAAGCTCGCCTCGCTGAGCAGTGGGACCCGCGCCGCGGTCATCTACCTCATCAATGCCGACGGCTTGACGATCGCCGCCAGCAACCACGACACCGACATCAGCTTCGTCGGCAACAACTACGCCTTCCGCCCGTATTTTCAGGGAGCGATGGCGCAGGGACACGCCCAGCACTTCGCCTATGGCAATGTCAGCCTCCGTCCAGGCCTCTATCTGTCTCGCCGGATCGAGGACGCCGGCCGCGCGCTCGGCGTCATCGTGGTCAAGGTCGAGTTCGACACCATCGAGGCGCAATGGCACCGCTTCGCCGAGCCGATCTTCGTCACCGACGACCGCGGCATCGTGCTGGTGACCAGCGAGCCGTCGTGGCGCTTCAAGGCCATCGCGCCGCTGTCGGCGGAGCAACAGGCCGAGATCCGCGCCAGCCTGCAGTTTGGCGCGGCGCCGCTCGACCCGCTGCCGCTCGCACCCGAGCACGACCCGCAGCGGGTGATCCGCACGGCCGCAGGCCGCCCGCCGGTGGAGTACATCGTCGCCGCCGCCGCCGTGCCCGGCTCGCCGTGGACACTGCATCTGCTGGCGCCGACCCGCGCGCCACTGACGATCGCCACCACCGCGGCGCGCGCGCTCGCGGTGCTGGCGGGCGTGATCGGCTTCGGCATCGTCGCGGTGTGGTGGACACGCCGCCGCAACCTGCAGCACCAGCGCGCCCAGGCCGAGGCGACGCGGCGGGAGCTCGAGCAGCGGGTCCACGACCGCACCATGGAGCTGCAGCAGGCCAACAGCCGCCTGCACGCCGAGATGGAGGAGCGCCACCGCGCCGAGGTCGAGCTCAACGAGATGCAGGACGAGTTGATCCAGGCCAACAAGCTCGCCACGCTCGGCCAGATCGCCGCCAGCGTCGCCCACGAGATCAACCAGCCGGTCGCGGCGATCCGCACCTTCGCCGACAATGGCGCCGCCCTGCTCGACCGCCACGATGTGGCACAGGCGCGCGGCAACCTCGCGATCATTGCAAACCTCACCGACCGCATCGGCAGCATCACCGGCGAGCTGCGGGCGTTCGCGCGCAAGTCGCCGGCCGCGATCGGGCCGGTGTCGCTGCGTGGTGCGCTCGACGGCGCGCTGCTGCTGGTCGGCCACCGCCTGCGCCAGCAGGCGATCGGCCTCGCGCTCGCGCTCGGCGACGCCGACGTCACCGTCGCTGCCGACCAGATCCGGCTCGAGCAGGTATTCGTCAACCTGCTGCAGAATGCCATCGAGGCACTGGACGGCCGCCCCGCGCCGCAAATCCGCGTCACCGCCGAAGCCGCGGCGCACGAGATCAGCGTCACCATCGCCGACAATGGCCCCGGCCTGCCGGAGCGCGTGCTGCAATCGCTGTTCGTGCCGTTCACCTCGACGAAAGCGACCGGGCTCGGCCTCGGGCTCGTGATCTCCAGGGACATCCTCAGCGAATTCGGCGGCAGCTTCTCGGCCCATAACGGCCCGGACGGCGGCGCCGTGCTCTCCCTCACGCTTCCGAGACTGCCATGACCGATGTCGCCTTCATCGACGACGACGACAGCCTGCGCGCCGCCAATGTGCAGGCGCTGCTGCTCGCCGGCTTCACCGTCGCGCCCTACCCGTCCGCCCAGGAGGCGCTCGGCGAGATCGACGCCGAGTTCGCCGGCGTCGTCGTCACCGACGTGCGCATGCCGCATATCGACGGGCTCGAGCTGTTCCGCCGGCTGCGCCGCATCGACGCCGAGATCCCGGTGATCCTGATCACCGGCCATGGCGACATCTCCATGGCGGTCGATGCCATGCGCGAGGGCGCTTACGACTTCCTCACCAAACCCTACGCCTCCGACCGGCTGCTCGGCAGCATCCGCCATGCCCTCGACCGGCGCCGCCTGGTGCTGGAGAACCGCGCGCTGCGCCGCGCCGCGGAGGCGGCGACCGACGACCTGCCACTGATCGGCGACGATCCGGCGATCGAGCGCCTGCGCCAGACGCTGCGCCAGATCGCCGACGCCGACATCGACGTCTTGATCGAGGGCGAGACCGGCAGCGGCAAGGATGTCGCTGCCAACGCGCTGCACCGCTGGAGCCGGCGCGCGGCGCGCCCGTTCGTCGCCGTCAACTGCGGCGCCCTGCCCGAGACCATGATCGAGAGCGAACTGTTCGGCCATGAGGCCGGCGCCTTCACAGGAGCGCTGAAAAAGCGGATCGGCCGCATCGAGCACGCCAACGGCGGCACGCTGTTCCTCGACGAGATCGAGGCGATGTCGCCGGCGCTGCAGGTCAAGCTGCTGCGGGTGCTGGAGAGCCGCCAGATCACCCCGCTCGGCACCAACGAGCTGCGCGGCGTCGACGTCCGCGTCGTCGCCGCGACCAAGACCGACCTGCTCGCACTGGTGCGCGCCGGCAGCTTCCGCGAGGATCTCTACTACCGCCTGCATGTGGTGACGGTGA
The DNA here is from genome assembly GCA_040756765.1 of Pseudomonadota bacterium. Lineage (GTDB taxonomy): Bacteria > Pseudomonadota > Alphaproteobacteria > Rhizobiales > Xanthobacteraceae > Bradyrhizobium_A. The sequence goes on along the minus strand of JBFLYG010000018.1, from coordinate 44,063 downwards.
AGATCCCGCCGCTGCGCGACCGCCGCGCCGACATCGCGCTGCTGTTCGGCCACTTCCTGGCGCGCGCCGCCAAGCGGCTCGGCCGCGCGCAGCCCGCCGTCGGCCATCGCGAGCTGCAATACCTGCAGAGCCACTCCTGGCCCGGCAATGTCCGCGAGCTCACCCACTTCGCCGAGCGCGTGGCGCTGGGGCTGACCCACGATCCGGCGCCGGCGCCAGCCGTGCCCGAACGGCTGCCGCTGCCGAAGCGGGTCGAGGCGTTCGAGGCCGAGCTGATCCGCGAGGCGCTGGCGCTCCACCGCGGCGACGTCCAGGCCACCGTGGAAGCCCTAGGGGTTCCGCGCAAGACCTTCTACGACAAGCTGCACCGCCACGGCATCGACCAGAGCAAGTACCGGGAATAGTGGCGGCGGATCATTTGATCTGATCATATCCACGGCACCTCCCGATCGTCCTGAGGCCGGCGAAGCATCTCATACGTAGGGCGTGCCCTGTAGCGCGGCGGCGACGCCGGCAAAGCCGCGCTCGATCGTCGCGATGAACGCGCGCTGCAGCGTCGCGGCGGCGCCGCCCCGGCGCTGCAACCGCAGCCCTTCGGCGTAGGCCACGATCCAGGCGGTCATCACGAGGCCCGCCGCGAGCTCCGCATGGGCATCGTCCCGCGGCCGCTTCACCGCCTCCGCCAGCATGGCGCCGACATCGCGCACCAGCTCGTCGCGCATCTCTCTCGCGCGCGCCGACAGCGCCGCGCTGTGCTTGACGGTGCGCCAGAAGCTCGCGGTCGCCGGCGTGAACCGCGCGAACGGGTGGCGCTCCTCAGCCAGGCGATGCGCGAGGTGGCGCAGCGCCGCTACCGGCGCCTCACCCGGCGCACGTTGCGCCAGCGCGTCCCGCACCAGTGTCCGCCCCTCCTCCTCGCGATCGAAGAACAGATCCTCCTTGCGCGGGAAATAGTTGAACACCGTCATCTTGGCGACATCGGCCGCGTCGGCGATCTCGGCCACCGTGACGTTGTCGAAGCCGCGCTCGACGAACAGGCGGGTGGCGACCTCGGAGATCGCGGCCCGCGTCGCCTGCTTCTTGCGCGCGCGCAGGCCGCCGGCGGCAGCTCCGACGCCTAGCGATGGTCCGGCTGAAGAACGATTTGACGTCCGATTTGACATGGCGAAATTTGTACCATATTTAATTTTGTACTAGGTCCAATATTTTGAGAATGATGATGGACACTGCGACGGATGTGATCGTGGTCGGCGCCGGCCCGACCGGGCTGCTGCTGGCGATCGAGCTTGCGCTCGCCGGCGCTGCGGTGGTGGTGCTGGAGCGCCGCACCGCGCCGGACGACACCATCAAGGCCGGCGCCATCGGCGCGCTCGCCGGCGAGGCGCTGGAACGGCGCGGCCTGCGCGATGCCATCGCGACCGAGGAACGGCTGGCGGCCGAGGCCATCGCCCGGATGGCGGGGATTGCCGGCCCCGCCGCGGCCCGTCCGCCCTGGGAGAAGCGCGGCGGCCATTTCGCCGGGCTCTTCCTCATCGACCAGCCCCGCCAGAACGGGCCGCAGCGGCGGATCCGCGGCGTGCAGCAGCAGGCGCTGGAGTGCATGCTCGGCGCGCGCGCCGCCGAACTCGGCATCGCCGTCCGTCGCGGCGTCGAGGTCGTCGATGTCGCGGAGGATGCCGACGGCGTCGCCGTCACGGCGCAGGGACGCGACGGTCCCCTGGCGTTGCGCGGCAGCTACCTCGTGGGCTGCGACGGCGGCCGCAGCCCGACCCGCAAGCGCGCCGGCTTTGCGTTTCCGGGCACCGACCCGACCATCACCGGCTATCAGGCGATCGTTTCGCTCGACCATCCCGAGCGGCTGCTGCCGCTGGGATGGCGGCGGACGCCGACCGGGATGATGGCCTATGGCCCGATCCCCGGCCGCATCTTCCTGGCGCGCTTCGACGGACCGCCCGGCGATCGCGACGCCGCGGTCACACGCGAGGAGCTCGAGCACACGCTGCGCCACATCAGTGGCGCCGATGTCCGCATCACCGCCGTCTCCACCGCGACCCGTTTCACCGACCATGCGCGGCAGGCCGACAGCTACCGCCGCGGCCGCATCCTGCTCGCAGGCGATGCCGCCCATGTGCACTCGCCGTTCGGCGGCCAGGGCCTCAACCTCAGCCTGCTCGATGCCGCCAATCTCGGCTGGAAGCTTGCCGCCGTGGTGCGCGGCCGCAGCCCGGACACGCTGCTCGACAGCTACACGGCGGAGCGCCATCCGGTCGCGGCGCGGGTGCTCGCCAACACCCGCGCCCAGGTCGCCCTGATGCGGCCGGACGCCATGACCGGCGCGCTGCGCGACGTGGTCGCGGATGTCATGCGGCTCGACGAGGGCAACCGCTTCTTCGGCGACATGATCAGCGGGCTGACGACACGCTATGACCTCGGCGAGGCGCATCCGCTCGCCGGAACGATCGCCGCGGATATCCCGGTCGGCGACGGCGGCAGCCTGTTCGCGCTGATGCAGGACGGCTGCGGCGTGCTGGTCGATGCCAGCGATGGGACGGCGAGCCGCCTCGCCGCTCCCTGGCGCGACACGCTCCGCTGCGTGAAGGCGGCCGACGATCTCTCCCGCCTGGTGCGCCCGGACGGCTGCATCGCGTGGTGCGCCAGCGACGGCGTGACGTCGGGGCTGGAAGCCGCCCTCGCCCGCTGGTTCGGCGCCGCCCGCGCGGCGGCGTGACCGGCGGCTCGGGGCCGTTCATCCTTCGAGGCGCGCAAGAGCGCGCACCTCAGGATGGCGGGGGATGGCTCATCCCAAGTCCATCAAGCCTCATGACTGATCATCCACGGACGCGCCATCGGCAAGCCCTGGCGCCGCTGTTGGTCATCAGGCGGGACGACGTCTCGGGCAAGGCGTTCTCCCCCGGCCTGTTTGCATGAGACGTTTCAGAGCGCGGCCGCGGGTGATGGCACGACACTCACCCCATCACCGTCGGTGGTGCGACCAACCCTGCTGGACAGGGTCAGGTAATTGAGCAGATATTCGTAGAGTTCATCGACCGCCGGTGATCGCCGCTCGGAAGCCGCCCGGTAGAGAAGAAGATCGACCGTCGGCAACGGCGGCAATCCCGCGCTTGGCGGCGGGCAGCGCAACCCCGGCACCAGCGCACTTTCGATCAGCACCGTTGTCGCAAGGCCGGACAGCACCGCGGTTTGAAGACCGCTCACGCTGTCGCTGACACATGAAATGCGCCAATCGAGACCAGCCTTGTCGAGCGCATCGATCGCATAGTCACGATAGACGTTGCCGGGAGGCAACAACGCCACCGGCAACGGCTTTTCCAGATGAGCCGACGACGTTGCTCCCGTCAGCCAGACCAGTTGCTCACGCCCGACCACCTGCCCCCCGGTGAAGCCATCCATCCGCGTGACGAGCGCGATGTCGACGCTTCCTTCCCGGACACGAGCGACCAGCGGCCGCGACAGTGCGCAGCACAATTCGATCCGGATCTCCGGATGAATCCGGCGGAATGCGCTGAGCACCGGCGGCAAAATGAAGGCCGCATACAGGTCAGGAACCCCGAACACCACCGTCTCATCGGCCTTGCGCGTCACCAGCTGCGCGACACACGCGTCATGCTGACGCAGGATCTGCCGGGCGTGCGACAGCAGAATGGTCCCTGTCTCCGTCAACTCCAGCGTCCGCCGCGTGTCATCGAACAGCTTCGCATCCAGGATCTCCTCCAGCTTCTGGATCTGCTGGGTAATGGCAGACTGCGTGCGCCCCATCCGCCGGGACGCTTCAGTGACGCTCCCGGTATCGACGGTCAGCAGAAACGCGCGCAGCGATCGGATATCGAGATAAGTCGGTGGCATGAGGTCTCATTCCCGGCGTGACAATGAGAACTCTACGCCATGTGCCCTCCGAGGAGTAGATATCCCGGCGCCAGTCCGGTGACGACACTGTTGAGGAGCGCCATCCATCCGGTCTGCCGTCCGATCTTCGCGCCGCGGACCAGCAGCAGGAAGAACATGACATACAGGATCGCCCACAGGATCCAGCACAGTGCGAACCAGTAGTTCCAGAGCGTCACCGCGCTGTGGAGATTTTCCGCCGCGACGGGCACCAGGATGACCGCGACGACCGCGCAGTACCACCCCAGTCCCCGGCCGTCATTGCCATTGAACTGATTGAGCGCGACCCAGAGGAATGTCAGGCCGAACAGCAGGATCAGTGCGGCGGCCTTCACCGTCCCCAATGCCACGCCGGGAGCCGCAATCAGCACCAGGCTGACGATCGCAAGAACCACGCCGGAGAAGACGTTCGGAACAGCGACCTCGCGGTCGCTGATCCGGCCGTGCAGCCAAAGGCCATTTTGAAAGAGAACGACGCCCACATAGAGCAGAACCAATCCGACGAGCATGCCAGGAGCTCCCGTTCAGGCGATCAGCTTGCAAGGAGCTCTTTGAGCAGGTTGTCGAGTGTTTTCACATCGGCGGGGCTCGTCCCCGGTCCGCCGGCAAAATGTCCCCAGACGGTGTCGATCTGGCGCAGCTCGGCGTTCGGCATGTGCCGGACTTCATGAATGTTGTCCGCGGGAGGGAAATAGAGATCCGTGGACGCGGGCACGACGAACGCCTTGGCCTTGATCGCCCCGAGGGCTTTCTCGAAATCGCCGGCGAAGGTCTCGTTCTTGCTGATGTCGCCATGCTGCCATGACCACAGCATCGCGAGCAGGTTGTTGGCATCGCGCGGCAGGAAAATGCCCTCCCAGAAGCCGACCAGGAAGTCCTCGAGGGAGGCATATCCCATCGCATTGATATCGAGCTTCTCGCGGTAGAACGACTGGCTGAAGCCCCAGCCCGCATAGACGCGCGCCATGGCACGGAGACCCTTGGTCGGCTGGGTGTCGTACCATCCCGCCTTGAAGGCGTCGTCGGCGGTGAGTGCGGCCTTGACCCCTTCAAGAAACACGAAGTTGTGCCGCGAGCATCGCGCCGCGCCCTGGAACGGCAGGATGCGCTGAACCATGTCGGGGTACATGCAGCCCCAATGGTAGGTCTGCCCGGCCCCCATCGACCAGCCGGTCACGAGCGGCAAGGTTTCGATGCCGAACTTCTCGGTCACCAGGCGATGCTGAACCCTGACATTGTCATACGGCGTGACGTTGGGAAAGCGCGCCTGATTCCAGGGAGACGGCGTATTGCTGGGCGACGATGAAAGACCATTGCCGAGCATGTTGGGAATGATGATGAAGTACTTCCGCGGGTCGAGCGCCATTCCCTCTCCGACCAGCCATTCATTGTCGTAATGCTGACCCGAATACCAGGTGGGGTAGACGATCGCGTTGTCACGCCTGGCATTCAGCGTGCCGAACGTCTTGTAGGCGAGCTTGGCATCTCTGAGCGTGGCACCACTCTGCAGAACCACATTCCCCAGCTCAAAGATCTCATAGTCCCGCATGTATCCCCTCCCGTCTGATCGTTGTCGCGGTGCTTCGTGCACCCGGCGAACGCTAGGAGTGAGGATCCGCGTTGGCAAATTAGAACTACTAATTCCCCTTATAAGCGCGCCGCAACGATCGCCAACTCAGCCACGCCAAGCGCTGGCTTGGCGGCGCGCTCATCAGGCGCCGCCGCCTCTTTTCGCCGACCGGACGACGCACGGCCGTGATCAGTGACTGATCATCCACGGCCTCGCGGTGGGAAAGCCTCTGGCGCCGCTGCGGCTTTTTGTCATCAGGCGCGACGACTTGCCGGAGCAGCAGCCGCAGCCGGGGCCATGGGAGGCCTTGTACTCACCGACCGTCTTCGGCGCATGAGCGCTACGCTCGTTGGTGGCATGGGCCTTGCGCGCCGACGCCGGCATGCAGGAGAAGTGCGGCGCGGTCAGGATCACGCGCGGCGCGCGCGCACCGCACGCCGGACAGTCGTCCGGCTCGTCGCATTCGGCCATCGGCCGCATGTTGGTGAAAGGACCGCAATCGTCACAGAGATATTCGTACACCGGCATGGCTCACCTCGAAATGGTCGGGGGACTGCGGGGCGGACAACCGCCCGCCCCGCATCGCAATGACGCACCCGCGATCAGGTCTTGTCGGGCGACAGCGGCAGGTCGACGCCGCCCTTGATATGTTTGATCGGCCCCGCCGCCGATGGCATGATGTCGAAGTCGAAGATTTCCGTCGGCAGCCACAGCGTGGCGCAGGCGTTGGGGACGTCGACGACGCCGGAGATATGCCCCTGGCACGGCGCGGTGCCGAGGATCGAGTAGGCCTGGGCGCCGGAGTAGCCGAACTTCTTGAGGTACTCGATGGCGTTGAGGCAGGCCTGGCGGTAGGCGATGTGGACATCGAGATAGTGCTGCTTGCCGGCCTCGTCGACCGAGATGCCCTCGAAGATCAGAAAGTCCTTGTAGTTCGGCGTCACCGGCGAGGGCTTGAACACCGGGTTCTTGATGCCGTACTTGGCGACGCCGTCCTTGATGACGTCGACCTTGATGTGCAGCCAGCCGGCCATCTCGATCGCGCCGCAGAAGGTGATCTCGCCGTCGCCCTGGCTGAAGTGCAGGTCGCCCATCGACAGGCCGCCGCCCGGGACATAGACCGGGAAGTAGATCTTCGAGCCGCGCGACAAATCCTTGATGTCGCAGTTGCCGCCATGCTCGCGCGGCGGCACGGTGCGGGCGCCTTCCGCCGCCGCCTTTTGCTTGGCATCACCCTTGAGGCGGCCCATGTGGGCGGTCGGGCCGAACGGCGGGTTGGCGAGGCCGGGAATGCGGGTCGGATTGGTGGCGATCAGCGCGGTCTCGCGCTCGTTCCAGGTCGCCAGCAGCTTCGGGTCGGGCAGACAGCCGATCAGGCCGGGATGGATCAGGCCGGCGAAGTTGACGCCGGGGATATGGCGCGACGAGGTGTACATGCCCTTGAAGTCCCAGATCGACTTCTGGGCCTGCGGGAAGTGGTCGGTGAGGAAGCCGCCGCCGTTCTGCTTGGAGAAGAAGCCGTTGAAACCCCACAGGCTCTCCTTCATCGGGCCGACGTCGAGCAGGTCGACCACCAGGAGGTCGCCGGGCTCGGCGCCCTTGACGCCGATCGGGCCGGACAGGAAATGCACGATCGACAGATCGATGTCGCGGACATCATCGGCGGAATCGTTGTTCTTGATGAAGCCGCCGGTCCAGTCATAGGTCTCGATGATGAAGTCGTCCCCCGGATTGACCCATTCCACCATCGGAATGTCCGGATGCCAGCGGTTGTGGACCTTGTCGTTGTCGTAAGCCGACTGCGTCAGATCGACCTTGATCAGCGTCTCGGGCATAGATGCTCCCCTTCTTTCAAGTTCACTTTGGTTACACAGACAGAGTTGGGTTACACGGACAGAAATTTTGCGACCTGCGCCTCGTCGACGTCGCTGCGCGGGTCGTCACGGACGATCTCGCCGTTCTCGATCACCAGCACGCGGTCGGCGATGTCGAGGGCGAAGCTCAGCACCTGCTCGGAGACGACGATGGACAGGCCGCGCTGGTCGCGGATGCGCTTCAAGGTGCGCGCCATCTCGCGGATGATGGAGGGCTGGATGCCCTCGGTCGGTTCATCCAGCAGCAGCACCTTGGGCCTGGTGGCGAGCGCGCGGGCGATGGCGAGCTGCTGCTGCTGGCCGCCAGAAAGATTACCGCCGCGGCGGCCCTTCATCTCCAGCAGCACCGGAAACAGCTCATAGATGTCGTCGGGCACCCGGCTTTCACCGGACGCGACGAGACCGGTCTCGATGTTCTCCTGCACCGTCATGGTCGAGAAGATCATCCGCCCCTGCGGCACATAGGCAAGGCCCTCAGCCACGCGCTCGTAGCTTTTCAGGCGCGACACTTCGACGCCGTTCATGGCGACCGAGCCGCTCTTGGTCGGCACGATGCCCATCAGCGCCTTCATCAGCGTGGTCTTGCCCATGCCGTTGCGCCCCATGATGGCGACGATCTCGCTGGGCGCGACAGAGACATTGAGGCCGTGCAGCACCTCGCTCTGGCCGTAGGCGACATGAAGATCGGAAATGGCAAGCATGATGCGCCTTTCAGTTTCTGCCGTTTTTCTCTGTCGTGGCCGGGCTTGTCCCGGCCACCCCGCTTAGGGACGCAGTGCCTTCCTTGCCGGGGTCGCCGGGAGACCTTAGTCCTAGCGATCCGTCGAAGACGGATCGCGCTGCCCGGCGACGACAAATTCCGGTATCCGTTGCCGCGGCTGTTTGAGCTGGCCGTTCATCCTTCGAGGCTCGCTGCGCGAGCACCTCAGGATGACGGAACAACGTAGTCGTGCCGAAACGCATCATGTTCAGTGCCCGAGATAGACTTCGATGACCTTGGGATCGGCCTTGACCTTGTCCATCGGCCCCTCCGACAGGATCTGGCCCTGGTGCAGCACCGTGACCTTGTGGGCGATGTCCTCGACGAACTTCATGTCGTGCTCGATCACCAGCACGGAGCGGTCCTTGATGATGCGGTTGAGCAGTTCGGCGGTCTTGACGCGCTCGCTGACGCTCATGCCGGCGACCGGCTCGTCGAGCATCAGGAGCTCCGGGTCCTGGATCAGCAGCATGCCGATCTCCAGCCACTGCTTCTGACCGTGGCTGAGCAGGTCCGCGCGCATGTCGAGCCGATCCCTGAGGAAGATCATCTCGGCGACCTCTTCCACCCGCTCGCGGACCGCGGCGTCGCGCTTGAACGCCAGCGCGCCGAACACGGTGCGGCCCCGAGGATAGGAGATTTCGAGGTTCTCGAACACCGTGAGATCGTCATAGATCGACGGGGTCTGAAACTTGCGGCCGACGCCGGCCTGGACGATCTCGTTCTCCCGCATCCGCGTCAGCTCCTGGCCGCGAAACTGGATCGACCCCGCGGTGGCGCGGGTCTTGCCGCAGATCAGATCGAGCACCGTGGTCTTGCCGGCACCGTTCGGGCCGATGATGACGCGGATCTCGTTCTCGTCGACATAGAAGGAGAGGTCGTTGACCGCCTTGAAGCCGTCGAACGACACCGTCAGCCCCTCGACGGCGAGCAGGAAGTCCTTGGGTTGATGACCGATCAGCATGTCGCCCCTCCTCACTCTGCCGGCGCGCCATCGGTCACGGAGCTGTCGCCCCAGCCGCCGCTACCGTTGCCGATGTCACCCCTGGCCTTGCGCATTTTGAAGATCGCGTCGATGCGCGGCTGGACATGGTCGCGCCAGATGCCGGCGAGGCCGTTCGGGAACGCGAGCACCACGGCGATGAACAGTGCGCCGAGGCCGAACAGCCAGAGCTGCGGGAAGGATTCCGACAGGCCGGTCTTGGCGAAATTGACCAGCAGTGTGCCGTAGATGGCGCCGAACACCGACAGCCGGCCGCCGACCGCGGTGTAGATCACCATCTCGATGGACGGCACGATGCCGACGAAGGACGGCGACATGAAGCCGACTTCCAGGGTGAACAGCGCGCCGCCGACCGCGGCGAACACTGCTGCAGCGCAAAACGCGAAGATCTTGAAGTTGGCGACGCTGTAGCCGGAGAACCGCACCCGATCCTCCTTGTCGCGCATGGCGACCAGGATGCGGCCGAGCTTGGAGTGGCGGATGAACTGGGCGACGCCGATGCAGCCGAACAGGCAGGCGACTTCGACGAAGTAGAGGATGAACTTGGCGTGGTCGGTGCGGATGTCCCAGCCCTTGAGGGTGCGCAGGTCGGTGATGCCGTTGATGCCGCCGGTGTAGCCCTGCTGGCCGACGATCAGGATGGTCAGGATGGCGGCGATCGCCTGGGTGATGATGGCGAAGTAGACGCCGCCGACCCGCCGCTTGAACATCGCCGCGCCGACGATGAAGGCGAACACCGCCGGCACCACCAGGATCGCGATGATGGTGAAGGTCAGGCTGTGGAACGGCTTCCAGAAGAACGGCAGCTGGGTGAGCTGATTCCAGTCCATGAAGTCGGGGATGCCCGGCGTCGACTGGATCTTGGTGTTCTCGACGCTCGACGCCTCGAGCTTGAGAAACATCGCCATGCAGTAGCCGCCGAGCCCGAAGAACACCCCCTGCCCGAGGCTGAGGATGCCGCCATAGCCCCAGCACAGCACGAGGCCGATGGCGACGAAGGCGTAGGTCAGATACTTGGCGACCAGGTTGAGGCGGAAGACATCGAGGCAGAGCGGAAACACCACCACCAGCAGCAGCGCGAGGATGGCGAGCCCGATCCATTCGGAGCGGTTGAAGACACGCGGCGTATCGATCATGGCGAGGCCCCCTTCTCTGCCCGTTACTTCTGGCATCACTTGCGGACCTTGAGGGCGAACAGCCCCTGCGGCCGCAGCATCAGGATGGCGACGATGGCGAGGAGCGTGATCACCTGGGCCATCGAGCCGGAGGTGAAGAACTCCAGCGTCGAGCGCGCCTGGGAGATGGTGAAGGCCGAGGCGATGGTGCCGAGCAGGCTCGCGGCGCCGCCGAACACGACCACCAGGAAGGTGTCGACGATGTAGAGCTGGCCCGAGGTCGGCCCGGTCGAGCCGATCATGGTGAAGGCGCTGCCGGCGACGCCGGCGATGCCGCATCCCAGCGCGAAGGTGTAGCGGTCGACCTTCTCGGTGTTGATGCCGACGGCGCCGGCCATCACGCGGTTCTGCACCACCGCGCGGACCTGGCGGCCCCAGCGCGAGCGGAACATGATGTAGGCGACGCTGAGCGTGATCAGCACGGTCAGGCCCATCACGAACATGCCGTTGATCGGGATCTCGATGGAGTCCGTGACCTGCTTGGAGCCCATCATCCACTCCGGCAGTTCGACGCCGACCTCGCGCGCGCCGAAGATCGAGCGGTAGGCCTGTTGCAGGATCAGGCTGAGGCCCCAGGTGGCGAGCAGCGTATCGAGCGGCCGCTTGTAGAGGTGGCGGATCAGCGCCCACTCGACCAGCATGCCGAGCGCCCCCGAGGCGCAGAACGCCAGCGCCATGGCGACGAAGAAGTAGCCGGGAAACAACGCCGGCAGGTGCGCCTGGAAGAAGCCCGACGTCATCCAGGTGACGTAGGCGCCCAAAATCATGAACTCGCCATGGGCCATGTTGATGACGCCCATCTGGCCGAAGATGATGGCAAGCCCAAGCGCCATCAGCAGGAACACCGAGAACAGGATCAGCCCGGCAAAGCCCTGCATCACGAAGATCGCGCTGAGGTCACCGAGCGAATAGTCGCCGAACATCACATGCTCCTGCCGAATGGGTTGCGCGTTCCCGCGCGTTTCTTGATGAAACCGCTCGTATCTCGACCTCCCCTCATCCTGAGGAGCGGCGAAGCCGCGTCTCGAAGGATGAGGCCCGGACACTTCCCGTTGTCGTGGCCGGGCAGCGCGATCCGTCTTTGACGGATCGCTAGGACTAAGGTCTCCCGGCCACCCCGCTTAGGGACGCAGTGCCTCCCTTATCGGGGTCTCCGGGTCGAGCCCGGCGACGACACAGAATGTGATGACGCGCGCTTCAGTCTGGGGCCCCGCCTTACTGGTAGCCCTTCGGGAACGGATCGGGCTCGACGAGGTCGGCGGTCTCGTAGATCAGGTCGTACTGGCCGTCGGCGCGGGCGCGGCCGACGCGGGTCTTCGACCACAAATGATGGTTTTCGTGGATGCGGACATAGCCTTCCGGCGCGCCCTTGAACTCGACGCCGGGCGACGCCGCCGCGACCTTGTCGATGTCGAAGCTGCCGGCCTTCTCGACCGTCAATTTCCACAGCCACGGGCCGAGATAGGCAGCCTGGGTGACGTCTCCGATCACCGTCTTGTCACCCCACATCTTCTTGAACGCTGAGACGAACGCCTTGTTGTTGGGGTTGTCGAGCGACTGGAAGTACTTCATGCAGGCATAGGCGCCCGCGATGTTCTCGCCGCCGATCCCGTCGATCTCGTCCTCGGTGACCGAGATGGTCAGCAGCGTCTGCTTCGACAGGTCGATGCCCGCCGCCTTGAGCTGCTTGTAGAACGCGACGTTCGAGCCGCCGACGATGATGGCGTAGATGACGTCCGGCTTGGTCAGCTTGATCTTGTTGATCACCGAGTTGAACTGGGTGTGGCCGAGCGGGAAATACTCCTCGCCCACCACCTTGCAGCCCTGCAAGTGGCCCTCGATGTGCTTGCGCGCGATCTTGTTGGAGGTGCGCGGCCAGATGTAGTCCGAGCCGAGCAGGTAGAAGCTCTTGGCGCCCTTGGTCTTGTTGACCCAATCGAGGCCGGCGATGATCTGCTGGGTCGCCTCCTGGCCGGTGTAGATGACGTTCTTGGACTGCTCGAGGCCTTCATAGAAGGTCGGGTAGTAGAGCATGCCGTTGTACTGCTCGAACACCGGCAGCACCGCCTTGCGCGAAGCCGAGGTCCAGCAGCCCATCACGGCCGCGCACTTGTCGTTGACCAGCAGCTTCTTGGCCTTCTCGGCGAAGGTCGGCCAGTCGCTGGCGCCGTCCTCCTGGATGAACTTGATCTTGCGGCCGAGCACGCCGCCGGCGGCGTTGATCTGCTCGATGGCGAGCTTCTCCGCCTCGACCGAGCCGGTCTCGCTGATCGCCATGGTGCCGGTGACCGAGTGCAGGATGCCGACCGTCACCTCGGTGTCGGTGACCGCGAGCCCCGTAGTGTTAACCGCCGAGGTGGGCGGAACGTCGGCAAGTGCCGCTTTTGGCAGCAGCGACAGGGCCGGCAATGCCGCCATCCCCATCAGCAGCTTGCGGCGGAATGCCGATTGCAACCCTCTTTCCTGGTCCTCAGACATGACGGCCCCTTCTGGTTGTGAGAACGACGTGTGATGGGGCGAGGATTGCTGAATTTGTGCGCTGCACAGATACGCAGGATCGCGTATACTGCACCGCAAAATCGCGACGTAGATTGCGGACGTGGTCGTTCAGGAGGCCCCGTCGGCTTCGCGGCGGGACATGAGGTTCGAGGGGTTTCGGGAGCAGTGACGTGCACGGGCGGCAGCGGATAGACCGCGTCAGGCGCCAATACAATCAGTGGGTCGCCAACCAGACGCTGGAAGACTACGCGCTGCGCTTCACCGCCAAGAGCGCGCGGCGCTGGTCCGCCGCCCGCGTCGCCAACACCGCGCTCGGCGCGATCTCGTTCCTGGCGCTGGAAGCGATCGGCGGCACCATCACGCTGAACTATGGCGCCACCAACGCGGTCGCCGCCATCGTGGTGGTCGGCGTCATCATCTTCGCCTGCGGCCTGCCGATCGCCTACTATGCGGCGCGCTGCGGCGTCGACATCGACCTCCTGACCCGCGGCGCCGGCTTCGGCTATATCGGCTCGACCATCACCTCGCTGATCTACGCCACCTTCACCTTCATCTTCTTCGCCATCGAGGCGGTGATCCTGGCGATGGCGCTGGAACTATGCTTCGGCATCCCCCGCCCGATCGGCTATCTCCTCAGCGCCGTGGTGATCATCCCGCTGGTGACCCACGGCATCACCCTGATCAGCCGCTTCCAGCTCTGGACCCAGCCGCTGTGGGTGATCCTGCACCTGCTGCCGTTCGCGGCGATTGCCTACAAGAACCGCGACTCGTTCGTCGCCTGGACGCAGTTTCCCGGCGAGCATGGCAACGCCGCGGGACACCTCGACCTCTTGCTGTTCGGCACCGCCGCCTCGGTGGTGTTCTCGCTGGTCGCGCAGATCGGCGAGCAGGTCGACTTCCTGCGCTTCCTGCCGCGCGACCGCCGCACCTCCCGCACCGCGTGGTGGCTTTCGCTGCTGAGCGCCGGCCCAGGCTGGATCGTGATCGGCGCCTTCAAGCTGCTCGCCGGCTCGTTCCTCGCCTTCTTTGCGCTCAGCCACGGCATCGCCGCCGAACATGCCGCCGAGCCGACCCAGATGTACCTCGCCGCGTTCCGCTATGTGCTGGCGCAGCCGGACCTGGCGCTGGCGCTGACCGGCACCTTCGTGATCCTGTCGCAGCTCAAGATCAACGTCACCAACGCCTATGCCGGCTCGATCGCGTGGTCGAACTTCTTCTCCCGCCTCACCCACAGCCATCCCGGCCGCGTGGTGTGGCTGGTGTTCAATGTCGTCGTCGCCGTGCTGCTGATGGAGATCGGCGTCTACAAGGCGCTGGAACATACGCTGGCGCTGTATTCCAACGTCGCCATCGCCTGGGTCGGGGCGCTGGTCGCCGACCTCGTGATCAACAAGCCGCTGGGACTGCGGCCGCCGGTGATGGACTTCAAGCGCGCCCATCTCTACGACATCAACCCGGTCGGCGTCGGCGCCATGGCGATCGCCACGATCGTGTCGATCAGCGCGTTCTACGGCCTGTTCGGGCCAACCGCGAAGGCGCTGTCGCCATTCGTGGCGCTGCTCACCGCCTTCGTCGCCGCCCCCGCGATCGCGTTCGCGACCGGCGGCAAGTACTATCTCGCCCGCAAGCCCAAGCGCAGCTGGCAGAATCTAGAGCAAATCGCCTGCTGCATCTGCGAGCACAGCTTCGAGCCCGAGGACATGGCCTCCTGCCCGGCCTATTCCGGGCCGATCTGCTCGCTGTGCTGCTCGCTCGACGCCCGCTGCCACGACCTCTGCAAGCCGCATGGACGGGTGCAGCAGCAGATCGCGCGCACCCTCGGGCGTGTGCTGCCCGATGGCGTCGAGACCATTCTCGCCTCGCCACTCGGCCATTACCTGCGCGTGTTCGTGGTCTCGTCCGGGCTCGTCGGCCTGACGCTCGGCCTGATCTACCTGCAGTCGGCCGCGGAAATCCCCGGACAGGCGATGCCGCTCGCGGATGTCTTGTGGAAGGTGTTCTTTGCGCTGGTCATCATCATCGCCGTGGTCGCCTGGCTGTTCGTCCTCGCCCAGCAGAGCCGCCGCGCCGCCGAGGACGAGACGCGGCGGCAGACGACGCTGCTGATCCAGGAGATCGACGCCCACAAGCGCACCGACGCCGAGCTGCAGCGCGCCAAGGAGGTGGCGGAATCCGCCAACCTCGCCAAGAGCCGCTATGTGGTGGGCCTGAGCCATGAGCTGCGCTCGCCGCTCAACGCCATCAGCGGCTATGCCCAGCTGCTGGAGCAGGACGGCACGCTGCAGACCAAGCCGCGCGAGCAGGTCCGCGTGGTGCGGCGGAGCGCCGATCATCTCTCGGGCCTGATCGACGGCATTCTCGACATCTCCAAGATCGAGGCCGGCCGCCTTTACCTGTCGCGCGACGAGGTGCGGCTCACCGAATTCCTCGACCAGTTGGTCGGCATGTTCCGCCTGCAGGCCGCCGCCAAGGGCATCGACTTCGTGTTCCGCCGGCCCGACTACCTGCCCTCGGTGGTTTATGCCGACGAGAAGCGGCTGCGCCAGATCCTGATCAACCTCTTGTCCAACGCCATCAAGTTCACCACCGCCGGCAGCGTGCAGTTCGTCATGCACTACCGCAGCCCGGTGGCCGAGTTCGAGATCACCGACACCGGCCCCGGCATCCAGCCGGACGATCTCGAGCGCATCTTCGCGCCGTTCGAGCGCGGCGCCCTCGGCAGCGCCCAGCCGCACACCGGCACGGGCCTCGGCCTCACCATCAGCCGGCTGCTCGCCGGCGTCATGGGCGGCGACATCCGCGTCACCAGCACGGTCGGCGCCGGCAGCACGTTCCGCGTCAAGCTGCTGCTGTCGGAGGTCACCAATCCGACGCGGCAGGCGCCGATCGCAAAGCCCGTGTTCGGCTATCTCGGCCCGCGCAAGACCGTGCTGATCACCGACGACGATCCCTCGCACCGCGAGCTGCTGCGCCAGGTGCTGGCACCGCTCGGCTTCATCATCCTCAGCGCCCAGGACGGCCCGTCCTGCCTCGCGCTCGCCGCGCATTGCCAGCCCGACCTGTTCCTGCTCGATATCTCCATGCCCGGCATGGACGGCTGGAGCGTCGCCCAGACCCTGCGTGCCACCGGCCACCACCAGGCGCGCATCCTGATGATCTCGGCGAGCGCGCTGGAGGCCCATGGCCGGCCGCTGGCGCAGCCCTTCCACGACGGCTACCTGATGAAGCCGATCGACGTCGCGCGGGTGCTGGAGCAGATCGGGCAGCTGCTGCGGATCGAATGGCAATATGCCAGCGACGACACGCCGGCGCCGGTGTGGACGCCCGGCAGCGGGCCGCTGCCGTCCGTGCAGGATGTCGAGGAGCTGATCGAGCTCGGCGAGCTCGGCCATGTCTCGGCGATTCGCGCAAAGCTCGCGCGGCTGGCCGCCGACACTCCCGAGCATGCCGCCTTCGTCGCCCGCATGCGCGGCCTGATCGACGAATTCGATTTCCATCAGTACGCCGCCGTGCTCAAGATGTTGCATCCCCATGACGCTCAGGCTCCCGACCTCCGCCCCGATGGCCCAAGACTTGAAACATGACTTGAAACAGGACGTGAAGCACGACCCCAGGCGGCGCGACGTCGCGCTGGTCATCGACGATTCGCCCGACACCTTGCGCCTGCTCACCGATGCGCTGGACGCCGCCGGCATGACCGTAATGGTGGCGCTGGACGGCGCCGCCGCCATGCGGATCACCGAGCGGATCACCCCGGACATCATCCTCTTGGACGCGGTGATGCCCGGCATCGACGGCTTCGAGACCTGCCGCCTGCTCAAGCGCGACGCGAGTCTGAGCCATGTGCCGGTGATCTTCATGACCGGGCTGGCGGAGACCGAGCACATCGTGCGCGGGCTGGACGCCGGCGGGGTCGACTATGTCACCAAGCCGATCGTGATCGAGGTGATGCTGGCGCGCATCCGCGTCCATCTCGCCAATGCCCGCCTCGCCCAGAGCGCACGGATGGCGCTCGACGTCTCCGGCCGCTACCTGTTCGCTGCCGACCGCACTGGGCGCATCGTGTGGGCGACACCGCAGGCGCAGAAGCTGCTGAGCCCCGCCGCGACCGCACCGGCCACCCTCGCCGCGCCGCTGCAGGCCTGGCTCGCCGACATCGACGGCGGCCGCGCCGACGCCAAGCCGCCGCCGGTCGCCTTCCTGACGAGCGAGCAGCTGCGGCTGCAGTTCATGGGCAAGCTCGGCGCGGACGAATTCCTGCTGCGCATCACCCGCGATTCCAGCCCCGACACCCCGGCGCAGTTCAGCAGGGAGCTGGGACTCACGGCCCGCGAGGGCGAGGTGCTGGCCTGGCTCAGCAAGGGCAAGGCCAACCGCGACATCGCGCAGATCTTAGGCCTCAGCCCCCGCACCGTCGACAAGCACCTCGAGCAGATCTACGCCAAGCTCGGCGTCGAGAACCGCACCGCCGCGGCGGCGATCGCGGTGAAGGCGTCAAGGACGTAGGCGGCGCCATCAGATCAGCTTCACCAGGGCCATCAACTGGGCCGACGCTGTGTCGAACACATGGTTCCAATCGCCATCGGCCCGCGGCCGGAACAGCCGCATGGACGGATACCAGGGGCTGTCCGTCCGATCGAGCAACCACAGCCAGTGAGCAACATGCCCCAGCAGGACCCAGACCGGTTTACCCATGCTGCCGGCCAGATGAGCAACCGCGCTGTCGGTCATGATCACCAGGTCGAGTTTAGCAATCGCTGCCGCCGTATCAGCGAAGTCATCGATCAGCGGCGACAGGTCGATGATGGGACCGCCGCGAGGAAGCGCCCGCAGCTCCGCTTCGGGTGGCCCCTTCTGCAGGCTATAGAGCTGCACGCCCGGAAGCGCAAAGCCCTGAAAGAAACTGAGAAGTGACTGGGCACGCTCCTGATTGCGCTTGAACGTGACGCTGCCGGACCACACGACGCCGACTTTGAGCCGTGATCCAGCTAAAGCAAGCGCGGCCTCGAACTTGCCGCTTCGTCCACGCGGCGGCGCGAAGAATGGCGCCGGTGGAATGGACGTGAAATCGCGCGTGAAGAGTCCAGGCAGGCTGCACAGATAGCAGTGGTAATCCGCCTCCGGCAGCGGCTCGTCTCGCGCGATCAGCCGATCAGCCACGCCGAGCGTCTCGATCAACGGGATCAACTCCCTCTGGCACTCGACGACCAATTCGCCGCCGAGCGCCTTGACGCGGGCCAAGTAGCGCGCCGCCCAGATCGTATCGCCGAAGCCCTGTTCCACCAACAGAACGAGACGCTTGCCCGCATACGGCTGTCCCCGCCACAACTCGCCGGGACGCTTCTTGTCCGGAAGCTGCCCAGTGAACTGGCGAATTTCGTAATCCGCAAAGCCCTGCTGGTAATTCCCCAAATACAGATAGCTGCGCGCGCGATCCCATTTCACCACGTCGCGCGACGGGTCGATGTGCAATGCTCTACTGAATGCCGCAACCGCTTCACCGTGCAGGCCCGCCTCGGCGAGCGACACACCTAAATTTTGATGCAGCAGCGCATCGTCCGACTGTGCGAGAACCAGAGCCCGCCGATGGCATGCGACCGCGCTTTGCAAGTGCTTGAGTTGCGTCAGCGCATTGCCGAGGTTGGTCCAAATCCCGGGATCGTGGGGGCTGTAGCCAATCGCGTCGCGATAGCACCAGAGAGCATCGAGATGACGCCCCATGGCGGCAAACACGACGCCGCGCGCATTGCGCAACTGCGCATTGGCGGAATCGCGGCCGATGGCGTCGGCCAACAAGGTTTCCGCGGCCTCGAACTGCCCAGCCTCATACAGCATTGCAGCTTGCTGGAAGGCGATCGCGGAGCCGGAGTGAGGCTCCGCCTCGCGCATCTGCGTTTGTCTGCTCGATGTCGCCATATCGAGCATTACGAATGCCATGCAGCGGCGACCGCCCCCTGCAACGTCGGATCGTTTGGCATCTGCGTTACGATGCTCGGATCAAAACCAGTATGACCGGCAGAGTACGTGGCCATCGCCTGCACCAGTTGCGACACCTGATTGTCGAGCTTCAACCCACCCGCCGTGATTTCCTGAAGCTGGCTTCCGGCCGACGAGAACCAGCCTTTGACGGTGACCTGCTTGCTGGTCCCCATGAGATCGATCTGGAGATCGCTTCCTGATTGCACGAACCAAAGCTGGCTATCGGAGATACCTGTACCGAAGTCCAACTCATTCGATGCTGAAGATCCACTTGACTGGCCATTGATGATTATAGCCGAGCCACTACCTGCATTGAAATCATAGGCCCCGAGCGCTCCGAAATTTCGCAGCACCCCGCCCCCGCT
Organism: Pseudomonadota bacterium; assembly: GCA_040756765.1. Lineage (GTDB taxonomy): Bacteria > Pseudomonadota > Alphaproteobacteria > Rhizobiales > Xanthobacteraceae > Bradyrhizobium_A. The sequence goes on along the minus strand of JBFLYG010000018.1, from coordinate 24,935 downwards.
ACCCGCCACCAGTGTATCGGAGACGCCAGCTGCGACCAGCGTATTGGTTCCGCTGCCGCCGATCAGCACCTCATTCGCGCCATAGCCGACGAGCGTATTCGCACCGCTACCAGCAATCAGCGTATCGCCAGCACCGGTGGCGGCCAGAACATTCGCACCGTTACTCCCGATCAATGTCCCGTTGCTGCCGGAATAGATTATGCTCGACAGTCCGACCAGGGTATCTCCGATACTTGCTCCGTTGAGCTTTGCCGTTCCCGCCGACAGGTTCACAGTCAAACCATTGGCACCGTACAACAAGGTACTGGTGCCGCTCCCGGCTTGCAGCGTATTGCCGGCGGCATTGCCGACAAATGTGGTTGTGCCGCTGCCGCCGATCAACGTGTCATTTGAACCATAGGCCACCAATGTGCTGACACCGCTTCCACCAATGAGCACATCATTGCTGCCCGAAGCTGACAACACATCGCTTCCGGCTCCGGCCTGCAACGTATCGTGCGCGCCATAGGCAATCAGCGTATTCGAGCCGCTGTCGGACTGAAGGACGTTTCCGCTGCCGTTTGTGGTCAGCGTATTGTTGCTGCCGGCCACCCGCACCCCGGCAATCCCGAGCAGGGTATCACCAGTGCTGGCTCCATTTGCCTTCGCAGTCCCGGCGGTCAGATCAATCAACAGGTTGCTGGTGCGATAGAGCGCGATGGCCCCGCCCGAGCCGGCTTTGAGAGTATTCCCTCCGCCGCTACTTCCGAGGGTTACCATTCCTGCACCACCGATCAACGTGTTACCGCTGCCGGCTGCCGTCAGCGTGCTGCTGCCAGCACCACCGACAAGCGTGTTGTTGTTGCCGGCGATCGTGGCATTGGCCATTCCGACCAGCCGATCCCCGGTACTCGATCCTGCGGTCGTCGCCCTTCCCGCAGCAAGATCCACCGTGATCCCGTTTCCGCTGTAAGACGCAATCGCAGTTCCCGCTCCCGCCTCCAGCGTATTGCCGGCGGCGTTACTCGCCAGCGTGGTCAGCCCGCTGCCGCCGATCAGAGTGCTACCTGTGCCCGTTGCCGTAAGTGTACTGGTTCCAGCTCCTCCGGTAAGAGTATCGTTGCTACCCGAGGCCACGATCACGGAAATGCCTATCAACGTGTCACTGGTGCTGCTGCCATTCATCATGGCCGTGCCGGCTGCCAGATTTACGGCCAAGTTACTTCCGCTGTACGACGCGATCGCTGTTCCCGCCCCCGCGACCAATGTATTGTTGACCATGTTACTCAGAAATGTGGTCAGACCGCTCCCTCCGACAAGGGTATTGCCGATCGCGCCTCGGGCGGTTGCTACCAGCGTGCTGATTCCACTACCACCAATCAGCGTGTTGTTGCGATTGTAGACCGTAAGCGTGGTTGCCTGTGCCCCGGCAATCAACACGGCATTGCTCCCCGACACAATCACGTTGTTGATGCCGATAAGACGATCGTAGACACCGGAGCCGCTCAGCCCGGCTGTCCCCTTGGTGAGATCGACGCTGAGTCCACCGCTAATCCCGGAATAGAACGCTGTCGTCTGGCCTGCGCCTGCCTGAAGCGTATTACCCGCGCCGTTACTGCTCAGCGTCGTTAGGCCCGGCCCGCCAACCAATGTATCGTTACGACCAAATGCCTTTGCGATACTAAACCCGACGAGCGTGTCTCTCGACGATGTACCGTTGACTACTGCCGTCCCGGCGGACAGATCAACTGTCACGTTGTCAAGCTCATATGCCGCGACAATGGAACGGTCGTTCGCTACGAGAACGTTATTCCCCACGTTGCTGATAAGTGTGGCACCACCAAACGATCCAATCAGTGTGTCCGTATGGCCAGCTGCCCTCAAGACCCCATATCCAATAAGAGTATCGCTATTGCCCGTAACAACCCCGTTCTTGACGTCCTTAATTGTGTCCTTTACGTCGGAACCGTTCGCAGCTGCAAAACCGGTCGTCAGATCGACTGTCAACCCGTCGGCCTCGTAAAGCGCAATTGCTCTCGCCGTGGCATCCCAAAGGGTGTTGCCCGTGACATTTCCGACCAGAGTCGTGAGGCCATTCAGGCTCAAGAGGGTATTGTTCGCCCCCCATCCGATGAGCGTACTGCTCTCGTTCCCTCCGATCAGGGTATCGTTGGTGCCTGACACCATGGCAACGGTGATACCGATCAATTTGTCACCGACGTCGGTGCCGTTGATGGCGGCTGTTCCGTTAGCCAAATTTACCTTCATATTGTTTGCGCTGTACGACGCAATCGCCGTTCCGGCGCCGGCCTGGAGCGTATTGCCGGCAGCATTGCTGATCAGCGTCGCCGCTCCACTGCCTCCAAGTAGCGTTTCCGAGCTGCCGGCGGCGGTCAATGTGTCATTTCCGGCTCCGGCCTGGAGCAGGACATGGGCTGCAGCCGTCGACAGAACCTGATTGCCGCCAGCCCCCACGCCAAGCGAAAAGCTGGCAGACGTCAACGCCTGCGAGCCGCTCTGCTCCTGGGCGATCGCCGTGACGGTCACGATGCCGGTGAAAGCTCCTGCTGGTCCCGACAGGGTCAACCCCGCCAGTTGCGCCGGCGTGAGCGTCCAGCTGCCGTCGGCGTTCCTGACCCCGGCCGAAGGAGTGACATTGTTCGGCAAGCCCGCGATCTTCACCGAGAGGACTTCCGTCCCATCGATCGCGGTCAGCGCCGGTACAATATTCAGCGAGATCGCTCCCCCCGCAGCGCTGCCAGATTGCAGGGCCAGCGTCGGCGCCGTCGCGACACCTGCAATAGCGACAGGCAGAGTGGCTGTTGTCGTCGCATGCGAGCCGTTGGTTTCTATCGCGGTCGCGGTGACCGTCAGATTGGCCGTTCCGGCGAAGCTGCCAGCCGGCGTCGTCAGCGTCAGTCCTGCCAGTTGCGCCGAGGTCAATGTCCAGCTGCCATCGGCATTCTTCGTCCCAGCCGATAACGTCGCCACGCTTGGTACCCCGGCGATCGCGATTGACAGGCTCTCGGTCCCATCGGTCGCGGTCAATGCCGAGGCGATGTTGAGTGCAATCGCACTGCCCGCGTTGCCGGCCGCATTCTGAACCGACAGCGTCGGCGCCGTCGCCACCCCGGCAATCGTCGCCGCAAGGCTGGCCGTGGCCGAAGCCGTCGAGCCGTCGGCTTCGGTCGCAGTAGCCGTCACGGTCAGATTGGCGGTCCCGGCAAAGCTGCCGGCCGGTGCCGTCAGCGTCAGCCCTGTCAGTTGCGCCGGCGTCAGCGTCCAGCTGCCGTCAGCGTTCTTCGTGCCGGCCGACAGGCTCGCGCCGGCGGGCAGCCCGGCGATCGAGAGCGACAGGGCCTCGGTCCCATCCGTTGCCGTCAGGGCCGAGGCGATGTTGAGCGCGATTGCGCTTCCCGCGTTACCCGATGCATTCTGAACCGTCAGCGTCGGCGCTGTCGCCACGCCGGCGATCGTCGCAGCGAGGCTAGTTGTGGCCGACGCCGTCGAACCGTTGGTCTCGATCGCAGTTGCGGTGACAGTCAGATTGGCGGTTCCGGCGAAGCTACCGGCCGGCGCCATCAGCGTCAGTCCCGCCAATTGCGCTGGAGTCAGCGTCCAGCTGCCGTCGGCATTCTTCGTGCCAGCCGACAACGTCGCCACGCCTGGAACGCCGCTGAGCATGATCGACAGGCTTTCGGCGCCGTCAGTCGCAGTCAGTGCCGAAGCGATGTGAAGCGCGATCGGGCTTCCGGCATTGCCGGCAGCGTTCTGCACCGTCAGCGTGGGCGCCGTGGCGACCCCCGCGATATTTGCCGCGATCGTGGCGACGGTCGAGGCCGTCGAACCGTCGGTCTCGGCGGCGGTCGCCGTCACCGTCAGATTGAGCGTCCCGGCAAAGCTGCCGGCCGGCACCGTCAGCGTCAATCCCGCGAGTTGCGCCGGCGTCAGCGTCCAGCTGCCGTCGGCGTTTTTTGTGCCGGCCGACAGAGCCGCCGCGCTCGGCACCCCGCCGATCGAGATCGACAGGCTCTCGGCGCCGTCCGTCGCCGTCAGCGCGGAGGCGATATTCAGCGCAATTGCGGTGCCCGCATTGCCGGCGGCATTCTGGACCGTCAGCGTCGGTGCGGTCGCAACTCCGGCAATCGTCGCCGCGAGAGCGGCCGTGGTCGAGGCTGCCGAACCACTGGTCTCAATCGCCGTGGCCGTCACCGTCAGATGGGCCGTTCCGGCGAAGGTGCCGGCAGGCGCCGTCAACGTCAACCCCGCGAGCTGCGCCGGCGTCAGCGTCCAGCTGCCGTCGGCGTTTTTCGTGCCGGCCGACAGGGTCGCCGCGCTCGGCATCCCGCCGATCGTGATCGACAGGCTCTCCGTCCCGTCCGTCGCCGTCAACGCGGACGCAATGTTCAGCGCAATCGCGCTTCCCGCATTGCCGGAGACGTTCTGCACCGACAAGGTCGGCGCCGCGGCGACGCCGGTGATTGCAACCGCAAGACTGGCCGAGGTGGACGCGGTCGAACCGTTGGTTTCGATCGCGGTCGCCACGATGGTGAGGTTCGCCGTGCCGGCGAAGCTGCCGGCCGGCGCCGTCAGCGCCAGGCCCGACAGCTGCGCGGCGGTCAGGGTCCAGCTGCCGTCCGCATTACGGGTACCCGCCGACAGGTTTGCGCCATTCGGCACGCCGGTCACCCTCACCGACAGACTCTCGGTGCCGTCCGTCGCCGTCAGTGCCGAGGCAATCGCCAGCGGAATCGTGGTCCCTGCGTTGCCAGAATCATTCTGGACGGTCAACGTCGGCGCCGTCGCAACTCCGGCGATGGCGACGCTGATCGTCGCCGACGTCGACTGCTGCCCGCCGCTCTGCGCGGTGGCCGTGGCCGTCACGGTCAGACTCGCAACGCCGGAGAAACTTCCCGCAGGAGTCGTCAGGGTGAGGCCTGACAGTTGCGCCGGCGTCAACGTCCAGCTGCCGTCGGCATTCTTCGTTCCCGCCGACAGGCTCGCAACCGCGGGGACGCCGCTGATGGTGATCGACAGCGATGATGGTACTTCGAGTGCGGTCGGCGTCGCCGTGATGGACAACGGAATGACGGTCCCAGCACTACCCGACGCACCTTGCACGGTCAGCGTCGGCCCAGGCGGAATCCACTGGCTCGCGAGAGCGCCCTGCAGTGCGGCCGGCATTGCCGTTGCGGTTCGCGGATCGAAGGCCGCATTGTTCTGCCGATAGCTCGCCATCGCGGCGACAAGTCCTGCCACCGCGACCGGCCCGATGGTCGAGCCGTCGCCAGCGAGGATGGTCTGCAACTGGCCCGAAGAACTCGCAAACCAGTTGCGCACCGTCATGCTGCTCGTGGTGCCGAGCACGCCAACGACGAGATCATTGCCGGCCTGGCTGAACCACAGGCTGGATGGCGCAAGACCGGCGCCGAGCACGAGTTCGCCGGAAGCACCGCCGATGCCATTGCCGTTGACGATGACGTCCTGACCATAGCCTGCATTGAATTTGTAGACGTCGTTGCCGCCGTTGCCGACCAGGGTGTCGTTACCTGAACCACCAGGATCAAGCGTATCGTTGGCGGTTGTTCCGACAAGGGTGATATTCCAGCCATTGGCCAGAGCGCTCGCGAGACCGGGCGGCATGCCCTGACCCGCAGCTTGGGGATTGAAGCCGGGGTTGGCAGCCTGATACGCCGCCATCGCCGACTGCAGCGCGGTCAGAGCCGCGGTTCCGATGGTAGAGCCATCGCCGGCGACGACGCTCTGAAGCTCGGAATAGGCATTGCTGAACCAACCGCTGACCGTCACCTGATTGGTCGTTCCCAGTTCCTCGACCACCAGATCGTTGCCGGAGCGCGCCAACCACAGATTGCCTGGCGTCAAGCCGGGGCCAAGCACCAATTGCCCCGAAGGCCCATTGTTGCTGGAAAGGCCGTTGACAATCACCTCCTGGCCGTAACCGATCTTGAATCCGTAGGTATCGCTACCGCCACCACCGACCAGCGTGTTGTTGCCGATGCCGCCGTCATCGAGAAAGTCATTGCCGACAGTTCCGGTAATGGCGCGACTCCAGTTCGTCATCACCGCTGCATGCAGGCCTGCATCGACCGGCAGGGCTGTCGCGGACTGGACGTTGAAGGCCGGGCTGCTCGCCTGATAGGCAGCCATGGCATTGGCCAGCGCGGTGATGGCGCCTGTTCCGATCTGGGATCCATCCGCGAGAGTAATGGACGACACCTGGGCATAGCTCGCGGAAAACCAGTTACGCAGCGTCACCTGGCTGGTCGTCCCGATCACTTGGACAACCAGATCGTTGCCGGACTTGGCAAACCAGAGCCTGCTCGCCGTCAACCCGGCACCGAGAACCAGTTGGCCGCTCGGCCCCGCATTGCCTACAACTCCGTTGACGATGACGTCCTGGCCGTAGTTTGCGCTGAATTTATAGGTGTCGATCCCGCCTCCGCCAATCAACGTATCGTTGCCCTGGCCGCCGTCCAACGTGTCGTTGCCAGTGCCGCCGATCAGCGTATCATTGCCGCGGCCGCCATAAAGAAAATCGCCGCCATTGTTGGCAATCAGCGTATCGTTGCCGTCGCCGCCGAAGCCCTTGGCGAGATTGCCGCTAACCGTGACGGCCTTGCCGTCGATCATCGAGTCCGATGTACCGCTGCGCAGATCGATAATGTCGTTGCCGGTTGCCGCTGCGGCGTTGAAGCTGTCGGTCGCAGTTACCGGGGTAATGGTGGCGCCACCGGCATATTCGTCGGTAAAGATCCATTGTTTCGGATCAGACGACGAACTGCCGTCGAACCGGATTTGCCAGTTCGGCGGTGTGGTCACGATCGCCTGCTGGGTCTGGGTATTGACGATCGCCAGCGCCCAGCCCAACGGAGAGTAACTGCTCTCACCCATGTACTGCAGGGTGTCGTAGGTGAACACCAGATGCTGATGCCCGTCAGCTTCAGTGATGACGTTGCCCGGCGCCGCCGTCTCGCCGCTCAGAATAATCGAGGTATCGGACAGGCCGTAGACCGTCGCGATGTGGCCCCACAGATTATAAGGCTGGCGTGACGTCAGCCGCCCCAGAACGATCTGGGTGTTGGGCAAAGAGATAATGGTGAGATCAAGATCCACCGCAACTTCGACATGCTCGATCGTCTGGTTCGGCACGCCCGAAGCAACAGAGAAATAGCCGTACTGATAGGTGTAGGAGCCGAAACCGATGGTGCCGTCAGGATTCTGGACGAAGCTTGGGGTCACCGACACCGGCAGATTCTGGATCGACGGTGTTTGCCAGGCTGACTGGATGAGGTTGGCCTGGGTTTGCTGCGCCTGCCAAGTCTCTGCCAACCGGACCGCGGCGCGCGCGTCGACTTCGCCGTAGCCGTAGTCAAGACTATAGTGCAGTCCGCCCCCGTTCCAGTTCGTGGCGTTGTTGGTCGACCAGGTGTTGTAAGGATCCGTCGAAGTCGGCGTCGGATCATTCACCTTGCGCGCCGAATAGGCCAGAATCTGCTGGACGTCGCGATAGCCGAGATTGGGATTGGCCTGCAGCATCAACGCCACCACGCCCGAAACGATCGGTGCGGCAAACGAGGTGCCCTGGGTAATTTGAGTATTGGCGCCGAACTGCTGGCCGAACTGGTTCGTGAAGGTCGTTCCGGTGGACGTGATGTTGTTCGCCGGCGCTGACACCAGGATCGAACTGCCTGGCTCGCTGAACGGGCGGCCCGACAACACCAGCGAGCCGAGATCAGTGGTGGCATTGATACCGCCAACGGTGATGCCGTAGAGCGAGTTGGTCTCGTTCAGGTCCTGAGTGGTGCGACCGCTAGTTCGATCATTGCCGCCAGCAAAGACCAGGATCGTGCCAAGTCCACCGCGCCCCGTCGAGACGGCATTGATGTAGAGCTGCTGGTAGTTCGGGTTGGCGAGAAAACTATCGACGAACGGCGGACTAATGGTCCAGCTGTTGTCGATCACGTCGTAATCCGACCAATGGTTCAGGATTCCGAGAGCGTTAATATTACTGGACTGCGGCAGCGCGACGCTGCTGACTGTCGCATCATACGCAACGCCGACCGTGCCGCGGCCATCCCGCGATGCCGCAATCACACCGGCCACAAGTGTTGCATGGGTACCGATCTGCTGCACGCCGGGCGTCCCGTCGAGCTTGACCGATCGACCGGCATTGGGAGCGAGGTCGGGATTGCTGAAATCGACATTGCCGGACGGATCGAACACCGCGACATTGACGCCGGCGCCGGTGTAATCCTTCCAGACTGGAATGACATTAGCGGATGACAGGAACCATTCACTGTCGAACAAGGCGTCGGTCGGCAGGTCCGGCGTGTTCAGGTAGACCGTGCCCGTCATCTCGGCGGTGTTCGACGTGCCGACCTGCTGAACGAACGCGCCGTTGTTTCCCTTGCTGTCGACCACATGGTAGCGGAAGCTTGGAACGCCGCCAAAACCTGCAGCTGGCGTAAACGTGATCGTGGCGCCGTCCGAACTCAAGGCGACCGTTCCACCGTTTGCTTGCCCCGACGCACCGCGCGCGATGACGTTGCCATGGATATCCAGCAACTCGCGGATGGACAGCGGATTTCCAGCGTAGTTGATGTCGTTGGCCAGCAGCGTCGATGCGGCAATGATGTACTGCCCAGACGCGTTGATCGTCACCTGGCTGGGATTCGCTGTATAGAGGCGATCACTGACCGGCATGCCGGCGGTGCTCGTAACAGGAACCTGGCTGATATCCTTGAAATCCAGGTCCGTCACATTCTTCATGGTGACGGGGCCGTCGCCGTCCATGTTGTTGATGTTGGTGACGGTGATGGTGCCATCAGCATTATGTGTCAGCGTATAGTCGGCATAGCTGCCATGGAAGCCGACAACCGAAAAACCGTTTGCATTGCCGATCACGGTCAATGTGCCGGAGCCGGCGTAGACTTCCGCGTTGTTGGTGCCCAGATTGACGATGTCATGCCCCGGCCCGGCGAAGATCACGTCGCTGTTGGGCTTGCCGTTGGTCGTCCCCGCGCCGCCATAGATCACATCATTACCGCGGCCGGCATGCACCACACCGCCGCCCGACCCAAGCTCGATCAGGTCGTCGCCGGTGCCACCAGAGATCGCCGCTGACGCCGCGCCGCCGATGATGATGCCGTTGCCGCCGCCCGCCTGGATGAACACGTTCCAGCTGGTGCCGGAGGCATTGATGATATCGCCACCCACGCCGCCGATCACCTCCTGAAGATTGGCCTTCGCCATGTCGATGGTGACGCCCTGGCTACCGATCACCTTGGCGATATTGAAGCTGTTCGCGCCGGTGCCGCCGTGCACCACTGTGGTCGGATTCACCAGGAACACGTTGGTACCGCCGCCGCCGGTCAAGATGTCGGCACCGGTGCCGCCACCAAGCCAGTAAGTCCCGGTGTCCGAAGCGGCGACCGTGATCACGTCATTCTGGTTCAAGCTGAGCGCAGCCGTGATACCGGATGCGACCACCACCTGCCCGGTGGTGGTATCGGTCAGCTTGCCGTTCTGGATCGTATATGAATGACCCGAGCTGTTCTCGGCGACGAACGTCGTCGCCTTGGTCGGGCCGCCTTCGGACAGCGACGTCACGATCTCGCCGCCGCTGCCAGTGCTGACAACAGCCCCGATGCTGTTGTTCTGGAAATTGACGGCTGCGGCCTGCCCCGTGGTGCCGTCACTCTTGGAATACGTTGTGCGGTTGGTCACCACGCTGCCGTTGATGCTTTCGCCCTGATTGCCGCTCCCGAGCAGGCTAATCGAGGTGATGCCGAGTGAATCCAGGCTGACGATCTCGCCTGCGTCGCTGACGCCGTTGTGGTTGGCGTCGTTCCACACCATGATCTCGTTCCAATAGGAGACGCCGGTGGTGGAGTCGATGGCCGCGGTCTGCGCGCTGAACACGGTGTAGGGCTTGCCCGTAGCCGGATCGATCTTGACCAGGCTCGCCAGCGCCGCGAGCCCGTCGGCGTATTTGGCCGGCGTCGGCCCGGCGTTGAGAAACTGCGAGACGGTCTGGGTGATGTTAGTGATCGGCTTGACCGTGCCGGAGGCTTCGAAGACCAGCATCGCGGTGCCGGCCTGCATCCAAGCAGTTTGATGCTGCAAACCGTCGGGCGTCGTGGTCGGATTGCCATTGGCGTCCGGCACGACATTCGTGTCGAAATAGACCGGACTCTTGATCCAGCTGGACACGCCAATACCGGCGCCGGTGAGGTCGAGCAGCAACGGGTCGGTGAAGCTTGGCGTCGGGTTGGTCCAGATATTCGAGCCCGTCAATGCCCAGTATGGCACCTGCGAAGCTGGCAGCGTCGTCGATCCCGCCGAAGTATTCAGCCAATCAGTCGCCTCCGGGATATTGTTAAAGGCGCTGAGGATGCTCTGGTAGTATGGGCGGTACAATGCGTTCGCAATCGAAGACGAAGACAGACTCGCAAGGTCAGTTCCGGCCTGCCCCGCGGCACTGATGACAACGCCGCCAACTGCATAAATGACATTGTTACCCGCAAACGGCGTCCCGTCACCACCAGAACCAAGGCCCGATTGGCCGATCACGCCGAGGTTGGTCAGATTGACAGTGAGAAGCGAGTTGTCGATGGGCCCGGCGGGCTGGCTGACCAATGATTGCACGATCTGCTGCAATCGCGCTTGGTCAATTATTCCACCGTTCGTCGACTCCCCCACAGCTCCTTGATTTTGCAGTGTTTGATAGCGCTGAAAATCATCAGAACTGTCGAAATTGGCCGTGGTACCATCGCCATACGTGGCTTTCAGTCCAACGGAAACTCCGGCGTCGCCGTCTCCGGTCGGAAAAGTAAGTGAATTCTCGGTTCGCTTCACACCATTAACAGCCGGAACAGGCAGAGTCCTATCAATGTTTGCCCGAACAAAGCCATCGACCTTGTCGTACCACCAGTGCTGTTTGGTGCCATTCCCCAGTGTGACATCGATCCCTCCTGTAGGATCATCTGGCGTCACAAGATGCTGTTGGACCGAAATAGGTTGCGGTGTGCCATCATTGAAGAAGTTCAATCCTGTTCCACTAGCGCTGGAAACTCCGTTTACATCCAACCCATATATTCCGCGCAGTGCGCCTGCGCCGGTACTTGCCGGCGGACGAAGGTAAGCCAGAACCGCGCCATCCTCTCCAACAAATAGTATAACATCCTTACCACCAGGAATACTTCCATCTCCCGCCAATGGCTGCAGCTGACTGATATCCAGATGCCGCGGGTAGCTGGCGAACGCTTTCTGAAAGTTGGCAATAAATGCCGTCGCCGCCGGCAAATTTAAGTCGCCCCATGTCGCCAACGCATACTGCTGGGCATCCGTTAGAGCGCCCCCCTTCTGAGGTGAAGGCTGCGCACCCCACGACCCTACAAAGCCCGTGTATGTCTGAGCGGCGGCCTTTAGATCGGACGCAAACACAGAATTAGCGTATGTCGCGCCGCTCGCATCATTCGGCGCCCCAAAACGGCCAGCTATATAGTCGCCAAATGCCTGTGTAATGGCGTTCACATTCGCCGGCGGCAAAGATTTGCCGGTTCCGGCATTATTGAAACCAGTCGCCATTTTTAGTGCAGTTTCTAAGCTATAGCCTGCAGCTGCTGCGCTAAGACCGAATGCATAGTTGCCTGCATCAGTAAACGTCGGATCAAATCCGCCCGAGTAACCTGCCTGACGCTGGGGGTCGCCGCCAGCCCCTTGGGCATAATGGGCGCCAAACCATTCTTGAAGATAGATACCCAGCCGGGTCGATTGGTAGTGGGCAGCATTGATCTGCGACTGCAGGGAAAAGAAATCAGGAATCAAAAGTCGTTGACCATTTACAAAGATCGGACTGCCGTTTTTGTCCGTTGCCGCCACCGCATTTCCGAAGAACTTAACGACATCTGTCATTTTTACGCCCCTAAGCTGGGCCGCTCAAATCAGCGACCATCGCACCACAACGCCATGTGATGCAGTTCAAACAATTCGGAGGTCCATAAAACGCGAACTTTCAAAGTGAACGATGACGTATCTCAGGCTTAGCCACGTCAAAATAAACGCGACCGCAAGAGCAAATCCTTTGAACATTTGCCTCGCCTTATTCGAGATATTGCGTTCAGGATGCTCACACGAAAACTCGCGCCGCAGCGCATAGCCGCTACCAACTAACGCGATGCAGAGCGCCCCCCCTGAAGCTAGGACAAGAAGCGTCTCGCGCGGCCATACGAACAGGTTGCCAAGCAGCAAAACTGTAATGGCATCGGGCCATTGGGACGGGCTCATATCAAAGAACCAAACGCAGAGCGAGTGAGCGACGAATAGAAAAATTTCCACTCCCATGAGCAACACAACGGCGGGGAGTGAGATCAAAAAAAATGGACGGGCTCCCAAGCTTGTCGCCCAAAGCGGCAACGATGGCATCCACTTGAGGCTAACAATCCCCAGCGACAGCACGCCAAAGGCAATCAACGGCAACCAATACGCCAGTTCAAGTACTTGTTGCGGCAAAGGCATTTGTGGTCCCGATTAGTATGCTGAATACAAACCTACAGGTATCAACCTCTTACGTCGGCATCATGCGGCAGTGTGCGAGATTTCCTTCAACAATCGACCAAGACAGACCCCATACAAAACCGAGGCAAGGTAGCGGACGCCAGCGCAACTTCATCCGAAGCCAAGTCGAACGATCTACACGAGCCGCGAGGTATTCCACCTATCCTCCACCGCAACGCCGATCTGGAACAGATCGATTCTTGCGATTCTTTTCTCTGCCACGTTCAAATCAGCAACTCGGTCGACCGCCCATTTCAATAATTCGCCCAGCGGCAGAGATCGCAAAGATATCTGATACGACGCCGCCGGCTCCGCGGCGTTGATGGGCTCGTAGGGCGGAGGATCTCCCACGACGCAGCCCGCACAAAATCCTGACACCAGAACCATATATCCTAGATACTCGCACGCACGGCTCATTGGCGTCCTTCCCCCCGCACCTCGATCGAACGCGCGGCCACTCCACAAGGCTGATCAATCAACTGAACTGCGGTCACAGCTCGATCGCGCCAACATGGACCGTCTATTCGCCCCACGCTTGCACTACCAGGCAGCAGAAACGCGAACGATTGAATTCTGAGCCGGCCAGCCATGACGAGCGCCAGACGAACACTCGGCCGCATAGAGTTCCTGCGCATAGAAGGGCCAATATCAGTCACACCGAGATCATCTCTTGATACCCCCGCTTCACACAATCATCGGCCGACTCAACCGGAACACCCGAACCCATATCGGATGGATTGCAGCCGACAAACTTGCAGAATTGACGCCTGAAATGCCTCATATTGGAGAATCCGACCTGACCGGCAACCTCCTCCAGCGACCAGTTCGTTTCGCTTAGGAGACGCACCGCCTTCCACATCTTGCGCTGCAAGACGAATGTGTGTGGGGTGATCCCCACCGCTGCCTTGAAGCGGTGACTGAAGTGCGAAGGGCTCATTCCGAGCTCGCGGGCAAGGCGCGTGATCGGGAGCGTCTCGGCGATGTTCACCTCGACCAATGCCTCGATGCGGCGCAACTGTGGCTCGCTGAGCGGCTTGCTCTCGCGGTTGAGAACTGGCGGCAGAGAGGATATGCAGATCACGCGACCGCCGTCTTGTATTTAAATGCCACCACCAACACAACGCATGAGAGAATGCCCATTCTATCGCTCCCTCGCCGCCTCCTGCCGAACTCGCAACAGCGGCGATAGCAGATACTCGACCACCCGACGCTGGCCGGTCTTGATCTCGGCGATCACCGCCATGCCCGGCTCGAGCCTGGTGTATCCCTGCTCCGTCTCGATGCCGGTCTGGTTCAATGCGACGTGGGCCACATAGGATGGCTGCCGCGCCTGGCGCTCCTCTTCGCTGCGTGCCTGCGCGGGATCTGGGGTCCGGTCATGGCGGTCCGATGTCGCGAGATCTAACGCCACCGCGTCGCGGCTGACGCTGGTTACCGTGCCGTGGATCAGGCCGTAGCGGGTAAAGTTGAAGGTCTCGACCTTGATCTCGACATCCTGCCCCGGATGCACGAAGCCGATGTCCTTGTTGGCGAGATTGGCCTCGATCTCGAGCCGCGCCTCGCGCGGCACGATCACCATCAGCTGCTGCGCCGGCGTCACCACGCCGCCGATGGTGTGCACCATAAGCTGCTGGATGCTGCCATCGAGCGGCGCACGCAGGGTCTGCAGCTCACGCTTCTGCGCGACCTTGACCGCCTCCTCGCCATGCTCGCTGGCCTGGACCTTGACCTTCGCGAGATCCGCCAGCAGCGACTTGCGGTATTCGGCGTCGGCCTGGGCCCGTTGCCGCTCCAGCGCGCCGACCGCCTGGGTCACTTCGTCAAGCCGGTGCTGTTCGGCGACGAGCAGATGCTTCTGCTCGACATATTGCTGCTCGGCCTGCAGGAACAGAAGCCGCGAGCCGTACTCCATCTGCATCACTTTTTCGCGGATGTCGCGCTGCCCCTGCAGGATCGGCAGCACGGCCTCGATCTTGTCGATCGTGGCACGCGTCTCGCTGGTCTCGGCGCGTTTCTGGTCGATCTGGCGATCGAGGCTCGCGAGCTTGGCGTCCTGTTCGGCCGCCTGCGCCTCCATCTGGCGCCGGGCATTGACGACCAGCGCGACGTCGGCCTCGGCCGGCGGTGCGAAGCTGGCAATGCCGCCACTGAGCAGCGCCTCCAGACGGGCGATGTCCAGCCTGTCCTGTGCCAGGCTCTTGGCGAGCCGCCGCATATCGGCCTCGTTCGCCGTCGGGTCGAGCTCGACCAGCACATCGCCGGCGTTGACGGCCTGCCCCTCGGTGACGCGGATGGCGCGGACCACCCCGGTCTCGAACGGCTGGATCACCTTGGTATTGCCGGTCGGGATGATCCGGCCGCTGGCGGTCGCGATGATGTCGACCCGGCCGAGACAGGCCCAGGCCATCGCCAGCACGAAGAACGCAATGATGGTGCCACCGATCGCGCGCCCCACGGGCGACGCCGGCGTCTCGACGATTTCCAACGCCGCCGGCAGGAACTCGCGCTCGTCACGGCGCAGCAGCTTGGGGCGGAACGGCAGCGCGGATGCGTCAGTGGACTTCATGCAACCCCGCCTGCAGGCGATGCAGCTGGGCGTAGCGGCCACCGCCACGCAGCAATTCGTCGTGGCTGCCGTCCTCGACCAGACGGCCCGCCTCGAGGGTGATGATGCGGTCGGCGCGGCGCACGGTCGACAGCCGGTGGGCGATGACCAGCACGGTGCGCCCCTCGGCGATGCGGCGCATGTTATCCTGCACCACCCGCTCGCTCTCATAGTCGAGGGCGCTGGTGGCCTCGTCGAAAATCAGGATGCGCGGGTTGCCGATCAGCGCGCGGGCGATGGCGATGCGCTGGCGCTGGCCGCCGGACAGGCTGGCGCCGCGTTCGCCGACCACGGTGTCGTAGCCCTGCGGCAGTTGCAGGATGAAATCGTGGGCGCCAGCGAGCTGAGCCGCCCGCGTCACCTCCGCCATCGGCAGGCCGGGATCGGCGAACGCGATGTTGTCGCGGATCGAGCGGTTGAACAGCACGTTCTCCTGCAGCACCACGCCGATCTGGCGCCGCAGCCCCGAGACATCGACCGCCGCAGCGTCGACGCCATCGATCAGCAAGCGGCCGCTTTCGGGCACATACAGCCGCTGCACCAGCTTGGTCAGCGTCGACTTGCCCGAACCGGACGGCCCCACGATGCCGACCATCTGGCCGGCGGGGATCGACAGATTGACGTCGTGCAGGATTTCCGGCCCGTCGAGACGGTAGCGGAACGTGACATGCTCGAAGGTAATCGCGCCGCGGACGGCCGGCAGCGCCGTCCGCCCCGGCGTGAAGGTCGGTTCGGGCGCGGTGTTGAGGATGTCGCCGAGGCGGGCGATCGACAGCCGCGCCTGGTGGAAATCCTGCCACAGCTGCGCCAGCCGCAGCACCGGCTGCGCCACCCGCCCCGCCAGCATGTTGAAGGCCACGAGCTCACCCACGGTCATCTTGCCGTCGATGACGAGATAGGCGCCAAAATACAGCGTCAGCGCGGTGACGATCTTGCTGACGAGCTGCACGCTCTGGCTCGCCCAGTTGCCGAGCGACAGCACGCGGAAGCTGGCCTGGACGTACCCCGCGAGCTGCTCCTCCCAGCGCCGCTGCATCTGCGGCTCGACGGCCATGGCCTTGAGGGTTTCGACCGCAGAAACGCTCTCGACCAGGAACGCCTGATTCTCGGCACCGCGATTGAATTTCTCGTCCAGGCGGCGGCGAAACACCGGCGTCGCCCCGGCCGAAACCGCAACATAGAACGGAAACGAAGCGACGACGATCCAGGTCAGAAGCGGCGTGTAGTCGAACATCACCGCCAGGAAAACGACGGTGAACACCAGGTCGACGACGAGGGTCAGCGCCGAGCCGGTGAGAAAATTGCGGATGTTCTCCAGCTCACGAACGCGGGCAACGGAGTCGCCGGTGCGCCGCGCCTCGAAATAGGCGATCGGCAGCGCCAGCAGATGGCGGAACAGCCGCGCACCGAGCTCGACATCGATGCGGTTGGTGGTGTGGGCGAACACATAGGTGCGTAACCCACCGAGCAACGTCTCGAACACCGACACCGCGATCAGCCCGATCACCAGCACGTCCAGCGTGGTGATCCCCCGGTGCACCAGCACCTTGTCGATCACCACCTGGAAGAACAAAGGGGTGATCAGGGCAAACACCTGCAGGAAGAACGAGGCGACCAGCACCTCGCCGAGCAAGGCGCGATACTTGTGCATCGCCTGCAGAAACCAGCCGATGTCGAAGCGGCGCGCCAGCTCTGCGAGCGAGGCGCGGCGCGCCATCACCACCAGTTGCCCGGCCCAGACCGCCTCAAACTCCGTCCGTGAGATCAGTTGCGGACGACCGTTCAGCGGATCCTGAATGAGGACCTTGTCGTCGACGACTCGGCCAAGGATCAGGAATGTACCGTCCATCCGTTCAGCGATCGCCGGGAGCGCCGCGGCACCAAGACGGTCCCATGACGTCTTGATGACGCGCGCCTTGAGGTTCATCTCCCGAGCACACCGGATCATGTCCGATGCGCCGACGGCAGCGCCGCCGAGGCGATGCCGGATCTGCTCGGCCTCCGCGGCAATGCCGTGGAAACGCAGGAGCAGGACGAGGCTGGCCAGTCCGGAATCCGGATTGTCGTTCGCAATTTCCACGCCGCCCAGCCTGCCTCAAAACGCCGCATCAACGCCTTTTGGTTGAACCTACGGTAAGCTTCGCGCGGATCAATCGAATTATTTCTAATTATTTCTTGCGAGTTAGCCTTTCGCCAGTCGTCTTATATGAATGCCCTCGTTTCTGCGTGCCCCAGCAGCGCGCCGGCCGCCCCCTACTCCACGATATAATCGCTGCTGCGAAAATGCCGGGCGCGGCGGCCGAACTGGAAGCAGTAGCCGGGCCACATGGTGGTGATCTTGCCGCTGTCGGTCTGGTACCAGCTGCGGCAGCCGGACTGCCACACCGTGCCGGTGAGGTCCTGCTGCAGTTCGCGATTGTAGCGGTCGTGCACCTCGGGCCTGACCTCGACCCGCCGTGCGTTGCGGCGGCGCGCCACCAGGATGGTCTCGAGGATCTGGTTCACGTTGGTCTCGATCATGTAGATCATCGAGTTGTGGCCCAGACCGGTGTTGGGCCCGGTGATGGTGAACAGGTTGGGGAAGCCCTTGATGCTGGTGCCGAGATACGCCTCGCCGCCGGCCGCCCAGCGCTCCTTGAGCGCGACGCCGCCGGGGCCGACGATGTCGGCATTCTGCAGCAGCGCGGTCGCCTGGAAGCCGGTGCCGTAGATGATGACGTCGGCCGGGCGCGCGACGCCGTCGGCGGTGGTGATGGTGTCCGGGCCGACGCCCTGGATCGCGCTGCTCACGACCGACACGTTCGACCGGTCGAGCGCCGGATACCAGTCGTTCGAGATCAGGATGCGCTTGCAGCCCATGGCATAGTGCGGCGTCACCAGTTCGCGCAGCGCCGGATCAGTGATCTGGCTTGCGATATGCCGGCGCGCCATCGCCTCCGCGCTCTTCATCAGGTGCGGCTTGAAGATGCCGATGCCCTGATACTCGTTGCGCCAGAAGATCAGCTCGCGGTAGAGCCGGCGCACCGGTGGCAGCGCGGCGAAGATGAATTTCTCCATCGCGGTGAACGGGCGATCGTCGCGCGGCACGATCCAGGGCGGCGTGCGCTGGTAGACGTCGAGCCGCTTCACCCGCGGCGCGATCTGCGGCACGAACTGGATCGCGCTGGCCCCCGTGCCGATCACCGCCACCCGCTTGCCCTCGAGCTTGACGCCGTGGTCCCACGCCGCCGAGTGGAACGCCGGGCCGGCGAAACCGGCCGCGCCCGGCAGCACGGGGATCGCCGGCTCGCTCAGGCCGCCGGTGCCGAGCACCAGGAAGCGGCAGCGGAACTGGCGCTCGCCGCAATCGACCTGCCACTTGCCGTCCGCCGCATCGAACCGCGCGCCGCGGAAGGTGGTGCCGAACCGCACATGGTCGAGCACGCCGTACTTGCGCGCGGTGTGCTGCATGTAGTCCTTGATCTCCGGCTGGCGCGGATATTTGCGCGACCAGTCCGGCTTGCCCTCGAACGAGAACGAGTAGAGGTGCGAGGGGATGTCGCAGGCGGCGCCGGGATAGTGATTGTCGCGCCAGGTGCCGCCGACCTCCTGCGCGCGCTCCAGCATCAGGAAGCTCTCGATCCCCACCCGCCGCAGCGCGACCGCCATGCCGAGCCCGGAAAAGCCGGTGCCGACAATGATCACCTCGCGCTCGGTCGTCGTCTCGTCGGGGCGCATCTGCATCTCCATTCACTTCAAATATAACAACAGTTGTTATCGTTTCGGAACATGCCGCGATCGCAGAGGCTGTCCCAGGCCGCAGCCGGCAGAGCCGATTCTCAGCGTCATCACCGGGCCGACGCCAATGGGTCCGCGCGAACGCGCGGGCCGATGACAGGCTCCGCGTCGAGACAGCCCAAGCCCGATGTTTCGGGCTTGGGCCATTATAAAAACGCAACTCGGCGCAGCCGAGTTGCTATGGATCCAGCTTCAGTAACCTCACGTTATGCCGCGAGTAAGCTGGATTGCCGGATCAAGTCCGGCAATGACGCGGTGGGTGTGGCGTCCTCCGACATCAAAGCCGGACAGCCGTTACACTACGCCGAGCATGACGAAAAAGCTGACCTTCCGCAGGCCGACCCCGCCCTACGGCGCGCGTGCGTCGAAGAAGTCGCTCAGCACGGTGCGAAAGACTTTTTCGGGATAGCGGTCCGGATTGATCACCCAGGCGATCCCGAGGCCATCGATCAGCGCCAGGCAGGCGATGGCGTCGTCGCGGTCGTTGCCCTTGGGATGCAGCAGCCCCGCGGCGCGCAGGGTGGCGAAGCCCTTCGCGACCTCGGCGACCTGCTCGTTATGGCTCTTGCGGTACTCGGCCATCAGGTGCTCCCGCCCCACGGCATAGCCCGTGAACGCGGTCCAGACCCGCCAGTTGTCCCGGCTCTCCTTGGAGGTCGGCAGGATCTTCAGCCAGCATCCGACGATCGCCTTGATGGTCAGCTCGGACTTCTTCTCCGGGAACTCGACCGCCTGCATCGCCTTGATCACCCGGTCGAGGGCGAACAGCAGCAGTTCGTCCTTGTCGCGGAAGTAGTGGGTGACGATGCCGGTGGTACCGCCGAGTTCCTGGGCGATCGAGCGGATGCTGGCGCGGTCGACGCCGTCCCTGATGATCACGCGCCAGGCGCATTCCACCACATCCGCCCGCCGCGCAAGCTGGTTTTCCGACAACTGCCTCATTTCACTCTGCCCCATCGCGCTCCCCCGATCGCGGCCCACGAATCCGGAACGCCGTCGAGACCAGCACATAGCTGAACGTATACTGGATCAGGCTCGACGTTGCAGCAATGATCACCATCGACCGCGCCACCGTGATCGCGGTGTCGAGGCCGGCCATCTCGCAGTAGCTCTCGACGCGGTCCTGCGCCACCACCGTGGCGGCGATCCAGACCACCAGGGTGGCGGTGAGCCGCCAGACCCCCGGCCAGATCCACCGCGCGTTCCGCGGCAGCTGCGGCGCGAACCGTCCGGCCTTGCGCTGCCGGATCATCCAGCCATAGGCGAAGAACGAGTACAGCCAGGAGATGATCAGGCCGCCATAGACCTGGTCGAAGAGGTTCTCCTCGTTCGAGATGAACAGGATCCTGACGATCTCCCCGAACGACTTGTCGGACAGATCCGGCGTCGGAACATAGAGCAGGATGCTCGAGGCGTCCCAGAAATCGATCAGCGCCAGGACGCAGACGATCGGCACGACGATGACGGCGTCGACCAGCGCCGACATCGCCGCCGGATAGTTCTGCTGGTTGATCTGGCGCAGGCACCATCGGCCGACGCCGCGCTTGCGGGCGGTCTTGAGCGGTTCACTGGTCACGAGGGTCATCTCAGGCAGCCTCCTCTCGCATGGTTCGCAGCAACGATCCTTCCGGCTTCGGAGTGGTGGTGAACGGCGCCAGCCGCGCAAAGAAGCGGTCGGGGTCGACGCCGGCTTCCGGGGCGAAGGCGCCGCGCCGGTCGACCTCGCCCGCCATCAGCATCTCCGCCATCACCGCGGTCGGCACGCAGGTCATGCCGGCCATGCCGCCGGGCACCTCGCCGCGCATCGACACGCCGACCCGCACCTGCCGGCCGTCCCGCGTGCCTTCCGCATAGGCGGAGAGCATCGGCAGGTATTTCTTGCGCGTCGCGATCTCCATCGCCGCGCCCCAGGTGAAGCGGGCCGCCTCCCGCAACGCTGCGCCAAGCCCCAGCGTGTCGCTCTGCGCGAACACCTTGCCGACATAGGCGACCGCGTCGTCGAAACCGATGTGCTTGGCCTCGACCTGCCGCGTCACCGATCTCAGCACCGAGATGATGCCGCGCGGCATGTCCATGGCATTGACGCTGTGGCGCAGGGATGGAAAGCGGCGCGGCAGCGAGATCGGCTCGGGGTGCCCGATGGTATGAACCGGCACCCGGCCGACCCCTGGAAAATCGATCACCAGGCGCTGCAGCGGGCGGACGTCGACCTGCACCCCCTCGCGCTGCACCCGGATCTGGCCGGTCACCATCGCCAGGAGGTGATGGAGCACGGCGCTGTTCTCGACGACGTCGTCATCGGCGGCGCGCTTGCCGGTGCCCCAGACCGTGTGCAGGGTGTGGACGCGATCGAGCTCGGCCGCCGCCTTCACCGCCAAAAGGTTCGAAATTCCCGGGCTCGCGCCCGCGCCGACGATCGCCGCGATCCCCGCCGCCTTGGCCGCATCGTCCAGCGCCAGCAGCTCGATGGTCGGCTGCCAATCGTCGCAGATGTCGAGGTAGTGCGTCCGGCTTGCGATCGCCGCCCGCAGCACCGTGGTGCCGAACCGATAGTACGGACCGATGGTCGAGATCACGACGTCGGCGCCGTCCAGCGCCGCATGCAGATCGCCGGCGTCATTGGCGTCGAGCCCGATCGCCTTGAGCCGGGGATCGCCGAGCTCGTAGGCGAGCTTGCGGGCCGCCTCGAACGCCCGGTCGGCGACGACGATCGAGCCGAACGTCGGCGTGCCCAGCAAGGTCTTGACGGCGACGCGTCCCATCGCGCCCGCGCCGCCGAGAACCACCAGTTTCTTGTCTTGGCTCATGGTCAACTCTTTCCGCGTGAACGCCGGCTAGAAGTGGTGCTTGACGATGGTGGACACGCCGGACACCCAGGGCGTATTGACCGCCGGCGAGCCCTGCACATTGTCGGTGAGGTAGATCACGGCGCCGATCATCTCGACCGACAGCGCCTGGGAGAACCAGTATTCCAGCGCGACGACCGCATCGACGCTCTTGATGCCGGCGGACGGACGCTTGGCGATGCCCCCCTCCAGCTCGATCAAATCGGAGGCGCGCGCCGTGATGGTGCCGCCCATGCCGTCCGACACCGTCGTCATCGGATCGAACAGCGCGTTGACCGCCTTCTGGTTAGCCCAGGTCACCGAGCCACCCATGGTCAGCGTCAGGTCGGGGCGCAGCTCGAACAGATGGAAGGCGCCGACCGACAGCTTCTCGCTCTGCGAGCCGCCGAGCACGCGGGAATAGCGCGCCGCCACCTGGTTGTTGCCGAACGTATAGGTCGCGAACAACCGCAAATCCGGCGCGACGGCCGTGTCGGCGGCGTAGATCGACTGCTCGCCCTTCTTGTCGAATGCGCTCTCATAGGTCAGCGCGAGGCCGACCTTTAGCGCCTCGGTGCTGAGGAGATAGACACCGACCTGCGGCTTGGCGTCGGCGCCGATGTCCAGCCCCATGCTGTCGGTGATGCTGAAGAAGAAGCGATCGTTGAAGGTGACCTCGAAATTCGGCGCGGCAAAGGTCTTGCGCGTCGTGGCGCCCTCGTATTCGCTCTGGTTGCTGAGGCGGACGCCGATGTGGCCCTCGACCTTGAACGCCGGCTCGTCCGGCGGCAGCACGCCGGTCGCAGGGCTGGCGGCGTCGACCGCCGCATCGCTCGCCGCCGTCAGCGTCACCGGCCCATCCTGCGGCGCCGCCTTCGCGCCGTCGCGCGGCTTCGCCTGTGACCGCCCCTTGGCATGGCCCTCTTTCGCTCCGCTGCCCTTCGTTTGCGCGGCCGGCGCCGCACCCGATTGATTCGCGTCCGTCGCCTCGACGTCCGCCGCCGTCTGCGCATCCGTCGACGCTGACCGCCGCACCATACCCGCCTCGGCGTTCGCAGCCGCACACATCACAGCCGCCATGGATGAGAGGACGAGCGTCCTCCAGGAACCACCACTCCGCATTCGCGCTTTTCCCCCGGTCGATGCCGTTGTTGGCATTCGCATGACATAACAAGCGTTATGTAAGACCGGACTATCACATCGATCTTTACTACACAACAACTGTTGTGATTTATTTGTGACCGAGAGGCGGACGCCGCCGATCGGACGCAAGGCCCACCCGCTCATCTCTCGTCACACCCAGGAGAAACACCCATGCGACAGGCATCCATCATGCTCGCGGCCGCAGCGCTCCTCGCGCTCGGTTCAGCGGCATCGGCCGGACAGGTCCCCGACAGCGGCTACTTCATCACCCAGGACAAGTCCGGCATCGTCAAGCTCGAGCCGTGCGGCAGCAACATCTGCGGCGTTCTGGTGTGGGGCCAGGATCTCAAGGACGGCGAGACCGACCAGGCCAACCCGAATCCCGCCCGGCGCTCCCGCCCGATCTGCGGCATGGCGGTGCTGCAATTCGCGCGCTCCGGCGACAACGCCTCGGCCTATGATCCGGCGACCGGCAAGACCGAGCGAGGCTTCGCCGTGACCGGCGATGCCTCCAAGCTGCTGCTCGGCGGCAGCGAGGGCGAGACCTGGCCGAAGACATCGCAGCCGAGCCAGCGCTGCCGCTGAGCCCGCTGGACCTGGCAGGTCCCCGCCCCGGCGGCGGACCCGCCACATACCGACGCCCATGCGCCAACAGCGCATGGGCGTTGTGATTCAGGACGCCTGCAGCAGGCGCAGAATCTCCGGAACGATGACTTTGCCGTGCGACAGCGTGATCTCATGCCCCATCGTCGCGAGCGGCAGCAAGCGGCTGCCGACGATCCGCGCCGCGGCGTCGCGGCCATGGGCGAGCGGCAGCAGCGGATCGCGCTCGCCATGCACCACGAGGCAGCGCGCTTCGATTTGCCCGAGCTTCTCCCAGCGCTTGCGGTCGGCAAGGATCGCCGCGTACTGGCGCGCGACACCGGTGCCGCCCGGCCAGCCATAGGTGGTCGACTGCGCGACGCGCTGATCGAGCTCGGCGAGATCGTCGGCCGCGAGCGGCGCCGCGATCAGGCGGCGGAACGCGGCGGCGGCGGCGATCGCCGCCGGCAGGCTGTCCGGCTCACCGCCGCTCAGCGCCTTCTGCACATCGCCGCGCGGCGGCGGCAATCCCGGCGCGCCCGACGACGACATGATCAGGGTCAGCGACCGCACCCGCTGAGGATGGGCCAGCGCGATGTGCTGCGCAATCATGCCGCCCATGGACGCGCCGACGAGATGAGCTCCGGGAATGTTCAGCGCATCCAGCAGCGCCACCGCATCCGCCGCCATGTCCGCGACGGTGTAAGGCGGCTTCACCCATTGCGGCAGCCGCAGCGCGCTGCACAGCCACAGCCGCAGCAGCGGCGGCGCGCCGAGATGATCGAACCGCGACGAGCGGCCGACGTCGCGGTTGTCGAAGCGGATCACCCGGCAGCCCGCAGCGGTGAGCCCGTCCACGAATGCGACGGGCCAGTCGTGCAGGGTCTGGCCGAGGCCATGGATCAGCAGCACCGGGATATCGGACGGCTTGCCCTCGCTCTGCCAGACGATCCGCGGACGACCGGAGGGGGGCTGAAGATCGCGCATGGGAGTACCTCGATGGAGCTTGGCGTTGTGTGGATGGCATCGCGGGTCGCCGCGCCCGCGAACGCACTGCCCCGGGGGCACCGGGCGCGTCATGATCTGGAGTTTGCTTGATGTGATCCGCCACCCTGAGGTGGCCGCGCTCTTGCGCGGCCCTCGAAGGGCGACGGCCCAAGCCGTGACGCCGGGGCCGCTCATCCTTCGAGGCTCGCTCCGCTCGCACCTCAGGATGACGGATTACGTTTCAACCTAAGCTCATCACGCCGCTAGCCTCCGTCCGCCATCGGCAGCTCACCGCGGGCCAGCAGCTCGGCACCGGAGGCAAAGCCGCAGAACGGCGCGAACAGATCGAAGAACCAGGCGGGGTCGATCGCCTCCTCCGGCGTCAGCACCCCGGCGGGCGGCGGCTTCGACGCCGCGAACAGATGCAGCGCGAGGCCGAGCGGCACGCCGGTCGCCCC
>JBFLYG010000017.1:0-389259 GCA_040756765.1 Pseudomonadota bacterium | reverse complement strand
TTCCGAACTCGGCCGTCAAATTCCTCAGCGCCAATGGTACTATGGCTCAAGCCCTGGGAGAGTAGGTCGCCGCCAGGCCTGCCAAGGACAGACACTTCCTCTTTACGTGCTCACACAAAAACGCCGCCTCCTTCGGGAGGCGGCGTTTTTGCGTTTGCGGCCGCGCTTTGGCGATGCGCCGATCGCCGGCATGACGCTAAAGGAGGCGCCCAAGACAGTGTCGGCGTCAGGACGGCGCGTTAGCGAGCAAGTCCTGCAGCGCGTTCACGGATGTCACCTGGCCAGTGCTGACCTGCCCCCCGAACTGACTCACGAGCTCCCAGTTGCTGCGGTTGATGAACAGCAGCAGATCCTGGTTCAGCGGAAAGGCGTTGCCGTCGATCGCGACCGTCGCGACGAACACCCCGTCGAGCCAGGCGATGAACAGGTTGTTTCGGCCGTTGAAGAATTTGCCAGGGCCGTCACTGGCATTGAGCGTCCGTGGCACGGCCACACCGTTCGGCCGATAGCGCAGCCGGCCGCTCTCCGTCGCCCAGTCCGGGATCGTCCCCGCGGCAATCTGAAGTCCGTTGGTGCTCAGCGTGAGCTGCTGGCTGTCGACGTTGAAAACGTAGACGCTACCGGTCATCGGAATGCTCCTGTCGATGGCGCCGTGCCCGCATGGCGCGGTGAAAGGATGTCGCGCGCTTCGACCAGGGAATAACTGTATTCCAGTCGCAAGCGTGCTTACGGAAGAGCTGACGTCGATGTCTGTCTCTGGCTGGCCGCTCGGAAAGAGTGCGGCCAAACGATGGAATCGAAATAGATAGAAAAAAACAGTGCGAGCGATGCCAAGGCTAGCCATCTGGCGGGCGACGTCAATGCTCGATCTCCGGCCGAGCGGCTGTCTGCATGGCCTTGGCGCGCGCGTTCCGCGATGCCGATCTGTAATGCTCTCGCCACAAAACCGCGCGAGGCTCGAATTCCTGCGACCAAACGTGATGAGGCCAACTCGCTCAGGTTCGGTTCAGGTTGCGTTTGATTAGCTGAATGGGTTCGCCGCGGGCGTCGATGGTGCCGCCAGGGCCCTTGAACCGCGCGCGGACGACTGCCGACCAATTCAGAATCGGCCGGTCGCCACATGCTTGTTTCGAGATGCAAACCACAGAGGATACCACTATGGGCACTTTCACTCCGACGAGACGGGCTGCTTTGACGGTGACATGTTTCGCTCTGGCCGCCGCCGTCACGTCGGGCAGCGCGTTGGCGCAAGCCGCGAAGGAAGCTCCCAAGGAAGCTGCCAAGCCAGCAGTCGCCCCTTCTGCCCCTCCGGCCACCCCCGCCGCGCCGCCGGTCGCCCAGCAGGCGCCCGTGATGAAGCAGATCGCGTTGACTGACAAGCAGGTCGAGGGTGTGCTGGCCTCGCAGAAGGAGATGGACGCCATCACCGACAAGCTTCCGCAGAGTGCGCAGGGCAAGCCCGATCCCAAGGTGCAGGCCCAGCTCGAGGCGGTAGCCAAGAAATACGGTTTTGCCAGCTACGGCGAGTACAGCGACGTCGTCGACAATATCTCCCTCGTGCTGTCGGGCATCGATCCCAAGACCAAGGCGTTCACCCAGCCGCCCGAGGCGCTGAAGAAGCAGATCGCCGCGATCCAGGCCGATGCCAAGATGCCAGCCAAGGACAAGAAGGCCGCGCTCGACGAAATGAACGCGGCGCTGACGAGCACGCCGAATGTTCAGTTCCCGGACAACGTCGCGCTGGTGAGCAAGAACTACGACAAGCTGAGCGCCGCGCTGCAGGAAGACCAGTAAGATCAGCGCCATCCGAACTTGAAGAAGCCTCCGTGCGATGCAGCACGGAGGCTTTTTGCGTCGGGGCATCTCCTCTTCCGCTGCGCTTCGTCTACACTTCCGCCGGGATCAGTCCGGCCAGGGAGACGTCATGATCATGCTGCGCGGGGTTTCAAGGTTCGCCGTCCTGTTATTTCTCGGGATCTCGCCGATACTGCCGGCCTCCGCCGCCGACGCGGACGGGAGCAAATCCCCGGCTGATGCGGCCACCGCGGCGGTCCTGGCGGCGCCGAAGGTCGTGAAAGCCTTCGCCGACATCAAGGCGGATGATGCGCGCGCGCTCGACGAGCAGAAGCGCATCACCGAGATTCCGGCGCCGCCCTACAAGGAAAGGGTTCGCGGTGAATATCTGCTCAAGCGCTTTCAGGAGCTTGGCCTGACGAATGCCGCTTTCGACAGTGAAGGCAACGTCATTGCCTTGCGCAAGGGCAGCGGTGGCGGGCGGCCTCGCCTTGTGATCTCGGCCCATCAGGACACCGTGTTTCCGGAGGGCACCGACGTCACCGTCAAGGAGAAGGACGGCATGGTGCTGGCGCCCGGGATCGGCGACGACGCGCGCGGGCTCGCGGCGTTACTGTCGTTGATTCAAGCGCTCAACACCAACCAGATCATGACCGTCGGCGATATCCTGTTTGTCGCCACCGTCGGCGAGGAGGAGCTCGGCAACCTGCGCGGTGTCAAGGCGCTGTTTCGCGACCACAAGGATATCGACGGCTTCATCTCGATCGATGGCCTCGGCATCTCGCGGGTGGTGAACCTGGGCACCGGCAGCCACCGCTATGAAATGATCTTCAGGGGACCGGGTGGCCATTCCTTCCAGGAATTCGGCCTTCCCAGCGCCAATCACGCGCTCGGCCGCGCCATTGCCAAGATCGCCGAGCTCAGGACACCGTCGGATCCGAAGACCACCTTCACGGTCGGCACCGTCAGCGGCGGCACGTCGGTCAATGCGATCGCCGCCGAGGCGCGCATGGCCGTGGATATGCGCTCGAACTCCACCGAGGAGCTTCTGAAGCTCGAGGCGAAGCTGCTCGACCTCGTCAAGGAGGCGGTGGCCGACGAAAACAAGCGCTGGGGCTCCGACAAGATCGAGGTCGAGATCAAGTTGATCGGCGACCGCCCGGCCGGCGTGGTGTCAGAGGATTCGCCGATCGTGCAGGCGAGCCAGCGCGCGGTGATGACGCTGACCCGGGCACCTCGGGTCACCTTCGCCGGCTCGAGCACCGATTCCAACCTCGCGATGTCGCTCGGCATTCCTGCCGTCACGATCGGCGGCGGCGGCGAGGGCGGCAACTGGCACTCGCGCAACGAGTGGTACAGGCCGGTCGACGCCTGGCTCGGTCCGCAGCACGCGCTGCTCGCCGCCCTGGTGCTGACCGGGCTCGATGGCGTGACGCAGCCGCTGCTCAAGACCCGGCCATGACACGAAGCAGTCGTGTTGGAGGGGGCGCTCTGCCTGCCTGTTCGATGACAGAACGCCGCCGCGGGCCTCGCGAGGGGGCGTTAACGGCGTGAGCCGAGAAACCCGAGTTGACGGTATTCCGATGCTTGCTCACTGCCATGCGCCATGGCAAGCGAGGATGACGCGCAACTGAGGAGCGCGGTTCGAGGGCAACAGGGGGGTGATGTGATGTTCGACATGTCCAAGCGCGCCATCATGCTGGCGGCCGCGGTGAGCATTTTTCTGAGCGCCGGTCCGGCAGCGGCCAAGGACAAGGACTATAAGTGGGGTGCCATCGCGGTCGATCTGGAGAAGGCGGACCGTGATCCCTCCTACGGCGTCGGCGGCGGCGATACCGAGGACGAAGCCAAGGACAACTCGCTGAAGTTCTGCAAGGAAGCGGGCGGCAAGGCCTGCAAGCCGGTCGTGGCCTACCAGGAGTGCGGTGCCTATGCTGCCAGCCGCAAGAGCGGCGGATGGGGCATGAACACCACGCAGAAGACCGCCGAAGCCAAAGCGCTGTCGGGTTGCGACGACGATTCCTGCAAGATCGTCGTGTCGGACTGCAACTGAGCGGAAAAGCGATCACCGGGCGTTTGCCGGCATGCGCGTGTCCACGGCATGCCGGCTTTTTGTTGTTCAGTTGTCGAACACCACGATGCTGCGCAGCGTCTTGCCGGCTTTCATATTGGCAAAGCCGTCGTTGATCTCGGACAGCGTGAGCTTCGCCGAGATCCAGTCGTCGAGATGCAGCTTGCCGCGCAGGTAGAAATCGACCAGGCGGGGCATGTCGACGCGGAAGTGGTTCGATCCCATCGACGATCCCTGGATGCGGCGCTCGCGCAGGAAGTCGAAGCCGTGGAGCTCGACCTTCTGGCCGAACGGCACCATGCCGACGATGGTCGCGGTGCCGCCGGGCGCCAGCATGGCGAACGACTGCTCGACGGTTTCCTTCATGCCCAGCACCTCGAACGCATGCTGCACGCCGCCGTGGGTCAGCTCCTTGACCTGCGCGACCGGATCGCCTTCCTTCGGGTTGACGAGGTCGGTGGCGCCGAGCTTGGCGGCAAGCTGCAGCTTGGCCGGATTGGTGTCGATGGCAATGATGCGGCCGGCGCCGGCAATCGCCGCGCCGTTGACCGCGGCCATGCCGACGCCGCCGCAGCCGATCACGGCCACCGTCTCTCCCGCCGTGACCTTCGCTGTGTTGACCACGGCGCCATAGCCGGTGATCACGCCGCAGCCGATCAGGGCGGCGAGCTCGAGCGGCATGTCCTTGCGGATTTTGACGATAGCGTTTTCGTGCACGAGCATCTGCTCGGCGAAAGACGACAGGTTCAGGAACTGGTGCATCAGTTCGCCGCCCTTCCAGCTCAGTCGCTTGGACTGGCCGGGCGCCATTTTCACATCGGTATTGCTGCACAGCACCGTGCGGCCGGTCGTGCAGTTGTCACAGGTGCCGCAAAACACCGACAGGCACGTCACCACATGGTCGCCCGGTTGCACATAAGTGACGTCGGAGCCGACCTGCTCGACGACCCCGGCGGACTCGTGGCCCAGTACCGCGGGCAGGGGATGGGGATAGAGCCCCTCCATGAAATGCAGGTCGGAATGGCAGAGCCCGGCCACGCGGGTCCTGATCAGGACCTCGCGCGGACCAGGCTTCTGCAGGCTGACGTCTTCGATGGTGAGCGGGGTGTTGGGGGCGTGCAGGACGGCGGCCTTCATGACGGCGTTTTCCTCGCGACGGTTTTTGTTATGCGGCGGCCCCGCCATGGCGGGGCTGCCAAGCTTGTCCCGCCAAGGCTGCGCGGCGCTTGCGTCAAGTGGCTGCGGCCGGGAAGGCCGGGACGAGTGGATCAGCTCTTGCCGAGCTCGGCCAGGAGGCGCGTCATCAGGTAAAGCCGCGGCACGATCGAGTCGGTGACAATGAACTCGTCCCGGGCGTGATAGCCGAAGCCTGCGAGCCCGAGACTTTCCAGCACCGTGGCCTTGCCGTCGCGGCTGGCGAAGCCGGCATCGGTACCGCCGCCGGTCATCTCGACGATGGCGAGCGGCCGGTCGAGCTCGGCATAGATCTCCTGGGCGCGCTTGGCGAGCGCGCGGCTGGCCTCGCCGCCGACGAAGGGCGGGCGCCCCCGGGCGATCCGGATGCTGGTTTCGGTGTCCGGCACCAGTTTGCCGGAGTTGATCTTGTCCTCGAGCGCGGCGCGCAGCTTTTCGGCGCCGTCGCTGGCGGTCAGGCGGACATCGCCGCTTGCGGTCGCCTTGTCCGGGATCTGGTTGCGCACCGTGCCGGCCTGAGCCACTGTCCAGTTCAGCTGCACGCCGGGAATGGCTTTCGCCACATCGCGCGTCTGCAGCAATTGATACGACAGCTCGACCAGGGCATTGCGGCCAAGATCCGGCGCGACACCGGCATGTGACGCGCGGCCCTTGACCTCCATGGTCACCGTGGTGGTGCCGCTGGCGCCGAGCAGCACGGAATCCGGGCTGCCGGCGCGGCCCGCAAGCGTCGGTTCACAGGACAGCACGACGTCGTGCTGGTTGGCGGCCTCCGCAATGATATCGCCTGACCCGAGCGAGCCGACCTCCTCGTCCGGATTGAACATCACGGTCAGCCGGGCGTAGTCGCGCCAGCCGCTGTCCTTCAGGATCTTCAGCGCATGCAGCACCACGGCGAGGCCGCCCTTGTCGTCGGCGATGCCCGGACCATAGATCCGGTTACCATCGACCCGGTAGGGCTGGGTGGCGAGGATGCCGTTCTGGTACACCGTGTCCATATGGCCGATCAGCATCAGCTTGCGGGTGCCGGTGCCTTCCAGCGTGCCGACCACGATGTCGGCGCCGGCGCCGGCCGTGGTCTTGCGCCGTTCGGTCTTGAAGCCCAGCGCTTTCAGGCGTCCCTCGGTGAGGTCGGCCATCCTGGCAAGGCCGGCGACATCACCGCTGCCGGATTCGATCATCACCATGTCGTGCAGCGTGTCGATCAGGGCCTGCTGTTCCTGCTCCGCCGCAGCCTTCAACTTGGCATCGGGCGCGGCCAGCGCCGGGGCGGTGCATGCGAGGCTGATTGCGACAAGCGAAGCAACGCGCGGGAAATTTTGAAGAAAATTTGCCATGGAAAATGTTCCGATCTGCGTTCAGGATAACAGGCTAGCAGGCGGCCGACGTTTTGCCAGCCATCGCCGCGCGCATTTCGGGTGGCGGCGGCGGTGCGATCCGGGCAGGATGGCAAGAATCTCCAAGTGTGCGCCGCGCTGCACCATGATAAACTGAGCCGATATGCCCCAGGGTTTCACCATGTTTGACACCGCGATCGGCCGATGCGGCATTGCATGGGGCGAGCACGGCGTGACCGGTGTGCAACTGCCGTTGCCGAAGGAAGCCCAGACCCGCGCGCGGCTGCGCCAGCGCTACGGCGAGCTGGAAGAGCGCAGCCCGCCGCCAGCGGTGCGCGAGGCCATCATCGGCATGGTCGCGCTGATGAACGGCGAGGCGCGAGATCTCTCCCATGTGATGCTCGATAACGCCGGCGTGCCGGCGTTCAACCGCAAGGTCTATGACATCGCCCGCGGCATTCCCGCCGGCAAGACCCTGACCTATGGCGACATCGCCAAGCGGCTTGGCGGCGTCGAGCTGTCGCGCGATGTCGGCCAGGCGCTCGGGCAGAATCCGTTTCCGATCATCGTGCCCTGCCATCGGGTGCTGGCGGCCGGCGGCAAGCCGGGCGGGTTCTCGGCCAATGGCGGCGTGGTGACCAAGCTGAAGATGCTGGAGATCGAGGGCGCGTATGTGAACCACACGCCGTCGCTGTTCGATTTCGATCCAGGCGAGCCGCGCGGGCCACGGCCGGGACGGTCCTCATGACCGCGACCGTCCTCCAGCAAGGGCCGGTGTCGGTCACTGATTATCGCTGCAGCCTCGGTCCACACGACATGCCGTTCACCGAGGTGCACAACGGCTTCTCCATCGCCTATGTGCGCAAGGGAAGTTTCGCCTGCGAGGCGCTGGGGCAGTCCTATGATCTCGTCGCCGGCTCGCTGCTGATCGGCCGCCCCGGGGACGAATATGTCTGCAGCCACGAGCACCATGCCTGCGGCGACGAGTGCCTGCACTTCCAGTTTGCCCCGGAGCTTGCCGACGTGCTCGCCCCTGACCGGGACACCTGGCGCGCGGCCGCGATGCCGCCGCTGCCCGGGCTGATGGTCGCAGGCGAGCTGGCGCAGGCGGTTGCCGAGGATCGCAGCGATCTCGGGCTCGACGAGGCCGGCCTGTTGCTGGCCTCGCGCTTCGCCGAGGCGATGACCGGCACGAGGCGGCCGCGTGGGCGGATCCGCGCCGCCGACCGTCGCCGCGTGGTGGAAACCGCGCTGTGGATCGACGCCTATTCCCATCGCGCCATCGACCTCGATAGTGCCGCGGGCAAGGCCGAGCTCAGCGCCTTTCATTTCCTGCGCCTGTTCACCCGCGTGCTCGGGGTCAGTCCGCATCAGTACTTGGTGCGCTCGCGGCTACGCCGTGCGGCGCGGCTGCTTGCCGAGGAAGACCGCGCCATCACCGACGTGGCGTTCGATGTCGGCTTCGGTGACCTGTCGAATTTCGTGCGCACCTTCCATCGCGCGGCCGGTGTGTCGCCGCGCGGATTCCGCCGCATGGCGAAGGGCGATCGCCAGCTGGTGCAGGCGCGGCTTGCCGCGACGCTGGTTTAGCGATCACGGCGCAAGATCGTCCAAGTCTGTCACCTGCTGCCTCGTCTAGCGTGGCGTTCTCTCGACAACAGGAGACCGTCATGTACGATCATATTGGACTAAGGGTAGCGGACATCGACGCCAGCGTGCGCTTCTATGAGGCGGCGCTCGCGGGGCTTGGCCATGTGCTGTGCTCGCGCGATGCGAGCGGTGCGGGCCTTGGCCCGAAAGATGCGCCGGCGCTGTGGCTGCATCTGGTGAAAGCGTCGCCCGCCGCCGGCGCCCATGTTGCCTTCCAGGCGCCGAACCGCCGGGCGGTTGATCAGTTTTATGCCGAGGGCCTGAAGGCCGGCGGCAAGGACAACGGCGCTCCGGGGCTGCGGGCCGATTACAGCCCTACCTACTACGCCGCGTTCCTGATCGACCCCGATGGCAACAACGTCGAAGCGGTATGCCTGAAATAGGAGGTCATGATGGGCTCCATCCATAAGGAGTTTTCCGTTGCTGCACCCGCCGACCGGGTGTGGGCGGCGCTCGCCGATTTCGGTGCGCTCGCCACGCGCCTGGCGCCGGGCTTCGTCACCGCTTGTTGCCTGGAGAATGACGGCGCGCGCACGGTGACCTTCAGCAACGGCACGGTAGCGCGGGAGATTTTAGTCGATTGCGACACGGAGCGGCGACGGCTGGTCTACGCCGTGGTCAGCGGCCAGTTGACCCAGCACAGCGCTTCCGCCCAGGTGTTGGCCGAAGGCGACAGCGCCTGCCGCTTCGTCTGGATCGCGGATTTCCTGCCGAACGCCTTCGGCGGCTATCTCGCGGCGCAGATGGAACTCGGCGTCGCCGCGATGAAGGCAGCGCTGGAAAAGGAGGCTCCCGCGGCTGTGCCGTAACGAGGCATGGGGAGAAAACCCTCATGGTGAGGAGCGCGGCGAAGTCGCGCGTCTCGAACCATGAGGTCCCAGCGGCGTTTCGGTGGCCTCATCCTTCGAGACGCCCGCTGGCGCGGGCTCCTCAGAGTCTGACTGGAAAAGCAACTATAGACCTAAATGCTTGTCGTCGCCGGGCTTGTCCCGGCGACCCCGGCAAGGAAGGCACTGCGCCCCTAAGCGGGGTGGCCGGGACAAGCCCGGCCACGACAGAGAAATATAGAACGCGCCGCCTCTTCACGAAGGCAGAACGCCTTTTCCGGTCAGACATTCAGGATGAGGAGATACGCGTCATGTGGATCTTGAAGTGCCGCGCACGAGTCCGTGCGGCGTTCACGTCACTTGAACCACTTGTCGTACATCGCCTGGTAGCTGCCATTCTCACGGATGATGTGCAGCCACTGGTCGACGAAGGCTTTCAGCGCGACGTCGCGCTGCAGCCAGTAGGCCTTCTCGGCGAAGTCGAACGGCTTGTCCGGGTGCACGGCGCAGAGCACGCCCGGGTGCAGCTTCTGCTGGTAGCGGGTCTCCGAGGCGTCCGTCATCATCAGGTCGGCATGGCCCTTGGCGATCTCGTCGAAGATGGTGACGTTGTCAGGGTAGACCTCGATCTGCGCGGCCTTGATGTGGGCGCGGGCGAAGCGCTCGTTGGTGCCGCCGGGATTGACGATGACCTTCGTGCCGGGCTTGTCGATATCAGCGAGGCTGTCGAATTTGGTCGTGTCGGCGCAGCGCGCGATCGGCGTCTTGCCCTCACGCATGATGGCAGTGGAGAACAGCCCCTTTTTCTGGCGATCGAGGGTGATGGAGACGCCGCCCGCCACCATGTCGAAAGCGTCGGCCTCGAAGTCTTTCATCATGGTCGGCCAGCTCGTCGGCACGAGCGCGACCTTGACGCCGAGCGCCTGACCGAGGGCCTGCGCCATGTCGACGTCGAAGCCCTCGAAGGTCGAGGTGGTCTTGTCGCGATAGGTGAAAGGCCGGTAGTCGCCGGTCATGCCGACACGCAGCGTGCCGCGGCTGACGATCTCGTCGAGGCGGGATGGAGGTTGCGGCGGGGACTGGGCCAGCGCCGCGCTGGGGATCGTCAGCGTCACGGCGACGGCCATTGCACGGATCGTCCATCGCATCGCGAGGTCCTCCGGGATCGATCGGCAGGCAGATCCGCCGGCGAGCCGCGATGGGCTCGCCGACGGCAAGGCAGGATCAGGCGGCGACGATCTCCTGGCGCTGCGCGCCGAGGCCGTCGATGCCGAGCGTGACGACGTCGCCGACGTTCAGGAATTTCGGCGGCTTCATGCCGCCGCCAACGCCCGGAGGGGTGCCCGTCGTGACGACGTCACCGGGCAGCAAGGTCATGAACTGCGACACGTAGGCGATGCACTTGGCGACCGTGAAGATCATGGTCGAGGTGTTGCCGGTCTGACGGCGCTCGCCGTTGACGTCGAGCCACATGCCGAGCTTCTGCGGATCGGCGATCTCGTCCTTGGTCACCAGCCAGGGGCCGACCGGGCCGAAGGTGTCGTGCGACTTGCCCTTGGTCCAGGTGCCGCCGCGTTCGAGCTGGAAGTTGCGCTCGGAGACGTCGTTGCAGACCGCGTAGCCGGCGACATGATTGAGCGCGTCGGCTTCGCTGACGTAGCGGGCGCGGGTGCCGATGACGATCGCGAGTTCGACCTCCCAGTCGAGCTTGGTCGAGCCGCGCGGCTTCTCGGTCGCGTCGTTCGGCCCGCAGAGGCTGGTGTTGGCCTTCAGGAAGAAGATCGGCTCCGGCGGGATCGGCATGCCGGATTCGGCGGCATGGTCGGCATAGTTCAGGCCGATGGCGACGAACTTGGAGATGCCGGTGACCGGCGCGCCGAAGCGCGGGTTGCCTTCCACCAGCGGCAGCGAGGCCGGGTCGATCTTGGCGAGCTTGGCGAGGCCCTCGGGCGACACCACGTCGCCGGTGATGTCCTTGATGTGGGCCGACAGGTCGCGGATGCGGCCGGCGCTGTCGAGCAGACCCGGCTTCTCCTGGCCGGCGGCGCCGTAGCGTACGAGCTTCATGGTGGTTCTCCGGTTGGGTATTTGCTGGCCGTTTTTGTGAAGCAGCCGGCGCGAAAATTCAACCATGCTTCAGCATGAGCGATGCGCCCCATCATATGGGATGCCTGTATTTATCCATGCTTACGAGATCAGGCGGAACGCGTCGCCGTCGCGCACGATATGGCCGATGTCGAAATGACCGCCGATTACCCGCGTCGGCGTATCGGCGAAGCGGGTGAACAGCTCGCGCCGGGTGCGGATCGCCCGCGCTGGATCGTGGTCGACGGTGGCCGACCAATCGAGATGTGCCATCTGCACCGGATGGTGTGCTGCGTCGCCCATCAGCAGCAGGCTCTCGCCCTCGGATTCGATCAATACGCTAAGATGGCCGGGGCTGTGGCCCGGCGTCGGCAGCAGCGTCAGTTCCTCGCTCGCCTTGAAGTCCGGATCAATCAGCTCGGCGCGGTCGGCGTCGACGATCGGCTGCACGGAATCGAGGAACGACACCGGCGGATGCGCCGGATCGTCCTGGTGCGCGGCCCAGTGCGCATACTCGGTTCTGCCGAACAGGTAGCGCGCGTTCACGAAGGTCGGCACCCAGCGGCCGTCGACGAGGCGCGTGTTCCAGCCGACGTGATCGACATGGAGGTGGGTGCAGAGCACAAGGTCGATGCTTTCCGGCGGATAGCCGGCATCGGTCAGTTGCTGCAGGAACGGCGTGTTCAGCCCATTCCACACCGGTACGTGGCGGCCCTGCTTATCGTTGCCGAGACCGGTGTCGACGATGATGCGCCGTGTCGGCGTTTCCACGATCAGCGAATGGATGGTCATCCGCAGTTTACCCTGCTCGTTGGCGAAGCGGGGAACCAGCCAGGGCAGCTTGCGTGCCTCCTCGGTGGAGGCCAGGGGCAGGATGAAACGGGTGCCGCCGGTGGTGTCGACCTCGACGATCTTGGTGACCTTGACCTTGCCGACGGTCCACTGCATCCGGCGTCCTCCCTGTTGTTGGTCTCGCGGAGCGTTGCCGCGGATGTCCGCGCGCGGACGCGAGGCTCGCGCGCGATCACGTTGCGATTAAAGGGTGCCCGGAAACGCGCCGCCGTCGAGCAGGATGTTCTGCCCGGTGATGTAGCCGGACTTCGCGCCGCACAGGAAGGCGCAGGCGAGGCCGAACTCTTCCGGGTCGCCGAAACGGCCCGCCGGGTTCTCGCTGGCGCGCTGGCGCATGATGTCGTCGGGCGAGATGCCGGCGACCTTGGCCTGGTTGGCGCTCACCGTGCGCAGGCGGTCGGTATCGAACGGCCCCGGCAGCAGCGCGTTGATGGTGACGTTGTGCCGCACGGTCTTGCGCGACAGGCCCGCGACGAAGCCGGTGAGGCCGGTGCGCGCGCCGTTGGAGAGGCCGAGCACGTCGATCGGCGCCTTCACCGCGGCCGAGGTGATGTTGACGATGCGTCCGAACTTCTGCGCGATCATATGGTCGACGGTCGCCTTGATCAGCTCGATCGGGGTCAGCATGTTGGCGTCGAGCGCCTTGATCCAGTCATCCCGCGTCCAGTTGCGGAAATCGCCTGGCGGCGGGCCGCCGGCGTTGTTGACGAGGATGTCCGGCTGCGGGCAGGCGGCGAGCGCCGCGGCGCGGCCCTCGGGCGTCGTGATGTCGGCGGTGACCGTCTTCACCTCGAGTCCCGGGTGGCTGCGGCGGATCTCGTCCGCGGTCTTCTCCAGCGCCTCGGCGCCACGCGCCACCAGCGTCACATGCACGCCTTCGTCGGCCAGCGCCATCGCGCAGGCGCGGCCGAGGCCCTTGCTGGCGGCGCAGACCAGCGCCCGCCGTCCTGAAATACCCAGATCCACTGTCGTGCTCCCGATTCGTGTTCCTCGGCCTCGCAGGTGAAGCGCCCTTGTGACGGCGGCGAAGCCTGTACCGGCCATGCTTCATGTTTTCGACCGTCCCGCAAGGCGGACATAACGCGAACAATATCAAGGCTTTGCGAGGGGCGGGGGAAACGTCACAAAATCATGAAAAAGATCGATGCGGCCCCTTTCCAAACCCTGGTTCGATTGGTACATACCCCCTCGCAACCGCGGGCCTTGCCCCGGACGCCTTCTCTGGACCCTCCGGACAAGCGGGATCGGCGCCTTGGTCTTCAAGGTCGCTGCCATCATCCTTCTTCGGAAAAGGTTCGTACCGGGAGGCATGCACGGTTTAACGCGGGGTGGAGCAGCCCGGTAGCTCGTCAGGCTCATAACCTGAAGGTCATAGGTTCAAATCCTATCCCCGCAACCAAACAAGCCTCTGAATTATGAGGTTTTTAGAAAGCCGCCTTCCTGGGCGGCTTTCTTGTTTTGAGCCGTGTTCCACCGTGTCGCCTCACGCCGAAGCCGATGTGTCGCCTGCGATTGGCGGAGCAAGCCCTCTAGCGGCACCTACTTCCAATCACCTCTCGGAGGTCTGCGCTTTCGATCTTGGTGGCTGTGCTACCCCGAGCCAGACCACTGTTCGTGTTGCGAATCGAGCGCCGCGCGGATTTCCAATGTGGTCCAGGCCGACCACATAGGCTTGGTCTAAACCCGGCCATCGGTTGTGGGTCGTCGGTCAATTCGTCTTGGCCGTCATCTTGACTCAACCCCTTTCGCGAACTTCTTCGTTCTGATCGCGGAGACAACGGTCTGCATCATGTCCTTCTCCGCAACTGGATTGTAGCTCAGGTGCCAGCCCATGAAATCGTGTGCAGGCGCATTCACCGGAAAGCCGTGGTTGGCACCTCGGTACTCGATCATCTGTACCGGAACTGGCCGCTTCTTCTTCGTCAGTTCTTGGCACCACTTTGGATTATTCGCATCATCTTGATCGCCCATAAAGACGACAATCGGTCCCGTATATACCGCGGAGTGCTGCAACGACGGACTGCAGCCCGGAGCAACCGCGAATGCCGCCGCAAAACGGTGTGAATGATCTGCTTCCTGCGTCGTCATCGACACCAGCGCCGTCGTGCCTCCGTTGCTGTAGCCCATGATATAGACTTCATCGGCCTTGGTGAGCTTCTTCTCGATCAGGTAATCGAGAGCGGAGTAGGCGTCGTCAGAACGACGGCGACCCCAGTGTAAGTCAGCCAAGCCGCAGCTATTGTCCACGTAGCGCGTGGTGAAGCTGTCGAGCACCAGCGCTCCGATGCCTTGCGCGTTGAGCACATCGGCGACATGCTGCGTCCACTCCTTGGTCAATGTCGATAGGCCGTCGCAGCCGTGCAGCACGACAACGAACGGTACCGGACCCTTCGCGTCCTTTGGCGAGTAGATGAAAGCGTTCAACTCGCCGTCCTTCTGCACTTCGCCAAACTCCTCCGGCGCTCCGTTCTTGAAGTTCTTCGAGAAGCCAGAGTCGTAAGGGTTGTCCTTCGACCAGTGCTTGCTCGAATTGTGAGCGTAATGGCCCTTCCATGGAATCTTGAATTGGTCGGCGTTCGCTGGGCTGAACAATAGGATAACGATGGCGATCAGAAGGATGCGCATTTGCAATCTCAAACGGCTTTTGGATCAAATCTTGGCTGATGAAACGACTGCAGAACTCCGCACCGGTCGATCCGCGTCGTGAAACCCTTCGATCAGGGCGCGATATCGTGACGAGTAGACGTGACCTATCTCCGTAGAGACAGCTCTTTCTCCCTCGTTGGGTTCAATTTTTGAGATTCCTGCCTGGCGACAATTTGCACCTTACTCTCCCAAGCCAGGCACTCGATCCGAGTGATACTGCTCGATCTTTTCCCGGTAATGCAGCCTTGATCTGGGTATCTGTCAACTCCTTGGATTCTTGCTCCTCACTCTCCAAGAATGGATCGTCGTGGTTGGAATGAGGGACGGATTTCAGATCCGAACAAGGTCGGAGACGGCATGTTTCCTGATCGCGATTTCATAATTGGCAGTCGTGCCGGGTTTCAATTTTGCCTCGGCTTTCCCGGACAGGTACTGTTCGGCGAGTTCGCTAAATGTGAGGGATTGGCGCTCGTGTAGCCTATCCTTCATTGGATCGCTGCCCAGAGCCAAGTGAACCTGGCCGGCCGCACCGGCGACGAAGGAACGCGAACCGATATGCCGGTTGCGGCCCGTTCGAGTGATGCCATGACGAATTCTGCGACGTCCCAATCTGTGCTACCGCCTCGCCGGCTCGGTGTGATCGGAAGCCTCATTGGCGTGTTGGCGCTGATCGCGGCCGTGTTGCCCCACTGGGTGGTGCCGCTTGTCTTTCCGCCGCCGCCGGCGGATCAGGTGATCGTCGACACCGGACATCGCATCAAGGATCGCCTGATCGCGCGCGCCAAGGGCATCGAGTACCAGGCGCCAAAGCCGGAAAAGACGACCGGAAGCAGCCTCAGCAAAACAGCCTCGACCGCGGCGATCTCGCTCGGCCTGCTCGCCATCCTGTTTGGCGTCCTCGCGCTGGTGTTCCGCGAGGAGAGGCTCCTGGCGGCCGTGGCTGGCGTGCTCGGTGTTGGCGCCATCGCCGTCGAGATCTCCTTCTTCATCATCTTTGCATTGATACTGATCGCGGTCCTTTACGTGGTGGCCAGCATCGTCGGCCTGCT
The DNA here is from genome assembly GCA_040756765.1 of Pseudomonadota bacterium. GTDB lineage: Bacteria > Pseudomonadota > Alphaproteobacteria > Rhizobiales > Xanthobacteraceae > Bradyrhizobium_A. Next base: position 373,754 of record JBFLYG010000017.1, on the reverse strand, counting down.
TTGAATGCGGGTCCGGCTTTGGCGTACTCGGCCCTGCCACGAGCCTGGTGCCATTGCGCGTTCTCTTGCTGCTCGCGCGAGCCTACGGCCTTCAGCAGCCTCTCCGAATTTTCTCCATTGGACATGTTGGGGGCAGGGTGCCGCAAATTTCGTTGCACTTGCATCCATCTATTTTTGTAAGTATTTGTAGCGCATGTGTTTTTTGTTCTGGCAGGGTGCGGTCCATCACGCGGCGCGGGACTGGCCGCCATTCCACATGCGCGCTTGACACGATTGGCACAGGATTTATCGAAGGCATTCCCCCCACGCAGACCGCGCCTCGCAGGGATTTTTCCGATGAACGCCCATTCGAACATTGCCTTCTCCCGCCACCCCACCGACCACCCGGTGGCGGCCGACGTCAGGGCGGGCCTGTTGAAGGACCCGGGCTTCGGCAAGGTCTTCACGGATCACATGGTGACGATCCGCTGGACGCAGGGCCGCGGCTGGCACGATGCCGAGGTGCGCGCCCGCGCGCCGATCACGCTCGATCCGGCGGCAGCCGTCCTGCACTATGGACAGGAAATATTCGAGGGGCTGAAGGCCTATAACCTCAGCGATAGCTCGATCGCCCTGTTCCGTCCCGAGCAGAATGCCCGTCGCTTTCAGGCTTCGGCCGCCCGCATGGCCATGCCGAACCTGCCCGAAGATGTGTTCCTGCAGGCGGTCGACGAGATGGTGAAGATCGATTCCGGCTGGATCCCGAAGGGCGACGGCAGCCTCTATCTGCGGCCGTTCATGTTCGCGACGGAAGCCTTCCTCGGCGTCCGCCCCTCCCACGAATATCTGTTCATGCTCATCGCCAGCTCTGTCGGCTCCTACTTCAAGGGCGGCGAGAAGCCGGTGACGGTGTGGCTGACCGATCGCTACACCCGCGCGGCTGAGGGCGGCACGGGCGCCGCCAAATGCGGCGGCAACTACGCGTCGAGCCTGCTCGCACAGGCCGAAGCCATGGAGAACGGCTGCGATCAGGTCGTGTTCCTCGATGCGGCCGAGCATCGCTGGGTCGAAGAGCTCGGCGGCATGAACGTCTTCCTGGTGATGGACGATGGCTCGCTGGTGACGCCGCCGCTCTCCGGCACGATCCTGCCGGGCATCACGCGCGACGCCATCATCACGCTGGCGCGCAAGGAGGGCCGCACGGTTCGCGAGGAGCGCTATTCGATGGACCAGTGGCGCGCGGATGCCGCGAGCGGCAAGCTGAAGGAAGCATTCGCCTGCGGCACTGCCGCGGTCGTCGCTTCGATCGGCAAGATCAAGAGCAGCGCGGGTGACATCGTGATCGCCGACGGCACGACCGGTGCTGTCACGGCCGCCATCAAGGCGAAGCTGGTCGGCATCCAGCGCGGCGACATTGCAGACGAATTCGGCTGGGTGCGCCGGATCGGCTAGTGTGGAGGATCTGACATTCGCTTCAGCATTTGCCGCGAGTCCTCCAAGCGAATGTCAGATCCAGAACCACACTAGAATCTTATATTTGCTAGTGTCCCTGTGGTTCTAACATTCGTAAAAGAGCCTGCAGCAAAGTGATACGAATGTTAGAACCGGGACACTAGAGATCATTGACGACGTCCGCGACGCAACGGACCGTGTCAAAGCGGGAGTTGAGCCGCAGTATTGTCGGTTGCGCATCGCCGCAACCAGCTTGACTTGCGAGATCGACGACGGCGCTCCGAAAGGGGCGCCGTTCGTGTTTCGAACTCCATTGCGCAGCGATCAGGTGTTGCGCTTCCGGGATTTGATGGATCGCCGTTGGCTGGCGAGGCCGCCGTGTCGGTTGGAGACCGCGATTGCCAAAGTTCCATTTGGCAGTTCCTTAATGTTCCATGACCGGAACACGCCTGCTGTTAACCAGTCGTTAACCGACTTGCTCAATTTTAAATTAACCAATGACAAACTTTTCGAAAGCAGAGAGCGGTCACTCATGGATTCAAAGGTGGAGCCGCAACGTCAGGTCATGCGCCTCCGAGGCCGGTCCTACGTTGCGTTCGTGTTCTCGCCGTTCATGCCAATCATGAACTGGCTTGAGGAAATTGACGCAACGTTGGCGCACTCGCCTGGCTTTTTCACGGGACGCCCGATCGTGCTTGATCTTTCCGCAGTCGAACTGAGTTCGCATGGGATCACGCATCTTGTTTCAAGTCTTGAGAGCCGCGGTGTGCGCATTCTGGGTCTCGAAGGCGTGGAGGCGAGTGGCTTAGCTTCAGGTTTGCCGCCTGTGCTGAGCGGCGGGCGCGGCTGCCTGGTCGACCAGGCGCAGCCGAAGAAGGTCGAGGTCCAGCCGCCGCCATCTCCGGCCCCGTCGCTTCTGCTTCAGAATCCGGTGCGCTCGGGGCAACGGATCGTCTTCGCCGAGGGCGATGTCACGGTGCTCGGTTCTGTCGGTTCCGGTGCGGAGATCGTCGCGGGCGGTTCGATCCACGTTTACGGAACGTTGAGGGGGCGGGCGATGGCCGGCATCAACGGCAATTCGGCCGCGCGGATTTACTGCCAGAAGATCGAGGCCGAACTGCTGGCAATCGACGGCTACTACCAGACTGCAGAAGATATCGGTGAAACGCTGCGCCGGCAGCCCGCGCAGGCGTGGCTGGACGGCGAGGTCATGCGGATCACGCCGCTCAACTAACAGACACAGGAGACAGGGATGGCCAAAGTCTTGGTCGTGACATCAGGCAAGGGCGGCGTCGGCAAGACGACGTCCACGGCCGCGCTTGGCGCGGCGCTCGCGCAGCAGGGCGACAAGGTCGTCGTGGTCGATTTCGATGTCGGTCTGCGCAATCTCGACCTCATCATGGGGGCGGAACGGCGCGTTGTTTTCGATCTCATCAATGTCGCGCAGGGCGTTGCAAAGCTCTCGCAGGCCCTCATCCGCGACAAGCGGCTCGAGAGCCTCTGGCTGCTTCCGGCCTCGCAGACGCGGGACAAGGACGCCCTGACGGATGAAGGCGTTCGCGACATCATCGCGGACCTGCGCACCAGGTTCGATTGGGTGATCTGCGACAGCCCCGCTGGTATCGAGCGCGGTGCAACGCTGGCCATGCGCTACGCGGATGAGGCTGTCATCGTCACCAATCCCGAAGTTTCGTCCGTTCGCGATGCCGACCGCATCATCGGGATGCTCGATTCCAAAACAGTGAAGGCCGAGAAAGGCGAGCAACTCAAGAAGCACGTGCTGATCACCCGTTACGACACGGGACGCGCGGCCCGCGGTGAAATGCTCAACATCGACGACATCCTCGAGATTCTCGCGACACCGCTTCTGGGCATCATTCCTGAGAGCCAGGATGTTCTGAGAGCTTCCAACGTCGGTTCTCCGGTTACCGTGAACAACGCCGCGAGCGCGCCTGCCAAGGCATACATCGACGCGGCGCGGCGCCTCAGTGGCGAGACGGTCGCCATGGTGGTGCCGTCCGAACAGCGCAGGGGGCTCATGGACCGTCTGCTTGGACGGAGAGCGGCATGAGCATGAACCTTCTGAATTTGCTTCGCCGCCGCACCGGCTCGGCTCCGGTGGCGCGCGAAAGGTTGCAAATTCTCCTCGCTCACGAGCGCGGTCTGCGCAGCCAGCCCGATCTGCTCGATGTTCTGCGAGCGGAGATTCTCGCCGTGGTCTCACGACACGTCGTGCTGGATCCGGAGAAGGTGATCGTTCGGATGGACAGGGGCGAGAGCGTGTCGACCCTGGAGGTCGACATCGAAGTCCCGAATGGCTTTGACAAGCGGATGGCGGTCGCCAGTTGACCGGGCCATCCAGCGTTTCGCGCTTGCAGCGGCGCGTAACTGACCTTGCATCAAGGTTGTCATAGCGATGGGCTGTTGCCCCTCGCCATTTTGTAGATCGCTCGCCAGATCGGGCGCGTATGATGTCGACAAGAGATATCTCAGGTCCCCTCATTCGTGGAGCTCAAGACATGGAACTTCTGATTCCGCCCCGCCACAAGGGATTGTTCCCATCGCTCAGAGATCAGCTCGCGAGTGAACGCACCAAATGCGGGCCGGTCACCTGGCATGGCTATCTTCGCGTCGTCACCGACGATCAGGATGTCATTAACCAGCTCAAACAGAAACTCGACGCGCAGCCGGTCTAGCGTCCCGCTTTGCAAGTTCGGAGCGCCGTTTTCCTGTTACGGCAACAGCGAAGCCGTCGCGCGAGCCTCCGCGAATTCTTCCTTCAGCAGGGTAATGAGCGAGCGCTCGGCCGGCGTCAGCGCCCGCGCGCTCGAATAGATGACGTAGAGCCGGCGTTCGACCGCCGGCACGATCGGGCGGCTGATGAGTTCGCCCTCACGCAACTGACGCGGGATGGCCGATGGTGGCAGCACCGTACACAGTGCGGTGCGGGTGACCAGTGAGATCAGCATCGGCAGGGAGTTGACCTCGATACGCGGCGTCAGTGTCACGCCTGCGGCGTTGGCGCTCATGTCGAGCAGATGCCGGATTCCGAAGCTCTCGGTCGGCAGCGCCAGCGGCAGTCTCGCGAGGGACCGAAAATCCACGGGACCGGGTGGCAGGAGATCATGCGCCGGGTTGGCCACCACGGCCAGAGCCTCCGAAGCGCGCAGGCTGAAGCGCGCCATGCGCGGCAGGTCCGTCTCCACCACCGCGAGGCTGATCGTTCCGGCCTGCACCCATTCCTGAAGCGTCGCATTCGGCGCTTCGACGATCTTGAGGATGATTCCGGGATGATCGTCGCGCCAGCGCACGACGGCGTCGCTGACACGGGTGAGCAAGTAACCGTCATATCCGACGGCCGGCAGGACGCCGATGCTCAGACGCGCAGGTCCGGTTCCGCGCGCTTCAGCCCGATTGAGATAGAGCGTTCGCACCCGCGCTTCGATGATGTCGGCGGCGGCTTTCAGGCGATGGCTCGCCTCGGTCGGCACGATTCCGTCCCGGTAGCGCTCGAACAGGCTGCCGCCCACGACGGCTTCGAGCTTGCGCAACTGGCCGGTGACGGCCGGTTGCGCCACATTGGCGATCCGGGCCGCCACGGTCACGCTGCGATGGCTGTGCAGGAGCCGGAGATAGGCGAACTGCCGCAGCGTGATGTGCGGATCGAACGCGGTGTTCGCCTCGGGCCCGGCGAGTTCGTCGCGCAAGCGGGCCACGAACGCTCGCGCAGCCTCGCTGGCGCCGTCGACCCTCGCGGCGATCGGGCTCACCAGGGGCGGTGACAAGGGGCGTGTCCGCAGGCGCAGATGGCCGAGCCGCGCGGCCAGCATGCTCTGCGGCACCAGAAACGCCATTCCAGGTTGCGCGCTGCTGAGCTGCGCCAGTTCGCCGGCGTTCTCTCGCGTGAAGTGGACGTTGCCAATGGCGTTCTGGTCGAGATGGCGTGCCAGTTCGGCCAGGAGCTGGTCGGGCAGCACCGGAACGGCGATGTCGGCGGACTGGAATGCATCGGCCGCCGGCACATCGGCCGTGCCGGCTGGAAAGGACCGCGCCAGCACCCAAGGGTCCTCAATGAGGACATCACCATCCCGCCCGTAGTCGATCACGACCCGAGCCCTCTCGCCCGCCAGTACCGGAGGCTCCGGAGGATCGCCATGGGCCGTCCAGGCCGGCTCGAAAAAGGTCGCCGGAAATTCAGCCTGAAGCAAATGGATCGTGCGGTCGAGCGCCTTGCTGACGCGCCCAATGGTGAACATCAGCCGCACATCGACCGCGACATAGCCGGACGCGGCGGTGTCGCCCGCCGTGGTCAGGGAACGCGCGAACGCTTCTGCATGCAGGAGCGGGGTCGCCGTGCGGTAGAGCCATTGTCCGGCGGCCGTCGGCGCCAACCCGCCCTGGACGCGCTGGAACAGATCGAGCCCGATGTCATCCTCCAGCGACTTCAGCGCGGCGCTGAGCGAGGAGAGCGCGACGTCCATGACCTCGGCGGCCCGGCCGAGACTCGTCTGCTGGCAGGCTGCGGCGAAGTAGGCGAGAGGGCGAAGCTCGGTCATGATGTAATGCGGTCAGGCCTCGGAAGGGAATTTCCTGCTCTCCGCAACCGCAGCCGCAATCGTCTCCGTCTCCCGGCGGCATTTCGGTTTTGGATATGGGTCGTTCCGTTTTTTCTAGCATGAACCGCTGCGCAAACGACCGCTAAATTGAAGCCTTGCGGCGTAGAACAACAATTCAAGCCGGCTGCACAAGGTGTGTGCACGAGGCGAGCCGAAACGGGGGACGAACCATGACGACCATCGAACAATGCGCACTATCCGCATCCACCAGTGAAGCAAAGTCCTCGCGAAGAGCGGTCGCGGCGGCTTCCATCGGCAATGCGCTCGAATGGTACGACTTCGCAGTCTATGCGCTGTTCGCGGTCTATATCGCGAAGAACTTCTTTCCGGGCGGCAACGAAACCATCGAGCTGGTGAAGGCATTCCTTGCCTTCGGCCTCGGCTTCCTGATCCGGCCGCTCGGCGCGGTGCTCATCGGCGTCTATGCCGACAAGGCCGGCCGCAAGGCGGCGCTGTTCCTGACCATCATGATCATGGCTGCCGGTACGCTGCTGATCGCAGTCGCTCCGACCTATGCCGCGATCGGGATCGGCGCGCCGCTCATCATTCTCGCCGGGCGCATCCTGCAGGGCTTCTCCGCCGGCGGCGAGATCGGCGGCGCGGCGGCTTTCCTGGTCGAGCACGCCCCGCCGCGCGAGAAAGGTAAATACGCCTCGTGGCTGCAAGCGAGCATGGCGTTGTCCAACATCATGGGCGCGCTCGTCGCCTTTGCGGTGACGTCGCTGCTGACCGAGCAGGCGATTGGTGACTGGGGCTGGCGCATTCCCTTCATCGTCGGCCTGCTGATCGCCCCGGTGGGGCTCATCCTGCGGCGCACTCTCGACGAGACGCCGGCCTTCCAGGCGGAATTCGCTGCCGCGCATGCGCAGAGCGCGCCGCTGAAGTTGGTCTTCACCGACCATCTCGGTGCGCTCATCAAGGGCACGGCGTTTTCCGTGCTGTGGGCGGTGTGCGTCTATGTGCTGGTCATCTACATGCCGATCTTTGTGCAGCGAGCCTTCGGCTTCACCGGCTCGCAGGCCTTCATGGCGGCGCTCATTGGCAACGTCTTCATGGCCGTGGGCTGCGTCGTCGCCGGCGCCGTCTCGGACCGGATTGGCCGCCGCCTGACGCTCGCGATCGCCGCCGGCGCCATGCTGGTCGCCGTCCACCCGCTGATCATGTGGCTCGCGGCGGTGCCGACACTGACGACGCTCGTCATCGTGCAGAGCTTGTTCTGCATCATGGTCGCCGGCTTCGCCGGCGTCGCGCCCGCCGCCCTGTCGGAGGTCTTTCCGACCCGGGTTCGCTCGACGGGCATGTCGGTCGCCTATAATGCGGCCGTTACGGTCTTCGGCGGCTTCGCGCCCGCCGTGCTGACCTGGCTCGGCAGTACATCGGTCGGGTTCTATGCGCCGGGCCTCTATGTGACGGCCGCAGCGGCAATCTCGTTCGCGGCGGTCCTCGTCCTCCCGAAACCCCACGCATCGAACTGATTCGACCGACCCGAGACCCGGGCCGCATCTACAGGAGCCAGCATGGCTGATTTCGATCTCGTCCTTCAGGGGCATGTTGTCCTGCCCGAGCGCGTTGTGCCCAACGGCTACGTTGCGGTGTCGGGCGGCCGCATCGCGCAGCTCGGCGCTGGAACGGCGCCGGCGGGGCGCGAACGGCATCTCCTCGGCGAGGCCCTGATTCTGCCGGGCGCAATCGACGCGCAGGTGCATTCGCTGTCGCAGAAGGACCAGGAGGATTTCATCTGGTCAACGCGGGCGGCCGCGGCCGGCGGCGTCACCACCATCGTCGACATGCCGTACGACGAGGGCGATCTGATCGCGTCCGCCGCCGCCGTCACGAGGAAAGCCGCGCATGCGGAGAAGCAGGCCCGGGTCGACTTCGCCCTCTACGGCACCGTCGATCCGGCCGAGGGCGCCGCCCGCATCGCCGAGCAGGCAGAGGCTGGTGTCGCGGCCTTCAAGTTCTCCACCTTTGGCACCGATCCCAAGCGCTTTCCCCGGATTCCGGCGCCGTTGATGGCCGCCTGTTTCGCCGAAGTCGCCAAGACAGGGCTGACCGCCGGGGTCCACAACGAGAACGACGAATATGTTCGGGCTGCGATGTCGCAGGTCAAGGCGGCCGGCATCACCGACTGGCGGGCGCATGGACTGTCGCGCCCGCCGCTCACCGAGCTGCTCGCCATGGCCGAGATCTTTGAGATCGGAGCTGCGACCGGCTGTCCGGCCCATGTGGTCCATTGCTCGCTGGGCCGTGGCTACGAGATGGCCGCGGCCTATCGCGCGCAAGGCTACCAGGCGACGGCCGAGTGCCTGATCCATTACCTGATGCTCGACGAAGAAAACGATGCTCGCCGCCTCGGGGGCCGATCGAAGTGCAATCCGCCGCTGCGCCCGCGCGCCGAGGTCGAAAAGCTCTGGCGGCATGTCGCCGCCGGCAATGTGACACTCGTCTCCACCGACCATGTGAGCTGGTCGCTCGACCGCAAGACCAATCCCGACATGCTTGCGAACGCCTCCGGCTTGCCCGGCCTCGAGACGATGGTGCCGCTGTTCGTCAAGGGCGCCCTGGAGCGCGGAATTCCGCTCACCTTCGCCGCCCGCCTGATGGCGGAGAACCCGGCCCGGCATTTCCGGATCGATCATGTCAAGGGCGCTCTGACCGCCGGCCGCGACGCCGACATCACGGTGCTGACACCCGGCGCCTTTGTCTACGACGCGGCGAAGGCCGGCAACAGTGTCGCCGGATGGTCGCCCTTCGACGGCACGACGCTGCCCTACAAGGTGGCGGCGACCTATCTGCGCGGCGCGCTGGTGTACGACGGCACCACCGTCCTCGCCACACCCGGGACCGGGGCGTTTGTGCGGCCGCCGCGCCAGCTCGTTCTGCATGAGGCCGCGGCATGAGGTCGAACCTCTCCGTCGACGAGTCGCGCATCGCCGAGGACATCGATCGGCTTGCCGCGATCACGGAGCCGGACCGGCCATGGACGCGGCGCGCCTTCTCCCCGCGGTTCCTCGAAGGCCGCGCCTATCTGGACAAGCGAATGCGGGCCGCCGGGCTCGAAACCCGTATCGACGCCGCAGGCAACCTGGTCGGCCGCCGGCGCGGGTCGGGGCGCCGGCCCGGCGTGCTCATGCTGGGGTCACACTCCGACACGGTGCCCGACGGCGGACGCTTCGACGGCATTGCCGGCGTGGTGGCCGCGCTCGAGACCGCGCGGGCGCTCGCCGACAAAGGCATCGCTCTCGACCACGACCTCGAGGTGGTGGACTTTCTGGCCGAGGAGGTCAGCCCCTTCGGGGTCTCCTGCATCGGCAGCCGCGGCATGACCGGGCAGTTGCCGGCCGACTGGCTCACGCGCGTTGCGGACGATCGCGACCTTGCGGCAGCGATCGCGGCGATGGGCGGCGATCCCGGCCGTCTCGCGGTCGAAGCTCGCACCGACATCGCCGCCTTCCTTGAGTTGCACATCGAGCAAGGCCCGGTGCTCGAGCGGGAGAAGATCGACATCGGCCTCGTCACCGCGATCGCCGGCATCACCCGCTTCGAGATCATCGTCGAGGGCCGTCCCGATCACGCCGGCACGACGCCGATGGACGGCCGCGCCGATGCCCTTGTCGCGGCGGCCCCTATCGTCCTTGCCGTCCGCCGTCTGGCGGCTGCACAAGCCGCAGCCGGGGACCGGCATTTCACCGCCACCGTCGGCGAATTTGGTATCGAGCCCGACGCCGCCAATGTCATCCCCTCGCGCGTCCGCCTCCTGATCGATGCGCGCTGCGAACGGCGCGAGGACATGGCGACCTTCGCCGCGGGGCTGGATGCCGCCCTGGCCGAAATCGGCGGCGGTTCCGACATCCGCATCCGCGGTCCGGTCCGCGTGTCCGACAATCCGCCGACCCCCTGCGATCGCCGGCTCCTCGAAAGCCTCGACACGGCCTGCACGCATATCGGCGCCAGCAGGCGCGGGCTGGCGTCGGGCGCCGGCCACGATGCCGCCTGGATCGCCAAGGTCGCGCCGAGTGCGATGATCTTCGTACCCAGCCGAGGCGGGCGCAGCCATTGCCCGGAAGAGTGGACCGAGATCGCCGAGATCGCTCTGGGCGCCGCGGTCCTGTTCGAGACGGTGCTCGAGCTGGACCGGACAATCTGAACGAGGGAGGACGCCGTCATGGGACGTATTCTGGTTGAGAAGGATGTGGAAGCTGCCGTCAAGGGCGGTTCCGTCTACGCTGCTGGCGGCGGTGGTTGGGCCGACCACGGCCGCAAGCTCGGGCTTGCCGCGGTCAGCGCCGGCAGGCCTGAGCTGGTATCGATCGACGAACTCGCTGACGATGACTGGATCGCCACAGCTGCGGCGATCGGCGCGCCGGCCTCGACCACGCCCTGGGAGATGCAGGGCGTCGACTACGTGAACGCCGTCAGGCTGCTGCAGGACGAACTCGGCGAGCCCCTCGCCGGGCTCATCATCGGGCAGAACGGCAAGTCCTCGACGCTCAACGGCTGGCTGCCCTCCGCGATCCTCGGCACCAAGGTGGTCGATGCCGTGGGCGACGTGCGCGCCCACCCGACCGGCGACATGGGCTCGATCGGCATGGCTGGTTCGCCCGAGCGGATGATCCAGACGGCTGTCGGCGGCAACCGGGCCGAGAACCGGTATATCGAGCTGGTGGTCAAGGGCGCGACCGCCCGCATCTCGCCGATCCTGCGCGCCGCCGCCGATCAGTCGGGCGGCTTCATCGCCTCCTGCCGCAATCCGCTGCGCGCGTCCTACGTCCGCACCCATGCCGCGCTCGGCGGCATCTCGATGGCACTGGCGCTCGGCGAGGCCATCATCGCGGCGGAACGCAAAGGCGGCCACGCCGTCATCGACGCCGTCTGCAGGACCGCCCACGGCGAAATCATCGCCGAGGGGGTCATCACCCGCAAGGACGTCCACTACACCAAGGAGGCCTTCGACGTCGGTACGATCACCGTTGGCGGCGGCGCGAAGGCGGTGACCTTGCACGTCATGAACGAATACATGGCGGTCGATGACGGTGACGGCCGTCGCGTTGCCACCTTTCCATCGGTCATCACCACGCTCTCACCCGAAGGGTTGCCGCTCAGCGTCGGCGAACTTCGCGAAGGCATGCCTGTCTTCGTGCTGCACGTGCCGAAATCGGTCATCCCGCTGTCTGCGAGCGTGCTCGACCCGACCGTCTATCCGCCGGTCGAGGCGGCGATGGGCATCGAGATCGCGCGCTACGTGTTCGGGGAGTGACCGCCATGCCGAGACCCAACCCGCGCCACCCGCATTTCCCGATCCCCGGCGGCAGCGAACTGCGCGCCCGCGGCTGGCGGCAGGAGGCGATCCTGCGGCTTCTGGAGAACGTGCTTGCGGTTGGCGAGGATCCCGACAATCTCGTCGTCTATGCGGCGCTCGGCAAGGCGGCGCGCAACGGCGCGGCGCACCGCGCCATCGTCCGCTCGCTGCTCGCCATGAACGAGGACCAGACGCTGGTTATCCAGTCCGGCAAGCCGGTCGGTCTTCTCAAGACCCATGCGCAGGCTCCGCTCGTCATCATGGCCAACTGCAACATCGTCGGGCAGTGGGCGAAGCCGGAATATTTCTACGAGCTTCAGGAGAAGGGCCTGATCTGCTGGGGTGGGCTGACCGCGGGGGCCTGGCAGTACATCGGCAGCCAGGGCGTCATCCAGGGCACCTATGAGATCTTCATGCGTATCGCCGAGAAGCGATTCGGCGGGGATCTCGCCGGCCGCTTCATCCTGACAGCCGGGCTCGGCGGCATGGGCGGTGCGCAGCCGCTCGCCGGCCGCATGGCAGGCGCGGCGATTCTCTGCGTCGAGGTCGACCGCGACCGTGCCGAGAAACGGCGCGAGATCGGCTATCTCGAGGTGATTGCGAAGGATCTCGACGAGGCGCTGGCGATGATCGAGGCGGCGAAGCGGGAGAAGCGCCCGCTGTCCATCGCCCTCATCGGCAACGCCGCCGAAGTTTATCCGGAGATCCTGCGGCGCGGTGTCGTGCCCGACATCGTCACCGACCAGACCTCGGCGCACGACCTCGTCTACGGCTATGTGCCGAAGGGCATGAGCGTCGAACAGGCGCGAAGCCTGCGCGAGAGTGGAAGGGGGCAGTTGATGCAGGCCGGGCGCGCCTCCATCGTCGAGCAGGTCCGCGCAATGCTCGCCTTTCAGAACAAGGGCGCGGAGGTGTTTGACAACGGCAACCTGATCCGCACCCAGGCGCGCGAGGGCGGTGTTGAAAACGCCTTCGACATTCCCGTCTTCACCGAGGCCTATCTGCGGCCGCTGTTCGCGCGTGCGATCGGGCCGTTCCGCTGGATGGCGACCTCGGGCGAGGCAGCCGACATCGCCCGTATCGACGACCTGCTGCTGGAGATGTTCCCCGACAACCGGCTGATTGCCAACTGGGTGCGGCTCGCGCGCGAGCATGTTCCCTTCGAGGGCTTGCCGGCGCGCATCGCCTGGCTCGGTCACGGCGAGCGCACGGCCTTGGCGCTGCGGGTCAACGCGCTGGTCGCCTGCGGTGAGATCACTGGGCCGATCGCCTTCTCCCGTGACCATCTCGACTCCGCCGGCATGGCGCATCCCAACATCATGACCGAGGGCATGCGGGACGGCTCCGACGCGATTGCCGACTGGCCGCTGATCGATGCGATGGTGCTGTGCGCCTCGATGGCGGATCTCGTCGTCGTTCATTCCGGGGGAGGAGGTTATTCCGGCTACATGACGAGCGCCGGCGTTACCGTGATCGCCGACGGCGCGGACGCCGCGAACGCCCGCCTGGAGCATGCGCTGACCAACGACACCGCCCTTGGCGTCATTCGCTACGCCGATGCGGGCTACGAGGACGCGTTCGACGAGATCGCGCGCAAGAATATCCCCCATGTCAGGCTCGACTGACCGGCCGCCCCTGGCCGATTGACTTGCCATGCAAGATCGGAGCGATGGGCCGCCTTGAGGGGCGGCCTTTTTGCTGGCGCGCGTTGCGATCGAGCCCGGCCCGGGATGTTGAACCTGGTCGAGCGTCCAGGCTGCTCTCCGAAACGAAAGCGGGGCGACGCGAGATTTGGAAGCCGAACGGCCGCAGTAGTGGCGGGGAGTGATGATCGCATCGCCGAGCGCAGCACGGGCCCTTGCTGGTCCGCGGGCACACGCAAGGCGTGTGGCTCCCCTTGATCGCAAAAACTGTTCCGATCGCGAGCGGTCAATGTCGTCTTTACATCCATTTACAACGCGCGGCGGCATGTCGCGACAAGCCCCCGGTGCCAGCGGGTAGAATTTCAGGCAGGCGCATGACGAGTCGGTTTTGGGAAGTGGGCTGTTGTAGCCAACGGGCCGCCGGTGCCGTTGGAGTAGAGATGGACGTTTTTGCAGCGCGGCCGACGATGCGGACAGTAAACCCGGTCGTGCGCCATGCTTCGCGCGTCAGCGGCCTGGTCGCTGCCCTGCTGGTCAGCACGGCGCTCACGGCACCTGCGTTCGCCGAGGGCGGTGGATCCGGCGTTTACAATTCAGGGATGGGGCCGGTGGGCACCAACGGCGGTGTCGATCAATTGACCTCCCGCGGATGGGATGGCGATGGCGGCGTGGGCTACGCGGGCGGTGCGGGCGGCGGCGCTGGCCGGACCGGTGGTGATGGGGGCGCGAGTTCCGATGGATCGATGCCCGGAGGCGCGGGAGCGTCCGCCCCCGGCGCGAACGGCGGCAACGGCGCGATGGACGCCAATGGGTCCGGCAGCGGTGGCGGCGGCGGTGCGCATGGCTTTGTCGGAAGCGCGTTTCCGGTGTCGGCCGTCACGGGCGGCAATGGTGGCAAGGGCGGCGATGCCATGGAGCTCGTGAGCTCGGCCCAGCCGGCCGCTGGTGGCGGCGGCGCAGGTGGTTACGGTGCTGCTGTCTCCGGAACCAGCGCTTATGTGAACGATCTCTTGTCGGTCAACGCGACGGGCGGAAACGGCGGAGCCGGTGGCAATGGCTACGTCAGCCAGCCCGGGAGTGGTGGCGTCGGTGGCAGCGGCGGTGTCGGCCTCTTCTTCGTGCCGGACAACGGAGGCGTTTCCGCAACGTTTGCGTTCAACGGCGCGGTGACGGGCGGGACTGGTGGCGCCGCAGGTTTTCAAGGTCTCGGCGGCGTTGGCGGCACCGGGTTGGCCATCTCGACCTATGCGAACGGCCAGACGGAATTCATCGTCAATGGTGCGGTGAAAGGCGGCACTGGCGGCGCTGCAGGGGCCAATGACTTCGGCGGCAGCGGCGGCACCGGGCTGTCCATCGAGAATCCATACGGCCAGGCAACCGTCACGATCAATGGCACGGTCTCGGGTGGCAATGCCGGCGCCGTGGGCGCCCACGGCTACCTCGGCAATGGCGGCGTTGGTCTGGTCGGCAGGAACCTCACGGTGGTGATGGCGGCCGGCGGCAGCATCAGCGGCGGCATCGGCGGTCTCGGGCAGGCCAACGCGATCGAGTTCACCTACGGCACACGCAATACCCTGGTCTTCAGTGGTCCGACCTCGCAGTTGAACGGTGGCATCAGCGTCAACAACGGAAGCGGGACAGCCACTCTCACACTCTATAGCGCTGTCTCGACGGTGATCGACAACGTCATCTCCGGCAATGGTGCGATCGGCACGACCGGGACGGGGACCATTACGCTGACCGCGGCCAATACCTACAACAAGGGCACGTATGTCGGTCTCGGAACGCTGAAGCTGTCCGGAGCCGGTACGCTGGGCGATGTCGCTAACCAGACGATCGTGTTGTCGACGGCGACGCTGGATCTCGGCGGCACCACCCAGACGCAAAGCGCTGTGTATCTCGGCGGTGGCACGATCCGGAGCGGCAATCTCAATGCGCCGGTCACCTCGACCGGCGGCACGATCAAGGATCTCGGCGGCACGGCCAGCATCACCACGACGAGCGGCATGACCACGCTGCAGGGCATCCTCGGCTATACCGGCGCCACCACGGTCAATGGCGGCACGCTCAACGTCGACGGCACGATCACCGGCACGTCGTCGGTGACCGTGAACTCCGGCGGTACGCTGATGGGACGCGGCATCATCGATCCGCCCTTCGTCACCATCAACAGCGGCGGCACCTTCGCGCCCGGCAACGGCACGCCGGGAACCTCGACCGGCATCGTCGGCGATCTCGCCTTCCAGTCCGGCGCGACCTACCTGGTGCAGGTCAATCCGTCGACGGCATCGTTCGCCAGCGTCACCGGCGCGGCGACGCTCGGCGGCGCGACGGTGAACGCTGTGTTCGCGGCTGGCAGCTACATCAGCAAGAGCTACACCATCCTCACCACGACCGGCGGCGTGTCCGGCACGTTCGCAGCGAACGTCGTCAACACCAACCTGCCGGCCAACTTTCACACCGGCCTGCGCTATGATGCCAACAACGCCTATCTCGATCTGGCGCTGAACTACACGCCGCCGCCGCCTCCGACGGTGCCCAATTTCGGCGGCGGCCTGCCGCGCAACCAGCAGGCGGTGGCCGGTGCGCTGATCAATTCGTTCAACACCAATGGTGGCATCCCGCTGGTCTACGGTGTGCTGACGCAGGCCGGCCTCACCCAGGCCTCCGGCGAACTCGGCACCTCGTCGCAGCAGACGACGTTCGGCGCGATGGGTCAGTTCATGGGCATGCTCACCGGTCCCGTGGGCGGATGCGTCTCGCAGGTGCAAAGCCAAGACGAGTGCCTCAACACGGCGTCCGGCTCCGGCGCGCTCGGCTATGCCGATCCGCGCTCCGGCGCATCGACGGCCCGCAAGCGCACCAGCGATGCCTTCGCGATGTTCACCAAGGCGCCGGCGGCGGGGATTTCCGATCCGCGCTGGAGCACATGGATCCTGGGCTTCGGCGGCTCGCAGACCACCGACGGCAGCGCCATGGCCGGCTCCAATTCCGCGACCAGCAGCATCTACGGCACCGCGGTCGGCGCCGACTATCGTCTCGCTCCCAACACCATCGTCGGCTTTGCACTCGCCGGCGGCGGCACCAACTTCAGCGTCGGCAATGGCGGCAGCGGGCGGTCCGATCTGTTCCAGGCTGGCGCCTATGTCCGCCACACCATCGGCGCGGCCTACATTTCCGCGGCGCTCGGCTATGGCTGGCAGGACATCACCACCGACCGCTCGGTGACTGCGGCGGGCCTCGATCGCCTGCGCGCCAGCTTCAACGCCAATGCGTGGAGCGGCCGCGCCGAAGGCGGCTACCGCCTTGTCGCGCCGTGGGTCGGTGGCATCGGCGTCACGCCTTATGCCGCCGTGCAGGTCACAGCGTTCGATCTGCCGGCCTATGCCGAGCAGGTCGTGTCCGGCACCTCCGCCTTCGCGCTGAACTATGCCGGCAAGAGCATCACGGACACCCGCACCGAACTCGGCCTGCGCACCGACAAGTCGTTCGCGGTGCAGGACGGCGTGCTGACGCTGCGCAGCCGCTTCGCCTGGGCGCATGATTTCAACAGGGACCGTGCGGTCGCGGCGACCTTCCAGGCGCTGCCGGGCGCGAGCTTCGTCGTCAATGGCGCGGCGCAGGCGGCCGACGCCGCGCTGACCACGGCGTCGGCCGAGATGAAGTGGCGCAACGGCTGGTCGGCGGCGGCGACCTTCGAGGGTGAGTTCTCGAACGTCACGCGCTCCTACGGCGGCAGGGGCGTCGTGCGCTATAGCTGGTGAGCACGCCATGAATGAAGCGCCGCATCGCATTGCGATGCAGGCGCGGACAGATCGGCCGCCCCTTTCCGGGCGGCCTTTTTGTTTGTCGGCAGCGTGTCGCTGCCGGTGCCTTTACATCCGTTTACAACGCGCAGCTCCATTCAACGACAACTTCCCGGTGCAGGCGGGTAATGCTTCGATTGGGCGCATCGCGAGTCTTTATTGGGGACGTCGGCTGTCGGAGCTGACGGGCTGCCGGTGCCGTGGGAGTGGTCATGGACGTTTTGGGAATGCGGCCAGCGGCGCCGACGATCAATCTCGTGACGGGGCGTACCCGTCGTGTTGGCAGTTTCGTGGCTGCTCTGCTGGTCGGTACCGCGCTGACGGCGCCCGCATTCGCTGACGGTGGTGCATCAGGGTTTGCGCAGGACGGCGACAGCACGGTCAGCAATCCCGGCGGAAGCGACCAGGCCACATCGCCCGGAGGCATGGGCGCCGGCGCCGGTGGCTCCCATGTTGCCGGCGGCGGCGGTGGCGGTGCGGGCTCGACGGGCGGCGACGGCGGTGCGAGCGAGCGCGGGGCGATAGCCGGCGTGCGGGGCGGTGCAGGAGGTGCCACCCCCGGCGCGAGCGGCGGCGATGGCGGCACGGACGTCGATGGCTCGGGAAGCGGCGGCGGTGGCGGCGCACATGGCTATGTGGGAAGCACCCTGCCGACGTCGGCCGTCACCGGCGGCAATGGTGGCCAGGGTGGCAATGCGTCCTTTATTCCGGCGCCGGCGGTGGCGGCGGGCGGCGGCGGTGCCGGCGGCTATGGCGCCGTCGTCACGGGGGATGGCTCGCTCCTGAACGTCCTGTCGTCGGTCAACATCACCGGTGGCAACGGCGGCGCCGGGGGCAATGGCAGCAACGGCGTGTTGTCCAGCGGCGGCACTGGCGGCAGCGGCGGCACCGGCCTGCTGTTCACGCCGAACTACGCGGCCGCGCAGGGAACGTACGGCTTCAATGGCACGGTGACGGGCGGCAATGGTGGTGCGGCAGGCGCTTTTGGCGCTGGCGGCGCCGGTGGCACCGGACTGCTGATCGTGACCAATGGCCGCGGCCAGGGGGACTTCACGATCAATGGCGCCGTGACCGGCGGCACCGGCGGTTCCGGCACCGCCAACTACAGCAATGCCGGAGCCGGTGGTATCGGACTGTCCATGCTGAACGGCGTGGCAGGTCCGGTCAACGTGACCATCGGCGCCGCCGTCACGGGTGGCAATGGCGGCGCCGTGGGCCCGAACTCCACCTCCGCACACGGCGGAGCGGGCATGGTCGCTTCGAATATCGCGATTACGATGGCGGCCGGAGGCAGCATCAGCGGCGGGACTGGCGGTGGCGTGCAGGCGAACGCCATCGAGTTCGGCGTTGGTTTCAACGTCCTGATCTTCAACGGCCCAACGTCGCAGTTGTCCGGCGGTATCCGCCTCACCAGCCAGGCCGGTTCGGGCGGCATTGCTCTTGCCACCAATGGCACGACGGTGGTCGACAATGTCATCAACGGCGATGGCGCTGTCGGTACCCTCGGCTCAGGTACGATTGTGCTGACCGCAGCCAACACCTATTCTCTGGGCACCTATGTCGTTAACGGCACCTTGAAGGTGTCAGGTGCGGGCACGCTGGGCAATGTCACCGGCCAGACCACCGTCGCACCCGGCGCGACGCTCGATCTCGGCGGCACCACCCAGACTCAGAGCGCCGTGACCCTCAGCGGCGGCACCATCCAGAGCGGCAATTTCAACGCGCCGGTCAGCTCCACCGGTGGCACGATCAAGGACCTCGGCGGCACGGCCAGCATCACAACGACCGATGGCGTGACCACGCTGCTCGGCAGGCTCGGCTATACCGGCGCCACCGTGGTCAATGGTGGCACGCTCGATGTCGAGGGCACGATCACCGGCACGTCGTCGGTGACCGTGAATGCCGGCGGCAAGCTGATGGGCGCTGGCGTTATCGATCCGCCCTTCGTCACCATCAACAGCGGCGGCACCTTTGCGCCGGGCAACGGCACGCCGGGCAGCTCGACGAGCATCGTCGGCGATCTCGCCTTCCAGTCCGGCGCGACCTATCTCGTGCAGGTCAATCCGTCGACGGCGTCGTTCGCCAGCGTCACGGGTGCCGCGACGCTCGGCGGCGCGACGGTGAGCGCTGTGTTCGCCAATGGCAGCTACATCAGCAAGACCTACACCATCCTCACCGTCACCGGCGGCGTGTCCGGCACGTTCGCAACGAATGTCGTCAACACCAACCTGCCGTCGAACTTCCACACCAGCCTGGGCTATGATGCCAACAACGCCTATCTCAAGCTGGCGCTGAACTATACACCGGACACCCCACCCTCGACGCCGACCACGCCCGGCTTCGGCGGTGGTCTGTCGCGCAACCAGCAGGCGGTCGCGGGGGCGCTGATCAATTCGTTCAACGCCAATGGCGGCATCCCGCTGGTCTACGGCCTGCTCACCCAGGCCGGCTTGACCCAGGTGTCCGGTGAGCTCGGAACGTCGTCGCAGCAGACGACGTTCAGCGCCATGGGCCAGTTCATGGGCATGCTCACCGGCCCCGCGGGCGGATGCGCGTCCCAGGCGCAGGGTGGCGACGCCTGCTTCAACGGCGGGGCGGGCTCCGGCGCGCTCGGTTATGCGGGCGAGCAAGCGGCGCGCAAGCGCACCAGTGATGCCTTCGCGATGCTCACCAAGGCGCCGGCGGCGGGGATTTCCGATCCGCGCTGGAGCGTGTGGGTCATGGGCTTCGGCGGCTCGCAGAGCACCGATGGCAGCGCCATGGTCGGCTCCAATTCCGCGACCAGCAGCATCTACGGCACCGCGGTCGGCGCCGACTATCGCTTGGCACCCAACACCGTCGCGGGCTTTGCGCTCGCCGGCGGCGGCACCAACTTCAGTGTCGGCAATGGCGGCAGCGGGCGGTCCGATCTATTCCAGGCCGGCGCCTATGTTCGCCACAATATCGGCGCGGCGTATCTCTCCGCCGCGGTCGGCTATGGCTGGCAGGACATCACCACCGATCGCTCGGTGACCGGGGCGGCGGGCCTCGATCGCCTGCGCGCCAACTTCAACGCCAATGCGTGGAGCGGCCGCGCCGAAAGCGGCTATCGCCTGGTGATGCCGTGGGTCGGCGGCATCGGCGTCACGCCCTATGCGGCGGTGCAGGTCACCGCATTCGACCTGCCGGCCTATGCCGAGCAGGTTCTCTCCGGCACCTCGGCGTTCGCGCTGAACTATGCCGGCAAGAGCGTCACCGACACCCGCACCGAACTCGGCCTGCGCACCGACAAGTCCTTTGTCGTGCAGGACGGCGTCGTGACGCTGCGCAGCCGCTTCGCCTGGGCGCACGACTTCAACAGCGATCGTTCGGTCGCTGCCACCTTCCAGGCCCTGCCGGGCGCGAGCTTCGTCGTCAATGGCGCGGCGCAGGCGCGAGATGCGGCTCTGACCACGGCGTCGGCCGAGATGAAGTGGCGCAACGGCTGGTCGGCGGCCGCGACCTTCGAGGGTGAGTTCTCGAACGTCACGCGCTCCTACGGCGGCCGGGGCGTCGTGCGCTACAGCTGGTGAGCGCACCATGCATGAAGCGCCGCATCGCGTTGCGATGCCGGCGCGGACAGATCGGCCGCCCTTCCGGGCGGCCTTTTTGTTGGCGCGTGTCGTCTCCCGTCGTCCTTACACGCATTTACAATGTGTGGCGGCATGCCGCGACCGGCCTTCGGCGTTCGTGCGGCATCTTTCGAACCGGAGCGCATCGCGAGTCGGTTTGGGAAGTGGCTGTCGTAGCCAACGGGCCGCCGGTGCCGTTGGGGTAGACATGGATATTCTGGAAATGCGGCCGGTCGCGCCGATGGTGACGCGCGACATGCGTTGCGCGTCGCGCGTCAGCGGCCTGGTCGCCGTATTGCTGGTCGGCACGGCGCTGACGGTGCCTGCATTTGCCGGAGGTGGCAGGTCGGGCATCTTCCAGCCCGACGGCGGCGGCCGGTGGAGCGCTGCTGGCGGCGACGATGAGTGGACGGCTCCTGGATGGGATGGTGAAGGTGGTCCGGAGTGCTGCGGCGGCGGCGGTGGCGGCGCCGGCGTGACCGGCGGCCAGGGCGGCAGCACGGCTCGCATCGGTCTGCCCGGCGGAGCTGGTGGCGCGTCTCCCGGCGCCAACGGTGGTGATGGCGTAACAGATACCGATGGCTCCGGCAGCGGTGGCGGTGGCGGTGCCCACGGCTTTGTCGGAAGCGCGCTTCCGACAGCGGCCGTCAGGGGCGGCGATGGCGGCAACGGCGGTTCGGCCTTCGAGACGTCCGACATCCAGCGACCCGCCGCGGGCGGAGGCGGCGCCGGTGGTTATGGTGCGGTCGTCACCGGGGGCGACGCGTATGTGACCGGCACGATGTCGGTCAGCGTGACGGGCGGCAATGGTGGCGCCGGCGGTGATGGTTATGCCGCCCAATCCCTGAGCGGCGGCAGCGGTGGCAGCGGCGGCATTGGCCTGGTGCTCCAGACCACCGCTGAAGAGGTGGGGAGGTTCACGATCAATGGCGCCGTGACCGGCGGTCGCGGCGGTGCCGGCGGTGCGTTCGGCGGCAATGGCGGCAACGGCGGCGTCGGGCTCTCGCTGTCGAACGTGCCCGGCGTTGGCGGGACATGGCTGATGATCAACGGCGAAATCACGGGTGGTCAGGGTGGCGCCGCCGGCGCCGGTGGCGTTGCCGGCTCTGGCGGGGCCGGCTTCGTCGGCTCCGAGGCATTGATTGTGATGAGGCCTGGCGGCAGCATCACCGGCGGGTTCGGGGCCCTTGGTCAGCAGGCCAACGCCATCGAGTTTGTCGGCGGCGCGAATGTCCTGCGGTTCACCGGCCCGACGTCGCAACTGTCCGGCAATATTCTCAACCAGGGCAGCCTGTTCCTGTTTGGCAACGTCAGCACGGTGGTCGACAACGCCATCACGGGGAGCGGCAATCTCGTCAAGTCCGACACCGGAGCCATCACGCTCACCGGGATCAGCACCTACACCGGATCGACGTCCGTCGAGGGCGGTACGCTCAATGTCGATGGCGCGCTCACTGGCACGTCGTCGGTGACCGTGAGCTCCAGCGCTACGCTGGGCGGAAGCGGCATCATCACGACCCCTGTCGTCACGATCGAACGCGGCGGCATCTTCGTGCCTGGCAATGGCGCGCCGGGCAGCTCGACGGGCATCGTCGGCGATCTCGCTTTCCAGTCCGGGGCGACCTATCTCGTGCAGGTCAATCCGTCGACGGCATCGTTCGCCAGCGTCACCGGGGCGGCGACGCTCGGCGGCGCCACCGTGAACGCGGTGTTCGCGGCTGGCAGCTACATCAGCAAGAGCTACACCATCCTCACCACGACCGGCGGTGTGTCCGGCACGCTCGCATCGAACGTCGTCAACACCAACCTGCCGGCCAACTTCCACACTGGTTTGCGCTATGATGCCCACAACGCCTATCTCGATCTGGCGCTGAACTACACGCCACCGACCACACCGGACTTCGGCGGCGGCCTGTCGCACAACCAGCAGGCAGTCGCGGGGGCGCTGATCAATTCCTTCAACGCCAATGGCGGCATCCCGCTGGTCTATGGTCTGCTCACTCAGTCCGGTCTGCCCCAGGCATCCGGCGAACTCGGCACGTCGTCGCAGCAGACGACGTTCAGCGCGATGGGCCAGTTCATGGGCATGCTCACCGGCCCCGCGGGCGGCTGCGTCTCGCAGGTGCAGGGCCGGGACGAATGTCTCAACACGGCGTCGGGCTCCGGTGTTCTCGGCTATGCCGACCAGCGCTCCGGCGCATCGACGGCCGGCAAGCGTGCCGGCGATGCCTTTGCGATGTTCACCAAGGCGCCGGCGGCGCAGGCGGACGTGCCGCGCTGGAGCACCTGGATCATGGGCTTCGGCGGTTCGCAGACCACCGACGGCAATGCCGCGACCGGCTCCAACACGTCGACCAGCAGCATCTACGGCACCGCGGTCGGCGCCGACTATCGCCTCGCGCCCAACATCGTCGCGGGCTTCGCGCTCGCCGGCGGCGGCACCAACTTCAGTGTCGGCAATGGCGGCAGCGGACGGTCCGATCTGTTCCAGGCCGGCGCCTATGTCCGCCATAACATCGGCGCGGCGTATCTCTCCGCCGCGGTCGGCTATGGCTGGCAGGACATCACCACCGACCGCTCGGTGATGGCGGATCGCCTGCGCGCCAGCTTCAATGCCAATGCGTGGAGCGGCCGCGCCGAGAGCGGCTATCGCTTCATCGCACCGTGGGTCGGCGGCATCGGCGTCACGCCCTATGCGGCGGTGCAGGTCACCGCGTTCGATCTGCCGGCCTATGCCGAGCAGGTTCTCTCAGGCACCTCGGCGTTCGCGCTGAATTATGCCGGAAAGAGCGTCACCGACACCCGCACCGAACTCGGCCTGCGTACCGACAAGTCGTTCGCCGTGCAGGACGGCATCCTGACGCTGCGCAGCCGCTTCGCCTGGGCGCACGACTACAACAGGGATCGCTCGGTCGCCGCGACCTTCCAGGCGCTGCCGGGCGCGAGCTTCGTCGTCAACGGCGCGGCGCAGGCGGCCGACGCGGCGCTGACCACGGTGTCTGCCGAAATGAAGTGGCGCAACGGCTGGTCGGCGGCCGCGACCTTCGAGGGCGAGTTCTCGAATGTCACGCGCTCCTATGGCGGCAGGGGCGTCGTTCGCTACAGCTGGTGAACTGATTGTGAAATAGCTGAAACAGCGAGAGTTGGGGCGGCCGTCGTTCGGTTCGCCTGTCGCCACAACTCAATCTTTCGACCGGCAGAGACGACAGAGCCCGCCTTTCGGCGGGCTTTTTCGTGTTCGCGCTCGAGGGCGCGGTTACGCGGCGATGCCGCGAGAGGTCGTGCAGGCTGATACCGCAGGGCCACGGCGGAGCGATTGATGCCGTTCCTGAAATGACCCGGGGGTGGAACATCTGATCGATGGCGGGCCGCCGGCTGACCTGCTCCCTTGGCTGAGGGAAAAGGAAACGCAGGTTTGGAGGCCTGGATGAAGCTCGAGGATTATGCCCGTTATGACGGATTGGGGCTGGCCGCATTGGTGCGGAGCGGCGAGGTGAGCGCAGGCGAGCTCGCCGAAACCGCCCAGAAGGCCATCGACGCCGTCAATCCCACCCTCAATGCCGTGATCGGCCGGATCGAGCCGGGCGCTCCGGCCGCAGACCGCAGCGCGCCATTCTTCGGCGTGCCCTTTCTGATCAAGGACCTGGCGCTACACGCCGAAGGCGTGGCCTGCGACATGGGCAGCCGGCTTGTGGCGGGCAGCTTCGTCTCGCCCCATGACACCGACCTGATGCGGCGCTTCAAGGCCGCGGGCGTCGTGACGCTCGGGCGCACCAACACGCCCGAATTCGGGTTCTGCAGCACCACCGAGCCGGTGCTCCATGGCCCCTCGCGCAATCCCTGGGACACCGGCCGATCGCCGGGCGGCTCGAGCGGCGGCTCGGCGGCGGCCGTCGCCGCCGGCATCGTGCCGATTGCCCATGCCAACGACGGCGGTGGGTCGATCCGCATTCCGGCCGCATATTGCGGGCTGGTGGGGCTGAAGCCGACGCGCGGACGGACGCCGCCTGGCCCGGAGGTCGGCCAGGCACTGCATGGCCTTGGGGTCGAGCATGTGGTCTCGCGCACGGTTCGCGATTGCGCGGCCATGCTGGATGCGGTGCAGGGGCCCGGTGTCGGCGATCCCTTTGTGATCGCGCCGCCGTTGCGAGGTTATGCCGAGGAGGTCGGCGCACCGACAGGGCGGCTGCGTGTGGCGGTCTCGCTGTCGGGCATGATGAACGCCGCCATCGACAGTGAGACCCGCGGCGAGGTGATGCGAGTCGCGCGCCACCTCGAATCCCTCGGCCACCATGTCACCGAGGCGTCGCCGACCTTGGACGAGACCGCGTTCCACACCGCAAACATGACCTACTGGTGCGGGTTTCTCGCGGCCGGCGTGCTCGGGGTCTCCGGATTCAACGGACGCAAGCCGTCGCGCGAGACGCTCGAGGCCACGACGCTCGCGTGCTACGAATACGGCGCGTCGTTGAAGCTGATCGATGTCGAAATGGCCGACATGCTCGCCAACACCGTCTGCCGTTCCGTTGCACCGTTCTTCAACGACTACGATGTGCTGCTGACGCCAACGGCCACCGGTGCCGCACTGCCGCTCGGCTTGATCAATGCCGACGATCCGGAACTCGGCGCAAAGGGCTGGTACGATCACCTGTTCCAGCATGCGCCATTTACGGCGCTCTACAACATGACGGGACAGCCGGCGATCAGCCTGCCGCTGGGCGTCGATGCGAAGGGCCTGCCGGTCGGCATGCAGTTCATTGCGCGCTTGGGGGCCGAGGACATTCTGCTGCGTCTCGCGGCACAGCTCGAGCAATCGTTGCCGTGGGCCGGCCGCCGCCCCTCCATTCACGTCGCGGCGTAAGCAGCAGCTTCCGGCGGCGCGCACGGTTCGATGCGCGGCCGCCGGAACACCTTGGTGCGGGACGCTCCGGTGTCAACGTGGTTTTCACGTTGAAAACGCCGGGTGACCCGCACTACTCTTCGACCAGCTCCCGCAAGGGCATCCAGCTGCGAGGTCGGAGGCAGTGCATGTCGAATGTCGCGTCAATGTCCGTGCCCGTGAAGGCTCGCCGACGGGCACGGCCGCGCAGCGGCGCCGACGACACGATGTCAGCAAGTTCGCGCGACAGCCATCTTGCCCGGCGCGCGAGCGCCTTCCTGCTCGATCTCTATGCGATGTCGCGCACGCATTCGCCCGACGGTTTTCAGCAGGCAGCCCTGTCGCGGCTGCGTGCCGAACTGCCATTCTGCTCGGCCCATTGGGGCATGGTGGGCATGCCCGCGGATGGTTCCCTGACATTGCACTGCACCTTTGTCGATGCGCTGCCCGGTGAATTCGTGCGTGAGTGGGAGACGGTCAAGCACAAGGACGAACTGGCGGCGCGGGTCGTTGCGCAACCCGGCGTGGCGGTCAGCATCCGGACCGTGGACATGCAGCACAATAAATTTATGACGATGGGCGAGCGGTTCGGCATCGGCAGTGCGACGTCCATCGCCGTGGTCGCTCCCGTGCCCAGGCTGCTGACGTTTCTGTCGCTCTACCGGCCGTTTGATGCGCCGCCATTCGACCATGATGACCGCTGCCTGCAGGAGATCATCATGCCCCATGTGGCCGCGGCGTGGCATGCAAACCGGCTGCACCATTTCGAACGCGTGCATGCCGGCGCGGACGAGCCGCACAAGGGCTTTGCCGTTGCCGATGGGCACGGCGTGGTGCATGTCAGCGACGCGGCCTTCTCTGTCTTGTTGCGCAGTGAATGGCCCAGCTGGCACGGGCATGAGTTGCCCGCCGCACTGTGCGCGTCCATCGCACGGAGCCGCGATTACGAAGGCGATCGGCTGAGTGTCGCGCTGCGCCGCCAGGGCGACCTGACCTTACTCCATGTTCGCCCGCGCAGCGCCCTCGATCGTCTTTCGCCGCGCGAGGCCGAGATCGTGGCGTGGTACCGTGAGGGACTGTCTTACAAGCAGATCGCCATGCGGCTCGGGTGCTCTCCCTACACGGTCCGCCATCACCTCCGCGAGATCTATGGCAAGCTCGGCGTCTGCAACAAGGTTGCACTCGTCCGCCTCGCAGGCGGCATGCGCGTCCAGTAGCGGCCATCATAGATCGTTGCGACGACGGCGTCGCGGGGAGGTCAATGGCCCGACGCGCGCCCGGTCGGAGGGAAAGCACGACGGCTCGCCGGGCATGCCAGGCGAGCCGTCGGACGTTCAGGACGACGCGCCAGCGCCTGCCGGCTGGCTAGCCGAGGTGCTGCCCTGCCGAGAACACGGTCCGCCCTCCGACGATGGTCTGAAGGATCTGGATTTTGGGCAGATCGTCGACCGGCACCGCGAAGGGATCCGCATCCATGATCGCGAAGTCGGCATAGCCACCGGCGGTGATGGAGCCGATGCCCTTCCAGCCGAGAATGTCGGCCGCGTCCTTGGTGAACATCCGGATCGCTTCCGAACGGCTGACCGGTTGGGAGCGGTGCTCATTCCTGCGGCCCGAGCCGGAAAATTCGCAGGTCTCGGCGAGCTGGATCTGCTCGAGCACGCTCTTCGGGCCCCAGTCGGTGCCGCCGCCGACCTTGATGCCATGATCGAGCAGCCGCCGCATCGGGATCAGGTCCGACAGGGCATGCTCGCCGATGCGCTCGCGATACACTTCGCCCTTGCCCCAGTGGAAGCCCTTGCTGGTGGTGCAGCACATGCCATGCCGCGCCATGTTGCGTGCGCTGTTCTCGTTCACCAGCAGCGCGTGCTGGACGACCCAGTTCTTGCGCGCCACGCTCTCCTGCACGCCGAGCTTGGCGACGGTGTCGAAGAAGTCGTCGAAATCGGGCGGCGTCGCCAGCAGCGCGCTGAGCCGCACGCCGGTCTCCGCGCAGTGGCGCACCACCGTTTCCTCGACCCGGCGCGGCAGGAATTCCAGCCCGAAGGTCGTGCCGCCGTAGGGCGCCTTGATCGGCTCGTACATCCGCAGGAAGCCGGGGTTGCACGGACCGGTCCGGCACAGCAGCACGCCTTCGGTGCGCAACCAGTCGTCGGTCAGGTCGGCCGCCTTGCTCATGAAGTCGATGGTATCACGGAGCTGGGCATCGGAGGGCTGGTAGTGGATATCGAACGCCGTGTCGGCGACATCCAGGCCCGCCAGCACGCGGCACGTCATCTTGTCCTCGCGGCGGAGCGTCTGATACGCCGCCAGTTGCACGGCATTCATCGCGTGAATCTCGAAGATGCTGGTGACGCCGATGCTGTTCATCTCCGCCATCCCGGCCAGGCCGGCGATCGGCCAGACCGCGGGCGGCGGCGCCGGAAGCTTGCTCAGGATCTGCAGCCAGAACGGGTCGCGCGTGTAGTAGTTGGTCACCGCGCCGCGCAGAATGCCGCTGACGCGGCCCTCGGTATTGCGATCGATCCAGACGTCACAAACGCGCTCGGGCAGCACCTCGGAAATGCCGAGCTGGCTGAGCGCCAGGCTGTTGAGCGCGACGATGTTGGGGTGCTTGGGCGCATAGGCCTGGATGATCACCGGATGCTTGTCAGTCGCCCGGTCAAGACGCCAGCGATTGGGAAGGGTCCCCTCCGGCAGGTCGCGATAGGAGCGGCGAATGTAGTAATGGGCTTCCCCGACCGGCGTGCAGAAGATCCATTCGCCGGGCGGTGTCACCGCGGCGCGGGCACGGATGCGGGCAACAATATCGTCGTGCGACTGGGCGTCGCTCAGGTCGACCGCCCCCAGCTTCAATGCGGCGAAGTGCATAGCGTGCGGATGGGTGTCGACGAAGCCGGGCAGGATCGTCGCCCCCTTCACGTCGATACGGGGCGTACGCGCGGTGGCCATTTCTTCCACGGCGCGGAGCGTACCGACGGCGGCCACTTTTCCGCCGCGGACCAGGATGGCTTCCTGAGGCGGGGATTCAAAATCGCAGGTCTGCACGCGGCCGCCGTGCAGCAGATATTCCGTTGGTTGATCGTTCGACATGCCATCCTCCCACGCTTGCGAGATCTTTTGACAAAGCTGACGCGGTATCCGATGGTTGCCAATCATCCTTCGGAGTGACGGTCATGCAGGGCAGTGCTTGGCGATCGCATGGCGCGGTGGAGGGCGGTCGCGCCGCCGGTGCGAGCGGACGCGCATCGCGCGAGCCGCTTGCGGCGCCTGAGGGCCGTGCGGTGCTGCCGTCCCTGATCAGTCTCGCGCGCGTGCTCGGCGAGGGGCTCAGCTTCTTCGAACGGACGCTGCCGATCTCGAGCAGCTGCTTCTATTGGATTGATGCCGACGCCAATGCCGACCACCAGCAGCTGCGGGAGCTGAACCCCGCCTGGCTCAGAGCCTATCGCGACGAATTCCACCGCTGCGATCCGCTTCATCCGCGCCATTGGCAGGCTGAACGCGGGCGGATCGCCTCGCTGGATGGGACCGCGAAGCTGCGCAATCGCGACATCAGAAACTACGTCGATAACTTTCTGTTGCCGCAGAACACGCCGCACCAGACGGAGATCTATTTCTGGCAGCGCGATCGGATGGTCGCCGGGATGTCGTTGCTGCGGACCAGCGATCTCGGGGCATTCACAGGTGACGACATGCGGTTGATCCAGTCGGCGCTGCCGCTGATCGACCTGTCACTATCCCTTCTGCCGGACGCCGCGCCGCTGGATGGCGGGTGCCTGAAGCTGACGCCGAGGGAAGCCGAGATCACGGCAATGGTTGCGGCCGGCGACAGCAACAAGCTCATCTGCCGCAAGCTCGGGATTGAATTGCCCACCGTGAAGACGCATTTGAAGCGCATCTTCCAGAAGGCCGGTGTGGGATCGCGCACCGAGCTGATCAACAAGCTCTATCTGTCCCGACCGTGAGGCCGAGCACACGGCCTGGCTGTCATCCTTGCGGGTGATGGCCGCCTGGCCGGACCCCTGCTAGCTGTTCCCTCGAGGAAGCAGGGAGCCTTGGATCGTCATGACCGACCGTGATCGTGAGAAGGCCGTGACGATGGCGGGGGCCATCGATCGCACCGTGGCGCCCTATCTCGCGATCGGCCTGTCGACCATCGTGACGGGCATTGCGGCGCGCCATCACATTCGGCGAAACCTCGCGAATATCGAAGAGGCCATCCACGCCGCGATCTCCATCTGCGGCATCAACATGCCGGTCAAGCTCGTCGCGCTTGCCGAGGGCGCGTTGACCGGCTTTACCGACGAAATCTTCGATGTCCCGCACGCCACCGCCGCGCGTGAACTGTTCATCGATATTCCCGGCGAGGAAACCGAGCATCTGGCCGGGCTCGCCCGGCACTACGGCGTCTATATTGTCGCGCAATGCAAGGCGCGATGGCCCGAGGTCATGCGCGATCGCTTCTTCAACACGCTGTTCGTGATTTCACCGGCCGGCGAGGTGGTGCACAAGGCAGCCAAGAACCACGTCTGGTGCCGCGAGCGAAGCTGTACGCCGCATGACGTGTATGATCGCTGGGTCGACTGCTTCGGCGATGGCCTCGAAGCGTTCTTTCCAGTGCTGCGAACCCCGGACATCGGCAATCTAGGGACCATCTGCTGCTCGGACGGCGAATATCCCGAGGCCGTGCGGGCGCTCGCCTTCAACGGCGCGGAGGTGGTCTATCGCCCGTCGGAGGCGATGCCGATGACCGGCAGCAGCTATCCGGGCGGAGGCTCCTGGATGATCCAGAACCGCGCGCACGCGGAGTTCAACTCCGTCTTCATGCTGTGTCCCAACATCGGCCCGGTGTATCTGAGCCCCAGCTCGCAGCACCCGATCGACATCGCCGGCGGCAACAGCCACATCGTGGACTACCGCGGCAACATCATGTCGTATTCCGCGTCGGCCGCGAACACCATGACCAGCGCCGTGATCGACATCGAGGCGCTGCGCCAGTTTCGCGCGATGAACCTCAACAGCAACTGGCTGAAGGACCTCAGGACCGAGCTGTTCCGCACCATGTACGACCGGCCGATCCACCCCAAGAACCTCTGGATGGCGGATGAGCCGGCGGGGCATGCGGCGGTCGACGAGATCTACCGCAGCAACATCGAAAAGCTGTACCGGTACCGGGTGTGGGAGCGTCCGGCGGTCCAGCGCCGCGGCGCGGCCTATCAGCCCGCCGACGAGACGCCTGCGGCGGAAGCCTGGGATCGGACGAAGGCCTTGTGGAGCGCGTGGAGCTAGATCATTCGATCGGCGGATGGTCTGTCCACCGTGTCCGGGGCTGTCGCCCCGGACACGGTATTGGGTGTTCGCCGCTACTGTTTCTTCCGCGTCGCGTCGACATTGATGCCGAGCAGCTTCCAGGCATGATTGTTCTGGATGAAGCGCAGCCGGTATTTCACTTCCATGTCGTCGGTCTTGAACACGCCGGCGAGCACCAGCGCACCTTCATTGTCGAGGGTGGCCTTGTCGTAAGAGGCATATTCGGCCGTAGCCACGTCTTCAAAGAACAGCTCGTTCTTGCGGAACGGCTCGAACGCAGTTTGCATCTTTTCGACGGGGACCTGCGACTGAAGCTCCTTCGATGACTTGGCGAACAGGACCGAGTAGTTGCCGGTCATGTTGGCGTCATTGAAGGTCATCAGCGCGGTGCGGATCAGCACGTCCTGTTCGTCATCGTCTGGAATCTCGGCCGCAGCGTGCAGCGGTGCGATGGAGATAAAAGTCCAGGCGAGCAGTGCGGCAATCGCCGCAAGCCCGCGGACGGAACGGAAGAATCTTGCCAAATGGTCGAACATTGATGTCATGGAAGCCCCTGTCGATAGTGTCTGTGAACCTC
This sequence comes from Pseudomonadota bacterium, assembly GCA_040756765.1. Lineage (GTDB taxonomy): Bacteria > Pseudomonadota > Alphaproteobacteria > Rhizobiales > Xanthobacteraceae > Bradyrhizobium_A. Next base: position 342,600 of record JBFLYG010000017.1, on the reverse strand, counting down.
AGCCGTATCATTCCCGCGATCCAGCGTAGCCGGGCCGGAGCGGATTGGCCAGCAGCCGGCCAGGCCAGATGTTGTGGCGACGTCAGCGTGGGACGGTCGACGGTGCTCGTTGCCCGATCTGCAATCGATGGAAACAAATTGCGGTTGATATCGCCCTGGGGCAGGTCGTCAGCGGCGGCAGGCCGGCGTCCCGTCTTGCTGGTGGCAGCGGGAATTCCTAAGGTTCGCCATCCGCATTGATCGCGCGAGCATTCCGGAGCCACCATGGATCGCATTGATGCGATGAAAGTGTTCGTCTCCGCCGTCGACGAAGGCAGTCTTGCCGGGGCGGCGCGGCGGCTGCGCCGGTCGCCGGCCGCGGTCAGCCGCGCGATCGCGTTTCTCGAGGCACATGTCGGTGCGGAGCTGCTGCATCGCACGACGCGGTCGTTGAAGCTGAGCGAGGCCGGCGAGCGTTATGCCGCGGCCTGCCGCCGTGTCCTGACCGAGCTCGAGGAGGCGGATCTTCTGGCGGGTGATGAGCGCGCCGCGCCGCGCGGCACGCTCACGCTCACCGCACCGGTGATCACCGGCGAGGACGTGATGCGGCCGGTGCTCGATGCCTTCATGGACGAGCATCCGGCGGTGTCCGTCCGCCTGCTGCTGCTCGACCGGCCGGTGAACCTGATCGACGAGGGGATCGACCTCGCGCTGCGCATCGCGCACCTGCCGGACTCCAGCTTCGTGGCGACCCGGCTTGGCGAGGTCCGCCGTGTCGTCGCGGCTTCGCCGGCCTATCTCGCACGGCATCCCCTGATCGGCGAGCCGGCGGACCTCGCCAAGCACCGCATTATCGCCATGACCCACTTCGGCATCGACTCCTGGAGTTTTCCGCCGCTCGAGGGCTCGTCGGTCCCGCGCACGGTTCAGTTCGCGCCGCGGCTCGTCGTCAACACCGTGCGCGCCGCGGTGGCGTCGGCTGCGGAGGGCCATGGCGTGACACGGCTGTTCTCCTATCACATCGCCGACGAGATCCGCGAAGGGCGGCTGCAGATCCTGCTCGCAGGCGACGAGCATCCGCCGCTGCCGGTGCATCTGCTGGCGCCGCAGGGCCGTTTTTCGGTGCCCAAGGTGCGGGCGTTCGCCGATTTCGCGGTGCCGCGCCTGAAGCGCTATTTCGAGCGGCTGTCGCGCGACGCCAGCCGCAACGCCGGCGCCATTCGTTCGCGGCGCGGAAGAGTGTCTGCCGCATGACGGGCATTCGCGCGCGCCGCGGATGACCCTAACCTCTCTCCATCGTCAATGCGAGGCGGCGCCGCCGCTTCCACAACAGATGGAGAGAGAAGATGGGTGCAGAGCAGAAGGTCGTCGTCATCACCGGCGCGTCGCAGGGTATCGGCGCGGGTCTGGTCGAAGGCTATCGCAACCGCAATTTCCGTGTCGTCGCCAACTCCCGGGCGATCAAGCCGTCGTCGGATGCCGATGTGTTGGCGGTTGCGGGCGACGCCGGCGATCCCGCCACTGCGGAGCGCATCGTCGCACAGGCGCTGGAGCGCTTCGGTCGCATCGACACGCTGATCAACAATGCCGGCATTTTCGTTGCCAAGCCGTTCACCGACTACACCGACGAGGACTACGCGTCGATCCTGGCGGTGAACCTCAATAGCTTCTTCCATCTCACCCGGCGCGTCGCGAAGGAGATGGTGACGCAGGGCTCCGGCCATATCGTGCAGATCACCACCAGCCTGATCGATCACGCCAACAGCAGCGTTCCCTCGGTGCTGACCTCGCTGACCAAGGGCGGGCTGAACGCGGCGACCAAGTCGTTGGCCATCGAGTACGCCAGCAAGGGCATCCGCGTGAATGCGGTGGCGCCGGGGGTGATCAAGACGCCGATGCACGCGCCGGCGACGCATGATTTCCTGTCCAAGCTGCACCCAGTCGGCCGCATGGGCGAGATCAAGGACATCGTCGACGCGGTGCTGTTCCTGGAGAACGCCGGCTTCGTCACCGGCGAGATCCTGCATGTCGACGGCGGCCAGAGCGCCGGCCACTGATCGCTTCTGGACAACGGGAGATCATCGCCATGCCGATCGTCACCATCCAGGTCACGCGTGAGGGCGCGACCCCAGGGGCCACTTCCGTCACTGCGGCTGAGAAGGCCGCCCTCATCAAGGGGGCCAGCGAACTGCTGCGCAACGTGCTCGCCAAGCCGCTGGAATCGACCTTCGTCGTGATCGAGGAAGTCGACACCGACAATTGGGGCTGGGGCGGATTGCCGGTCCTCGACTATCGCCGCAAGCGCGCGGCGCCCGCGTCCTGAGCGGCGCGAAACATCCGGCGGCGCGTCGCAACGCAGGTTCCTCGCGCCGCCGTCCGCCATCGCTGGCAGCGATGGCTGTTATCGCAACTCCCTATTTTTCATCCTTTCAACACAGGCCTAGCCTATGTCCATGTCGCACACGAAGATCGGTCATCATCATCGCAACGGGACCGCAACTCACCCACACGAGGGCGGCGGTTCGGTCTGGCTCTCGGCTGCCGCGGGTCTGAGCGCTTCGCTGGTCGGGCTCGGTCTTGCCCGCTTCGCCTACACGCCGCTGATCCCGGCATTGATCGCAGCGAGGTGGTTCACCCCGTCGCAGGCGGTCTATCTCGGTGCGGTCAACCTCGCCGGCTATCTCGCCGGCGCGCTGGTCGCACGCGAGCTCAGCTCGCGCTTCGGCTCGGTCCGGACCTTGCGCGGCATGATGGTGCTGGCGTCCGCCTGCTGTTTCGCCTGCGCCGTGCCGCTGTCGTTCCTGTGGTTCTTCGCGTTCCGTTTCCTGGCGGGCCTCACCGGGGGCGTGATCATGGTGCTCGCCGCATCGACCATCCTGCCGCACACCGCTCCGAGCAAGCGGGGGCTGGTCGGCGGGGTGATCTTTGCCGGCGTCGGCCTCGGCGTCGCCGCATCCGGCACGCTCGTCCCGTTGCTGCTGCAGCAGGGACTGGCGCAGGCGTGGTATGGTCTCGGCGTGCTGTCGGCGCTGTTGACGCTGGCGAGCTGGAGGGCCTGGCCCGCGGAGGTGTCCGTTGCGCCGGAGGCGCCAGCGGCGCGTGGGGCGCGGTCTCCGTTGGTGCTCGTGCTGTGCGTGCAATACGGCCTGAACGCGCTGGCGCTGGTGCCGCATATGGTGTTCCTGGTCGATTTCGTGGCGCGGGGCCTTGGGCAAGGTATCGCCGCGGGATCGCACTACTGGGTGATCTATGGTCTCGGGGCTGTCGTCGGACCGTTGCTGACCGGGCACCTGGCGGATCGATCGGGCTTTGGCCCGGCGCTTCGGGCCGCCTTGCTGCTCCAGGCGGTCGCTGTCGTGCTTCCCGTGCTGAGCTCGGCGCCGGCGGCGATGATCGTCTCCAGCCTCATCGTCGGCGGCTTCACGCCGGGCATCGTCCCGCTCGTCATCGGCCGTATTCACGAGCTCGTTCCGCACGGCGCCGCGGGCCAGCGCGCGGCCTGGGCACAGGCCACGACGACCTTCGCGGTGTTCCAGGCTGCGGGCGCCTATGGTCTGTCGTTCGTGTTCGAGCACACCGGCGGCGAGTATGCGCTGCTGTTCGTGATCGGCGCCGGCGCGGTCGCTGTGGCGCTGGCCCTCGATCTGATCGGCGCGGTGACGATCCGCCGCAGCGCGCGATCGTCTTGATGCAACGTCCGTCGGCGACGGGAGGGCGGCATCGGCGGCGATGCCGGCCATCTGCGGGATGGGGCGTGAAGTTCGCGCTACGGCGCGAACCAGGTCTGCAGCCCGCCTGAAACTGGGCGGGATTGAACTCGGTCACCCGGGTGAAGCGCATCTTGCCGGCACGCACGAACGGCTCGCCGGCCAGCAGCGTGTCCAGCTCTTCACGCGAATTCGCGCGTGCTACCAGGAAGCCGCCATGCGCGGGCACATGCGGCACCGAGGCGATGGGGATCACGGCGCGGAGCTTCTACTTTGCGTTCGGCTCCAGGGAGGCGCTGTTCCGCCGCATCCTCGAGGCCTACCAGGCGAGCCAGGCCGATCTCGTCGGGGCGGCCTTCCGGCAGGCGGATGCGCGCGCGCTGGTCGAGGCGTTGCGAATGTGGCCGCAAGGCTCAGCGGCGCACGGTGAATCCGACGCCCGCCACTAGCTGGCTCGAATGGCTGTTGAGGCCGACGCCGGCGCGGGCGTCGAGTGCGATGTCGGGGGTGAGAAAATAGACGATGCCGCTGACGGCGTAGTGCTGCGGGCTGGTGGAGGCGAGGCCGCCGCGCGGGTAGTATAGGCGTCCCACTCGGCGAACAGCTCCAGCGATTTCGACATCTGGACCACGCCGGTCAGGCCTGTCGCAACCAGGTGCTGGTAGCCGCCGAGCTCGTCACGCACCTGGTTGTTGGCGACCAGCAGCTCGATGCCGAACCTGTCCTTGACCACTTCCCAGCCGAAATCGGCATTGGCGCCGGGCAGCACTCGTCCGGCGGCGGTGGTGCTGGCGCCGGTCGGGACGGTCATCTGCGGAATCAGCGCGATCGCGGGCAAGACTCCGTCCTGCGCGGTCAGGGCAACCTTGGCGCCGAGGTAGAGGTCCTGGGCGTCGCTCGCGCTGCGCGTCACGCCGTCGATCGTCCGTCGCTCACTCAGAAAATTCTGTCCGACGCGCATCTCGAACCAGTCCGCGAACATGCCGACGCGCAGCAGGGATTCGGGCATGGAGTGCGACTGGAGCTGGCTGCCGTTCCGCGTGAAGGTGTAGCCGCCCTCCAGCACCGCCCGGCCGAGCCCGGTGGTGGTGCTGGCCTCGGGGAAATGCGGCCGGTCCGGATCGACGTGATCGTCCCTGGGGTCGTCCACGATGGCGTCGGCGGGAAAGGGGCTGAGCAACGTCTTGCGCGCTGCCGGGCTTTGAGGCGTCTGCAATGACTGCTGCGCCCAGGCGGAGCCACTCGCCACGGCGAGCGTCAGAACGCCAGCGAGTGTGATGATCCGTGGCACGATTGTTCCCCCGCGCCGAAAGTCGGGTATCGGGAGCAGTGCGTCAAGCGTGAGCGGCGGGTCAATAGACGCTTGCGCCGTCGAATTTGGCTTTATACGCCGTCGGACACAGCATCTTGAACGTGCTGATTATCTCCGGTGTCCGGCATGCGGAGCAGTTGCCGACGATCTTCTCATCGCGGTGGTCCTTCCAGTCGGTGTCGATCAGGGGTTGGCCGTCCTTCTGCTCTTTGACATGGATGTCCACCAGCGTGTAGTTGCCGAACTCGGTATAGATGGTGTTGATCGCGCAGCGCGCCCGTCGTTTGGTCAACTGCTCGGTCCGGCCTTGCAGTCTTTGACGAACGCACGTCACCACTTCCTGGGCGTCGGCGATGTCATCCTCGCCTGGGACGGCATTGCGATTGCAGTCCTCGACGAGGTCATCGAGCTCTCGGCGAAACAGGGCGACCGCGTTCTCGGTATCCGGATGCTCGAGGGTGATGATGGTGGCGTCACCGACATGATCGCCGAGCAGGATCTTGGGGTTCGGGCCGGTGAGCGGAGCATCGAGCTCCAGCAAGCGCTTGAGATAGAGGATCTCGATGCATTGCGCGTCGCTGGCACAGCCTTCACGGTCCTTGAGCCAGGCCGCCTGCTGCGTCGTCAGCTTCGCCTTGTCCGCCTGAGCGGCCTTGCGTGCCTTCGCTCTGAACGCCGACGCGGTGACCACATCGAGATTGGCGAGCCGCGCATTCTGGCAGATCGCCGTCTCGTCGGCCTTCCTGGCAGCGTTGCAGGCAAAGCTCTGGGCGGCGGCGTCGTTCGGACGGATCGTCGCCAGCCACAGCGTTCCGAGTGCCAGCAGGCCCCATTGCATCAGCCGCCATGGCGCGCCGCGCCTGCTCGAAAAGTTCCCCATCGCAATTCCCCAACCCAAGCCGCGCCGAATGGCGCACTACCTTAAGGCGAATATCAACGATCTCAACACCATCGGTCGAGCGAATGTCCTCGCTGTGGATCTTGTATTTCGTCAAAATACATTATATTTAATTGTATAATGAAATGGCAGATGGAGACCGGTCTCATGCGAATGGTGCGGATTACGGACAAGCTTTCGGTCGCGGCGCAGCCGTTGTTGACCGCGTTTGCGGCGCTGCCGCAGGCCGGATTTGCGGCTGTCATCAACAACCGCCCGGACGGCGAAGACGCCGAGCAGCCGGGGACGGTGGCGGAAGCCGCGGCGGCGCAGGGCGCGGGCCTCGGCTATACGCATATTCCTGTCACCGGGCCGACGATCACCGAGGCTGACGTGCGCCGCTTCCAGGAGACGATCGCCGCCAGTGATGGCGCGGTGCTGGCGCACTGCAAGGGCGGCACGCGTGCGCTGACGCTGCATGTGATCGGCGAGGTGCTGGACGGCCGCATGGCGATCCACGAGGTGCGCAGTTTCGGCGAAACGCACGGCTTCGATCTGGCCGGCGCGGAAGCCTGGCTGCGCCGCCACGGACAATCGGAGGCGTAACCATGACCGCACCCACGGCCCATCCCGTCGCCACTGCGCAACGCCCGGACGTGCGGGGCTTCTTCGACCCGCGCACCTGGAGCATCCAGTATGTGGTGTCGGATCCCGCGACCGGCGCCTGCGCCATCATCGATCCGGTGCTCGACTTCGACGAGAAGTCCGGCACGGTGGCGACCACCAATGCCGATGCGCTGCTGGCCCATGTCGCCGAGCGCGGCCTGAAGGTCGTGTGGATTCTCGACACCCATCCGCATGCCGACCACTTTTCCGCCGCTCAGTACCTGAAGGCGAAGACCGGCGCGCCGACGGCGATCGGCGAGCAGGTGGTCGCGGTGCAGAAGCTGTGGAAGGGCATCTACAACCTGCCGCAGCTCGCGACCGACGGCTCGCAGTGGGACCGGTTGTTCGCCCATGGTGACCGCTTCTCGGTGGGGACCATCGAGGGGCGGGTGCTGTTCTCGCCCGGACACACGCTCGCCTCGATCTCCTACGTGATCGGGGATGCGGTGTTCGTGCATGACACACTGTTCATGCCGGACAGCGGCACCGCCCGCGCCGACTTCCCCGGCGGCAACGCCGAGGCGTTGTGGGCGTCGATCCAGGACATTCTGGCGCTGCCGGACGAGACGCGTGTGTTCACCGGGCACGACTATCAGCCCGGCGGCCGCCCGCCGCGCTGGGAAAGCACGGTCGGCGAGCAGAAGCGCAGCAACCCGCATGTGGCCGGACAGGACGCTGCAAGCTTTGCGGTGCTGCGCCGGCAGCGCGATGCCACGCTGCCGATGCCGAAGCTCATCCTGCACGCGCTGCAGGTCAATATCCGCGGCGGCCGCCTTCCAGAACCGGAAAGCAACGGCAGCCGCTATCTCAAGTTTCCGCTGGACGCGCTGCCGGGCGCGACATGGGGATGATCATGTCGATGACGGACAAGATCGAAAGCGCCGGCGCCAGGATCATGGCGGCCGGCGCGGAGATGGCAAACCGGGCGGACGAGGTCGCCGACCTCCTGCGCACCCTCGCCAACCGCAACCGTTTGATGATCGTCTGCGCGCTGGTCGGCGGCGAGTATGCGGTGGGGCAGCTCGAAGACGAGCTCGGCATTCATCAGCCGACGCTGTCGCAGCAGCTCACCGTGCTGCGCGCCGCCGGCATCGTCGAGACCCGCCGCGAGGCGAAGCAGATTTTTTATCGGCTGACCGACGAGAAGGCCGCGCGGCTGATCGAGGCGCTGCATGACATCTTCTGTGCCGACGCGGCGCCGCCGGCGAAGCCACAGCGCTCCGCGAGGGGGAAGTCATGACGAGCTACGGCGCTTCGCTCGCCGGCGGGCTGCTGATCGGCCTGTCCGCCGCGCTGCTCCTCGTCCTCAACGGTCGCGTCGCCGGCATCAGCGGCATCGTTGGCCGTCTGGCACAGGGTGTCCAGGTTCCGGTCAATGTTGCGTTCGTGCTCGGTCTGCTGTGCGGGCCTGTGATCTACCGTGCGGTGTTCGGCGACTGGCCCGGGGCGACGATCACCTCCTCGCCGGCGCTCCTGATCGCCGGCGGACTGCTGGTCGGTTTCGGCTCCCGCATGGGATCGGGCTGCACCAGCGGCCATGGGGTGGTCGGTCTCGCACGGCTGTCGCCCCGCTCGATGGTCGCGGTGATCACGTTTCTCGCCGCCGCCGTCGTCACGGTCGGCACCATGAGGGCCATCGGATCATGACACGTTCTCTCTGGCAGACATCGGCCGCGCTGGTGTCCGGCATCGTGTTCGGGTTTGGCCTCGCGCTGTCCGGCATGCTCGATCCGGCGCGGGTGCGCGGCTTTCTCGACATCGCCGGTGCATGGAATCCTGCGCTCGCCTTCGTGCTCGGCGGCGCCGTGATCGTCGCCATGCTCGGTGTCGGGCTGGTGCGGCGGATGCGCCGGCCGCTATTCGACACGACCTTCCACCTGCCGCCGGCAACGGCGAAACCTGATCGCAAGCTGATCGTTGGCTCCGCGCTGTTCGGCGTGGGATGGGGGATGGTCGGGCTGTGTCCTGGACCCGCGGTCGCGTCGCTCGTGACCGGGCGCACGTCCGTCGTGATCTTCGTCGCCGCGATGCTGGCCGGCATGGTGCTGCACGATCGCCTGGCGGCCGCGGCGGAAGTGGCTTCGCTGGCCCGGGAGGATGCATGATCGCCCATGTCATGACAGCCGTCGGCTCCGGCGGCCTGGTCGGCTTCACCCTCGGCCTGATCGGCGGTGGCGGCTCGATCCTGGCGACGCCGCTGCTGCTCTACGCAGTGGGGATTGCGCAGCCTCACATTGCCATCGGTACCGGCGCGCTCGCCGTCTCGGTCAATGCCTATGCAGGGCTGATCGGCCACGCCCGCAAGGGCCATGTGTGGTGGCGCTGCGCCATGGTGTTCGCCGCGATCGGCGCGCTCGGGGCGCTCGCCGGCGCGGCGCTCGGCAAGGCGATGGACGGCCAGCGCCTGCTGTTCCTGTTCGGGCTTGTGATGCTCGTGGTCGGCGCGGTCATGCTGCGGCCCCGCCCGGCCGCGGGCGCGGCGCCGGCGCAGGCCGATCGGCGGATGTGCTTGTTCACCGCGCTGATCGCCTCGGGCGCCGGGGCGGCATCGGGTTTCTTCGGCATCGGCGGCGGTTTCCTGATCGTGCCCGGTCTCATCCTCGCCACCGGCATGCCCACCATCAATGCGGTGGGATCGTCGCTGCTTGCGGTCGGCACTTTCGGCCTTGCGACCAGCTTGAGCTATGCCTGGTCGGGACTGATCGATTGGCCCGTCGCTGCTGAGTTCATCGGCGGCGGCATCGGCGGCGGCGTGCTCGGCACACTCGCGGCGTCGCGCCTCGCGACCCATCGTAGCGGCCTCAACCGCATCTTCGCGGCGCTGATCTTCGTGGTGGCGGCCGTGATCCTGGCGCGCAGCGGTTTTGCGATCCATCAGGGATGAGGTGGCCGCGCCGCCGCGGCTCTACATCAGCAGCAGGCCGCGCCTGATGCCGATCGCGACCGCGTCGGTGCGGTTGCGTGCACCAAGCTTGGCGAGCAGCGTGCCGACGTGGAACTTGGTGGTGGCAAGCGAGATCTCGAGATCGCGCGCGATCATCTTGTTGGACGCGCCGCCGGCGAGCCGCTCGAGCACCTGTCGTTCCCGTGCCGTCAGCGGCTCACCGGGCATGGCGTCGTCATCGTGATGGTTCGCTGGGGCGGTGTGCTTTCCAAGCGGAGCGTTGATTCGGTAGCCGCGGGCCGTCAGGCGGATCGCCGCCTGCAGCAGGGCTGCGTCGGCATTGCGCGCGATATGGTTGGCCGCCATACCTTCCGTGGCGTCGTCGCACAGCACGATGAACGGGCCGAGGTGGTCCTCCGGTGCGTCGGTCAGGACGACGTCGGCGTCGTCGGGATCGGTGATCTCGACGTCACCCAATTGCCGCACCAGCGAGCGGACCCGCCGTTCCAGCAGGCGATCGGCAAAGGTGAGGCCGACCAGCACCACGGTATCCTCCGTTGCCGATTCCATGCTGTCCGGGGCGCTAGTGTGCTGAACGCGAAGTTCCTGTGATTTCTCGGCTGGCTCTTTCAGGAACTTCGCGTTCATAAAGCACACCAGAATCATCAATTTGCTAGTGTCCTTATCGCTTCGCAAGCTCGTACCGAGGTCGCGACAACCGTAGCGAACTTGCGAAGCGGGACACTAGCGGTCCGCATGCCGGCTATTTAAGGGGCCGTTCTCCGATCACAATGTCGACGGTCGCTGGCTGGTGGGCTCGCAGCAGGCCGAGCTTGACGGTGGTGCCGACGCTGTCCGGCCCGAGCCGCTGGAAGATGTCACGCACGCCGCAGATGGCCTCGCCGTTCCAACTGACGATGCTGTCGCCGACGAGAAGGCCGGCGGTTGCAGCGGGGCCACCGTCGTCGAGCCGGACGATGATGGCGCCGACGCCGCGGTGGCCGTCGCTGAGGGGATGCAGCTGGGCGCCGATATAGCCGCGCGCGATCGTACCCGCAGAGGCCAGCCGATCGACGATCCGGCCGACCGTCTCGGCGGGAATGGCTATGGTGGTGCGTCGCGGCCCGAAGGCGGCAAGACCGATCAGCTGTCCGGCGGCATCGACAATCGCGCCGCCATGGCCGCGCGAGGCGAGCCGCAGGTCGAGGCGGATCCTGCGGTCGATCGTGCCGCCGAGCGAGCTGTGCCAGGCGCCGCCGGTTTCCGCGACAATACCGGCGGCGACGCACTCGGACGTTGGGCCGCGTCCGATCGCCAGCGCGAAGTCGCCGGGCGCCACCGCGGCTGCCGGCTCTACGGGCGGGGAATCGACATCCGCCCTGAACAGCGCGACGTCGGTCGACGGATCGCGGCCGGCGAATTCGGCGCCGACCGCTCGGCCGTCTTTGGCGAAAAGCTTGACCTGATCACCGGCAGCCTCGTCGGCGCTGACCACGAGGCCCTTGCGCCAGGCGATGGCGCTCGCCCGGGAGCCGTCCTCGTTCTCCAGCGCGAGCACGCGGTCGGCCCACGTCGCCACGAGGTGTCGTGCGCCATTCGCTCCATTGCCGCTCATCGCCATCTCCTGCCGTTGTTCGATGGCAGGATGATGCGCCTCGCGCGGGCGCTTTCCCACTGGCTCGATGGCCAGGTGCGTGACGGCAGGTGGCTAGGCGCCGCCGATCAGGATGCCGACCGCGAGCACGATGGCGCCGCCGAGCACGATCTGGAACACCGCCTGCAGGAAGGGCGTGTCCATGTAGCGGGCACGGATATAGGCGATCACCCACAGCTCGATGAACACGACGAGGCCAGCGATGCCGGTGGCGATCCAGAAGGCATTGGGCCAGCTGTCGGGCACGAGGTAGGGCACGGTATGGCCGAGACCGCCCAGCGTCGTCATCAAGCCGCAGATGCCGCCGCGCAGCCATGGCGAGCCGCGGCCGGTCATCGAGCCGTCGTCGGACAGCGCTTCGGCAAAGCCCATGCTGATGCCGGCGCCGATCGAGGCGGCTAGGCCGACCAGGAAAGTCTGCCAGTTGTGGTGGGTGGCGAAGGCGGCGGCGAACAGCGGCGCCAGCGTCGAGACCGAACCGTCCATCAGGCCGGCGAGGCCGGGCTGCACATACTGCAGCACGAACATGCGGTGGCTGGTGCGGTCCTCCTCCGCCCGCACATCGGGGCTGAGAAGCGTGTCGGTGAGCTTGATCGCGCGAGTCTCGTGGCCGCGCTCCATCTCGGCGAGGTCGCCGAGCAGTTTGCGCACGTGCACGTCCTTGGCTTGCGCGGCCGCCTTGTCGTAGAAACGCGCGGCCTCGAACTCCATCGTCTCGGCTTCTTTGCGGACCGTGTCGAGCGGCAGGTTCTTGGTCAGCCAGATCGGGCGGCGGCGCAGGAAGCCCTTGACGTCCTCACGCCGGATCGGTGGCAGGTTGGCGCCGAAGCGCTGCTCGTACATTTCCAGCAGCATGTGCCGGTGGTGCGTCTCCTCTTCGGCCATCTCCTCGAAGATCTTGGCCGATTCCGGATAACGCTCGGTCAGGTCCTCGGCGAAGGTCATGTAGATCCGGCTGTCCTCCTCCTCGGAGGCGATCGCGACGGCCAGGATCTCGCGCTCGGTCAGATCGGCGAAATTCTTCATGGGACTGAACTTTTGCTAATTTAGAATGATTCTAAGTCGGATACCGGAGTTGCGCGGCAGGGTCAACCGAGAAGCGGCCAGGCGCCTCGTGCTTTGCAAGCATCGCCGTTCGTAATATGGCTGACGCCTCATCCATATCGTTGGAATATGACGATGGAGCTTCGACATCTTCGCTATTTCGTTGCGGTCGCGGAGGAGGGGCATATCACCCGGGCCGCCGAGCGGCTGGGGATGCAGCAGCCACCGCTCAGCCAGCAGATCCGGGCGCTCGAGCGCGAGCTCGACGTGCAGCTGCTGCGTCGCAAGCCGCGTGGTGTCGAGCTGACCGATGCCGGCCGCGCGCTGCTTGCGGATGCGCACGCGATCCTCGCCCATGTCGACCATGCCTTCGCCACCACGCGCCGTACCGCGCGGGGCGAGGAGGGGCGGATTTCGGTCGGCTTCACCAGCTCGGCGCCTTTCCATCCGTTCGTGCCGCGGGTGATCCGCGCGTTCCGTGAGAGCTACCCATTGGTGGCGCTGACGCTGGAGGAGAGCGGCACCAACGAGTTGATCGACAACCTGCGCAACGAGCGGGTCGATGCCGTGTTCATCCGCACGCCGGTTGCCGATCCGCAGGGGCTCGTCATCACCGCGTTGCTGGAGGAGGCGATGCTGGTGGCCCTGCCCGACGGACATCCGCTCGCGCGCAGCGACGGCGCTCTGGCGCTGGACGCGCTGGCCGGCGAAACCTTCGTGGTATATCGGCGGCCGAACGGAGCAGGCTTCTATGACGCCATCATTGCGGCATGCCATGCCGCGGGCTTCAGCCCGCGCGTCGGCCAGGAGGCGCCGCGCATCGTCGCGACGCTGAACCTCGTCGCGGCGGGCCTCGGCATCTCCGTGGTGCCGGCCTCCTTGCAGCGCATGCATCTCGATGGCGTGGTCTACCGCGGTCTCACGGGGGCGGCGCAGCCGACGGCGCCGCTGCGGCTGGCCACCCGCCGCGGCGACACGTCGGCGGCGGTCCGCCGTTTCGTCGAGCTGGTGGGGCGGACCGCGAAGAGTTTTGATGCCGGCCGGCAGGAAGCCGCGTCGTGATGGTGCTATTGTCGCCGCGGCGCGCAGCGGGCGGCGCGAGGCGCCTGAGACGAGAAGCGAGAGAACTGCGATGGATCGTGCGGCCCGGACCGAGATCATGAGCTGGCTGACCGGCGCGGGGCTGACCGGCCTTGCCGAGACCGAGCTGCTGCGCGGCTTTTGCGAGCGCTGCCGCGCTGCCGGCTTCGATCTGTCGCGCGGCCTCGTTTTCATCGATACCCTGCATCCGATCTTCGAGGGGCGCGGTTTCCGCTGGTCCGATATCGAGGTCAACGAGAGCGACACCTTCGAATACGGCTCGTCGAGCAGCGGCGAAGGCGCTGCGAACTGGCAGCGCTCGCCGTTCTTTCACATGCTGGAGCGCGGCCGCGAGGAGATGCGGGTCGACCTCGAGCAGCTGCATGCCTATGACTTCTCGATGGTCGGCGACCTCGCCGCAAGGGGGCACAAGGACTGCGTGCTCTTCATCCACCGGTTCGGCGACACCGAAATCATCGGCGACATGGATTGCGTGTATTCCTACTGGCTGATGCGCGATCCCTGCGGCTTCGATGCGGCCGAGCGGCTGGATGCGCTGCGCGAACTGGTGCCGCTTCTCGGGCTCGCGGTGAAGGCCTGCGCGCTGACGCGCGTCGCGCGCACCCTCGGTCACGTCTATCTCGGCCGCGATGCCGCCGAGCGCGTGCTGCACGGGCGCATCTCGCGCGGCGTCGCCGACAGGATCAACGCCGTGCTGTGGTACTCCGACCTGCGCGGCTTCACCGCCATCAGCGAGGCGATGCCGCCGGCCGAACTGATCCCGTTTCTCAACGACTACGCCGATGCCGCGATCAGGGCGATCCATGATGCCGGCGGCGACGTGCTGAAGCTGATCGGCGACGGTGTGCTCGCAATCTTCAATCCCGACGACATGGTGCTGGCGCGCCAGGAGGCGCTGCGCGCCGAGAACGAGTTCCGCAGGGCGATCCGTGACATCAACCAGCGCCGCTCGGGCGAAAACAGGCTGATCACCACCGGCTATGTCGGCCTGCATGTCGGCGAGGTGTTCTACGGCAACATCGGCAGCGACGAGCGGCTCGATTTCACCGTCGTCGGTCCCGCGGTCAATGAAGTCAGCCGCATTGCTGCGATGTGCAATTCAGTTGATCGGGAACTGCTGGTGTCGTCGACCTTCCTCGCCGGGCTCGATCCCGCCGGCCGCGACCATTTCGTGTCGACCGGGCGTTTCGCGCTGCGCGGCATCGGCCGCGCTCAGGATCTGTTCACGCTCGATCCCGAGATCAGGACTTTGACGCCGCGCGCCGAGCGCTACGATCGCTACCTGAGCAGGGCCTTCGACGCCGATACCGGGGTGTGACGCAGCGTCTTGCCGCGCGGCGACAATATTGCGTTGCCGCACGGTCGCGTGCATTGCCGCATATTTTAAGCTGCGACCAACAGGTGTGGGCAAATCAAACAAATTTGGCTTTCCTCGCTGCCGCAGATCATATTCAATACTTCTAATTATCCGGCTGGATAATAAAGAAGAACGCCGCATGAGCGTTCGCAGGAAACGGTAAGGGCCGCGCGGTCTTTCACCCGCGTGGACGGGGAAGAATGAAAGCAACCGATATCGCGGCACCCGGCTACTTTCACAAGGTGGTCGATTGCCAGTGGGCCTGTCCCGCGCACACACCAGTTCCCGAATACATCCGGTTGATTGCTGCGGGTCGCTATACCGACGCGTACATGATCAATTGGCGGTCCAACGTGTTTCCCGGCATTCTCGGGCGCACCTGCGATCGTCCCTGCGAGCCGGCGTGTCGTCGCGGCCGCGTCGAGGACGAGCCGGTGGCGATCTGCCGGCTGAAACGCGTCGCTGCCGACTTCAAGGACGATATCGCCGCGCGTTTGCCGCAGCCCGCCGCGCGGAACGGCAAGCGCATCGCGCTGGTCGGCGCGGGGCCGGCATCGCTCACTGTGGCGCGCGATCTGGCGCCGCTCGGCTATAGCTGCACGGTGTTCGATGGCGATCCGCGCGCTGGCGGCATGATGCGTTCGCAGATTCCGAAATTCCGTCTTCCGGACAGCGTCATCGACGAGGAGACCGGCTTCGTGCTCGGGCTCGGTGTCGAATTCCGCGGCGGGACGCGGGTCGAGAGCCTGTCGGCGCTGCTCGCCGATGGCTACGACGCGGTGGTGGTCGGCTCCGGCGCGCCACGCGGGCGCGACCTCGACATCCCCGGCCGTAAGGAAGCGGCTGATAACATCCACATCGGCATCGACTGGCTGTCCAGCGTATCGTTCGATCACATCCACGCCATCGGCAAGCGCGTCATCGTGCTCGGTGGCGGCAACACCGCGATGGACTGCTGCCGCTCCGCACGCCGGCTCGGCGGCGAGGATGTCAAGGTGGTGGTGCGCTCGGGATTCGACGAGATGAAGGCCTCGCCCTGGGAGAAGGAGGATGCGGCGCGGGAAGGCATCCCGATTCACAACTTCCTCGTTCCCAAGGAGTTCAAGCATGCCGGCGGCAAGCTGACGGGCGTGCTGTTCGAAAAGGTCAAGGCAGAGTACGACGCCAAGGGACGGCGCAAGTTGGTGCCGGCCGGCGAGCCGGACGTGCTGTTCGAGTGCGACGACGTGCTGGTCGCGGTCGGGCAGGAAAACGCCTTTCCCTGGATCGAGCGCGACATCGGCATCGCGTTCGACGACCATGGCATGCCGGTGGTCGATCCCGTGACCTTCCGCTCCACCCATTCCAAGGTGTTCTTCGCCGGCGATGCCGCGTTCGGCCCCAAGAACATCATCTGGGCGGTGGCCCACGGCCACGAGGCCGCGGTGTCGATTGACAAGATGTTGCACGGGGAAGATCCCGCGCGCCGCCCGGCGCCTGCGGTCACCGTGATCAACCAGAAAATGGGCATCCACGAGTGGAGCTACAAGAATGAGGTGATGCCGGATGAGCGCTATGCGGTGCCGCATCGCGACAACGCCAGCGCTCTCGCCGACATCAAGGTCGAGGTTGAACTCGGCTATGACGTCAAGCTGGCGCTCGCGGAGGCTGGTCGCTGCCTCAACTGCGACGTCCAGACCGTGTTCAGCGCGCCGCTGTGCATCGAATGCGACGCCTGCGTCGACGTCTGCCCGATGGACTGCATCACCTTCACCGACAATGGCGGGGAGGACGACCTGCGGCATCGCCTGCGGGCGCCGGCGCTCAACCGGTCGCAGGACGTCTACGTCGCCGAGGGGCTGAAGACCGGCCGCATCATGGCGAAGGATGAAGACGTCTGCCTGCATTGCGGGCTGTGCGCCGAACGCTGCCCCACCGGTGCGTGGGACATGAACAAGTATCTCATTGACGTCACTCACGCAGGTCCAGCATGCCGTTAACTGCCGTCAACGACTTCGTCATCCGCTTCGCCAACGTCAACGGCTCAGGCTCGGCCAGCGCCAACGAGATGTTCGCCCGCGCCATCATGCGCATGGGCATCCCGATCTCGCCCCGCAACGTGTTTCCGTCCAACATCCAGGGCCTGCCGACCTGGTACGAGATCCGGGTGACGGAAGCCGGCCATCTCGGCGCCCGCGGTGGCACCGACGTCATGGTGGCGATGAACCCGCAGACCTTCAACGCGGACGTCATCTCGATCGAGCCCGACGGCTATCTCGTCTATGATTCGACCCGGCCGCTGCCGCCGGGGCAGCTGCGCTCCGACATCACCGTGATCGGCCTGCCGCTGACCCAGATCTGCAACGCCGAGTACAGCGATCCGCGCCAGCGCCAGCTGTTCAAGAACATCATCTGCATCGGCGCCCTGTCGGCGCTGTTCGACATGGACTTCGCCGAGGTGGAGAAGCTGGTCGGCGAGCAGTACAAGGGCAAGGACAGGCTGATCGCGCCCAATATCCATGCACTGCACCTCGGGCGCGACTACGCAAAGGCCCATTTCAACTGCCCGATCGGATTGCGGCTGAAGCGCACCGACAAGGTCGGCAACCGCATCCTGATCGAGGGCAATACGGCCGCCGCGCTCGGCGCGGTCTATGGCGGCGCCACGGTGTGCGCGTGGTATCCGATCACGCCGTCTTCGTCGCTGGCGGAGGGCTTCAGCCGCTACTGTTCCAAGTTCCGGCGCGATCCGGAGACCAAGCAGGCGCGCTATGCCATCGTGCAGGCCGAGGACGAGATTGCGTCGATCGGCATGGTGATCGGCGCCTCCTGGAACGGCGCCCGCGCCTTCACCGCCACGTCCGGTCCCGGCATCTCGCTGATGCAGGAGTTTCTCGGCATGGCGTATTTCGCCGAGATTCCGACGGTGGTGTTCGACGTCCAGCGCGCAGGGCCGTCCACCGGCATGCCGACCCGTACCCAGCAGTGCGACCTCATCAACTGCGCGTATGCCTCCCACGGCGACACCAAGCATGTGCTGCTGCTGCCGGAGGATGCCACGGAGGCCTTCGAGTTCGGCGCTAGCGCCTTCGACTTCGCCGACCGGCTGCAGACGCCGGTGTTCGTGATGCTCGATCTCGATATCGGCATGAACCATCGTCTGTGCCGGCCGCTGGCGTGGGACGACAGCCGCAAATACGACCGCGGCAAGGTGTTGTCGGCGGAGGAGCTCGACAAGGCCAGGGACTTCGGCCGCTACATGGATGTGGACGGCGACGGCATCGGCTATCGCACCTATCCCGGCACTCACCCGACCAAGGGCACTTTCTTCACCCGCGGCACCTCGCACGATGCCCGCGCGCGCTACTCGGAGAACGGGGCAACGTATGTGGAGGGCATGCAGCGGCTGCTGCGCAAGCTGGAGACCGCCAAGCGCATCCTGCCGCGGCCGCTGCGCATCAACGCCGAGAAGGGCACGCGCTTCGGTGTGATCTATTACGGGTCGACCGCGCCGGCGATGAGCGAGGCGGCCGAAATCCTCGCCCGCCGTGGCCACGCGCTTGATTTGATGCGGGTGCGCGCCTTCCCGTTCCACCAGGATGTGGCGAGCTTCATCGCCGACCACGACTTTGTCTTCGTGGTCGAACAGAACCGCGACGCGCAGCTGCGTTCGCTGATCGTCAACGAGTTTGGCATCGATCCGGTCCGCCTGGTGCCGATCCTGCATTTCGACGGCACGTCGATCACCGCCCGCTTCATCGCCGGCGCGATCGGTGACCGGCTCGATACCCTGAACGTCACGCCGCTGCGAAAGGCGCTGTCATGACCTATCTGGCGAAGCCCAAATTCCATCATCCGTCGCTGCCCAGGAATGCCATCGGCTTCACGCGGCGTGACTACGAGGCGTCGACGTCGACGCTGTGCGCCGGCTGCGGCCACGATTCGATCTCGGCCGCGATCATCGAGGCGTGCTTCGAGCTGTCGATCGAGCCGCATCGGGTCGCGAAGATTTCCGGCATCGGCTGCTCGTCGAAGACGCCGGACTATTTCCTCGGCGCCTCGCATGGTTTCAACTCCGCGCACGGCCGCATGCCGTCGGTCTTGACCGGCGCCAACCTCGCCAACCGCGACCTGATCTATCTCGGCGTCTCCGGCGACGGCGATTCCGCCTCGATCGGCTTCGGCCAGTTCGCCCATGCAATGCGCCGCGCGGTCAACATGGTCTACATCGTCGAGAACAACGGCGTGTACGGCCTGACCAAGGGCCAGTTCTCGGCCACCGCCGACCGTGGCTCGAAGTCCAAGAAGGGCGCCGTCAACAGTGACAGCTCGATCGATCTGGTGGCGATGGCGCTGCAACTCGGCGCGACCTTCGTCGCCCGCAGCTTCTCCGGCGACAAGAGCCAGCTGGTGCCGCTGATCAAGGCCGCGATCCAGCACAAGGGAGCGGCGTTCATCGACGTCATCTCGCCGTGCATTGCGTTCAACAACCATGCCGGCTCGACCAAGAGCCTCGATTATGTCCGTGAGCACAACGAGGCGGTCAACGCGCTCGACGTCATGGTTGGCCGCGAGCCGATCACCGTCGACTATGCCCCGGGTCGCGTGGCGGCGGTGACCCAGCATGACGGCACGGTGCTATCGTTGCGCAAGTTGAACGACGACTACGACCCGCGTGACCGCCTGGCGGCGATGAACTTCCTGCAGCGTCACGCCGCGGAGGGGCTGATCGTCACCGGGCTGCTGTATGTCGAGGCGGAAGCCGACGACCTGCACGCCAATCTCGACACGGTGGCGACGCCGCTCAACCAGCTCGACGAGCGTGCACTCTGTCCGGGCTCCGCGATTCTGGAGCAGATCAACGCCAGCCTGCGCTGAAACGAACAAGGCCGGCACAGCGGCCGGCCTTGATCATCTCGAGCGGGATCGATCGGAACGCTCAGCGTGTGGTGCGGGTCCAGATCTCGGTGCCGCACAGTGCGCCGACGCAGCCGCGCACCTCCAGCCGTCCTGGATCGAGCGCCGTCACCGAGCTGGCATAGCTCTGTCCGTCATCCGCGTTGTAGATCCGGCCGCTCCAGCCGTTGGCGGCGGATTGCTGCATGTCGATGAACAGCTGGATGCCGATGATCGGCCGGTTGCGCAGGGCGGGATCGGGATTCTTGTTGTCCGCCTGGGGCTGGCCGGTTGCGCTGTCGATCGGCTCCCGCAGCCATACCACCTTGCCGCAAATGCCACCGCCGCAGCGGCTGACCTGCACCTTGGCATCACCAGCCTGGGTCAGCCAGTAGCCGATCGGGCCGCTGTCGGGGGCGGCGCGCGCAGACGCGGCACTCAGCAGGAGCACAGCGAGAGCAAACAGCGAGAAGGCGGAGTTGACAGCGGAGCGGACGTCGATTCGCATAAGGGGAGCCGTTCAATGGAGGAAGCAGGGATCGAAGGGTCTTCAGTGCGTGGTCAGCGGGTAGGCTGGGCGCGGTGCCGCGGATAAAATTCCCGATCCAGGGCGGAGCGGATGATTGTTCAGGCAACGGGAGCGCAACCGAACCTCGGTCAGATAGCTTGCGAGAGCATGACGTGGAAGGCCTCGATGGCGACAAATGAATGACGAGGTGACAATTGGAGGTTGCGCCTGTCTCGATGGTGGTGGCCGGAAGCAATCCACCGGGACAGGTGCTGACACAACAAGAAACATATCGCGCATGGTCTTTTCAAGGCGATAAAACCGGCAAGGATGATGATGCGTCATACTCTTGCCGAACCAGGGCGATGGCCGCCGCGCAGGGTTCGCCGTTTCAAAAAAGATCGATTGCAAACAAGGGGTTCGGGAGGTGGGGCATGACGCTAGACGCATTCTATCAAGGCGTGCCGGTCTTCCACGGCTTTCGCAATCTGATGGATCCGGCGCTCTATGTCCCGCTACCCGACGACTGGATCATCGGCTCGGCTGATATCGTCGATTCGACGCGGGCAATCGCGGAGCAGCGGTACAAGGCGGTCAACATGGCCGGTGCGGCGGTGATCGCGGCCGTGACCAACGCCTTGGCAGAGCTCGAATTTCCCTTCGTCTTCGGCGGCGATGGTGCGAGCTTCGCGGTCGCGCCCGAGCAAGCCGAGCGGGCTTGCGCCGCGCTGGCCGCGACCGCCGCCTGGGTCAAGACCGACCTCGATCTCGTCATGCGCACGGCGGCGGTGCCGGTCCGGAGCGTGCGGGCGCAGGGGCGGGACGTCCGCGTGGCGCGCTACGCGCCGTCGCCGGACGTGTCCTACGCGATGTTTTCCGGCGGCGGGCTCGGCTGGGTCGATGCGGCGATGAAGCGGGGCGAGTTCGCCCTCCCGCCGGCACCGCATGATGCCGCGCCGGACCTCACCGGCCTGTCGTGCCGTTTTGCCGAAATCCCGGCCTCGCGCGGCCTCATCCTCTCGCTGCTGGTGTTGCCAGGCCGGCAGGCGATGCCGGCCGCGTTTCGGGAGGTCATCGAGGACGTGGTGTCTCTGGTCGATCACAGTCCGGATGCCGGACGCCCGGTGCCGCCCGGCGGGCCGCCGCTGGTCTGGCCGCCGGCCGGGCTCGACTATGAGGCGCGGGCGGGCCGTCGCGGGCCGTTACTGCTGCGCCGCGTCTCGGTACTCGGCTTTTCGCTGGCCGCCTTTCTCATCATGCGTTTCGGCATCAAGGTCGGCGGCTTCGTGCCCGGGACCTATGTGGGCCAGGTGGTTGCGAACTCGGATTTCCGCAAATTCGACGACGCGCTGCGCATGGTCCTGGATTGCACGCCCGAGCTCGGCCAGGAGATCGAGCGCCGTCTCGCGGCGGCGGCCGCGGCCGGGACGGTCCGCTACGGGCTGCACCGGCAGGATGCGGCGATGATGACATGTTTCACGCTGTCGCCGACACGCAGCAACCATGTGCATTTCATCGACGGCGCGCGAGGTGGCTATGCCTCCGCGGCGATCGCATTGAAAGCTCACAGCTAGGCACGCTCCATCCCGGCATCGTCCGGCCCCCATGACGTCAGCTTGACGGCGGCGGCACAGGACAGTCCCAGCAGCACCATCGAGCACGCCGCGAGGATGAAGAAGCTCGTCACCGTGGCGTCGGTCGCCACCAGCCACACGCTGCCGACGGCGATGAAGATGAGACGCGCGGTCTGCGACAGCACCGGGCCGAGAATTTTTGCGGCCCCCTGCGAGGAAAAATACAGCGAGATGTTCAGCCCGATGAAGGCGTACAGCGGTGCGGCGATGCCGAGATAATGGTAGCTCGCCGCGCGCACGCCGGGATTGTCGGTGAAGAGGCTGACCCACAGCCACGGGAAGGCGGCAACGATCATGCCGGCGACCGCGACCGACGCAAAGGCGATGGTGCCGCCGGTCCACGCCACCCGCCGGGCGCGCGCGATGCGCCCCGCGCCGATCGCCATGCCGACCATCGGAACGGACGCGACACCGATCGCGAATGCGATCGAGGTGAGCATGAATTCGAGCCGTGCGCCGATGCCGTAGCCGGCGAGCACCTCGGTGCCGAAGCGGGCGAGCATGTGGGTGAAGATCGTGATCGCCAGCACCGACTGCAGCGGTGAGAAGCAGGCGACGGCACCGACCTTGAGGATGTCGACAAACATCTCGGCGCGAAAGCGTAGCGGCGCGTGGCGCAGGTTGAGACGGCCGCGGCCGCTCAGCAGGTACCACAGGCTGATCGACGTTCCGGTGGCGAAGGCGATCAGCGTGCCGCAGGCGACGCCGCGCATGCCGAACCGCGGGATCGGGCCGAGGCCGAGGCCGAGCGCGCCGCCGAGCGTGATCTGGATTGCCGCCGACAGCAGGATCAGCGTCGATGGCAGCCGCATGTTGCCGGTGCCGCGCAGGATCGAGGTCAGCGTGTTCATCAGCCAGGGCACGATGGCGCCGCCGAAGAAGATCTCGATGTAGCCGACCGCCTCCGTCAGCACGCGCCCGCGTCCGCCGAGCAATTCGAGCAGGCGTGGGCCGAAGGTCAGCATGCCGACGGTGAAGGTCAGCCCGAAACAGGCGCCGATCATGATGGCGTGGATCGCCAGCAGGTTGGCGCGTTCGGTGTCGCCGGCGCCGAGGGCCCGCGCGATCGCGGATGCGGCTCCGCCCCCCATCGCGCCGCCGGACATGGTCATGGTGAGGATGACGAACGGAAACACCAGCGCCATGGCGGCGAGCGGCTCGATGCCGAGGCGGCCGACATATGATGTCTCGGCGATCGCCACGCAGACGCCCACGGTGAGCGCGACCACGTTGGGCGCCGCAAGCTGGAGCAGGGTGGACAGGATCGGACCGTCGATGAGCGGATCGGCGGCGCGCGCCGTCGTCGGCGCTTCGATCGCCTGCAGCTCGGCCGCTCCCAGGTCCGTCATGCCGTCTCCCCGGATCGTCGCTCCTGTCCCGCGTTGCGGTTCGCTGCGAGGCGGCAGGGACATCGGCAACTTCATGTTTGTCTGATGGGCTTGATGGCCACGACGCGCATGAATGGGCTTGCCGCGCCATCACGGGAGCATGGTGTTCAGCACATCGGCGCGCGATGCAGTCGTCGGCGCGCGTCGGTATTTGACAGGTTGCCCAACGCCGGTGCAAGGCGCGGTCCCGCCCTCAAGGCGCCTGCGGGCATGCGGCAGGGAATATGAGCTATGCGATCAAGCGCTCGCCCGCGCCGGCGCCGTCACCACGGCAGGCCGCAGAGATCGATCGCACCCTTGCGCGGCTTCTGCACCAGGTCGAACACCATGGGCGTCAGCACCTCGAAGCGGCCATGTCCGGCCGGCTGCTCGGCGAGGATCTCGCCCTCGAACAGGTGCCAGCCGCGCGCCTGGTAGAAGGCGACCGTTGCCGGTTCGCAGAACAGCAGCGCAAAGCCGAGCGATCCTTCGTGCTTGAAGGTCTGGATCGCCGCATTGAGCGCGATGGTCGCAAGGCCGCGGCGGCGATGGTCGGCACGGGTGACGACGGCGCCGATGCCGCCGACATGTGCCGGGCGGCCGTTCAGCGTGGCCTGGCGGCGGTAGAGGCCGACATGACAGACCGGCCCGGCGTCGTCCGCCTCCACCAGCACCCGGAAATCGGCGCGTGCGAACGTGACCTGTCCCCATGGCAGCGTCGCCTTGACGTCGGCGGGCCAGGCTGCGGTCAGCAGCGGCTCGGCCGCCGGCCACGCCGCGTCACCGTTCAAGATCTCGATGTCGATGCTCATGGGGCCACCTTTGTGCGGGCCGCAGCTCTAGCGGCTGTCGATCGGGGAGTAAATTCTCTTGTCAGGCGTGACGGGAGCATGGACCACTCCGTCGGGGCATGCCGGACGGTGCGGCTCCGACGGGGCGGTCAGGGGGCGGGGCCGGGCGGTGGCGACCGGTCGTCGCGCCCCATATTCACTTTCTGCGGAAACTTCTATATCGGTTCCGTGTTGAAAGACTGTCTCCCCTGATCAGCGGACATTCCCATGACCTTCAAACTCCCCGACCTGCCTTACGCTTACGATGCGCTCCAGCCCTATATGTCCAAGGAAACGCTGGAATATCATCACGACAAGCATCACCAGGCCTATGTCACCAACGGCAACAACCTGCTGAAGGGCACCGACCTCGAGAACAAGTCGCTCGAAGAGATCGTGAAGGGATCGTTCGGCAAGAACGCACCGCTCTTCAACAATGCCGGCCAGCACTACAACCACCTGCACTTCTGGAATTGGCTGAAGCCGAACGGCGGCGGCGACAAGCTGCCGGCCAAGCTGCAGAAGCAGATCGATTCCGATCTCGGCGGCTATGCCAAGTTCAAGGACGACTTCATCGCGGCGGGCGTCGGCCAGTTCGGCTCCGGCTGGGCCTGGCTCTCGGTCAAGAATGGCAAGCTCGAGATTTCCAAGACCGCGAACGGCGAGAGCCCGCTGGTGCACGGCGCGACCCCGATCCTCGGCGTCGATGTGTGGGAGCACTCCTACTACATCGACTATCGCAACCGTCGCCCGGACTATCTCAAGGCGTTTGTCGAGAATCTCGTCAACTGGGAGTATGTCGAGGAGCTGTTCAGCAAGGCGAGCTGAGCCCTCGGCATTTGCGATCTGCAAAAGGCGGCCCTGCAGGGCCGCCTTTTTTGCTCGAGCCGAGCCTGCGGCGCCGGTGGTGTTTGTCGGCGGCGGGCTCGGGGCCTCGCTGCGCCGTGCGATCAATGTGCTGCGCGCACGCTGGTTCGGCACCGGCTGTCCCCATGGCACCTTTCTTATCAACATCTCCGGCTCGGTCGTGATGGGCACCGGGCTGGCGCTCATGCGTCATCTCGCCTGAAAAGGGAAAGCCGCAAGCGTTTCAACCGGGTAGCCGCGTCCGCGGCGCTGGCGCGCCAGCCCTGCATTTGTTAGGGGTTGTCTCGGACAAATGTTACATTATAACATTCATTGTCGATTGCTGTCCTCCGGCCCTTCGAGCTGCCCCGTGGCCTCTTCCCAGACCCACCTCCACGACCATGCCCATGAGCTCTCTCATGACCACTCCCATGGGCATCGCCATGCGTTACATGCCCATCCCCCTCAGGAGGCCGCCTGGTCGCTGTTGCGGATGGGCGTAGTCACCCGCCTTGGCATCGCCGGCGCCGCCAGTGCGGCGCTGTGGGCCGCCGTATGGCTGGCGATGAGGTGACCATGGCCCCGCAGCTCGAATTTCGTGATCTGACGCTCGGCTATGACCGGCATCCCGCCGTCCATCACCTCAGCGGCCAGGTGGCGCCCGGCGCGCTGCTGGCGGTGGTCGGGCCCAACGGCGCCGGCAAATCCACCCTGTTCCGGGGTATCACCGGGCTGCTGAAGCCATTGTCGGGGACGATCGCGCGCGGCGGGTTGCAGCCGCGCGAGATCGCCTATCTGCCCCAGATCGCCGAGCTCGACCGCAGCTTCCCGATTTCGGTGTTCGATCTCGTCGGCATGGGGTTGTGGCGCGCCCGGGGGCCGTTCGGCGGCTTCGGCCGGCGCGACCGGATCCGCATCGGCGCGGCTCTCGCGGCCGTCGGCCTCAACGGCTTCGAGAACCGGCCGATCGGCACGCTGTCGGGAGGCCAGACCCAGCGCATGCTGTTCGCCCGGGCGCTGCTGCAGGACGCCCGCCTCATCGTGCTCGACGAACCGTTCAACGCGGTCGACGCCCGCACCGCCGCCGACCTGCTCGAACTCGTCAAGCAGTGGCATCGCGAGCACCGCACGGTGCTGGCCGCGCTGCACGACCTCGAGCTCGTGAAGGCGAGCTTTCCCGAGACGCTGCTGCTGGCGCGCTCGGCCGTCGCCTGGGGCGCGACGGCGCAGGTGCTGACCGCGGAGAACCAGCGCCAGGCGCGGCGCATGTGCGAGGCGTTCGACGAGCGCGCCGGCGCCTGCATGGAGACGCCGCCACAGGCGGCCTGATACCGATGTATGATCTGCTGATTGCTCCGTTCAGTGAGTTCGAATTCATGCGCCGTGCGCTCGCCGGCGTCGTGGCGCTGGCGTTCGGTGGTGCGCCGATCGGCGTGTTCCTGATGCTGCGGCGGATGAGCCTGGTCGGCGACGCCATGGCGCACGCCATCCTGCCGGGCGCGGCCGTGGGCTTCCTGCTGTCGGGTCTCAACCTGTTTGCGATGACCTTCGGCGGCCTGATCGCGGGCTTTACGGTTGCGATCCTCGCGGGCGTTGTCACGCGGGTGACCGAATTGAAGGAAGATGCATCGCTCGCGGCGTTCTACCTGGTGTCGCTGGCGCTCGGCGTCACCATCGTCTCGATCCGCGGCACCAACATCGACCTGCTGCATGTGCTGTTCGGCAACGTGCTGGCGATGGACGATCAGACCTTGATGGTGATCGCGTTCAATGCCACCGTGACGTTGCTGATGCTGGCGGTGATCTGGCGCCCGCTGGTGATCGAGTGCGTCGATCCCTTGTTCCTGCGCACGGTCAGTCGCGCCGGCGCTCCGGCGCACCTCGTCTTCCTGGCGCTCGTGGTGGTCAACCTGGTCAACGGCTTCCAGGCGCTCGGCACGCTGCTCGCGGTGGGACTGATGGTGCTGCCGGCGGGCATTGCCCGGTTCTGGTCGCGCGACATCACGGCGATGATGGCGATTGCGGTCGGCGCTGCCATGCTGTCGGGCTACGCCGGGCTGGTGCTGTCGTTCCACAGCAAGGTGCCGTCCGGCCCGGCCATCATCCTGGTCGCGGCGGCGCTCTATCTGGTGTCGCTGCTGCTCGGGCGCGCCGGAGGCGTGATGCGCCAGCTGTTCCCCGCGCGCCATCTCGAGGCCTGACCATGCGTCGCCGTTCGCTCCTTTTCATCCTTGCGCTGGCCGCCGCCGCAGCGGGCGGGGTGCGCGCGCACGCCGAGGAGGCTGCGCGGCTCAACGTGGTGGCGACGTTTTCGATCCTCGGCGACTTTGCCCGTAACGTCGGCGGCGATCGCGTCAACGTCACGGCCTTGGTTGGCCCCGACAGCGATACCCATGTCTACACGCCGACGCCGGAGGACGCCAAGCGCGTCTCGGAGGCGAAGCTCGTCATCGTCAACGGGCTCGGCCTCGAGGGCTGGCTGCCGCGGCTGGTGAAATCGTCCGGCGATCGCGCCATCGTCGTCGCCGCCACCAAGGGCATCGTCCCGCGCAAGCCGCCGGAGGGCGGTGATCACGGCCACGCCGTCGATCCGCATGCCTGGCAGGCGGTGCCGAACGCGAAGATCTATGTCACGAATATCCGCGACGCGCTGATCGCGGCGGATCCCGCGTCGGCGGAGATCTACCGCGGCAACGCGCAGGCCTACCTCGCCGAGCTCGACAAGCTCGACGGCGACGTGCGCACGGCAGTCGAGAGCATTCCTGCCAATCGCCGCCGGGTGATCTCGACGCACGATGCGTTCGGCTATTTCGCCGCCGCCTACGGCATCGCTTTCATCGCGCCGCAAGGCGTCTCCACCGAGGCGGAAGTGAGCGCCCGCGACATCGCCGCCATCGTCCGGCAGATCAGGGCCGAGGCCATTCCGGCGGTGTTCCTGGAGAACATCACCGATCCGCGGCTGATGCGCCAGATCGCGAGCGAGACCGGGGCGCGGATCGGCGGCACGCTCTATTCGGATTCCCTCACCGGCGAAAAGGGCGAGGCCCCCACTTACATTGCCATGGTCAGGCACAATATAAAGGCCCTGACCAGCGCACTGTCGGGCCAGGGGCCGCCCCGGGGTCGGTGAAGGAAAGTCTTTTCCGAACAATCAGATAGCTGTCGCGGGTCGGGTCAGGCGTGGGGCCCGGCTCCCGCCGCCCGCAAGGCCACGTCCATCCGGAGTTTCCATGTCAACCGCTTCGCCTTCCGCCGACAAAATCCCCGTCACGGTGCTGACCGGCTATCTCGGGGCCGGCAAGACCACGCTGCTGAACCGCATCCTCTCGGAGAACCACGGCAAGAAATACGCCGTGATCGTCAATGAGTTCGGCGAGATCGGCATCGACAACGACCTCGTCATCGGCGCCGACGAAGAAGTGTTCGAGATGAACAACGGCTGCGTCTGCTGTACGGTACGCGGCGATCTCGTGCGCATCATGGAAGGCCTGATGAAGCGCAAGGGCAAGTTCGACGCCATCATCCTGGAGACCACGGGGCTTGCCGATCCGGCGCCGGTGGCGCAGACCTTCTTCGTCGACGAGGACGTGCAGACCAAGGCGCGGCTCGATGCGGTGGTCACGGTGGCCGACGCCAAATGGCTGAGCGATCGCCTCAAGGATGCGCCGGAGGCGAAGAACCAGATCGCCTTCGCCGACGTGATCGTGCTCAACAAGACCGACCTGGTGTCGAAGCCGGAGCTCGCCGAGGTCGAGGCGCGGATCCGCGGCATCAATCCCTATGCCAAGCTGCACCACACCGAGCGCTGCCAGGTGCCGCTCGCCGCGGTGCTGGAGCGCAACGCGTTCGATCTCGACCGCATCCTGGAGATCGAGCCGGACTTCCTCGAGGGCGATGACGGCCATGATCACCATCATCATGACCACGATCATGGCCATGATCATCATGACCATCACCACGGCCACGGGCTGAAGCACTATCACGACGAGGACATGCAGTCGCTGTCGCTGCGCTCGTCGAAGCCGCTCGACCCCAACAAGTTCATGCCGTGGCTGCAGGCCCTGGTCGCCCGCGATGGCGCCCGCATCCTGCGCTCCAAGGGCATCCTCGCCTTCAAGGACGACGATGACCGCTACGTCTTCCAGGGCGTGCACATGATGCTGGAAGGCGATCACCAGCGCGCCTGGAAGGACGGCGAGCCGCGCGAGAGCCGTGTCGTGTTCATCGGTCGCGACCTGCCGGAGCAGGAGATCCGCGACGGCTTCGAGAAGTGCATCGCAGCGTGATGGCCGGGCTCAATCCACCAGAGGCGGCGGAGTCGATCGTCTCGATCACGGACCGCGTGCGCAAGGTGACGTTGGCCCAGCCGGCGACGTCGGTGCACTTTCTCGGCGACGCCGCCGTGTTCGTCGGTGCCGAGGAGGCGGTGTCGCTGGCCGATACGACCGGGGCGGCCACGCAAGTCGCTGTCCACGGTGGCGGCATCCTGTGTGCGGTGTCGGATGGGAAGCGTGTGGTCACCGGCGGCGACGACGGCAAGGTCATGGCGATTGATGCGGCCGGCGCGACCGAGCTGATCGCGACCGAGGCGAAGCGGCGCTGGATCGACAACGTCGCGTTGCATCCCGACGGTGCCGTGGCCTGGTCGGCGGGCAAGACCGCCTTCGTCCGTGCGCCGCGGCAGGACGACAAGTCGTTCGACGTGCCGACGACGGTCGGTGGCCTCGCCTTCGCGCCGAAGGGGCTGCGCCTCGCCATCGCCCACTACAACGGCGTGACGCTGTGGTTTCCCAACATGGCGGCGAAGCCCGACGTGCTGGAATGGAAGGGCTCGCATCTCGGCGTCACCTTCAGTGCCGACAACCGCTTCCTGGTGACGGCAATGCACGAGCCGGCGCTGCACGGCTGGCGCCTCGCCGACAGCAAGCACATGCGCATGACCGGCTATCCCAGCCGGGTGCGCTCGATGGCCTGGACCGCGGGCGGCAAGTTCCTCGCCACCTCCGGCGCCGACACCGTGATCCTGTGGCCGTTCAGCAGCAAGGACGGGCCGATGGGCAAGGAGCCGGCGATGCTGGCGCCGCTCAAGTCCAAGGTCGCCGTGGTGGCCTGCCATCCCAAGCAGGACGTGCTGGCGGCCGGCTATGCCGACGGCACCATCCTGATGGTGCGCCTCGCCGACGGCGCCGAGATCCTGATCCGGCGCAACGATGGTGTCGCCGTGTCGGCGCTGGCCTGGGACGGCAAGGGCGGACGTCTCGCCTTCGCCAGCGAGAACGGTGATGCCGGGCTGCTCGATCTCTGAGGCAATCAGAAATGTCCGGCCGGGGTGGACGGCCCCGGCCGGACGTGTAGTTATGTCGCATGAAACCGCTATAACGAGCGGACCATGCGATTCTTGGCCACCTTCCATACCGCCGATTTCCTCGACACCCTTCTCAGCTTGACGGTGGCGTTCGTGCTCGGAACGCTGATCGGGGCCGAGCGCCAGTATCGGCTGCGCACCGCGGGGCTGCGCACCAATGTGCTGGTCGCGGTTGCCGCTGCCGCATTCGTCGACCTGGCGATGCATCTCGACGGCGCCGCCGGCGCGGTGCGGGTGATCGCCTATGTGGTGTCCGGCATCGGCTTTCTCGGCGCGGGTGTCATCATGAAGGAAGGCACCAACGTCCGGGGTCTCAACACGGCGGCGACCTTGTGGAGCTGCGCCGCGGTCGGCAGCTGTGCGGGCGCGGATCTCGCCGCGCAAGCCGCGGCGCTGACCGCCTTCGTCCTTGCCGGTAACACCTTGCTGCGGCCGCTGGTGAATGCCATCAACCGCATCCCGCTCGACGAGCAGTCGTCCGAAGTGGATTATGACTTCAAGGTGACGGTCGAGACGCCGGCGCTCGGCGATCTGCGCGAGGTCGTGGTCGAGAAGCTCGAGGCGGCGAACTATCCGGTCGGCGATGTCGAGGTGGTGGAGCGCGCCAGCGGTGCGGCGGAAATCGTCGCGCGGCTGATTCGGACCACGGTCGATCCCAAGGAGCTCGACGCGGTCGCCGAGGCGCTGGAGCGCCAGGCCGGCGTCCGCCATGCCACCTGGGAAGCCAGCACCCGCGACTGACAGGGAACCTTGTCATTTCCGCGGCGTTGTCGCTCCGGTCCAATCCCCGGAGGCGGCTATGACTGTCCGTGACAATGTCCAGCAACGCCGACAGCAGGATATGCGCTGGCAGATGGCGCAGGCCGCCGTGCTGTTCGTCGCTGGCGTCGCCCTGTCCGGCATCTCGCTGTTCCGCATTGCGTCGGAGGGCGCGCAGGTCGCGGAGCTCTCCGCGCCCGCGGGCCCACCGTCGTCAGCGCCGGTTCACGCCGACAAGATCGCGCCGTTGCCCTCCGCGAAATGAGTGGGCGCCGGACCGGGCATGCTTCTCGCGCCCGGCGCTGACCATCTTTTGACATCCATTGCCGGCTTTCGCGCCTCGCGGTGTTCCCCGCCTTCCGCCATAGTGCTGTCGATCGCGCCGGCTGTGCGCGGCAGCCAACGGAGTGGCCATGAAAATCGAAGACGTGAGACGAACCGCCTATTCGATGCCGCTGACGAATCCGTCCTTCCCACCGGGGCCCTATCGCTTCTTCAACCGCGAATATTTCATCATCACCTATCGCACCGATCCGGAAGCGTTGGCTGCGGTGGTGCCTGAGCCGCTGCAGGTGACCGAGCCGGTAGTGAAATACGAATTCATCCGGATGCCGGATTCGACCGGCTTCGGTGACTACACCGAGACCGGCCAGGCCATTCCGGTGCGCTTCAATGGCGAGGACGGCGTCTACATCCACTCGATGTATCTCGACGACGATGCGCCGATCGCCGGGGGGCGTGAATTGTGGGGCTTTCCGAAGAAGCTGGCGTCACCGAAGATCGTCACCGAGAGCGACGTGCTGGTCGGCACGCTGCACTACGGCTCGGTGCTGTGCGCGAGCGGCACCATGGGCTACAAGCACCGTCCGGCCGATCCTGCCGCGGTGATGCACGCGCTGCAGGTGCCGAACTTCATCCTCAAGATCATCCCGCATGTCGACGGTTCGCCGCGCATCTGCGAGTTGGTGCGCTACCACCTGCGGGACATTGTGCTGAAGGAGGCGTGGACCGGCCCGGCGGCGCTCGGGCTGTTTCCGCACGCGCTCGCCGACGTGGCGCGGCTTCCGGTGCGCGAGGTGGTGTCGGCGTTGCACTTCAAGGTCGACCTCACGCTTGGGCTCGGTGAGGTCGCGTACGACTATCTCGCGAAGTAGCACGTCATTCCGGATGCCGCGCAGCGGCAATCCGGAATCTCACAATTGTTGCCGTCAACCGGATTTCGGGGGCAAGCCTGCGGTGTGCCCCCGAACCATGTGATGGCGTCAGCGCACCAGGATGTTGCGGAACTGCCAGGGATCGCTGGTGTCGATGTCCTCGGCGAACAGGCCGGGGCGATCGTTGAGCGGCGTCCAGTCGGTGTAGTAGCCGTTCACCGGGCCGAGGTACGGCCGCTGGATCTCGAGGCAGCGGCGGAAGTCCATCTCATCGGCCTCGACGATGCCGGCTTCCGGATTCTCCAGCGCCCACACCATGCCGGCGAGCACTGCCGACGACACCTGCATGCCGGTGGCGTTCTGGTACGGCGCGATCTTGCGGGTCTCCTCGATCGACAGCTGCGAGCCGTACCAGTAGGCGTTCTTGCCATGGCCGTAGAGCAGCACGCCGAGCTCGTCGATGCCGTCCTCGATCTCGTTCTCGTCGAGGATGTGCCACGACGGCTGCATCTTGCCGGCGGCGCCGAACATCTCGTGCAGCGACAGCACGGCATCGTTGGCCGGATGATAGGCGTAGTGGCAGGTCGGCCGGTACACCACCTTGTCGCCGTCACGCACGGTGTAGTAGTCGGCGATCGAGATCGCCTCGTTGTGGGTGACGAGGAAGCCGTATTGCGAGCCAGGCGTCGGACACCAGGTGCGCACGCGGGTGTTGGCTCCCGGCTGCAGCAGATAGATCGCGGCCTGGCAGCCATGGTCATGGGTGCGGCCGTTGTCCGGCATCCACGTCTCGTGGGTGCCCCAGCCGAGCTCGGCCGGCTGCAGACCCTCGGAGACGAAGCCTTCCACCGACCAGGTGTTGACGAACACGTTGCGCGGCTTCGGCTTCTTCGAGCGCTGGGTGTCGCGCTCGGCGACGTGGATGCCCTTGACGCCGAGCTTCTGCGCAAGCTCCGCCCAGCCCTCGCGGCTCTTCGGCTCGTTGAAGGAGAGGCCGGTGTCGGTGGCGAGGTTGAGCAGCGCCTGCTTGACGAACCACGACACCATGCCGGGGTTGGCGCCGCAGGTCGACACCGCGGTGGTGCCGCCGGGGTTCTTGCGCTTGGCCGCGAGCAGCGTCTCGCGCAGCGCGTAGTTCGAGCGCGCCTCGGGGCCCGCACTCTTGTCGAAGTAGAAGCCGAGCCAGGGCTCAACCACGGTGTCGATGTAGAGCGCGCCGATCTCGCGGCACATGGTCATGATATCGACCGAGCCGGTGTCGACGGAAAGATTGACGCAGAAGCCCTGGCCGCCGCCTTCCGTCAGCAGCGGGATCAGCAGGTCGCGATAATTGTCCTTGGTGACCGCCTTCTCGATGAAGCGCACGCCGTGCTCGTCGGCGATGTGATGGTCGGTGTGCGGGTCGATGATGACGAAGCGCGACTTGTCATATTCGAAATGCTTCTCGATCAGCGGCAGGGTGCCCTTGCCGATCGAACCGAAGCCGATCATGACGATCGGGCCTGTGATGCGCGCATGCACGGATGAGGTCGACATCCAAAATCTCCAGCTGGCGGGATGGCGTTGAAACGCGAGGTCGCCGTGACGGCGGAATTCAGGGGCGTTCAAACGCAAATGGCGGATGAAATCAAGGCTTCTGACGCGCCCAGCCGCGGGATCCCGCGGCCTTCACGCCCAAAGAAGCAGCAGTTTCAGCGGCTGTCACGCCGCCGTCACACCACGTGGTCCGGCTCGAGCGCGCAGCGGGTGGTGGTCATAAGCTCGATCTGCAGCGTGGCGTGGCCGATACCGAAGCGCTGGTTCAGCTCGCGGCAGGCCTCGATCAGGAACGCGTCGCCGGGGTGGCCGGCAGGCGTCACCAGATGCGCGGTTAGCGCGGTTTCCGTGGTGCTCATCGGCCAGATGTGCAGGTCGTGCAGCGAGGCCACACCCGGCAGGCCGGCGAGATAGTTGCGAACCGCGGCGGGGTCGATGCGCGCCGGAACGGCGGCGAGCGACATGGCCGTGCTCTCCCGGAGCAGGCCCCAGGTTCCCCACACGATCACGGCGACGATCAGGAGGCTGGTCAGCGGGTCGATCCACAGCCAGCCGGTGCCCATGATGATGAAGCCGGCGATCACCACGCCCGCCGACACCGCAGCATCCGCCGCCATGTGCAGGTAGGCGCCGCGGATATTGATGTCGCCCTTGCGCCCCGACGCAAACAGCAGCGCAGTGCCGCCGTTGATCGCGATGCCGATGGCCGCCACCACGATCACGGTCAGGCTCGCCACCGGCTCGGGATTGAGCAGGCGCTGCACGGCTTCCAGGATGATCGCACCGCAGGCGATCAGCAGCAGCACGGCATTGATCAGCGCGGCGAGGATCGACGAATTGCGCAAGCCGTAGGTGAGGCGCGCCGTCGGCGGGCGTTTCGACAGCACCGCGGCCACCCATGCCACCACGAGGCCGAGCACATCCGAGAGGTTGTGTCCGGCATCGGCGAGCAGCGCGGTAGAGTTCGCGAAGTAGCCATAGACCGCTTCGACCACGATGAAGAGCGTGTTCAGCGCGATCCCGATCGCGAAGGCGCGGCCGAAGTCCGCCGGCGCATGCGAATGGCCGTGCGCATGATCGTGCCCTGCGTGAGTGTGACCCGAATGGTCGTGACCCGAGTGATCGTGGCCCGCGTGATCGTGGGAGTGGCTGTGGCTCATGGCGCGACCGTAGCATCGATCGCCGGAGCGAGCGACAGCCGAAGTCGTGCCGAACAATATTCGCTATTTTATAACGTAGCGCACGCGGACGCCGGCTGCGTGGGCGCAGCCGGTCGCGCAGCGATCCTGCGATCGCGCACCACATGCATTGGATGAACAGCACGTGCGTCATGACGGCGGCGCGACGCCGATCACCGTGAGCGAGCGCCAGCCGCCCGTCGGGGTCTGGAACGCGATCGCTTGTCCCGGCGACAGCCCGATCAGCGCGGCGCCGATCGGCGTCAGGATCGAGATGCGTCCGGCATCGACGTCGGCCTCGTCCGGATAGACCAGCGTCACGCTGCGCGTCTGACGGGTGACGTCGTCGCGAAACGTGACGCGGGCCTGCATGGTCACGACGTCGTTGGCCGGATGGTCCGGCGGCAGCACGGTGGCGCGGTCGATTTCGCGCGCGAGGAACTCGGCCGTCGCCGGATAGGTTTCGGCCGCCGCGTCGGCGAGCTGCCGCAGCCGGTCGAGGTCGCGGGCATGAATGGAGATGGCGGGCAGTCGGGTCTGCAGTTGGTCGATCATGGCTGTCACCGTCGGGCGGCAGGCGCCCACGTTTAAGTCGGAATGAAGAGGGAGAGCGACGCGCCGCGAGCTGTGCGGCCGGACCTGAGAGATCCGGACAGCGGGCATGGCGATGCCATGCCGGTCAGTTCATGAAACGAAAGGGCGTCTGAACATCATGTCCCGGGACGGCGCGCGCACGCGTCCGCCCGGGTCATCTTCCTGCGATGAGATGACCGGCGCGAAGCATCAGGCGATGGATGCGCGTCTGCAACATGATCAGGCCAAATTAGGAAGAGCAGGACGAAAGTCAACGCGTGGCGGCG
The DNA here is from genome assembly GCA_040756765.1 of Pseudomonadota bacterium. Classification (GTDB taxonomy): domain Bacteria; phylum Pseudomonadota; class Alphaproteobacteria; order Rhizobiales; family Xanthobacteraceae; genus Bradyrhizobium_A. The sequence continues at coordinate 307,107 of JBFLYG010000017.1, read as the reverse complement.
CGGCGGCGGCCGTTGTGCGGCGCTCAGCCGCAGCGGTCAGGCCGCGTGCCGGGCGGCCCTGGCCGCGGTGCGGGCGCGGGGCCGGCCGGCGCTCGCGCCAGCGGCGGCGATCAGCCCGGCGGCGCCGTCGAGGGCGCCGGAGCTGAGCTCGAGGCCGAGCAGGCGATCGCGCTCGAACGGCCCGGGCAGCGACAGCTGCGCGGTCTTCTCCGGCGAGAAGCCGAAGCGCGCGTAGTAGGGGGCGTCGCCGAGCAGGAGCACTGCGCCATGGCCGCGGACGGCGGCGGCGAGCAGCGCATGGCGCATCAAGGCGGCGCCGAGGCCGAGGTCGCGGCAGGTCGAATCGACCGCCAGCGGGCCGAGCATCAGCGCCGGGCGGCCGCCGGCGCTGACGTGCCACAACCGCACGGTGCCGACCAGCTTGCCGCCGCGCACCGCCGAGAAAGCGAGACCTTCCGCGGGCAGGCGTCCGTCGCGAAGGCGCTGGCAGGTGCGCGCGAACCGGCCGGGGCCAAAGCACGCATCCAGCAGCGCCTCGCGCGCCGCGACGTCGGAGGTCTGTTCCGCGCGGATGGCGAACGGGGCGGCCTCGGACATCGGGGCAGGGCGGGTCTGGGCAGTCGTTTTCTCAGCGGTCATGACGCGTCGGCTCCCACTCCCCCGCATCGCGGCAGAGTGTTGTCATCCAAACGGAAGGTGACAGGAGAAGGCCGGCGTGCCGGCCTCCGCGGCTCGGAGCTTTCAAAAGCTCAGATGTGGAAGGTCCGCAACGGCGGAATGCCGTTGAACGCCACCGATGAGTATGTCGAGGTGTAGGCCCCGGTGCCCTCGATCAGCAGCTTGTCGCCGATCTCGAGCGTGACCGGCAGCGGATAGGGCTGCTTTTCGTACAGCACGTCCGCGGAGTCGCAGGTCGGACCCGCGAGCACGCACGGCGTCATGTCCGCGCCGTCGTGCGGGGTGCGGATGGCGTAGCGGATCGATTCGTCCATCGTCTCGGCGAGGCCGCCGAACTTGCCGATGTCGAGGTAGACCCAGCGCACCTCGTCCTCGTCGCTCTTGCGCGAGATCAGCACGACCTCGGTCTCGATGATGCCGGCGTTGCCGACCATGCCGCGGCCCGGCTCGATGATGGTCTCCGGGATCTGGTTGCCGAAGTGCTTGCGCAGCGCCCGGAAGATCGAGCGGCCGTACTGCACCACCGGCGGCACGTCCTTGAGGTACTTGGTCGGGAAGCCGCCGCCCATGTTGACCATGGTCAGGGTGATGCCGCGCTCGGCGCAGTCGCGGAACACGGTCGAGGCCATCGCCAGCGCCCGGTCCCACGCCTTCACCTTGCGCTGCTGCGAACCGACATGGAACGAGATGCCGCAGGGCTCGAGGCCAAGCCGCTTGGCGAGGTCGAGCACGTCGACCGCCATCTCGGGATCGCAGCCAAACTTGCGCGACAGCGGCCACTCGGCGCCGGCGCAATCATAGAGGATGCGGCAGAACACCCGGGCGCCGGGGGCGGCGCGGGCGACCTTCTCGACCTCGGCGGCGCAGTCCACCGCGAACAGGCGGATGCCGAGCGCGTAGGCGCGCGCGATGTCGCGCTCCTTCTTGATGGTGTTGCCGAAGGAGATGCGGTCGGGCGTCGCGCCGGCGGCCAGCGCCATCTCGATCTCCGCGACGGTCGCGGTGTCGAAGCACGAGCCGAGCGACGCCAGCAGAGAGAGCACTTCCGGCGCCGGGTTGGCCTTCACCGCATAGAACACGCGGCTGTCCGGCAGCGCCTTGGCGAAGGTCTGGTAGTTGTCGCGCACGACCTCGAGGTCGACGACGAGGCAGGGCTCGGTGTCGAGGCCGTCACGGCGGCGGTTGCGCAGGAATTCTTGAATGCGCTCGGTCATAGCACCCTCCAAACGGCCCAACGGGGACCGTCCAAACGTGAATTCCGGATGCGAGCTTGGGGCCAGGTCACGCGATGGAGGCGCGACGAAGCCTGACACTCGAACCGAATTGTGCTGCCGTGGATTGGAGGGGAAATCCCATCCGCACACCTGGCAATGAAGGACAAGCCTCTTCGGTATTCGCGCCAGCTGGTGGAAAGCTGGCAGAGACCAAAAAAGCCCGCTCCGTCGTTGCTTTAAGTCGCGTCCCCCGTTGAGCGCGGGGTGCGCCGGTTCGCCTCCGGCTGCCGATCACGGTTGCAAGAAAGGAGGACCCTTGAGTGGCGCACCTCTGGAGAGAGGCGCTGGGCTTGCTCGCTTCCTTGGCGGCTGTCCGGCCTCTTGTCCGGATACCTACCGACCGACACACGACCACAGGCACGTGCGAAATTGGGCAAAACGGGAAATAGGTCTTTTGAATCTGCTGCGCAACATTTTTTTCAGCAGCGCGCGGATTTTCTGCACAGCGCGAGCGCGCGTGTTGCCGAGAGAGCGCGCTTGTTGCGTCAGACGCACGCGCAGAATGAACAGCTGTTCAAGGTCTTTAACGAAAGATGAGCGCGGCGGTATCGCTGTCGTGCACGGCGCTGCGCTGGGCGGTGTGGCGCGACGTCGCGGCGCCTCAGGCGCGGCGCGAGAACGGCTCGATGCGCTGGGCGTTGCGGACGAACGACACCATGATGGCGACGCCGAGCAGGAAGAGCACGCCCTGCAGGATGTGGGCGGCGGTGTCCTCGAGGCCGAACAGCAGCGCCAGCGCCCAGCCGCCGGCGAACGCCGCGCCGAACACTTCGGCGCCGATCAGGATCGCGGCCGAGATCACGGTGATGACGCTGGGCCAAGCGATCTGGCGGGACGCGGAGGAGGTGGTCGGCGAGCTCATGTGGGCAAAGGTCCTGTTGGCGGCCGCAATCTCCCCGAAAACGGCCCCCCGATCAAGCACGGAGGGCCCAAAAAGCCGCCGCAGTGCTATTATCTGGCCGACCGAATTTGGCCGTAAGCAGGTTTTTTCATGTCCGATTCCTCCGATTCCGCCGTCAATCCGCTGCTCCAGGCGTGGCAGACCCCGCTCGAGACCCCGCCATTCGCGGCGATCCGGCCCGAACACTTCATGCCGGCCTTCGAGCAGGCCTTTGCCGACCATGCGCTCGAGGTCGCGGCGATCGTCAATGACCCGTCGGAGCCGGATTTCAACAACACCGTGACCGCCTGGGAGCGCGCCGGCCGGCTGCTCAACCGTGTTGCGGCGGTGTTCTATGACCTCGTCTCGGCGCACTCCAATCCGGAGTTGCTGGCGATCGAGAGCGAGGTGGCGCTGCGCATGGCGCGCCACTGGAATCCGATCATGATGAATGCGGTGCTGTTCGGCCGTGTCGCCAAGCTCCACCACGACCGCGAGGCCCTCGGGCTGGGCGGCGAGCAGCGGCGGCTGCTGGAGCGGCTCTACACCCGCATGCACCGGGCCGGCGCCGGCCTCGACGAGGCCGCCAAGGCGCGGATGAGCGAGATCAACGAGCGGCTGGCAGCGCTCAGCACCACGTTCAGCCACCATCTGCTGGGCGACGAGCAGGACTGGACCCTGGAGCTCGGGCCGGATGACCTCGACGGCCTCAGCCCGGCCTTCGTCGCGGCGGCGCGGGCGGCCGCGGCCGAGCGTGGGCTCGACGGCAAGGCGGTGGTGACGCTGTCGCGTTCCTCGGTCGAGCCGTTCCTGCAGAGCTCGACCCGCCGTGACCTCCGGGAGAAGGTCTACAAGGCCTTCACCGCGCGGGGCGACAACGGCAACGCCAACGACAACAGTGCGACCATTCAGGAGATCCTGGTGCTGCGCGAGGAGTCCGCCAAAATCCTCGGCTATCCGAACTTCGCCGCCTACCGTCTGGAAGACTCCATGGCGAAGACGCCGGAGGCGGTGCGCGGCCTGCTGGAGCGGGTCTGGGTGCCGGCCCGGGCCAAGGCGCTCGCTGACCGCGACGCGGTGCAGGAGCTGATCCGCGAGGAGGGCGGCAACTTCGCGATCGCCCCCTGGGACTGGCGCTTCTACGCCGAGAAGCTGCGCCAGCGCCGCGCCAATTTCGACGATGCGGCGATCAAGCCGTACCTGGTGCTCGATCACATGATCGAGGCGGCGTTCGACGTCGCCCACCGCCTGTTCGGGCTCGGCTTCCGCGAGCGTCAGGACATCCCGGTCTGGCACCCTGACGTGCGGGTGTGGGAGGTGACCGACGCGGCGGGCGCCCACAAGGCGTTGTTCTATGGCGACTACTTCGCCCGCGCCTCCAAGCGCTCGGGTGCCTGGATGACCTCGCTGCGCGACCAGCAGAAGCTCGACGGCACGGTGTCGCCGCTGATCATCAACGTCATGAACTTCGCCAAGGGCGCCGATGGCCATCCGCCGCTGCTGTCGCCGGACGATGCGCGGACCCTGTTCCACGAGTTCGGCCACGGCTTGCACGGCATGCTGTCGGACGTGGTCTATCCCTCGCTGTCGGGCACCAGCGTGTTCACCGACTTCGTCGAGCTGCCGTCCCAGCTCTATGAGCACTGGCAGCAGCGGCCGGAGGTGCTGCGCCAGTTCGCCCGCCATTACGAGACCGGCGAGCCGCTGCCGGACGACCTGCTGCAGCGTTTCCTGGCCGCGCGCAAGTTCAACCAGGGCTTCGCCACGGTCGAATTCCTGGCGTCGGCGCTGATGGACATGGAATTCCATTCCCATCCCGCCAGCGAGGTCGCCGACGTGCGGGCGTTCGAGCGTCAGGAGCTCGACAAGATCGGCATGCCGGCCGAGATCGCCATGCGGCACCGGCCGCAGCAGTTCGGCCATATCTTCTCCGGCGACCACTATGCGGCGGGCTACTACAGCTACATGTGGTCGGAGGTGATGGACGCCGATGCCTTCGGCGCCTTCGAGGAGGCCGGCGACATCTTCGATCCGGCTGTCGCCAAGCGGCTGCACGACAACATCTATTCGACCGGCGGCTCGCGCGATCCGGAGGAGGCCTATGTCGCCTTCCGGGGGCGGGAGCCCGAGGTCGATGCGCTGCTGCGCGGGCGAGGGTTGCTGGACGCGCCTGAAGCGGCCTAAAACGGCTGGATCAGGCGGATATTCCCTAGTGCCGCCGATCTGAAGTTCCTGCATCACTGGCTACAGGCTCGTCTCAGGAACTTCAGATCGAAAGGCGGCACTAGAATCATAGATTTGCAAGTGCCCCTGTTGCATCCGAAGTTCGTGTAGGAGTGTGCTGCGATGTCTTACGAACTTCGGATGCGGGGGCACTTGGCTCGGAGTGTCTGTCGCTCACGACTCATCTGATGGACAGGTCATGACACGGCATTCCTCCGGCCACCGCCGCGGCGTCGTCGCGGCGCCCCATTCCGCAACTGTCGAAGCCGGGCGTCATGTGCTCGCCGAGGGCGGCAACGCCCTCGAGGCCATGGTCGCCATGGCCGCCTCGATCGCGGCGGTCTACCCTCACATGAACCATATCGGCGGCGACGGCTTCTGGCTGGTGCGCGAGCCGTCGGGCCGTGTTCGCGCGCTGATGGGCGCGGGCGCCGCGGGCAGCCGGGCGACGCCGGCGTTCTACCGCGAGCATGGCCACGATGTGATCCCGCCGCGCGGGCCGCTGGCGGCGCTGACGGTGCCGGCGGCGATCGGTGGCTGGCAGCTCGCCCTCGAAGCGGCAAAGGCGCTCGGCGGCCGGCTGCCGCTCGACGTGCTGCTCGATCCCGCGATCCGCAGCGCCCGCGATGGCTATGTGGCGACCCGCAGCCAGGTCGAGCTGACCCGCGGCAAGCTTGATGAGCTCAAGGATGTCCCGGGCTTTGCCCCGACCTTCCTGGTCGACGGCAAGGTGCCGGAGGTCGGCGCGACCATGAAGCAGACCGCCATGGCCGCGACGCTGGAGCACCTCGTCCAGGCCGGTCTGGACGACTTCTACCGCGGCGATGTCGGCCGCGAGATCGCCGCCGACTTGGAGCGCATCGGCAGCCCGGTGACCCGCGCCGACCTCGCAGCCGCGAAGCCCTGGGTGGCCGAGGCGCTGTCCACCACGATCGGTGCTGGCACGCTGTATAATGCCCCGCCGCCGACCCAGGGGCTCGCCTCGCTGATCATCCTCGCCCTGTTCGACCGGCTCCGCGTGGCGGAGGCCGAGGGCTTCGACTACATCCACGGCCTCGTCGAGGCGACCAAGCGTGCGTTCCGTGTGCGCGACCGCTTCGTCACCGATCCCAACCGGCTCACCGCCGATCTCACGCGCTTCCTGTCGCCGGCGTTTCTCGATGCCGAGGTCCGCAAGATCGATCGCCAGAAGGCCGCGCCATGGCCGTCGGCCTGGAGCGAGGGCGACACCATCTGGATGGGCGCCGCCGATGCCTCGGGCCTTGTCGTGTCCTACATCCAGTCGATCTTCTGGGAGTTCGGCTCGGGCTGCGTGCTGCCGGCGACCGGCGTGCTGATGCAGAACCGTGGCGCCAGCTTCTCGCTCGACCCCAAGGCCACCAATCCGCTGAGCCCCGGCCGGCTGCCGTTCCACACCCTCAACCCGGCGCTCGCGGTGCTCAAGGACGGCCGCATCATGGCCTACGGCACCATGGGTGGCGACGGCCAGCCGCAGACCCAGGCGATGGTGTTCTCCCGCCACGTGCTGTACCGCCAGCCGCTCGAGCTGGCGCTCGACCAGCCGCGCTGGCTGCTGGGCCGCACCTGGGGCTCAAGCCACACCAACCTGCGGCTGGAATCCCGCTTCGACGGCAACCTGATCGACCGCCTGCTGTCGGCGCGGCACGATGTCGAGGTGCTTCCCGAGGCCTATTCCGACACCATGGGTCATGCCGGCGCGGTGGTGCTGCACCCCGGTGGCCAGCTGGAAGGTGCCCACGACCCGCGCGCCGACGGCGGCGGCGGGGGCGTGTAGTCGAGCGTCAAGCGCCGGTCTGGCTGACCTCCGCCCAGAAGAACGCGTCGGCCTGCCTCCGACGTGCGTCTTCTGGCATGCGCTCAGGCGCGATCCAGTCGCTTGCGAGATCGAGTTCCCGTTCGATCAGGTCGACGAGGAGGGGCGGCACCGCGCCGCGCCCGATCTCCCTCGTGCGGGCCTTCTCCGCGAGCATCCGCTCGATTTCATTGCGCTCGGCGGCGTTGAGATCGGTAGACGCACACAGCGTCGGAAAATGCATGGGAGCGACGGCATCGATGGGGCGCTGGCGTAGCCAGCGCAGCGCGATCGCCGGGCGCAGAATGTAGAACAGCTTCTTGATGGGCATTCCGTCGCCGCCGTCCTCGGCTTTCTGACGTATGGATAGCGCAAGGTGCTGGTAATGGCGGGCGACGAGATTGCGATCGACGATTGCGGCCGCGAGCGCCAACATCCGGTCGCGAAAGCCCGCGTCTGCGCGATAGATGATCGGTGATGTCAGCCACTCGATGATGACCGCATTGCCCCTGACCATCAGCTTGAGAGCTTTCGCCAGATCCCACCCGCCGATGTCGAAGACCGGGTCAAGTGGCGTCTCGATGACGTCGCGAGCGGGATAGAGGCTTGCGTAGTCCTGCAGCGGACGCTGGTAAACGAAGCGGCAGTCATAGTCGCTGTCCGGTGATGGAAATCCCCACGCCCGGCTGCCACTCTCGATCGCCAGCGGAATCCGGACGTTCTCGTCCGCGGTCAGACGGTCCAATGTCCGGTCGATCGATGCGACGATCTGCGGATCCAGGTCGGGCGGGATGGCGCGCAGCGGGCTGCCACCCGGTGCGCGCAGGGGAAGGTCCGGCGTGGCCATCCGACGATTTCTCTGTCTCGTTTCAGCCTAACTCGCATATAAGATGCAGCTTCACGGGATATTGTTTCCAAGGTTCTATGACAAGCTGCATCACGCGTGTTTTGGCCGTCCTTGCTGCGCTCTGCCTGACCGGCGCTGCCGCGTGGGCGCACCCCCATGTCTGGGTCACCGCGACCAGCGAACTGGTCTACGCGCCGGACGGCTCACTCACGGCGGTGCGGCACGCCTGGACTTTCGACGACATGTTCTCGACTTATGCGCTGCAGGGCATCGAAACCAAGACCAAGGGCGTCTACACCCGCGAGGAGCTGGCGTCGCTGGCGCAGACCAACGTGGAGTCGCTGAAGGAATTCGGCTTCTTCACCTTCGCGCGCGCCGGCGAGGCCGGTACGCGCAACCGCAAGCAGAAGTTCGAGGACCCCGTCGACTACTATCTCGAGCACAAGGACGGCGCGCTGACCCTGCATTTCACGCTGCCGCTGAAGACGCCGGTGAAGAGCCGGCAACTGGTGGTCGACATCTACGATCCGACCTATTTCGTCGACTTCTCGTTGGCCAAGACCGATCCGATCAAGCTGATCGGCGCGCCGGCCGGCTGCAAGGTGAGCATCGAGCGGCCGAACGACGGATCGGCGCAGGCCCAGGCGCAGGCCGTCGGTGAACAGAATTTCCTCGACGGCAGCAACGCCAATTTCGGCGCCATGTTCGCCAACAAGGTGACGGTGGACTGCCCATGAGCCCCGTCAGGGTGCACACGCTGCGCGGCGACACACGGCTCGTTGTCGCGGTGCTCGTCGCTGTTGCCGTCGTGCTGTGGGGCGACGGTCTGCTGCACGCGGTGCTGGCGCAGTCGCCGTTCGGCGTCGGCCGTCCCGGCAGTTCTGATCCGCAGGCCGGCGGTGTGGTGGGCTGGCTATTGGACCAGCAGTCGAAGTTCTACCGAGCGATGTCGGCGACCATCCGCGCGGCCAAGAGCGACGGCAGCGCGGTCTGGACTCTGCTCGGCATCTCGTTTGCCTATGGCGTGTTTCATGCCGCAGGGCCTGGCCATGGCAAGGCGGTGATCTCGTCCTACCTCGTCGCCAACGAGGAGACCGCACGGCGCGGCATCGTGCTGGCGTTCGCCTCGGCGCTGCTGCAGGCGCTGGTCGCCATCCTTGTCGTCGGCATCTGCGCTTGGCTGCTCAACGCCACGGCCAAGACCATGTGCGGGGCGGAGCGGGCCATCGAGATCGCCAGCTACGCCCTGATCGCGGCATTCGGCGTGCGGCTGGTGTGGAGCAAGGGCGGCGGCTTTCTGCGCGCGCTACGCGGCGCGCCGATGCCGTTCGGCGCGGCGGCTGCGCCGGTGCTCGCGCCCGCGATGACCGGGGACGCGGATGCGGTCGCCACGGCGTCGGCGCATGCGCGGGGGCTGGCCGACGACCACGACCATCACGATCACCGCCATGGCCCCGCCCATGCCGGGCCCGCCCACGGCGAGCCGGGGCATGTCCACGACGAGCATTGCGGCCACAACCACGGCCCGACGCCGGATCAGTTGGCTGGGCCCGGCGGCTGGCGGCGGGGCCTCAGCGCGATCTTCGCGGTGGGGCTGCGGCCGTGCTCCGGCGCCATCCTGGTGCTGGTGTTCGCCCTCGCCCAGGGCATGCTGTGGGCGGGCATCGCCGCGACGCTGCTGATGGGGCTGGGCACCGCGATCACCGTGGCCGCCATCGCCATCATCGCCGTCTCCGCCAAGGGGCTGGCGCGGCGCCTCAGCGCCGGCCGCGACGGCGGCGGCGCGCTGATCCTGCGCGGCATCGAGCTCGGGGCCGCCGGCCTCGTGCTGCTGCTCGGCGTCGGCCTGCTGCTGGGCTATGTCGCGGCTGAGCGGGTGACGTGTTTTTGATGGCGGCGCACCGCGACGATCGGCCGCCCGAGACCTCCTGCCGGTTGACAAGTCCCGGTCCGCGGGCGAAGCCATCCGCGCCATGACCACGGTCGCTTCCGCAGAATCCCTCCGCCATCCCGCCGCGACGCGCGAGCGTGTCGGCGTGCTGCTGGTCAATTTGGGCACGCCCGATACCGCCGATGCCGCCGGGGTGCGGGTCTATCTCAAGGAGTTCCTGTCCGATCCGCGGGTGATCGAGGATCAGGGCCTGCTGTGGAAGCTCATCCTGAACGGCATCATCCTGCGGGTGCGGCCGGCGCGGAAGGCGCAGGACTACCGCAAGATCTGGAATACGGCGCTGAACGAGTCGCCGCTCAAGACCATCACACGGTCGCAGGCGGAGAAGCTCGCCGCGGCCATCGTCGACCATGACCACGTCGCGGTCGACTGGGCCATGCGCTATGGCAACCCGTCAATCCGTGCGCGGGTCGCGGCGCTGCTGGCGCAGGGCTGTGACCGCCTGCTGGTGGTGCCGCTGTATCCGCAGTACTCGGCGGCGACCTCGGCGACGGTCTGCGACGAGGTATTCCGTGTGCTCAGCGATCTGCGGGCGCAGCCGACATTGCGGGTGACGCCGCCTTACTTCGTCGACAGCGATTACATCGAGGCGCTCGGCGTCTCGATCGAGCGCCATCTTGCGGCACTGCCGTTCGAGCCGGAGGTGATCGTCGCCTCGTTCCACGGCATGCCGCAGGAGTACGTCGACAAGGGCGATCCCTACCTCGTGCAGTGCGTTGCCACGACGGACGCGCTGCGCAAGCGGCTGCGGCTCGACGACAGCAAGCTGCTGCTGACCTTCCAGTCCCGTTTCGGCAACGCCGAATGGCTGCAGCCCTACACCGACAAGACCATGGAGCGCCTGGCGCACGAGGGGGTGCGACGGATCGCGGTGGTGACGCCCGGCTTTTCGGCGGATTGCCTGGAGACGCTGGAGGAGATCGCCCAGGAAAACGCTGAGATCTTCAGGCAGGCCGGCGGCGAAGAGTTCACCGCTATTCCCTGCCTGAACGACAGCGACGAGGGCATGGACGTGATCCGCCAGCTCGTCATGCGCGAGCTGCAAGGCTGGATTTGAGATCCTGGCGGATCCGACGTCGGCGCGGCTTTACCCCCTCGACGGGGCACGTCGAACCATCCATTCTCTCTTCGCGACCAAGACGTCACAGTTTTCACGTAAGGAAGCGCCCATTGATCTGGCGCCCGTCAGCCGCCGCATCTCGCGGGCGGCGCGTGAGCGCCGCAGGAGTTGTTCATGTCGGGATTTGATATTTTCGCCATCGTCGTCGTTCTGCTCGTGATCGTGACGCTGTTTGCAGGCGTCAAGACGGTGCCGCAGGGGTTCGACTGGACCATCGAGCGGTTCGGCAAATACACCCGCACGCTGCGGCCGGGGCTGAACCTGATCGTTCCGTATTTCGATCGCGTCGGCCGCAAGATCAACATGATGGAGCAGGTGATCGACATCCCCGAGCAGGAGGTCATCACCAAGGACAACGCCACCGTCACCGTTGACGGGGTCGCGTTCTTCCAGGTGTTCGACGCCGCCAAGGCGAGCTATGAGGTCGCGAACCTGACGCAGGCGATCGTCACCCTGACCATGACCAACATCCGCTCGGTGATGGGCTCGATGGACCTCGACCAGGTGCTGTCGCATCGCGACGAAATCAACGAGCGGCTGCTGCGTGTGGTCGACGCCGCGGTGTCGCCCTGGGGCCTCAAGGTCAACCGGATCGAGATCAAGGACATCGTGCCGCCGGCGGATCTCGTCGAGGCGATGGGTCGTCAGATGAAGGCCGAACGCGTCAAGCGCGCCGACATCCTACAGGCCGAGGGCCAGCGTCAGTCGGAAATCCTGCGCGCCGAGGGTGCCAAGCAGGCGCAGATCCTGCAGGCGGAGGGCCGGCGCGAAGCCGCATTCCGCGATGCCGAGGCGCGCGAGCGTTCGGCCGAGGCGGAAGCCAAGGCGACGCAGATGGTGTCCCAGGCGATCGCCAGCGGCGACGTCGCGTCGCTGAACTATTTCATCGCCGACAAGTACATCAAGGCGTTCGGGGAGATCGCGCAGTCACCGAACCAGAAGATCGTGATGCTGCCGATCGAGGCGACCGGCATCCTGTCGTCGCTCGCCGGCATCGGCGAGATCGCCAAGGCGGCATTCGGCGAAAGCGCGGTCGCGCCGGCGCCGCGCCGGCCCACCGTTCCCAATACCGGGCCGGGCGCCGGCGGCGCGCAGGGGTGACTTCCGGAGGAAAGCCATGGTCGAAACGTTGATCGCGCTGGGCACCTGGAACTGGCTGATCGCAGGCCTCATCCTGGTCGGGGTGGAGCTGCTGGCCCCTGGCGTCTTCATGCTGTGGCTCGGCCTCGCTGCGCTGCTGGTCGGGCTGCTGTCGTTCGTGGTGCCATGGTCATGGCAGACGCAGCTGCTGGCCTTCTCGGTGTTCGCGCTGGCGGCGGTGCCGCTGTGGCGGCGCGTCGGGCTGCCGCGCCCGACGGACACCGATCAGCCGTTCCTCAACCGCCGGGCGGATGCCCTGGTGGGGCGGGTGTTTACGCTGGAGCGGCCGATCATCGACGGCTCCGGCACGGTGCGGGTCGACGACACGGTGTGGCGGGTCGCCGGCTGCGATGCGCCGGCGGGCAGCCAGGTGCGCGTGGTGGCGGCCGATGGCGCCAGCCTGCGCGTCGAGCCGGCCTGAAACGCGGGCAGAGACGGGCGGCTATTTCCGCCGGCCCCATCGTTCGGCAAAATCGCTCAACGGCCCGAACGCCGTCATCAGTTCGCGACCGCGCGCGGTCAGGCGGTAGCCTTCGCTCGGCATGTTCTCGACGAGGCCGGCGTCCTTCAGATCCTTGAGCCGCGCCTGCAGCACCGTCGGCGAGGCGTCGTCGCACGCCTGCCGCAGCGCGCGCGAGGTCAGCGCGCGGTCGCGCAGTTCCCAGACAATGCGCAGCGTCCAGCGCCGGCCGAGCAGGTCGAGCAGCGCCATGATCGGGCGTCCGGAGCGTGATCCGCGCACGGCAGTCGTCGTCTTGCGGGCCGCTTTCATCGTCATCCTTCTCGCAGGCTTCTTGCGGAGTGCTACAAAAAGTGTAGCATCGCTACAGTTTCAATAGCAAAGGAGGCCGCTCCATGCCGCGCATTGTCCCACTGGAGGCGCCGTACGTGCCGGAGCTGCAGGCTCATTTCGACCGCATCATGCCACCCGGGGTGCCGCCACTGGCATTGTTCCGCACGCTGGCCACCAGCGAACGGGCCTGGACCAAATTCCGCTCGGGCAGTCTGCTCGACCGTGGGCCGCTGCCGCTGCGCGAGCGGGAAATCGTGATCGACCGCACCTGTGCACTGACACGTTGCGCCTACGAGTGGGGCGTGCATGTGGCATATTTCGCGGATCGGGCCGGGCTGACCGGGGAGCAGGTGCGGGCAACCGTGCTGGAACCGGCAACTGCGGCGTGCTGGTCGGAGCCCGAACAGGCGCTGATTGCAGCTGTTGACGCGCTGCATCATCGGGCGACCTGGAGCGATACGGAGTTTGCGGCCTTGAGGCGGCACTATGACGACGCGCAGATCCTGGAGATCATCCTGCTCTGCGGCTTCTATCGGACGGTGTCGTATCTTGCGAATGGTCTCGCCCTGCCGCCGGAAGCGGGGGCGGCCCGCTTTCCCGAGACGGCATGAGGGCTGAACATCATCAGTTCCGTGCGATAATTTCGCGTTCATCGCGGTGAACGGTCATGTCCGCGAGATCCTGGCCGCAGCGTCGCCGCAGCGCGATCTTCGAACGGCGGGTCTTGATGACGTTGTGCCGCCGCCGCCGCAGGGCAGGCGTGCGTGCGAGCTGCGCATCCTCGTCGATCAGCGGCAGTGCAAAAATCTCGCTCCACAGCGTCGCGGCTTCGGCGAGCTCAGGCGCGTCGGCCGACTGCAGCAGCGGAATGGAGAGTGACGGGTCGCGATGAGCCAGCACCAGCATCTGGCCGTCGTCGGTCGCGCGGGTCGCGATCCCCAGAAATTCCTGAACCTGGACGTTGATCGCCATCCGCATACCGCGCACGGCACGCCGCAGCACCACGCGATCACGGTTGATCTCGACCTGCCGCACGCCGCCATCGGCACGTGCATCGCGCGTATCGAACCGCACGGGCAGGGCAAGAGGGTCGAGCCGCAGCTTGCGGCTCGACCCGGCGGATGGTCCGCCAGCTCCGAATTGACGCCTCACGACTTTGATCTCCCCGCCGGGATTATTCTCCCGGTCGATGGGGACACTGTGCCATGCCCGCGTCCGAAAGCGCTTAAGAAGGCTGGTTAATCGATCCTGACCCGGCGACATGCTTGACGAGACCTTGCTGCCGGGCCGAAATTTGTTGGTTTTCCAAGCGGCGATGTGCTTGAAATCCGCATGGAATCGGCACATCTGACAGCTGTCGACGCCCCCGCCGGCGCGCCGTTTTCCTGTCCTTTTCACTCCAGATCCGGGATTGGCTCGTGACCTCTTCAGCAAGCGCATCATCGTCGTCTGCCGCGGCCAAGGCCGGCTCCAAAGCCGGGGCGGATCTGTTCGACCAGTCGGCGCTGAGCGATCTTGCTGAGCGTCTTGTCGAGGCGGCGAAACGGGCCGGCGCTGATGCGGCGGATGCGGTGGCCGTGCGCGGCATGTCGCAGGGCGTCGAGGTGCGCGATGGTCGTGTCGAGGAATCGGAACGTTCCGAAGGCGACGACGTCGGCCTGCGCGTGATTGTCGGCAAGCGGCAGGCGGTGGTGTCGACCAACGACGTCGCCGGCGATGCCGTGGCCAGGCTGGCGGAACGCGCCGTCGCGATGGCGCGCGTCGCACCTGACGACGCCTATGTCGGTCTCGCCGATCCGGCGCTGCTGGCGCGCAGCTTTCCGAACCTCGATCTGCTCGATCCCAACATGCCCTCGACGGAGGAGCTCGAGCGCCGCGCCCTGGCCGCGGAAGCCGCGGGGCTTGCGGTCGCCGGCGTGACCAAGTCCGGCGGCGCGTCCGCGTCCTGCGGCATCGGCGGCATGGTGCTCGTCACCAGCTCGGGCTTCCATGGCGCCTACCTGCGCTCAAGCCAGGGCATCTCGATGACCGCGATCGCCGGTGAAGGCACCGGCATGGAGCGCGACTACGATTTTTCGTCTGCGATCCACGGCGCGGACCTGTCGGCGCCGGCCGAGATCGGGGCCCGCGCCGCCGCGCGTGCCGTGGCGCGCCTCAACCCGCGCAAGGTCGCGACCTGCAAGGCGCCTGTGGTGTTCGATCCGCGGGTGTCCAATTCGCTGGTCGGCCATGTCGTCGGCGCCGCGAACGGCGCGTCGATCGCGCGCAAGACCAGCTTCCTCAAGGACAGCCTCGGCAAGCAGCTGTTCGACAGTCGCATCCGCATCATCGACGATCCGCTGCGCGTGCGGGGCCTACGCTCGCAACCCTTCGATGCCGAAGGCGTCGCGGTGAAGCCGCTCGCCATCATTGATGGCGGCGTGCTGACCTCCTGGCTGCTGGATTCGGCGACCGCCCGCGAGCTCGGCCTCGCCACCACCGGACATGCCCATCGCGGCGTGTCGTCGTCGCCGTCGCCGGGCGCCTACAACCTGCATATGGAGCCGGGCCGGCTGACCCCTGCGGAACTGATGGCGGACATCAAGGACGGCTTCTACGTCACCGACCTGATCGGTTCGGGCGTCAACGGCGTCACCGGCGATTACAGCCGCGGCGCCGCCGGCTTCTGGATCGAGAACGGCAAGCCGACCTACGCGGTCAGCGAGGTGACCATCGCCGGCCATCTGCTCGAGATGTTCAAGTCGCTGACGCCAGCCAACGATCTCGAATTCCGCTATGGCGTCAACGCGCCGACCGTCCGCATCGAGGGATTGACGATTGCCGGACGCTGAGATCGTTCATGATGATGTCCTTGCGCGCGATGCCGCGCTGCTGACCGAGAGCGTCCGTGAGGCCGGCGCGCTGGCGCTCGGCCTGTTCCGCACCGATCTGCGCAACTGGATCAAGGGCAAATCCTCCCCCGTCACCGAGGCCGATATCGCCGCCAACGACCTGCTTGAGCAACGCCTGCGGACGGCCACGCCGGGCTATGGCTGGCTGTCCGAGGAGAGCGCCGACGATCCGGCGCGGCTCGACCGGCGGCTGGTGTGGATCGTGGACCCGATCGACGGCACGCGGTCCTACCTCGCCGGCCAGGACGATTGGTGTGTCAGCGTGGCGCTCGTGGCCGATGGCGTGCCGCTGCTCGGCGCGGTGTTCGTTCCGGTGTCCGATGAAATGTTCATTGCCGTGCGTGGCCGCGGCGCCACCCTGAACGGCCGAGCGATCCGTGTCAGCCCCGGGGACCGGCTCGATCCCACGCGGATCGTGGGCCCCAAGCCGCTGGTCGATCGGCTGGGCAGTGCCTTGGAACCGGGCAATATCCATCCCCGAATCGGCTCCCTGGCGCTCAAGATCTGCCGGGCGGCCGAGGGGCGGCTGGATGTCGCTTTTGCAGGCGGGCAAAGCCGGGATTGGGACCTTGCGGCGGCCGACTTAATCGTGCACGAAGCGGCCGGGACGATGACCGCGTTGACGGGCGAAGCCATCCGCTATAACCGCCCGGAGGTGAGGCACGACACCCTGGTGGCGGCGGGACCGGCCCGTCACGCCCGCATCGTTGAGCACTTCAGACACCATCCGCTGTTCTAGAATTGTTCTAGTCGACTTCGTCTGGCCGGAAGCTGTTTGTTTCAGGAAAAAGATCCATGTCCGATACGCCGCAGCAGTTGCTTCATCTCGTCATTGGAGGCGAGCTGGTCGACCTTGAGCATGTGACGTTCAAGGATCTCGACAAGGTTGAAATCGTCGGCCTGTACCCGAACTACGCCTCGGCCTATACGGCCTGGAAGGCGAAGGCGCAGCAGACCGTGGACAACGCCCACATGCGCTATTTCATCGTGCACCTGCACCGGTTGCTAGATCCCGCGACCGACAAGTCCCACTGAGCCCGGCACACCGCCTCGCTTGATGTCCTTTCGCAAAATATCGCGTTCGAGCTGGTTTCAGCATGCGGCGGGATTCGTCGCAGCTGAATTCCTGCGTTTCGTGTGGCTGACCAACCGCTTCAGCTACGATCCGCCGGATCTCTATGCCAAGCTCGAGCCCGACATGCCGCTGATTATCGCGTTCTGGCACGGTCAGCATTTCATGATGCCGTTCGCGCGCAAGAAGTACAGCGCCAAGGTGCTGATCTCGCGCCATCGCGACGGCCAGATCAACGCCATCGCCGCCGAGCGGCTCGGCGCGGGCACCGTCCGCGGATCGGGCGACCATGGCTCTTCGTTCCATCGCAAGGGTGGCGTCGGGGCGTTCAAGCAGATGCTGCGTGTGTTGCAGGAAGGTTGCAACATGGCGCTGACCGCGGATGTGCCAAAGGTCTCCCGCGTCGCCGGTCTTGGCATTATCATGTTGGCACGTGAATCCGGCCGGCCTATCGTTCCGCTTGCAATCGCGACCAGCCGGTTCAAGCGGCTGAACAACTGGGATCGCTCGGTCATTCATCTGCCGTTCGGCCGGGGCGTGATCGCCACCGGGCCGCAGGTGCAGGTGCCGGCCGATGCCGACGATGCCACCATGGAGGCGCTTCGCGTGCAGCTTGAGGCCGCTCTGAACGAGGTCAACCGCCGGGCCTATGCGATCGTCGGCCGTCCTGACGGGGCGCTGCATGGCGCCTGACGTGCCTCTGACGCTGCGCGCCTATCGCCGGCTGTCGTCGATGGCGGTGCCGGCTTCGGGCCTGCTGCTCGGCCATCGGCTGCGGCACGGCAAGGAGGAGGCGGCGCGGGTCGGCGAGCGGCGCGGTTTCGCCAGCGTGGCGCGGCCGGACGGGCCGCTGATCTGGATTCACGGCGCGAGCGTCGGCGAGGTGCTGGCCGCAGCAGGATTGATCGAGCGGCTGCGCGCGCTCAACGTTCGCATCCTGCTGACCTCCGGCACCGTGACGTCGGCGTCGATCGTCGCCAAGCGTTTTCCGGCCGACGTGATCCATCAGTACGTGCCGCTGGATGCGCCGCGCTATGTGGCGCGCTTCATCGAGCACTGGCAGCCGTCGCTGGCGCTGTTCATCGAGTCCGACTTGTGGCCGAACCTGATCCTGGCCAATGCGGCGCGCCGGGTGCCGATGGTGCTGATCAACGGACGGATGTCGCATCGTTCGTTCCCGCGCTGGCAGCGCGCCTACGCCACCATCTCCGCGCTGCTCGGCCGCTTCGACCTGTGTCTTGCGCAGTCGCAGACCGACGCAGAGCGGTTCGCGGCGTTGGGCGCGCGCGACGTGGTCGCGACCGGCAACCTCAAGCTCGACGTGCAGGCGCCGCCGGCCGACCAGGGCAAGCTCGATCGCCTGATCGCGGTGACGCGCGGCCGGCCGGTGATCGTCGCGGCGTCGACCCATGCGGGTGAGGAGGAGATGATCGCCGAGGTGCACAAGCGGCTGGCGCGTACGTTTCCGTCGCTGCTGACCGTGATCGTGCCGCGCCATCCGGCACGGGGCGAGGCGATCGCGCATATGGCCTATTCCGTCGGCCTGCATGTCGCGCGGCGCTCGCAGGAAGAGCTGCCGCTGGCGCAGACGGATATCTATGTCGCCGATACCCTCGGCGAGCTCGGCCTGTTCTATCGCCTGTCGCCGATCGTCTTCATGGGCGGCTCGCTGATCGAGCACGGCGGGCAGAACCCGATCGAGGCGATCAAGCTCGGGGCCGCCGTGCTTCACGGTCCGCATGTCTTCAACTTCACCGACGTCTATGGTGCGCTCGATGGCGCGCGCGGGGCGCGACAGGTCGACACCGTCGACAGCCTGTCGGCGCAAGTCGCCGCGTGGCTGACGGATGACGTGACGCGGCAGCGCGTGATCGATGCCGGCCGCCAGGTGGTCGAGCAGCTCGGTGGCGCGCTGGAGCGGACACTTGCGGCGCTTGAGCCTTATCTCATGCAGCTGCGCATCGAGCGCGGAGTGCAGCGTGCGTGAGCCGGCCTTCTGGCATCGCGGCTCGTCCTGGCAATCGCGTCTGTTGTCACCGCTCGGCGCCGTCTATGGCGGCCTGACGGCGCGCCGCATGATGCGCCCTGGTGCGCGGGTGGGCATTCCCGTCATCTGTGTCGGCAACTATCACCTGGGCGGCGCGGGCAAGACACCGACCGTGCTGGCGCTGGCCGAGCTGTTGCGCGGCATGGGCGAACGACCGTGGGTGGTGAGCCGCGGCTATGGCGGCCGCCTCGCCGGTCCCGTGGTGGTCGATCCAGCGCTGCATCGCGCAGCCGATGTCGGCGACGAGCCGCTGATGATGGCGGGCCGCCTGCCGGTGGTGGTCGCGCGCCGGCGTGATGAGGGAGCCGTGCTCGCGCGGGCGCAAGGCGCAAGCGTGGTCCTGCTCGACGACGGCTTTCAGAACCCATCGCTCGCGAAGGATGCGGCGCTGATCGTCATTGACAGCCGCCGTGGTCTCGGCAATGGCAGCGTCTTCCCGGCCGGACCGCTGCGTGCGCCACTGCCGCCGCAGCTTGCACGCACTGATGCGCTGATCGTGGTCGGTGATGGCGACGCGGCGCGGCCGGTCGCGGAGTTGGTGGCCGCGCGGGGCAAGCCGGTGCTGCGCGGCCGCCTGCAGCCCGATCCTGCCTCGCTCGCGGCGCTCGCCGGCCGGCGCGTGCTCGCCTTCGCCGGCATCGGCGATCCCGAACGCTTTTTCACCACGCTGCGCAGCGCGGGCGTCGATGTCGCCGACACCGCAACCTTTCCGGACCACCATCCGTTCGCGGCGTCCGAGATCGCGGCGCTGGCCGCGCGTGCAGCGCGCAGCGCCCTGATACTGGTGACGACGGAAAAGGATCTGGTGCGGTTGCGTGGCGACGAGGCGCTCGCGGCGCATGCCGACGCGATGGTGCCGTTCAAGGTCTCGCTCGACATCGCGCCACGCGCGACGCTGGAAACGTTGCTGTCCCGCGTGATGGCGGGTGCGATCAGGTCAGATTGAGGCCGCCGTCCGACAGCAGGATCTCGCCCGTCAGGTAATCAGAGGCAACGAGGAGGGCGACCGCCTGTGCGATGTCCTCCGGTCGCGCTGCACGGTGCATTGGCGCGCGTTCGCGCCAGAGCTGCTGCGCGTCGGTCCAGTCCGCGGTCAGCGGCGTATCGACGAGGCCCGGTGCGACGGCATTGACCCGGATGTCGGGTGCTAGCGATACGGCGAGCAGGCGCGTCATGTGATTGAGCGCCGCCTTGGTTGCCGCGTAGGGAATTGACGCTCCCTTGGGGCGAACGCCGGCATGCGAGCTGATATTGACGACGCAACTGGCGCGGCCATTCCGGGCCGTTGCGCGCAGCGCGGGTTCGGCTTCTGCGATCAGGCGGAACGGCGCCACGACATTGACCTCGTGCAGCTCCTGCCAGACGGCGGGCGTTGCCGCAGCGAGGTCGGCATGGGGAATGACGCGGCTGATGCCGGCATTGTTGATGAGCACGTCGAGCCGGCCCCAGACGGCGACAGCCTCCTGGATCAGCCGGCGCCTGTCGTCATCGCGCGCAAGGTCCGCCTGCACATAGGCGGCGGTACCGAGTTCCGCGACCAGCGCGCGTCCAGTCTCCACCGACCGGCGCGAGTGCAGGACCACCGCAAAGCCGTCGGCCGACAAGCGGCGCGCGATGGCGGCGCCGATGCCCGAGGTCGAGCCGGTGACAAGCGCGACGGGACGCGAATGCGACATGGGATGATAGGGAGATGGCGCTGGGAGCGTCCGTGATCGCCGCGTCAGCTGGACTTCAGGGCGGTGGGGTAGTGGCGGCTGAGCACGGCATCAGGCGTGGCGTAGGCCTCCTGGCGATCCACGCTCCAGTACTTCAGTTCTTCGAGCGGGATGTGTGCGCCGGTCACCGCGCAGGCCACATAGCTCCCCGGGGCAATGACGCGGAAATCTCCATCGAGATACTGCACCTTGGCTTCGCCATGGCCGGAAGAACTGAACTTGTTGAGCACGTCGGGTTCCTTTAGCTGGTCGATTACTGATCATCCACCCTAGCACAGATGGGCCGGGCCAAAGCGCTTTTCCAGAGGATCGTGCAGCCCCCTGGGACTGCCGCAGTCCGACACGGAACGCTCAGAACAGGTCACCCTGGGTGTCGACCTTGGCCGGCCGCCGGGGTGTTGCCGGCTTTGAGGCCTGCGGCCGCACGGGCTGGGGCGCCGAGGCGTCCGGCGCGCTATCCTGCGGCATGGCGCCGTCGGCAGTGACGGCCACCCGGCCGTCGGAGAATTCGAGGGTCAGGCGGGCGCCTGCCCCGATTCCGGCGGCGGCGTGCAGCGGCGCGCCGTGGTCGTCACGCACCAGGGCAAAGCCACGGGCCAGCACGCTGCGATAGGACAGGGCGGCGAGCAGCTGTCCGGCGTGGGCGACGCGCGCCTGCTGGCGCTGGATCAGCGTGGCCAGCGCGCGCGCGGCCCGTTCTGCAAGGCGTGCGCTGCGCTCACGGTCGCGCGCGATCAAGCTGCGCTGGGCCTGCGCGTTGGCGAGCCGCGATGCCTTGAGGCGGATCTCCAGGCTGGTGAAGCGCTCGCGCCGCCGGCGCACCAGGCTCTGGGCGCTGTAGGACAGGCGGCCGCCGGTCACCGCCAACCGTTGCGCGGCGTGGTCGACCTGGGTGCGCAGCACGCGCAGCGTCAGCCGTGCGCTCACCTGTGCGAAGCGGCGGAAATGGGCGTGGGTGTTGCCCTTCAGCGCGCGCGGCAGCGCGGCGCTCGCGCCATCGAGACGCTGCCGCGGAATCGCCAGCAGTTCGCCGGCAGCGGGCAGCGCCCGCGCGGCGCTGCGCAGCTCGCTGCGGCGATGCTCCTGGGCGCGCTGCCAGCTCGCGAAGCTGCGTCGCGCGAGTGTGGCGACCTCGACGGCGAGCTCCGCGCGCACCGGCACCGCCATCTCGGCGGCGGCGGTCGGCGTCGGCGCGCGGCGGTCGGCGGCGAAGTCGATCAGCGTGATGTCGGTCTCGTGGCCGACCGCCGAGATCAACGGAATGAGGCTGTCGGCGGCCGCGCGCACCACGATCTCCTCGTTGAACGACCACAGGTCCTCCAGCGAGCCGCCGCCGCGGGCGACGATCAGCAGGTCGGGGCGGGGAATGCGGCCGTGTTCGAGCAGGGCGTTGAAACCGCGGATGGCGGCTGCGATCTGCTCGGCCGAGCCCTCGCCCTGCACGCGCACCGGCCACACCAGCACGCGGCGCGGAAAGCGGTCCTCGAGGCGATGCAGGATGTCGCGGATCACGGCGCCCGTCGGCGAGGTGACGACGCCGATGACCTCCGGCAGCCAGGGCAGCAACTGCTTGCGCGCCTCGTCGAACAGGCCTTCGGCGGCAAGCTTGCGCTTGCGCTCCTCCATCAGCGCCATCAGCGCGCCGACACCGGCGGGCTCCAGCGCCTCGATAACGATCTGGTACTTGGACGAGCCGGGATAGGTGGTCAGCTTGCCCGTGGCGATGACCTCAAGGCCTTCCTGCGGCTTGAATCGCATCCGGCCATGCACGCCTTTCCAGATCACCGCCTCGATCTTGGCGCTGACGTCCTTGAGGGCGAAGTAGCAGTGGCCCGACGAGTGCGGCCCGCGAAAGCCGGAAATCTCGCCCCGGACGCGGACATGGCCATAGGCGTCCTCCACCGTCCGCTTCAACGCGGACGACAGCTCGGAAACGGTGAATTCCGGGGCGTTCAGCAGCGGCGCATAGGACTCATCAGACATCGAATCGGGGCCTTCCAGCAGTTGGACCGGAAGGTAAGCCCTCCGCCCCGGCGCGCCAATCCGACCTTGATAAATAGAGAACTCTATAATAAAGAGTTATCTATTGTTTTAAGATCAGGTTGCCCCGGTTGGAGGCTTCAGATGTCCATCTCTTTGATTTTCAAGGTATTCGTCGGAATCCTGGCCGCCGCGGGCGCGTTGGCCTGTGTGCTGGTGGCCATGCTGGCGACCCCGTTGCAGCGGCCGCCGGAGCTGGCCTCGATCTCGGCCGCGCGCAAGACGCTCGACCTCAGCCGTCTGCCGCCGCTCGATCACCTCCAGGCCCGCGACGGCACCGAGCTCGCCTACCGCCGCTACGCGGCCACCGGGCCTGCCGCAGCCAGCGTCGCGGTGGTCGTGCATGGCTCGTCGGGATCGAGCCGCGGTGCCGTCCACGTGCTGTCGCAGGCGCTGGCGGCGCGCGGGGTCGAGACCTATGCGCTGGACATCCGCGGCCATGGCGCCTCGGGCACGCGGGGCGACATCGGCTATGCCGGGCAGTTGCAGGACGATCTCGCGGATGTGGTCGCCGAGATCCGCAAGGTGCATCCCGACGCGCCGCTGACCCTGATCGGCCACTCCTCGGGCGGCGGGTTCGCGCTGCGCATGGCCGGCTCGCCGATCCAGGACGCCTTCGCCCGCACGGTGCTGCTCGCGCCCTATCTCGGCTATGACGCACTGACCACCCGTCCGAACTCCGGCGGCTGGGCGCAGGCCGACATTCCGCGCGTGCTCGCGCTGCTGGTGCTGCACAAGCTCGGCGTGACCTGGGCGGAAGCGCTGCCGACGCTAGCCTTTGCCGTGCCGCCCAACGCCGAGCGGCGGCTGACGACGGCGTACTCGTTCCGCCTGATGCGCGACTTCGCGGTGTCCGGCGACTTCCGCCGCGACGTCGCGGCGGCGCGAAAGCCGATCACGCTGTTCTCGGGCGGGGCCGACGAGCTGATGTATGCCGACAAGTATCAGGACGCGCTCGGCCCGCGCGTCGCCGTCCACCTCATCGACGGCATCGACCACATGGGCATCGTCGGCAATCCCGCGGCGGCGGCCGTAATTGCCGACGATGTTGCCCGGTCGGATCTGCGGTCTTGAGGCGGGCGATCCGCGGCCGGGCGGGCCGTCGTCCGGATTTGCTCCCTGTTGAGGAACGGCGAGGGTTGCGCCACAACAGCCCCCATCAGGATTTCGGAGCCAGCGAGTCGTGACCAGCATCGATCGGAAACAGGCGGCGGACGCGCTGAGCGACGTCGAGGCGATCGCCCATCGCGTGCACCAGTCGCGATTCTACCGGACCTCGAGCCTGCTGCTGATCCTGTGGGGCGCGCTGGTCGTCGTTGGCTACATCGTGTCCTATGTCCAGCCGCGCAGCGCCGGCTATGCCTGGGCCGCGGTCTATGTCGCGGGCATCGCCGGCTCGTTTGCAGTGAGCGCGTTTGCGTACGCGCGCTCCCGCGTGCGGGCGTTCGACGCCCGGATGTTCACGGCCTTCGTGATGTTCGTCGGCTTCGGCCTGCTGTGGACGCTGGGGCTGTCGCATTTCACGCCGCGGCAGCTCAGCGCGTTCTGGCCGACCTACTTCATGCTGGCCTATGGCATCGCCGGACTGTGGATCGGACCGGCGTTCGTCGCCATCGCGCTGTCGATCATTTCCCTGACCCTCGTCGGCTACGTCTGGAGCGGCCCCTGGTTCGATCTGTGGATGGCGCTGGTCAACGGCGGCGGGCTGATCCTCGGCGGCCTGTGGATGCGGCGGGACTGACGCGATGGAGCTCGACGACATCATCCACCAGCCGCTACGGCTGCGTATCATGGCCGCGCTGAACGCCCTGCCGGTGGGCGAGGGGCTGGAGTTCGTACGGCTGAAGAAGCTGACCGGGGCGACTGATGGGAACCTCGGCGCCCATATCGAGACCCTGGCGAGGGCGGCTTATGTCGAGGTCGACAAGTCGTTCGTCGGCAAGAAGCCCCAGACCCGGGTCGCCGCCACGGCCGCGGGCCGGGGCGCCTTCGCCCGCCATGTCGCGCAACTGCGGCAGATCATCGACGGCGGCGGGGAGAGCTGAATCCGCCTCTTGTCTCGTCCGCCCCGACCCGCTAACCGGGCGGGGCAGGAGATCGCCATGAACATTCTTCTTCTCGGGTCGGGCGGGCGCGAACATGCGCTGGCCTGGAAAATCGCCGGCTCGCCGCTGGTCAACAAGCTGTGGTGCGCGCCGGGCAACGCCGGCATTGCGCGCGAGGCCGAATGCGTCGCCCTCGATGTCGCCGACCATGCCGCGGTGATCGCGTTCTGCAAGGCCAACAAGGTCGATCTGGTCGTGGTGGGCCCCGAGGCGCCGCTCGCGGCGGGGATCGCGGACGATCTCGCCGCCGCCGGCATCAAGGCGTTCGGGCCGAGCAAGGCCGCCTCGCAGCTCGAGAGCTCCAAGGGCTTCACCAAGGACCTGTGCAAGGCCAACAACATCCCGACCGCGGCCTATGAGCGCTTCAGCGACGCCGATGCGGCCAAGGCCTATATCCGCGACCAGGGCGCGCCGATCGTGGTCAAGGCCGACGGGCTCGCCGCCGGCAAGGGCGTCGTGGTCGCCATGACGGTCGCCGAGGCGGAGGCGGCCATCGACATGATGCTCGGCGGCGGCTTCGGCGCCGCGGGGGCGGAAGCGGTGGTCGAGGAGTTCATGACCGGCGAGGAGGCGTCGTTCTTCGTGCTGTGCGACGGCGACAATGCGCTGCCGCTCGCCGCCGCGCAGGACCACAAGCGCGTTTTCGACGGCGACAAGGGGCCGAACACCGGCGGCATGGGCGCGTACTCGCCGGCACCGGTGATGACCGATGCGCTCTGCCAGCGCACCATGGACGAGATCATCCTGCCGACGCTGCGGGCGATGAAGGCCAAGGGCATGCCCTACAAGGGCGTGCTGTTCGCCGGCCTGATGATCACGGCAGAGGGCCCCAAACTGATCGAGTACAATGTCCGCTTCGGCGATCCGGAGTGCCAGGTGCTGATGGTGCGCATGATGTCGGACCTCGTGCCGGCGCTGCTCGCCGCCTGCGACGGCCAGCTCAAGCACTTCGACGTGCGCTGGTATCCGGACGTGGCGCTCACCGTGGTGATGGCGGCGAAGGGCTATCCCGGCGACTATGCCAAGGGCACCGTGATCGAGGGGCTGGATGAGGCAGGCAGCGTCGACGGCGTCGAGATCTTCCATGCCGGCACCAAGGCGGACGGCGACCGCATCCTCGCCAATGGCGGCCGGGTGCTGAACGTCACCGCTCTTGGCGCCACCGTGCGGGCGGCACAGGACAGCGCCTATCAGGCGGTCGATCGCCTCCGTTGGTCGGACGGCTTCTGCCGTCGCGACATCGGCTGGCAGGCGGTGGCGCGGGAAGCGAAGTCCTGACGCGCGCTCTGCCCTTGTAGCGCAGCACCTGCGCGCACGGACGCGTTGCCAAGCGCCGTGGCGGATGGCATCTCAAGCCGTCCCCACCCGCCGGGAGGTGCCGTGATGTCCGATCTCGCCGATCTGTTTCCCACCTTTGCGTCCGAATGGATCTCGACCAGCCGAGGCCGCATCTTCGCGCGGATCGGCGGCGACGGGCCGCCGTTGATGCTGCTGCATGGCTATCCGCAGACCCACGTGATGTGGCACAAGGTTGCGCCGCAGCTCGCGGGCCGCTTCAAGCTCATCATTCCCGATCTGCCCGGCTATGGCTGGTCCGATGTGCCGAAGACCGACGCCGAGCACATCCCCTTCACCAAGCGGGCGATGGCCCAGGCGATGATCGAGGTGATGGACAAGCTCGGTCATGCGCAGTTCATGCTCGCCGGCCACGACCGCGGCGGCCGGGTGACCTATCGCCTGGCGCTCGATCATCCGGGACGCCTGTCAAAGCTTGCGACCCTCGATATCCTGCCGACCTACGATTACTGGGCCAAGATGGACCGCGCGTTCGGCCTGCGCGCCTATCACTGGCTGTTCCTGGCGCAGCCCTATCCGCTGCCGGAGAAGCTGATCCAGTCCGACCCGGACGGCTATTTCGGGGCCATCTTTCAGGGCTGGGCAAAGAAGGACGCAGCCAATTCGTTCGATCCGCGCGCGGTCGCGCACTATCTCGCCGCGCTGCGCGATCCCCTGCGCATCCATGCGGCCTGCGAGGATTATCGCGCCGGCGCCTACGCCGATCTTGACCACGACACGGCGGATCGCAACGCCGGCAAGAAAATTACCGCGCCGCTGCTCGCACTGTGGGGCGCAGCCGGTTTCGCCGGCGCCGCCGGCACGCCGCTCGACGTGTGGCGGGCGTGGGCGACCAATGTGTCCGGCAGTCCGATCGACGCCGGACATTTCCTGTGCGAGGAGAAGCCCGATGCCACCGCATCGGCCTTGCTGACGTTCTTTTCGGAGTGAGTGATGGCGCTGCGCCCGGCGACGCGAGACGACGTTCCCCGTATCATGCAACTTCTGGCCGACGACCAGATCAGCGATCAGCGTGACGATCCGAATGGCGACATGGCGCCGTACCTCGCAGCGTTCGACGCGATCGCGGCAGATCCGAACAACGGTCTGTATGTCTGGGACGAAGGTGGCGAACTCGTCGGCTGCTTCCAGCTCACCTTCCTGCCGGGGCTGCTGCTCCGGGGCGGCTGGCACGCGCAGATCGAGGGCGTGCGGGTCGATCGTCGCTTCCGTGGCCGCAAGATCGGCGAGCAGATGCTCGCCGAGGCGGTGCGGATGTCGCAGGCGCGGCCCGACTGTCGCGTGCTGCAGCTCACCACCAACAAGGACCGCCGCGACGCCCACCGCTTCTATCGCCGGCTCGGCTTCGTCGCCTCGCACGAGGGCATGAAGCTCAAGCTGTGACGGCGCCTGCCAGCCGCTAGCGGCGGGCCCTGAAGAAGTCGCGCAGCAGCGCGGCGGCCTCGGTCTCGCCGACCGCGGAATAGACCTCCGGCGCATGGTGGCAGGTCGGCGAGGCGAAGAAGCGCACGCCGGATTCCACCGCGCCGCCCTTGGGGTCGGCCGCGCCGTAGTACAGGCGGCGGATGCGGGCGAAAGAGATCGCGCCCGCGCACATGGTGCAGGGTTCCAGGGTGACGTAGAGGTCGCAGTCGACCAGCCGCTCGCTGCCGAGCGCCGCGGCGGCCTGGCGGATCGCCAGGATCTCGGCATGGGCCGAGGGGTCGCGGTCGGTCAGGGTGCGATTACCGGCCCGGGCGATGACCTGGCCGTCCCGGACGATGACGCAGCCGATCGGCACTTCGCCGCCATTTTCGGCGATTTTGGCCTGATTCAGGGCCAGATCCATGAAAGATTGTGCGCTCATGCCTCGTCTCGCGCCGATAACTCTGGTAGAGCATGCCCCCGGACAGCGGTTGTCCGAACCGATCATGCTCAACAAGCCAGTCGCCAGGGTCTGGTCCGACAGTGTCGGATCGGGACTTGGCGGTCGTTACCATTTACTGTGAGAAACGTCATGCCCCGCGACCGGGATACCAGCAAACCAGCTCCGCGCGGCGCCCGCGCCCGCCCCGGCGGCAAGGGGCGTGACGGCGGCGAGCGGCCGGCCCGCCACGGCGGCAAGGACTTCGGCGAACGTAAATCCTTTGGCGACAAGAAGTCGTTCGGCGAGAAGAAGTCTTTCGGGGGCAAGAAGTCGTTCGGCGACAAGAAGCCGTTTGGGGACAAGGCGGCGGGCGGCAAGCGGCCGTTCGCAGCCAAGGGGCCCCGCTTCCGCGACGAGGACGACCGTCCGCGTCCGCGGTTCGATCGCGACGATCGGCCCGAGCGCGGGCCGCGCAAGCCCTTCCGTCCGCGCGAGGACCGTGGTGGCGACGAGCGCCCGCGCTTCCGGCGCGACGACCGCGGGGGGGACGACCGTCCGCGCTTCAAGCCGCGTGAGGACCGCGGCGGCGAGGAGCGTCCGCGTTTCAAGCCGCGCGAGGATCGCGGCGAGCGTTCGTTCAAGCCACGCGAGCGCGACGACCGCGCACCGCGCGGCGAGGGGCGCGCCGCAGGGCGTTTCTCGGACGCGAAGTTCGGCGACAAGCGTCCGTTCAAGGGCAAGGGTGAGGGCTTCCGCAAGGACGATGATCGTCCACGCAGCGGCGGCTTCCGCCGCGACGACAGCGAGCGCGCGTTCAGCCGCGGACCGCGCAAGCCGCGAGAGGATTTCGCCGGGCGCGATCGCAGCGACGAGAAGCCATGGCAGCGCCGCGAGCGGCCGCAGGGCGAGCGCCGCTTCGACCGGCCGCGCGACGATGTCCGCCGCCGTGATGATGGCGAGCGTCCGCGCTTTTCGCGGTCGCGCGACGACCGTAGTGGTGGTGACGAGCGGGGCCCGCGCAAGTTCAGCCGGCCGCGTGACGAGCGTGGGGCGGGGGATCGTCCGAAGTTCGATCGTCCGAGGTCGGATCGCCCACAGTCTGACCGTTTCAAATCCGATCGCCCGCGGGGCGACTGGCACGAGCATCCGCGCAGCGAAGGGCGTGGCGAGCCCGACGAGTCCCGGATCTTCGTCAAGCGTCCGGCGTTCGGCGGCCGCGGCGCCTATCGCGAGCGCACGCCCGACACCGATCGGCGCAGCAAGCGTCCGGCAGCGGCGGAGCCGAAGAAACCCGGCGAGCGCATCGCCAAGCGGCTGGCGCGCGCGGGCCTGTGCTCGCGCCGCGACGCCGAGGAATGGATCGCGCAGGGGCGGGTCGCGGTCAACGGCCGCGTCCTGACCTCGCCGGCGCTCGATGTCACCGAACGCGATGTCATCACCGTCGATGGCAAGCCGTTGCCGGAGCGCGAGCGCACGCGGCTGTTCCTCTATCACAAGCCGCGCGGCCTGATGACCACCCATTCCGATCCGGAAGGGCGGCCGACGGTGTTCGATAATCTGCCCGAGCATCTGCCGCGGCTGATCAGCATCGGACGGCTCGACTTCAACACCGAAGGCCTGCTGCTGCTCACCAATGACGGCGGTCTCGCCCGTGCGCTCGAATTGCCCGAGACCGGCTGGCTGCGGCGCTATCGCGTGCGTGCGCACGGCGCCATCACCCAGGCCCAGCTCGATGAGTTGCGCAACGGCATCGAGGTCGACGGCGTCAAGTACGGCTCGATCGACGCCCAGCTCGAGCACGACCAGGGCGCCAACGTCTGGATCGTGTTCGCGATCCGCGAAGGCAAGAACCGTGAAGTTCGCAACGTGCTGGCGCATCTCGGCCTCGAGGTGAACCGCCTGATCCGTGTGTCCTACGGCCCGTTCCAGCTCGCCGAGCTCGGCGAGGGCGAGGTCGAGGAGGTCAAGACGCGCGTGCTGCGCGAGCAGCTCGGCGAGAAGGTCATCGCGCTTGCCGGCGCCGAGTTCAACGCATCGTCGCACCCGAGCAAGGTCAGCGAGGGGGCGGTGCGCGTGCACGAAGACGCGCCGGTGAAGCGCACGCGCAGTGTGGTCGCCGACCGCAAGGGCCGTCGCGTGCTGGTCGAGCGCTCGGGCGAGCACGACGAGGACGCCGAACCGCGGCCCTACCGTCGCCCCAAGCGCACCTATCACGGCAAGCGCGATCTCGAGCCCAAGGACTGACGCGATGCGCGTCGTCGGCGGACGGCTGCGCGGCCGCACCATCGCGTCACCCACCTCGCGTGACATCCGTCCGACGGCGGACCGGTTGCGTGAGTCGCTGTTCAACATCCTGGCCCATGCCTATGGCGATCCCATCGAGGGTGCGCGCGTGCTCGACCTGTTCGCCGGCACCGGCGCGCTCGGCATCGAGGCGATCTCGCGCGGCGCCGCGTTCGTGCTGTTCGTCGACAACGGCGCCGAGGCGCGCGCGCTGCTGCGCCAGAACGTCGAAGCGCTCGGGCTCGGTGGTGTCTCCAAGGTGTATCGCCGCGACGCCACGATTCCGGGGCCGGTGCACCCGATGGAGCCGTTTTCGCTCGCCTTCCTCGATCCGCCCTATGGCAAGGGTCTCGCAGAGACGACGCTCGCCGCGCTGCGCGACGGCCGCTGGCTCGCATCCGGGGCGCTGGTGGTGGTCGAGGAGGCGAAAGCCGCTGCGTTTGCCGTGCCCGAAGGCTTCGAGGAGCTCGAGCGGCGCGCCTACGACGACACCGAGTTCGTGATCATGCGAGCGCGAGCCTGACGATCGTATGCCGGGCGCTCAGCGCCGTCCGAACAGCCGCTCGATGTCGCCGAGCTTGAGCTCGACATAGGTCGGCCGGCCATGGTTGCACTGGCCGGAGTTCGGCGTCACTTCCATCTCGCGCAGCAGCGCGTTCATCTCCTCGGGCTTGAGCACGCGCCCGGCGCGCACCGAGCCGTGGCAGGCCATGGTGGCAGCGACATGCATCAGCCGCCGCTCCAGCGGCAACGCCTCGTCCCACTCTTCCATGTGGTCGGCGAGGTCGCGCAGCAGCGCTCTTGCATCGGTCTTGCCGAGCAGCGACGGCGTCTCGCGCACCGCCACCGCGCCGGGGCCGAAGGATTCGATGACGAGGCCGAACTGTTCGAGCTCAGTCGCGCGCACCACCAGCTTCTCGACCGTCGCTTCGTCGAGCTCGACGATCTCGGGGATCAAGAGGATCTGGCGCTGCACACCGTCGCGGGCGAGCGAGGCCTTCAGCTTCTCATAGACGATGCGCTCATGGGCGGCGTGCTGGTCGATCACCACGAGGCCGTCGCGGGTCTGCGACACGATGTAGGTCTCGTGGATCTGGGTGCGTGCCGCGCCGAGCGGCCGGTCGAGCAGGTCGGCGGGCGCCGGCGCGACAGCCGCGCGCACGTCGGCAGACGGCGCGCCGACGTCAAACACCGGCTGCGTCGGCTCGGCGAAACCAGGCTCCGCAAAGGGCCGCGCAGCCGCGCCGTCGAACGGCGCGGCGGGCGGGATGGGATAGGACGGCGAGCGCTGCCAGTCCCAGTTCACCGGGCGGGTCGGGCCGGGCCGGAAGGCGGACACCGCGGCGTCGCCGCCATTGGCGGCAGTGCGCCGGCCCTCGCGGGCGAGGCCGTCCTTCAGCGCATGGACGATGAGCGCGCGGACGAGGCCGGCGTTGCGGAAGCGCACCTCGGTCTTGGCGGGATGGACGTTGGCGTCGACCTCCTGCGGATCGAGGGTGACGAATAGCGCGACCACCGGATGGCGGTCGCGCGGCAGGTAGTCGGCATAGGCGGCGCGCACCGCGCCAAGGATCAGCTTGTCGCGCACCGGGCGGCCGTTGACGAACAGGTACTGGCCGAGCGCGTTGGCGCGGGTCAGTGCCGGCGCCGCGGCGTAGCCTTCCACGACGGTGCCCTCGCGCTCGGCGCGGACTTCGATGGCGCAGGCGCGGAAATCGGCGCCGAGAATGTCGCCGAGCCGTGTCAGTCGGCCGGGTGCGCCGGGCAGCGCCGCGGCCCAGGTCACCGGCGCACGTTCTTCGCCGGCGAGACTGAACGCGATGTCGGGCCGCGCCATGGCGAGGCGGCGCACGGTCTCGCGGATGGCCTCCGCCTCGGTGCGGTCGGTCTTGAGAAACTTGAGCCGCGCAGGGGTGGCAAAAAACAGGTCGCTGACCTCGACGCGGGTGCCGCGGGCGAGCGCTGCCGGCGCAATCTCCGACTTGACCCCGCCCTCGACGTTGAGCGCCCAGGCGTGGGGTTCGCTGGCATGGCGCGTGGTGATGGCGAGGCGGGCCACGGCGCCGATCGACGGCAGCGCCTCGCCGCGGAAGCCGAGGGTGCGGATGCGCAGCAGGTCCTCGTCGTCGAGCTTGGAGGTGGCATGGCGATCGACCGCCAGCGCGAGGTCTGCCTGTGTCATGCCATGGCCGTCGTCGGTGATCGCGATCCGCCGCCGGCCGCCGCCTTCGGTGAAGATGTCGACCCGGCTGGCGCCGGCGTCGATGGCGTTCTCGACCAGCTCCTTGACCGCGCTCGCCGGCCGTTCAACCACCTCGCCGGCAGCGATGCGGTTGACGATGGCTTCGGGCAGTTGACGGACGGGCATGGGGAACCAGGCGACTCGCAAGACGACGGAGCGCCTAATCTAGGAACTTTGCCCCGCCAGCGGGAGGCCGGCGCGGCGCTTATCCCGTGCGTCGAAGCCCTTCCGCTGCTTGCGGCAGCCGGGCCAGTTCCTGGTCGAGCTCGCGGGCGAGCGCCGACGAGATCGGGGTCAGCGGCAGCCGGCATTCGGGGGAGCTGATCAGGCCCTGCCGCCACAGCGCGTACTTGAGCGGAACCGGATTGGGTTCCTGGAACAGCTTGGGGATCAGCCGCGCCAGCGGCGTCCAGCGCGCCAGTGCGCCGTGCTGATCGTTCGCAGCCATGAGCTCGGCGACCGCCACGAAGGCGTCGGTGGCGAGATGACAGGCGGCCAGGATGCCACCGTCGGCGCCATTGGCGAGCATGGTGAAGAACAGCGGGTCCTCGCCGGTGAGCACCGAAAAGCCCTTTGGCCGCAGCGCCAGAAGATCGAGCGACTGGGCGAGGCTGCCGGAGCTGTCCTTGATACCGACGATGTTGGGCTGCTCCGCAAGGCGCAGCACGGTGTCGTTGGCGAGGTTGACCGAGGTCCGGTAGGGGATGTTGTAGATCAGGATCTGGCGATCGGTCTCGCCGGCGATCGCGGTGAAGTGCGCCCGCAGGCCGTCCTGGGTCGGGCGGTTGTAGTACGGGCAGACCGACAGGATGCCCTGGAAGTCGTGCCTGGCGAGCCGCTGGACCGCCCTGATCACCTTGTGGGTGGCGTTGCCGCCGACGCCGACGAACACCGGCACGCGGCCGGCGACGGCGGCGACCGTTTCCGCCACCATGGTCTCGATCTCGTCGTCGTCGAGGGTGGGTGATTCGCCGGTGGTGCCGAGTGGGATCAGGCCGGACACGCCGCGCGCGAGCAGATGCTCGATCAGGCATCGGGTGCTGGCAAGGTCCAGCCGGCCGTCCTTGAAGGGCGTCACCAGCGGCGCCCAAACCCCAGACAATGTGGTCATGGTCATGATCCTGCGTTGAGGGGCGGGACCCTAGGCCGGCTCTTTTGATTATGATATCTAATGTATTTAATTGATCACTTTAGGATTTTTAATAATGGCCCGTGACATCGACGTCACCATCGTGCGTGCGTTTCTCGCCGTGGTGGAGACCGGCAGCGTCACCCGGGCGGCGGAACTGCTCAACCTGTCGCAGGGGGCGATCAGCCAGCAGATCAAGCGGCTGGAGGACCTCGCAGGCCATCCGCTGTTCGTCCGCGTCGGGCGGCGTCTGGTGCTCGCGCCCGAAGGCCGCAGCCTGGTCGGGCCCGCCACGCAGATGATCGCCGCCAATGACAATCTCTGGGCGGCGCTGCGCGAGCCGCCGTTCGAGGGTGAGGTCCGCTTCGGCGCGCCCTATGACATCATCGGCAGCTACACGCCGCCGATCCTGCGGCGCTTCAGCAAGGCGTTCCCGTCGATCCGGGTGACGCTGGTGTGTCAGGATTCGGTGGTGCTGCTGTCGGAGCTCAGGGACGGCAATCTCGACCTCGCCCTGACGACCGAACTGACCTGCAGCAAGGGCGGCGAGACGCTGCGGATGGATCGCCTGGTCTGGGTCGGCGCGCGGGGCGGCGAGGCGCATCGCCGCTCGCCGCTGCCGGTGTCGTTCGGCGCGGAGGCCTGCATCTTCCGGCCGATCGCGATCGCGGCATTGCGCAAGGCGCGCCGCGAATGGGTCGCGGTGTGCGAGGTCAGCAACATGGAGCCGGTGCGGGCGACGCTCGAGGCGGATCTGGCCGTGGCGCCGCTGCTCAGCCATTCGCTGCCCGACAGCCTGGAGATTCTCTCTGACCGGCAACTGCCGAAGCTGCCGGAGTTCAGGATCAATCTCTATCAGGCGCAGCAGGCCAAGCCGGCGGTGAAGGCCTTCGCCGACCATGCTCGGCGCTGCATCTCCGCAAGCCTTGGATAGGCCAGCGCAGACGTCCGCGCTGGCCCCTGTATGGCTCAGGTCCGGCTGATCGAGACGCCGCCATCGACCAGCAGCGTCGCGCCGGTCATGAAGCTCGACGCATCGGATGCGAGATAGAGCGCGGCGCGCGCGATCTCCTCGGGCGCGGCCAGGCGCTTCAGGGCATGCAGCCCCTCGACGAACGCGCGCATCTCCGGCGTGTTGGACACGCTCCGTCCCATCGGCGTGTCGGTGCCGCCGGGCAGCAGCGCATTGGCGCGGACGCCCTGCGCGCCGAATTCGGCAGCGATCACCTTTGTCAGGCCGATCAGGCCGGCCTTGCTTGCCGCGTAGGCGCCCATGCCGGGGAAGCCCACGGTATGCCCGACGAAGGTCGAGGTGAAGATCAGCGCGCCGCCGCCGCGGGCGAGCATGGCCGGGATCTGGTGCCGCGCCCCGAGAAACGCGCTGGTCAGGTTGGTGTCGAGGGTCTCGCGCCAGGCTTCGACGGAAATCTCCGGCACCGGCGCCGCCTCCCCGGTCGCTCCGGCGTTGTTGAAGGCGATGTCGAGCCCGCCGAACCGGCTGCGCGCCGCTTCCACCAGCGCGATCGCATGGCTCTCGTCCTTGACGTCGCCGGGGACGCCGAATGCGCGTCCACCCGCGCCTTCGATCTCGGCGATGAGGCGGTCGAGTTCGGCGGCACGGCGGCCGGAGGCAACGACGGCGGCGCCTTCCTTGGCGAACAGCAGCGCGGCGGCGCGGCCGATACCGGAGCTTGCGCCGGTAACGATGGCAACCTTGTTGGTGAGTGCGGTCATCAAAAGCCTCCTGGATGTCAGGCGGCTGTTGTTTCAGCGCGGGCCGAATGCGGCCACCCGTTTTCCGGACAGGCTGTCGTCGGCGGCGACGGTGGTGCGGCTCAGTCGTCGAAACGGCCGCCGCGCATCGCCTTGATCGAGCCGCGGTGCTTCTTGCCTTCGAGGCGCCGCTTCTTGGAGCCGAGCGTCGGGCGGGTGGCGCGGCGCGGGGTCGGCCGCACCGAGGCCTCGCGGATCATCTCGACCAGGCGTTCGATCGCGTCCTCGCGGTTGCGCTCCTGGGTGCGGTAGCGCTGGGCGTGGATGACGATGACGCCGTCCTTGGTCATGCGCTGGCCGGCGATGCGCTGCAGCCGCGCATCGATGTCGGGCGCCAGCATCGCGCGGCGCGTGTCGTAGCGCAGCTGCGCCGCGGTCGAGAGCTTGTTGACGTTCTGCCCGCCAGGCCCGGAGGCGCGAACGAAACTGATCTCGATGTCGTTCTCGTCGATCGCGATCGAATGGGTGATCCGCAGCATGGCCCAACCGGTTGTCCGCGCTCCCGCACGGGAATCGCCAGCGGTCAGCATAGCGTGTTACGCCGCCGCAGGCCGGCTCAATTTTTGCCGGTCGGCGCTGCGACGTCGGTGGGCGCGGGCTTGGCAGATGCCTCGCTGCTGCGGCCCGCCACCGCCATCAACAGGCCTTGGCCCCACAGCCGTTTCGCAACCCGGCGGGCATCGTCGAGGCTCACCGCGTCGATCAGCGCGCCGCGCTTGTCGAGATAGTCGATGCCGAGATTGTCGAGCTGGTACTGCACCATGACGCCGGCGATCTTCGACGAGGTGTCGAGCGCAAGCGCCTGCGAGCCCTTGAGGTAGGACTTCGCTTCGTCGAGCTCCTGCTGGGTCGGGCCATCCTCCGCCATCCGGCGGATCTCGCTGTCGACCGTGGCGGCGGTCTCGGCGGCGCGGTCGGCGCGGGTCGCGGTCGATCCGACGAACACGCCGGACTGGTTCATCCACACCAGCGACTCATAGACCGAGTACACGAGGCCGCGCTTCTCGCGCACCTCCTTGTAGAGCCGCGAGGACAGCGCGCCGCCGCCGAGGATGTGGTTGACCACATAGGCCGGCATGAAGTCGGGATCGCTGCGCAACAGGCCGGGGCCGCCGAACACGATCACGGTCTGCGGCACGTCGAGCGGCACCTGCACGCGCTTCGGCGGGGCGGCTGCCGTGATGGCCGGCACCACCGTGAGATCGGCTTTCGCCGGCAGCGCGGCGAAGGTGCGGTCGAGCAGCTTGCCGAGCGCGGCGGCGTCGATATCGCCGACGACGGCGATCTTGAGCTTGTCGCGGGCGATCACCTTGCGCTGATAGGTGCGCAGGTCCTCGACCTGGATGGTCGACAGGCTGTCGAGCGTGCCGTTGCTGGGGCGGCCGTAGGGATGATCGGGGTAGGCGAGTTGCCAGAACGCATTGCCTGCGAGCGAGGTCGGCGTCGTGCTGTCGCGGCGCAGCTCGGAGCCGATCTGGGAGCGGATGCGCTCCACCGGCTCGCTGTCGAAGCGCGGCGCGGCGAGCGCGAGCTGCAGCAGCTCGAACGCTTCGGTGCGGTCCTCCTTCAGCATCCGCAGCGAGCCGCGCAGATAGTCGCGCGACGTGCTGAAATTCATCTGGATGGCGCGGCGTTCGAGGCGGTCGTGGAAGGCGTTGGTGTCGAGGTCGCCGGCGCCTTCGTCGAGCAGGTTGGCCAGCATGTTGCTGACGCCGGGCTTGCCGGCCGGATCCTGCGCTGCGCCGCCGGCGAAAGCGTATTCCATCGCCACCAGCGGCACGGTGGCGTCCTGCACGAACCACGCCTCGATGCCGCCGGGCGATATCACTCGCTGGATGCGGGTGGCGGCCTGCGCCGGCGACAAGCCGAACGGCCGCAGGGCGGCGACGGCGGCGCCGGCGAGCGTGCCGCGCAGGAACTGTTGGCGGGTCAGCTTCACGAGCGCTTCTCCTCGCGCCGCGGCGCGGCGTCCTTGATCAGATAGCCGGTCACGGACCGCTTCTTGTCGAGCCAGGTCCGTGCCGCGTTGCGCACCTCGTCGGCGGTGACCGTGCGGATGCGCTGCGGCCAGCCGATGACCTGGTCGATGCTGAGGCCGACGGTCAGCGCGGCGCCATACCAGCGCGCCAGCGTGCTCTGGCTGTCCTGGGCGTAGACCGCTTCGGCGATGAGCTGGGTCTTGGCCCGCTCCAGCGTCTCGGCGGAGACGCCGTTCTGGGCGACCTCGGCCAGCACGGCGTCGACCGCCTGCTCGATCTGCGGAAAGGCGATGCCGGGCTTCGGCGAGACCGAGATGGCGAACTGCGTCGCATCGACGGACGTGCCCTGGTACCAGGCGGTGGCCGCGACCGCGAGCGGCTTGTCGACCACCAGCGCGCGGTAGAGCAGCGAATTGCTGCCGCTGCCGAGGACCTGCGCGAGCACGTCGAGCGCGGCGCTGTCGTTACCGGCCGCGGTCGCTGCCGGCACCAGGTAGTAGCGCCGCACGCTGGTCTGCTCGACGCGCGGGTCGGCGAGCGTGACGGTGCGCGGCCCGGCGGGCGTCGGCTCCTGCGGGCGGAGCCGCTTCGGCGCGATGTCCGGCTGCGCCGGGATCGGGCCGAAGGTGCGCTCGACCATCGGACGGATCTCGTCCGCGGTGATGTCGCCCGCGATCACCAGCGTGGCGTTGTTCGGCGCGTAGAAGCGCTTGTAGAAGGCGAGCGCGTCCTCGCGGTTGAGCTGCTCGATCTCCTGGTGCCAGCCGATCACCGGCCGTCCATAAGGATGGTTGAGATAGAGCGCAGCCATGATCTGCTCGGTGAGCCGTGCATCCGGGCTGTTGGCGACGCGCATGTTGTATTCCTCGAGCACGACATCGCGCTCGGACAGAACTTCCTCGTTCTTCAGCGTCAGGCCGGTCATGCGGTCGGCCTCGAAGCCCATCATGGTGGCGAGCTGCTCGCGCGGCACACGCTGGAAGTAGCCGGTGTAATCGGCCGCGGTGAAGGCGTTCTCGGTGCCGCCGACCCGCACCACGGTCTTGGAGAATTCCCCGGCGGGGTGGTGCGCGGTCCCCTTGAACATCAGGTGCTCGAGGAAGTGCGCGAGCCCGGACTTGCCCGGGGTCTCGTCGGCGGAGCCGACCTTGTACCAGATCATCTCCGTCACGACCGGCGCGCGGTGGTCGGGGATGACCACCACCTGCAGGCCGTTGGCGAGGGTGAAGCTCGCCGGGCGCTGTGCCACGGCGTCCTGCGGCGTCGCCGCTGGCTTGTCGGCAGGCGCCGGGGCCTGGGCACTCGCGGTGACGGGGAGAAGCGACAGGCCGAGGGTGGCCAGCAGCAGCGCAGGGCGGATCGAACGGGAGGAGGGGGTCATGCTCTCGTCAGCGGCTCGCGGAGGATCGACACAGCAAAGCCCGATCCCGGCCGGTTCGAGATCACGGTCTTGCGAACCGACGACAATGTGATCGGGCCGCCGGCCAAGGCGGGGCCCGATCCGGCGTCAGGTTCAGTGGTCCTTCTTGACCCCGCTGTTGGGGTCGAACGGATTGGCCGACTGCTGATCAATCGGCTTGCTCGGCAGGCCGGTGCCGTAGCCGTAGCTCGGCGACGGGGTCTGGTAGCCGACCGGCGGCTGGGTCAGGCTCTCGCGAGTCGGCTCGCCCTTGAACTGACCGACCTCGGCCGAATTGCCCTTGAAGACGCTCGAGAACATCGAATTGCTGAAGCCGAGCTGCCCCGGGGTCATCATCGGTCCGGTGCCGGTGCCGCCATAGGCGTCCGGCGTGCTGCCCGGCTGCTGCACGGTCGACGTCGACCGCGCGGTCTTGGTGCGCTTGGGGGCGAGCTCGGCCGGGGTTAGCGTCCGGCTCATTTCGAACATGTCCGGCTTGGATTTCTTGGCGGCCTCCGCGGAGGCCTTCTCCGCAGCGATGGTCGGATCCTTCGGCCAGTTCGGCGGGTTCGCCTCCGCCTTGGCGTCGGCCGGCGGTGGCAGGTCGAGATTGCGCGGCACCACCAGGGGCGAACGCTCGCGGTAGTTGATGCCGCGGTTGTCCATGTTGGTGCCGCCGAGGCCGGTGACGATGTTCTTGATGATGCGGTCCTCGATCGGCCCGCTGTCCTCCTCGTCGTCATCGCCAGCGCGCGCGGCGCCGGCTGCGAGGCAAAGGCCGATGCCGAGCATACAGGCCGCAAGGCGGAGGCCGCGCGGCAGCAGGGCTGGCGACGTGGCGTCAGACGACATGAGCGAAGGCCGACCGGCTTCGGTTTTGCGCATCGTGCAGTATCCCGATCAAATCTGTGCCGCGGTCGCAGATTAGCGCTCTGCTTCAAACGGTTAGCAGGCCCCGGACGACCGCCCCCCGGTCCGTATCGGCCGTGATCAGGGCGCTTTTACGGCGGGTTTTCCGAGGAAGGAGTCATACAGGAGGCCTACCACACCGGCAACAATGGCTGCGTCAGCAAGGTTAAACACATACCAGTTGTAGGTTTTTCCACCGATCTGGACATGAAAAAGGG
Organism: Pseudomonadota bacterium; assembly: GCA_040756765.1. Lineage (GTDB taxonomy): Bacteria > Pseudomonadota > Alphaproteobacteria > Rhizobiales > Xanthobacteraceae > Bradyrhizobium_A. The sequence continues at coordinate 267,384 of JBFLYG010000017.1, read as the reverse complement.
CAAAATCGACGACTGCGCCATAGGCGAAGCGGTCGATGGCGTTGCCGATCGCCCCGCCGATGATCAGGCCCAGACCAATTGTCGCAATCAGGGTCCGCGACCGCGTCATCCAGATCGCCAGCACCACCACGGCGATCGCCTTCACCAGGAGAAGCACGACCTGCCCGACCGCGCCCTGGTTCTGGAACATGCCGTAGCTGATGCCGGTGTTCCAGGCCAGCACCAGGTCGAAGAACGGTGTGATGGCCACGATGCCGCGGTGGGCGAGATCATAGCCGAACAGCAGCCAGAGCTTGGCCGCCTGGTCGATCACCAGGGTGATCACGGCGGCCAGGACGCCGGCGCGGAGCGGCGCAGCCTTCGGCTTGATCCCGGCGTCCGTCATGACCGCCCGCGGCTAGATCGCATGGCCGAGCGCCTTGAGCTCCCGCAGCGCCTGCGCGTCGCGCGGCGAGACGTCCGGAAACGCGGGGTCGCTGCCGACGGTCGGCAGGATCTTCCAGGAGCGGGCGCATTTGGTGCCCACCGCCCGCTCGATCACCACGGCGACGCCCGGCACATCGCTGAGACGGAACGCGTCGGCCGGGGCGTCGGCGTCGGTCAGCATGGCGTTCGAGGTGATGCCGATCTCGGCGAGGTCGGCGCCCGCAAGGATGCCGAACACCGTCTTGTCGGCGACGTAGACCAGCGGGGACGCTTCCAGCGACGCGCCGATGCGCTTGGCCTTGCGCTCGATTTCCAGCGCGCCGGTGATGACACGGCGCACCGCGCGGATGGTGTCCCACTTCTGCGCCAGCGCCTCATCACGGAAACCCGCAAGATCATCGGGGAACGTGGTGAGGTGCACCGACGCCTCGCTATTCGGGCGATACATCACCCAGGCCTCGTCGCAGGTGAACGACAGGATCGGCGCCAGCCACTTCAGCAGCGCGTCGCACAGCCGGTCGATGGTGGTGAGCGCGGCCTTGCGCGCCACCGACGACGGCGGATCGCAGTACAGCGTGTCCTTGCGGATGTCGAAGTAGAACGCCGACAGTTCGGTGTTCATGAACGCGGCGAGGCTCGCGATCACGGTTTTGTAGTCGAAGTCAGCATAGGCCTGGCGGATCACGCCGTCGAGCTCGGCGAGGCGGTGCAGCATCAGCCGCTCGAGCTCCGGCATGGCCTCGAACGCGACGGCTTCCTGCGGTTTGAAGTGGCGCAGCGTGCCGAGCATCCAGCGGATCGAGTTGCGCAGCTTGCGGTAGGTCTCGATGGTGTTCTTGAGGATCTCCGGGCCGATGCGCTGGTCGTCGGCGGTGTCGGAGCTTGCCACCCACAGCCGCAGGATGTCGGCGCCGGACTGCGCCATGACCTTCTGCGGCTCGACGGTGTTGCCGAGCGACTTCGACATCTTGCGGCCCTGCTCGTCGAGCGTGAAGCCGTGGGTCAACACCACGTCATAGGGCGCGCGGCCGCGGGTGCCGTTGCTCTCCAGCAGTGACGAGTGGAACCAGCCGCGATGCTGGTCCGATCCTTCGAGATACATCACGGTGTCGGTGCCGCCGTCGATCTTGCGGCGAATGCCAGCAAGGCTCGGGAAATTCTGCGCGTCCTCCAGCACGAAGGCGTGGGTCGAGCCGGAATCGAACCAGACGTCGAGGATGTCGTCGACCTTCTGCCACGGCTCGTTGGCGCGCGGCCCGAGGAAACGCTCGCGCGCGCCCCCGGCGTACCAGGCGTCGGCGCCTTCCTGCATGAAGGCTTCGGTGATGCGCAGGTTGACGGCCTCGTCCTGCAGGATGTCGACCGAGCCGTCGCCGTTATCGCGGATGAACACGGCGATCGGCACGCCCCAGGCGCGCTGGCGCGACACCACCCAGTCCGGACGGCCGGAGATCATGCCGTTGATGCGGTTCTGGCCCTGCGGCGGCACCCAGCGGGTGACCGAAATTGCGTGCAGCGCGCGGGCGCGCAGGGTGTCGCCGGGTTTCGCCGCGCCGTTGTCGGCAATCGGCTTGTCCATGGCGATGAACCACTGCGGTGTGTTGCGGAAGATCACCGGCTTCTTGGAGCGCCAGGAGTGCGGATACTGGTGCTTCAGCCGCGACCGCGCCAGCAGCAGGCCGCGCTCGCTCAGCGCCTTGATCACGGCCTCGTTGGCGTCGCCCTTCTCACCCTTGTCGGTGATGACGCGCCGTCCGGTGAAGCCCGGTGCCTGCGTCGTCAGCGCGCCGTTCTCGTCGACGGTGTACGGGATGGCCGAGCTGATGCCGCGCGCCTCCAGCGCCCGGGCATTGGCCATCCAGATCTCGAAGTCCTCGCGGCCGTGGCCCGGCGCGGTGTGGACGAAGCCGGTGCCGGTGTCGTCGGAGACGTGATCACCGTCCAGCAGCGGCACGCGGAACTGATAGCCGCCCTCGAGGCCGGCGAGCGGATGGGCGCATTCCATCTGCGCCAGCACCGCGGCGGGCACGTCGCCGACCTTTTCATAGGCCGTCACGCGCGCCTGCTTGAACACCGCCTCCGCCAGCGCATCGGCGAGGATCAGGAGGTCGCCGGTCTTCGTCCAGTTGTCGGCGGGCGCATCGGTGACGCGGTAGAGGCCATAGGCGATCTTCGACGAGAAGCTGATGGCGCGGTTGCCGGGCAGCGTCCATGGCGTGGTGGTCCAGATCACGACGGCGGCACTTGTCACCGCCTGCACGATCGCTGCCGAGGCGTCCTTGCCGGAGGCGAGCTCGACCTGCGCGACCGGGAATTTGACCCACACCGCGTCGGAGGTGTGGTCCTCGTACTCGACCTCGGCCTCGGCGAGGGCGGTCTTCTCCACCACCGACCACATCACCGGCTTGGAGCCGCGATACAGCGTGCCGTTGGCGGCGAACTTCATGATCTCGCGCGCGATCTGGGCTTCGGCCGGGAAGCTCATGGTGGTGTAGGGGTGGTCCCAGTCGCCGACCACGCCGAGGCGCTTGAACTCCTCGCGCTGCACGCCGAGCCAGTGCGACGCATAGGCGCGGCACTCGCGGCGGAACGCGATCATCGCGGAGGGATCCTTGAGGTCGGGCTTGCTCTTGCCCTTGGAGCGGTAGTTCTCCTCCTCGATCTTCCACTCGATCGGCAGGCCGTGGCAGTCCCAGCCCGGCACGTAGTTGGAATCGAAGCCGAGCATCTGCTGGCTGCGGGTCACGAGGTCCTTGAGGATCTTGTTGAGCGCGTGCCCGATATGGATGTGGCCGTTGGCGTAGGGCGGGCCGTCGTGCAGCACGAATTTGGGTCGGCCGCGCGCGGTGTCCCGCAGCTTGCGGTAGAGCTCGATCTCGTTCCAGCGCTTGAGGATCTCCGGCTCGCGCTGCGGCAGCCCCGCGCGCATCGGAAACTCGGTTTCCGGCAGGTAGAGCGTCTTGGAGTAGTCGTGGCCCTCGGCGGCGGGGGCGGCGGCTTTATTCGGCTTGTCGGTCATCGGGGGCTCGGCGGTACGGCGCGCGAAAATCAATTCAGCGCAGGGTTTTAGGGCGATGGCAGGCTGATCCCGGTCTTGCGCGCGAGCGGAACGCTCAGGCGGAAGCCGGGCCGCTAATGAGGCTGATGATGCGCCGCACGGTCATGGCTGCTCATTAGCAAACGAAGGCGGCATCGGAAAGGCCCGGAACGGCCTCAATCCATGACATTTCCGAGGTTCGGGAACGCGCTGGGCGCGGCCGCGAGGGCCGCCCGGGCCTGCCGGCTGTCCTCGTCCATCTGGCGGATCAGCGGCTCGATGCCGTCGAACTTCAGCTCGTCGCGCAGGTGGGCGATGAAGGCGATGTCGAGCCGCTGGCCGTACAGGTCGCCCTTGAAGTCGAACAGGAAGATCTCCAGCAGCGGGGCGCCGTTGTCGAAGGTGGGGCGACGGCCGAAGCTCGCGACGCCATCGAAGCGCTCCGCGCCGCGGCCGATCCGGACCGCATAGATGCCATGTTTGAGCCCGCAGGCGGGATCGAGGCGGATGTTGGCGGTCGGGTAGCCGAGATCGCGCCCGCGCTTCTCGCCGTGGATGACGTCGCCGGAGATGAACCAGGGGTAGCCGAGCAGGGCGGTCGCTTCGTCCACCAGCCCCTGTCCCAGCGCGTTGCGGATCGCGGTCGAGGACACCGCACGGCCCTCGACGTCGATGTGCGACTGGATGTGGACCTCGATGCCGAGCTTCGGCGCTTCGGCGGCGAGCAGTGCCGGAGAGCCGGCGCGGCCCTTGCCGAAATGGAAGTCGAAGCCGATCGAGATACCGCTGACGCCGAGCCGCCCGATCAGATCGTGGTTAATGAAATCCATCGCCGAGGTGCGGGCGCGGGCCGCGTCGAAGGTCATCACCACGGCGCCGGCAAGTCCGGTGGTCGCCAACAGCCGCAGCTTGTCCCTGAGCTCGGTGAGCTTGAACTGCGGCGTGTTGGGGCTGAAGAAGCTGCGGGGATGAGGCTCGAAGGTCACAGCGAAAGCCGGGTGGCCATGTGCACGCCCCATGTCGAGCGCGGCGGAAATCACGGCCCGATGTCCGAGATGGACGCCGTCGAAATTGCCCAAGGCCACCACGGCGCCACGCGGGATGGCGGCAGGCGGGGTGGTATCGCGAATAACGGTAAAGCCGGTCGTCATGGCACCTTGCGACGGATCGTTGACGGATACAGGACAGACCGTGATGCCTCCCCGTTCCGGAAGTCAAGCCGGCCAGTTCGGGAAACCCTGAAGCGGCCGATTAACGTGCTGTTTAAGGGCTGATGTTAGTTGTTGAAACGCGACGGGGGCAGACGATCACACGGCCTGTCAGGTTGCGGTGCCATGCCGGCGGGGCCATCTCGCCACGGCATCAAGGGGGGATGCGCCAGGACGGCGCGAGGGAGCACAGTGCGATGGCGATGGATTTGTCGATGTCGGTTCTGGTGGTGGACGACTACAGCACCATGATCCGCATCATCCGCAATTTGTTGAAGCAGCTCGGTTTCGAGAACATCGACGATGCCAGCGATGGCTCGGCGGCGCTCAACAAGATGCGCGGCAAGAAGTATGGTCTCGTGATCTCCGACTGGAACATGGAGCCGATGACCGGCTACGACCTCCTCAAGGAGGTCCGCGCCGATCCCAATCTGGCGATGACGCCGTTCATCATGATCACGGCGGAATCCAAGACCGAGAACGTGATCGCCGCCAAGAAGGCCGGCGTGAACAACTACATCGTGAAGCCGTTCAACGCCGCAACCCTGAAGACCAAGATCGAGGCGGTGTTCCCGGATCAGGCCGGCTGATCCCAGCCGACAGAGTTATTGCAGCGGTGGCCGGGCTCGTCCCGGCCATTTGCTTTTGGAGCGAGCGTTACCAGCGCAGCTCATGCATCAGGGCCAGCGGCGGCCTGGTCTCGCCGAAGAACTCGCGCACCGCCGTATCGTCCAGCCGGTCCATGCCCTTGAACGCGTCGGCATGGATGCCGCGGGTGAGGAACACGCAATCGAGGCCCATGGCGTTGGCGCCGGTCAGGTCGGTGCGGACGGAATCGCCGATCGCAAGCACCTGCCCGGTGGTGCTCTGCCGCGCCGCGTGGGCGAGGCCGAGCGCGCGGTCGTAGATCGGCCGGTGCGGCTTGCCGTAGAAGATGACCTCGCCGCCGAGCGAGCGGTACAGCTCGGCGATCGCGCCGGCGCAATAGATCAGGCGGTCACCGCGCTCGACCACGATGTCGGGGTTGGCGCAGATCAGCGTCTGCTTGCGCGCCAGCGCCTGCTCCAGCAGCGCGCGATAGTCCTCAGGCGTCTCGGTCTCGTCGTCGAACGGGCCGGTGCAGACGATGTAATCGGCCTCCTCGAGCGCAGTGAAGCGCACATCGAGATCGCGGAAGATCGAGTTGTCGCGCTCCGGCCCGATCTTGTGCACGGCCTGGCCGGGATGTCCGGTGATGAACTGGCGTGTCAGGTCGCCCGACGACACGATGGCGTCATAGGTCGTGTCGGCGACGCCGAGCTTGCGCAGCTGGCGCTGCACCGAGTCCGCAGGTCGTGGCGCGTTGGTGATCATCACCACCGTCCCGCCGCCTGCGCGAAAGGTCTGCAGCGCCGCGCAGGCCTCGGGAAAAGCGACGAGGCCGTCATGGATCACGCCCCAGATGTCACTGAGAATGATGTCCACGCCGCGCGTGAGGTCGCTCAGATGATCGGCAAATCGGATCGTTGTCATCGGGGGATGTCGTCTCTGCTGCTCGGTTCCGGCCGGCGATGCGGCAGGCTTTGAGGGGAGATAAGTCCCTCTGTCGTCCATCGGGGCGGGTTGTTCAAGGGTTTTCTGGCCGCACCGGTCGGCTGGCGGATGCCGGCTCAGCGACCGCGCGAGCGGTTGACCAGCGCTGCATTGCCGGTGAGGCGGGCAGGTTCGTTGCGCGTCTCCGCCCGGACCTCGGTCCTTGACGCGGCCGGCTTCGGGTCCGTCGCTGCGGTGGTCGCCTGAGTGCCTTCGGGGCGCAGCGGGCGCGGTGGTGCGAACAGGAAGCCCTGGCCGTAGCGGACGTCGTAATCGAGCAGGTCGACCACGGTGCGTTCGCCTTCGATGCGTTCAGCAACCAGATCGATGCCGAAACGGCCGAGCAGGTCGGCAAGGTCGGCGGGGTGGATGTCGGACGCGGACATCTGCTTCTGGTCGAGCAGCAGATGCGCCGGCACCTTGATGAACCGGACGCCGCGGTCGGCGAGTTCGCGCGGCTCGATCCGCAGGTCGCTGACATGATCGACCGAGAAGCGATAGCCGCGCTGGGCGAGGGCGGCGAGATGCTCGCTTTCGGTCGGGCCGATCCGGCGCAGCGCGGCCTGCTTGAATTCGAGGACCAGGGACGGTGCGATGGCGCGATTGGCCTCGAGCAGGTCGAGGCATTGGGCGAACGCGTCGGGGTTGCCGAGCGTTGCCGTCGACAGGTTGCAGAACACGCCGACATCCTTGTTGCGCACCATCAGCCGTCGCAACACCTGGATGCAGCGCAGCAGCACCATGTGATCGAGCGGGCCCATCAGGCCGGAGGATTCCGCCGCGGCGATGAAGTCGCTCGCTGCGATCTGCTGATCGTTGTCGTCGCGGATGCGCGAGACCGCCTCATAGAAGCGCACCTTGCGCTGGGGCAGCGTCACCAGCGGCTGCAGGTAGAGTTCGATCTGGTTGGTGTCGACCGCCCGGCGGATCGCGGCGAGCACCTGCTGGTGGGACGGCGCGGCCGCCGCGGGGTGTGGCATGGCCGCGGATGGCGGCTGCCGGGGCGCCGGCGTCTCCACCCATTCGAGGTCACCGGTAGGGCGGGGCGGTTGCGGCGTCTCGGGCGCCTGGGCCGGCCGCACGCCGGCAGTGAGCTGTTCGTCATGGGCGGCGACCGAGACAGCGAGCTGCTTCATCAGCGTGCCGAGCTCGTTGATCTCGCCGAGCGCGGTCTGCACCCGCTCCTGGGAGGTGGCGTCGAGCGCCGTGGTGCGTTGCTCGAGGGCCACGAGACGGCGGCCGAACTCGGCCACCTGACGGGCGAGATCGGCGGTGCCGCGCGACAAATCGGAAATCTGCGCCGCAGCGTCGTTGCGGTCGCGCAGCCGCATCGAAATCGCGTTGTAGAGGATCAGGAAGGTCAGCGTCGCCAGCGCGATGATCGCGGATTCCGACAGGTTGAAGCCGGCGAGAGCGTACAGCACGAGGCCGAGCGACGCCGAGATCAGCACCATGCAGATGGCGATGAAGATCGTCGAAATGCGGACCATGCCTGACCTGGAACCCCGTTATCCGCCGCCTGCAAGCGCCCCCCGGCGGAAATACCCAGTGAGCACAGTAGCATGATTGCTGATTCGACGCCGGAGCGGCGGCGCGAAAAAAAAGCCCCCCACCGGGCTTGTCCCCGGGGGAGGCGTGTGGTCGGGGGCGCCTGCGGCCGGTCAGGCGACGGCGCGGATGACCTTGCCGAGCTTGTCGATGATTTCGCCGATCTGGCTCTCGCTGACGATCAGCGGCGGGGTCAGCGCCAGGGTGTCGCCGACCGCCCGCACCATCAGGTCATGGTCGTGGAACGAGCTGTTGAGCGCATCGACGCCGCGCAGCCCCGGGGTGCTGCCCTTCGGCGCGAGGTCGATCGCTGCGGTGAGGCCGACGGTGCGGATGTCGACCACGTTCGGCGCGCTCTTGAGCGACATCGCCGCGTCCGCCAGCACCGGCTCGAGCTTGCGGGCGCGCTCGAACAGGTCCTCCTGGCGGTAGAGCTCGAGCGTGGCAAGGCCCGCGGCGCAGGCGAGCGGATGGGCCGAATAGGTGTAGCCGTGGAATAGCTCCACCACGTGCTCCGGTCCGGTCATGAAGGTGTCGTGCAGCGCGTCACGCACCAGCACGCCGCCCATCGGCACCGCGCCGTTGGTGACGCCCTTGGCGAAGGTGATCATGTCGGGAAGGACGCCGTAGCGCTCGGCGGCGAAGCTGAAGCCGAGGCGGCCGAAGCCGGTGATGACCTCGTCGAAGATCAGCAGGATGCCGTGCTTGTCGCAGATCGCGCGCAGCCGCTGCAGATAGCCCTTCGGTGCGGGCAGCACGCCGGTCGAGCCGGCCATCGGCTCGACGATCACCGCCGCGATGGTGTTGGCGCCGTGCAGGCCGACCAGCTTTTCCAGCTCGTCGGCGAGATGCGCGCCCCACTCCGGCTCGCCGCGGGTGAATGCCTGCTGCTCTCGGTTGTAGGTCGAGGGCAGATGGTCGACGCCGGTCAGGAGGTTGCCGAACAGCTTGCGGTTGTTGACGATGCCGCCCACCGCGGTGCCGCCGAAGCCGACGCCGTGATAGCCGCGCTCGCGGCCGATCAGGCGGCTGCGCGCGCCCTCGCCGCGGATGTTGTGATAGGCCAGCGCAATCTTCAGTGCGGTGTCGGCAGCCTCCGAGCCGGAGTTGCAGAAGAACACATGGTCAAGCCCTTTGGGGGCCAGCGCCGCGATCCGGCTCGCGAGCTCGAAGGCCTGCGGATGGCCGAACTGGAACGGCGGCGCGTAGTCCAGCGTTTCCGCCTGCCTGGTGATCGCCGCGGTGATGGCGTCGCGGTTGTGGCCGGCATTGCTGCACCACATCCCGGCGGCGCCATCGATCAGCTTGCGGCCGTCGGAGGTGAAGTAGTGCATGTCCTTGGCGCCGACGACCATGCGGGGTGCGCGCTTGAAGGCGCGGTTCGCCGTGAACGGCATCCAGTAGGCGGCAAGATCGTTGGGAACCGTGGAGGGCGCGAGGGTGGCGGCGCTGCTATTCGAGGACATGATGACCTGCTGTTTCTTGGACGGTTTCTTGGACGGTTTTTGAGGCGGCGCCGTCACCCTATCAGGTTGCGGACGGGGCGGAAGGGTCGATGCCGCGCGCCCGAGTGTACGGGATTCGACGGACCCATGGTGGCAGGAAAATACTACCTAAGATTTAGTTTATGATTCATCCGCACTTAAAGGTTGTGTGGTGTGATCGTGGCGATGACAGGGAGCGCCACCATGCGTTGGTTTCGACGGTTTCGGGCCTGCAGCGGCGGAGCATCGGCTGTCGAGTTCGCGATGATCGCGCCGGTGTTCCTGATGCTGGTGTTCGGCATCGTCATCTACGGCAGCTATCTCGCAGTGGTGTACGGCGTGCAGCAATTGACGGCGGCTGCGGCGCGCTCCTCGATCGCCGGGCTCAGCGACGCCGAGCGCAGCAGCCTCGCCACGAGCTATGTGACCTCGAATGCCGGCTCCTATCCACTGTTGTCGGCGAGCAACCTGACGGTCAACGCGGCGGCTTCGCCCGGCAACGCCAACGTGTTCGTGGTGACCGTCAACTACAATGCGTCCGGCCTGTTCATCTACACGCTGCCGAGTTTCGTTCCGGCGCCGCCGACGACGATCGTGTCCTCGGCGGCGATTCCGCGCGGCGGCTTCTGAGGAGGTCACCATGCGGCGAACCATCCGGGGCTTCCGCAGCGACCGGCGCGGCAATATCGCGGCGAGCGGCGCGCTGATGATGCTGGTGATGTGCGGCTTCGCCGCCTTCGGCATCGACGTCGGCTCGATCTTTCTCGATCAGCGGCGCACGCAGAGCGCAGCCGATCTCGCCGCCATCGTCGCGGCGAGCAACATCAACAACGCAGTCAATGCCGCTACGGCGGCGGTGGTGGACAACAACTATCCTGCCAACTCTCTCGTGGCTGTGGAGTATGGTACATATGTTGCGAACGCGGCGCTGTCGCCGCAGCAGCGCTTCACCACCGCCGCCGGGCCCGGGCCCGGCACCAATGCCGTCCGGGTCACGCTGCAGACCCAGACCCCGCTGTATTTCGGCAAGGTCCTGGTCGGCAGCAACAGCTTCAACGTGCGCGCCACCGCCACCGCCGCGACCACCGGGATGGCGTCGTTTGCGATCGGCACGCAGTTGCTGTCGCTCAATGCGGGCCTGCTCAACCAGATCCTCGGCAGCCTGCTCGGCACCACGCTGTCGTTGTCGGTGATGGACTATCAGGCGCTGCTCAATGCGCAGATCGACGCTTTCCAGTACATGTCGGCGCTGGCCACACAGGTCAACCTCACCGGCGTGACCTACAATCAGGTGCTCGCCGGCCAGGTGAAACTGCCGGATCTGGTCGGCGCGCTGCTGACGGCGCAGCGGGCGGCCAACGGCAACAACTCGGCGACCCTCGCGCTGTCGAGTATCAACCAGGCGGTGACCGGCCTCACCAGCAAGTTCACCGCGCAGGCACTGATGAACCCCGGGCCGTATGGCGGGCTGGTGGCAGGCCAGACCCCGCAGGTCGCGGTGCCGGTGTCGGTGCTCGATCTCCTGACCGCGATGGCGGTGATCGCCAACGGCACCCACCAGATCGCGGCCGGGCTGAACCTCAACCTGCCGGGGATCGCTAGCGTCACGCTGCAGGCGACGGTCGGCGAGCAGCCGGTCGGCTCGAGCTGGTTCACCGTCGGCGCGGTCGGCGCCAGCGTCCACACCGCCCAGACGCGGGTATTCCTGCAGATCCAGTTGCTCGGTAGCGGCAGCGTGTCGGCGGTCAATCTGCCGATCTATGTCGAGGTGGCGCCGGGGACCGCGACGCTCAACGCGCTGCAATGCGGCTATCCCGACATCAGCACCTCGACGGTCACGCTCGGCGTGTCGCCTGGCATCATCGATGCCTGGATCGGCGGTGTGACGTCGGCCGACATGACCAACTTCACCACCAAGCCCAATCCGCCGCCGGCGCTGCTGGTCAATCTCGGCCTCGTTCAGGTGTCCGGCCTTGCGCACGCGACCATGTCCAACAGCTCGCCGACCAGCGTCAATTTCAGCTATTCCGACATCCAGGCGATGACCCGCAAGACCGTCAATACCACCTCGTTCCTGTCGTCGCTGACCTCGAGCCTGCTCGGCAACCTGAATCTGAACGTGCAGATCCTCGGGCTCGGCCTGCCGATCCCCGGTCTCACGGCGCTGGTCGCCAGCATCATCGGTGGGGTGACCGCACCGGTCGACCAGTTGCTCGCATCGGTGCTGCAGACGCTCGGCGTCAGCCTCGGCCAGGCCTCGGTCTGGGTGACCGGCATCCGCTGCGACGGCGCCGTGCTGGTGAACTGACCGTCCGGCGCGCCGCGCCGACCTGCTTGCCCCTGCGTCCCCCGGCTGCTAACCCGTGGCCCCCTGTAAGTCATTTCTGACTTACGTCCGTGGCGACGAGCGACATGTCCGAGAAATCCAAAAAGCCTCAGAAACTCAAGGCCCGCCTGCCGCGGGGCCTGGCTGATCGCGGCCCCGTCGAGATCGCCGCGACGCGGCGCATGATCGCGACCATCCAGCGTGTCTACGAGCTCTACGGCTTCGAGCCGGTCGAGACCCCGGCGATGGAATACACCGATGCGCTCGGCAAGTTCCTGCCGGACCAGGACCGTCCCAACGAGGGGGTGTTCTCGTTCCAGGACGATGACGAGCAGTGGATCAGCCTGCGCTATGATCTCACCGCGCCGCTGGCGCGTTATGTCGCCGAGAATTTCGACGTGCTGCCCAAGCCCTACCGCAGCTATCGCGTCGGCTACGTCTATCGCAACGAGAAGCCGGGGCCCGGGCGCTTCCGTCAGTTCATGCAGTTTGATGCCGATACCGTCGGCAGCGCGTCGCCGGCGGCGGATGCCGAAATCTGCATGATGGCCGCCGACACCATGGAGGCGCTCGGCATTCCGCGCGGCGCCTATGTGGTCAAGGTCAACAACCGCAAGGTGCTCGACGGCGTGCTCGAGGCGATCGGCCTCGGCGGCGACGCCAATGCCGGCCGCCGGCTGACCGTGCTGCGGGCGATCGACAAGCTCGACAAGTTCGGCGCCGACGGCGTGCGGCTGCTGCTCGGCGCAGGTCGCAAGGACGAGAGCGGCGACTTCACCAAGGGCGCGGAGCTGCCTGCGGACGCCATCGAGAAGGTGATCGCCTTCACCGAAGGCAAGCCGGCCGGAGATTCGCCGCTCGCCGCCGAGGGCCAGGCCGAGCTCGACCAGATCCGCCAGCTCGTCACGGCGGGCGGCTATGGTGAGGACCGCATCCGCATCGATCCGTCGGTGGTGCGCGGCCTCGAGTACTACACCGGGCCCGTCTACGAGGTCGAACTGCTGCTCGACACCAAGGACGAGAAGGGCCGCCCGGTGCGCTTCGGCTCGGTCGGTGGCGGCGGCCGTTACGACGGGCTGGTGTCGCGCTTCCGCGGCGAGGCGGTGCCGGCGACGGGATTCTCGATCGGCGTGTCGCGCCTGCAGGCGGCGCTGTCGCTGATCGGCAAGCTCGATACCGCGCCCGAGTTCGGCCCCGTGGTGGTCACGGTGTTCGACCGCGACCGCGTCGCCGACTATCAGGCGATGGTGGCGACGCTGCGAAAGGCAGGCATCCGCGCCGAACTCTATCTCGGCAATCCCAAGAACATGGGCAACCAGCTCAAATATGCCGACCGCCGCAACGCGCCCTGCGTGATCATCCAGGGATCGGACGAGAAGGCGCGCGGCGAGGTGCAGATCAAGGACCTCATCGAGGGCGCCAAGGCGGCGGCCGCGATCGCCTCCAACCAGGAATGGCGCGAGACGCGGCCGGCGCAGTTCGCCGCGCGCGAGGATGCGCTAGTCGAAGCGGTGCGCGAGGTGCTGGCCCGCCACGACGTGGCGTGGTCGATCTGATCATCGCCGCCGCCGGCGCGCAGCCATGCGCCGGCAGCGGAGAACCCGTGAGCAATTGACCGGTGAAGGAGTGCGCAGGACCTGACACACTCGCGGTCCGCGCAGCAGCAGGAGCAGACGATGCCCGAAGTTCACGTTTTCATGGCCGAAGGCCGCACCGACGAACAAAAGAAGGGCATGATGCTCGACATCACCCAGGCGCTGGTGAAGAACCTCGGCGTGACCTCGGACCTCGTGACCGTGCAGATCGTCGAGGCGAAGCTCGCCGACAAGATGAAGGGCGGCGAGACCTTCGTCGAGCGCACGGCCAGGCTGGCGAAGAAATAGCCGCCGATCTCCGGCGCGGCGCGGAGGCGACATGAACGAGATGGCTGCGATCACCGTCGGCATGAGCGCCGAGCGCTCGGTGACGGTGACCGACGAACTGACGGTGGCCCATTTCGCCGCGCACATGCCGCGGGTCTACGCCACGCCGATGATGATCCTGCTGATGGAGATGGCGGCGACGGTCGCCATCGCGCCGCATCTGCCGGAGGGCTTCGTCAGTGTCGGCACGGAGGTCAACGTCCGGCACCTTGCCGCGACGCCGGTCGGGCGCGTGGTGCGGGCGACCGCGCGGGTCATCGCCATCGAGGGGCGCAGCGTACTGTTCGACGTCGCCGTCTTCGACGGCGACCGCAAGATCGGCGACGGCACGCACCGGCGCGGCGTCATCAACGTCGCGAAATTCGAGAAGCGCTTTTCAGTGGCCTGACCGCCGGCGGTTAGTTCTTCTTCATCATGTTCTTCATGGCCTGAAGATCCCGGATGTTCATCTTCATGCCGCCGGGCATGATCATGTCGCCGGGCTTCTGGTCGCTCATGCAGGCGCCGAGCCACCTGGCCTGCACCGTCATGTTGTTGTCGCGCGGCATGGCGGCCGGCCCGCCGGTGTGGTGCGAAGTCACTTTCACCGTATAGGCGGAATTGAAATCGCCGGAGATCTCGGCATGCGAGGACAGCGCCATGCCGCCGGCCGAGCATTCCGAATCGACTGTGAAGCCGGTCGACGTCTTCTGGACGTCGTTGCGGCTGCAGCTGTCCTTCTGCATCGGCCCGAACGACGTGGTCATCGCCTTGTCGGTAGTCTCGTCGGTGCACTGCTGCATGGTCATCGCCGGCAGCATGCCGCCGGCCATCTCCATCTTCAGCTCCCACAGGCCGGCCTTGCGGGTCGGCAGCTCCTCCCCGTGGGCGAGCGCCGGCACCGCGGCGGACATCATCGCAACAGCCAGCGCACGCGCCGAAAGGACGTTTCGCATTCAACGAACTCCATCGATATCTTGAACAGCATCCCGGTGTTCGTCGCTGCACCGCCGTGTGGCGTTCAGTAGCGCACGCTCAGCGGCCGGTCCGGCCGTCCCTGCGGCACCCAGATGCAGGCGAACGACAGGTAGCCGCCATAGGACGGCTGCACCCCGGTCAGCTTCACCACCTTGCCGTACTGTGCGCAGTGATTGACGGCGAGCGTGCGGGCGTCGGTCTGGCCGACCAGTGCATAGGCAATGATGCCGCCGGTATCATTGCCCTGGAAGGGCGGCACATAGTCGGCCTTCGCCTGGCCGACCATCAGCCCGCAGGCAAGGGCGCCAAGCGCCGCCAGCGCGCCGGTCATCATCGTTCGCATGTCGATCTCCGGTTCGATTCCGAGCTTCAACTTACCCATCGCCCGGACCGCTGAGAAGCCGGCATGGGCGGTCTACAGGGAGTTGTCGCCCGGTGTTGCCGCGGTGCACTTGACCTCATGCGCGCTTCGCGGCACCGTCCGCCGCAATCAACTTCGGCAGGCGGCCATGCGCAAGCTCTTCACGACTCTCAGCCCATCCAGCATCGGAGCCGCCTTCGGCGTGCTCGTCAGCCTGCTGGCGTTCCAGCCGGCGGCGCAGGCCGCCAACCCGCTCGAGATGAATTTCTGGCTGTCCGGTCCGCGCTATGACGGCAATGTGCCGTCGTGCGAATCGGCGCTCGACACCATTTCGTCGCGCTTCTCCGCCAAGGAGGGCCAGTTCTGGAACTCGGGCCTGCAGATCACCGGCTTTTCCGATGTGCGGGAGGTCGCGTTCCGGCCGTGGGCGTCGAACACCATTCCGCGCCGCTTCTGCTCCGCGCATGCGATGCTCAGCGATGGCCGGGCGCGGCAGGTGCACTATTCGATCATCGAGGATGGTGGCTTCTCCGGCTACGGCTCGGATGTGGAGTGGTGTGTCACCGGGCTCGATCGCAACTGGGCGTACAATCCGGCCTGCAAGTCGGCGCGCCCGTAAGTCCTTTCACTGCTTGGAAAATTCGAAGCCCTGCGAACCCGGTTCGCAGGGCCTTTCATTTTGTTCTTGAAATGTTCTCGTTCGCTGGCTAGGCTCGCCGCGTGTCTGGTTGCGTCTGGGGGATTGTCATGTTCGCTCTGTCGGCTCTGCATTTCTCGACCCGCGCTGTTGCAAGACTCCTGCTGTTTCCCCTGTTGATCGGTCTATTGGCCGGCGTGCTGCCCTCGGGGCCGGTTTCGGCGCAGGACCAGCGGCAGAATGCGCCCGGCGAATTCGATTTCTACGTCCTGTCGCTGTCGTGGTCGCCGTCGTTCTGCGAGGCGGCGACCGAGCGGGGCAATACCGGCCGCAACCAGCAGATCCAGTGCGGCGGCCGGCCCTATTCGTTCGTGGTGCATGGCCTGTGGCCGCAGTACGACCGCGGCTTTCCGAATTACTGCCAGCGTCCGGCGCCGCGGCTCGATCGCAACATCGTGTCCTCGATGCTCGACCTGATGCCGGCGCCGGGGCTGATCTTCAACGAATGGGACAAGCACGGCACCTGCTCGGGCATGCAGGCGCGGGCCTATTTCGAGACCGTGCGCAAGGCGCGGGCGGTGGTGAAGATCCCGGCCGAATATCTCGAATTGTCGGAGACCAAGGTCGTGGCCCCGGCCGAGGTCGAGGAGGCCTTCGTCAAGGCCAATCCCGGCTTAAGCAACGCGGCGATCGCGGTTACCTGCGACAGCCGGCGCCTCAGCGAGGTGCGCATCTGCCTCAGCAAGGACCTCCAGTTCCGCGCCTGCGAAGAGATCGATCGCCGCGCCTGCCGGCGTGACAAGGTGGACATGCCGCCGATGCGCGGCGGATCGAGCGGCTAGTCCCGCGTCCGTTCGAGGGGCGCGCCCTTCCGTCCACGGCGGGAGGGCGTCATCCTGTCGGTGGCGGCGTTTCCCTTTGCCGGAAAATGCTCTACCGATGCCGGCATGAACTATCGCCATGCCTTCCACGCCGGAAATTTCGCCGATGTCGTCAAGCACATCGTGCTGGTGCGGATTCTGCTGCATCTGCAGGACAAGCCGGCGGCGTTCCGGGTCATCGATACCCATGCCGGTGCCGGGCTGTATGACCTGACCAGCGCCGAGGCCCAGCGTGGCGGCGAATGGTTGACCGGCATCGCGCGGGTGATGCAGGCGCGATTTTCCGACGCGGCGCTCAAGCTGATCGAGCCCTATCTCGACATTGTCCGGGCCTTCAATCCGCCGGGCCAGCTCGCGGCCTATCCGGGTTCACCGTTGATCGCCCGGGCGCTGCTGCGACCGCAGGATCGTCTGGTGGCCTGTGAAGTTGAGCCGCAGGCGCGCAAGAGCCTGATCGACGCGCTGCGGCGGGACGAACAGGGGCGGGTGGTGGACCTGGACGGCTGGACCGCGCTGCGGGCCTTCGTGCCGCCCAATGAACGGCGCGGCGTCGTGCTGGTGGATCCGCCGTTCGAAGCCGACGACGAGTTCACCAGGCTTGCCGAGGGCTTTGCCGCGGCGTTCGCCAGGTGGCCGACCGGAAGCTACCTGCTGTGGTATCCGGCCAAACAGCGGCGGGCGACCGATGGCCTGGCCGCGGCCGTGGCGCGCACCGCCGCCACCCGGCTGACGGCGGACAAGGTGCTGCGGATCGAGTTCAGCGTCGCGCCCCAGGACCCCAAGGGTGGGCTCGTGTCCGCCGGGCTGTTGGTGGTCAATCCGCCATGGACGCTGGCGAACGACTTGCGCGCACTGCTTACGGAGCTGGAGAAGCCTCTCGGGATCGGTGGCGCGGCGCGCTTCAGGGTTGAATTTGCCAAGGCCTGACAACCTTTTGGCGGTTAGATCCAACCAATCGATCCAAAATTGCAACTGAGCCATAGTCAATTTGCATGGAAGCGTATTATGCTCGTCATGTGAGGGCGGGCTTTACGTTCCGCTTCCGCGAATGGAGGCGGCGGAGTGACGAGGCCTCTGGGGTTTCAGGGCAAGGTCGGCCGTGACAGGCCTGCCCTGCCTGCCGGGATGAGCCCCAGCGAGCCGATGCTTTCCGGAAGTGAATGTCCGGTCGCGCCGATGCGTGGAGTACGCAGCGGTGAAGCATTGCGGGGAGAGGAGTTTTCCCGATGGCTATGACGGGTACCGTCAAGTTCTTCAATGGTGAGCGTGGCTATGGCTTCATCAAGCCTGACGATGGCGGCCGCGATGTGTTCGTTCACATCACGGCGGTCGAGCGCGCTGGTCTGAAGGACCTGAAGGAAGGACAGCGCATTACGTTCGAAGTTGAGCCGGACAAGAAGGGCAAGGGTCCGAAGGCGGTGGACCTGGTCGTTTCATCCTGAGCCGCGGGCTCGGGCGGACTTGAACTGAACGCGTCGAAGTTCTGCTGGCGGCGACTGCCCGGTGCCTCGCACGCAGCAGGTCGGCTGTTTCCAAGCGATCGTGGCTGTCGACACAAAAATCCCGGCTTGCGCCGGGATTTCCAGTCCAGTGTCAGGCGGCTCGAGCCGCGCCTAGAAGTGGTAGTTCACGCCAAGGCGAATGGTGCTGAAGGCGAAGCCGTTGCTCGTGCCGGTGAGCACGAAGTTGTGGTGCGACAGGTCCGTGTAGAGATACTCGACCTTCGCCGACCAGTTCGGAGCGAAGCTCATCTCGGCGCCGCCGCCCAGCGTCCAGCCGGCGGTGGTGTAGGATTCGGTGGCGCCGAAGGCTTCCGCCTTCACCTCGCCGAAGGCGAGACCGCCGGTGCCGTAGATCAGGATGTTGTTCATGGCGTAGCCGAAGCGGCCGCGCACTGTGCCGAACCACGGATTGGAGAACTTCCACGCCGCAAAGCGGTCGTCGGCGCCGCTCGCCTGGATATCGCCTTCGATGCCGAACACGAACTGGCCGGACTGCCAGTTGTAGCCGGCCTGGGCGCCGCCGAGGAAGCCCGAGGGCCGCGTCAGGCTGTTGTCGACGTCACCCCAGCCATAGCCGAGGTTGGCACCGAGATAGGGCCCGGCCCAGCTGAAGGCGTTGAGCGGCTGATTGACCGTGTAGGGGCGATAAGGCAGGTCGGCAGCCTGGGCCGACAGCGCCGTCATGCACATGGCCGCCGCGCACATCGCGGCTCCGAGGGGGGCCTTGCTCATCTCGATACTCCGAACTCTACTCGTCCGTCCGCTCGTTCCTGAAACGCGTCCCGCTGGAACCATACGGTTACGGAAGTCCAAACCCGATACGCAGGATTTATCGAGATTTTTAAGTTAAACAGGGGTTAAGTCGGGTGCGCGCCGCCGTATCGTTGTTAAAAGAGTCTTACTTGTGATCGTGCGCCCGGAACTTGTGTGACGCCGGCCAGACGCCCCACAACAGAAACAGAAAGCAGCGCCACTGCGGTCGGCGAATTGCCCTGCGGGTTCCGGATCATTACGTAGCGAACATGGATAGCGATCCCATCACCCCGACGAAGCCGGATGGCCAGCGGCGCCTGCCGACGGCTGCGACGAGCGACCTGCCGCCGCAGGACGTCGACCTGACCGAACCCGCGGCCGACGAGGACGATGAGCGCCTGCCTGATCTCGTCGACGAGTCCGGCGAGGCTGCACCTGAAGGGCCGCTCGCGGTCGGCCGGGCGGCGATCGCCCAGGCGGTGCGGCTCGCGCCGACGCTGCCCGGCGTCTATCGCATGCTGAACGCGGCGCACGACGTGCTCTATGTCGGCAAGGCCAAGAACGTGCGCAAACGGCTGTCGTCCTACGTGCGGCCGACCGGGCATCCGCTGCGCATCGCGCGGATGATCGCGGCGACCGTCAGTGTCGAGATCGTGTCGACCGCGACCGAGACCGAGGCGCTGCTGCTCGAAGCCAACCTCATCAAGCAACTGCGGCCGCGCTTCAACGTGTTGCTGCGCGACGACAAGTCGTTTCCCTATATCCTGATCACCGGCGATCATTGGGCGCCGCAGATTCTCAAGCATCGCGGTGCGCAGAGCCGGCCCGGACGCTATTTCGGTCCGTTCGCCTCGGTGGGGGCGGTCAACCGCACCATCACCGCGCTGCAGCGCGCCTTTCTGGTGCGCGCCTGTACCGATTCGTTCTTCGAGAGCCGCAGCCGGCCGTGCCTGCTCTACCAGATCAAGCGCTGTGCCGGGCCATGCACCCGCGAGATCGACTTCGCCGGCTATACCGAGCTGGTGCGCGAGGCGACGGACTTCCTGTCGGGCCGCAGCCGGGCGGTGAAGGAGCAACTGGCCGCCGAAATGGAGAAGGCGTCGGCCGATCTCGCCTTCGAGACGGCGGCGATCTACCGCGACCGCTTGGCCGCGCTGTCGGCGATCCAGTCCCAGCAGGGCATCAATCCGCGCACCGTGGACGAGGCGGACGTGTTCGCCATCCACCAGGAGGGCGGCTATTCCTGTGTCGAGGTGTTCTTCTTCCGCACCGGTCAGAACTGGGGCAACCGCGCTTATTTCCCCCGAGCGGACAAGTCGTTCGCATCGGGCGAGGTGCTGGGCGCGTTCCTCGCCCAGTTCTACGACGACAAGCCGCCGCCGAAGCTGGTCCTGCTGTCCCACGATATCGAGGAGCGCGGCCTGCTCGCCGAGGCGCTCAGCGCCAAGGCCGGCTTCAAGGTCGAGGTCAATGTGCCGCAGCGCGGCGAGAAGAAGGACCTCGTGGTCCACGCGCTCAACAACGCACGTGAGGCGCTCGGCCGCAAGCTCGCCGACACCGCGACCCAGTCGCGCCTGCTGGAGGCGATGGCGACCACGCTCGGCCTGCCGCGTCCGCCACGCCGGATCGAGGTCTATGACAACAGCCACATCCAGGGCACCAACGCGGTCGGCGCCATGATCGTGGCGGGGCCGGACGGCTTCATCAAGAACCAGTACCGCAAGTTCAACATCCGCTCCGAGGCGCTGACCCCGGGCGACGACTACGGCATGATGCGCGAGGTGCTGGAGCGGCGCTTCAAGCGCCTCCTGGCCAGTGCGCCTGAGGCCGCACCGGAGGCGGGCGCCGAAGCGGACGGCGCGGCTGATGACACGACGCCGCAGTGGCCGGATCTGGTCATCATCGACGGCGGTCTCGGCCAGCTCAATGCGGTGCGCGAGATCTTCGCGTCGCTCGGGGTGACCAATGTGGCGCTGATGTCGGTGGCCAAGGGGCCGGACCGGGACGCCGGGCGCGAGACCCTGTTCCTGCCGGACCGGCCGGCCATCAAGCTAGAGCCGCGCGACCCGGTGCTGTATTTTATTCAGCGGCTGCGCGACGAGGCCCATCGCTTCGTGATCGGGTCACACCGCAAGTTGCGTAAGAAGGACATCCGCGAGGCCGGATTGCAGGAAATCCCCGGCATCGGCCCGTCACGCAAACGTGCGTTGCTGCACCATTTCGGCACGTTGAAGGAGATCGAACGAGCCTCCGTCGCCGATCTCTGCAAGGTTCCCGGCATCAGCGCCGAGGGGGCCCGCAAGATCTTCGATTTCTTCCACGCCCAGTCGAAGTAAGGGCCTGCAAACACAGGGGTCTTTATAACGTGGCAAAAATCGCCCTCTTCCGGTCGGGCCGGCTTTGCGGACGGCCAGAATGACGCTATCTGTCATGGCGCCCGTCCGGGCGATGTGGTTTGCAAGGGTGGGGACGCGAGCGATGCGCTCTCGGCGGTTGACGCCGATACGCGGGCGGTATTGGTAATGCAGATGGACAGCGTGACGGCCAGGGGATCGGCGAGGCACTCGTTCTCGCTTCCGAACGTGCTTACCTATTCGCGGATCGCCGCGGTGCCGGTCGTGGTTGGCTGCATTTATGCCCAATCGATCATGGACGGGCCGCTGTGGCTGCGCTGGGTGGCGCTCGCGGTGTTCATCGCCGCGGGGGTGACGGACTTCCTCGACGGCTACTATGCCCGCATCTGGGACCAGCAGTCGGCGTTCGGCCGGATGCTCGACCCGATCGCCGACAAACTCCTGGTCGCATCCTGCCTGCTGATGCTGGCAGCCGACGGCATCATCCATGGCTGGACGCTGTGGGCCGCGATCGTGATCCTGTGCCGCGAGATCCTCGTGTCGGGGCTGCGCGAATACCTCGCCGGGCTTCGCGTCAGCGTGCCGGTGACCCGGCTCGCCAAATGGAAGACCACGGTGCAACTGGTCGCGATCGGCTTCCTGCTGGCGGGCGACGCCGGCGACCAGGTGTTGTCGGTGGTGACGCCGACCGGCCTCGCGCTGCTGTGGATCTCGGCGATCGTCACGCTCTACACCGGATGGGATTATTTCCGTGCCGGCATCCGCCACCTGATCGCGGAGGAGACATGAAGGTCCTCTATTTCGCCTGGGTGCGTGAGCGCGTCGGCAAGGCGGAAGAGACGATCGAGCCGCCGGCCTCGGTGCGCACCGTGGCGGACCTGATGCAATGGCTCGCCGGGCAGGGCGAGCGGTATGCCCATGCGTTCGAAAAGCCTGTGGTGCGGGCCGCGATCGACCACACCCATGTCAAGCCTGACGCTGCAATCGCCGGCGCCCGCGAGATCGCGTTTTTCCCGCCGATGACCGGCGGCTAGCACGGCCATGGCCATTCCTGTCACCATCCGCCTGCAGCAGGACGATTTCGATATCGCGCACGAGATTGCCGCGCTGACCCGCGGCCGCACCGACATCGGCGCGGTGGTGAGCTTCAGCGGCATCTGCCGCGGCGGCGAGGGCGATGATGCGATCGCGGCGCTGACGCTCGAGCATTATCCAGGCATGGCGGAAGTGGAGATCCGTCGCCATGTCGACGAGGCGCTGGCGCGCTGGCCGCTGACGGCGGTCACGGTGATCCATCGCTTCGGCCGCGTGGTGCCGGGCGACAACATCGTGCTGGTGCTGACGGCCTCCGCTCACCGGCAGGCTGCGTTTCATGGCGCCGAATTTCTCATGGACTATCTCAAGACCAACGCGCCGTTCTGGAAGTCCGAGGAGCGCGCGCAGGGCACGGCCACCTGGGTCGAAGCGCATCAGCGCGACGATGCCGCGGCCGCCCGCTGGGGCAAAACCTGATGGTAAAATCTGCAAAGACGTCCAGCCGGCGCGGCAGCGCGGCGCGGCCGGTGAAGGTCGGCCCGTCCGAGCTCGTGACCCTGCTCGACTATGTCCGCTTCGCCGTGAGCCGTTTCAATGCCGCCGAGGTCGTGTTCGCTCACGGCACCACCGATCCGGTGGCGGAGGCGATCTTCCTGGTCGGCGAGACGCTGTCGCTGCAGCCCGACCAGTTCGAGACGTTTGCCACCGCACGGGTCACCCGTGCGGAGGGGCAGAAGCTGCTGGCCCTGATCGAGGCACGCGTCCGCACCCGCAAGCCGTCGGCCTATCTGCTCAACAAGGTCTACATGCGCGGCCTGCCGTTCTATGTGGATGAGCGTGTCATCGTGCCGCGCTCCTTCATCGGCGAGCTGCTGGAGAGCCACTTCAGCGGAGACGACGGCTCGCTCATCGAGGAGCCCGGTGCGGTCGGCCGGGTGCTCGACCTCTGCACCGGCTCGGGCTGCCTTGCCATTCTCGCGGCGCGCCATTTTCCGAATGCGCAGGTCGATGCCGTCGAACTCTCCAAGGATGCGTTCGCGGTGGCCACCCACAACGTCGCGGACTATGGTCTCGACGGCACGGTGACCTTGTACCGCGGCGACCTGTTCGCGCCGCTGCCGAAGGACGCGCGCTACGATCTGATCATCACCAACCCGCCCTATGTCGATGCCGAAGGCATGGCGGGCCTGCCGCGCGAGTGCCGGCACGAGCCGAAGATGGCGTTCGATGGCGGCGATGATGGTCTCGACATCGTTCGCCGCATCATGGCCGATGCCCCGCGCTACCTGACCGAGGACGGCGGGCTGCTGTGCGAAGTCGGCCGCGGCCGTGCTGCCATGGAAGAGGCCTTCCCGCATCTGCCGCTGCTCTGGCTCGACACCGAAGAGTCCGAGGGCGAGGTGTTCTGGCTGCCGGCCTCGGCCTTCTGACACGGCGCGACGTCTGGTCGCATCGTACGGCGAAGTCTCATGACTGTTCTGTGATGGCGGCGCCTCTCACGCCATCGTGCTGCCGCTATAGTGCGGTCATTCGTGTGCGCCGGGATTGCTTCCCTTCTTCGTCATGATGCTTGCGCGGCCGGTCATCCCTGTGATGACGGCGGCGCGAGCTTTATTGGTCTGAATGCCGACGATTGATCATCCATGCTGCTGGTCCTCCGCCAAAGCGCGTTCTCGCGCGACGCTTGGCTCGGTGAACTCCGGGCGACGCTGGCGCTCGGCTGGCCGCTGGTGCTCACCAACCTCGCCCAGATCGCGCTGACCACCACCGACGTGATCGTGCTGGGCCGCCTCGGCGCGGCGCAGCTCGCCGCGGCGACACTCGGGGTCAATCTGTATTTCGGCCTGCTGCTCTTCGCGATCGGCGTCGTCACCGCGACGTCGCCGATGATGGCGAGCGCGATCGGGCGCGGCCGTCATGTGGTGCGCGACGTGCGCCGCACCTTCCGCCAGGGTCTGTGGACGGCTGTCATCCTTGCGGTGCCGAGCTGGCTCGTGTTGTGGCACAGCGAGCCGATCCTGCTGCTGTTCGGCCAGGAGCCGCAGCTCGCGGCCGACGCGCAGTCGTTCGTGCGCATGCTGCAGTGGGGCTTCCTGCCGGCGCTCGGCTACATCGCGCTGCGCTCATTTGTTGCGGCGCTCGAGCGTCCGACATGGGCGCTCGCCGTGACCGGCGCCGCGATCCTGTTCAACGTTGCGGCGAACTGGGTGCTGGTGTTCGGCCACCTCGGCGTGCCGGCGCTCGGCCTGCGCGGGTCGGGTCTGGCGACGACGCTGTCCAACCTGTTCGTGTTCGGCAGCCTCGCGTGTGCGGTGGCGTTTAGCCACAAGTTTCGCCGCTACCGCTTGTTCGGCAACTGGTGGCGGGCGGATTGGCCGCGCCTTGTCGCGCTGTGGCGGCTCGGTCTGCCGATCGGAGCGACGCTGGCGTTCGAGGTGACGGTGTTCAACGCGGCGGTGTTCCTGATGGGGCAGTTCGGCACCGTGGCGATTGCCGCGCACTCCATCGCCATCCAGATCGCCTCGGCCTCGTTCATGGTGCCCATGGGGCTCGGCCAGGCGGCCACCGTGCGGGTCGGCCTCGCCCGCGGCGCAGGTGACCGCGACGGCATCACCCGCGCGGGCTGGACGGCGTTCGCCCTCGCTGTGACGTTCATGAGCAGCATGAGCATCGTGATGCTGACCGTGCCGCAGCTGTTGATCGGCGTATTCGTTGATATCCACGATCCGGCGAACGCCGCCGTGGTGACGACGGCGGTGTCGTTCCTGCTGTGGGCGGCGATCTTCCAGGTCGTCGACGGTGCGCAGACGGTCGGGGCCGGCATGCTGCGTGGCCTGCAGGATGCCCGCGTGCCGATGCTCTATGCCGGCCTCGGCTACTGGGGCGTGGGCCTGTCGCTGAGCGCGATGCTGGCGTTTCGCACCAATCTCGGCGCCGTCGGGATCTGGATCGGGCTCGCTGCCGGCCTCGCGGTGGTGGCGTGCGTGATGATCCGGCGCTGGAGCCTGCGTGAGCGGCTCGGGTTGATACCGGCCTCCTGAGGCGGTCCATATCACCGCCATATTCGGTCGGCATCTGCCCGGGCGGAAACGTGAAGGGGGCGTGGCAATGGGGCGGCGAATCCGGATTGCGGGATGCGTGGTGCTGGCAGCGGCGGTCACCGTGTTTCTGCTCAATACCAGCAGCCTTGCGCCGCGACCGACTGGCTCGCCACGGCTTCTGGCCCACCGCGGCATTGCCCAGCAGTTCGACACCACCGATCTGCGCAACGACACCTGCACGGCGGCGCGCATGCGGCCGCCGACCCATCCTTATCTGGAAAACACCATTGCCTCACTGCGCGCCGCGTTTGCGGCGGGCGCGGACGTCGCCGAGGTCGATGTCCATCCGACCACGGACGGCCAGTTTGCCGTGTTTCATGACTGGACGCTCGATTGCCGCACCAACGGCACCGGCGTGACCCGTGAGCATGCGATGGCCGAGCTCAAGACGCTCGACATCGGCTATGGCTACACCGCTGACGGTGGCCGGACCTTTCCGTTCCGGGGCAAAGGTGTCGGACTGATGCCGACCCTCGACGAGGTGCTGGCGGCGTTTCCCGATCGCGACATCAACATCAACGTCAAGAGCCGCGACCGCAGCGAGGGGACGCGTCTCGCCGCCGTCCTTGCACGGCTCGATCCGTCGCGGCGTGCGCAGCTGATCGTCTATGGCGGCGACGAGCCGGTCGCCGAGGTGAAGCGGCTGCTGCCGGACCTCAGGATCATCTCGCGCGCATCGCTGAAAGCCTGCCTGCTGCCCTATCTGGCGTTCGGCTGGAGCGGTGTCGTGCCGCAGGCCTGCCACGGCGTTGTGCTGGTGGTGCCGATCAATCTCGCGCCCTGATTGTGTGGGGATGGCCGAACCGTTTCCTCGCGCGCATGAGGGCGGTGGGGACCGACGTTTACGTGATCGGCCCCTATGCGGGCGGCGAATTCACCGCCGGAATCGACACCACCGCCGATCTTGCCCGCCTGCCTGCGGGTTATGCCGGCGGTATCTGGACCAACGAGATCGAGCTGGTGGCGCAGGCGCTCAAGGACAGGCGCCGGTAGCAAACGAAAACGCCGGGCTCTCGCCCGGCGTTTTGGTCGCGTTCCGTCCGGAGCGGCTCAGGCCGCCGCCTTCCTGGGCTGAACCTCGGCGGTGTAGTCTTCCATCAGCTGCTTGGTGATGGCGCCGGGGGTGAACGTCCAGTGGGCGATCTCGGCGACCGGGGTCACTTCCGCCGCGCTGCCGGTGATGAAGCACTCGGTGAAGCCGTCGAGCTCCTCGGGCAGGATGCGGCGCTCGGCGACCTCGATGCCGCGCCGCTTGGCCAGCTCGATCACCGTGCTGCGGGTGAGGCCGGGGAGGAAGCAGTCGGCGATCGGCGTGTGCACCTTGCCATCCCTGACGAAGAAGATGTTGGCGCCAGTGCATTCGGCGACGCGGCCCTGCCAGTCCAGCATCATGGCGTCGGCGTAGCCCTGGCGCTCCGCCTTGTGCTTGGAAATGGTGCAGATCATGTAGAGGCCGGCGGCCTTCGCCAGCGCCGGCGCCGTCTGCGGGTCGGGGCGGCGGTAGTCGGCGAGCGCCAGGCGAATGCCCTTCAGCCGTTCGGCCGGATCGAAGTAGCTCGGCCAGTTCCAGCAGGCGATCGCCAGATGGATGGTGTTGTTCTGGGCCGCCACGCCCATCATCTCCGAGCCCCGCCAGGCCACCGGCCGGAGGTAGGCGTCGGGCAGGTTGTTCTTGTCCAGCACCAGCTGCTTGGCGGCGTCGATTTCGGCCACCGAGTAGGGGATCTCGAAGTCGAGGATGTTGGCCGACCGCTTCAGGCGTTCGCTGTGCGCGGTGCTCTTGAAGATCTGGCCGCCGTAGGCCCGCTCGCCCTCGAACACGGCGCTGCCGTAGTGGAGGCCATGAGTCAGAACGTGGACATTGGCGTCGGCCCACGGCACCAGCTTGCCGTCGTACCAGATGACCCCATCGATTTTGTCGAACGACACACCCATTGTTGTTTTTCTCCCGGTGTAGAGCGGTCTTGCGTGATTGGCGCACGGCCGGTGGCTCTGGACCGGCTGGCCCGCTTTTTGCGGGAACACCCGAAGTCCAGTATGTTTCGCCAGGTCCTGTTGCGCTGAGGACTGGCTGATGGTCGGCCCCGAAAAATCATGGATTTTCCGGCCGCCGGTTGTCTGTCACCCCGCCCGCAAGGGTGCGAAATATTCTAATATTTCGTGGTGACGGGTGTTTTTGTAACAATGAAACCGAAATATGTCAACATGCCTGACGTAAATTTCAAGCCTGACATGCCCCAGCCGCGCAGCGGGGCCAGCGAGGCACAGCCGGCGGCCGACGGTGCCGATCCGCGCTGGGACATCATCGAGCTGTTGTTCTTCGCCTACCGGGACTTCGTCGGCGACGCCGACGACGTGCTGCGGGCGTTCGGGTTCGGCCGCGCCCATCATCGTGTGGTCCATTTCGTCACCCGCTATCCCGGGCTGAAAGTGGCCGACCTGCTGGACGTGCTGCGCATCACCAAGCAGTCGCTGGGGCGTGTGCTGAAGCAACTGCTGGACGAGAACTACATCGTGCAGAAGTCGGGCGACAGTGATCGCCGGCAGCGGCTGCTCTATGCTACCGCCAAGGGCGAGGCGCTGGTCGCAAAGCTCGCCGGTCTGCAGACCGACCGTATCAACCGCGCGCTGCAGGGCGTCGATGCGGCAGAGGGCGAGACCATCCGCCATTTTCTGCGCGCCATGATCGATCGCCATGATCCGGACAAGGTGCTCGAAATCATTCTGGGCGCCGGGCCGATCGCATCCGGGTCCAAGACCGGGCCGAAAGCGGCGCTGAAGCCCGGGCCGAAGTGAGAAGCTGCATGACCATGACGACCACGGCGGTGTCCCGCGCGAGACCTCAGCCGAGCGACGATGCTCCGCATATCCTGCTGGTGGACGACGATCGTCGAATCCGCGACCTGCTGTCGCGCTTCCTCGCCAACGAAGGCTATCGGGTGACGACCGCCATGAGCGCCGCCGATGCGCGCTCCAAGCTGGTCGGGCTGCATTTCGACCTGCTCATTCTCGACGTGATGATGCCCGGCGAGACCGGCTTCGACCTCGCGCGCTCGTTGCGCGCGTCGTCGCCGGTGCCGATCATCATGCTGACCGCGCGGCACGAAGCCGAAGCCCGGATCGAGGGGCTGCAGATCGGCGCCGACGATTATGTCGCCAAGCCGTTCGAGCCGCGCGAACTGGTGCTGCGCATCGCCAACATCCTCAAGCGGGCGATGCCGGCGCCGGCCCCTGCGATCGAGGAGGTCGCATTCGGACCTTACGTCTATCACCTCGAGCGCGGCGAGCTGCGCCAGGGCGAGGAGATCCTCAAGCTGACCGACCGTGAGCGCGAGATGCTGCGCATTCTCGCCGCGCAGCCCGGCGAAACCGTGCCGCGTGGCGCGCTGACCGGCGGCGGCTCGGTCAACGAGCGGGCGGTCGACGTCCAGATCAACCGGCTGCGCCGCAAGATCGAGCGCGATCCGGCCAACCCGCTGTTCCTTCAGGCGGTGCGCGGCATCGGCTATCGCCTCGTCGCCTCGCCGTAGAGCACAGGCCGGCAACAGCTGAACTTGGCAAGATCGATCCGATGAGCACTCTCGACACCGGCCTCACCCTGATCCGGACCGCCTCGCAGCGGGTCTCGGATGCCAGCGGCTGGATGGGCACCACCTTCAAGAGCTGGATGCCGAAGGGCCTCTACGCCCGGGCGCTGCTGATCATCATCGTCCCGATGGTGATCCTGCAGTCGGTGGTCGCCTTCGTGTTCATGGAGCGGCACTGGAACACGGTGACGCGGCACCTGTCGGCCGCCGTGGTGCAGGACATCGCCGCGCTGATCGATGTCTACAAGGCTTATCCGCAGGACAAGGACCGCACACAATTGCGGCGCATCGCCCAGGAGCGGCTCGGGCTCGTGGTCGATTTCCTGCCCGTCGGCGACATGCCGCCACCGGGGCCGAAGCCGTTCTTCTCGCTGCTCGACCAGACGCTGTCGGTGCAGCTCAGCCAGCAGATCGGCAAGCCGTTCTGGATCGACACGGTCGGCAAGTCGTCGCTGGTCGAGATTCGCATCCGTCTCGACGACACCATCATGCGAGTGTTCGCCCGGCGCAGCGCCGCCTATGCCTCGAACTCCGAGATCTTCATCTTCTGGATGCTCGGCACGTCGTCGATCCTGCTGATCGTCGCGGTGCTGTTCTTGCGCAACCAGATCAAGCCGATCCTGCGGCTCGCGGATGCAGCCGAGAGCTTCGGCAAGGGACGCGAGCAGCCGGACTTTCGTCCGCGCGGCGCGCGCGAGGTTCGCCGCGCGGCGCAGGCCTTCTTCGAGATGAAGACGCGCATCGAGCGCAGCATCGAGCAGCGCACCGCGATGCTCGCCGGCGTTTCCCATGACCTGCGCACCATCCTGACCCGCTTCAAGCTCGAGCTGGCGCTGATCGGCGACAGCCCCGAGGTCGAGGCGATGCGCAAGGATGTCGACGAGATGAACGGCATGCTGGAGGCGTATCTGGCGTTCGCCCGCGGCGACAGCGGCGAGCAGGCGCAGCCGACCGACATGGAGGCCGCGCTGGAGGAGCTGCGCAGCGATGCCGAACGGCACGGCCACACGGCGACGGTGGTGTTCCATGGCGATCCGACCGTGACGGTGAAGCCCGCGGCATTCAAGCGCTGCCTCGCCAATTTGGTGTCGAACGCGGCGCGCTATGCCGACACCATCTCGATCACCGGCCACCGTGATCACCGTTACCTCAGCGTCTCGGTGGATGACGACGGCCCCGGCATTCCGCCCGACAAGCGCGAGGATGTGTTCAAGCCGTTCCTGCGTCTCGACGACGCACGCAACCAGGACGAGGGCGGCACGGGCCTCGGCCTTGCCATCGCCCGCGACATCGCGCGCTCACATGGCGGGGACATCATGCTCGGCGACAGCCCGCTCGGCGGCCTGCGCGCGACCGTGCGGATTCCGGTGTAGCAGCCGAGATTGCCGCGGGACTTTAACTCCTGTTGCCCTCGAGCCGCGAATTCCAGCTCTCGACCGTACGGGATTTGACGCGGCGCGCGGCGAGGGTGCGCCAGCTGTCGGCGAGCTCCGGCAGCTCGGCGAGGGCCGCGAGCTCGTCGAACGCCGTGGTCCGGTGATACAGCAGCGTGCAGATGCGCGATAGCGGCCAGTCCGGCTGCGGCCGATCCGCAAGCGTGATCGCGGCGCCCGGTTCGATGGCGCCGGGTTCGAGCACGCGATAGTACCAGCCGGTGCGACCCGTGCTCTGAACCCGGTAGGCCATGTCGTCGGTTGCAAAGCGCGCGTTGAGCTTCCAGCAGGGCTGGCGCCCCTGGCTGACCTGCACCACGACACTTCCAATGCGATAGATGTCGCCGATGCACACCGACGCTTCGGTCATGCCGAAAGTCGAGATGTTCTCGCCGAATGCAGGCACGGTTGCGAGCGTGGTCGCGAGCGCGGGTGTTTCGTCCTGCCAGGTCGCATAGTGTTCGCGCGCATAGTGATGCAGCGCCTTCTCCGGGCCGCCGTGGTGGCGCGTGTCGGCCTGGGCGTCGCCGACGAGGCCGACCAGGGTGATCTCCCAGGGCCCGGGCATTGCGGACTTCACGATCGCGCTCGCGATCTTGCGCGGGCCGAGCGGGCTTGGCGTGCCGGCGTACATCGCCTCGATGTGAAACGGCTTGGTCATCGTGACCCGTCAGCCCGCCAGTTCCTTCGAACGCTTCGCCGCCGCGGCAACCGCCCGGGTCAGCAGCGGCTGCAGCCCATCCGTTGCCATCAGCACGTGAAGGGCGGCGGCGGTGGTGCCGCCGGGCGAGGTGACGTTCTGGCGCAGCACCGCGGCATCGAGGTCCGAGCGGTGCAGCAGTTCGCCGGAGCCGGCGACGGTCTCGCGGGCGAGCTTGGCCGCAAGCGCGGGCGACAGGCCGGCGGCGACGCCGGCGCGGGCGAGCTCCTCGGCCAGCAGGAAAACGTAGGCCGGGCCCGAGCCGGAGACGGCAGTCACGGCATCCATCAGCGCTTCGTCCGCGACCCATTCGACAGCGCCGGTGGCGCGCAGGAGTGCATCGGTCATGGTGCGCTGCGCGGTCGTCACCTTGGCGGCGGGCACGGCGACCGTCATGCCGCGACCGATCGCGGCCGGGGTGTTGGGCATGGCGCGGACCACGGCGCCGCCGCAGACTTCGGTGATTGACGCGATAGTGGCGCCGGCCATGATCGAGACCACCAGCGTGGCATCGCCGACCAGCGCCCGCAGTGCCGGCCCCGCGTCGCGGAACATCTGTGGCTTCACCGCGAGCACCAGCGCCGTGACCGCGCCGACATCGGCCGGGGCCGGATTCAGCCGCACACCGTGCGCCGCCTGGGCGCGGATCTCGTCGGAGGGATGTGGATCGATCACCACGACGCGCAGCGGATCGAGGCCCTGCGCCAGCCAGCCGGCGAGCATCGCGCCGCCCATTTTGCCAGCGCCTGCGAGCGCCAGGGTGCCGGAGAAGGTTGCGAGTGCGCCGGAAGCGGAAGTCATCGTCGGTGTCCTGGTCTGGTGATCAGGGCGCCATATCACCGGAACGGGTCCGCGATGTCCATTGCAAAGGCGCAGCCCCAGCCGCGCCGCCGGCGCAGCACGCGAGGCGCCTGCTAGAAGCGTTTCTGGAAGAAGTAGCGCTTCTGCCCGCGCGGGTGATCGTCGATCGTGCCGAAGGCCGTGTAACCCTGCTTGCGGTAGAAGTCCGGCGCCTGGAAGGCGTAGGTGTCGAGCCAGACGCCGATGCAACCGCGGCTGCGCGCGATGGCTTCGGCTTGCGCGAGGATGCGCGAGCCGAGATCGCCGCCGCGATGCTGCTCGGGCACGACCAGCAGTTCGACGAACAGCCAGTCGTAGATGGTGCGTCCCCACAGGCCGCCGAGCGTCATGCCCGTGTCGGGGTCCTTGATCAGAATGGCGAGCGGTTGAAAGCGAGCAGGGCCACCGGCCTTGTCGTTGAAAGCCATCAGGACGTCGACGATGGCCTTGCGGTCGGCGTCGGCCGGATTTTCAGGAACGACGATGGTCGGCTCGCTCATCGTCGGGTCTCCTTGCGCGGCGCGATCAGGCCTCGCCCGCGGTGTCGAACAGCGCCGCGCTCATTGCATCGGGGGCCGTCTTGCCGGCCCACACCACAAACTGGAAAGCGGGGAAATAGCGCTCGCAGGCCTGCAGCGCGCCGACGAACATGGTCTCGCATTGCGCCTCGGACGCGATGATGCCGTTCGGCAGCACCAGCGCCTGACGGTACATGATCAGGCCGGAGGAGGTCCACAAGTCGAAATGGCCGACCCAGAGCTGCTCGTTGATCGCTGCGATCAGGCGCTGCGTCTCGGCGCGCCGCGCCTCTGGAATCTTCATGTCGAAGGCGCAAGCAAGATGCAGCGCTTCGATCTCGTTCATCCAGGTGAAGGAAAGCTCGTAATCGGTCCACGTGCCCTTGGCGAGGATCGTCACCTCGTCGGCACCGGAACGCTCGAACGTCCAGTCGTTGAACGCCGCGATCTCCTCCACCACTCTGATGGGGCTGTTCGCTGAATCGAAATGGATGTCCAATTGGGACATGCTGTTTGCGCCCTGCCTTGTGCCGATGATGCGCACGCCGAATACAAGACGCCGGATATCGCGCGATGTGCCGCAGCACGTTGTCCCCTGCCCATCGCCCGATTCCGTCTTGAATCAGGATGTTGCTCGGCGGGACCGACTGCGTTGATGGATTGATCAGTGATTTGCGGCAGGCGCGCAACGGGGGGCGAATCCAGTCCACAGGCAAAGGCCCGGTCGTCCACAGCCGATCATGGCAATAATGAGAACAAAACGGAATCGGATTCAGGGGGCGTGACTGCCCCGGTCGGATCAGGGTGTACGAGCCTCCGCATGCCCGACATGCCGCGCCCGCGCGGCAGGGTCGCTTGCGTCGCCGCGGCCGGTTCTGCATAGTTCGGGTAAGCCGTCCATCGGGCGGTGATGTTCTCAGGGCGGGGTGAAAGTCCCCACCGGCGGTAAGGGCGAAAGCCCAAGCCCGCGAGCGCCTCCCGGACGTCTTTCGACAGCCGGAAGGGTCAGCAGATTCGGTGCAATTCCGAAGCCGACGGTTACAGTCCGGATGAAAGAGAACGGGAAGTGACAGCCGCACGCTTGGCGCGCGGCTGAAGGCCCGTGTGCCCTGATTCTGGTCCTAACGAGGAAGAGCCATGAATCAGATCTTGAACGACATTCCATCCCATCAGGCCGCTCCCCCGACGGAGCCGTTGCGGTTCGCAAGACCGCACCGTGTCGCCTTCATCCAGTCGTCCTGGCATAGCGAGATCGTCGAGTGCAGTCGCCTCGCGTTCCTCAAGGAAGCCGCAGCGCTCGGCATTCCCGAAACCCAGGTCGGCCTGTTCGAGGTGCCGGGGGCCTACGAGATTCCCCTCCACGCCCAGTTTCTCGCCAAGACCGGGCGCTACACTGCGATCGTCGCGGCGGCGCTGGTGGTCGACGGCGGCATCTACCGGCACGAGTTCGTCGCCAGCACGGTGGTCAATGCCCTGATGCAGGTGCAGCTGCAGACCGAGGTGCCGATCTTCTCGGCGGTGCTCACCCCGCAGCAGTTCCACGAGCACGCGGCGCATGTCGACTTCTTCCGCCAGCATTTCGCGATCAAGGGGCAGGAAGTGGCGCAGGCCTGCGCGCGCACCCTCTATAGCCTCGATCATCTGGGCAGCCAGGTCGCCGCAGGCATCGACTAGCTGCAGCGGGACGCGCGGCATCACCGCGCGTCCCGTCCTGCGCTTCGAAGGACAGCCGTGTCGGCGCGCTTCAGCGCAACCGGCAACGGCCGTTCTGAGTTTTGAATGTTGAAAGCGCGTCCGCCGGAGCGGACGACAGATCAGTCGAACAGGCTCGACACCGATTCTTCGGAGGCGGTGCGGCCGATGGCTTCGCCGATCAGGCTGGCGATCGACAGCACGCGGATGTTGTGCGCCACGCGCACCGCTTCCGTCGGCTGGATCGAGTCGGTGATCACCAGTTCCTTGAGCTTGGACGAGGCAATGCGCGCAGTGGCGCCGCCCGACAGCACGCCATGGGTGATGTAGGCGTAGACTTCCCTGGCGCCGTTGGCGAGCAGCGCATCGGCTGCGTTCACCAGCGTGCCGCCGGAGTCGACGATGTCGTCGATCAGGATGCAGGTGTATCCCTCGACATCGCCGATGACGTTCATCACCTCGGACTCACCGGCGCGCTCGCGGCGCTTGTCGATGATGGCGAGCGGCGCGTTGATGCGCTTGGCGAGGCCGCGGGCGCGCACCACGCCGCCGACATCCGGCGACACCACCATGAGGTTGGTGAGGTTGAACCGTTCCTTGATGTCCCGCACCATCACCGGCGAGGCATAGAGGTTGTCGGTCGGAATATCGAAGAAGCCCTGGATCTGGCCGGCATGCAGGTCGAGTGTCATGACGCGATCGGCGCCGGCATGGGTGATCAGGTTGGCGACCAGCTTGGCCGAGATCGGCGTGCGCGGACCGGCTTTGCGGTCCTGGCGGGCATAGCCGAAATACGGGATCACCGCGGTGATGCGGCGCGCGGAGGCGCGGCGCAGCGCGTCGGTAATGATCAGAAGTTCCATCAGGTGGTCGTTGGCCGGATACGACGTCGACTGGATGACGAACACATCCGAGCCGCGGACGTTTTCCTGGATCTCGACGAACACCTCCATGTCGGCGAAGCGCCGGACGATGGCTTTGGTGAGCGGCTGGCCGAGAAACGCGGCGATCGCTTCGGCGAGCGCGGGGTTGGAATTTCCGGCGACGAGTTTGATGGCCCCGTTCTTCGCCGACATCGACGCTTCTCCCCGTGTCATTGTGGCGACGGTCTTCAGCATGCCTACTCTTACCCAAGGTGGCTCAAACTGCGCCGGCTCCCGCCGGGCGAGCGAGGAAATAGCAAGGAGCATGCCGCGCTGGCAATACGTCGCAGGGCGTTTTCCTGCGTAAAATCAGATAGCCGCAATGTCCGCGGTTAATGGGCGCTGAAGCTGAGCGCCATGCCACCACCAGCGGTGGTGGAGTTGTCGATCGTCCCCTCGGCGGAGGCAATCGCGGGGCCTGCCGCACCCGGCGCCGGCTCGGGCGCGACCTCCGGCGGCGCGGTTCCATTGACGAAGCCGGACAGGCTGATCAGCCCGGTCTGGGCGATCCGCCGCAGCAGCGCCTCGTCGGCCACACCCCAGGCGTCCTGTCCTGCCTTGCCGCCGGCTTCCTCGCCGCTGAGGCGCAGGGCGCGCTGCTGGTTGCGGTCGTAGACGTCCCACACCCAGGCGATCGTGCTGCGGCCGCCACGCACCTGGGCGGCCAGATAGCCGCGGATGCGGTAAGCCGCGGCGCCCTCGCGCGAGACGATGGTGACGTTGCGGGTCTGGGCTTCGCTGTCGAGGACCCGCACGAAGCGGTCGAACACCTGCGGGGGCGGGCCGTCGATGGATTCGAAGCTGACGGTCTGGGGGCCGCCGCTGGAGGCCGGCACTGCGGCCATTGCCGCCATCGGCCCCTGGTAGCTGCCGGCGCCGCCGCCAGCGGCGCAGCCGGCGGCCGAGCCGGCGAGGATCAGCAGCAGCGCCCACCGAAACAAGCCCGGGATCCATCCCATGGCCGTCAGCCCTGCCACGCCTTGCCCTGTCATGCCGCGATGTCCCGCCCGTCCACGTAACCGGTGGCCCGCCGTTGGGGCGTCGCCGCCGGATGGGTCGAGCGATATCGTTAAAATCCATTAACGTCTAGGGCAGGCGGCGGACAAGGTTACCGGGGCGAGGAGATCAAAGCTCGAACAAGCCTCGAACACGGCTCGAATTTGATCCGAATTTGAACAGCTCCCACGGATCAGCCGTCGGCGAGATGGTGCCGCATTGCCTCGACGATCCAGTTCCACTCTCGGTTCGGGCTCGTCCCGGTGGGCTGGCCCTTCAGGATGGCGACCAGCTCCCAATAGCGGGCGGCGCGCGGATCATGGGCGGCGTATTTCTGGCGCAGCCAGGCCTTGAAGTCCTGGTTCGGTTCCCGCCCCATCAGCTGCGCGGAGGTTACGAACCACCGTCGGGCTAGGTCGCCCCCGACCTCGGACGTCGGCGTAAGCCCTTCGGCGATCGCGGTTTGTGCCGCGGATACTATGTCCGTCGAGGCCTTGGCATAGGCCTCATGATCGAAGCCGGCGCCCCAGAGTTCGCTGGCGTTGCTGCGCATGTTGGCGATGAAGGATGGGTTCTTCAGGATGTCTGCAAGTTCGATCCAGGCGTCGCACTGTTCCGGCGAGGGATCGTCCGGCAACTCCGGCGTGCTCGCCTCGATCATCCGGCGCAT
This sequence comes from Pseudomonadota bacterium, assembly GCA_040756765.1. Classification (GTDB taxonomy): domain Bacteria; phylum Pseudomonadota; class Alphaproteobacteria; order Rhizobiales; family Xanthobacteraceae; genus Bradyrhizobium_A. The sequence continues at coordinate 230,921 of JBFLYG010000017.1, read as the reverse complement.
CCAGTCGGTGTCGATGCCGGTGCCTTGCGCCACCTGGGCGTAGAACTGTTCGATCATGGTGCGGCGTTCGCCGCGCGACAGCGTCGTCATGGTCCAGTATCTCCTCAGGTCGGTTTCGGTCAGTTCGGGGGATCGGAGTGCCGCACGCAGCGCGGCGGCGGCGCGGCGTTGCGCCGCGATGTCGAGTTCGATGGTCTCCAGGCGAAGCTTCAACGCATCGCGCAGGGACAGGTCGCGGCGCAGCACGTTGCGGATGGCATCGAGACCGAGCCCGGCATCGCGCAGGCAGCGGATCAGGTCGAGCCGCACCAGATCGGCGTCGGTGTAGACGCGATAGCCGCTGTCGGTGCGGCCTGCCGGCGGCAGCAGTCCCTCGTCCGAATAGAAACGTAGCCGGCGCACGGAGATGCCGCTGAGCCGCGAGGCCTCGCCGATGGTGTAGGTGCGATGGGTCATGGCGCGGTTGTGCGGTCTCCAGCAGGTGGAGAGTCAAGGGCGATTTCGCGCGCCGATGGAACGACGCTTCAAGCGTCGCCGATCGCGATCAATCCCTCCATCGCGGTGGCGAGGTGGCGCAGCTCCTGGATGGTCGCGGCAAAATCGCCGCGTCCTGTCGTGTTCCAGATGTGGCCAACGCGGGCCGGCAGATCCGTGATCGTGGCCGGAAATGTCGCGGCTTCGGCGAGGGCGCCCTTCTCGTTGATGAGATAGCGCCGGTTGAGCGCGAACAGCACCTGGGCGAGGCAGCTCAAGGCACGGTAGGCGCAGCCGGCGATGTGGGTCTGGTCGCCACGGGCGAGAGCGGTGGCCGCGTTGTCGACGCTGAACGTCACTTCCCAGGCGAACCGCCGGACCATGGCTGCGCGCAGTGCGTCGGGATAGGGCAGGACCTCGGTCTTGAGAGCGCCGATGACGTGCGTCGGATCGTGCAGCGGTTGGCACAGCGCGACCTCGCCCATCCAGATCGCCGAGCAGAAGCCGTGCGGGTGCCCGGGCTGGTAGTCCATCGACACGATACCGACCTTGCCGTCCGAGACGACCGCGCGCACGCGGGCGAGGTCGCGGTAGAGCAAGTCGACCTTGTGACCGCCGATCGACAGCCAGGCGCCACCATTGATCCAGGGGCCCCACGCGCCGAGCGGCGTGATCGTGGGCGCGGCATCGTTGTCGATGAGCGGCGCGAGCGCTGCGCAGAGCTGGTCGACGGCCAGCGGTGCGGCGGCGTCGTAGTACAGCCCGAGGTCGTAGTCGGATGCGGCGGTCGCGGTGCCGCGCGCCCGCGAGCCGCCGAGCACCACCGTGACCAGCCCCGCGACGGGGCGGAGCGCATCGGTGAGGTGGGTGAGGAGGGGATCGGTCATGGCGGTGATTGCGGGGGCGCAGAGATCGCGGGGCGGCTGGCTACGGCGGCAGGTCGAAGCCGATGGCGGCTTCCGCCTCCAGCGTCTGCTTCACCGCTGCGCGCTGCAGCATCCGATCGAGATGCGCGGTCAGGTGCGGGAATGTTTCTCGCGACGGCTTGAGCGAATTGAACAGCCGCCAGTACAGGCGGAACAGGTGGATGTCGACGATCGAGTAGCGGCCGAGCACCCAGTCCCGCGCGCCGAGGCGGTGGTCGGCGATGCCATAAACCTGCGTCGCATGCTCCAGGCCGCGCTTGCGCGCCGGATGCAAGGTCGCCGCGATGAACGACATCCACGATACCGCGCGCGCCTCAGTCTCGATGTCGTCTCCCGGCAGCAGGGCGGCTCCGGGGAAGCGCTTGGCGAGATAGAACAGGATGCCGGCGACCTCGGTCAGCGGCCTGCCGTCGACCACCAGCGTCGGCACCTTGCCTTCGGGATTGAGCGCCAGGAATTCGGGTGTGCGCTGCTCCTGTCGGGCGAACGACAGCGGGCGTGCCTCGAACGGCACGCCGATCTCGTGCAGCGCGATGTGCACTGCCATCGAGCTCGAGCCGGGAGAGAGGTACAGCGTCAGCATGGCGCAGCCTTTTCGTCGGCGCGGGGGCGGGGGGGATCAGTCCTCCAGCACGAGCCCGTGAATGTGCCGGCCATAGTCCGGCTCGGACTGGTGCACCGAGCGACGATAGCTGAAGAAGCGCTCGTCCTCATAGGTGCAGATGTCGGGATCGTCGATCAGCAGCACGCCGGCGCGCTCGAGCCGCTGGCGGATGTAGCCGGCAAGGTCAAACATGGCGTGACCGGTCCGCTCTGCAGGCGCGAAGAAGGCCGCATTGGCGGGGTCGGCGCGGCCGAAGCGGCCGACGAATTCTTCGCCGACCTCGTAGCTGCGCTGCCGGATCAGCGGGCCGATCGCGGCGACGATGCGGCTGCGGTCCGCGCCGAGCTTGTCCATGGCCGCGAGCGTCGCCTCCAGCACGCCCATGAAGGCGCCGCGCCAGCCGGCATGCGCTGCGCCGATCACCCGCGCCTGCGGGTCGGCGAACAGGATCGGTCCGCAATCGGCCGCGCTGACGCCGAGTGCAAGGCCCGGCGTCGCGGTGACGAGCGCGTCGACCTTTGGTCGCGCCTCCAGGCTCCAGGGCTCGGTCACGACGGCGACGTCGGGTGAATGCACCTGGTAGGCGGTGAGGAAATGCGAAGGCTGCACGCCGAGCGTCTGCGCCATGCGACGGCGGTTCTCCGTCACATGGGCCGGATCGTCGTTGGAGCCGAGGCCGCCGTTGAGGCTGGCGTAAATCCCCTCGGAGATGCCACCCTCGCGGGTGAAGAAGGCGTGGCGCAAGCCCGGGACGGCGGACAGCAGCGGGGAGGTCAGGGGCATTCCAGCTCTTTTCGTGTTGCGGCGGCGATCAGTGCCAAGTGCATCAAATGCGATGTGGCAGGAAAATTCGCGGCAAATGAGGCGTTTAATCCGCCTCAGCGGCGGTGCCGTTCGCGGATGGTGCGCTGGCCGGCCGTGCGGGCGGCTCCGGCTGATCCGAAAGGCCGGCGAGCTCGGTCAGCGCGGGATGCGAGACGCCGAGCACCTTGAACAGCGATCCCATGCCGCCGCGCCCGGAATCAGTCAGCCGGGCCAGCCCGCTGGCGATATCCTCGCCGACCTGCGGCGACGCCTTCGACATCAGCGTCAGGGCGCGGGTCTCGATGCCGAGCCGGCGCAGGAACGCGCCCTGTTCGACCGGGCCGTGCACGCGTGCGCCAATGTCCTCGGCGGCCTGGGCGAGCGCCTGGAAGTCGACATGGGCGGTGACGTCGACCTGGCCGGCATTCTTCAGCGGATCACTGAAGCTGTGCCGGGCAATCGCCTGGAGCGTGTCGCCGGCGTCGCTGCGCACGTGGCCGTAGTCGATGATCAGCGCCGCGCCGCCGGACGTCCGCACCCGGTTGGCGAGCTTCATGATCTCGGTGGGCTGGCGCCATTCGAACACGGCGCCGACCGGCGCCGCGCGCAGCAGCGGCGGCAGCAGCACGTCGAACTGCGGGGTCGGCTCGGCGGCGGCGGCGAAGGCGAGGCGGTCGGTGCGGTCGATCTCCACCACGCGCTCGTGCCAGCCGGTCTCCATGCGCACCATCTGGTGCACCGGCAGCACGTCGAAATACTCGTTGGCGAAAATGATCGACGGTCCCTCCGGCACCTGGTCGATGCTGTCGTGCCAATGCAGGTTCTTGACGCCTTCGAGCGCCGCGCCCTGGCGTTTGCGCAACGCGGCGTTGATCTCGACGAGGTGCACATGGCAGGCGAGGTAGAATGGCGGCACGATGCGGATGGCGCGTAGCGCGTCCATCATCAGCGTGCCGCGTCCGGGGCCCAGCTCGATGAGGCGGACTGTGCCAGGGGCCCCCATCGCCTTCCAGACCGACGCCGCCCACAGCCCCAGCAACTCGCCGAACATCTGGCTGACTTCCGGCGCGGTGATGAAATCGCCTTCGCGGCCGAGCGGGTCGCGCGCGATGTAATAGCCATATTCCGGATGGCTGAGGCACAGCTCCATGTACCGCCACACCGGCATCGGACCGGTGGACTTGATCAGCCTGCGGATCTCGGCCTCGAGCGGCGAGCTGGCGAGCACGGGGGACCCTTGTTAACGTTTCAGCCTTGAGGAGCCGCCGTCAGCGGCTTGCGGCGCCATGCCACCACAAGGAAGGCGATCCCTGCAAGAATCATCGGCACCGACAGCAGCATACCCATGGTCAGGCCGCCCCACAAAAAGCCGAGCTGCGGGTCGGGCTCGCGGAAGAATTCGCCGGTGATGCGGGCGAGGCCGTAGAGCGTGGCGAAGCTGCCGACGATCAGGCCTGGGCGCTTCAGGGCGCCGCCCCGCACCATCAGGGCCAGCACGACGAACAGCACCAGCCCTTCGAGCGTCGCCTCGTAGAGCTGGCTGGGATGGCGCGGGATCGGCCCCCCGGTCGGAAACACCATCGCCCAGGGCACGTCCGCCGGGCGCCCCCACAGCTCGCCATTGATGAAGTTGGCGATCCGGCCGAGGAACAGGCCGATCGGCCCCACGGCGCAGGTGATGTCGCCGAGCGACAGTACCGAAATCCCGCGCCGGTGTCCGAACAGCAACACCGCGGCGACGCAGCCGAGGAAGCCGCCATGGAAGGACATGCCGCCCTTCCACAGCTCGATGATCTCCGCGGGATGCTGGACGAAATAATCCAGGTTGTAGAACAACACGTAGCCCGTGCGCCCGCCGAGGATGATGCCGAACGTCACCCAGAGGATGAAGTCGTCCATGTCGAGCAGGGTGATCGGCGAGGTGCCGCCCCACAGCCGCCCGTTGCGGATGATGGCACGGGCATACATCCAGCCGAGCACGATGCCGGCGATATAGGCGAGCGCGTACCAGCGGACGGCGAACGGTCCGAAGCTGACCGCGATGGGATCGAAGACGGGAAAGGCCAAAACGAACATCGCTGTCGGTTTATGGTGTCAGCCGCCGGCGGTAAAGCGAGAACAGTCGCTCCCAGTGCCGTTCGGCGGCGTCCTTGTTGAAAGCGGCGCGCAGCGGGAAGGCAAAACCGTGCTCGACGCCACCGTAGAGTTCGACCTCGGCGTTCGCGCCTGCCTCCTCGAGGGAGGCCCGCAGCGGCGCCACCGTTTCCAGCGGCACGTAGTGGTCGATCTCGGCGCAGGCGATATAGAGTTCCGCCCTGGCCTGCCGCGCGGCGAGATGCGGGCTGTCGGGCTGATCGGTGATCAGGTGGGTGCCGTAGATCGAGGCCGCGGCCGCAACCCGGTCCGGATGACGTGCGGCGGCGCAGATGGCGTAGCGGCCGCTCATGCAGTAGCCGAGGGTTCCGAGGGGGCCTTTTGTGGCGGCAGGATCGCCGTCGGTGAACGCCAGCAGCGCGTCGGTGTCGGCCATCACCGTGGGGATGTCGATGGTGGCCATCAGCGCTAAGACACGGTCGAAGTGCAGTTTGCGCTCGGGCGAAGCGGGGTCCTGCGGGATCGGGCCGAGCTCCATGACGTTCGACCGATGGTACAGGTTCGGCAGCACCACATAATAGCCGACGGCCGCCAGCCGCCGCGCCATGTCGCGCAGCTCCTCGCGAATTCCGGGCGCATCCATGTAGAACAGCAGCACCGGATGGGGGCCGCCGCGCTCGGGATGGGTGATGAAGGTGGTGATCAGGCCGTCCTGCGACGGAATGTCGATCTGGCGTTCGATCATGGAATAAGGGCTTCGGCTGGATGATCTACGGGAATGCGATTCGCAGCATACCGGTGGTTGCCGCGCGAAAGTGTGACCATGGTTGGCGCACGGGAGCAGATCCGGAAAATCCGACTTGAAGTGCGCCGTCATCATCGCCATTTTGCCGCCTGGATGCAGCCGCTTGCTGTGCCGGCCGCCAGCTCAGGAGACTTCGCGATGACCCAGACCACCAACCGGTTCTTTGACGAAATGGCCCGGCTGATGAACGATGCCGCCGGTGCCGCTCAGGGGGTCAAGCGCGAGGTCGAGGGCGCGTTCCGGCATCAGGCCGAGCGCGTCCTGCGCGATCTAGACCTCGTCAAGCGCGAGGAGTTCGAGGCGGTGAAGGACATGGCCCGTCTCGCCCGTGAGGAGAACGAGGCGCTCAAGGCGCGTCTCGAGAAGCTGGAAAAGAAGGCGGGCCCGCTGGCCGAGACCTGATTGCCGAAGCTCCGCGCAATGCGCGGGCCCCATATGCGGCGGGCCGGCGTGTCCGCCAGCAAAACAGCCGCTGGCCAAGCATCCGCCGGCAAGACAGTCCGGACACGCGGGGTAAAAGCTGCTGCGAACCGCGCATCTGTAAAGGCTGCTCGGACCGAGACGCGTCGTGATCTTCCGGTCCTGGCCTTCGAGGACCTTCGGGCGTGGGAGGCATGGCTGAAAGCGCAGCCAGCCGCCGCGCCCGGCGTCTGGCTCAGGTTGGCGAAAAAGTCGGCCCAAACCCCCAGCGTGACGCGCCAGGAGGCGATCGACGGCGCCCTCTGCCACGGATGGATCGACGGCCAGCTCGACGCCTATGATGCCGACTGGTGGCTGGTCCGCTTCACGCCGCGCAAACCCGGCAGCAAGTGGTCGCTGAAGAACCGCGACCGGGCGCTTGCGCTGATCGCCGGCAAGCGCATGGCTCCCGCCGGGCTGCGGGAGATCGAGCAGGCAAAGGCCGATGGTCGCTGGGACAATGCCTATGTGCCGCAGAGTGCGGCGACGATTCCCGACGATCTCGCCGCGGTGCTGGCGCAGAACCGCAAGGCCAGAGCCCTGTTCGATGAGCTCGACAGCGTGAACCGCTATGCGGTGCTCTATCGCGTGCAGACCGCGAAGAAGCCGGAGACCCGCGCACAGCGGATCGCCACCTTCGTCGCCATGCTCGGACGCGGTGAGACCATCCACCCGCGGCGGGGGCGCAAGGCCTGACCGTGCCGTCTGCTCGCTCGCGCGACCGGACGAGCCCGGTCGATCAGTCCATCCGGATGCCGGCGGTCCTGATCACCTTCTCCCACTTCGCCGTCTCCTCGGCGATGTACTGCGCCATCTCCTGCGGCGTGCTCTGCAGCGGGTCGATGCCGGCGGCGATGATCTTCTGGCGGTTGTCCGGATCGTTCGCCGCCTTGAGGTAGGCGTCGCGGAATTTGCCGATGATGTCGGGCGATGTCTTCACTGGCGCGGAGAAGCCCTGCCACGCCCAGGCCTCGAAGCCCGGCAGGTCGGCCGCGACCGGCGGCACGCCGGGCAGGCCGTCGAATTCCTTCGGTGCGCACACTGCGATCGCCTTGATGCCCTTCAGGTTGAGCTGGCCGCGGGCGGTGGCGAAATCGACGAACATCATGCCGATCTGGCCGCTCGCGAGATCCTGCAGGGCAGGGCCCGCACCCTTGTAGGGCACGTGGTTGACCTTGATGCCGGTGCTCTGGGCGAACAGCTCGGCGGCGAGGTGGAACGGCGAGCCGACGCCGGCGCTCGCATAATCGATGCCGCCGGGCGTCTTTTTCGCGGCCTCGATCAGCTCTTTCACCGAGCCGACAGGAAGCTTTTCGGTGTTCACCAGCAGCACAAGCGCGAAGCGGCCGGTCAGGGTCACCGGCGCGAGGTCCTTCTGCGCGTCATAGGCGAGCTTCTGGTACAGCGAGCGGTTGGAGGCATAGGTCGAGGTGTCGCCGAGCAGGAAGGTGTAGCCGTCGGCTTCCGACTTGGCGGCGGCCTCGGCGCCGATATTGGTGCCGGCGCCGGGCCGGTTCTCGACCACGATCTGCTGGCCGAGGGTCGCGCTCATGGCGGTGCCGGCGAGGCGGGCGAAGAAATCTGTGCCGCCGCCGGCGGCATAGGGCACGATCAGGCGGACCGGGCGGGTCGGCCAGGCGGGGTCGGCCCGCCCGCGCCCGACGAGCGTGGCGGCGAGGCCCGCGGCTGCGGCGGTGGTCATGAAATGGCGACGGCTGAGCATCGGCAGGGTCCTCCCGGGGGACTTTTTTGGGGGCCGCTGGTTGCAAATGGCCGCGGCTCTCTCGAAATAGTTGCGCGTGCATCTAATCGCGTCGCCGTTCCCTAGGCAACGGGCGGGCGATGGCGAGGCCGAGAAAATCCCCCTCATTCCTTGAATTTCCGGGCCTTTGGGGCTATGACGGCCGCGGTCTGCCACCCCCGCACCCCTGGAGGCTTGTGGCAGGCGTTTCACGGGGCCGCGGTGCGGCCTTTAACTTTATGAAAATGAACGTGTTTTTGGCGCGGCGGGCTTGTCCGCGCGTCCCGGGCATGTTCAGAACCAAGGACTGACAACAATGGCGACCGTCAAGGAATTGAAGGCGACCGCGCGTCCGAAGGCCGGCAAGGGGGCCGCCCGCGCAGAACGCCGTGCTGGCCGTGTGCCGGCTGTGATCTATGGTGACAACCAGGCCCCGCTGACCATCTCGCTCGACGACAAGGCGCTGCGTCAGAACATCTTCGCGGGTCACTTCCTCACCACGATCTTCAACATCGATCTCGAGGGCAAGAAGCACCGCGTGATTCCGCGCGACTACGCGCTCGATCCGGTGAAGGACTTCCCGATTCACGTCGACTTCCTGCGCCTCGGCGAAGGCGCGACCATCCGCGTCAGCGTTCCGCTGCACGTGGTCGGCGCGGAAACCTCGCCGGGCGTGAAGCGTGGCGGCACCGTCAACATCGTCAACCACACCGTCGAGCTCGAGGCGGAAGTCGATCACATTCCGCAGTTCATCGAGGTCGATGTCAGCAAGCTCGAAATCAATAACTCGGTGCATCTCAGCGACGTCGGCCTGCCGAAGGGCGTGAAGGCGGTCTCGCGCGACGACCAGACCCTGGTCACCGTCGTGCCGCCGTCGGGCTACAACGAGGAGAGCAAGGCGGCCGGCGACGGCGCTGCGCCTGCGGCCGGCGCTGCTGCGCCTGCGGCGGCTCCTGCTGCCGCTGCGAAGGCTCCCGCTGCTGCCAAGGCCCCTGCGGCCGGCGGCGACAAGAAGAAGTAACCAGCAACCCGCGCCATGCGCCTGTTCGTCGGACTGGGCAATCCCGGCTCGAAGTACGAGCGCAATCGGCACAATATCGGGTTCTTGGCTGTCGAGGCGATCGCGCGGCGTCACGGTTTCGCACCGTGGCGCCGTCGCTTTCAGGGGGAGACCTCCGAAGGCGCGCTCGATGGCGAACGCGTCGTGCTGCTGAAGCCGACGACATACATGAACGAGTCCGGCCGGTCGGTCGGCGAGGCGGCCAACTTCTTCAAGCTCGGCCTCGGCGACATCTCGGTGTTCCACGACGAGCTCGAACTGCCGCCGGCCAAGCTGCGCGTGAAGGTCGGTGGTGGCATCGCCGGACACAACGGGCTGCGCTCGATCTCGGCGCATATCGGCAACGACTATCGCCGGATCCGGCTCGGGATCGGTCATCCCGGCGTGAAGGAGCGGGTGCATGGTCATGTGCTCGGCGATTTCGCCAAGTCGGACCAGCCATGGGTCGAGGCGCTGTGCGAGGCCGTGGCGGACCATGCCGCGCTGATCGCCGGGGATCGCGACTCCTCGTTCCAGAACAAGGTGCATCTGGCGATGCAGGCCAAGGGCTTCGCCGCAAACGGTGACAACGGCAACGGCGGCACGACGCCGTAACAGCATTCAGGACACGCTATGGGATTCAAATGCGGGATCGTCGGTCTGCCGAATGTCGGCAAGTCGACACTGTTCAACGCGCTGACCGAGACGGCGTCGGCGCAGGCCGCCAACTATCCGTTCTGCACCATCGAGCCGAATGTCGGCGCCGTCGCGGTGCCGGATCCGCGGCTCGACAAGCTTGCCGAGATCGCCAAGTCCGGCCAGATCATCCCGACGCAGCTCACCTTCGTCGATATCGCGGGGCTGGTGCGCGGCGCCTCCAAGGGCGAAGGCCTCGGCAATCAGTTCCTCGCCAACATCCGTGAGGTCGACGCGGTGGCGCATGTGGTGCGCTGTTTCGAGGACGATGACATCACCCATGTCGAGGGCAAGATCGCGCCGCTCGCCGACATCGAGACCATCGAGACCGAATTGATGCTCGCCGACCTCGACAGCCTCGAGAAGCGGGTCGACAATCTCAGCAAGAAGGCCAAGGGCAACGACAAGGACGCCAAGGAGATGCTCGACCTCGTGCAGCGGGCGCTGACCCTGCTGCGCGATGGCAAGCCGGCGCGCCTGCTGGAGCGCAAGCCCGAGGAGGAGCGTGTGTTCCGCATGCTCGGCCTCTTGACGTCGAAGCCTGTGCTCTATGTCTGCAACGTCGAGGAGAGCTCGGCCCACGGCGGCAACGCGTTCTCGGCTGCGGTGGCCGAGTTCGCCAAGAAGGAAGGCGCGGTTTCAGTGGTGATCTCGGCCAAGATCGAGTCGGAGATCGCGACGCTGTCGCGCGAGGAGCGCAACGAATTCCTCGCCACCCTTGAGCTCGAGGAGCCGGGGCTCGATCGCCTGATCCGCGCCGGCTATCAGCTGCTCGACCTGATCACCTACTTCACGGTCGGTCCGAAGGAGGCCCGCGCCTGGACGATCACGCGCGGCACCAAGGCGCCAGGGGCGGCCGGCGTCATCCATACCGACTTCGAGAAAGGCTTCATCCGCGCCGAGACCATCGCCTTTGACGACTATGTCGCGTTCAGCGGTGAGGCCGGGGCGCGTGATGCCGGCAAGCTGCGGCTGGAAGGCAAGGAATACGTGGTCGCCGACGGCGACGTCATGCACTTCCGCTTCAACACCTGAGGCGATCGCGTCAATGGCCCGGCGTTGCGCCGGGCCTTCGCCGCTCCGGCAGGCTCAGTGATGCTGGCCCTGGTCGCGGATCGCGCCGAGGTGCTCATTGATGCGGAAGACGATCAGGATGAACTCGGCGCCGATGCGCGCGGAGATCAGCCCGACGACGATGCCCGCGAGGCTGAGCAGGATGCTGATGAAGCCGCCGAACGGGGTGACCGCCATCAGCGCGAGGCCGGAGAAAATGCCCGACAGGCCAGCCAATCCGATCAGGATGATGACAAGCCAGTAGAACGACTTGATGATTGTCGGTGTGATGAACCGATCCCACTGGAACAAGTCGCGAAATTCGAACATCGGCACTCTCCCCTGCAATCACGTCACGTCCGGCATGGCCACGCGGACGGAACGCACGTCTGCAACACGACAATACGCAACTTCCCGATCCGCCCATCTCCCGCCCGGTCTGCTCGCGGCGGCTCCATAGGGCCTCGGCGCACGGCTTAGCCGCCGCGCGCCCACGCGGCAAGATCGCAACCCGGCCGTGCGGATCGGACGGCTTGAGATTGCCGCCAATAACGGCCACAATCAGGCTATGCAAGATGTCATCCCCACCCATGACGCTGTCTTTTGAAGATTTTCAGCCCGGTCATTTCGGGACTTTCGGCCCCCGCCATGTGACGCGGGAAGAGATCATCGCATTCGCGGCGGAGTTCGATCCGCAGCCCATGCATCTCGACGAGGAGGCGGCAAAGCATTCAATGCTGCGCGGCCTGTCGGCGTCGGGCTGGCATCTGTGCGCGCTGATGATGCGGATGATCTGCGACGGTTTTCTGCTCCGCTCTACGTCGCTGGGCGGGCCGGGCATCGACGATCTGAAGTGGCTCGCGCCGCTGCGGCCGGGCGACGACATCACCCTCGACGTGCACGTGCTGGAGACGCGGGTGTCGCGCAATCGGCCGGAGCTCGGCATCGTGACGCTCCGGGTCGAGATCCATAACGCTTCGGGACAAAAGCTGCTGGAAGGGCGATGGCCGGCGATGTTCCGCCGGCGCGACGTCGCGCCGGCGGCGTAAGGAACGATCATGCCCTTTCTTGACGACATGCAGGTCGGCGCGCGCAGCGAGCTGGGCTCGTTCACCTTCACCGCGGAGCTGATCAAGGCGTTCGCACGGCAGTTCGATCCGCAGCCGTTTCACCTCGACGAGGAGGCTGGACGCCAGTCGCTGTTCGGAGGCCTCGCGGCATCCGGCTGGCACGTGGCGTCGGTCGGCATGAAGCTCCTGGTCGCCAAACGCCGGCGGGAGATGGAGGAGGCCGCAGTGAGTGGTGTGGTCGAGCCGCCGTCCGGTCCGTCGCCCGGCTTTCGCGACCTGAAGTGGCTCAAGCCGGTGCTGGCCGGCGACACGCTGAGCTACAGCTCGGAAATCACGTCGCTGCGCGCCTCGGCGTCAAAGCCCGAATGGGGCATCCTGGAAGCGCGCAACAGCGCGACCAACCAGCGGGGCGAACTGGCGTTCTCGTTCACCGCGATCGGGTTCATGCCACGCCGGACCGGTTGATCTCGCCGGTTGTGGAAAACCGCTTGTGCGGGCAGGGCATTTTTTGCCTATCTCGGCCCGGGTAAACGGCTCGTTAAGACTTTCGTCAGAATGTGGCCGCAACATTTTGAACCTGTTGCGGCACTGCCCGACCAAACTGCATTCACTGATGGGGACTACCATGGCCGACCGGGCCGGACTGAAAATCGTTGGCTTCATCTTTGCCACGGTAACCCTGGCGGTCATGTTCACCACCGTGCAGGTGGTCAAGGGGCAGGCCGACGGCCACTATCAGCTCGAGGACGACGCGGCGTCTCACTAAGCCCACGCTGCGCCGCGATCCTTTCGATCTCCACACATCCACAGCCGTTTGCTGTTGAACCGGGGCCGTCCCGCGTTGTCGGTCTTCGGCTCGGTCGCAATGCCACCGCCGAGCGGGCAAGGCCGCTCGCGGCCGTGCCGGCCGGGCGGCGTTAGCGGCTCCAGGCCAGCGCCATCGCGACAACAGCGACGGCCAGAAGCGCCACGAAGCGCAGGATGATCCTGCCCATGCGGTGTTGGGATGGCGGCAGGGGAATGGGGTCGGAATTGTTCGGCCGAATGATCTTCACGAAATGCCCCCGGGAGGACCCCGTCATGCCCGAGCCGTCGGGAGGCTCCGGACGGCTGCGCGGTGGCGAACGGAGGCCAGCGTCAAACTGCAGATATGGTCGCGTGCCGGCCGCAATAGCGCGGCAACGGCGGTTGGTCGCCGCCGGGCGGACGCAGGTTCAAGGGATGATGGGGTTGTGCGCGGTCGTGCGGCGGATCTGCCACATCGGACCATCCAGAACGACACCGCCGCCTTCCAGGGGAAGGCGGCGGGATCGAGAAAGCGCGGCCGGGCGAGGCCGGCGGCCGAATCAGAGCTGGCGCACGTTTTCCGCAGCGCGCTTCCACTGCGCGACGTTGTCGGCGATCATGCGGGTCGACTTCATCGCAGCCTGGCTGAGCTGGGCATAGCCGGCGATCTCCCGCTGCACGCGCTGGCCTTCGCTGTGAAGCAAGTCGCGGAGCGCTTCGAGCTCACCGATCAGGTTCTCGATTTCGGTCAACGAGGTCCCCGCGACGCGCTGGATCAGCGAGTTGACGTTGCTGACGGTGGCTTCGGCGGTGGCATCCAGAGGCACGTCGCCGGTCACGGCGCCAGCGGCGGGCCGGCGCAGATAGGCGATATCGTTGCGCACGAAGTCCCGAATTCCGGCCTCGACCTCCGTGACGGCGGCCAGATTGGCGTCGTCCTCGGGTGTCTCGGGCGTCTCTGGTCGAATGGCGTTCATCGGCTTTTCCTTGTTTCGCATGGAGCGAGCGCGGACTGTCCCCCGCACGACGAAAGTTACTATGCCATCAGTCCAGCCGATTTTGGCCATAGCGCGGCCAATCTGCGGCGTGTCCCCGGCAATCCTTCGGAATCAATCGGAGGCGGTTGTAGACGAATTTTTTACCAGTTGCTCTTGAAACCGGCGGTCAGGCTTTTATTCAGGCTGCCCGTGGCGGTTTCGCTGACCTGGCCCGACAGGCTGACGCCGCCGAACAGCTTCTGCTCGGCGCCGACGCGCCCGAGCCATCGGTCGTCGTTGGCCGAGAACGACTGGCCGGCGACGAAGCTCGTGCCGGTCTCGGCGATGTTCAGTTTTGCGGCATGATCGACTTCATAGTTGCGCGCCGCGCGGCGAGCCACCGGCGCGAAGGATTGCTCGATGACGTGGTAGCCGCCCTCCAGGGTCAGCGAGTAGGCATCCCCGCTCAACGGCACCGACTTGCTGATCGAGGTGCCGACCTTGCTCTGGTCCTGAAGCGGATCGACGCGCGCCTCGATGGCAGTCTTGTCCCACACTGGTCCGAGGCCGGGGGCCGTCATCGAGGCCCAGGCGGAACCCGACGATTGCGACAGGCGCGGATCGGTGGCGATTTTCTCCGGCAACGGCGCGAGGGCATAGGGCCGGCCGGCAACGTTCATGTCGGCACCGACCCGGGTATCCCAGAATGGCGTAACGTTCTCCTTCACGGTCAGCGACGAGAACCCCTCCGGCTTGTCGTCGCGGGACCACGCCGACGGGCTGGCGGCGACATTGCGGACGTTGGCACGCGGAGTGGACCGGCGTCCGGGATCGGACGGCGACGGCTGGCCTGCGTTCAGCGCGCTCCAGTCGACCCTGGCGGCATCCGGCAGTGCCGTGGCCTGAACATCGGCGGTGGCATGGTCCTGACCGTCGGTGGTGGTCTCGGACGCTGTCGGTAGCGCCGCCCTGTCGATGAAGGCCCAAGGATTTTCTGCCGCGGCAGCCGGCACGGTCGCACCGAGCATCAGCGAACCGAACATGAGCGAACCGAACATGAGCGGTCCCCCGCTTCGGGAGAGGCGACTGCGGGAAGGGGAGTGCATCGCAGACATCAATGTCATTCACAATGGGCGCGCGCTACACATCCGATGACCGGATGAAACGGTCAGCAGCAGCGCCCTTCACCACACGCATCTTGTTTCAATGGTCTGTGGTGCAATTGTGGCGTGTGCTGCCGGACGGATTTATGACAGGTGGACAACGCTCCACTGCTTCGCGGGAATCCCGCTCAGACAGCGCGGGCGGTCTTCGGTGAGAACGCCACCTCGACCAGCGTCCCCGCCTGCGGCGTCGCCTTGATGTGGAATTGACCGCGGTTGGCTTCGACCAGCGCCTTGGTCAGCGACAGGTTGATGCCGGTGTTGTCCTGGGCGAGCTGCTCGCCGGCTGGCCGCGTCGCATCGGTGGTGTCCGCCTCGGAGTGATTGAAGCCGCGGCCGGTGTCGCGAATCCTCAAGACCACGTCGCCGAGATCGGTGAGCGCGGTCGAGACGATGACCTGCCCGCCGGCGCGGGCGACATGGATCGAGTTGCCGACCAGGTTCAGCACGATCTGGCGCAGTGCGCCGGCGTCCGCTGTTACCGGCGGCAGCGCATGGGCGAGCGACGTGCGGATGATGATGCGCTCGCGATTGGCCTGCGGCTGCATGATCGTGACGCATTTTTCGACCATGTCGTTGAGGTCCTGCCGCGCGAAGGTGAGGTCGAGCTTGCCGGTTTCGGCGCGGGACAGGTCGAGCATGTCGTTGATGATGGTCAGCACCCGCTCGCCGGCGGCGCGAATGTCCTTCAGGTACGCGGCATAGCGCTCGTTGCCGAGCGCGCCGAAGCGCTCCTCGACCATCACATCGGTGAAGCCGATGATGGCGTTGAGCGGCGTGCGAACCTCGTGGCTGATCCGGGCCAGAATGTCCGCCCGGGCTTGCGCTGCGCGGTCGGGCTGCGGCGTGTCCGATGCCGCGGCGGGCAGCTGCGGCATGGCCTCGCGGCGAGCGATGGCAAAGAAGCGATCACCGTTCGCGGTGCTGCGGCCGAGCGTCAGCCGCAGCGGCACGATGTCGCCGTTGTGCGTGCGTCCCTTCGCGGTCTGGCTGATGCGGCCGGTGGCACCGGCGTCGCGGGTCTCCGCGACGGCCTTGCGGACGGCGTCGTGATCGGCCGGGGCGAACAGGTCGGTCAGATGGCAGCGCACGATGTCGCGGTCGCCATATCCGAACATGGTCTCGGCGCCGCGGTTGCAGGTGACGATGTTGCCGGCATCGTCGAAGATCAGGATGCCGTCGTCGGTGGCGTCGAGGATGGTCCCGAGCTCTTCCTCCACGGAGGTGGCCGGTGCGAGAGGCGGCGGCGCGACCGGCGCGGGGACCGGCGGCTGCGCTTCGGACGACGTCGCCATGGCGAAGATCAGCGCATGGGCGTCCTCGCCGTCCCACGCGATGTGGTGCAGCCGTGCTTGGGTCGGTGCGCGATGGCCGCCGGCGGCCGCGATCGTCACCGCAGTACCTTCTTCGGACAAGCTGCCACCGCCGGCATCGCCGGGCTCGACATACAATGCATCGAGGCCGCCGGCGGCGGTCAGCGCCGGCAGGTCGCTATACCCGACATGCGCGAGGAAAGCCTTGTTGGCGTAGAGCAGCCGGTCGAGACGGTAGATCAGGATGCCGACCGGCATGCGATCATAGAGCAGCGTGTCGCGCCGGGTATCGCCGTGCGGCAGGTGGGCGCGCGGGGCTGCCTCGATGGTGGCGGCTGGCGCCGGGTCGTCCAGCGTCGGCGGCTCCGGCGCGATCGGCGGAGCGGCATGGGCTTCGTCGCGGGCATCGAGCTCGCGCCGTTCGGTCTCCAGCCGCGCGGCGAGCTGCCGGGCGAGTTCGTTGAAGGCGTTGTTCTCGATCGGCGTCAGCGTCGGGGTTTTCAGATCGTTCGCCGGCCGGAACGGCACGACGTTCTGGGGAGTATCCACGGGCGTATCCGTTTCCGTTGGGGGCGCCGTCGGGTCGGCGTCATGCGAGGGGGGAGGAGGGGTGTCGCCGGTGCGCATGGGCGTGTCCATCTCCATGGTGTCGTGCGGTTCGTGCGTCTGCGGCGGGCGCAGCGGCTGGGCTGGCAGAAGGGCGTCGTGGCGCCGCAACTCCGCCAGCCTCGCCAGCGCGCCGAGGTCGCGGCAGACACCGAAGCCGCGGTAGCCGAGAAACTGCCGCGCGTGGTCGTAGAGCGGCAGGCCCGATAGCTCGACGGGCAGACGGGTGCCGTGGCCATCGGCAGGCCAGTCGACGACAATGCCGCTCCAGGTGTCGCGGGTGGCGACGGCGGCGGCCACCCGGCCCTCCGGATCCAGCCCGAAGGCCGCGACGATCTCGTGCCAGGGCCGCCCGAAGGCCGTCGCCGTGCGCGGGCCGATCAGGCGGGAGAATTCATCGGAGCCGAGCGCGAACCGCCCCTCCGCGTCCATCTGCCACATGAAGCGCAGTGGATGCCGGCGCGGGACGAGCGGAGGGGGAAACTCGGGCGCGGGGGCGCTATCGGCCCCGTGAGGCTGCGGAGGCGGCGTGGCCACATCGATCGGTGCGGCGTGCGGGACATCGTCGGCCGGATGGGCCGATGGCTCGGCGTCTACGGTCGCGGGGGCCTCAACCGGACGTTCATCCGGCGCTGCGGCAACGGGACGATCGATTGGCTCGGCCGCAGGCGGGGCCGGCGCGGGGACAGGCTCCGCGCTGCCGGACGGCGCTGCCGCTTCGGTCTCGACGGTGGGTGGTGCAGGCGGCTCGTCGCGTGCGCTCATATCGGCCAGGGCCACGGGCGAGGTCTGATCGGGAGCTGTCGGCGCAGCGGCGGTCGGGGGCGCGATGTCCGCATCGACCAGTGCAGGAGCGTCCCTGTCGGCGAGCGGCGCCGGCATTGCAGACGCGACCTCGCGGCTCTCGAGCGCAGTGTCCGGTTGGATCAGATCGATCAGCGGCTCCGCTACGGATGGCGGAGGTGGCGCCGGCGGCGGCGCGACATCGTAGGCCGCCTGCATCACGTCGGCCTCAGCCACGGTTGGCTCGGCGGCCGTCTCTGTGCCGGCGGCAGCCTCTGCGACAGGGGCGGCTTCGGGCTCCTCAGCGACCGGCGGCGTGATGATGGCGATCAGCGCGAGGTCGCCCCCCTGGCCGACGCGATCGAGAACGACGTCCCCCACCGCTGTCGCGGCTTCGGCATGGCCGTTGTGCAGGGCGTCGTGAATGTTCTGCTCGAGGCCGAGCGATGCCGGGCCCGCGACCGCCATCGGGGCGGTGGCGAGCAGTGCCGTCGCCGCGGCGTTGGCGGCGGTCGGCAGGCCAACCGGCGTGAAGGCCACGACGGCGGCGGCGTCGATGTCGTCGACGAGGCCCTGCAGCCGCGCCTGGTAGGGCAGCGTGCGGCCAACGGGGTCCAGCGCCACGACCAGGACGCCGATGCCGCCACCGGTGAACACCAGCCGTGTGCAGGCACAGGTGAGCAACTGGCCGAGCGACATGCCGAAGCCGCGCAGGCGCTCCAGGCGGACCGCACCGTTGAGGGGCAGGCGTCCGGCCAGCCGCGCGACCTGGCGGCGGTGCTGGTCCGCGGGACCGAAGTTGCGTTTGGCGAGCGCCGTGCTGGTGGAAACGCCGAAAATGGCCGCGCCGGCCGGATTGGCCCAGAGGATGCGCGTCCCGTCATTGGCCCAGAGCCAGGCCGGCCGGCCGCTGGTCGCGTGAACCGCTAGCTGCGGGTCGCGAATCCCCCGGACCTGAAATTCGGCTTCATTGATCGGCATGATCGATCGAATGGTCTCCGGTCGCTCTGGACACTGGTCACCCGCATGCTGGCCATCGATGCCGGCGGCCGTAAGGTAAACAGCCTTAATAAAACCTTTAGTAAAGCGCCGCCGTCCCTAGGTCCATGTCCGGCCCCCTGCCTATACCGGCAAACCTCAGATATTCTTAATTTATAAGGCCTTCCGAACCCGGCCGGCGAGTTGTGCGTTGAGTTGAGGGCGGTTGCAAAAATTGCCCGAACGGTCACGATGCCAGCTGTGGGCGGGGGGGCAATCCGACATCGTTTGTGTCCAGTCGGCTCACCGCGGCACGACAACGAGCGCCATGATCGGCGACAGCAGGGAGGCAAGCGATGGAGCAGAACAAGTTCGAGATTCCGAAGGAGCTGCGCACCATGGCGGAGGCGAGTTTCGATCAGGCGCGCAAGGCGTTCGAGAACTTCCTGAGCTCGGCGCAGCAGGCGGCCAGCTCATTCGAAGGCCGGGGCGAAGCGGTGCGCGCCGGCGCCAAGGACGTCAGCGTCAAGGCCATCACCTTCGCCGAGAAGAACATCGCCGCCTCGCTCGACTACGCCGAGCATCTGCTCAAGGCCAAGGATCTGACCGAGGTCATGAGGCTGCACAGCGAGTACGTGCAGGCGCAGATGCGGGCGCTGGCCGAGCAGGCGAGCGAGATCGGCCAAGCCGTCACCAAGGCGGCGCTGGACGTCGCCAAGCCGAAATAATCGCTTCGGGCACGTTGAGCCGGCCGGCTCAGTCGAAAATGTTGCAATGCACAAAATGATGCGGTAATCTCTATGGATTGCAGGCCGGTGACGGCCTGCAATCGATCCTTGCGGATGGCCTGCCGCCACTGGTTGGGTTCCGCTTCCCCAAACCCCACCGAAGGACGCCGGCATGGCCCACGATTCCGATCCGTTCTCGTTTTCTCCGACCTCGCTGACCGACTTTCCGGAAAGCATGCGCGCGTTCGCCGAAAAGGGCTTTGCCCAGGCGCGCGACGGCTACCAGAAGCTGAAGGAGGCCGCGGAGGCCAACAACGGCGCCATCGAGGCCGTCTATCAGTCGGCGGCCCGCGGGGCGAGCGACTACGGCACCAAGCTGTTCGAGATCGCCAAGACCAACACCGACGAGGCGTTCGGGTTTGCCCAGGCGCTGCTCGGCTCGAAATCGGTCACCGACGCGTTCGAACTGATGAACAGCCACGCCCGCAAGCAGTTCGAGCTGCTGAGCACCCAGTCGAAGGACCTGGTCGAGCTCGGCCAGAGGGTGGCGACCGAGACGGTCGAGCCGATCAAGGCCAGCGCCGCCAAGGCATTCAAGACCGGCCTCTGAGGCCCCCCGGAGCCCGGCGCGTCCGAGGATCGGCCTGAGGTGCAAGAACGTTGTCCAAAGCGGCCCGATGGCCTTGCCAAAGGGCCGCGATGCTCATAGTTTCCGGCCCGTTCGCGGACCGTCGTCCGGGCCCCGATGTGGACCGGACAGAACGCCCGCCATCAGGAATGCAGTTGTAGCTCAGTTGGTTAGAGCGCCTGTCTGTGGAACAGGAGGTCGGTGGTTCGAGCCCACCCAACTGTACCAGATGGCACCATTCCTCCCTTCCTCATCTTTGGATTGACTGACCCCGCCGCGCCGCTGTCTGCTGCATGGCTCGAGGGGGCTTGCCGTTGCGCTCGTTCGTGGCGCGGGAACCTGTACGTCTTCGTCATCTCCGCAGTGCTGCCGGGCGACCATCAGGGGGCCGACCGGAGCAAGGCGGATCGGTGCGCGTGCGCGGCGGCTCCGGGGCAGGGGAAACGTCATGAGCGAGCTTTGGTACTACGTCGACCACAAGGGCGAGACAGCCGGGCCGGTGGACTTTGGCGGCCTCGCCGACGCGCTCCGGACCAACGGGACAGGTCTCAACACCCTGGTCTGGATCGACGGCATGGCTGGCTGGGCGAAGGCGGCCGAAACGCCGACCATCGTTGAGCGGCTGCGGCTGCGCCGCTCGGCGGTGCCGCCGCCATCACCGCGCGGGCCAGGGGCCGCGCCTGCCGCCCGCATCGATCCGTCGCGTTCGGGGACGTTGTCAGATCTCACGACAAATACCCATCCGTGGCGACGCTTCTTTGCGCGGGGGCTCGACGCGTCGTTTGCAACCTTACCATTCGCAATCGTTGCCATCGTCGTCCTCGTTTTGGGCGTGGCCATTTTTTCGGCCCTCTCGCCGTTGTTGCTAGCACTGCTGCCTTTCCCGCTGTTGTTGCTGGTCGCCGTCTTCTTTCTGCTGATCGAGGCCTTTTGCCTCAGCCGCTTCGGCACGACGCCGGGAAAGGCGCTGTATGGAATCTCGGTGAGAACCAAAGAAGGCAAGCGGCTGTCTTTCAAGCTCGCCTTCTGGCGGGCATTTGCCGTGTTCGTGAGAGGACAGGCGCTGTGGCTTCCGTTCGTCAGCCTGATCACCGGCATCGTCGCCTACATCACGCTGAAGCGCGATGGGCAGACCACCTGGGACCGCGACGGAGAGATCGTTGTCCGTCATCGCCCATTCACGGTCCTGCGCATCGTTCTTCTCGTTGTCATCTGGTCGGCGATCGTCGTCGGCTCGCTTCTCCCCGGGCGATGACCATAGCGCTCTCGCGCCGCGTTGCTGCGCTTGCGACATTTGTGCGTGCGGCGACAAAACGGCTGCAGGGGCGGATACTCCAAGATAGAATGCGCGCGCCGTCACCGACGCGATCTCCGCGTCTTCGAATGAGGATTGCCATGAACAGGTCAGCGTTCGCCATGCTTGCCGTGATGCTCGTTCCGCTCGCCGCTGTCGCCGCCGATCCTGCGGATGCGGTCAAGGTGATCAAGCAGGTCTGGAAGAAGGGCGGGCATAACACCGCGGGGATCGCCGACATCACCATCGGCAACGACAATGCGTTCGCCGTGAAGGACATCAAGATCCGCTGCGTGTTCACGACGCGCAGCACGGGCAAGGTGACGGAAATTCAGCAGACCATCGCCGGGCCGGTGAAGCCGAAGTCCGAGCACATCTTCAAGAAGGTGAGCTTCGGCTTCGTCGATATCCAGGCGGCCGATGGAACCTGCGAGGTGCGGGGCGCCACTCAGATCTGATGGCTCTTCTAGGCGCGATCGCGTCGCGCCGCACGACAGTCTGTGGGGCGATAGCCATCGTGGAACAACGATAGCGTGGGATGCTTGCGCAGGGCTGCGTCAGCGCCCGGATTGCATGTCGCTTTCAAAATTCCATTTTTCGCCACAATCTCGCATTGCGCCGCATGATGTAACTCAAATGTCGATGCTTCGCGCAAATCGGCAAATGCAAGACTTGCAATCGGAGTTTCCGCTTTAACGAATCAAAAATTTGATTCATTTTTCGGCCCTGGGGTCAATCTGGAGGCCAAGCTATGAACGTCATTGTTTTTGCTTCGCGTAAGGGAGGCTCTGGCAAGAGTACTCTCGCCGCGCATCTCGCGGCCCATGTGCATAAGACATCGAAGCCCTGCCTGCTGATCGATGCCGATCCGCAGGGATCGCTCAGCCTGTGGCAGAAGCTGCGCGGCACCAACGAGCCGCCGATCCGCACGGCGTCGCGCTCGGTCAGCGAGCTGGTGGCTGCGGCGAAGCGCAACGGTTTCGAATGGGTGTTCATCGACACGCCGCCGAATACGTCCGCGGTTGTCGAGGACGCCATCAGCTGCGCGACCATGGTTGTCATCCCGGCGCGCCCGGGCGTGTTCGATATCGATGCCGTGCAGGAAACCATTTCCACCTGCCGTTCGGCGCGCAAGCCCTACGCCGTCGTGATCAACGGCGCGCCGGCGCTGCGCAACGATCAGGAGAGCCCGATCGTCACGCTGGCGCGCGAGGCGCTCGCCAAGTTCCGCGCGCCGGTGTGGAGCGGCCAGGTCACCAATCGCGCCGATCTGCTGCTGGCGCTGGCCCATGGCGAGGGCGCCCGCGAGTACAATGCGGAAGGTCGCGCAGCCTCCGAGATCAGCCGGCTGTGGTCTGCGATCGAGCGTTCGGTGAAGGCGATCCGCGGCATGGCCTCGAGCGCCGGCGCGATGCACAAGCAGGCGGCCTGACCTCCCGTTCTCCCGTCACAATTTGACAGATAAAACGCGCGGCTTCCGCGCGTTTTTCGTTCAAGCCACGCGGGCCGATGCTGACGGGATTTCCGGCGCCGCCTCGTCGTGCGTCAGGTTGCGGAACACGCTGATCGCCGACGGCTTGCCGACGAGATAGCCCTGGACCTCGTCGCAATGCTCGCTGCGCAGGAAGGCGAGTTCGTCGCGCGTCTCGACGCCTTCGGCGAGCACCGGAAGCCCGAGGCCGCGTCCGAGGCCGAGCACGGCGCGCACGATGGTGGCCGCCTGCTCGTTGGCGTTGACCGACGAGATGAACGAGCGGTCGATCTTGATCTTGTCGAACGGAAATGCGCGCAGGTTCGACAGCGACGAATAGCCGGTGCCGAAATCGTCCATGGCGATGCGGATGCCGAGTGCCTTGATCTGGCGCAGTGTCGCCAGCGCGCGATTGAGGTCGCGCACCAGGGCGGTTTCAGTGATCTCGATCTCGAGCCGCCCGGGCGACAGGCCGGTCTCCAGCAGGATCTGATGGATCGTCTGGGCGAAGTTCGGGCTGTGGATCTGCACCGCCGAGACGTTGACGGCGATCGTCAACGGTCGCGGCCATGACGCGGCCTCTCGGCAAGCTTCGCGCAGCACCCAGTTGCCGATCTCGAGAATGGCGCCGGTCTCCTCGGCGATCGGGATGAAGGTTGCCGGCGACACCGTGCCGCGTTGCGGATGGTTCCAGCGCAGCAGCGCTTCGAAGCCGGTGACCTCCCGGCTCTCGATGTCCTGCTGGGGCTGATAGACGAGCCGCAGTTCGCCGCGCGTCGTCGCGTGGCGCAGGTCGTGCTCGAGCTCGCGGCGATCGCGCACCTCGACGCCCATCTTGGCTTCGAAGAAGCGAAATGTGGAGCGGCCTTCACTCTTGGCGCGATACAGCGCCGTGTCGGCATGGGTCAGCAGGCTCTCGCGGTCCTGCGCGTCGTCGGGGCACAGCGCGATGCCGATGCTGCACAGGATGCCCTCGGCATCGGAACCGTTCATCTCCTGGCGAAGCGCGTCGAGTACAGCCTCCGCCAGCCGGCCGGCGGCCGAGGGGCTGGCCAGCTCCGGCATCAGGATCGCGAATTCGTCGCCGCCGAGCCGGGCCATCATCTGCCGCTCGCCGAGCAGCGCGGTGACCCGTGAGGCGACCGTCTGCAGCACCTTGTCGCCGGCGGCGTGACCGAACAGGTCGTTGATTTCCTTGAAGCGGTCGAGGTCGAGGCAGAGCACCGCCAGCCGTTCGCCGCGCGCGAGCGCGAGAGTGATTTCCTGATCGAGCCGCGAGTTGAAGTGGCTGCGGTTGGGCAGCGACGTCAGGGCATCGTGATGGGCGAGGTAGCGGATGTGCCGCTCGGCCTCCTTGCGAGCGCGCAGATCGCGCACCGCGATGACGTGATGCGGCCGTCCGCCATAGTTCATCGGACGCAGGATCACTTCCACCGGCAGCGTCGAGCCGTCGCGGTGACGCAGTTCCGTCTCGATCGGCTGGTCGGAGGTCGACAGCAGGCGGGCCTGCAGATTGACGTCCGGGAAGCAGTTCGTGAGGCTGCCGTGGGCGAGCTGCTCGAGGTCGTAGCCGCACAGCCGCGCAAAGGAGTTGTTGACGGTGATGATAGCGCTGCCGCTGGTCAGCACCAGGCCCTCGACGGCGGCGTTGGCGAGGCTCTGCATGCGATCGGATTCCAGCTCCGACCGGCGACGGTCATGGATGTCGAGCGCCACGCCGGCCATTGCCAGCAGCATGATGCTGAAGCTCGCCACGGCGACGCCGGCGGCGAGCCAGCCGGTGGGAATGGCAAGCTCCGAGATCGGAATGGTCGGGTCGGGAATGATGGCGACAGCGCCCATCGCGGTGAAATGGTGGCTCACGATGGCGAGAGTCAGCAGCAGTGCTCCTGCAGCTTTCCTTGCCTGCGATGTGGCGTGCAGCGCGACCGGCAACGCGGCCGCGCCGATCACCGCACCGAGTGCGATGGACAGCGCGACAAGCGTCTTGTCCCACAGGATGAGGCCCTGGATCTCGAACGCAGCCATGCCGGTATAGTGCATGGCGGCAATGCCGCCGCCGACGATGGCGCCGCCGATCCAGGGGCCGAGACGCCAGTTCGGCAGCAGGGACACCGCAAGCCCGGTGGCTGTCAGCAGCATCGCCATGATCAGCGAGGCGACCGTGAGAATGATGTTGTAGCGGTTCGGAATGCCCGGACTGAAGGCCAGCATCGCGATGAAGTGCGTCGCCCAGATGCCGGATCCCGTCGAGATCGCGGCAATGCCCAGCCACATGTTGCGCATGCGGCCCCTGGCGCTGCGCGCGTGTCGAAGCAGGTTGACCGCTGCGAAGGAAGCAAGAGCGCAGACGACGGCTGCGAGCGCCACGAGACTGAGATCGTGAGCTGTGACGATGCAGTTGTAGACCTTGAACATGGATATCCGCGCCCGGTTGTCTCAACGATCGGGCATACGGGGAAACCGCGTAAACGGAGGTAAACAGGTGGGGAATGGGTGGGATGATTGCGCAACAAGGTAAATTGTTTGCGCAGCGATCGCCTGATTTTGTCGTGACAATCTGCAGTGTGAGCGCGAACTCAGCCCGCGAAACACGCTGACGTAGCGGGCGCGGCGATGGAACTTAAGGCCGCGCCGCGTCAGCGGTCGGCGCGGCTGATGACATCCATCAGTTCCGCGATCTTGCGTCGCTGATCGGCCTTGTCGTCGGAGGCGATGGCGTGCTCGACGCAATGCGCGACGTGATCGCGCAGCACCTCTTCCTCGACCCGGCGTAGCGCCGCGCGCGCCGCAGCGATCTGCGTCACGATATCGATACAGTAGCGATCGTCCTCCACCATTCCGGCGAGGCCGCGGATCTGGCCTTCGATGCGCTTGAGGCGCTTCAGGCAGGATGACTTGATCTCGGTGCGCATGGGAACTATATACCCCCAAGGGGTATGTAATGCAAGCCCCGTGATGCGAGCGGCGCACGGCGCCGGAGGAGTGCGAGATGTCGACGTCAGGGAAGAACGACGGGTCCTGTTGCGGCCATGGGGGGCATGCCGAAGCGATGGTCGCGCCGCCTTCCCGTGCCTGTTGCCAGCACGACCACGCTCATGATCACGATGCGCATCACCACCACGATCATCACCATCACGACGGTGCAGCGGCGGCTGCGCGTGCGATCGACCCGGTCTGCGGCATGAGCGTCGATCCGGCGACGGCGAAGCATCGCTTCACCTATCGCGACCAGGACTATTTCTTCTGCTCGGCCGGCTGCCGCACGAAGTTCGAGGCCGATCCGCAGACCTATTTGTCGCGGACGCCGCCCGCACCCAAGCCGAAGCGGCCGGCGGCTCAGCCCGTCGACGCAGATGCAATTTACACCTGCCCCATGCACCCCGAGGTGCGCCAGGTCGGTCCCGGCGCGTGCCCGATCTGCGGCATGGCGCTCGAGCCCGAACTGGTGACGCTCGACGACAAGCCGGATCCGGAACTGGTGGACATGACCCGGCGCTTCTGGATCGCGCTGGTGCTGACGGTTCCGGTGGCGGTGATCGACATGGCGGCGCATCTCGCCGGCGTATCGCTCGTTCCCGCGCCGTACGCCAATTGGGTTCTGCTCGCACTGGCGACGCCGGTGGTGGCGTGGGCCGGTGCGCCGTTCTTCGTGCGCGGTTATCGCTCGCTGCAGACCGGCCATCTCAACATGTTCACGCTGATCGCGATGGGCACCGGTGTCGCCTGGCTCTACAGCGTGGTCGCGACGCTGGCGCCGCAGGTGTTTCCGGCGGCGTTCCGCGATCATCACGGCGCGGTCGCGGTGTATTTCGAGGCGGCGGCGGTCATCACGGTGCTCGTGCTGCTCGGGCAGGTGCTGGAGTTGCGCGCCCGCGAGCGCACGTCCGGCGCGATCAAGGCGCTGCTCGGTCTCGCGCCGAAGCTGGCGCGGCGGGTCGACGCCGGCGGCGACGAAGATGTTTCGCTGGAGGCGATCATCGTCGGTGATCTGCTGCGGGTGCGCCCCGGCGAGACCATCCCGGTCGACGGTGTCATCGTCGAGGGTCGTTCCAGCATCGATGAATCGATGGTGACCGGCGAGGCGATGCCGGTGGGCAAGGGCGAGGGCGCCGCGGTGATTGGCGGCACGCTCAACCAGAGCGGTGGCCTCGTGATGCGGGCGGAAAAGGTCGGCCGCGACACCATGCTGTCGCGGATCGTCGACATGGTGGCGCGGGCGCAGCGCTCGCGCGCGCCGATCCAGCGTCTCGCCGATCGTGTGGCTGGCTGGTTCGTGCCGGCGGTCATCGCGGTGGCGGTGCTCGCCTTTGCGGCCTGGGCCGTGTTCGGGCCGGAGCCGCGTCTGTCCTTTGGACTCGTGGCCGCGGTCACCGTGCTGATCATCGCCTGTCCCTGCGCGCTCGGACTGGCGACGCCGATGTCCATCATGGTCGGGGTCGGCCGCGGCGCGCGGGCGGGGATTCTGATCCGCGACGCCGACGCGCTGGAGCGGATGGAGGCCGTTGATACGCTGGTGCTCGACAAGACCGGCACGTTGACCGAGGGCAAGCCGAAGGTCGTCGCCGTGGTCGGTGCGCGGGACGGCAGCGAAGCCGACCTGCTGCAGCTTGCCGCCAGCGTCGAGCGCGCAAGCGAGCACCCGCTGGCCCGCGCCATCCTGGCGGAAGCCGCTGCCCGCAAGCTGACGCTCAGTGACGTCAGCAACTTCCAGTCTCCCGTCGGCAAGGGCGCCTTGGGCGAGGTGGACGGTCGTCAGGTCTTGCTCGGCAATGCGATGCTGATGGCCGAGCGCGGCATCGATGTCGGCGCGCTCGAGGACCGCGCGCGGCAGCACCGCGAGGCTGGCGCGACCGCGATCTATGTCGCGGTCGACGGCCACGCCGTCGGTGTGATCGCCATCGCTGATCCGGTGAAGGCCGGCGCCCGGGCCGCGCTCGATGCCCTGCGCCGGGAAGGGCTGCGTGTCATCATGCTGACCGGCGATCATGCCGCCACCGCGCAGGCGGTCGCCCGCACCCTCGGTATCGACGAGGTCGAGGCTGGTGTGCTGCCGGAACGCAAGGGCGCCGTGGTGGAGCGGCTGAAGGCCGAAGGCCGGAAGGTGGCGATGGTCGGCGACGGCATCAACGACGCTCCCGCGCTCGCGAGTGCCGACGTCGGTATCGCGATGGGGGGCGGCACCGACGTCGCCATTGAAAGCGCCGGCATCACGCTGCTTCGCGGCGACCTCAACGGCCTTGTTCAGGCGCGGACGTTGTCGCATGCGACCATGCGTAACATCCGGCAGAACCTTGCGTTTGCGTTCGTCTACAACGCCGCCGGCGTGCCGGTCGCGGCCGGTGTGCTCTATCCGGTGTTCGGACTGCTGCTGTCGCCGATGGTCGGCGCGGCAGCCATGGCGCTGTCGTCGGTCAGCGTGATCGCCAATGCCTTGCGATTGGCCCGCATGCGCCTGTAGCGGCGGGGCGAGTTGCTGGTGTTTTAATCACGGGCCGCAATGAACCGACATCGGGCGTGAACATCCGGCATCGTGGCCGGATGTTCATGTTGTCAGCGAAAGCGCTGCTGCAAAACACGATACGGCAAAAGAAAAAGCCGGACTCTTGCGAGCCCGGCTGGTCAGTTATGGCCATGAGAGGCCGACACAATCACCTTCCAAGAGGGATAGCTGAAGTCCGGCGGTCACTGGAGGAGGGGGACGATGCGCAACCGCAAGCATTCAGTAGGTTCATTTGATTCCTGTTCGCGTCATGCGGCAACAGCCCACTCCGCATGTCAGTCATGCGGAGTTGGCGGGAGCGATCACAGGATTATGACGGCCAGCGCTGCGCCTTGCTGACCACGAAGTCGCGGAAAACCTGCACGCGAGCAACGGTTTTCAGCTCCTCGGGGTAGACGAAGTAGGTGTCGAGCTGGATCGAGTCCGCTTCACCGAACAGCTGCACCAGGCGGCTGTTCTCGTCGACGAGGTAGTCGGGCAGGGCGGCGATGCCGAGCCCCTGCTGGCAGCCGCGCAAAAGGCCGAGGATGTTGTTGACCTTGAAGTAGGGCTCGCGCGGGCCCGAGCCGTTGCGGCCGGCCTCGATCAGCCAGGCGCGGTTCTGCAGATGCGACGGAACCTGGGAATCGCTGAGGATGATGATGCGATGGTTGTCGAGGTCGTCGAGGGTGCGCGGCGTGCCGAAGCGCTTGATGTATTCGGGCGAGCAGTAGGCATGGAAGCCGATCGAGAACAGCTTGCGCTGGATCAGGTCGGGCTGCGTCGGCTTGCGGGTGCGGATCGCGACATCCGCCTCGCGCATCGACAGGTCGAGCTCCTCGTCCGTGACCATCAGCTGCACGCGGATCTCGGGATAGAGCGAGGTGAATTCGCCGAGCCGCGGGATCAGCCAGTTGATGCCGACGCCCGGGGTGGTCGTGACCTTCAATTCGCCGCTCGGACGCTCGCGGCTGTCGGTCAGCTTGGCGCGGGCGGCCTGCAGCTGCATGAACACGTCGTGCGCGGTGCGAAACAGCAGGTCACCCTGCTCGGTAAGGATGAGACCGCGGGCGTGGCGGTGAAACAGCGAGACGGCGAGCTCCTGCTCCAGTGCGCTGACCTGGCGGGATACCGCGGACTGCGACAGTCCGAGTTGCTCGCCCGCGTGGGTGAAGCTGCCGGCTTCTGCCGCAGCATGAAAGACCTTGAGCTTGTCCCAATCCATCGATGTCGATCCGTGACGATTCTGAGGCATCAAACTGTTCCGTCTGTTCCTACTCGGCGGCGGCGCGCTCGACCGCGGCGGCATGGATGAAACGCTCCGCTTCCAGAGCGGCCATGCAGCCGAGGCCGGCGGCGGTCACCGCCTGCCGATAGGTCTCGTCCGCGACGTCCCCGGCGGCGAAAACGCCAGGGACCGAGGTGGCGGTCGAGTGCGGGGCGATCTCGACATACCCCGACGGTTTGAGTTTGAGCTGGCCGACGACCAGTTCTGTCGCCGGCGCATGTCCGATGGCTACGAAGACCCCGTCCGCCGGCAGGTCGGTGGCCGCACCGGTCTTCAGGTTCTTCAGGCGGATGTGGGTGACTTTCGACGGGTTCTGCTCACCGCGGATCTCTTCGACCGCAGTGTCCCAGATCACCTTGATCTTGGGGTGCTTGAATAGCCGGTCCTGCAGGATGCGCTCGGCGCGAAGCGTGTTGCGGCGATGCACCAGCGTGACCTGCGAGGCGAAATTGGTGAGGAACAGCGCCTCCTCGACGGCGGTGTTGCCGCCGCCGACCACGAACACCTCCTTGTTGCGATAGAAGAAGCCGTCGCAGGTGGCGCACGCCGACACGCCGAAGCCCTTGAACGTTTCCTCCGAGGGCAGGCCCAGCCAGCGGGCCTGGGCGCCAGTCGCCAGGATGATGGTCTCGGCGAGATAGACCTCGCCGGAGTCGCAGGTCACGCGGAACGGGCGGCGGCCGAGCTCGAGCTTGTTGACATGGTCCGTGACGATCCGTGTTCCGACATGGATCGCCTGCTTCTCCATCTGCTCCATCAGCCACGGGCCCTGGATGACGTCGGCAAAGCCCGGATAGTTCTCGACATCAGTGGTGATGGTGAGCTGGCCGCCGGGCTGGATGCCCTGGATCAGGATCGGCTCGAGCATTGCGCGCGCCGCGTAAATCGCTGCCGTGTAGCCGGCCGGGCCGGAGCCGATGATCACCACCTTGGCGTGGTTGGTGTGGGAAGCGAACGAGTGGGCGGCAGGCGCGTTGGCAGAAGACATGGATCCATCCTCGCTCCCCAGATGCGGTGTGTTCGCGGGGAGGCAGAAACTGCTCAGAAAGGTGGCTGCGATGCATCAAAAACAGCAAATTTCATCTTAGGTTATCTGGGCAGCCATGCAAGTTATGCAACCCATATCCACCGATTTTCTGACGCGGTTGTCATATGTCGGCTGTCACAATTTACCGGCAACGTTGGCGCAATAAAATTTCACAAAGCAGGTGGCACTGCGGTATGAAAGGTCGACTGCATCTGACAGTTATCGCGCCAATTGAGGAAGCCTGCGTCCGTGTCCAAGGGTCTCGACGAGATCGATCTGAAAATTCTCCATGAAATTCAGGCCGATGGCCGAATTACCAATGTCGAATTGGCCAAACGCGTCGGCATATCGCCCCCGCCTTGCCTGCGTCGCGTGAAGGCGCTGGAGGACGCGGGCTATATCCAGGGCTATCGCGGCCTGCTGGATCCCCATCGCCTGGGCTTCGACGTGACGGTATTCGCCTCGGTCCATCTCTCGAGCCAGGCGGAAGCGGATTTGCGCGCTTTCGAGCAGTTCGTGCGCAGCGAGCCGCTGGTGCGCGAGTGTTGGATGCTGTCGGGGGAAGTCGATTTCATCCTGAAATGCGTGGCGCCGGACATGGCGACCTTCCAGCATTTCGTCTCGCACCTGACCGCAGCGCCGCATGTACGCAACGTCAGGACCTCGCTGGTGCTGCACAACTCCAAGAACGCAGCCGCGGTGCCGCTGGAAATGAAGCTGCAGCCGGCGCAGGGCAAGCGCGCCACCACGGCCTGAAACGACAAACCGCGCCGTGACCATCGTCCACGGCGCGGTGCTGTTGTGTTCGCGGCGCACCGAGGCGCCGTCGCGTGAGGCTTATTTCTTGCGGATGATCGCGTCGAGGCTGATCGCGCCGCCGCCGGCCACAGCGAGGTACAGGCAGGTGAAGCAGAACAGGATGGCGCCGGTGCCGCCGTTGATCAGCGGGAGGACCACCGGCTCTCCTGTCTTGAACATGTGGCCGAGGAAGTAGGCAAAGGCCATTTCGCCGGCCAGGATGAACGCCACCGGTCGCGTGAAGAGTCCGAGCAGCAGCAGCGCGCCGAGCACGAGCTCAAGCAGGCCGGCCACCGTGATCAGCGGCGGGATGCTGGCAAAGTAGGGCAGCACAGGAAACTTGAAGATCTTCGCCACGCCGTATTGAAACAGCAGCAGCCCAGTGATGAAGCGCAGCAAGCTGAGAAGCTGCGGTCTCCACTCTTCCGCGACGTTGTCCAAAGCCATTCTGATCCCTCAAGTGTAGGCCTAGTGGAAGCGACAATGCAGCTCTGCATCGTGCTGGAGCGCCGATGCATAGCTCCCCGGCTTATCCCATGCAGGGGCGGCGCGCTGCAAGGCAACCGGTAATGCAGTGTGGCCAGAAAACGCTCCGATCACGAAGAGTTATGTGTGCTGGCGGCACGCTTGTGAAAAAAAGCCGCAGCCCGAAGGCTGCGGCTCGATGTTTCAGAAGGTCTGCGACGTAGCAGGTTTCCCGCAGGTTACCGCCACTCGACGTTCGCGATCTCGTAAGCCTTGGCGCCTCCGGGCGCCATCACCTCGACGGACGCTCCCTTCGTCTTGCCGATCAGCGCGCGTCCCAGCGGCGAGGTGATTGAGATGCGGCCCTTCTTCGCGTCGGCCTCAGGCTCGCCGACGATCTGCCAGACCGCCTGCTTCTCGGTGTCTTCATCGATCAGCGTCACGGTCGCGCCGAACTTGATGGTGTCGCCGGAGAGCTTCGCCACATCGATGACGTCGGCACGCGCGAGCTTGTCCTCGAGCTCGGCGATGCGGCCCTCGTTGTGCGACTGGGCTTCCTTGGCGGCATGGTATTCCGCATTTTCCGACAGGTCGCCATGGGAGCGCGCTTCGGCAATCGCCTCGATGATGCGCGGGCGCTCAACCTGTTGACGCTGCCTCAGTTCTTCCTCCAGGGCTGTGTGTCCGGCCTGGGTCATGGGAACTTTATCAACCATTCGTCGTCGTCCTTGGTTTTCGTGCACGGGGCCAAAGGGCTGCCGATGCACGAAACATCACATTGTGCACTGCCCCGGGCTGAGGCGAGCGCTGATAAGGGAACACAGTCTCACTCACTGGTTCCAGCAAGATCACGGCTTGATCGCAGGCCATACGGGCCGGATCAATGTCGTGTCGGGCGGATGGGTTCTGCCGTGACCGTGCGACGACCCCGCATGCCCCCGCCCCCCATCCGTCTTCCGCATCCTTGCCCGGTCGGTCCTTGCGCTCGCGCAGGGCCGACCTCGGGCCATTTAGAGGTCGGAAGAGTAACTCTGCAGCGTGCGGACCTCGAGATCTCCGCCGAGATAGGCACGGATTCCCTGCGCGGCCGCCACGGCCCCGGAAAGAGTGGTGTAGTACGGTACTTTATGCAAGAGGGCAGCTCGCCTCAGGGAACGGCTGTCGGCCAGGGCCTGCGGCCCCTCGGTGGTATTGAAGACGAGCTGGACGTCGCCATTGGTGATGGCGTCGACGATGTGCGGCCGGCCCTCCAGTACCTTGTTGACCTTCTCGGCCGGCACGCCGTTGTCGGCCAGGAAACGCTGCGTGCCCGACGTCGCCAGCACCCGGAAGCCGAGGCCGACCAAGAGGCGCACGGCATCGAGAATGCGGGTCTTGTCGTCCTCGCGCACCGACACGAACACGGTGCCGGAGCGCGGTACGCGGGTGCCGCCGCCGAGCTGGCTCTTGGCGAAGGCCACCGCGAACGAACGGTCGAGCCCCATCACCTCGCCGGTCGAGCGCATCTCCGGGCCGAGCACGGTGTCGACGCCGGGGAAGCGCGCGAACGGGAAGACGGATTCCTTGACGCCGACATGGTTGAGCGTCGCCGGCTTGAGCTTGAAGTCGGCGAGCTTCTCGCCGGCCATCAGGCGCGAGGCGATCTTGGCGACCGGCATGCCGACCACCTTGGCGACGAACGGTACCGTGCGCGAGGCGCGCGGATTGACCTCGAGCACGTAGATCTCGCCGTCCTTGATGGCGTACTGCACGTTCATCAGGCCGACGACGTCGAGGCCGAGCGCGAGCGCGCGGGTCTGGCGTTCGAGCTCGGCGATGGTCGCCGGATCGAGCGAGTGCGGCGGCAGCGCGCAGGCGCTGTCGCCGGAGTGGATGCCGGCTTCCTCGATGTGCTCCATGATGCCGGCGACGAAAGTGTCCTTGCCGTCGCACAGGCAGTCGACGTCGACCTCGATGGCGTCCGACAGGTAGCGGTCGAACAGCAGCGGGTTCTTGCCGAGCACGGTGTTGATCTGCCCGGTCTTGTCGTTGGGATAGCGCGCCTTGACGTCGGCGGGCACGAGCTCGGGCAGGGTGTCGAGCAGGTAGTCGCCGAGCTGGCCTTCCTCACGGATGATCTGCATCGCGCGGCCGCCGAGCACGTAGGACGGGCGCACCACCAGCGGGAAGCCGAGGTCACCAGCCACCAGGCGTGCCTGCTCGACCGAGTAGGCGATGCCGTTCTTCGGCTGCTTGAGGTGCAGCTTGTCGAGGACGCGCTTGAAGCGGTCGCGGTCCTCGGCGAGGTCGATGGCGTCGGGCGAGGTGCCGAGGATCGGCACCTTGGCGTCCTCGAGCGCGCGCGCGAGCTTGAGCGGCGTCTGGCCACCGAACTGCACGATCACACCATGCAGCGTGCCGTTGGAACGCTCGGTGTCGATGATCTCCAGCACGTCCTCGGCCGTGAGCGGCTCGAAGTACAGCCGGTCGGCGGTGTCGTAGTCGGTCGACACCGTCTCCGGATTGCAGTTGATCATGATGGTCTCGTAGCCGGCGTCATGCAGCGCGAAGCAGGCATGGCAGCAGCAATAGTCGAACTCGATGCCCTGGCCGATGCGGTTCGGGCCGCCGCCGAGGATGACGACCTTGTTGGCGTCGGTCGGCGCGCTCTCGTCCGCGGTCTGGCCGGCGAACGGCGCCTCGTAGGTCGAGTACATGTAGGCGGTAGGCGAGGCGAACTCGGCGGCGCAGGTGTCGATGCGCTTGAATACCGGGCGGACGCCGAGCGTGCGGCGCAGCGACTTCACCTCGGCCTCGGTCTTGCTTGCGAGCACCGCGAGGCGCGAGTCCGAGAAGCCCATGGCTTTCAGCGAGCGCATCGCGAACGCGTTGCCGGGCAGCCCGTGGGCGCGCACCTTGGCTTCGGTGTCGACGATGCCGCGGATCTCGGCGAGGAACCAGGGATCGATCTTGCAGGACGCGAAGATCTCCTCGTTCGACCAGCCCAGCCGCATCGCCTGCGCGACCTGCAGCAGGCGATTCGGCGTCGGCGTGCCGAGCGCGGCACGGATGGCGTTCTTGTCGTCGCCCTTGCCGAGGCCGTCGATGTCGATCTCGTCGAGGCCGGTCAGGCCGGTCTCCAGCCCGCGCAACGCCTTCTGCAGGCTCTCCTGGAAGGTGCGGCCGATCGCCATGACCTCGCCGACCGATTTCATCGAGGTGGTCAGCGTGTGGGAGGCGCCGGGGAATTTTTCGAACGCGAAGCGCGGGATCTTGGTGACGACGTAGTCGATGGTCGGCTCGAACGACGCCGGTGTCGCGCCGCCGGTGATATCGTTGGCGATCTCGTCGAGGGTGTAGCCGACCGCGAGCTTGGCGGCGACCTTGGCGATCGGGAAGCCGGTGGCCTTCGACGCCAGCGCCGAGGAGCGCGACACGCGCGGATTCATCTCGATCACGACCAGGCGGCCGTCGGCCGGGTTGACGCCGAACTGCACGTTCGAGCCGCCAGTCTCGACACCGATCTCGCGCAGCACCGCCAGCGAGGCGTCGCGCATGATCTGGTATTCCTTGTCGGTGAGCGTCAGCGCTGGCGCCACCGTGATGGAGTCGCCGGTGTGCACGCCCATCGGATCGAGGTTCTCGATCGAGCAGACGATGATGCAGTTGTCCTTCTTGTCGCGGACGACCTCCATCTCGTACTCTTTCCAGCCGAGCACGGACTCTTCGATCAGCACTTCGCTGGTCGGCGAGGCGTCGATGCCGCGCTCGACGATCTCGATGAACTCCGCCTTGGTGTAGGCGATGCCGCCGCCGGTGCCGCCCATGGTGAAGGACGGACGGATGATCGCCGGCAGGCCGATGTAGTCGAGCGCGCGCAGCGCGTCGGGCAGCGTCTTGGTCTGGGTCGAGCGCGGCGTCTCGAGCCCGATCTTGGTCATCGCCTCGCGGAAGCGACCGCGGTCCTCAGCCTTGTCGATGGCGTCGGCGGTGGCGCCGATCATCTCGACATGGAATTTGTCCAGCGTGCCCTGCTTGCGCAGCGACAGCGCGCAGTTGAGCGCGGTCTGGCCGCCCATGGTCGGCAGCAGCGCGAAGCCGCCGGGAACGACGTTGCGCTCCTTCTCGATGATCTTGGCGACGATCTCCGGCGTGATCGGCTCGATGTAGGTGGCGTCAGCCAGCTCCGGATCTGTCATGATCGTCGCTGGATTGGAGTTCACCAGGACGATGCGGTAGCCCTCTTCCTTCAGCGTCTTGACCGCCTGGGTTCCGGAATAATCGAACTCGCAGGCCTGGCCGATCACAATGGGACCGGCGCCGATGATCAGGATCGTCGAAATATCGGTTCTTTTGGGCATCGCGTCTCACACCAGCATGATCCGGAACCGCAGGGCATTTCCGGAAAGTCATGCTAAAACAACAGGATAAAGCGCAACCAGGCACGCTTCACGCGGGCAGAAACTGGGCACAAAAAAAGGGCGCGCTTACCGCGCGTCCTTTGGCAGGCGCCAAGACAGTGCCTCGCGCGGGGTGTCTTTAGACCAGATTCCGGAGGTGGGGAAGGGGATTAAAGTCCCCATCAACCGGGGATTTGCTGCCCGAGCGGCTGGCGGAGCCGGGCGAACAGCACCAGTAGCGCCAGTCCGGCGGCGGCAAAGGCGCCGCCGACCCAGCCGAGATCCTGCACCGACAGGGCCGAGACGACGAGGCCGCCGTTGAGGCTTCCCAGCGCGAAGCCGAGATACATGGCCGAGGCGTTGAGCGACAGCGCGATCATCGGCGCGGCGGGAACGAGTGCAATGAGCCTCGTCGACTGCGCCGGATGGAACGCCCAGCCGGAGATGCCCCAGGGCAGCATGACCATGAGCAGCACGATCCAGGCCGTCGCCGCAGGCCAGGTGTGCAGGATGACCGAGACCAGCGTCAGCGCCAGCATCACGCCGGCC
Organism: Pseudomonadota bacterium; assembly: GCA_040756765.1. GTDB lineage: Bacteria > Pseudomonadota > Alphaproteobacteria > Rhizobiales > Xanthobacteraceae > Bradyrhizobium_A. Next base: position 194,441 of record JBFLYG010000017.1, on the reverse strand, counting down.
AGCGCGGTCATGCTGGTGCGGGAGGCTCCGATGCGGTCGACCAGCACGCCGCCCAGCATGTTGCCAACCGCGGCGGCCGAGCCGAACAGGAACAGGGCGAGGCTGATGCCGGCGGTATCGAGGCCGACCGCACCGAGCACGAGCGCGAGATAGGGAAAGACTGTAAAACCTGCGGTTCCCCACAGCACGGTGACCAGGAGGGCACGCAGCACGGACGGCTGTCGCGCCACGGCAAGACGCTGCGACAGCGTGGCCGTGACCCGCGGCAGCCCGCGCGGCAGGCCCCACAGCAGCCCCGCGAGCGCCACGAGGCCGAGAGCGGCCACCAGCACGAACATGGTTCGCCAGCTCGTGGCGTGGCCGATCAGCGTGCCGAGCGGCACGCCGAGGGCCGTGGCGACGGTCAGGCCGGAACTGACGATGGCGATGGCGCGGCCGCGCTGATGCTCCGGCGCGATTGCCACCGCCACGGCATTGGCCGCGGGCATGCACAACGCCGCCGACAGCGCCATGAGGATGCGTGCGACCATCAGCAGGCCATAGCCGCCGGCGCAGGCCGCGATCAGGTTACCGAGAATAAAGCCGCCCAGCGCCACGCCGAGCACGGCCTTGCGGTCGAGGTTGTTGAAGAGCGTGGCAAGCACCGGCGAGCCGATCGCGTAGGTGAGGGCAAAGGCCGTCACGAGCTGGCCGGCGGCCGAGACGGAGACGCCGAGATCGGCGGACATCACCGGCAGCAGCCCGGTGATCATGAAGCTCTCGGTGCCGATCGCGAAGGCGGCCAAGGCCAGCCAGAACAGACGCCCCATCTTGCGCTCCTAAGTTCAAAATCTATTGAACAATGAGGCGTCGTCGATTTGATGTCAATTGGTTCAATAGATATTGAACATTGTGAGGCGGTAGCATGTCGGCTATGATCGCCCGATGAAGATTCTGGCTCATCCCACCCGCGAGCAGCTCGAACTGCCGACCGTGTTGGACTGTCTTGGCGATCCGACGCGTCTGGCGATCGTTCACGGCCTTGCGCAGCATGAGCGGGTCGGCACCGAACTGCGGTGTGGTAACTTCAGCGGCGTGGGGGCGAAGTCGAACCTCGCCTACCATTTCGGCCGGCTGCGGGAGACTGGTGTGATCCGGGTTCGGATCGAAGGCACCGCGCGCTACATCAGCCTGCGGCGCGAGGATCTCGAGGCGCGCTTTCCCGGATTGCTGGACGCCATTCTTGCGGCGGCGGCGCGCGACGTCGATCGCCTCGCGCTCGCCGACTGCACCTTCACTGCCCCCGCGAACGAGACGCCGCAGGCGCAGTCAAGCCGCGCCTGAAACAAACGACGCTCGAATGATGCGCGACGTTCGGGTGATGGCATTCGCGTGATGGAAATTGCGTGATGCAAAGGGAGTGGAGGCCCGGCCTGGAATATCCAGGATATGAGGTCTTGCACGACCCCCGCGTCACGCTTCCGCCACCGGGCCGTTCACAGCCTAGCGCGATCGCTGCCGGCTTGTCACCGTGATGCTGCGCCCAGCGTCAACAGTCGGTCACTGCGGCGGTATGATCAGAAGGCGTGCCGGGCCACGAAGGTCATGCGCGAGGGGTTGTGGCCGACATTGGCGTGGGCGCGTGATGCCGAAAAACCCGCCGCCGCCAGCTTCGCCAGCATGTCTTGTTCGGAATAGCGCCGCAGCCCGACCTGGGTGCGCAATTGCCAGTAGTCCGAGAGGTAAGTGCGCATCAGTCCGATCATGGCGTCCTTCAGGAAGCCATGAGCATAGGCCATCCGCAGCAGTGCCATGACGTCGGTCGTCGCGCCGACTTCGGGGCGCAGGATGTCGCCGAGGACGAAGCGGCCGTTCGGCTTCAGCAGCCGGCGCACGACGGCGAACGCGCTGTCAAGCTCGGCGGGCGTCATATACTGCGCCACCGAGATCATCACGACGAGGTCGATGGAGTTGTCGTCGAGATAGCGCAGCTCCTCGAGCGACCGCACCTTGACGTTGAGGTTGCGGGCGAAGCGCGCGATCAGCCGGCCGCGCACGCCCGGCGCCGGCTCGGCGAGGATCAGCCGGCTGCAGCGCTCCGCGACCCGCGCCGCCGATGTCGCCTCGCCGCAGGAATAGTCGAGCACCACGGCGTCGGGCGAGGAGATGTAGCCGATGATGTCGTCGGCGATGATGCTGAAATGCAGGTCGCGATGCAGCTTGCTGACATAGATCGTGTGGGTGGAGTCGTAATAATCGATCCAGTCATCCATGGCGTCGCTCCGGCACCGTGCTGTCCGGCCCGGCGCCTTCCGGCGACAAATGGAACCTTCCGGCTGTCAACGGTTTGCTCATCCCGATCGTCAGTTCTGGCGGTCTGCGCCGCCCGGATGGGTGGCTCCGGGTGCCGGAACCTGTGCCCGATCACGCGTTAACCGGTCCCGCGCGGCCTGTCCATTGCATCCCTGAATTCCGCAGCCTTAACGAACCCCTAACAGGAAGGACCGCCGCGGGCCAACGGCCCAAAAGGTCGCTGCCGGGCGCGATACCACCGCATGATGGACAACGACGGGGCCTGGTGAGCCCCGCGCGGGGTATCGGCTTGATGATCCCGGACAAATGAAAACGCCCGCGGATCGCGGGCGTTTTGCGGAGTGGTGTCGTGGCCGCGCTCAGGCGCTCTTGCGCTGGCGCATCAGGTCGGCAAAGCGGCGGAACAGGTAGTGCGAGTCACGCGGTCCCGGCGAAGCCTCGGGATGGTACTGCACCGAGAACACCGGCTTGTCCTTCAGCGCGATGCCGCAATTGCTGTCGTCGAACAGCGAGATGTGAGTCTGGACGACGTTGTCCGGCAGGGTGGTCTTGTCGACCGCGAAGCCGTGGTTCATCGAGGTGATCTCGACCTTGCCGGTGGTGAGATCCTTGACCGGGTGATTGGCGCCATGGTGGCCCTGATGCATCTTCATGGTCTTGCCGCCGACGGCGAGGCCGAGCATCTGGTGCCCGAGGCAGATGCCGAAGGTCGGCAGGCCGGAGGCGATGACCTGCCGGATCACTGGCACGGCATATTCACCGGTCGCGGCCGGATCGCCCGGACCGTTCGACAGGAAGACGCCGTCCGGCTGCATCGCCAGGATGTCTTCGGCCGATGTGGTGGCGGGAACGACCGTCACGTTGCAGCCTTCACCGGCGAGCAGGCGCAGGATGTTGCGCTTGATGCCGTAGTCGATGGCGACGACGTTGAACTCGGGCGAGTCCTGGCGGCCGTAGCCCTCGTTCCACTGCCAGGGAGTCTCGTCCCAGGTGAAACGCTGGCCGCTGGTCACCATCGGCACCAGGTCCATGCCGACGAGGCCCGGCCATTCCCGGGCTTCCTCTTTCAGCGCCCGCAGGTCGAAGCGGCCGTCAGGGGCATGGGCGATCACCGCGTTGGGCATGCCCTTGCTGCGGATCAGCGCCGTGAGCGCGCGGGTGTCGATGCCGGCGAGGCCGATGATGCCGCGGGCCTTCAGCCACTGGTCGAGATGCTTCACGGCACGGAAGTTCGACGGGTCGGTGATCGAGGCACGCAGGATCACGCCCCGGGCACCTGGCGTCGCCGCCATGCTCAGCGCCTCGATGTCCTCGTCATTGGTGCCGACATTGCCGATGTGGGGAAAGGTGAAGGTGATGATCTGCCCCGCATAGGACGGGTCGGTGAGGATCTCCTCATACCCGGTCATCGCGGTGTTGAAGCAGACTTCACCGACGGCGGAGCCTTCGGCGCCGAGGCCAAAGCCCTCGAGCACCGTGCCATCGGCGAGCACAAGGAGCGCGGTCGGTTTGTGGTCCGGCCAGGCAGCAGCGTTTTCAGATTGGGTCATGAGCGCATCCCATAGCCCGGGCGGTGCGCCGCGTCAAAGGCCCCGAGCGGGGATTCACATCCCTGGCGGGCATTTTTCCCGCCGTTTTTCTTAAGTTTGACAGGGAGGTAGGTCACATTAAGCTGCTGTTCCGCGGCGAACTGTCGAAACTGAAGAAACGGGCCGCGCAGGGAGCGACGCAAACCATGGATCGGCTGCATTCGGGCGGAACGATGGGGGGACTCATCATTTCCGCGATCATCCGCTACGGCGACCGACTGGCGATCGCCGACGGCACCACGCGCTGGAGCTATCGCGAGCTCGGGGAGGCGGTCGGCCGGTTCATCACCGTCTATCGCGCCATGGGCCTTGGCAAGGGCAGCGCGGTCTCGGTGCTGGCCAGCAACCGGGTCGAGAGCTGGGCGGCGATCTGCGCCGCGATGGTGATGGGCGCGCGGTACACCTCGCTGCATCCGATGGCGGCGGAAGACGACCAGGCCTTCATTGTCGATGATGCCGAGATCGACCTCCTGATCGTGGAGGCCGGCAAGTTCGGCGAGCGCGGCCGTGCAATCCAGCAGCGCGCCCCGCGGCTCAAGCACCTGGCGTCGTTCGGCGCAATGGAGGGCGCGTGCGACATCCTCGCCGAGGCGGACGCCGCGCAGCCGGCGCCGCTGGTCGATGCCGGCGACAATGATGCAATCGCTTTCCTCGCCTACACCGGCGGCACCACCGGTCGCTCCAAGGGCGTGATGCTGCCCCACCGCTCGCTGGTGGCGATGACGCTGACACTGTTCGCCGACTGGGACTGGCCGGCGGACATCCGCTTTCTCGCCGCGACCCCGATCAGCCATGCCGCCGGCGTCACGCTGTTTCCGGTGATGCTGCGCGGCGGCTACTCGCGCCTCGTGCAGGGCTTCGATCCGGAGGTCTATGCCCGCACTGTGCAGGACGAACGGATCACCGCGACCTTCCTGGTGCCGACGCTGATCTATGTCCTGATCGACAACACCGAGCTGCGCCAGCGCTTCGACTTCTCGTCGCTGGACATGATCGTCTATGGCGCCGCGCCGATGTCGCCGGACCGCTTGCGCGAGGGCATCGCGATCTTCGGCCCGGTGTTCGTGCAGCTCTACGGCCAGACCGAAGCGCCGCAGGTCATCACCACGCTGCGCAAGATCGACCATGATCTCGCCAACCCGCGCCGGCTCGGCTCCTGCGGCCGCGCCAATCCGATGCTGGACGTCAAGCTGCTCGATTCCGAGATGCGCGAGGTTGCGGTCGGCGAGCCCGGCGAGATCTGCGTGCGCGGCTCGCTGGTGATGGACGGCTACTGGAAGCGCGAGGATGCGACGGCGGAAACGCTGCGCGGCGGCTGGCTGCACACCGGCGACGTCGCGGTGATGGACGAGGACGGCTACTACTACATCGTCGATCGCACCAAGGACATGATCATCTCCGGGGGCTTCAACATCTATCCGCGCGAGGTCGAGGACGCGCTGATGTCGCATCCATCGGTGGCGTCCGCCGCCGTGATCGGCATTCCCGACGACAAGTGGGGTGAGGCCGTGAAGGGCTTCGTGGTGCCCAAGCCCGGCTGCACCGTCGATGTCGCCGAGCTGCAGGCCCATGTGAAGGAGAAGCGCGGTGCGCCGTGGTCGCCCAAGACCATCGACGTGGTGGAGAGCGTGCCGGTGACCGGGCTCGGCAAGATCGACCGCAAGGCGCTGCGGGCGCCATACTGGCAGGGCCGCACGCGCGGCGTCGCATAGCGGCCTTGCACGACACAATGAAGGAGGTCCCCGTGACCGATCGCCTGCCGCTCGTCCTGGTTCCGGGCCTCGCCTCGTCGGCCCGCATCTACGGCGCGGTCATCCCCGCGTTGTGGCGGGCCGGTCCGGTCATGGTCGCCAACCATGCGCAGGACGACAGCATCGCCGCGATCGCGGCGCGCATCCTGCGTGAAGCGCCCGAACGCTTCGCGCTGGCCGGGCATTCGATGGGCGGCTATATCGCCTTCGAGATCATGCGGCAGGCGCCGGAGCGCGTCGCCAGGCTGGCGCTGCTCAACACCTCGGCGCGGCCGGACACGCCGGAAGCGACCGCGCGGCGGCGCCAGCAGATGCAGATGGCCCGTGACGACCGTTTGCACGAGGTGCTCGACATGATCTTCCCGAGCTTCGTCCATCCGGACCGGGTCACCGACACCGCCCTGCATCGCCTCGTGCACGACATGGGGGACGACGTGGGGGCCGCCGGATTCATCAACAACCAGGCCGCGATCATCGCCCGGCCGGATTCCCGCCCCGGGCTCGGCGCCATCTCCTGTCCGACACTGGTGCTCGCGGCCGAGCAGGATGCGGTGCTGCCCAAGACCCTGTCCATCGAGATCGCCGACGGGATTCCCGGGGCCCGCCTGGTCGTCGTTCCGGATTGTGGCCATCTGGCCCAGGTCGAGCAGCCGGAGGCGGTCGGTGCGGCGCTGCTGGCGTGGCTCGGCGGCGTTGCCGTCATCCGGGCGTAACCCGGTCAGCCTGCTGAAATTCAAGGCATTTTGAATTTTAATGAAGTTGGACGATTTCCAACCCAACCGGCTTGCCCTGTGCCGGACACAATCATACACAACCTTACCAGGCGTTAATCTTTTAGGGCGGCTCTTTCGTGACTTCAGACGTTGGGACCTCGGCGACAACGCCGACGGCGCAGCTGCGCTCGCGCGTGGCCTGGCGGCGGCCGTTCGAGGCCTGGCTCGATGGCATCGAGCGGGGGTGGGCGATTCCACTCCTGCTCGTCATCTTCGTTGCCGTCTGGATGGCTTTCCTGACGTTCGCCTACGCCAACGCCGGCCTGCATCCCGACGTCCTCGAGGCCTGGTCGGTCGGACGCACGTTCGAATGGGGCAACGCCAAGCATCCGCCGCTGATGGGGTGGGTGGCGTACCTCTGGTCGCGGGTCTTTCCGCTCACGGACTGGTCGTTTCACCTGCTGGCGATGGTCAATGCGGCGTTGGCGCTGTGGGTCGTGGATCTGATCACGCGTCGCTTCGTGCGCGGCGACAAGCGCGTCATCGTGCTGCTGCTGCTGATGCTGGTGCCGGCCTATCACTTCCATGCGCAGCGCTTCAATGCCAACAGCATCCTCCTCGTGCTGTGGCCGCTGGCGACCTACTGCTTCCTGCGCTCCTATGAGACGCGCAGCGCGCGCTGGGCGGTGATCGCCGGCGCCTGTGCGGCGCTGGCCATGCTCGGCAAATACTATTCGGTCTTCCTGATCGGCGGCTTCGTGATGGCCGCCGTGCTGCATCCGCAGCGGCGAGCGTACTTCGCCTCCTGGGCTCCCTGGCTCTCGACGCTCGCCGGCCTCGTGGTGCTGGCGCCGCATCTGTACTGGCTTGCGGCAAGCGATTTCGCGCCGCTCACCTATGCCGAGACCGGGCACACCGGGCGCGGACAGTGGCTCGCCGTGCAGGAGGCCGGCAAGTTCGTGCTCGGCATTCTCGCCTACTTCGTCCCGCCGGCCATCGCCTGGCTGTTGATGATCCGGGCTCATCTGCGGCGCTTCGGCGCCGATCTGCGGGGCATGGCGGCCGGGCCACAGTTGCTGCTGCTGGTGTTCGCCGGCACGGTCCTGCTGCCGGCGATTGTCGGCATCGCGCTCGGCGCAGACCTGCCGGCGCTGTGGAATTTGCAGGCGCTGTTCTTCGTCGTCGTGGCGGTCGTCGTCGCGACCTCGTTCGCGGTCGATCGCTTCGACACGGTCAATCTCGCTGCTACGGTGGTGCTGCTGTCGGTGACGACCATTGCAGCTGCGCCGGTCCACGCGATCTACCGCAACACCGAGGGCTACAAGGAGGGGCGGCATTTCTATCGGCTGGCCGCCGAGGAGTTGACCCGGCAGTGGCACACCCTCTCCGATGGTCCGCTGCCGTTCGTGAGCGGCGACGACGGCCTGGCGTTCGCCACGGCGTTCTACAGCCCCGATCATCCGGTGTACGGGCGTCCATTCCACCTTCAGTACGCCTGGGCGTTGCCTTCCCAGCGCAAGCTCGACCGCGGCTGGGCTGCGCTGTGCTTTCGCGACGACGCGGCGTGCATGGACTGGATGCGGCGGGTCGAGGGCGGGCGGACGACCTTCGTTCACTCGGAGTTTGTCCTGACGGCGAGGCTCTGGGGGCGCACCGGGGCCGGCGCAACCGTTGCGGCGTTGATGGCTTTGCCGCACGAGGATGTTGGTCCGGCCGAGATGCCAGGCGCGGAGCCGGCGAAGGATCTCGGCGCCAGCCGGCGGCGGGAGCCATCCGGGCCGTGAGGCCGGCGCGCCCCGACGGTCTGCGCGGAAGGTTGTGCCTGGGTGAAAAACCCACTAGATCGTCCAGTGAGCCGGTTCGGTACGGCGCTGTGCGTCGCCGCCCGATCGGCGCCTTGTCTTGAAGGAGGCGATCATGCTGCGCGACGACATCAACACGGCGGTCAAAGAGGCCATGAAGGCCAAGGACGAGCGCAAGCTGTCCACGCTGCGTATGGTCAATTCCACGATCAAGAATGCCGACATCGAGGCGCGCGGCCAGGGCAAGCCGCCGCTGAGCGACGAGGACCTGCTCGGCCTGCTGCAGAAGATGATCAAGCAGCGTCAGGAGTCCGTTGCGCTCTATGACAAGGGCGGCCGTGCCGAACTCGCGGCGCAGGAGCGCGAGGAGATCGCGGTGATATCCGCCTATCTGCCGCAGCAGATGTCCGACGACGAGGTCAAGGCCGCGATCGCCGCCGTGATCAAGGACACCGGCGCCGCCGGCATGAAGGACATGGGCAAGGTGATCGCGGCGCTGAAGGCCAAGCACGCCGGGCAGATGGATTTCGGCAAGGCCAGCGGGCTCGTCAAGGCGGCGCTTGCGGGATAACCTGCTTCGGTGCCGTGCGGGAGGTTCTCGTCATGCTCACCGAAACCGACGACTACCAACGCCTGATCGCTGACTTCCGCTGGTCCGTTCCAGCGCAGTTCAACATCGCAGAGGTCTGTTGCGACCGTTACGCCGACGGTCGCGGCCGGCTTGCGTTGATCGACGTCGACGAGGCGGGCGGCGCGCGCCACCTGTCGTTCGACGACATGGCATCCTGGTCGCGCCGCTTCGCCAACGTGCTGCGTGCCGACGGGTTGTCACGCGGCGACCGGGTGGCGGTCTTCCTGTCACAGTCGGTCGAGTTGCCGATCGTGCACCTGGCGGCGTTCCGGTCCGCACTGGTCTCGGTGCCGTTGTTCACGCTGTTCGGCGAGGACGCGCTGGCGTTCCGCCTCGCCAACAGCGGCGCCAAGGCGGTGGTGACCGACCGCGCGGGGTTCGATAAGCTCGCGGGGATCCGCGACCAGCTGCCCGATCTCCGGCACGTGTATGTGATCGCGGACATCCCACCCGTAGGCACGCGATCGTTCTGGCAGGCGATCGCGGACGCATCCGATGCGTTCGATAACGTCGCGACGGCGGCGGACGATCCGGCGATCATCATCTTCACCTCCGGCACCACCGGCAATCCGAAGGGCGCGCTGCATGCCCATCGCGTGCTGCTCGGCCATCTGCCCTGCGTCGAGATGGTGCACGACTTCTTCCCGAAGCCTGGCGACGTGTACTGGACGCCGGCCGACTGGGCATGGATCGGCGGCTTGTTCGATGCGCTGTTTCCGGCCTGGTACCACGGCGTGCCGATCGTCGGCTACCGCGCGCGGAAGTTCGAGCCGCAGGCGGCGATGCAGCTGATGGCGGATCACGAGGTGCGCAATGTGTTCCTGCCGCCGACCGCGCTCAAGCTCATGCGCCAGGCCAATGTCAGCCATCCCGGCGTCCGGCTGCGCAGCATCCTGACGGGCGGCGAGTCGCTCGGCGCCGAGCTGCTCGACTGGGTACGCGCCACCTTCGGCATCAACGCGCATGAGATCTATGGCCAGACCGAGTGCAATCTCGTGGTCGGCAACAACGCGCGACTGTTTGCGATCCGTCCGGGATCGATGGGGCGGGCGATGCCGGGCTTCGATGTGCGCATCGTCAACGAGGCCGGCGAGGAGCAGCCGCGCGGCAGCCGCGGCATCATCGGCGTGCGGCGGCCCAATCCCTGCATGATGCTCGAATACTGGCGCAATCCCGAGGCGACCGCGAAGAAGTTCGGCGGCGATTTCCTGCTCACCGGCGACCTCGGCGTCCAGGATGCCGACGGCTACTTCTGGTATGTCAGCCGCGAGGACGACGTCATCACCAGCGCGGGCTATCGCATCGGCCCTTCGGAAATAGAGCATACGCTGCTCAAGCACCCGGCGGTCGCGCTCGCGGCGGTGGTCGGTGTGCCCGACCCGATCCGCACCGAGGCAATCAAGGCCTGGATCGTGCTGCGGCCGGGCTTTGCCCCCAGCGACGACCTGGCGCGCGAGATCCAGGAGTTCATCAAGGTGCAGCTCGCCGCCCACGAATATCCGCGCCATGTGCAGTTCGTCGACAGCCTGCCGATGACCGCGACCGGCAAGGTGCTGCGCCGCGAGTTGCGCGCGCGCGGCTGAGCGCAACGCGCGTCTGCGGCATCGCGGGCGCTGGCGCACCGGCCGCCGGCAGGCTACGCTTCGCTCTCTCCACACCGGGGGCCTTCCATGTCGTTGCAGCTCTATCTCGCCTATGTTGCCGCTTGTATCGCATTGGCGCTGCTGCCCGGACCGGTGGTGACGCTGGTCATCGCCAACGGCCTGCGCCACGGCACCCGCGCGGCGCTGATCAATATTGCCGGCGCACAGGTCGGGCTTGCGATCGTGATCGCCATTGTCGGGGTCGGGCTGACGTCGCTGATGGCGACGATGGGCTACTGGTTCGACTGGGTGCGGTTCGCCGGCGCGGCCTACCTCGTTTGGCTCGGCATCAAGCTGATCAGGTCGCCGAATCTGCTGGAGGCGTCCGATGCGCCGCCGCCTCCGCCGCGCGGCGGGTTCTTTCTGCAGGGGCTGCTAGTGCTGCTGAGCAACCCGAAGGTGATGGTGTTCTTCGGCGCCTTGCTGCCGCAGTTCATCGACATGGACCAGGCGCGCTTCCCGCAGATCGTTCTCCTCGGCGTCACCTTCATGGCGACGGTCGCGGTGTCGGACGCGAGCTATGCGCTGCTGGCCGGCCGTGCGCGGACACTGCTCTCGGCCCGGCGGGCACGCCTTTTGTCGCGCGCCTCCGGCGGCTTCATGATCGGTGGCGGCATCTGGCTCGCGCTGTCACGGGCGCGGTGAAGCCCGCAGTCATGGCGCGGCGTGGTCGGCGCGACCGTTATACCGGCAGGTGCTCGGCGCCGAACACCGCCTCGATCTCGAGGAGGATGCGGCTCAGCCGCTCCGCCCATTGCTCTTGTCCCGACGGCTCGGCGATCAGGTCCTGGCGGATCTCGATGCCGGTGTTCATCACCCCGCGTGTCTCGCCGTGCACGGGGATGGTGTAGTCGGTGGCATCGCTGACCGCATAGGGCTCGTTGTCGCCGACCACCAGGTCGCCTTCCTTGCGCAGCAGCTGCAGCAGCAAGGGCGGCAGGCGGGTGTCGCGATGGTACAGCGTGCCGACATGCCAGGGGCGCTTGATGCCGGCATAGACCGGCGTGAACGAGTGCAGCGACACCAGGATGGTCGGCCTCCGCGTCTGCAGCCGCTGGCTGATCACCGCCTCGATCCGCCGGTGGTACGGCTCGAAGATGGCACGACGGCGGGCATCCGCCGCTTCTCGCGTCAGGCCTTCGTTGCCGGGTATGGTGGTGGCCTCGCTGATCATCGGGATCGCGGACGGCGCCTCCCGAGGCCGGTTGCAGTCGATGACGAGGCGCGAGTAGCGCTGCGCGATCAGGTGCGCGTCGAGCGCCTTGGCCAGTGCGGTGGCGACGCCCGCGATGCCGATGTCCCAGGCGATATGGCGGGTCAGTTCCTCATCGGGCAGCCCGAGCCGCCCGAGGGCGCGGGGAATCAACCGCCCGTAATGGTCGCAGGTGAACAGGAAGGGTGAGGTGCCGCGCTCGTTTTCTTCGAGAACTGGAGGGGCTTCGTCGGCGGCGAGAAGAGGCGATGGGGATGTCGCGGTGTCCGTGCTCATTCCTGTCCTTGCCGTCCGCGCGTCGTGAGTGCGGCAATGGCAGAACACGTTGCTCCAGGGAGCGTCCTGTCTCCGATTCGCACCGCAACGATCATCGTGCGAAGTCTAGGATGTGTCGACTTCGATGTCATGAATGTGGCGAAGCCGGCCCCCGCGCCCCGCGCTCTTGTGGGCGAGACCGCAGCGGTGGCACGTTTCCTCCGCCGGGTCCCGCTGGAGTGCGTTCCGCATGACCGCTCACTTGTTCGTTTATGGCACGCTGATGCGGCGTGTCCGTCACCCGATGGCGGCGCTGCTCGCCGCGCAGGCGGAGTTCGTCGGCGAGGGGCGCTATGCCGGACGGCTCTACCGCGTGGCCCACTATCCTGGCGTGGTGCCGTCGCAGCGCCCCGATGACGTCGTGTTCGGCGACGTTTATCGGCTGCGCCACCCGGCCCGGCTGCTCCGGCGGCTGGATGTTTATGAGGGGGCGACCTCCCAGTCGCGCAAGCCGGTGCAGTATGTCCGTGCCCTGCAGACGGTGACCCTGGCGGACGGCGGCACGCTCGAGGCCTTTGTTTATCTCTACAACCGTCCGGTCGCGCGGCTGTCCCGGATCCGGCACGGCCGGTTTTCACCGGTTCTGGGGCGGTAAGGGGCGACCGAAACGCCCTGTGGACGAGGGTGGACAACCGGTCGGGCTATGGCTCCGGGCGCGGCGCGCCTATATGGATGGTCGGTTGTCACCCAAGCTGTCTGGCCCATGCGCTTCACGCCCCAATTTCTCGAAGAACTGCGCGAGCGGCTTCCGGTCTCGGAAGTCGTGGGGCGGCGCGTCAAGCTGAAGAAGGCGGGGCGCGAGTGGAAGGGGCTGTCGCCATTCCAGCAGGAGAAGACGCCGTCATTCACGGTCAACGACCAGAAGGGCTTCTATCACGACTTCTCGTCGGGCAAGCACGGCAACATCTTCGATTTCGTGATGGAAACCGAGGGCGTCAGCTTTCCCGAGGCGGTCGAGCGGCTGGCGTCGATGGCGGGACTGGCGCTGCCCGCCGTCACCCCCGATGCTGCGCGGCATCAGCAGCGCCGTCGCACGCTCCACGACATCATGGACATGGCCGCGGCCTATTTTGCCGAGACGCTGGCGACGCGCGCCGGCGCCAAGGCGCGCGGCTATCTTGCCGACCGCGGCATCTCGCCGGCGACTCAGCTGCAATTCCGGCTCGGCTACGCGACGCCGGAGCGGTTCGGGCTGAAGGAGCACCTCGGCAAGGCCGGCGTGTCCGTCGACGACATGGTCGAAGCGGGACTGCTGATCGGCGGCAGCGACATCCCGGTGCCCTACGATCGCTTCCGCGATCGCGTGATGTTTCCGATCGGCGATCACCGCGGCCGCATCATCGCCTTCGGCGGGCGGGCGCTGGAAAAGGACGTGCCGGCAAAATACCTGAACTCGCCGGAAACGCCGCTGTTTCACAAGGGCGACAATCTCTACAACTTTGCCCCGGCGCGGCAGGCCGTGCACGACGGCGCGCCGCTGATCGTGGTCGAAGGCTATGTCGACGTCATCGCCATGGTGACGGTCGGCTTCGGCGGCGCGGTGGCGCCGCTCGGCACCGCGCTGACCGAGAACCAGCTGGCCCATCTCTGGAAGATGGCGGACGAGCCGATCCTGTGCTTCGACGGCGACAAGGCCGGACAGCGGGCGGCCTATCGTGCCGCCGACATCGCGCTGCCGCATCTCAAGGCCGGCAAGAGCCTGCGCATCGCGCTGCTGCCCGAGGGGCAGGATCCCGACGATCTCGCGCGCGCCGGCGGCCGGGCGGCCATCGAGGACGTGATCGGCGCCGCACGGCCGCTCGCCGATGTGCTGTGGGCGCGCGAGCTCGAGGGCGGCAACTTTTCCACGCCCGAGCGGCGGGCGGCGCTGGAGGCGCGGATCGGCGAATTGACCAATAACATTCGCGACGAGGTGGTGCGCCGCTATTACCGGCAGGATCTGGTCGAGCGGCTGCAGCGGACGTTTGCGCCGGAAGGCCGCGGTTACGGCCGGGGCGCGGGAGGCGAATCGGGCCGCCGATTCGCGCCGCGCGGCTCCGCCGGGGGCGGTCGGCGCGAGTTCCAGGGAAATCGTCAACAGCTTTCCACTGCCTGGAGCCTCGGCCGCGGAGCCTATCAGCCGGCGAGCCCGCAGCTTGCCCAGAGCCCCCTGATGCGTGGCCAGCGGACGGCGCTGTCCCGCCGCGAGGCGCTGATCCTGCAGTCGCTGATCAACCATCCCTGGCTGCTCGACGACCACCTGGAGGAGGTCGCAGCCCTCGAGCTCGCCCATCCCGAGGCCCATCGGCTGCGGGCGGCGATCATTGCCGCCTTCGCCCACGATCACCATCACAGCCCGGACCCGGCCACGCAGAGCGAGAAGTTGCGGGCGGATCTCGCAAGGGCTGGATTTTCTGAGATTGTTCAAAGGGTTGAGAAGTCGATCACCACCGCGGCGGTGTGGGGGGCGCAGCCTGGGGCCGCGGCCGGTGACGTGCTGGCAACCTGGCGTCAATTGATTGTCTTGCATCGTCAGTGGCACTCCCTACTTAGGGAGCTGAAAGACGCCGAGCTTGCCCTGGGCGAGGTGACCAATGACGCCAACTACGCGTGGCTCAACGACGTCAAGGCTCGACTTTCAGAAGTGGACGGGACCGAGGCCCTGATCGAGGGATTTGGCGAGTCCTCTGGCCGGTTCCAGCGATCGGTCTGAGCGGCAGGCCGGCGGAGAGCCCAGGAACCGCAATAAAGACTCGCAAAATGGACGGTTTGGACGCAAAAACAGGGTTAAGTGGCGCTTAACGGCGCCCGGGCGAGAGTGGCGACATCGATTCGGGGTGGCGTTCGATAGCGCCGCCCTTTCCGCATCAAGGGCGGATTGGCACAGCAGGGCAGCGAGGGCGGTGACGCCCCCGTGGGTAATGCGCGTTTCAGGAGCAGTGAATGGCCAGCAAGGCGAAGACGGCGCAAATCAAGGAAAAGGACAAGGACGAGAAGGTCGCTGACGCGCCGGAGAAGGACTCCTCCGAAGCGCCCGGCCCGTTGCTCGACCTGTCCGACGCCGCCGTCAAGAAGATGATCAAGCAGGCGAAGAAGCGCGGCTTCGTCACCTTTGATCAGCTCAACGACGTCTTGCCGTCCGACCAGACCTCGCCCGAACAGATCGAAGACATCATGGCGCTGTTGTCCGACATGGGCATTAACGTCATCGAGTCCGAGGACAACGATAGCGACGAAGAGGACGCCAAGGAGGACGCCGACGACGAGCCCGATAACGATCTCGTCGAGGTGACCCAGAAGGCCGTCACCGAGACCAAGAAATCCGAGCCAGGCGAGCGTACCGACGATCCCGTGCGCATGTACCTGCGCGAGATGGGGACGGTGGAGCTGCTGTCGCGCGAGGGCGAAATCGCCATCGCCAAGCGCATCGAAGCCGGCCGCGAGGCGATGATCGCGGGCCTGTGCGAAAGCCCGCTGACCTTCCAGGCCATCATCATCTGGCGCGACGAGCTCAACGAAGGAAAGATCTTCCTGCGCGACATCATCGACCTCGAGGCGACCTATGCCGGCCCCGAGGCCAAGGGCGGTGTCAGCTCCGCCGGCAACGGCGAGGCCGGTGGCGAGACGGGCGAAGCCACTGAGGCCGACGGCGAGGCCGATGCGCCGTCGCTGGTCGCGCCGCCGGCGGCGCCTCCGGCCGCGACCCCGTTCCGTCCCGCCGCCCAGCGCGGCGCGCCTGCCGAGGGTGGCGAGAAGGACCCCGGCGAGGCTGCGGCCGAAGCCGACATGGACGACGACGAGTTCGAGAACCAGATGTCGCTCGCGGCCATCGAGGCCGAGCTGAAGCCGAAGGTGGTGGAGACCTTCGACAAGATCGCCAGCGAGTACAAGAAGCTGCGCCGCCTGCAGGAGCAGGACATCCAGAACCAGTTGCAGAACGAGACGCTGTCGCCGGCCCAGGAGCGCAAGTACAAGAAGCTCAAGGACGAGATCATCGTCGAGGTGAAGTCGCTGCGTCTCAACCAGGCGCGTATCGATTCCCTCGTCGAGCAGCTCTACGACATCAACAAGAAGCTGGTGTCGTACGAGAGCCGTCTGTTCCGCCTCGGCGACAGCCATGGTGTCAGCCGCGAGGACTTCCTGCGCAACTACCAGGGCTCCGAGCTCGATCCGCGCTGGCTCAACCGCGTGTCGAAGCTCGCCGCCAAGGGCTGGAAGAACTTCGTCGCCCACGAGAAGGATCGCATCCGTGAGCTGCGCCACGAGGTCCACCAGCTCGCCGCGCTGACCGGCCTCGAGATCGGCGAATTCCGCCGCATCGTGCTCAGCGTGCAGAAGGGCGAGCGCGAGGCGCGCCAGGCCAAGAAGGAAATGGTCGAGGCCAACCTGCGCCTCGTGATCTCGATCGCCAAGAAGTACACCAACCGCGGCCTCCAGTTCCTCGACCTGATCCAGGAAGGCAACATCGGCCTGATGAAGGCGGTCGACAAGTTCGAGTACCGCCGCGGCTACAAGTTCTCGACCTATGCCACGTGGTGGATCCGGCAGGCGATCACCCGCTCGATCGCCGACCAGGCCCGCACCATCCGTATTCCGGTGCACATGATCGAGACGATCAACAAGATCGTGCGCACCTCGCGTCAGATGCTCAACGAGATCGGCCGCGAGCCGACCCCGGAAGAACTCGCCGAGAAGCTCGGCATGCCGCTGGAGAAGGTGCGCAAGGTCCTCAAGATCGCCAAGGAGCCGCTGTCGCTCGAAACCCCGGTGGGTGACGAGGAGGACAGCCATCTCGGTGACTTCATCGAGGACAAGAACGCGATCCTGCCGATCGACGCGGCGATCCAGTCGAACCTGCGCGAAACCACGACGCGGGTGCTCGCCTCGCTCACGCCCCGCGAGGAGCGTGTGCTGCGCATGCGCTTCGGCATCGGCATGAACACCGACCACACGCTGGAAGAAGTCGGCCAGCAATTCTCGGTGACGCGCGAGCGCATCCGCCAGATCGAAGCCAAGGCGCTGCGCAAGCTCAAGCACCCGAGCCGCTCGCGCAAGCTGCGCAGCTTCCTCGACAACTGAGGTTTCGTCCCACCATCCGGACGGGCAGCGGCGGCCGTGAGGCCGCCGCTGTCGTTTGGCGCGCCGCCTGCGCCAGCGTTGCGCGGCCGGATCGCGCCGCTGGGCATTCATTTCGTGACGGCTGTCGCCGCGTGCGGAACCGGCCCTCGAAGGCCGTCAGGAGACGTGTTAGAAGACGCCGCTCGCATTGACGATGTATCGAAAGGACTGCTCCAACATGATCAGGCTGGGCTTCGCTGTCATCTTCGGGTTGCTCGTGGCCGCCTTGCCCGCCCAGGCGGCGCAATGCGGAGGAGACTTTCGCACCTTCGTCGCCAGCATCTCCCGTGAAGCCGCGGCCCAGGGGATCTCGCAGGGCGTCATCGATACCGCGCTCGGCGGCGTGGCCCAGGATCAGGGCGTGCTGGCCTTCGACCGCCGCCAGCACGGCACGTTCAAGAAGTCGTTCGAGCAGTATGCCGCGACGCGCGTGGGGCCCGGACGGATCAAGACCGGGCTTGCCATGATGCAGCGCCACGCGTCGCTGTTGTCGCGCATCGAGCGCGAGTTCGGCGTGCCGCCGCAGGTGCTGGTCGCGATCTGGGGACTGGAGACCGATTTCGGCGCTGGTGACATGGGCAAGCTGCCGGTGTTCCGGGTGCTCGCCACCATGGCGCACGACTGCCGCCGCACCGAGCTGTTCCAGGGGGAATTGCTGGCCGCGTTGCAGATCGTGCAGCGCGGTGACCTCGGCCTGCGCGACATGATCGGCGCCTATGCCGGCGAGATCGGCCAGACCCAGTTCCTGCCGTCGTCCTATATCAAGTATGGCGTCGACTATGACGGCAACGGCCATGTTGATCTCCGCCACAGCGTGCCGGACGTGCTGGCATCGACCGCCAACCTGCTGAAGACCAACGGTTGGCGCGCCGGCGGTTCCTACGAGGAGGGTTCGGCCAATTTCGAGGCGATGCGCGAGTGGAACAGGGCGGTGGTCTACCGCAAGACCATCGCCTATTTTGCCGATCGCCTTGCCGAGGGACGCTGATCGTCATGAGCCTGGAATTCATCATCACGTCGCTGATCGTCATCGCCTCGCCCGGCACCGGCGTGCTCTACACGCTGGCGACGGCGCTGTCCCGCGGATCGCGGGCAAGCGTGGCGGCGGCATTCGGTTGCACGCTCGGCATCGTGCCGCACATCGCCGCGGCCATGCTCGGCCTTGCCGCGGTGCTGCACACCAGCGCGCTGGCATTCCAGACGCTCAAATGGTTCGGCGTGGCCTACCTGCTCTACATGGCCTGGCAGGCGCTGCGCGAGCGCGGAGCGCTGCAGGTCGACGAGACCGTGCGGCCGGGCTCGGTCCGCGAGACCATCGTCACCGGCTTCCTGATCAACATCCTCAATCCGAAGCTGTCGATCTTCTTCCTGGCGTTCCTGCCGCAGTTCATCCTGGCGGGAGAGACGCATCCGCTGCTCCGCATGCTCGAGCTCGGCGTCACCTTCATGGGGCTGACCTACGCGGTGTTCGTGGTCTATGGCCTTGCGGCGGCGCGGGTGCGCAGCCGTGTGATCAGCCAGCCGTCGGTGATGACCTGGCTGCGTCGCGCATTCGCCGGCGGCTTCGTGCTGCTGGGCGCCAAGCTGGCGCTGGCGGAGCGCTGACCGGCGGCGCGGCTTGAGCGCGAGCCGGCAGACTACGCCGGCTCCGGCACCTGATGCAGCGCATAGAACTGCACCTTGGCTGCGCGGCCCTTGACCGCGGCCTCATGCAGCGTCTCATGGCTCATGTCGAGGCCGGCGGCTTCAGTGGCCTGGCGGGAGATGACGACAGGGCAGTTGTAGTCCTTGGTCAGGCTTTCCAGCCGCGCGCAGGTGTTCACGGTGTCGCCGATCGCGGAAATGATCTGCGAGTTGGGCGGTCCCATCGCGCCGACGATCGCCTCGTTGAAATGGATGCCGATGCCGATCCGCAGTGGCTGCGGCAGCTCGGCTGCCATGTCGTGATTGAGGCGATCGAGGCGGCGCAGCATGTCGCGAGCGCCCCGCACGGCATCCGCGGCGCCGCGGGCGCTGTCGCCGTCGAGGCCGTAGAGGGCCATCAGGCCATCGCCGGTGAACTGCGAGTAATGGCCGCCGGTCGCCTCCAGCGCGTTGGTCATCTCCCGGAAAAAATGGTTCAGCAGGAACAGCACGTCGTAGGGCATGCGGGTTTCGCTGATGCTGGTCGATCCGCGCAGATCGACGAAGATCACGGTGATCAGCCGCTCGCTGCCTTCGAGACCGCCGCGGGCGGTGCCATCGGCCGCGGTTGCGTCGGCGGACAACAGCGGCAGCACGGTGAGGTCGGCCGTCGGCCGGATCTGGCAGGCGAGCCGCGTCTCCGGCGAGGCATGGATGCGCGTCAGGGCCTTGGCCTCGAGAGGATCCGGCGGCGGCAGGTGCTCCAGGCCGTGGGTCACCAGTACCCGGCAGGTCGTGCACCGCGCTCTTCCGCCACAGACCGCGGCATGCGGGATGCCGTTGTCGCGCAGTGTCTCGAGCACGCTCGCGCCGGGATGCACCACGCAGCGCCGACCGCTGGCGTGGGTGACCGTCGGAGGGCGGCGGCGGCGATAGAGCGCGCTGCGCGCGCCGCGCGCCGCAAATGGCAGCAGCGTCAGCAGGACATGACTTGCCATGACCATATACGCGATATTGGCGAGGGTGCGCTTGCTGGCCTCGGTCGCGTTGGAATCGGCCTCGGCGATCTGCACGAATTCGGGATTTTTGTCGGCTTCGCGGCGGACCTGGTTGCCGGTGGTGACGAAGCCGGCCAGCGCCAATGTCGGCAGCAGCAGCGCCACAGGCCGCAGTACCGGCAGCGCGCTCGGAAACCACGGTTTTAGCCGCAGCCAGAAGTGAATGCCGATGCAGGCGTGGCTCCACACCACCAGGATCGCGATGAACTGCACGACCGCGAACAGCGGCTGCCGGATCCACCACGCGACCAGGGCCGACACGTAATAGGGCGTGGTGTCGAACGCGAGCTCGCCGATCCTGGTATCGACGATATGCAGCGCCACCAGCATGGGGATGCTGAGGCCGAGCACGAGCTGCCACAGCTCCCACCGGGACATCCGCAGCGAGCGGCGGTGGTAGATCGACCACAGCGCATTGAGGTAATGCACCGCGGCGGCGGTCGCCAGCAGGGCGGTGCCGGCGAGGGTTTTCCAGGGCGCCATCAGCGTGCTCAGCACGGCCTCCCCGAATGGAATGGAGATCAGCAGGCTGGCGTGAGCAGTGAAGTGGCAGACGACGAAGGTCAGCATCGTGAGGCCGCTGGCGAGGCGAAGGTTGGCACGCAGCAGCGACGGGGCGATCGTCATTCGTCCTCTCGAAAGGCTGGTTCGGCGGCCACCATAACCGCTGCTCCGCCGGGAGAAAACCGGAGGCCTCGACCATCGGCGGTCTGGACGGCCCTCTTGCCGGGACGGGGGGGCGCCGGGCAGCATGTCGTCGGGCTGACACATGAGTGGAGTGGTCGTGCATGATCCGGTGGCGGTGGGCTGCTCGCGCCATGGGGCTGATGGCGTCGATGGGGGGCGCGTTGTTCACCGCCATGCCGTCGTGCGCGGCGGCGGATGCCGCAACGGACCTGGCCTGGGTCGGGCATGCGAGCGGCACGCCGGACATCCCAGGTCTCCGGGTGGTCTGGCTGGCGCCCTGGAGCGCGCCCCATCACTGGCGCTGGCAGAACATCATCGTGCACCAGACTGAAGGCCCTGGCGGTTCGGCGCGGAGCGGAGCGCTGGAGCAGGCGAAGCAGCCGACGCGCCGTGGTGTCATGATCTGGGTGGAGACCGACGGCACCGTCTACTGGGCGACGTCCGAGGATGCGATCCCGACCCATGGCGATGGCGCCAATCGCAACGACAACAGATACATCGACAACCGGCCGACCTATCATCAGGTGGTGAAGGAGAACTCTGTCGGCGTGGAATTCGCTGGCAACTTCCCGGACGTGGCGGCTCCGGCGACCGAAGCGCAGTCCGCCGCCTGGCGCGTGCTGGCGCGCGTGTTGCGGATCCGGTACGGCATCCCGCAGGATCGGATCTATGCGCACAACTGGATCGACTTCAAGGATGCGCGCTATTGCGAAGGCTGCGCGCTGGCGCAGCAGGCGCGAGCGTCCGACGGCGGCGCGCGATAAAGTCCGGCTGGCTCTTGCGTCTGCGGTTGTGATGAACGAGGTTGACCGCGCGGTCAGGAGCCCCATATGCAGCGCATGAAATCAACCAGTGGCTTGATCATCGATCAGGACGGCCGGGAAGTCCGCCCCGAGGAGCTGTCGCATGGCGCCGGGCGGACGTGGCAGTTCCGGGGGGCTCAATTTCAGGGCGCGCAATTTCAGGGTGCGCAGTTTCAGGCCTTCGGCATCAATCTGCAGCCGTTGACGCGCGAGCAGCGGATCGCACGGCTCGACGCCTTGGCCAAGCTGCTCGACATCGCCTTCATCATGCCGGGCACGAACATCCGTTATGGCCTCGACGGGCTGATCGGACTTATTCCTGTGGTCGGGGACCTGATCACCACGGCGATCTCGCTGTGGATCGTGCGCGAAGCGCGGGCGCTCGGCGCGCCATGGCATCTCACGGCGCGGATGCTCGGCAACGTCGCGCTCGACGGCGTCGTGGGAATGGTCCCGGTCGCCGGCGATGCGTTCGACGTGATGTTCAAGGCCAACATGCGCAACGTTCGCCTGCTGCGGCGCTGGCTCGACAGGCAGCGCTAGCTCACGACGTGCAAGGTCGCCCGGTCGCCAAAGGCGGCGATATCAGGCGACGTCGGCCGGAGACAGCCTGCGTTCGAGGGGAAATTCGGCGCTGTCGTAGAGACCGCGAATGCCGTTCTTGTCGAAACGTGCTTCGCCGACCTGCAGGTACGCGCCGTTCAGAAGATCCGACGGGAGCTCCTCGATCGCGAAGCGGACCGCATCGGCCGCGGTGTCGAACCGGCGGTAGGCAAAGCCGGCGCGCCGCTTCTTGCGGATCGCAGCAGGAAACAGTTCAGCGGATTTGGCATAGTTGAACGAACGCATCATCACTATCTCGATATATGTCCGGTGTGGGTTTCGGATTCACACAAGAGCGCATCTTGTCGACTGCAATCAGCCAACTGCAATCGCACTCCGACTTCGATCGGCAAGGATCAGCGGGTTCCGGCATCAGGTCGCGAACGGCGCAACATCCGGTTCCGGTCTATTGCGTACCCTTCAATATGGGCACGAATGTGAGAATTGCGACCCTGAACGGGCAAGAAATGAATCTGCCCCGTTTTAGGGCGGAAAATAGCGGCGGAAAATCAATTGCATAAGTTGGCAAACGAAAAACCCGCAACGATGTTGCGGGTTTTTCGTAAGGTCTTTCAGAAAGACGGCCGTAATGCGCGGCTATTTGGTCTCGTCGATCGGTACCACCTTGACCGGTGAGGTGTAGGGTTCCACGCGCAGCGCGTCGTTGGCCATCAGCCCGATTTTTCCTGTCGGAGCCTGTTCCAGATCGCCGGAGCCGGCCTTGCGCATCGCATAGCGCCACACCGAGAGCGTACCCTCGGTCTTCAGCGCCTTGGCGATGCCGCCTGCATTCCGCCCCTCGAATTTTGCGAGCTCGTCGTCGGTCAGTCCGATCACGATCTCGTCCTTGGCTGTGACGACCTTGAACAGCGAAACCTTGTCGGTGGCGAGGGCAGGGTGAGAGATGATGGTCTCGAGGACGAGACCAACGAGGCCGAAGCCAAGAACCCGGCTGCGGGAGGTTTGCGACATCTTGTAATTCCTTAGAACAGTCTCGCGCTGAGCGGCGTTTACGCCCGTTGGGTAAACAAATCCTCGCGCGCCAGCTGTTGGTCGCGCGAGGCTTGCAGCGCGTTCACAGCGGAGACCGCCTATCTGGTTATTTTGGAGTCAGTTTCAAGGCCGCGGAGTTAATACAATAACGCAGACCTGTTGGGCCCGGACCGTCGGGGAAGACGTGGCCGAGATGACCTTGGCAGTTCGAGCACAGCACTTCGGTGCGAATCATGCCGTGGCTGAAGTCCTGCTCCTCATCGATATGCGATTCACGCGTGGGTGCTGTGAAACTCGGCCAGCCACAGCCGGAATCGAATTTGGTGTCGGATTCGAACAGGGTCTGTCCGCAACCGGCGCAGACGTAAGTGCCTTTGATCGTGGTGTGTTCGTATTCGCCGGAAAAAGGCCGTTCTGTGGCTTTCTCGCGCAGCACCGCATATTGCATCGGCGTCAATTCCTTGCGCCATTCGGCCTCCGATTTCTGCACCTTGGGGCCTTTGCTGTCGGTCATGCTCCACTCCGTCGTTGAAGAAAACTGTTGCGCAGCGCCGCCCGTTCATCAGCGGCGCTGCGCACGAAAATGTGAAATCGCCTGAAGCGCCGTCGCTCCGAAAACGTCGCCGGCCCGGACGATCGCGGCGCTGGGGCGGCTGCCTTCTCAGTTCGTTGCTTTGGCGTCGCGCACGAGCACGGGCTGATCGCGATAGGTGTCGGCGAAGATCTTCTTGAGCGCTTCGATCTTCGGAATGTCGTTATAGACGATATAGGGCTGATAGGGATGCAGCGTGAGGTAGTCCTGGTGATAGTCCTCGGCCGGATAGAAGGTCTTGCCGCTTTCGATCGTCGTCGCGATCGTCTTGCGGAATACCTTGGCGGTGTTCAACTGCGCGATGTAGGCCTCGGCGACTTTCCTCTGAGCTTCGTTCTGGGCGAAGATCGTCGAGCGGTATTGCGTGCCTGTGTCCGGCCCCTGGCGGTTGAGCTGGGTCGGGTCGTGTGCGACCGAGAAGTAGATCTGAAGCAGCTTGCCATAGGAGATCACCTTCGGGTCATAGGTCACCTGGACCGACTCGGCATGGCCGGTCCGTCCGGTGCCGCTGGCCGGATAGTTGGCCGTCTCCTTGCTGCCGCCGGCATAGCCCGACACCGCATTGAGCACGCCGCGGGTGTGCTGGAAGACGCCCTGGACGCCCCAGAAGCAGCCGCCGGCGAGCACCGCAGTCTGCGGGCCATCGGCGCTCGGCTGGTCGGTCGCCGGTGCGGGAATGACCACGGCGTCTTCGGCCGCGGCCGCAGGGCCAGTCAGCACGGCGCTCGACAGCAGGCCTGCAGCCACGGTCAGGGCCAGTCGGTGCAGAAATGGGCGGGGCATCGGTGTGTCCTCAGGTAGCGCGGGGGCCGTCCGCGCGATGGATTATGTCGGGTTTGCGCCCCGCCGCGCAATCGGGCGGCGATCACAGCGAGATACGCCCGGCTGGTCCGTCCGTTACCGGCGTCTGCTACACGACTTCGTGACTACCCGGGTCACCGGAGCAGGATCCGATTTCTGCCGCAAAAGGAAAAGGCCGCGGGACCGCAGTCCCACAGCCTTCAGGTATCCAGGATGTGCAGATGGGTCTTATGGGCAGGGGTAGCGGTTGCCGTCACGGTTGAGGTAGGTGCCGGAGGCGGGGTCGTAGGAGCGATAGCGCTGCGCGCAATAGGCGGCGTTGCGCTGGGCGGCCGCGTTGGCCTGGCCGGCGGCAATGGCTCCGCCGATGATGGCCCCTGCAGCCAGACCACCGATCACCGCACCGGCGCCGCCGCCGTGATGGTGGTGATGGCGATAGCCATGGCCGCGATAGCCGTAGCCACCATGGCCGCCGTGCCAGCGGCGATACTGCACGCCCTCGGCGAGCGCTGGAGCTGCGTTGGCGAGGCCGGCGTCAGCGCGCAGCGGCGCAGAGAAGGCCGCACTCGACACGGCTGACAGCGCCGTGGTCGCGATCAGGGCAGCAGCAAGGGGGCGGACAAATCGCATTCTCTTCTCCTGTGTGGCAAGTCCGTTCAACGTCCTCTCCGGAGAATAGTTCCCGCATGCCGGCGATTGCGCCAGACATCCGGCAGCGACGCATTGTCGCTGCTCAGATCACCACACTCAGCTTCTTCGCCGCGCGGGTGATGCCGGTATAGAGCCAGCGGGCGCGCGAATCCTGAAACGCAAAACTCTCGTCGAACAGCACGACGTCGTCCCACTGCGATCCCTGCGACTTGTGCACGGTGAGAACGTAGCCATAGTCGAACTCGTCGTAGGGCTTGCGCTGCTCCCACGGAATCTCCTCGATGCCGCCGCTGAAGCACTCGCCGCGTACGGAGACTTTCGTCACCTTGCCGCCGACCTCCTCGTCGGGCATCAGGCGCATGGTGACGATGAGCGACTTGGATTGCGCGCGCGCCTTGACGCGCCACAGGCCGCCGTTGAACAGCGCCTTCTTGCGGTTGTTGCGCAAGCACACCAGCTTGTCGCCGGCGACCGGCAGCGACTCCTCGATGCCCTGCTTCTCGCGGACGCGCATGTTGTAGGCGCGGCGGGTGTTGTTGCGGCCCACCAGGATCTGGTCGGCCTGCATCACCCGCTCCGGGTCGAGCGCGTTGCGCCTCACCACCTGGCTATCGCCGAATTCGCCGATCTCGAGCGCTCGGCCCTCGCGCACCGCCATCGACATCCGCACGATCGGATCGTTCTCGGCCTGGCGATGCACCTCGGTCAGCATCGCGTTAGGCTCGGCATCGGTGAAGAAGCCGCCGCCCTGGATCGGCGGCAACTGCGCCGGATCGCCGAGCACCAGCAGCGGCGCGCCGAACGACAACAGGTCGCGGCCGAGGTCACCGTCGACCATGGAGCATTCGTCGACCACGATCAGCTTGGCCTTGGAGGCGGGGGCATCGTCCCACAGTTCGAAGTTCGGCTGTTCCTCGCCGGTTTCGCGGGCGCGATAGATCAGCGAATGAATGGTGGACGCGCCTTCGCAGCCCTTGTTGCGCATCACCAGCGCAGCTTTGCCGGTGAAGGCCGCATACTTGACCTCGCCGTCGACACCGTCGGCGATATGCCGGGCCAGCGTGGTCTTGCCGGTGCCGGCGAAGCCGAACAGGCGGAAGATCTGCGGCGTGCTGCCTTCGCCGGGCTTGGCCTTCAGCCACTGCGCCACGGCATTGAGTGCGGCGTTCTGGTGTGGGGTGAACGTGGTCATGGTCGGGACGGGTACAAAGCTGGAACGAGCCGTGTACATACATGACTCGGCAGGCTTTGGTTGAGAAAAACGGCGCGATCGACCACGCCCCGCCGATAGGGGGGTGGGACAGGCGAGCCCCATCATGTTGAGGGCATTGAGCCGGTGTTCTGGCCACGGCTGCGTGCCCCAGTTCGCTGGGGATGGCGCAGGGGTGATATGCGATATTCAGCCTGCCGCGCTGTCCTTTTGCGGTTCATCGCCATATGGAGGGGAAGGGGCGCGGCCTGTGGCGCCGGACCGTTTGCCCGCCCCGTTATCGCAGTGAGGGCATCATGGAACGCAGGCTGCTGCAGCTCGCCATCTTCATCGCAGGTCTGGTTCCGATCAGCATGGGCCTTGCCGGCGTTGCCTGGGGCGTACGCTTCATCAGTCTCGATGACAGCCCGTCGATGGATGGGGCGGTGCGCTTCCTGTCCGGCGTGCTGCTGGCCGTGGGTGTGCAGTACTGGATTTCGATTCCCCATATCGAGAAGCACGAAACCCAGTTCTCGGTGCTGACCTTTATTCTGGTGTTCGGCACGCTGGCGCGGCTCACCTCGTTGTTCTTCGGCGGCGTGCCGAGCTTCGGCACCATCTTCGTGTCGGTGGTGACGCTGATCTACGTCCCGCTGTTGTGGCTGTGGCAGCGGCGGCTCGTGCACAGCCACCGCGTTTACAGCACGCCCTGATGCGAGGAGTGTGACGGCCGATGATGCGGGCGTTCATCGAACGCGGACTGGCCTGGCTCGCCGTGGCGGTTGTGGCCGTCGTGGCGGGCTTTCTCGTGCTTCGGCTTTATGGCGTCCATCTGCGAACGCCGCCCGAGCCCCAGCAGCCGATCAGGATCTTTCGCTCGCCGACCAATAATGATTTTTCCTGACGGGCAAGGAGAGCTGCTTCAGCCTCGCGTTGCCCGCAGTACTCAACCCACGGCTCCAGGCATGTTACCGGGGCACGGGCTGAAATCCGACCTGCGGCGCTGACCGGGAGGCCGCGTCCGGCGGCGCAAGGACTTGATGATCGGGCACGGGAGGTGGACCGGATGGCACGACCACGCGCACCTTCGGAATTCCGGAGGGAGTGGTATCCCAAATGCTTTGAGAATCCCGCGGCGTCGCTTTTTGATCCCGCATGCCCGGCGGCGGTGAGTCGCGGGTTGGTTCCGGCGGCCGGACCTTGACGGTGCGGACATTCCGGGAGCTGGTATCCGGCGCCGACAGATGGCCATACCCCTCTGTGGAGATCGGTGGCATGGACTGGGTCCGGATTCGGGATGGCCCCATCTGGTCCGCTGTCGCGAGCGTCGCTGGCGCGATTATCACGGCCATGACCACGGCGAGGATGCGATATCGGTTCGCGCAGAAGGCAGCCAGCATCCGAACCTCGGGTTTGATCGCTCGACGCGGATGACCGGACCCGTCGGTCGCGGACGCCATGTTGCGATCACCATCCGTCGCCTTGTGGTGACGTCACGATCATCATGACATAGGCGCCTTCCGGTCAATAGCGATATCGTCGCGCTTGAGATCGTCACCGGAAAACGAAGAAAGCCGGCGCAGTCGATCTGCGCCGGCTTTTGTCATCGAGTGAGGAAGCCGTCAGGCCGATGCGGCGATATTGCGGTAGTCGCCAGCGCCGGCCGGCGTGATCGGCAGGCCGCCGTCGGCATACTCGTTGAGCTTGTTGCGCAGCGTGCGGATCGAGATACCGAGGATGTTGGCGGCGTGGGTCCGGTTGCCCAGGCAATGCTTCAGCGTCTCGAGGATCAGGTCGCGCTCGACGTCGGCGACCGTGCGGCCGACGAGCGCGCGCGTCACCTGCTCGGCGGCCAGCGTGGCATGGGCGACGGCCGGTGCGGTCTTGGCGAGATCGAGCCGGTCGCCGTCCGGGGTGATGATCGCGTCGGGGCCGATCTCGTCACCGCTGGCCATCAGCACCGAGCGGTGGATGGTGTTCTCGAGTTCGCGCACGTTGCCCTGCCAGCGGTTGGTGGTCAGCACCCGCCGCGCGTCCGCCGACAGCGGCCGCACCGGCACGCCGTTGGCCTCGGCATATTTCCGGGCGAAGTGCTGGGCCAGCTCCAGGATGTCCGCCGGCCGGTCGCGCAGCGCCGGAAGCTTGAGGTTCACCACGTTCAGGCGGAACAGCAGGTCCTCGCGGAAGCTGCCTTCACGCACCGCGTCGGTGAGGTTGCGGTTCGAGGTGGCGATGATGCGGATGTCGACCGCCACCGGGCGGGTGCCGCCGACGCGGTCGATCACGCGCTCCTGGATCGCCCGCAGCAGCTTCGATTGCAGCCGCACATCCATCTCGGAGATTTCATCGAGCAGCAGCGTGCCGCCGGTCGCCTCTTCGAACTTGCCGATGCGCCGGGCGATTGCGCCGGTGAAGGCGCCCTTTTCATGGCCGAACAATTCGGATTCGAGCAGATGCTCGGGGATCGCGGCGCAGTTGACCGAGATGAAGGGGCGCTTGGCGCGCTGCGAGCGGTTGTGGACGTAGCGCGCCAGCACTTCCTTGCCGGTGCCCGATTCGCCGGTGATCAGCACCGATGCGTCCGAGCCGGCGATCTGCTGGGCGAGCTTGATGACCTTGGCCATCGCATCGTCCCGATAGATCAGGTCGCGGGAATCGTTGGCGACGGCGGCGATCACCGCGGCGATCAGTTCGGGATCCGGCGGCAGCGGGATGTATTCCTTGGCGCCGGCGTGGATCGCCGCGACCGCGGCGCGGGCATCGGTGTTGATGCCGCAGGCGACGATCGGAACGTGAATGTGTTCCGCCTCGAGCCGCATCACCAGGTCGCGGATATCGAGGCTGACATCCACCAGCAGCAGGTCCGCGCCCTTGCCGTTGCGCAGGACCTTGAGCGACTGCTCGCAATCCTCCGCGTGGGTGACTGTCGCGCCGTTCTCCATCGCGATCTTGGTCGCGGTCGTGAGCTGGCCTTTCAGAGAGCCAACGATGAGAAGCCGCATGTCCTGCTCCTGTATCCTGTCTTGTTATCTCGTGTCCGGCCGGTTCGGCCACTATCGTGCAACGTTCGTCAGCCGCGTTCGGCCTTGATGATTTCCGTCATGGTGACGCCGAGCTTGTCCTCGACCAGCACCACTTCGCCGCGCGCCACCAGGCGGTTGTTGACGTAGATGTCGATGGCTTCGCCGACCCGGCGGTCGAGCTCCAGCACCGTGCCTGGCCCGAGCTTCAGGAGGTCGCCGACATCCATCTTGGAGCGGCCGAGTACCGCGGATACCTGCACGGGGACGTCGAACACCGCCTCGAGATCACCGGCGACACGTGACGTCTGCTCCTCTTCCTCGTGGTAGCCGACATCGGCGAGATCCGGTGCGTCCGCGGCATGGAGATCCTGCAGCGGGACGTGGGTGTCGTTGTTGCTCATGCCTCAATCCCCGTTGTCAGTGTGCCAGCCGGCCGGCGGCGGTCTGGCCGCGCGACGCCATGTAGCGTTCCACCAGTTCATCGATCTTGGCTTCTGTCGCCGCGCGGTCGAGTGTCACGCCGCCATCGGCCCATTCGATGCGGCAATCGCCGCTGGCGATGTCCGGCTCCGCCAGAATCACCAGGCGGCCCTGGAAGCCGCATTGCGCGGCGAGCCGCTCGATGTCCTGCCGGGCGCTGTCGTAGAGCTGGTCGTTGATGCGCACCACGATATGCGGCGTCGAGGTCAGGTGGCGGAAGCAGTCGCTGATCAGCGCCATGGTCTCCCGCAGCGGCTCGGCGGCCATCAGCTCGGTGCAGAGCTTTCGTGCCACGGCCACCGCGACATCCACGGCCTCGGTCTCCATGCGGGTTTCGATGGTGGAGAACTGCTCGGCGATGGCGCCGATCGCCCGGCCGATCTGTTCGAATGCCGCGGCCATCCGGCGGTTGCTCTCGACATTGGCCTCGTGGCGGCCGGCCTCGTAGCCGGCGCGATAGCCCCGCGCCTCGCCGTCCGCGACCTGCTGTGCGACCTCGGCCGGCGTCGGCGCTCGCTGCTGGGTCTTCGGGGCCGCGAAGTCGGTATCGAACAGGAATTTTGCGGGAGCGGCCATCAGTACACCAATTCGTCGTCGGCACGGTTCTTGGACAGCATGATCTCGCCCTTGGCAGCGAGATCCTTGGCGAGGTTGACCAGCAGCGCCTGCGCCTCGTCGACGTCGCGCAGCCGCACCGGTCCGCTCGAGGCCATGTCGTCGCTCAGCATCTTGGCCGCGCGGCTCGACATGTTGCCGAAGAAGAACTGGCGCACGGCCTCGTTGGCGCCCTTCAGCGCCACCGCCAGCTTCTCCTTGTCGACATTGCGCATCAAGGTCTGTGCCGAGCCGGCGTCGAGCTTGATCAGGTCGTCGAAGGTGAACATCAGCGCCTTGATGCGCTCGGCGGATTCGCGGTTGTCTTCCTCCAGCGAGGTGATGAAGCGCGTCTCGGTCTGGCGGTCGAAGTTGTTGAAGATTTCGGCCATCACCTCGTGGGCGTCGCGCCGGCGGGTCTGCGACAGGTTGGACATGAACTCCACGCGCAACGTCTGCTCGACCCGCTCGATGACTTCCTTCTGCACCGCCTCCATCTTCAGCATGCGGTTGACGACGTCGAGCGCCATCTCCTCCGGCAGGATCGACAGCACACGCGCGGCGTGTTCGGGCTTCAGCTTGGAGAGCACCACGGCAATGGTCTGGGGATATTCGTTCTTGAGGTAGTTCGCGAGCACCTCTTCCTGCACGTTGGAGAGCTTTTCCCACATGTTGCGCCCGGCGGGGCCGCGAATTTCATCCATGATGCCGTTGACGCGATCCGCCGGCAGGTACTGCTGCAGCAGACGTTCGGTGGCGTCGAAGTTGCCCATCAGCGAGCCGGAGGCCGACATCCGCGACACGAACTCCAGCAACATGTCCTCGACCACTTCAGGCTCGATGTTGCCGAGGTTCGACATGTGCAGCGACAGCTCGCGCACCTCGTCGTCGTCGAGCAGCGACCAGACCTTGCCGCCGTATTGTTCGCCGAGCGCCAGCATCAGCATCGCGGCGCGCCTCGGGCCGCTGACCTTCTCGCCTTGCGGCCTGCCTGCCTGCCGGGCGGCCAGCGCAGCGACGGCGCTCGTGATGTCGGTTACGTTGGGAGTGGTGAGCTGGGTGGACGCCATGTCGGATCACGCCGGTTCCTGGAGCCATTGACGAATGATGGCGACCGCCTCGTGCGGGTTGCGGTCCGCCAGCTCGCCGACACGATGGACGGACTGGGCGTGGACCTGGCCCTGCACCTGGGCGACATCGATCATCTGGGACATCGCGCTGCCGCCCGCCGGAAGCTGGGCTGGTGCCGACGCTGACGCATCGGTCAGCGCGGGAGCGGGCGCAGGCTGCGGCGCGCCGGTCAGCAGATTGACCTCGGGGGACAGGATGCGCTTGACCAGCGGACGGATCACCACGAACAGCACCACGATGCCCAGCAGCATCATGACGATCAGCTCGATGACATTCATCACGTCATCCTTGGTGAACTGCATCATCCCGAGCAGCCCGGTCGGCTCGTTGAGCGGCACCGCGCTCGGCGCTTCGGCGAATTTCAGGTTCACCACTTCGACCTGGTCGCCACGCTTCTGGTCGAAGCCGATCGCCGAGCGCACCAGCATGGCAATGCGGTCGAGCTCTTCCTTGCTGCGCGGCTGATAGACGGTCTCGCCCTTGTCGTTCTTCGCATAGGTGCCGTCCACCAGCACCGCGGCGGAGATACGATTGACGCGTCCGGCCTCCGTCACCTCGGTCTTGGTGGTGCGGGAAATCTCGTAGTTGTTGATTTCCTCGCTCTTCTTGCTCTGGTCGCGGGTCTGGGCGCCGTTGTCGTTGCGCTGCTGGCCGGGAAGCTCGTTGTTGACCGTCACCTGGCCGTCGCGCTGGTCGCCGGAGAGGCTGGATTCCTCGCGGGTCTGGCTCGAGCGCAGCACCCGTCCCTCCGGATCGAACTTGTCGGAGGTCTGGGTGACCTTGTTGTAGTCGAAGTCGGCGGAGAGCTGGACCCGCGTCCGCCCGGAGCCGACCACCGAGGACACGATATTCTCGATCTGGTCACGCATCCGCTTTTCGAAGGCGATGCGCCGCTCGTCACCGGTGGCGCCCTCTACCGCGTCGCCGGAGGCGCCGTCGGCCAGGAGGCGGCCGGTTTCGTCGACGATCGAGACCCGCTGCGGCTTCAGGCCGTTGACGGCGGAGGCAACGACGTGGCGGATGGCCCGGACCTGCTGGGGCTCGAGCATGCCGCGGACCCGAACCACGATCGAGGCGGAGGGTTCGGGGGTCTCGCGGGAGAACAGCGGGCGTTCCGGCAGCACCAGGTGGACGCGGGCGAACTGCACGCGGTCGATGGCGCGGATGGTGCGGGCGAGTTCGCCCTCCAGCGCTCTCAGGTGATTGATATTCTGAACGAAACTGGTGGTGCCGAGCGCATCCGACTTGTCGAAGATCTCGTAGCCGACGCCGCCGCCCTTAGGCAGCCCGGATTCAGCGAGCTTCATGCGCAGCCGGGTCACCTTGTCCTTCGGCACCATCAGCACGGCGCCGTCGTTGCGCATCTCGTAGGGGATCGCCTGCCGCTCCAGCTCCTTGATGATGCCGGAGGAATCCTCATAGCTGAGGTCGGTGAACAGGGTGGTCATCTGCGGCGTCGTGACGCGCATGATGACGAAGGCAAAGAAGCCGATCAGGGCGAGCGTGACGGCGGCCATCGCCGCCAGTCGCGCCGCTCCCAGCGATCTCAGAAATGCCAACAGACCTTGCAAGGACCCAGCCCCAGATTCGGCACACGCACCGACTGGGCAAAATTTGCCCATGGGATGGTTTCCATATGGTTAACAAAGATTAACCGATGGGGTCGTTTTAAAGATTTGGGAACCATCTGGTGTCTAAAAAGCACACCATTCGAGCGGTTCGGGAAGGCCGGCCTTGACCAAGGGCGCGCCGGGCGCCGACAAAGGTTAACAAAGGGCTACCGACTTCCCGAGCGCGGACACGAAAAAACCGGCCCCTGAGGGACCGGTTCTTCAAAATTCGCTGCTGTTGCGCCGGATTGCCGGGCTTATTGGCGGTACTGCTGGATGCGGGTGGTGCGCAGGCCAGCCAGGCCATGCTGGTCGATGGAGAACTGCCACGAGAGGAACTCGTCCACCGTCAGGGTGTAGCGGCTGCAGGCCTCTTCGAGAGACAACAGGCCGCCGCGCACAGCGGCAACGACCTCGGCTTTACGGCGGATCACCCACCGTTTCGTCCCGGGAGCGGGCAGATCCGCGATCGTTAGCGGGCTGCCGTCAGGCCCGATGACGTATTTGACCCTCGGGCGATGGGGTTCTGTCATGGCTTACTCACATACTCTAACCACTGAACTCACCAGGGAACACTACCCCCGTCCGCTTAAAATTTGCCTAAGCATATGGCTTCAATGAGAATCTCCTTGGTCACAACGCGTCAACCACCCGCTGCCGGCCAAGGCGGCCGGGCAGGGGTGGTCGAATGAGCGTGGAGATGGGGGCGTCGGGCGGGACGCGGGTCAGGACGACGTCGGCCGGACCACGCGCTTGACCTTGTCGGTGGTGTAGCTCTGGCCGCCGATCGATAGCAGCGCGGGACTTGCAGTGAGGTCGACCGAGTCGACGACGCCCTGGATCTGGGTGGACACGGCGACGCTCTGGCCGCTGCTGTCCTTGGCGATCACGTTCATCGTATAGGTCCCGTCCGGCCACTGGGTGCCGTCGTTGCCTTTGCCGTCCCAGACGAAGCTGGCGTTGCCGGAATTGAGCGAGAAGTTGCCGCTGTAGACGGTTTGCCCCACCGAGTTGGTAATGGTCAGGACGGCCGTGGCGCTCTTTGGCGAGTTGAAATTCCAGCTTGCCGTGCTTTTGCCCGTCGAGGCGTTCTTCGCCAGCGAGGCAGAGCTGCCATCGACGACGACGCTGGCGCCGACAAAGGCAAGCGCCTGCGTCGATTGTGCGGTCTTCTCGATGTTGACCAGCGAGGTGAGCTGGGTGTTGGCCTTGAGCTGCTGTTCGACCTGGGCGAATTGCACGAGCTGCTGGGTGAACTGGTTGGTGTCCAGCGGATCGAGCGGGTTCTGGTTCTTCAGCTGCGTGGTGAGCAGCGTCAGGAAGGTCTGGAAATTATCGGCAATGCCGGGGGTGCTGCTGCCGGAGCTCGTTCCGGAGCTGCTTGAGCTTCCCGAGGAAGAGGGATTGGTCGAGGGCGCTGACGTGATCGTGCCCGGCATGGTGGCGTCAATGGCCATGGTCGTCTCCTCACACCCTGATATCGACGCCGCCCGCGGCTCCCAAGGCGCGGCCATAGCTGCGCCCGGCCACCTGGGCGGGAATGGTGGTGTCGTCGTCCTGAATCACCAGCCGCTGCGGATTGCGGCCGGAGTGGCCATCATCACCACGACCGTTCGACGACGACGATGACTGGTCGCGAAGGCTGAACTGCAGACCGCTGTCGCCGGTCTTGAGGCCGGCGTCCTCCAGTGCGCGCTGCAGGTGCGGCGCGTCCTTCTGCAGCATGTTCAGGGTTTCCACCTTGTCGACGGTGAGGTGCGAGGTCACCTGGCCGTTCTTGTCGACGTCGAGGCGCACGTCGATGCGGCCGAGCTCCGGTGGATCGAGACGAATCTCGAAACGGCTGCGCCCGGTCTGGGCCTGCGCCGCGATCTCGATCGGGACACCGCTGAGCGGCACGGCGGCAGCACCCGCGGGCGCGACTGGGGTGGCCGCCACGTTCGGCGTGGCGTGCTGGACCTGCAGCGCCGCGGCGGCCCGCTGACCGGCGTCGGCCGGCAACGCGGACGGGTCGAGGGCCGCGGCCTGCGGATGATGGCCTGTGGGCGTAACAGGGGCTGCGTTGGCGTCCTTGGTCGTGCCGTCGCCCTTGCCGGCGTCCGCAGCCTGCTGTTTGGCGTTGGCATCGTTCGGTTGGGTCTGGATGGCGTCGGCCGTCCTGGTTGTCGCGGTGCCATTGGCTGGTGGCGCCGGAACCGCCGTGCCGTCCCCGGCCTCCTGGACGGTCTGGGCCTGGTCGGGTGTCAGCACGGCCTTGTCGGCGGCCTTGCCGGACTGGCTCGGCACTCCGTTGGCCGGCGTGGCGGTCTTGCCGTTGCTGCCGTTGGTCGCGACCAGTGTCGCCGCCGTGGCGGTGGGATCGACACCGGTCGATGGACCGGCCGCGATGCCTGTGGCGCCGCCGGTCCTGGCGAGAATGGCGCCGGTCGTGGCGTCGGTCGCCGCGGTCGCAGAGCCGTCCTTGCTGCCAGTTGTCGCATCCCCGGTGGTCACGGTTGCTGTGATGGCAACGGCCACAGGCTGTTGCGGTACCGCGGGCTGGGCCGTGACTGCGGCAGTGTCGCTGGTCGTGTCCGCCGTTTTCCGGGAGCCGTCCTTGTCAGTCTCAGCCTTGCTCTGTTTGCCGGTCTTGTCCGATGCAGGGGCTTTGCCTGGCGCAGGAGGAGTTCCGGCCGGGTCGGAGGCGGCGGCGGTGCTCGGCGCGGGGGGAGTGTTTGCGGTATTATTGTCCTGCTGATCTGGCGCCGAGGGGCGTGCCGATCGCTGGGACGCTGCCTGAGAGGCGCTGGTTGCCGACGAGCGGGCCCGGTCGGCCGCATCGGTGTTGCTGTTCACGAGCGCGGCAAAGCTGCCGCCGCTGCCGGAAGGGCTGGGCGACGTCGATCTCGGCCGCTCGGGCGGCGGCGCGGCGGTGGCGGATGTGTCGGACGTTACACTGAACACTGGCACCCTCTCGGACGTGAGCAGCAGTTCCGCAGCAAAGACCGGGCCAGTTCCGGCCTGATATAAAATGCATGTAATTCAAATGCTTATATGGATCATCACGCCCGCGAGGCCGCCTGGCGGGGGCGCGATTCTGCCCGGCGGCAAGATTTGCCCCATTCTAGGTTCGGCGGGGCCGTTTCAATTGCCACTCGCAAGACCCACCTACTATAAAGAGTGCAAATGGACGGTCGCTGGTTCCTGGAGCCGGCGCCGTGGGTGAGGTTGACCGAACGAATGTTCAACAGTCTGGATCTGGAAGGTCGTCCCGAGGACACGCGGGTGGTCGTCGCCATGTCGGGCGGCGTCGACTCGTCGACCACGGCTGCGCTGCTCAAGGCGCAGGGCTACGACGTCGTCGGTATCACCCTGCAGCTCTACGATCATGGCGCGGCCATCCATCGCAAAGGCGCCTGCTGTGCCGGCCAGGACATCTATGACGCGCGCGCGGTCGCCGAACGGATCGGCATTCCGCATTACGTGCTCGACTACGAAAGCCGCTTCCGCGAGGCGGTGATCGACCGCTTCGCCGAAAGCTACGTGCTCGGCGAGACGCCGGTGCCGTGCATCGAGTGCAACCGTTCGATCAAGTTTCGCGATCTGCTGGCGACCGCGCGCGAGCTCGGCGCCCAGGCGCTGGCGACCGGTCACTATGTGTCGTCGCGCCGCCTCGCCGACGGCGCGCGCGCGCTGGTGTGCGCGGCGGATGCCGAGCGTGACCAGAGCTACTTCCTGTTCGCCACCACCGGCGAGCAGCTGCGTGACCTGCGCTTTCCCCTCGGCGACATGACCAAGGCGCAGACGCGCGAGCTGGCGCGCCGCTTCGGCCTGTCGGTCGCCGACAAGCACGACAGCCAGGACATCTGCTTCGTGCCCACCGGGCGCTACACCGACGTCATCGAGCGGCTCAAGCCCAATGCGATGCAGCCCGGCGACATCGTCGATCTCGACGGTCGCGTCATCGGCAAGCATCAGGGCATTGCCCATTTCACCGTCGGGCAGCGTCGCGGCCTCGGCATCGCCGCCGACGTGCCGCTCTATGTCGTGCGCCTCGACGCGACGACGCGCCACGTGGTGGTTGGGCCGCGCGAGGCGCTCCGCATGCGCCGCATCGTGCTGCGCGACGTCAACTGGATCGGCGACGGCTCGCTCGACCAGGCAGCGAGCCGTGGCCTCGAGATGTTCGTCAAGGTGCGCTCCACCCGTGCGGCGCAGCCGGCCTGGCTGCGCCGGGTCGACGGCGCCTACGAGGTGGAGCTGGTCGACGGCGAGGAGGGGGTGTCGCCGGGACAGGCCTGCGTGTTCTATGACGCGCCGACCGGGCAGGCGCGTGTGCTGGGCGGCGGCTTCATCACCCACGCCATGCCGCAGGCGGTGCGGGCGAACGCTGCGACACCGAAGGCCGCGCCGCTGGCCGCGGACGTACACTGACGCAATCGACAGGGCAGGGGAATGGCGAACGATATCGACCGCGCCGGTGTCGCGAAGGCGTATGCCCGCTGGGCACCGGTCTATGATCTGGTGTTCGGTCCGGTGTTCGACCAAGGCCGCAAATCCACCATCGCGATCGCGGATGCGATCGGCGGCCGCGTGCTCGACGTCGGCGTCGGTACAGGGTTGTCGCTGTCGGATTATTCGCCGACCACCAAACTGTGCGGCGTCGATATTTCCGAGCCGATGCTGCGCAAGGCGCAGGAGCGGGTGCGCGCGCTCAACCTCACCAATGTGGAGACGCTGTCGGTGATGGATGCGAAGCACCTTGCCTTCGCCGACAACACCTTCGATGCCGTGGTGGCGCAATACGTCATCACCGCGGTGCCGGATCCCGAGGCGACGCTGGATGATTTCGTCCGGGTGTTGAAGCCAGGCGGCGAATTGATCCTGGTCAACCACATCGGTGCCGAGAGCGGTCCGCGCCGCGTGTTCGAGCTTGGCTTTGCACCGCTGGCGCGCCGGCTCGGCTGGCGACCGGAGTTTCCCTGGGCGCGGCTCGTGGCGTGGGCGAAACGCCATGGCGGGGTGACGCTCAGGGAGCGGCGGCCGATGCCGCCGATGGGACACTTTTCGCTGATCCGCTACGTCAAGAGCTGACGGCAGCGTCGGCGCCTGGTCACGTCGTCGAGAGCCTGCGGAACGTCCGGCGCCGCGCCGGGTTTGCCATGCATGCGATGGACCAAGACCCTGCTTATGATCGGCGCGGTGATGCTGGTTCCGGCGGCCGCGGGTGCGCAGGCGCCGCCGTCTGTTGCGACCCCGCCGCCGCCCACGGCATTGCCGGTGGCTGATGGCTATCGGAACTGCGCGCCGGCGGTCCCGCGAGACGGGGCGATTGCGCCGAGGGATCAGACCGTGGGCCAGGCGCACGAGCTGTTGGGCGATCGGTTGGCGAGATCCGATGGCGTGCTCTGCCCGCCCGCCAACATCGATCCGCAGATGCGGGCGCCGACGCCGCGCGGCGGCAGCATGCCGGTGATTCCGCCGCCGGGCAGCCCGGGGGGCGATCCGTCGATCCGCCCGAAATAGCGTCATCACCCATCAGAGCGCGATTTCAGGAAGGCTGCTTGACATCGATTTGGCAGCCTCCTTATATGCCGCCCGTTCGCGACCGGTTCGGCCGGCGCGAGCTGACGTGGCGGGGTAGCTCAGCTGGTTAGAGCACGGGAATCATAATCCTGGGGTCGGGGGTTCGAGTCCCTCTCCCGCTACCAAACAATCCTTACATTTCAATATCTTATGTTTGATCAATCCGCGCCCGAGCCGTCAGGCGGCGGAGCGTGAGGCGTTGTGCGGCCGCTTCGGCCCTGCCAGCGGCGAGGGCCGAAGCCGTTGCCGGGCCAGGCCGGCTGCGCATCGGCGGCGTTGTCAGGCCGTCGTGCCAGTGTCCGCCCAGCCACCGCCGTCGCGCAGCACCTTGCGGCTGAGATAGGCGAACGTCGTTTCGACGATCTTCGGCTTCAGCAGAAAATCCCGCGCTTCACGCGCCTTGTCCGGATCGACCGGGTGAATCGTGCCGGCCGCGGCGGCCGTCAGCTGCAACGCGGCGGCGCGTTCGAAGAAGAAGGCGAGATAGGCAGCCTCCTCGATGCTGTTGCCGGTGGTGATCAGCCCGTGATTGGCGAGCAGGATGGTCTTTTTGTCGCCGAGCGCAGCCGAGATCACGATGCCTTCCTCGTCTCCGATCGGAAGGCCGGGCCAGTCCGGCAGGTAGGCGCACTGATCCTGGAACATGCACATGTCCATGTGGGCGACGACCAGCGGCTGTCCGATCATCGACAACGCCGATGTCGCCGGGGGATGCGTATGCACGATGGAGCGAATGTCCGGCTTGTGCTTGTAGATCCACAGGTGAAACCGGGTGGCCGGATTCGGGATGCCGTCGCCTTCAATGACATTGAGGTCGTCGTCGACGACGATGAAGCCCGAGGGCTTCGCCTCGTCGAAGCCGATGCCGAGTGGCAGCGTCAGGAAACGATCCCGGCTGAGGCGCGCGGTGAGCTGGCCGGCGAGGCCGCCGAAATGGCCTTCGCTGGCGAGAATGCGGGCGGTCAGCGCCAGCTTGTCCTGAGTGCTCCAGCCGGTTGGCCGGTGCAGGCTTTCGAGATTTGCGTCGGCGCGCATCGCATGCTGGTTCTTGTCGGTGATCTTGTGGACGGTCTGTTGCATGATGGTCCTTGCTCGAGGCGGGGAGGGAAATCAGCGACGCGCTGCGGATGACGTCGGCGGATAGACGGCGTGCATGAAGTAGGCGCAGCTCGCGGCGAGCAGCCCGAGGCCGGCGAGGTAGACGCCGACCGCATGGATGGTGCCGAAGTTCGCAATCAGCGCGCTTGCGACGATGGGGGCGAGACCGCCGCCGAGCGCGCCGGCGACCTGAATGCCGATCGACATGCCGGAATAGCGCAACTCGTGCGGAAACTGCTCGCTGTACAGGTGGGATTGCGGGCCGAACATGATGGCGTAGTTGACAGCAAGCCCGACAATCACGGCAATCTGGAACGCCACAGCAGAGCCGCTGCCGATGGCCATCATCAGCGGAACGGAGCAGGCCGCCAGGAGCAGCGCGCCAGCGATGTAGAGCCGCCGCGTTCCGACCCGATCGCCAAGCCAGCCGAAGAAGGGAATGCCGATGATCTGGAAAGCGGCTGCCACGGTGATTGCGCGCAGCACCTCGCCGCGGCTGAAGCCGAGGGTCGAGATCGCGTAGGACACCGAGAACACGACGAGCGTGAAGTACAGCGTGACTTCGCCGAGCTTGCCGCCGATCAGGAGCAGCAGTGAGCGCCAGTGCTTGCGGATGACGTCACGGGCCGGAAACGAGGAAATGCGCTGTGCCCGCTGCAGTGATCGGAAGACGGGAGATTCCTCGACGTCGCGCCGGATATAGGCGCCGATGGCGAACATCACGATGCTCGCCAGGAACGGCACGCGCCAGCCCCACGCCAGGAATTCCTCCTCCGGCAGCAGGCTCGCGAGCGCGAACGCGCCGGTCGACAGCATCAGTCCGATTGGAGCCGCGCCCTGCGGCAGGCTGCCGAACAGGGAGCGCTGCGATGCGGGGGCGTGTTCGACCATCATCAGCATGCCGCCCGCATATTCGCCGCCGAACGAAATCCCCTGCGCGATGCGCAAGGCGACCAGCAGAACCGGCGCGATCAGGCCGATCGACGCATAGGTCGGCAACAGGCCGATGGCCACGGTCGCCAGACCCATCATCACCAGCCCGATCATCAGCATTTTCTTGCGGCCGAGCCGATCGCCGTAGTGCCCGAAGATCAGCCCGCCGATCGGCCGGGCAAAAAAGCCGGCCGCGAAGGCGCCGAACGCTGCGAGCTGGGACGCCGTCGTGCTGAAGGTTGGAAAGAACAGCTTGTTGAACACCAGTGCCGCGGCCGTGCCGTAGGCCAGGAAGTCGAAGGCCTCAATCGCGCCGCCGATCATGGTCGCCAATGTCACCTTCAGCATGGGACTGGTGTTGCTTCGTGTCGAAATGGGCGTGGCTACCGCTGCAAGGTCGCCATCGGGATGTGCGAATTCGGTCATGGGCTCCTCCATAGAGACAACAAAAGTTGTCTTTTGGACAACTTCGCTGCAGGCCACGCCGTTTGCAAGCGCAAACTCATCTCGCAGCCGCGAAATTTCTGGGCAGATCGGCCAAAAGCCGGTAGTGAGGATTGTTGTCCGCCCGTCTTGACCGGCGCGAGTCGCAGATCATGAGGTTCTGAGGAAACGTGGCGAAGCCGGCCGGAAGCAAGAGCAGCCGTTCAGACCGCAAGCCGGAAACCAGCGATGTCGGGGCCCGCGCGAAGTCGCTCAGGCTGCACAAGCGCATGACACTCGACACACTGGCCGAGCTGACCGGGGTCAGCAAGGGGCACTTGTCGCGCTTTGAACGCGGGCACAAGTCGTTGTCGCTCGCCATGCTGATCCGTCTCTCAGAGGCGTTGCAGTCCTCGGTCGTCGAATTGCTGGGTGAGCCGGTCGTCGCGGGAAAATCACATCTGTCCAAGGCCGCCGGACGCAGCTTCCGGAAGGCCCATGTCGCCGATGGCGGCTATCAATTTGCCGCGCTCAGCCGTAGCGGCGATCCGTTAATCAATTCCTTTGTCGTGGAGTTCGGCGCGGATAGCGAGTTTCGCAAATCGGCGGAGGCCCACCATGGCGGCGAGGAGATCTTCTATGTGCTGGAAGGTGCGCTGGAGGTCGAGCTGGGTCAGCGCAAGCATGTCCTGAACGAGGGCGACTACCTGCAGTTTTCCGGTTCGGTGAAGCACAATGTCCGCAACCTGCGCAAGCGCAGCCGGGTTCTGGTCGTCGTGGTGCAGCGCTAACGCGCTTGCTCGGGGTATGCGCCGCGGACTCAAAGCGATGTTGCTGACCCTGAGACGATCGCTGCGGCGGTCGGCAAGCATCCGCCGGGCCTTCTGAATTCGTAACTCCAGCACTCGCTCGATAAAGCTGGTGCCAGCTTCGCGCAA
This sequence comes from Pseudomonadota bacterium, assembly GCA_040756765.1. Lineage (GTDB taxonomy): Bacteria > Pseudomonadota > Alphaproteobacteria > Rhizobiales > Xanthobacteraceae > Bradyrhizobium_A. Next base: position 152,600 of record JBFLYG010000017.1, on the reverse strand, counting down.
TATTCTCTGAATATAGCCGGCGGGTTCGATGGCGCGTGGAATCTCTACTGCTGGTTGAACGCATTGCACGTGCTCTGAGACTTCATCTTCATCGCCGGGGCTCCTGCGGCCTTCCGTGTTATCGGCCCTTCTGACGCTGCGGGCCGGTTGTCCCAGCGTTTGGTTGCAATCAGGCCGGCCTTTGCCGCTCTGTCGCCAGTCGTGCACGGCGCATCCAGTCGGAGCATCGTGACGCGAACTGATGTCCTGGACATCACAGCCCTCATTCCGATGACGAATGTGGCCGCTTGAACTGTTGTCCAATCCCGGCGGCCACGCGTCCCGCATCGCGGTTTGTTGTGTCGCATCGATGTGTGGCGCGCACCTGAAATCGATTGAATGCGATGTGGCGCCGCGGGGTGGGCGTGGATCGTTGGCGTCCAGCTGTCCTCGGCAACTTGTAATCTGGTGCCTAGCGTGCGATGTCGCGCTGTCCGCGTTACAACATGTCGCATGGGATGGTGTGGGCGTATCGCCTATCCATCGCAATTGGGTCTCGGGCGCACCGCGTTGCCGTGAGGAACGCTGCAGGTCGCTTGTCGTCGCCATGATCGTGACGGGCGAGTTATCGAGAGCGAACGAAATGTGTCTGCGCCGGGCGAGTTGAGTTCCGGCGCGGTCGAGGACGTACCAAAGATTACAACAGAATGACGTGCAATCGGGGCCCGCACCGGAAACGTCCGGCATCGGCGATGCATCAATGTTGAGAATGGTCGCAGCCGTACGCGGGACCGGTCTGTCGTACGCGAAGAAAGCGTGGGCCCGTTGACCGGCCGCTCGCTGCCATCATTTGCCGCTTGCCTTGTTGAGCGTCGCGACCTTGTCGCCGACGACCATGAGGGCTGGCTCGCGGAATGCCTTCGCATCGGCGATGTCCAATCGTCCCTGGCGATGCAGCTAGCCGCCGAGGGACGGCGTGACGCCGCTTGCGTGGCTGCGCTCGCTGGCATGACGGCCTTGCGCGTGGCGGCCGACCTCGTCCGGGACGATGATCCGCGTCGGGCGCAGATTGTCGCGGGGGTGCAGGCGGGCATCGCGAAGCTGCTGAAGGGAGGCGTCCCCCGGGCCGAGGTCATCATGCTGCCGGGGATCGATCGCAAGCCGTTGCAGGCATGTTTCTGGCCGGCTGCACGCGGTCATGGACCGGCGCCGGCGGTGGTTTGCATCGGCGACGAGGGCGAGCCGCTGGAATTGCTGCTGGCGCGCCTGGTGCCCGCCGCGGCAGGACGGGAGCTGGCGTTGCTGCTGGTGGCGCAGTCCGAGATTCAGGATACGCCCGGACTTGCGCATGCCGCCACGATCACTGCCGAGATGCGGCTCGGCGACTGTGTCGACCATCTCGCGTCTCGCAGCGAGGTCGACGCGAAACGGATCGCGGTCCGTGGCGACGGCCTGGCAGGGGCGCTTGCGACACGCTTTGCGGTCAGCGATTCAAGGATCGTCGCCGCGGTTTGCGATGGCGGGCTGTGGGACGGGGCACGCCACCGCGCCGGCGTCAACTGGTTGGCCGGGGCGGAGGCGGCCGCATGGGAGCCCGACGATGCGGCGCACCGTACGCGTCAGGCGCGCCAGATGCGATATCCATTTCTCGTCGTGGCCAACGCGCGTGGCGTGAGCAGTGTGGCCGAAGCTGTCGCCCTGCATGCCGATTGTGCGCGTCTTGGCGTGCGGATGGATCTGGATGTGCCGCAGGCGGCCGCCACGGCGCAGGAGACTGTCGAGGAATTGCTGCGCAGCGAAGCCCGCACCGTCGGCTGGCTGGTTGCGAAACTCGACGCATCTGCTGACGGCTCCGCCGGCTCGGATCGCCTGCCACGATCCCAGGCCGGGTGATATCAAGTCGGGTAGGCACGAGACGGATCTCAGAGATCGAGCGCGAGCTGCCGCGTGGCGCGTTCCGCGGCCTTGCGGATGACATCGAGCCTGCTGTTGAGGTCCGTCAGGACGTCGGCGCCGAGCGCGCCGAAGAGCGATGCGTGAAGCGCCTCGCGCCGGTCGGATAGCTTGGCGATCTCGCCGCGGGCCTTCGGCGTCAGAGACATCAGGACGAACCGGGCGTCGTTCGGCGATGGATTCCGTGCGAGCAGCCCCGCACGCTCAAGGCTCTTGGTCTGCGTGGTCACGAAAGCCGGATGCACCCGCAGTTTGGCCGAGACATCGACCCCTGAGACGCCCTCGCCTTTGTCGAGTTCATCAATGGCCATGAGGATGAGCCATTGCGGCTCGCTGATTCCGAGGAGTTCGGCCCAGGCCTTGTGAATGGTTTCCAAATAGGAATGAATCTCCAGAATGTTCCAGACGAAATGTCCGGTCGCGTTGCTTGGTCGATTCCCGCTCATGCCAATGCCATCGAACCGTCGTCGCCCCAATTATGCCGGGCGTGCATCAGCAATCTTCTAGCTGGAAAACCGCCGGCAGTCTCTGGCCGGGCGCGCCCGCGGGCCGTCGGTAGGGCAAAAAATGCGGCCATAACGGGTATTTAGCTGCAGTTGGGCTGGTTTGTCGGGCTGTTGCACAACCGCAACATCCGTTGCCCGAATGCGCCTGCGACAAGTCAATTGATTGTATTAATTATCTTAGTCAATTACCTGTGAGGAGCGGCCGAGGGGGGCACCCTCAAGGACGTTCCGTCGGGCACCCCCGGCCGGCGCAAGCCGGCGGGAAGACGGATGAGCGGGCGATCACGACTCCCAGCGGTGAGCATCACCGGAGTCGCCGGCCGCCCGGAAACGCAAACTTGGAGGTTTGAATGAAGATGGCAAAGAGCTTCATGCTCGGCACCGCGGCGGCTCTCGTCGCTCTGACCGGAGCTCAGGCGGCTGATCTTCCCGTCAAGGCCAAAGCGGTCGAGTACGTGAAGGTCTGCTCGCTCTACGGCGCGGGCTTCTACTACATCCCGGGCACCGACACCTGCATCCGCATCGGCGGCGCGATCCGTTTGGACACCTCGTTCAACGGCTCGACCTATGACGTGCCGTTCTGGCAGGGCAGCACCGGTGGTGCGAACGCCTACAACCGCAACTACTTCGCGACCCGCGAACGTCTGAACCTGTTCCTCGACACCCGTACCGCCACCGAGTACGGCGTGGTCCGCACCTACGCCAACCTGCAGTTCGACTTCACGCAGGGCCGCGAGAACATCGCGGGCGGCTTCATGGAGAACGACTTCCTGTTCATCCAGTTCGCCGGCTTCACCTTCGGTAAGGCGGTGTCGCAGTTCGACCCGCAGTGGGCGCTGGCCAAGCCGTGGATCGCCTCGGGCGTGCTCGGCGGCTCGAACAACGCCACCGGTATCCCGCAGCTCGCCTACACCGCCTCGTTCGGCAACGGCGTGTCGGCGACGATCTCGCTCGAAGACGCAGTTCCCTACCGCACCGCTGGTGTCGTGAACGCCAGCACCGCCTTCATCGGCCCGTTCGGCGCCGCCACGAGCGGCTATGGTACGACTCCGAATAACTTCGCCGGCAACGCACAGCTTGGCGATCACGTTCCGGATATCGTTGCCAACGTTCGCCTCGATCAGGCCTGGGGCTCGCTGCATGTCGGCGCCGCCGCTCATGAAGTGCATGGCACCTACTACACCAGCGCTAACAGCGACTCGGGCAAGCCGAGCTCGACCTGGGGCTATGCGGTCACCGGCGCTTTCGAGCTGAAGAACCTGCCGACCGGCGTGGGCGACAGCCTGAAGGTTGAAGCGAGCTACGCCAAGGGCGCTGCCAAGTACGTCTGGGGTGGCACCGTCGACACCACCGGTGGCGGCCGCTTCGCCAAGCTCGGCGCCGGCGCGGGCACCGCAGGCAGCATGGCGTTCGGCTATGTGCTCGATGGCGTCTACACCAACGGTTCGAGCATCGACCTGAGCTCGGCCTGGGAAGTGAGCGCCTACTACGAGCACTACTGGACCCCGGCGTGGCGCACCTCGCTGTTCGGTTCGTACACCTCGATCACCTACGGCTCGGCTGGCAATGCGGCGCTGCTCGCCGCGGCGAACGGCACGCTTCTGAACACGGGCTCGTTCAACGGCACCAACACCGGCAACTTCAACTTCGCGGTTGCCCAGGTTGGTACGCGTACGGCCTGGACCCCGGTCCAGAACCTCACGCTGTCGGCTGAGTTCGTCTACAGCCGCCTGATCCAGAACCAGAACGGCACCTTCACTGCCAATGCCAACACCATCCCGGGTGTGGCAGCCGGCAGCTTCGAGATGAAGAACCAGAACCTGTTCAACGGTTCGGTTCAGATCCTGCGGAGCTTCTAAGTCTCGACCACAAGAGAGGAGTCTTAACGTTCGCGTAATGTAAATCTCCGAATGCCTCCGGCAATGCCCTGCCGGAGGCATTTTCTTTTGCATGATACCCGCGGCGCGCAGCAGGCGAGCTTTGCTGTCCAAGCGTTCGCACGTGTTAGCGGGACGGCCTCGCGGTCCCCGGGCAATCCTGAAGAAGTGGCGTGACCAAACCGTCGGTCTTGAGCCGCGCGTGAGCGCGATCTCGCGGGGCGGCGAAAGACTGCGAGCCGTGACCGGTTAGTGCTGCAACAGACCGCGCAGGCTGCTCACGCCCATGCGGGCATAGGCATTCTTGCGGTGGGAAATCACCGTGGTCTCGGCGATGCCGAGATCGAGGCCGATCTGGCGGGCGGATAGACCGGCCTTGACCCGGGCCGCCACCTCGCGCTCACGCACGGTCAGCCTTGGGTGGCGTCGCGCCAATTCCTGCTCGAACAGCTCGATCGTGCCCTCGCCGTGGTCGCGGTCAGCGGCGGCATGCCGGTCGACCGCCGCGATCAGGATCGGCATCAGCGCCGAGGTGCGATCGCATGCCCCCTCCGAGAAACGGCCGTTCCTGCGGCTGCGGTAGACACTGATCGAAAGGGCATCGTGGCGGTCGGTGCGGACATAGGACAGACGGTCGGCGATGCCGGTGCGATCATAGCAGGCGCGCCGGTAGCCGGGCGCGGTGATGTCAGCCGCGGTCTGGTAGGTGAGATAGGCGCAGCTTTCGGCCCGCGTCATCAGCGCGAAGTTCACGTCGCTGCCATAGTGCTGCATGTAGCCCTCGGCGGCGCGGCGGGTGTTGTCGGCGCCGGTCGTGGTCGCGGTCCCGACCAGGCGCGGCCCACCGTTCCCGGTGCGGGAAAAAACCGAGACGAAGTCGGCACCGATGCTGCGCCGGCAGAAGACGAGCAGAGTATCGATGAAGCCGGGCGTGCCGGCGTCGCGGACCAGGGCCGCCATGGCATCGGAGGGAACGTCGACCATGCCTGATGCGGGCACGAAAGCCTGAATGCTGCTCATGACCGGCGCTCTCCCCAAAATTGCGGCGTCCACCATCCGGGGAGGCCACGGTAGCCGCTCCTCCTCAGGTCTGAGGAATGCGGCCATCATGCTTTGTCCCTAGAGTAGCGGCATTCGAGGTTCCAAGTCGAGGATGAACGTTGCCATGACCGAGCAGCCCTTGTTCCAGGATGTCATTCGCCGCCGCCGCAGCGTCCGCAAGTTCGAGCCGGGTCGCAGCGTCGGCCGGGACGCGCTGCAGCGGATCGTCGATTGCGGGCGCTGGGCGCCGTCCGGCGCCAACGTGCAGTGCTGGGACTTCATCGTGGTCGATGATCCGGCGATGCGTGACGCCGTGACGTCGGTGTTCCTGCGCCAGGCGCAGCGCCTCGTCGACCATGCCAAGGGCTTTCCCGCGGTGAAGAAGACGTATCTCGCCAACACGGTGGCGATCGTCCTGGTGCTCGGCGACCCGCGCTGGAAGGCATGTTTCCCGCAGGCGACGACCCCGGAATTCGATGCTGAATACCGCGACAACAACGAGGCGATCTTCCTGTGCTCGCTGGGCGCGGCGATCCAGAACATTCAGCTCGGCGTGGCCGCCGAGGGGCTGACCTCCGCCTGGCTGTCCGGTGGCGGCGAGGACGAGACCAATCGCGAGCTCGCGGCGCTACTCGGCTATCCGGCCTGGATGAAGGCCTACGGCACGATCCCGATCGGCGTCCCGGCGGCCGACCAGAACCGGCGCTATCGCCGGCCGCTGGCGCAGACCCTGCACTGGAATCGCTATGAGCCGCGCCAGTACCGCCAGCATGCCCAGGTCGATTTCTACGAGAGCACGCTGCGGCCGTTCGCCATGTACCGCGACGAGGAGACCATGGATGCCTGGCCGGATCGCGACGAGATGCTGGGCGAATGGACCGATGCGTTCGTCGGCGCGGTGACCAATCCGGGCGGCGAACTCGAGCCCGAGGCTGACTTCTCCAAGCCGCGGGTGATCGGTCAGGCGACCAAGCGGCGCAAGACCTGATGCAGCGATGGAGCGCGTCGCGCAGAACTCTGCCTGGCGCGCTCCATCATGCATGGTTCTGCACGACGTTGGCGAAACCTCGTGCCACGATCTGCAGCGTCAATGAACGTCGGCGACTGCACGACCTGCGGGACGAGCTCAGGTGAGGATCTGTGTGTCGCGCGCTGTCAACGCCCTGCGGCCGCGGCGGTGAGCCCAGCTCCCGGGGTGGTGAGGAAGCCCTCGAACATGTTGACCAGCGGTACGCCGCGATAATGCTTGGCGAGTTCGTCGGGGTGGATGAACTCGTCGCGGAACCAGGGAAACTCACGCGGGTCGAATGCTGCGACGATCCAGTCCAGCAACTTGCGGACGCGGGGAATCTGTGCGGCCTCCGGATGGTAGGTCAGCCAGATGTCGTATGGGAAGACGTGGTTGATATTCACCGGAATGACGCGCGCGCCGATTGCCATCGCGTAGGTCGGCAGCCAGCCGATCCCCGCGCCCTTGGCGATCGCCCAGTAGTGTGCGCTCGAGACATTGTTGATCATCGACACGAAGCCGACCTGCGACACGCCCGGGAAGAGCTGGTCGTAATAGTGCTGGCCGCGCGTCTGGTCGGCCATGTGAAACACCATGCGGTGCTTGAGCAGCTCTTCATGCGAAGTCGGGCAGCCATAGGTGTCGACATAGGAGCGGGAGGCGAACAGCGAGATGTGCAGGCGCCCGAGCCGCACCATCTTGAGGTCGGGCGACGTCGGACGCTCGAGCTGGATGGAGGCATCCGCTTCCAGCCGCAGCACGTCGGCGGATTTCATCGCGCAGTTCAGGTCGACCAGGAGCTTGGGGTAGGCGCGCTGCAGTTCGACGAGGCGCGGCACCACCCAGAACGTGCCGAGCCCCTCGGTGACGGTGAGCCGCACGCGTCCCTCGATCGGCTTGCTGCGCTGGCCGGCGCGTGTGAAGCCGAAGGCCGCAGCCTCCATCTGCGCCGCGACCGCAAGCAATGGCCGGCCTTCAGGCGTTACCTGCACGCCGGTGACATGCCGCGTGAGCAGCTTCAACCCGAGCGAGTGCTCGAGATCCATGATGCGACGACGCAGCAGGTTGATGGAAATGTTGGCGTGCTCGGCCGCGGCGCGGAAGCTGCCATGCCGCGCCACTTCCAGGAACCAGCGGATGCTCTCCCAGTCCGGGGAGATCTTCCGAGGGGCTTCACTGTGTTCTTCCGGCGGAACACGCCGTTGCTGATTTGAATGCATACACTCCCCCGCATCGGGAAATATCTTCGCAAACAATTGCGATGCCGACAACTGGGGATGGCGACGATGACAGCCCACGACCTGCGAGTGACTGCGGCGGTTCGGTTGATGGCGATGGAACCGCGACCTGTTCAGTACCCCCTTCAGGACCTCGAAACCCTGCGGCTTGCCCGGAGGCTCGTGGTGTTCACCCCGGGGGGCAGCGAAATTGACGCTCTGGTCGCCCGGGCGGCGGCCGATATCCCCGGCCTGACCGGTTCCGACGTGGTCAAACGGGTGGTGTCCCACAACCCGGACTGCCTGTGGGCGATCGCCCGGCGCGACCATTTCGATGCCGCCAACCCCAAGGGCGAGGGCTTGCTCGCCTTTCTGCCCCTGACGGAAGAGGGGGTCCGCCAGCTGATTGCTGGAACCTTCAATGCCGCCGATCCGGATCTGAACCTGGTCACCTCTCAGAACGAAAGGCCGGCTGGTATTTATGTGTGGGCCTGTCATGCCAAGGGCGCCTTGGCGGCCGGAGTTCCACTGGCATTCCAGAAGGTGTGGACGCCACTTTACTGCGAGGCGGATCTTTACACCCGCTCGATCAATCTGCCGGCCATCCGCTTCGTCGAAAGCATGGGGTTCCGCCGCGGCCCCCGCGTCGGCGGCGTCACGGCCCTGCATCTTCACGTCTTCCGCCGCGCTCCGGCGGTCGAGGCGGACCTGCCCGCTTACGATACCCTCGCTGCAAAGCCCCGGCCGCGCACGCTATCGGTCACGGTGGCTCGCTCCATCGAGGACCTGATGCGGGTGATCGCGATCCGCAGCGCGGTTTACGTGGCCGAGCAGAACTGCCCGTATGTGGAGGAGTTCGACGGCAACGATTTCGCAGCCACCCACCTCATCGGTTACGTCGGCAACGAGCCGGCGGGGTGCCTGCGCATCCGCAACTTTGCCGATTTCGCCAAGATCGAGCGCCTTGCGGTCCGCCACGAATTCCGCTCCACGCGCCTGGCGTTCAAGCTGGTCAAGGGCGGGATCGAGCTGTGCCGGATGAAAGGCTATCGGCGGCTGTATGGCCATGCCCAGAAGCGGCTGACCAACTTCTGGGGCCGGTTCGGCTTCAGGCCGCTCGAAGGGGCTGACGAATTCGTCTTCTCCGACTTCGATTACGTCGAGATGGTTGCCGACATCGAACGCCATCCGGAGGCCGTGGCGATCGGTGATGATCCGTTCCGTGTGCTGCGCGCCGAAGGCAAGTGGCATGAATCCGGAATCCTGGAACAGTCGCGTACGCGCGGCATCAGCCGGCCCTCCGTGGACACGCATGCCCCATGAGTTCCGTCCCAATGAGTTTCGTCCCATGAGTTCGATTGTCGATATCCGGAGTTTTTTTGCACCGCGAGCCGCTCCGACACTGGTGTTGATGGATATGCAGCAGGAGTACGTCAGCGGCTCGCGCATGCTGGCGATCAAGGACAACAGCGGCGCGCTGCGAAACTGTCGCAGCGCGCTCGACCATGCGCGGCGTCTGGGTTTTCCGGTCGCATTCGTGCGCTGGTCGGGGCGCTCGACCTTCTTCAATGCAGCGACGCCGTATTATCGCTGGATTGACGATTTTTCTCCGCACGGTTCGGACATGGTGTTCGAGCGCGACCGGCCGTCCTGCTTTTCGAGTCCGCTTTTTGCGGACGTGATGGCCAATGCCGGCGGGCCGATCATCCTCGCGGGATTTTCGGGCGAGGGGGCGTGCCTGTCCACTGCTGTTGATGCCTTCCACCGCAGTATCGATTTCACTTTTCTCGCTGACGCTTCCGCGAGCCACGCCGTCGGCGACAAGCCCGAGCAGGAAGTACATGCGATGCTGAGCAGCATCATCGGGCTGTATGGCGTCGTCAGCAGCACCACGGACTGGATCGACAGCACCCTTGCCCTCAAATCCCATGAACGTCGAAACGGATTGGCCCCGACCAATGGATGACACCAGCACAGCGATCGTCGCGCGCATGATCGGCGATCTCACCCGCAACATCGAGATGGCAAAGAGCCAGTCGCACGACCTGGTGGCCCGCCTGCTCGATATGGCGCGCATCGAGCTCCTGACCCGCCACTACGGCATCGACGAGCAGGAGTTCGATGCGTTCTGCAAAGGGATCGAGAACGAGTTGAAGCGGCTGCGGGGCGTGCCGATCAACCGGCCCGCGGCGGGGGCCGCGCGCCGCCGCAAGGCGCAGCCGAAACCGCGGCTGAACGGTCACCTGTACGCGCGGCGCTCGGGGGCCTCGGTCGGGAAATGACCCGTTGAAACCCGGACGCTGATCACGATTTAATAGGCCTCTGGGATTCGGGGGCATTCTCGTGTCATGGGCGGTTTTCCTGGCCGCGCTGGTCAGCGCGGCATTGAATGCGGGCTGGAACGTGCTCGCCAAGCGGCAGAAGGTGCCGAGCGAGGCCGTGCTCGGCACCTTGCTGGTCACCGCACTGATCTTCCTGGCTGCCATTCCGTTCATCGGACTGCCGGCGTCGGCGGCCTGGCCATGGCTGGCGGTGGCGGCGGTCTGTAACGTGGCCTATTCGCGCGCGCTGATGGCCGCCTATGATCGCGCGCCGCTCAGCATGACCTTTTCGGTGGTGCGCGCGATCATTCCGCCCATGCTGTTTGTTCTCGGCATGCTGTTCTTCGCGGAGGGCGCGACTGCGCTGCGCCTTGTGGGCATGGCGCTGGTGGTGATCAGCCTGGTGTTGTTCGGCTGGCCTGGCCGTGGCCAGAGCGCCGGTCATCTGTCCGGCTTCGTCTTGGCGGGGCTGGCCGGGCTCGTGGTTTCGGTGGCGTATGCCTGCGACATCAAGGGAGCGCGGGTTGCGGGGGGGCACACCTTGGCAATCGTGCAGTACGGAGCGGCGAGCTCGCTGCTGTCGACGAGCGGCCTGCTCGCTGTGGCCCTGATCGAGAAGCGTGCGCCGGTCGCAATCCTGAAACGGAATTGGCGCGCCTGCACGGTCGCCGCAATGCTGCTGATAGCGTCCTACTTCCTGGCGCTATGGGCTTATACAAGGGGGCCGGTCGGTCTCGTGGCGCCGGTGCGGGAAACCAGCATCCTGTTTGGCGGCTTGCTTGCGTTTGCCGTGCTGCGCGAGCGCATCCGCCCGCGCCAGTGGATTGCGATCGGTCTCGCCGTGCTCGGCGCGATGATCGTCAAAATCCAGTGAGGCGGGCCTCGCGGTCCGCCTCACATGATATGGGTCTTGGCCTTTAGTCGTCAGCCTGCTTCTCGGCCAGCTGTTCACACAGGAACACCACCATATTCTGAACGCTCGGATCCTTGATCTGTGAAAAATGCTTCAGCAGATTGATCGCGCGCGTGCTGGTGATGAACTCCTGAACGTGAAGATCAGATGCTTCCCCGTTCTTGCGCGAGCCATTGTCGCTCGCATAGCTGTCGTGTCCATAGAACGACACGATGGGAAGTTTCAGGGCGTTTGCGATTTCGCGAAGCCGCGCAGCGGTGACGCGATTTCCACCCTTTTCGTATTTCTGAACCTGCTGGAAAGTGATCCCAAGTCGCTCGGCTAGATCCTCCTGCGACATGCCGCGAGACAGTCGCTGTGCGCGGATCCTTTGGCCAATCTCGACGTCGTACGCTCCAGTTTTGCGTGTCATCAGGACCAGCGTATCCTCTCGATGTTCAGATTGATGTTGTGTCGGCACCTCATTGAACTGCCTGTGATCATTCGCGATCACGAGCAGCAGCTCGATACCGATCTTGTTGAACAATTGAATTTTGTCCAGACCTCGCGAGTGTTCATTAAAAATATATAGTGTTCCACCGGTGGAACGTTCGCGCCTGCTAAACGACGGGTTGAGCCGGCGCGATCGGCTTGGGTCGGTGAATTCAGCTATATATTTGATGAAACTAAGGAAATTTACGTTCCTGTGGCTGTCGGATCATACCGCTTTCGGCTCCACGATGGCGAAAGCCGGACTGAAGTTGTCGAACAGTCCGAGCAGTTCGATGAGACGCACCGGATCGCCGTCGATCACCACTTTGCCGGCGGCGACAGCCTCGGGAAACGTCGTCTGCTGCAGCATGATCGCGTTCAGCGTCTTGCGAGTGAGCGTCAGCGTTGCGTCGGCATGCGGGGCGCGGGCGCCGTGCCGATGCGTCAGCGCCGCGTTCTCCAGGTTGAGCGCGATGATCTGCTCGACGTCGGTGAAGATCCAGTTCAGCACCATGCGCCTGCCTTTGGCTTTGGGGCCGTTGAGACGCACCGCGAGCAGATCGAAGAAGGTGTCGAGCGGCAGCGCGGCGAGCGCATCGGCGGGGATGCCGCTGCGGCCTGCGAGCTTCGGCGGTCCGTGACGCAATTCGTGCGCGGCGAACAGATAGGAGTTGCGCCAGGTCGCGGCCTCCGCGAGATAGCCGAGCTGCTCGTAGGCATCGGCGGCGAGGTTGCGCGCCTCCTGATGGCTCGGATCGGCGAACACCAGGTGATTGGCGACCTCCGCGACCCAGCGATATTCGCCGTTCGCGAAGTCGGTGCGGGCTTTTTCCAGCACCGCGTCGAAGCCGCCCATATAGGCGACATACTTCTTCGCCGCGGCGCTCGGCGGCAGCGGATCGAGATGAGCCGGGTTGCCGTCATACCAGCCGAGATATTTCTGATAGATCGCCTTGGCGTTGTGCCGCACTGTGCCGTAATAGCCGCGCGCGTGCCACTCGTTTGCCAGGCTGTCCGGCAGCTCCAGCAGTTCGGCGATCTCGTTCGGGGTATGGCCGAGGTTGATCAGCCGCAGCGTCTGGTCGTGGACGTATTTGTAGAGGTCGCGCTGCTTGCTAAGATAGGTCCGCAGCCGTTCGCCGCCCCACACCGGCCAGTGATGCTGGCCGATCAACACGTCGGCCTCTTCGCCGAAGGTCGCGAGCGCGATATCGATGTAGCGCGCCCAGGCGCGTGAATCCCGCACCTCGGCACCACGGAACGGCAGCAGGTTGTGGAAATTGTGAACCGCGTTCTCCGCCATGTTCAGGCATTTGAACGCCGGATAGAACATGTGCATCTCGGCCGGCGCCTCGCTGTCGGGAGCCATCAGGAAAACGATTTCAACGCCGTCGACCGTGCGCCGCTCGTGATCCCGGCGAATCAGATCGGTCGGCGCGATCAGTGTCACCGTGCCGTTCGACAGCACCTTGCCGAGGCCGGCGTCGACCTGGCCCTGCGGGCCCTTGGGCAGCAGCGGGCCGAACTGATACTGCGCGCGCCGTACCATGGCGGTGCCGGCCAGCACGTTCTCCTGGGCGATCGCCTCGACGAAGCCTTCGGGAGCGATCACCGGGACGCGGCCGCTCGCGACGTCCTCTTCGCTGACCACACCCTTCACGCCGCCCCAGTGATCGGTGTGGGAGTGGGTGTACAAGACGGCGGTGACCGGGCGGTTGCCGCGATGCTGGCGGTAGAGCGCAAGCCCGGCGCGGGCGGGCTCCACTGACACCAGCGGATCGATGATGATCACGCCGGTGTCGCCTTCGATCAGGGTCAGGTTGGAGATGTCGAAGCCGCGGATCTGGTAGATCCCGGGCACTACCTCGAACAGGCCGTGGCGGCAGTTGAGCTGGGCCTGGCGCCACAGGCTGGGGTTCACGGTGTCCAGTGCGACGTCGTCTTTGAGGAAGGCGTAGTCGGTCATGCTCCAGACCGCGCGACCGGCTTCATTGGTGATCGTGGCGTCCGGCAGGCTGCCGAGAAAGCCGCGTTCGGCGTCGACGAAATCCTGGCGGTCGGCGAATGGCAGTTCGGCGAGGACCGCGGTGTTGCGGGCTTTGACCGTCGGTTCGGCGCTCTTGCTGGGCATGGGGTTTCTCCGTGGAGGTGGGGAGCAGGGTGATTATTGGCGGGCCATCTGCGCGGCGCCGACGCCGTCGCCGTCGAGAGCCTGATCGGGATGCATGGTGACCTCGACCCGCAACAGCGTGCCGGTGAATTCGAACGGCGCGTCGTAGTGCGACACCGGGCTGCCGCGATCGCGGCCGATGTCGAGGCCGGACCATGAGATCAGGTTGAAGAAGCCGAGGCGTGTCTGCAGCGAGCCCGCCGGCTCGCCGTCGATCAGCAGCGTGTACTGGCTCAGCCCCATGACCAGACCGGTCGTGCCGAGCGGCTCACGGGACAGGCGCTCGACCCGGACGCCGAGCCGGCGTTCTCCAAAGGGGATGGCGCGGTCGGACGTCACGATGTGGTGGCTGCCGCCGATGTTGAGGTCGTGCACCAGGCGGCCATCCTTGATGTAGAGGCTGTAGCCCGAGGTGGCATCGCCGTGGGAGATCAGCACGCCTTCGCTGCCGGCCGCATCGAGCTCGACATCGGCCTCGATGGTGTAGCTGCGGCTGCGCACGTCGGGCGCGACATCGGTCGGCACGTGCCCCATGCCGGCATGGAAGGTGAAATGATGCCGGGCGCCGTGAAAGCGCGCGGCATTCTCGGCGAAGCGCAGGCCGAAGCGGTCGTCGAGCGGCAGCACGTTGTGCTTCTCAGCCTCGCTCCACCAGGTCCTGATCATGGCGGCCAGCCGTTCGGGCTCCGCTTCCGCGAGATCGTCGACCTCCGAAAAGTCGTGGTCGAGATGAAACAATTCCCATTTGTCGCCGTCGAACGGCGTGCCCGGCGGGTGATAGGCGACCGCTTTCCAGCCGTCCTGCCATAGGCCGCGATGGCCGAACATTTCGAAATATTGCGGGCCTTTGCGCGAGGGCGCCGCGGGATCGGTCAGGCTGCGGGCAAAGCTCTCGCCTTCGAGCGGCATCTGCGGGCAGCCCGCGATGTCTGCCGGAGCTTCGACCCCGATCACCTCGAGCAGCGTCGGCACGAGGTCGCAGGCATGGACGAACTGGTGGCGCAGTTCGCCGCGCGCCGGCAGCTTCGCCGGCCATGAGATCACCAGCGGATCACGAATGCCGCCGCCATGGGTGTTCTGCTTGTAGCGGCGCAACGGCGTGTTCGACGCCATCGCCCAGCCATGCGGGAAGTTGGAGTGGGTGTCCGGTCCGCCGATGTCGTCGATGCGGGCGACTTTTTCCGGCATCGGCTCGGGGCGGAAATTGTAGGGGCCCATGGCGTTGACCATGCCCAGCGAGCCGCCTTCCTGGCTGGCGCCGTTGTCGGACAGCACCAGGATCAGGGTGTTGTCGCGCACGCCGGCGGTCTCGAGGAAGGCGATCAGGCGCGTGAGGTGCTGGTCGGCATGGTCCAGCATGCCGGCGAAAGCCGACTGCAGGCGGGTGAAGACCTTCTGCTCGTCCGGGCTGTGCGCGGTCCAGGACTGCACGCCGTCGTTGCGGGGCGGCATCTTGGTAGTGTGGGGGACGAGGCCCATGGCCTTTTGCCGCGCCATCCGTTGCGCGCGCTCGGCGTCCCAGCCATGGGCGAACAGCGCGTCATAGCCCTTGATCAGGTCGGCCGGCGCCTGGTGCGGTGCATGACAGGCGCCGAACGCGAGCCAGGTCAGCCACGGCAGGTCGGGCCGGTCGGCGAGATGGTCGGCGATGAAGCGGATCGATTGGTCGACGAGATCGGCGGTGAGGTGATAGCCGCTGGCATAGGTGCCCGGTGGGTCGATCTGCGAGTTGTCGCTGACGAGCTCCGGTGCGTACTGGTCGGTCTCTGCGTCGAGAAAGCCGTAGAAGCGGTCGAAGCCCCGGCCCAGCGGCCAGCCGTCGAACGGTCCGGTGGCGCCGCTCTCGGTCAGCGGGGTCACGTGCCACTTGCCGACCATGTAGCTGCGGTAGCCGTGCGGTTTGAGCATCTCGGCGAGGGTGCCGGCCTCGCGCGCGATCTTGCCGCGATAGCCGGGATAGCCGCTGTCGAAATTGGCGAGGCAGCCGACGCCGACGGAATGATGGTTGCGTCCGGTCAGCAATGCCGCGCGGGTGGTCGAGCACATCGCGGTGGTGTGGAAGCCACTGTAGCGCAGGCCTTCGGCGGCGAGGCGATCGATGGTCGGGGTGTGGATCGGCGAGCCGTAGCAGCCGAAATCGGAAAAGCCGACATCGTCGAACAGCACCACCAGGATGTTGGGCGAGCCAGGTTTTGGCCTCGCCTCCTCCGGCCACCAAGGCTGGGAGTCGGCGATCGTGGTCCCGATCCTGCCACCGAAGGCGGCGCGATGGTTGCTGGTCATGGCGATCACTCCCTTTCGGCGCCGTGGCGGTTGCTCCGCCGGCGGTCGGTCCGGCCCCCTCAACGAGGTCCTTGCCAAAAAGATAATTGGAATTATCATTATGATTATTCCAACCCGGATGCAATGGCCATGACTTTCCAGTTTTCCGATCTCGACGACCTGCCCGGCGTGACGCCGTCGCGCCAGAAGCGCAGCCGCGAGACCACTGCGGCGCTGCTGCGCGCCGGCGAGGACATGCTGCGCCGGTACAGTCTGGACGAGCTGTCCATCGAGGCGCTGTGTGCCGCCGTCGACGTCACGGTGGGCGCGTTCTACAGCCGCTTCGAAAGCAAGGAGGTCTATTTCAACGCCTTGCTGGAGCTGGCGGCGCGGGACAGCGAAGCCAACCTGGGGCGCCTTGAGGACGGCTCCCTGAAGGACGCTGATCTCGGCGCGGTGTGCCATGTATTGGTGCGCGAGATCGCGACCTGGATGCGCAATCATGAGGGCGTGGTGCGGGCGGCGCTGCAGCACAGTGACACCCGCCCGACGCGCTGGACCCGCTTCAAGGAGCTCGGTCGCCGCACGGTCACGCATGCGACGCCGCTGCTGCTGCGGGCCATGGGCCAGGAGCAAAAGGCCGCCAAGATCCGCGCCATCGGCTTCGGCTTCCAGGTGGTGTTCGGCACACTGGTCAATGCAGTGCTCAATGATCCGGGGCCGCTACGGATTGGCGATGCCGAGATGGCGGAGCGGCTCGGCGACTGCCTGTACCTGCAGCTTGCCGCTGCCCAGGCGCAACCGGTGAGGAAGACCGCCGCCAGGCCACGGCAGCGAAAATAGCGTCGCCATCGCGCCAGACGGGGCGACGAGACCAACGATACAAAGAACATGACGGGGAGTGAGATGATTGACGGACGGAAAATCGAGCCGGGCGGCTGGCTGATCGTCGGACTCCTGTTCTTCTTCATGCTGATCAACTTCGCCGACAAGGCGATCATCGGGCTCGCCGGCGTTCCGATCATGGAGGAGCTGCAGCTGACACCGAGTCAGTTCGGGCTGGTCGGCTCGAGCTTCTTTCTGCTGTTCGCGCTGTCGTCGGTGGTGGTCGGCTTCATCTGCAATCATGTCCAGACCCGCTGGGTGCTGCTGGTGATGAGCCTCATCTGGGCGCTGGCGCAGTTTCCGATGATCGGCACCGTGAGCTTCGGCACGCTGGTTGCCTGCCGCGTCGTGCTCGGCGCAGGCGAGGGGCCGGCCTATCCGGTGGCGCTGCACGCCACCTACAAGTGGTTTCCCAACGAATTGCGGACGCTGCCGACGGCGATCATCGCCCAGGGCGCGGGCATCGGCATCATGATCGCTCTGCCGCTGCTCAACCTGATCATCGTGCGCTGGTCCTGGCACGCCGCCTTTGCGGCGCTGGGGATCGCGGGTCTGGTGTGGTGCGCGGCGTGGGCTTTGCTCGGCCGCGAGGGACGCCTGGTGGAGGCGGAAACCGCGCAGGCCATGGGCGAGCACATTCCCTACCGCCGGCTGCTGCTCAATCCAACGATCGTCGCGAGCTGGTGCGCGTTCTTCGGCGCCTACTGGGCGCTGTCGCTCAGCCTGTCGTGGCAGGCGGCCTATTTCGTCAAGGGGCTCGGCTTTGCGCAGGGCAGCGTCGGTCTGCTCACCGCGCTGACGTCGGGGCTCGGCGTCGTCATCGTCATCATGCTCGGCTGGTATTCGCAGCGGCTGATGGCGCGCGGCGTGTCGAGCCGGTGGGCGCGCGGCTGTCTCGGCGGCGCATGTGTGGCGATCGGCGGGCTGGCGATGGCGGCGTTGCCGCTGATCTCCGATCTTCCGATGAAGGTGGCCGTCGGGATGCTGGGCATGTCGCTGCCCTCGGTCATCTATGTGATCAGCCATGCGGTGGTGAGCGAGATCACGCCGGCGGGCCAGCGTGGAGCACTGCTCGCGATCGGCAATGCCATCGGCACCATGGCCGGCCTGCTGGCGCCCTACGTCATGGGCAGCCTGATCGAAAATGCGGCGACGCCGCTCGACGGCTTCCACCGCGGCTTCGTGGTGTGTGGCCTGGTCATGCTGGCGGGTGGGCTCGTCGGCATGGTCTTCATTCGGCCGGAACATGCGATCGGCCGGCTGAGGGCGGCCCGGGGCAATGCCGAGCCTGCCGTCGCCCTGGCCAAGGGGTAGCGAGCGCCACCTCTGCTCGGCGAGGAAACCGTCATGGATCAGCCACTCACCAAACCGGACGTGCTGGAACTGGACGATCTGTTCCGCCGGCAGTTCGAGGCCTCCCGCACGGTACCGCCGCCGACACTTGCCGAGCGGCTCGATCGGCTGGCTCGCCTGCGGGCACTGGTCACCGACAATGAGGCGCAGTTTGCCGCGGCGATCTCGGCCGACTTCGGCCATCGCTCGGCCATCGAGACGCTGATCGCCGAAACCATGTTCGTCCGCGGCGAGATCCGCCATGCGGCGAAGCATCTCAAGGCCTGGATGACGCCGCGCCGCGTCCGCACCCAGTTGCAGTTCCTGCCCGGTCGCAACAAGCTGCTGCCGCAGCCGCTCGGGGTGATCGGCATCGTTGCACCCTGGAACTATCCGTTGCAGCTGACGCTGGCGCCGGCGGTCGCGGCGGTTGCCGCCGGCAACCGGGTGATGATCAAGCCGAGCGAGCTGGTGCCGCGCTTCTCGGCGCTGCTGCAGCAGCTGATCGCGGATCGCTTCGATCCACTGGAGATGGTCGTGGCCGGCATCGCCGACGAGGTGGCGGAGGCCTTTGCCGCGCTCCCGTTCGATCACCTGATCTTCACCGGCTCGACGCGGGTCGGCCGTCTCGTGGCCGCGGCCGCCGGCCGCAATCTCACCCCGGTGACCCTCGAGCTCGGCGGCAAGTCGCCGGCCATCATCGATCCATCTGCGGGCCTCGCGCAGGCGGCCAGCCGCATCGCCTATGGCAAGCTGCTCAATGCCGGACAAACCTGCATCGCGCCCGACTACGTTTTCGTACCCGAAGCTTCGGTGCCGGACTTCGCCAGTTGTGTGCAGGCCGCAATGATCGCCATGTACGGCGCCGATCCAGCCAATCCCGACTACACCTCGATCATTTCCGACCGCCACTATGCTCGGCTGGAGGCGCTGGTCGCGGACGCCGTCGCGCGCGGCGCGCAGGTGTTGCGGCCGGGCGATCCGGCGGACGCCGCCTGGAAGTCGCGGCGCAAGTTTCCGCCGACAGTGGTCACCGGCGTGACGCCGGACATGGCGATCTTGCAGGAGGAAATCTTCGGTCCGGTGCTGCCGGTGCTGGGCTATCGCGACCGCGCCGAGCCGATCGCCTGGATCAATGCCCGCGAGCGGCCGCTTGCGCTGTACTGGTTCGGCGAGGATGCCGCGGCGCGTGACGCCGTGCTGGCGCGCACGGTGTCAGGCGGCGTCACGGTGAACGATTGCCTGTTCCATTTCACCCAGGCGAACCAGCCGGTGGGCGGGGTCGGCGCCTCGGGGTGTGGCGCCTATCACGGCGAATGGGGCTTCACCGCGCTGAGCAAGCTGAAGCCGGTGTTCTATCGCTCGCCGCTGAATCGCTTCGCCGATCTCTATCCGCCTTACGGCGCGAAGATCGCACGGCTGCAGAAGTTGCTGCGGCTGATGTCCTGATCACGCGCCGCAGAGCGCGACACGGTCTCGAGGGAGGGCAATGTGACGGAGACGTTTGACTATGTCGTGGTCGGCGGCGGCTCGGGTGGCTGTGCGGTGGCGAGCCGCCTGTCGGAAACACCTGGCATGACGGTCGCGCTGCTCGAGGCCGGCGGTCGCAACGACAACTGGGTGGTGACGACGCCTGGTGCGCTGGTGGTGGCCGGCAAGGTGAACAACTGGGCGTTCGAGACGGTGCCGCAGCGCGGGCTCGGCGGCCGCATCGGCTACCAGCCGCGGGGTCGGGGGCTCGGCGGTTCCTCGGCGATCAACGCGATGGTCTATATCCGCGGCCACCGTTCGGACTACGATCATTGGGCGGCGCTCGGCAACACCGGCTGGTCCTATGCCGACGTGCTGCCCTACTTCAAGCGCTCGGAAGACAACGAGGAACTCGACGGCGCCTATCATGGCAAGGGCGGCCCCCTCAGCGTCAGCGGCCTGCGCAGTGGCAACCCGGTGCAGGAGGTCTACCTGCAGGCGGCGCGCGAGGCCCAGTTCCGGATCAACCATGACTTCAACGGCGAGGAGCAGGAAGGCCTCGGCGTCTACCAGGTCACCCAGAAGAACGGCGAGCGCTGGAGCGCCGCGCGCGGCTACATCCATCCGTTCATGAGGAGCCGCCAGAACCTGCATGTCGAGACCAATGCGCTCGCCACCCGCCTGCTGTTCGAAGGCAAGCGCGCCGTCGGCGTCGAGTACCGTCGCGGCAAGGAGAGCCGCACGCTACGTGCCCGCCGCGAGGTGATCCTCGGTCTCGGCGCCTTCCAGACCCCGCAGCTGCTGATGCTGTCGGGCGTCGGCGACGCCGCGGCGCTCGGCCGTCACGGCATTGCCGTGGTGCATCACCTGCCCGGTGTCGGGCAGAACCTGCAGGACCACCCGGATTTCGTGTTCGGCTTCGCCTCCGACAATCCCAATTTCACCGGGCTGACCTGGTCGGGGATCAAGCGCATCGTCAAGGGGATCGCGCAGTACCGGCGTGAGCGGCGCGGGCCGATGACCTCCAATATCGCCGAATGCGGGGGCTTTCTGAAGACCCGGTCCGACCTCATGGTGCCCGATATCCAGCTGCATTTCTGCATGGCTCTCATCGACGACCATGGCCGCAAGCTGCGCCTGGGCGCCGGCTTTTCCTGTCACGTCTGTCTGTTGCGCCCGGTGAGCCGCGGCAGCGTCTGGTTGCAGAGTGCCGATCCGACCCGGCCGCCGGCGATCGATCCCAATTTCCTCGGCGAAGAGGCGGACATGGAGGCCATGGTGGCGGGCTTCAAGACCACCCGCCGCCTGCTGGAGGCCCCGGCGCTGCGGGCGCTGCAGACCGCGGACCTGTTTACCGCTGACGTGCGGACCGACGATGACATTCGCGCGGTGCTGCGCCGCCGGGTCGACACGGTCTATCACCCGGTGGGAACCTGCAAGATGGGGGCCGACGATCCGCTGGCCGTGGTCGACCCCAGCCTCAGGGTCTATGGTGTCGAGGGCCTGCGCATTGCCGACGCCTCGGTGATGCCAACCCTGATCGGCGGCAACACCAATGCGCCGACCATCATGATTGGTGAGAAGGCCGCGGACATGATCCGCACCGCCGCGCTCAGCCGATCTTGACGGCAATGGTAACACCGCCGGAGGCGATTGAGGTTGCGGCGCCGGATGTTCGAACCTATGAAACTGGCGGAGGCGCCCCCGCTCGATCGGGGCGCGCCGGCCGTCTGATCGTTCTGGTGCGGGGATTGCAGGTGTTGAAGCTTCCGGGCGTGGGCCGCTTCATCAGCCACGTCGGTGCAAGCGGGGTGACCACGACGCTCCGCGCGCTGCTCCGCGGCAATGAGTTCTTCCTGATCCCCCTGGCGTTGCTGGTCGGCTTGATCGCCGGCGCGGTGGTGACGCTGATGAGCGAGATGGCCCAGATCGCTCATGTGCTGATCTACGGCATTCCGATCGACGTACACCTCAGCGCCCATGAGCGGGTCACCCCTTGGGCCGCGCTGCTGGCGCCGAGCTGCGGCGGCCTGCTGCTCGGGCTGATGGAGTGGTCGCGGCGGCGCTGGAAGATCTCGAGCGCGGTCGACCCGATCGAGGCCAATGCGCTGCGCGGTGGCCGCCTCTCCATTCGTGACAGCATGGTGGTCAGCGGCCAGACGCTGATCTCCAATGGCTGCGGTGCGTCGGTCGGACTGGAGGCCGGCTACACCCAGATCGGCGCGGGGGCGGCCTCGCTGCTCGGCCGCTTCCTCAACCTGCGACGCAACGACCTGCGGCTGATCGTCGGCTGCGGTGCGGCCGGCGCGATCGCCGCTGCCTTCGGTGCGCCGATCACCGGGGCCTTCTATGCCTGCGAGCTGATCGTCGGCGTCTATTCGGTCAGCAGTGCCGCGCCGATTCTCGCCGCGTCGCTGTCGGCGTCGCTCACTGCGCGCTGGCTCGGCGGCGCGCCCTATTCACTCGACGTGCCGCAGGTCGGCATGGTCACCGGCGAGCAGTATCTGGCGCTGATCGTGCTGGCGCTGATCGTCGCCGCGATCGGCATCGTGGTGATGCGCAGCTCCGTGCTGTTCGAGCGCGTGTTCCATCGTCCCTGGCTGCCGGTCTGGTTGCGCACGGCAGTGGGCGGGCTGTGCATCGGTGGGCTCGCCATCATCACGCCGCAGGTGCTGGCCGCCGGCCACGGCGCCATGGTGCTCGACCTGCACCATGACATGGCCATGGGCCTGATCGTCGTGATCATCGGGTTGAAGCTCTGTGCCTGCCTGATCTCGCTGGCCTCCGGCTTCCGTGGCGGCCTGTTCTTCGCCTCGCTGTTCGTCGGCAGCCTGATCGGCAAGCTCTACGCCATGGTGCTGCAACTGCCGATATTCGATGTCACGCTCGACCCGTTGGCAAGCGCACTCGCCGGCATGGCGGCGCTCGGGGTGGCGATCGTCGGCGGGCCGCTCACCATGTCGTTCCTGGTGCTGGAAATGACGCGCAGCATCGACGTCGCTGCCGCGGTGCTGGCGGCCTGCATCGTCACCAGCGTCTGCGTCCGCGCGCTGTTCGGTCACTCGTTCTCGACCTGGCGTCTGCATCTGCGCGGCGAAACCATCCGCAGCGCCAATGACGTCGGTTGGCTGCGCAACCTGACCGTCGAACGCATGATGCGTACCGATGTCACCACCGCTCCGCCCACGTCGACGATTGCAGAGTGCCGCCGCGAGTTCGTGCTGGGATCGCGCCAAGCGATCATCCTGGTCAACAATGCCAAGGATTATTGCGGGCTAGTGACCATGCCGGAATTGTACTCCAGCGAGCTCGACAGCATCGCCGACGACATCCAGGTCGTCGAGCTTGCCAAGCACTTCGACGACGTGCTGCTGCCGGCGATGAATGTGAAGACCGCGATGAAGATCTTCGACACTGCCGAGGCGGAGGTGCTGGCGGTGCTCGAGGCCGGCGGCAGCCGCAAGGTGATCGGCTTCCTCACCGAGTCCTTCGCCCGGCGGCGCTATGTCGAGGAGCTCGACCAGGCCACCCGCGGCATCCTCGGGCCGATCTGACCCGGCCCCGGTGCGGGAGCCGCTCGTCCCGATTTTTGCTGTGCATGGGCGGGGCGGGTCTCCGGCGCGACATTTCGTTCCCACGGGAACCTGTTATCCTTCGCCTGGCTCGGAACGATAGGGCGCCACCGGATTACGGGAGGCGAAGTCGCGGCAGATCGACCAACCGATGGCGGCCGGAGAGCCGGTGGGCACTGTTGTGGCCGCCGACAGCGTTGCTGCGTCGCCACCTGGCAGGCCGGGCTGGTTCGTGCTCGAGCGGCGGGTCCCCTTTTCCCAATCCATGGTCTGGCAGCTGCAGCGGCGCTATTTTGCCGAGCGGGGGGTCGATGCCTGGCGGCATGGGGAGGTGCCGCACTATGTCACCAGCAACCCGACCATCGCCAATGCCTACGCCGAGATTGCTTTGGCGTTCTGGCGTGACCGAGAGCGGCTTGCGCCGCAGGCCGAGCCGCTCACGATCTGTGAGCTGGGCGGGGGGGCGGGCCGGTTTGCCTTCCATTTCCTGAAGCGGCTCGAAATTCTGTGTGCTGATGCCGGCATCCCGCCACAGGCGTTTCGCTACGTCCTGACCGACACCGCCGACGCCAATCTCGCGTTCTGGCGCGGCCATCCCGGTTTCGAACCGTTCTTTGCCGATGGTCGTCTCGATCTGGCCCGGTTCGATGTGACGTCGCCTGGCTCACTGGCATTGGAAGTGAGTGGCGATGTGATCGGGCCGGGGAGCCTCGCGCATCCTCTGCTGGTGGTTGCCAACTACCTGTTTGACAGCGTCCCGCAGGACCTGTTCCACGTCAGGGACCAGCGCGTCCACGCCTGCCGTGTGTCGCTCGCGGTCGATACTGCGCCGGATGCGCTCGATGTCGCCGAGCTGCTCGACCGGCTGCAACTGCATTACGACGAAGAGGAGGCCGCCGCGCCTTACGAGGAGCCGTGGCTGCAGCGGCTGATCTCGTTCTACCAGCAGCGGCTGCACAATGCTTACGTGCTGTTTCCCGCGGTGGGGCTGCGCTGCGTGCGGACGCTCGCCGGCCTGTCGGCCCACGGCGCGATGGTGCTGTCCGCCGACAAGGGCCATCACCGCCTCGCCGAGCTCGAGGGGCTGGCAGCGCCACGGCTGGTCCGGCACGGCAGCGTCTCGCTGTCGGTCAACTATCACGCCTTCGTTCAAGACTGCCTTGATGACGGCGGTCTCGCACTGCTGCCGGCCGACCAGCACGCCAGTATCGATGTCATCGGCCTGTTGTGGCTGGAAGACGCGCCAGCGCATGGCGAGACCCAGTCAGCCTATCGCCGGCATGTGCAGGAGTTCGGTCCGGACAGCTTTTATTGCATCACCAAGCATGCGCGCCCGACCATTCCGGGCATGACGGTCGGCGATATCCTGGCCTACCTCCGGCTTGGCCGTTACGACAGCCATCAGTTCGGGCGCTACCTGCCGCGGCTGCTGGAGCTGGCGCCGGCACTGGATGCCGGCGCACGTCTGGATGTCATCGCGGCGATTGAACGGGTCTGGGAGATGTACTTCCCGCTCGGCGAGGATCTCGATCTCGCCAACAAGATCGCCGAGCTGCTCTATGCCCTGGATGACTACGCGGGAGCCCTCGATTACTTCGAGCGTTCGGTGGCGATCTACGGGGCCGATACCGGAACGCTCTACAATATTGCGGCCTGCCATCATCTGCTCGGCGCGCACGACGTCGCGGCGGCGGTGCTACGTCAGGTGCTGGATTATGAACCCGACAACGATGCAGCGCGGCGACTGCTGACGGAGTGCGAAGAAGCCTCCCAAGCGGCGTCGCCGTTGATCGCGACATGAAGGATGTCCGCAGTGGGTGACTATGCCGGAGTCATGCCGTTGCGGCAGCAAGCCAAAGCTGGCGAGCGGACCGATCTGTCTGCCGGCCCGGTCGGAGGATCGTCCGCCGAAGGCGCAGTCGGTGCCGATGTGGCTCGGAGCGTGCCAGCGAGCCCCCTGGTCAATCTGAAAGGCGCGCTTGACGGTCGCGCGGCTGTGCAGTCACACCTTCTCTTGCAGCGCTCGTTGGATGCGAAGGTCTTGCGGCCAGTTGTGCAGCGGAAGATCAGGAGCGGTAATCAGATCTTCGATGAGAAGGCGCACGCCGCGTCGTTCGGCGAGCCGATACGCAGCCTGCTCGCGAGTCCGGAAGTTCATGTCACCAACAAAAATGGTGGCATGCTCCTGGAGCATGGCATCAAGGGTGTCATCAAGGTGTTGAGCCCGCATCATCACCTGATCGGGGAGCAGCATACCGATAGCAAGGCGGAATTGATTGAGGCGGACTGGGCGGCCATCATTCCGGTCCTCCACGAGAGCAAGTTTCCGACGCTCTCCGGTCCCAGCCTCAAGAGGCTGGCACCTGACGCCAAGGCGCCCAAGGCCATGCCGATGGAGAACATCGACGTGCGGGCGATCCAAGTGATCGCGCATCTACCGGACATCGTCGGGAAGGCGCAAAAGAATCTCGCTTCAGAACGCGATACGCTTGTCAAAGCCCTGGCTTGGGTGGCCGCGACGTTTGGCGAATACGGCAAGGCTGAGTTCGAGTCCGATGTCGTCTTGAAAGCGCGAGGGAGCGCAGCGTCAGCTCATCGGGCGAGCGTCCAAAACATCCAGGGAAAGACCACGGGAATGACTGCTGGTCTTGTCCACGCTGCGAATGCGATCAAAAGCGGCGGATCTGATCTGGATGCGGTCACGAAGCTTCTTGGGCCCCTTGAGGAGGTAAAGGGGCTGCTTCTCGCCCAAGTCGCAATGGACAAGCCTCAGAGTGCGATTGCTGGCGGAAAGAAGCCAAGCCAATGGGACGATGCGAAAACGGCCGCGCCGCTGTTTCAAGATCTCAAACTCACTCATTCTCCGACATATGAGCCGCACTACAAATACAACGCGTTGCGCGACGAATACATGGTGAAAGCGATCCTCGCCAGCAGCCAGCCATCGATCGCCATCATGGGGCAAGGGCATCTGCGGGCGATCCAGTCGGACTGGAGCGACGCGCGTTTCAAATTCCATACGGATGTCTCAGCCTTCAACAAGGCCATCACTGTGACGCTTTCGCCCGCGTCACAGCCCGTCCCTTCTGTGACACCTCACGTGGCTGAAGGAGGCGCCAAGAATGACGGAGCGTCGGCTGCCGGTGCCGGTTCAGGTGCGGGGGCTGCGATGCTCGCGCCCGCGGCGACGTCTGGGGGTTCAGGAGCGCAGTCGACGAAGGAGGGGCAGGCGGGACCCGTGCAGCTTGCGCGCTCGTCGCATGGTGAGCCTCCGCCGGCAGGGGGAACGACAATGCGTGCGACCGGCGGCCTGCCGGCTGGGCTCAGGGCCGGCATCGAACATCTGTCCGGTCTCGCCATGGACGACGTGCGCGTACATTACAATTCGCCGAAGCCCGCATCGGTGCAGGCCTATGCCTACGCGCAAGGCGCGGAAATTCATCTTGCGCCGGGCCAGGAACGGCATTTGGCGCACGAGGCTTGGCATGTGGTGCAGCAGAAGCAGGGGCGGGTGAAGCCGACGCTGCAGCTGAAAGGCTTCGCCATCAATGACGATGCCGGCTTGGAGCGTGAAGCCGACGTCATGGGATCGCGTGCCGTGAGGGTGTCAGGTCCGGTGCATTCCGGCCGCGTGGTTTCGGAGGGCGGAGCTGTGGTCCAGCGGCTCCTCAAGCTGGACGCAAAGGTCTACAACCCTCGCCAGGAAGCGGAGATCTGGCCGGAAGTGGCCGCTATCCTTGAGCGAGAGGGGCACTCTCGATGGGGCCGAAGGAAGAAATTCAGCGAAGATCTGCGAGACGTGGATGTGGTCAACCCGAAAGCCACGACCTTCGCCGCATACGTAACTTGGCTCGTCGAACGGACGCCCCGGGCATCCGAACAAGGACGGGGACGGCCGGAATGGGACGGCTTCTGGAAGAGTATCAATACCAACTGGCTGCACCGTCGCCATATTGTGATGAGCTCGGTGATGCGCAACGCCGTTTATGCGGTGACCGACAAGGTCAATGCCATCGCGGCGGCGCCCGGAAAGGCGAAAGCGCGGGATGCGCTGGCAGCGACCTATGTGCAGCTCGCCGGAAGTGGCGATGCAAAGAATCTCGAAGTGTCGGAAGCCGCATTGGTGTCCCGGCTTCACAATCACAAGCTGAATATCTTCATTGGCGAGGGAAGTTGGAATTCGGCGATCGGGGGGCTGTCTCACAGCGTTGATGCCGGAAGCTACATGCACGATCTGGAAGGTGCTGTCGATCTAAAGGCGGTCGAAGGTGTCAAGGATCGGTTTCTCGAGAGCTTGCGGGCCGCCGGCGTTTTTGGACATGAAGGACCCAAGAAGGAGGTTCTTGATGTCGCTGTCGCGATGCTGAAGAAGGTCGGTACAGACTGGAAAGGGCGTCCGTTGAACGCACCGCTCCTGGAGCGGATCAAGGAGGAGACCTTCGAAATCATCGAGACGATTTCCGATTCGACGACAACCGATGTGAGTGAGGCGGGCGACGACAAGATCAGGGCGCATCACAACAAGCTTTTTCACTTCAATGTTCAGTTCCAGAACATTGCAGCGAGCGGCAGTTCTGCAGAGCTTGCCAAGACCGTGCAAGCGTTTCTGCAGCAGGAAGAAAGTATACCCGGCTCGCAGCCAATGACTGGCATTGATTTCTTCAAAGCGATTACGTCGAAGAAACTCGCCGGCCGAGTCTCGCAAAACACGAAGAGCAAGAACGCGGCGCTCACTTGGAAGCAAACCGTCGCCGACATCAAGAAAATGACGCAATCGCCTGCCGCTTCCGCGGCGCTCTTGTCTCCCGGCCCCGGAATTCTTGCGGCGAAAGCACCGGGCCAAGCATCGCAGACCGGCGTCGACTTGAAATCCCCCGGGCACGTGACTGGCGCGCCGACCGTTGGCCCCGGCGGTGGACATATGAGCCTGTCGAGCATGCCCGCGTCTTCTCCGGGTGTTGTTTTGGATACCAAATTGGCATCGCCCGGGATCGGTGGTGCGCTGGCGGGCCCCGGCGTGCGCGTGAAGCCGCCTCTCCAGCAGCCAGGTGTCGGTGCTCGATCTGGGGCACCCAATCAGCAGACCCCAGCTGCGATGTCGCCGGCGGTGATGACCGGCCAGCCGTCTCCGAACAAGGGCGCACCGGTTTTCAAGCTGCCGGCATCGATCCGCGGCGCGCAGCCCCGTGACGCTGACACCAAATCACCCGCGCAGTCGTCGGGGCCGGCGGCTGCCGCGTCGGGCGTGAAGGGAGCTTCGTCAAGCGCCGCGTCGAGTTCGGGGGCCGGTCGCAACAGGCTCACCAAGCAAGAATCGAGGACTCTCGCCGACGCGGCGGCCTTCCTGGCATGGCAGTCTCATTCCAAGCCAACTTTGGCGCCAAAGAGCAAAGCTCGCCTGAAACCGCTCGGGTGAGGTTAAGGGCTGGGTTCGTTTATTGGTTGCCGTGTCCGATCGCTGCGGCCGGAAGCACGCATGTCTGGATCGGATCAGGACGGAGGCGAGCGCAAATGGCAGGTTTGGGTTATCTGCAGCCGGGGCCGGCTCGCCGGAATGCTGCGGGCGACAGAGCCGCCAGCCCGCACGCGCCTGCAGGCATCATGCTCGGTACCAGGACGAGAGCTCCCGACGGCGCCGTCGCGATCTCTCCGGCTCCGTCGCGGGAGCGATCACTGCTGCACCTGCAGGCCGCGCTCGATGCGCGGTTGCCGATCCAGGGGCAACTGGCGCAGCAGCGTACGCTCAATGAGCGCGGGTTGCCACGGGGGCTGGCGGACTTTGCGGCTGGGGACGTGCGATCGCGGAGCCGCGCTTATCCGGCCGGTCTGCCCCCCCGTCTTCAGGCCGGGATTGAACATCTATCCGGCCTCGCCATGAATGACGTGCGTGTGCACTACAATTCACCGAAGCCGGCTGCTGTGCACGCGCACGCCTTTGCACAAGGCGCCGAGATTCACCTTGCGGCCGGCCAGGAAAGGCATCTGCCACACGAGGCCTGGCACGTGGTGCAGCAGAGGCAGGGACGGGTGAAGCCGACGCTGCAGTTGAAGGGCATCGCCGTCAATGACGATGGTCACCTCGAACGGGAAGCCGATGTGATGGGCGCGCGCGCCCAAGCGCTCGGTACGGCCCGGGGGATCGCCGGCGGGCGCATCGTTGCGCCTGCGCAGGCGATCCGAGCGCTCGCCGCGCAGCGCGTGGCGAGCGGACCTGTTCTGCAGCGGACCACGCTGAATCTCGACAAGGCGGACAAGATCTCCGGCATTTCGGACTGGAGGAGCAGGCCAAGTTCAAACACCACGGGACAGGGGCAGCATCTGACAGCCTATGTTGCTTTCGAAGACATGATTCTTTCGCATGTTCGGGGATGCTCGATCGCCGAGGCCGCGGGGCAACTCACGGTCGTGATTGATATGATCAGAACTTTGCCGGGGACCGAGCATTTGCACCGGGACTATGTCAGGGCATTTGACAATTGCAAAGCAGACCTGACCAAGGCAGCTGCAATGCGCGATCAGAAGGCTGCCAAGGAAACGGTCGAGGCGGTCATTGATGAGATCCTGTCGTTGCGCAACAAATTGCCGGATACGGCGCTCAGCACGTCGGAGAAAACGCCCGGCCATGGCGAGGCGACCTCGTCCGGCGGCCTTGAAGTCATGGAAAACACATTGAGAAAGGGCAAACCTTTTCCGAAAGGCTGGGGCGATGAGAAAGCCATCGCGACGTCCTTGCTGTCCCATATGTGGCGGCTGCTCGATTATCAGCCGTCGTCTCAGGCCAGTGCGGAAGCCTTTGCAAAAACGAAACAGCGCGTGCTGCGCCATGTCATGCAGATGCGCCTCTCCTATCCGCGCGTCTGGAAATGGCTCACGGAACGTGGCTATGATCTGATGGCCTATCTGGCGAAAAACCGTCAAAACGACGGGATGCCGTTGTCGGAGCTCTCAAACGGAGAGGTCGCCACGCTGTCGAGCCATGTGGCCGACAACACCTCTGACGAGGCCGATGAGAAGATGGCGGATGCCGGCGCGACCAGCGTCGGACCGAGTCAGCACACGCGCAGCCGGACGAAAGCCGCAGCCAAGGGTGGCGATGCGATGGAGAGCTGACGCTGCCGAGATTGTTCACACCACGAACTTGCCGTCCTTGCGCAGCTCGCGTCGGATCCCGGCGATCAGGTCGGCCTGTGTGATTGCCTGGGGCTGGCGTGTCACCGCCTTCAGGCAGGCGTAACGCAACACGTTGACGATGCTGCCTCCGGAAACCTCGTGGTCTCGCGCCAGTTTCGGAAGATCGACATCGGCCGCCAGCGGATACGGCTTGTCGCGGAAATTGTCCTCCCACAGCCGCAGGCGCTGCTCGGCGTTCGGGATCGGGAACGAGACGATCGTTTCGAACCGGCGGGAGAACGCCTCGTCGAGATTGCTCCGCAGGTTGGAGGCGAGGATGACCAAGCCCGGAAAATCCTCGATCCGCTGCAGCAGGTAGGCAATCTGCTGGTTGGCGGCGCGATCGTTGGCGGTGCGGGTTTCGGTCCGCTTGCCGAACAGGCTGTCGGCTTCATCGAAGAACAGGATCATGCCGCCGTGCTCGGCGCGGTCGAACAGGGTGGCGAGGTTCTTCTCGGTCTCGCCGATCCATTTCGACACCACTCTCGACAGATCGGTACGATAGACAGGGCGCCCGGTGGCCTTGCCGATGAGGCAGGCGGTCAGCGTTTTGCCGGTCCCGGGGGAGCCATAGAACAGCGCCCGGTAGCCAGGCTTGAGCCGTCGTGCGAGTTGCCAATCCCGCATCAGCGCCGTCTCATGATGTTGCCAGGCGAGGATGTCCTCGACCTCGGCGCGCGCGGTCGAATCCAGCACCAGATCGGACCATTCATAGGGGGTGGTGAGATGCTGCGCCGGAAACTCGGCGCTGAAGACAGGCAGACGGACGCTGCCGGTGATGAGCCGTGCGAGGGTATCCGGATCGAGGCGCAGCGGTGCGGCGAGTGCAGGCTCATCGGATGACAATGGCGCCTGCAGGATGTGCCGCGCAAACAATGCGCGGTCTGGCGCAAACAGCCCGAGCCAGTGCAGCCGGGCAGCCATGTCGCCTCCGGTCAGCAGGAACAGTGCAGTCTGCAGGGTGGGAAGAAAGCCGGTATGGTCGTTCGCGGTACGTCCGCCGAATTCCGTGAAGCGCCGCTGCAGCGCCTCACTGCGAATGAGGAGCGGATCGAGCGCCTCCGGGCGGATATGCGGCAGCAATGCCAGCACCAGCACCAGCCGTTCGGCGGGATCGAGTCCGGCGGCGCGCACCGTGTCGCCATAGGGAACGCCGGGCGCGGGCAGTTCGGGGGCCGCATGCAGCAGTTCGCCGAGGTCGCAACCTGCTCCCTCGGCATGGCCGTGCAGCCGGCGCATGAGCGCGTGCTCGAACCAGGCAATCTCTGCGGTGATGACATCTGCGTTCGACGGGCTGTGGGGCATGGCATTACCACGTTACATGCAGGGCGCCCGGCATCCAGGCATGAAACACGACGCCGATACTCCAGGGGATCTGATCGACCAGGACATCGAGGGTTTTGCGCTGCACCTGCAGCCGCCAGACGCTGTCGGCCAGTGTCAACCGGCCCTCGCGCCGCAGGAACGTCTCGCGCAGCCCGGCGACAGACGTGCCGCTGAGGATTGGCCAGTTGCCGAGAAT
Source organism: Pseudomonadota bacterium (assembly GCA_040756765.1). Lineage (GTDB taxonomy): Bacteria > Pseudomonadota > Alphaproteobacteria > Rhizobiales > Xanthobacteraceae > Bradyrhizobium_A. The sequence continues at coordinate 120,930 of JBFLYG010000017.1, read as the reverse complement.
CGAGCGCAGTAAGGTCTCGCATGTGGCGATCTCGGCCTCGCTCGCCGTGATGGCGCGATCGACCGGTGCTGCGATCGGCAGGCCACATAGCACCTTGTTGAGCACCAGCAGCGGTTCGGGGGCGTCGGTGCGGCCATCGACGAGATACTGCAGCAGGTGTACGGCCCGCGAGGCCGCCGCTTCGTCGCGCAGCCGTGGCTTGCCGCGATCGTCACGGACCAGGAGCCCGAGGGCCTCGAACAGATGCGGCAGGAACGGATTGGCCAGCACCAGTCCGGCATTGTCGATGAAGATCGGCTCCGGCGGGCTGTCGGCCTCGCCGCGAAGGCGGAAGGCGGTGAGGCCGTGATGCGTCCTGGCCGCATCACGTGCGGGTATTCTTGGCGCGGCACGGCGCGGCGTCGGGGAATACAGAGAAGCGTTGGCTTCGCGCAGCCCTTCGAGTGTGGTGGCGAGCACGGCATGTCCGGCGTTGCGGGCATGACGTGCGGCGGTTCGTGCCAGAGCCGTGCTTGCTGCCGCCCGCTCTGTGGGATCGGCGTCACGGGCCGCGCGCTCGGCGGCCGCGAGCAGGCGTCGCGTCAGATGCGGGACGGTCCGCTCGGCCGCGGGGGACGCGGCCGTTCTGAACAACGCCTGCCACATCGTGGCGCGGTCGAGTGCTCGCCCCGCGGCTGCGGTCAGCACCTCCGCGGCGTCGAGCAGATCGGGGCCGGCATGTGGCATGGCGTGCATGGTCAGTTGCGCGAACTGACGCTCCGGCAGCAGCCGGAGCAGATGCGCGCTGTTGGGGGAGCGCGCGAGGAAGGCCAGCAGTCGCAGCGCGAGGTCGCGATTCCGGTGCGTGAGCAGCCCCTCCATCAGCTCGCTGAGCAACTCCGGCACTTCGTCGCGCGCTGCGGCACGGCTGAGGTCGCAGGCTGCCAGCGCCTGGAACAGCCATTCGGCGTGTTGTCCCGACGAGGTGCTTGCGGCGTGGCCATGGGCAGGGGAGCCGGGCTTGTCCGATGGCGGCGTGACGTTCGAGACCGCGGACAGTGCCACAAGCGCATCGGCCGCCCGGCCGGGCATCCGCGGCAGCAGCTCGGCGCGCGTGTCCACGAGCCAGGGTGGGCTGCCCGTGGGAAACATCCGTGTCAGCATGCGCTGGAGCAGGGCCGTGGTCGTAATGGTTTCTTCGGCGACGGCGAGCTCGGCCAGGAGCGCGGCGGCCACGTCGCGGTGCTGCAGGCCGTGGCGGCGTCCCGTGGACGTCAGGATCAGTGTCAAGGCCGTGAGCGTGTCGGCAGCGGCGGGGATGAGTGCTTGGAGCAGAGCCGCAAGGCGATCAGGGGCAAACGCATCCAGAAGGTGGGCTCTGGGACCCGCGTGAGCCAGGGTTGCGGCGAGAAAGCGCTGCGCCATCCGGCGATGGTTGGCGGACAGCCGCACGAAGGCTTTGATCCAGGCCGTTGAAGGAGGCGTGTCTTGGATCACGCCGGCCACGAGGGCCGTGAGGTCGGCGGTGATGGCATCGGGCTGGGCCCCGGAGGCGATGGCGTCAGCGCCTTCGTCTGTCCGGTCCGGTGGCGCGGGCGCTGGCGAAGCCCCGATGAGCGCCATGATCGCTGCCATGGCGTCGCCCGGGCGGGCTTCGTCGTGAAGCGGCACACGCAAGCCCACGGAAGACAAACCGTCGTCGCGGTGCAGCAGTCGATACAGCGCGGTCACGGTGGCGTCGGGCAACGTTTCGAGCGCGCGGCGGACCTGCCATCCGGACAGCGCTCCGTGACGTAAGGCGCTCTGCACGGCGCCGGGGGGGAGCCCTGCGAGGGCTTCGATCAATTGTTGCGGCGTCAGCGTGGGGTCGGCGAGCATGTCACGCCAGGGCAGCACGCCGGCCGCGAGCAGGTGGCGCAGCCGGTCGAGATGACGATAGGTGCTGATCCGCAGCTCCAGCGTCGTGAGATCGCCGGATTCGGCCGGCTCGTCCGCCGCTATGGCTTCCGCGCTCGGCAACTCGATGCCGTCGATGGCGTGCGGCAGAGCCGGCTCGGGTTCATTGGCAAGCTCGAGGATGAGCGCGGCCAGAGACATCGCGGCCGGCGTGGTCTTCAGAAGGTCGGCGAGGCTTGAGGCAAAGAGCTGGAGCAGGATGCGATAGCTCACCCGCTCCGCATTGGCGATTTCGGCGACCATGTGCGCGATGAAAGTCTTGCGGTTGAACTGGGTTCCGGCCTGGTTCAGCACGTGGCGCAGGGCCACGAACCACAGCAGACGTTCCAGAGAACGATCGGTGAGCGACACGATGGGGCGTGCATGATGCAGGCTGCGTACCTCCGCCATGTGGGCGATGATGATGCTCTCTGCTTCTGGCGTCAGCAGCCGGAGCAGCCGGGCGAGTGTTCGCGATGCAAGGATCTCCGCCATCCGGCGCAGCATCGCCGTGTCGCGTGCGCGCCTGCGAAGCAACAGCGTCAGGCTCTCGGGCTCCTGCTCCAGCAGTGCGAGCAGCAGCATGTCGGGCCCGCCAGCCGGCAGGACCCCTTGCAATAGGAAAGCTTCCAGCCGGGACGGTGACGACGGGTCGCCAACTGCCGGCGGCAGGGGGGCTCCGCGGCCGCCCGCAGCAGCGGTCGGGCCCATACCGAACGGCGCAGGCGGGCGTATTGCTGCATCGGCTGTTGGAGCAAGGGCTGCGGCATCGGCGATGGTGCGCGTCAGACGCGTGCGCGGCGCGGGATCGGGGGGGCGGAGCGCTCCGGGCGCGAGGTCGTCGGTCGCTTGGGCAGGAACGGTCAAGCGGTGCAGTTGGTCGAGCTCGGGGGGCGTCATTTGCAGGGCAAGACGTTTCCTGACCTCGGGCTGGCCGCCGATCCCGGCGAATAACTGCCGCACGCCCTCAGGATCGTGGGTGATCAGCTCGGTGAGCAGGAACATCGGATCGCCGACACCTTTCTCCCGGTAGGGCCAGATTCCGGATCGCAGATAGTGAGCCAGCGCTTGCAGCAACGCCGTGCCGGCCGGCATTGTTTCTGCCACCTGCACGCTGGCATTCGACGAAGCGGCAATGCCGGTTTCGATCGCCACGGACAGAGCGGCGCGCAGCTCCGTCTCCAGCCGTGCGGTGGCTGCGCCGATGTCGTCGAGGAAAATCGTGCCGAGCTTCAGGTCGAGCCGTTCGATCCGGATCACGAGGTCAGGGCGATCGAATTCCATCAGCACGCGCTCGATGGCAGGCAGGAAGTGCGTGCGATTCAGCTCGCCGATCCGGTCCAGCAGATCGGGGGTGCCGTGCTCCCTCGCTACCTCGATATCGAGGTGCTGACGGCCGATGATATGTGGCAGCGCTACGATGAGGCCTCTCCGTCGGTGGTCGTACCCTGGTCAGGCGGCAGTTTGGCCAAGGCGTCGCGCAATCTGACGCTGCTGCGCACGATGGCCCACGGATCGCGGGACCGCAGCGCAGCGCGCCAGGCGGTATGGAGCGGCGTGAACGCCTGCATCGCCGCCGCGGTCAGCAGATGCGGGCGCAGCGCGATGTGGGCCGGCGTGTTGGCGCGCAACTGGTTGATGATGCGCTGGCGGGTGTCGCCGTCATCCGGATCGGGCAGGTGCAGCACCACGCTGATCGTAAAGGCGTAGTCGAAGGCCTGCGCGCTGCCGTCGCCGCGCAGGCGCTGCGCCGGGCGCAGCAACACATGCTCGATCACATGCATGGTGTGTGGCTTGCCGTGAAGATGCAGGCCGCTGCGCGCCAGCCCCGCCACATTGCGGGCGGAGGGGGCGGCCAGGTAATCGAATCCGAGGCCGCGGTCGCGGGTGGTCCGGGCGATGCTGCTCAATATATGGAGCTTCGCCGCGATCAGGCTCTCGCCACGGCGGCCGGGCGGATCATGGGCGACGTGGTCTTGCGCTGGCGGATCGGCGGCATAGAGCGCCAGCAGCATGTCGAGAAAGCGGTTACGGCGAGCGATGGAAGCGTCGTGATCGTGCCGCAGGCGGTCGATGGCGTCTGGTGCGATCAGGAGGTCTGTTGCGTCGGGAAGGAGGTCGGCCAGCGACTGCCCGGCATAGCTGCGTTCGAGCGACGGCACCGTCGACAGCAAGTCGCGCGCATGGGCGAGCTGGGCCAGATAGTCGGCGAGCAACTGCTCGAACACCAGCAGGTAACCCTTGAGCTGCCGCGCCTGGGCCTGTCGCAGCAGCGAGGCATCCGCCGGCAGCCCGCGCGGGCCGATACCGTAGGTTTCCGGATAGAGCCCGCGGATGGACGCATAGTGCGCGAGATCGCGATGACGGCCGCGCGGCGGTGCGAACGCCTGATGATAGTCGCGCGCCAGTGGATGGTGGCGGCGGTGGTTGCGCCAGCGCTTGGCCAGTTCCTGCCGTACCCGGTTGGGATCGAGGCGGCAGGGATGGCCGTGGCGGATCAGCCGGATCGGAAATGCCCTGGCGTCGAGGGCGGGATCGAGCTTGAGGATGTCGCGGGGACCGACATCGATGATGTCGGTGGGACCAAATGTCTGTCGGCCGACGCGCAGCGTCAGGTCGCTGATGCCGGACACGCCGGGGCTTTCGGCCATCGCGCGGATCAACTGCGTGACGTCGATCCGCCGTGGGCGCGTGCCGAGATCGGTGTCGTCGATGAAGCCATTGCGCAGCAGCGGACCGTCGAAGATCTGCGCGGTGGTCAGGCCACGTGCCAGCAATTCGGGCAACGGCCGGCGGCGGATTTCCGGTGCCAGGAACTGGCCGGCGCGATAGAGCAGGTCGGCGGCGATCGCCTCCGGCTCCTCGTGGCCGGCAATGTCGGCGGTGGCGCCGAGCAGGGTGCGGAGCGGCTGCAGCAGCGTGACGCGGCGCACGTCCTCGCACAGTGCGCGGTGGCGCGCATAGACGCCGAGGGTTTGGGCGAGCCGCGGATCGGGTGATGCGCCGGCGCAGCTGCAGGTCTCCGTGTCCGGGGCATAGAGCACGATATCGTAGAGGCCGCTGACCGCATGCGGCGCGTCCACCGGCTCGAGCCAGGCATTGGCGAGGGGCACGCGATCCACCAGCAGCTTGCGATAGTCGTTGAGTGTCACCGGCGCCGCCGGGAGAATGCGTCGTGGCGTCTGCAGCCCCTGACGCCGCATATCGACGGCACCGTGCGGGCCCGCCAGAAGGTCGGCGACGGGAAAGGCGGTGCGATAGCCGAGCTCGGTCAGCGCGTAGCACAGCAGCTCGAGCGTGGTCACGCCGGGATCGTGCGCGTTGAAGTCGGTCCAGCCGGCCGAGGCGGACGTCTCGAGGAAGCGCAAAGCCTCCGCACGCAGCGTGTCGTAGTCGAGGCCGGGGTCGGCGGATTGGCGGGGAATGACCTGGGGCACGGGCATGGCGCGATCCTCGAGCAGGCTATGCGTGATGCGGCGAGGAGACGGTGATCGGTGGGCGAGACGGCGGTGTGGGCGTCGCGACCGGTCCCGGCACGGCGGCGGCATGGGCGATGCGGATGTCGTGGCCGTCGGCCGAGGTCAGCGCGCACCAGGACAGCGTCGGCAGCGGTGGTTCGAACACCAGGGCGAGGTTGGCCAGGCCGGCGACATAAGGTCTGGTCGCGATGAAGTTCGCGACCGCGACATGAATGTCGTCGCTGTCGGCATCGTCCGGCAGATCGAGGTCATCCGTGCCTGGTACGAGCAGGGCGTGCAGGTCCTGCGCCAGGCGGGTCACGCCGTCGTCCGCGAGGTTGCCGCGGAGGACGACGTCGGCCTGCACCCGGACGCGCACGTAGTTCGGATCGCGTACATGGATGCGCGCGAAGGGGCTGGTCAGCTCCTGGAGACTGGCCTGGATCTGGCTGCGCAACTCGGCGGGGGTCTGGGGCATCGACGGATCAGGCGATGCGGGATCGTTCGACGGCACGACCACGGCAAGCAGCTCTCCGGGCTTCGCGATGCCGTCGCCGGCCACCAGCACCCGCACTTTTGCGATCTGCGGAAAGCGCTCCAGCAGCAACCGCTCATGGTCCCAGCCGAGGCTCGCCCGCCCCTTGTGACGCAGGCGTTCGCCGAGCCGGACCGGGAGCGTGGCGCCGGTTTCCCCGGCCCGTCCGCCATAGGAGGCGATCGGCTGGTCGACAGTGGCGACGCCGGGCAGCGGCGCGACCGCGGCTTTGATCGTCTTCGGCGGAATGGCAACACATGGTCCGGCGGTTGCGCCCAACTGTCGGGTGGCTGTGACGGCGTGCGGTGTGATCGCGGTAATCGGTGGAAAGCCGTCGGGATCGGCTTTCGGCATGACGCGCAGCCACGACCAGCGTTCGGGGCCGGCATCGGCGCCCATTGCGGGCAGATTCAGAACGACGATGCCTGGTTGCGACAGGCCGAGGCTGCCGTCGTGGCAGTCGATGCCATCGGCGAGATCGGCCCAGCCGTTCTGGCTGAGCGCCTGCCAGCGGACGCCGCCACCGCGCCCGCCGCCGTTCGGCCGGACCAGCAGCGTCAATCGTTGGGCCACGCCGAGGCCTGCAAAGCCGAGCTCGAGCTGAGCATCGTCCGAGAACGCGGGGAGGAGGTGCGCGCCCGTTGCCTCCGGCGCGGCCGGCACCAGGGTCCCCGTCGGCAACAGGTGGAAGAAGACGGGCGGCGCGTCGTTGCGCAGGTCGAAGGTGGTGGTCGCGTGATAGCCGATCCCGAGCGCGGCGATCTCCGGTTGCCATGGCGGGTTGGGATAAAGGCGCGCCACGTCGGGAAGCGTCGGCGCGGGTGGTGTACGGAACAGGAAGAGGTCGAGCAGCCGGCAGAGCCAGGGGCGCGCTGCCGGCGTGGCCTGGATCGCATGCAACGCATGCAACACGTTCGGCGCGTACAGCTCGTCGCCAAACCCGAACGGTGGATCGCTCAGTGTGATACGCAGCGCGGCGGTGGTCGGAGGCGCGGTGTCCGCGGCCGGCTGTGGCGTCAGCGTGAGCGTTGTCGCCGGCAGCAGCACGGCCGCCGGATCGGGCTTGTCTTCGGCTTCTGCCGTGCGGAAGAGCGCGATCGGTGTCGCGGGCAGGTTCCACGGCGCGCTGCCGTTGACGCTTGGCACGACGTGGAACGAATCGTTGGCGATGCCTACCGAGCCCGGTTCGCGATCGGGCCCCACCACATACTGCGCGTAGTAGCCGGCGAAGCCGCGGGGATGGGCGGGAAGGCCGAGCCAGGTGAGGGTGAGGGTCAGTTGGTCGAGCGACTTGGTCGCGAGCTCGGGGTGTTGCACCTCGAACCAGGCGCCCACTCTGGCCGGTGCGCCGAATGGCAGGAACGGCACCGTGGCGTCGACCGGGCCATTGCGGGTCCGAACCGTGCTGCCGGGCAGATCGGTGACGGTGGTCTCGAGGGTGATGCTGGCAATCGGCAGGCCGTCGAGCAGCGACAGCGGATAGACCTGTGCGGTTCCCGTCGGGCCGGCAAGCTCGACGGGCTCCTGGCGCAGCCGGCCCTGCAGCGCGGGCCCGGCGATGGCGCCTGCGGCCGGCGGTGCCATCGCCGCAAGCGGTGGTGCATCCGCCGGCAGTGCGAACCGGAACGACAGCGTGCCGTTCGATGCTGTGGCTTGACTGGGGGGGACCGCATGCCAGCCCAGAGGCGTCGTGACGCTGAAGTCGAAGGCCATCGCGATGATCTGGTCGAACGCCTGGTCAGCGGTGAGGCCGGTGGCATCGGCGATGGTGCGCAGCAGCGGCTCCAGCACGGCAGCGACGACATCGGGATCGGCGTGCAGGGTGAGGGTGATGTCGCGTGCGCCGCCGGTCAGCAGCAGTTGTGGCGAGGCGATCGCAAAGCCCGTCAGCGCCTGCTGTACGCCTCGCTCGTCGTGGCCGCCGCCAAACGGCGCCCAGGGCTGCCCGTTGGCCGCGGTGCCGTCCGGCCCGATCGCAATGTCGGCCGCATGGACGCGCCAGGGCCGGTCGGGCGAGGAGCGCGCCGCGGCGTGGCCGAGCAGCGGGCCGCGAATGGTTCGCAGCGTGCGGGCCCGCACCAGTTGCGCCCGTGTCACGTCGAGGCTGTGATCGGCGGTGAAGATGATCGGCTGTCCGGATATATCGGGGCCGGCAGGAAACGGCGTGCCGCGCGGTACGCGGGCGGGCGTGATGCCGGGCGCGCGGGTGAAGGTCAGGAACAGCCGATCGGCGACAGGGGGCTGCCGCGCCTCGCGCAGAACGTCGTGATAATAGAAGTCGACGACACGTGACGGCAGCGTGTTGAGGCGCGCCTGGGCCGCCCGGAACTGATTGACGAAGGCGACATAGAGCGCGATGTGCGGCTTCAGTGCGCCATCCCCGAAGCTGGCGTCGACATCGCGCCGGGCGCGGTCCGCGAGGTCCGTCACTGCGCCGAGCAGCGTGTCGTAGAGTGTCGTGAGCGGTCCGAGCGCCGCCAGCATCTTCTGTCGCCGGAAATGTCCCTGAAAGATCGCGGTGCGGGGGCAGAGGAACTCCGTCTGCCAGATCGCATGAAAGTGCCGGCAGTCGAGCGCGATCGGATGGCCGAGCGCGCCCGGTTGGCCGGCACCCGCCGCATAGCCGCGCAACTCGGCCAGCAGGAGCGCAAGCTCGCTTCTGATCGCCGAGGCCAGCAGGGTCCGCAGCGCTCGGGAGCGCGGGGCGTCGGGCAGGCGGGTCGCGGCGGCATACCAGGCATCGACGTCATGCGGCAGCGACAGCATGATCTGGAACAGTGTGTTGAGATGCGCCAATCGGTCGGCGTCGGTGTGATCGCCATGCACCCGCGCCAGCGCCGCGTGAAAGCGGCGGGAATGCGCTGCGGCGTCGAATACGGCGATGCTCGCCAGCACCATGGCGCTGTCGGCCAGGAAGAACTCCGACCAGTCGCCGTCGGGCAGGTTGTCGGTGGCAAAGTAGCGCGCATGGCGTCCGAATGCCGGCGCGAACGCGATCAGTTCGGCAAAGCTGCGCTCGTCGATGCCGACATAGCCGGGAGCCAGCGCAGCGCGCTGTCGGCCTGTCTGTGTGGCCCATCGGCTGATGATCGTCGGGCTTCGCGTCACCATGTCAGACGTCCGATGTCGCAAGGGTCGCTTCCCGCAGCATGAACGGGTAGACGAGGTTGCCGCGTGTATTGGTGCGCCGGATCGCAAAGTCGATCTCGATGTTGACCTGGCCATCGCGATCGGGATCGGGACCGACATGGAGCGACAGCAGATCGATGCGTGGCTCCCATAGCGTGATCGCCTGCTCCACCATGTCCTTGATCTCGGTGGTCAGCGTCGTGGTGAGGCCGCGAAACACCATGCGCCACAGGTCGCAGCCATACTCGGGCAGCATGACGCGCTCGCCGAGCGCGGTGGAGAACAGGATGCGCAGGCTTTCGCGGATGTCCTCGATGCCGCTCACCATCTCCACCCCCAACTGGGGGCGGGAAAAGGTCGGCGGGAAGCTCCAGCCGATACCGAGAAAGCCGGGATCATGCGCCTTGGTCATGGTCAGCCGCCGATCAGGACGGTGGGAAATCCGACGACGATGGCGCCGCCATGGGCGGTGCTGTCGCCGAGACGCGCCGCGGGCAGGCCCATGATCAGCACGCTGGTCGAACCGCTGACGATGCTGTCGGGCGGCCCGACGCAGACGGCGAGGTCGCCGAGCTTGGCGGCCGGCAGGCCGCCGATCAGCACCGTCGGGGCGCAAGGACCGGCGATCGGTCCGCCGACATGCGGGATCGGCGGCAGGCCCGGCGTCACCATGGGGCAGGTGTGCATGTCGCTCAGGCGCGCGGCAGGAGGCATCGGTTCTCTCCCCAGTCAGTTGATCTTCACCAGCGCGCCATTGATGGTGACCATGGCGCTGGCCTTCAGTTCGGCGGTGGCATTGGCCACCACCGCATGCTTCATGTTCGCCTGTTCGGTGATGTTCATCGCTTTCAGCGTGGACTCGGCGGTCGCCTGCATGGCGAGATTGCCACCGGCCTTGACGGTGATATTGCCTTTGGCTGACATCGTGATGTCCGAGGCGCTGTCGATCGCAATGCCGCTCTTGCCCAGCACGATCGAGTTGCTGTTGCTGTCCTTGATGTCGATCTCGCCACTGTTGTCGTCCAGCCGGATGGAATGGCCGCCAGGCGTCTTGATCTCGATGATCTTGTCCTTGTCGTCGAACGTGATCTCGAGCTTGGAGCGGGTGACGATCGCCTTCTTGTCGTTGGCCTTGTTGGGCGGATAGGCGGGGGCGCGGCCTTTGCTGTAGACGCTGCCGAGAATGACCGGGCTGCGCGGATCCTCACTCATGAAGCCGAGAATGACCTCGTCGCCAATCTCGGGATAGAACACCGCGCCGATTGCCTTCGAGGCATAGAAGCCGCCAAGGCGGGCCCAGACGCTGCCCTCGCCGCCGAGCAGCGGCAGCGAAACCAGCACGCGGTAGTCGCCATCGGGGTCCTCGTCGACCTGCTTGACGATGCCGGTCTGCAGCCCGCGGACCGGCGGCAGCTGTCCGCCGGCCGACGTGTCGGCGATGAGCGGTGCTTCGTCGGCGAAGCGGGCTGTCGGCAGGCCGAAGCCGACGCCGGTCAGCCAGCGATTGTCGCTGATCATGTGGTCGACGCCACTGATATAGGCGTTGCCGGTGAAGCGGGGACCGACGCCGGCAAGCTCGATCACCTTGCCGACCCGCGCAAGCCCGCTGCCCTGGAAGCGGACATGGCCGCATACCTTGCCGAGACGGCTGCGCAGCAGTTCGGCGGAAGACCAGCTGTCCAGCGCGTCCTTGGGCAGCATCGCAGCGCTCTGGAGCGGGGCTTCGGCGAGATTGAAGACGGCCGCAAGCGTCGCCGCCGAGACGTCGCCGGGGGTGGCCACCGACGTGTCGGTGGCGACGCCTTCCTGCACCTTCTGGGCGGTGTAGTCCCAGGAACGGCTCTTGGTCGCCATCGTCTTGAGCTGGGTGGTGGCGTCGAGGGTGGCTTCGAACGCCAGCAGGGAATCGCCATATTCGACCGCGAGCACGGGGTGCGTCGAGGTGTCGGGCGCGACGACGCCAATACGGCCCCCCTCCACGATGACCAGGAGGCCGTTCGCTTCCGCGCGCATCACCAGCAAGTCCCAGTCCGTGGCATGGTACTGGACCACGGTGCTGGCGGTGCTTGGCGCATCGTTGCGGTCGATCGTCAGGCCGTTGGTGCTGACGAGGCTCGCGACGACCGCATGGTCGGAGCTGTCTTTGAAAACGGCGTTCCTGCGCTGCAGGGTCATCTTCAGCGCGAGATCGGCCATGTCGATGACGAGGCGCGCGGGGCGGCCCGGCGCGACGTCGAGCGCGTGCTTGATGATGACGCCCGAGAAGATCGTGCTGCTGCCATGGCCGTATCCGGCGGCGATGCTGATGCGTTTGCCTGGCAGGAAGGTATCGACCTTGCTGAGCGGAAAGCTTTCGGTCGACGGATTGCCGTCATTGATGACGAGCCGCGCGCGAGGCACCCGGTTCACCCTGGTCCAGACCTCGACCGACACGATGCTGTCGGAATCGAACGGCTCGTGCTCGATCTCGATCGCAACCGTCGGCAGGGCGCTGTCGTTGAGGACGGGGGTTGGCAGCGGCATCAGGTGGGTCCGGACAACGGAGGAAAGACCAGTTGCTGGCCGGGGCGCAGGTCTCGGAAGCCGTTGAGGCCGTTGGCCTCTGCCACCTGGCCATAATATCGACTGCTGCCGTAGATGCGGTGGCACAGGAGCGGGAGCGTATCGCCTGCCTGAACGGTGACCACATGGGTGAGATCAGGCGAACTCTTCTTCATCTTCGCTTGCAGCACATACTCGTCGGTGTAGCCGACAAAGGCGGCCGTGGCGCGCGCGCGCAACGGGATGCCGCTTGGCGCGAACAGGCTGTAGGTCAGGTCGAGCGACTGCAGCCGGCACTTGAACAAGAACGAGCCCCAGGCGAGCTTGAGGTAGTGCGGACTGTGGATGTCTCCATTGTAGGCGTAGGCGACCGCGCGCAGGGCGTCGATCTGGTCGGCGATGCCGTTGCGCGAGGCGACGCCGCCTGGCTGCGGCACCACGCCGGTGGCGTCGAACACCAGCTCGAACGTGACGGTCTCCGGCTCCATGCGGTCGAACACCGGCGAGGCGCCGGCTGCGCCGGCCGCTTTGTTGTCGGTGTAGGAGATGCGGCCGTTGCGGCTGTACTTGGCCGGGTTGATCGGCACGACCAGCGACGGTACGGGCGCCTGGGTGTTGAAGCGCGAATCCGTGTAGGCCTCGATCTTGAGCTTGGCGAGCGCGCCGTCGGACAACTCAGCGCTCCTGCCTGGTCTTCAGCATCTGCAGTACGCGGCGGACGCATTCGTCAACGATATCGTCCCTGCTGACCCTGCTGTCCTTGTGTTGGGAGGCGTTTGCTGCCGGCAGCGCCTGCTCGCCGACGCGCATGCTGATGCCGATCTCGCGAATTTCCAATGGCATGTCCATTCCTCACGCGTTTACTGCTGCCGTCCCATCGCGGTGTTTGGACGGCGATCGATCACCGCCCGCTCGAAATAGTGGTAAGCGAACTCCATCGTCTCGGTGAGAACGGCATTGTCCATCGCATTCAGCGACGACGCCTCCCATCGTACCGGATAGGCGTTGACGAAACGCCAGTTGATCAGCGGATCGTGCTGCTCGTTCTGCAGCGTTACCATCAGTTCACGCAGCTTGATCGGTCGTGTCAGCTGGCTGCCCAGCGTGTTCGACATCCAGCTCGCCAGTGGCGAGGCGGCGACGACCACGCCACGTTTGAGCACCAGGTTGGCGTATTTGGCCTGTGTCGGCAGGCGGTGGACGAACTGGTTTTGCCCGCCCTCCGCTACCTCCTCGGTGCCGAACTCCACCTTGATGCCCGACACTTCCTGGAAGCTCGCGTCCGGCGAATTGCCGAGCATGCCGTCCAGCGTGACGCTGAAGTGAAAGGCGACGGGTGGGTAGAAGGCGTCGGCCATGAGATCACGCCGCCTTCACTTCCAGCGTCTCGTAGACGATTTCGACCGACTCCACCGCGACCTCGTTTCCCTCCGACTTGAGGTCGGTGCCGGTGATCTTGGTCGGCCAGGCGTTGTGAAGCGTCCAGACCATCTTCGGCGCGCCGGTTTCGTCGAGCAGGTTGATGACCACGGCGCGGCGCGAGATCACGTTCATCTTGATCTCCGAGTACCAGGACCAGAACTTGGAATCCTTGACGAAGATGCCCTTGCGCATGGTGACGTTGCCGACGCTCGACAGGCCCGGCATCTTGATCGGCGCGAACACCTTGCTGTCGCCATGGCGATACTCGATCACCTTGGTGTCGGCTTCGAGGCCGGATACCTCCGAGAACTTGACGTCCTTGTCGTCGCCGAGCTGGACGGAGAAATAGAATTTCGGCAGCGGCCAGGTGCTGCCCTGCTTGTCGCCCTTGTCGTCAGCCATGTCGATCTCCTGATGAGGGGTGGTTTACGGTGTCGGAAAGCTGGTCGCGGGATCAGGCGGCGCCCTGCATCTGCTGCTGGAAGGCGAGCACGATGAACTCGGCCGGATGCACCATCTGCAGCTTGATCTGCACGATCATCCGTCCTTCGAGGACATCCTGCGCCGTCATGGTGCTGCCGAGGCCGCATTGCACGGTGAACGCCTCCTGCGGTGTCGCGCCCATCAGGCCGCCGGCGGACCACAAACCGCGCAGGAAGCTGCTGATCATCGACGACACGGTGGCCCAGGTCTGCGCCACGTTGGGCTCGAACACGAACTTGTTGAGCGCGAGTTCGACCGACTGCTCGATATAGATCAGCGCGCGCCGCACCTGAATATAGCGCCAGTCGTTGCTGTTGCCGTCGAGGGTGCGGGCGCCCCACACCACCGTGCCGCGGCCGACGAAGTCGCGGATCGCGTTCACCGCGAGACCATCGATCGGCATATTGAGGTCGTCCTGCATCCGGTTGCTGATCGCAATGGTAGGCGAGGTGACCGCGATCAGCCCGACATTGGCAGGCGCGTTCCAGACGCCGCGCGTGGTGTCGTTGAGGGTATAGATGCCGGCCATCGCGGCGCTGGGCGGCAGTGTGCCGAGCTTGGCCGCCATGGTGGCGTAGATGTCCTTGAACACCGGCACCTGAACCATCAGGTTCTGGTTGAGCTGCTTGAATTTTTGCGTCTTGGCGTCGCCGTCGGCCAAATTGCCGATCGCCGTCAGCTGGCTGTTGAACTGGGTCTTGAGTTCGGCGACTTTCGCCTTGTCGGGAAACAGTTGTGCGAGCTCGGGTTCGATGATGGTTGCAAGGTTGCTGCGGCTCGCCGGGTCGAGGTTCATGAACGAAACCTCGCTGGGATCGACGATCGACGTGTTCAGAAACGGCGCATAGGCCATGCCGTATTTCAGCCACTGACTGTCGAGGCCACCCACAGTGCTGCGGAAATCGGTGATCTTGGCGGTGAGGTCGGCGCCGGTGAATGTCGGCGCAAGCTGGTCGATGCCCCAGACGTCGAGGATGGCGACGCGGTCCTGCCGCTCGAAGCACTGGGACAGCATGGCGGCGGTCAGCGTGGCGCAGTGCGCTTTGTCGAGCTGCATGGCCTCCGGAATCACCAGAATCGTCGGCCCGACGAGATCGTGCACGGCGTCGAGCCCGCTCTTGAGGGCATCAAAGGATATGCCGCCGTTCTGGAGGTCGTCGTAGCTGCCGACCGACACGATGTAGCAGTCGCCGCCGCCATTGGCGTAGAATAGCCGCAAGCAGTTGTAGAGATGGGGCACCGTGCCTGGCACGATGCCGTAGGCCTTGCCGCCGATCGTGACGTCGTGCGGCACGGTCGTCGCGGGGGTGGCGGGCGCGCTGTCAGCGGCTTTCGCTGCGTTCGGATCGGTCTTGGCGGCAGTCTGGTTGTCGGGCTGGGCTGGGGCGTCCGCCGGCTTCGCGTCGCCGGCATGTGCTGCATCGCCGGCTTGTGTCGGGTCAGCAGGGTGCGCCGGGTCGGTGGAATGTGCTGGATCGGCGGCCGCGGCATTCGCGTCGCCGGTCGGGGCATTCGGATGGCCCGGCGCAGCGTCCTGTGTCTTGCCGTCCGTGGAATTGGCCGCGGCCTGCGTTTGCGCCGTGGTGTTCGCGGCGGCCACGTTGCCGGTCACCGCGGGGACTGGTTTGAGTGTGAACTGGTAGGTGGGCGCATCACCGAAGACCGCGACATACTCGACCATCGAAGAGATGCGAATTGGGCGCAGCTTCATCGGCCGTCCCGCTTTCTCGGCCATCTTGGTGTAGCCGATGAACACCGGCACGGCCGTCTCGACGCCGACGATCGACGGCGGAAACGCGTCGAGCTCCTGAACATAGACGCCGGGAGTCTTGTACTGGACCGTCATGACCTGGTTCCTTTCCGAAGAAGCATGCGTGGGTCACATTCGCGGCAAGCTAGAGGTAGACGAAGACGTCGGAATGCGCCGGAGCCCCGGGGGCCGATGGCAGGCCGCTGAGTTCGGCGGGCGGCAGGGGCAGGCGATCGAGCAGGATGCGGGTTGTGTTGCCATCGTGGTCGTTGGCACCGCGCAGGCGAAGAGTGAGGTCCGGACGCGAGCGCAGGGCGCAAGGAGCCTGGGCTGTGAACTGATGGGCGGTGCGGCCACCGGGGAGCCGCACGGCGTGCGGGCCGTCGAAGGTCGGGCTCCCTTCCGATGCGGCCTCGATCGTGAGGTGTTTGACGGGCGCGCTGCCGGCCGGAAACATGACGAAATATGTCCAGATGGTCTGGCGCGCCTGGAAGTGGATTTCGTAGTCGACCGGGGTGATGTGGTCGACAGCGGCGCCGTTGTCGAAGTGGTCCGGCAGGCGATCGGGCAGCGCGATGGGCAGGCCCCTCGCGTCGCCGGCTTCGGAGCCATCGAGAAACAGGTCGGCCAGCAGCAGTGGAACGTGCTGCAGGCCTGGATAGAGAAACGCGATCTCAGGGCCGGCGGTATCCGTCGTGATGCTATAGCTGTAGCGTCCGGCATGTTCGTTCGACATGTCGAGGTAGATCGTCTGGCCGGGGACGAAAGCGATGCGCTGCTGGGGATGCGTGATGGCGGGCGACGGGGAGGGAGGAGCGGCGGACATCGCGCCGCTCGCACGCTCCGCGATCACGATGGCGCGGCCCGAGGTGTCGTAGATGACGACGCGCGAGGCATTCTTCGGCGTTGCGATCGAGATGTAGGCCGGCGAGAAATTGACCTCCTGCATCGGAACGAGCTGTGACCAGTCCACGGCGAGCTGCCACGGAGGGGGGCGTTCAGCTTGGCTCTCGCCCGCGGGGTGGTGCACGAGCGCCTGATTGGAGAGATAGAGCGCGCAGGAGCCTGGGCGGGCGGTCAGCGGCATGTCGGTATAGCTTGCGAAGGCCGGATTGCCGAGCATGAACAGGAAGGTGAGGCGCGACCAGGATGCGGTTCGCAAGCGTGGTTGGTCGAAGTCGGACCGAGGCTCGCGGCCATGGGCGTCGCGCCGCGTGTGGAGGTGGCGCAGCAGCGCGGCAGCTTGTCCCGTGTAATAGAACACATCGATGCCATCGCGGCGCGGCTTGGCGACCAGTCCGAGGTTGCGTAACAGGGTTTGCGTTGCAGCCGTCGGAACGATGTTGAAGTCGGTGCAGGTTTCCGCAGGACCGTGAAACTCATGTCGCACCGTCAGCGACATCAGACGTTCATAGCGAACCTGTCGCGATGGCGACGGCGGAGGTGACGATCCCGGATGAGTTGCAGGAACAAATCCCATCTCTCTCCTCGAACACTTCTTGCCAGCCGCCCGCATCGGCGGCGGGATGTCATTCCGTCGCGGCTCCTGCGCTGGCTGGTCGCGCATTGCGCGCAACCGGCACGAGAGCGTCGCTCGCATCGCCGGAAAAGGTCAGCATGCGCAGTCTGTAAAGCGCAGACGGCAGATACCTTAGGCCGAGCATCCCCATCAGGTAGTTGGTCTGCATCAGATCCAGATTGACGAAGTCCAGCACGATGCGCTCGACCTCACGCGGCAGGCCGGGCAGCCGGTCCGGCGTGAACACCGGAGTCTGCTGAAAGAAGCCGATCGTGCGCGACAGCATGCCAAGGCCGGTGACGTAGTTGCCCTCGGTGAAGTTGGCGAGGAACAACACGAACGCGTTAAGGTGCAGCGGCGCGGCGGCGCGGGCGAACCGATCTGCACCGGCCGGCGAGAAGCCGGGGAGCGGGGCCGCAGTGGGCTCGCTCTGCAATCCCACCAGCGACATGATGATCTTGTTGCGCGCATGCTCGGAGATGCGGCCGTCCAGCTCCACCGGATTGGTGAGCACGACCCAGTCTTCGGCGCGCGGATCCGATACCTGAAAAGTCGCATCGAGCCGTGCGCGCAACAAATCGAGTGTAGACTGCAGGATCGTCATCAGACCTCGCGGCAGTCAAGAAAGAAAGATTGTCGCCCGCGGATGCGAGCGCCATTTGTGGAAACTGATGATGTGTCGATGTCTCGAGCCGAAAGCGAAGGCTTAAATGATCAATGATGAAACCGTAGCGGGAGGCCGGTGGAGCGGCAATTGCGGCGTGCCAAAAAGCTGTGAAGAACTGGCTTCGGCTCTTCAAGAAAGCGTCATGATCTGCATCGGAATGATGCACGTTTGCTGACCTGATGATGTCCGCGCCGCCGTGCGCGGATTGAGAGTCGGGGAGGCGATGACGGTGCTGCGTTTGTGAGCACGGCGTTGCGTCAAAAAAGCCGCATCACGCACGAACTGGCCGCTCGTCAGGGCCCTCGACCGATAGCCACTCGACGCAAGTTGCGGGCGGCGATTCAGGCCATGCTTTGCGCTGTCTGAGCATGTGAGCGGGTGCAGGATTGGCCAGCAGTCCTTTTTATACGGCGGACCACCTCGCCTTTCGCGACGTGGTGCGCCGCTTTGTCGAGCGGGAGATCGAACCCTACGCCCATCAATGGGATGAGGCGGAGGAGTTTCCACGCGAACTCTATATCAAGGCTGCCAACATCGGCCTGTTGGGTCTCGGCTATCCCGAGGAGTTCGGCGGCGTCGAGGCCGACCAGTTCATGCGCATCGTGGCCTCGCAGGAACTGGCGCGGGCTGGCTGCGGTGGGATCAGTGCCAGCCTGATGAGCCACACCATCGGCGCGCCGCCGATCGCGCGGGCCGCGCGGCCGGAAGTCAAGGCGCGAGTACTGCCGGACATCCTGTCCGGCCAGAAAATTTCGGCGCTCGCGATCACCGAGCCGAGCGGCGGCTCGGACGTCGCCGGCCTGCGCACCCGCGCGCGCCGCGATGGCGACCACTATGTCGTGACCGGGGAGAAGACCTTCATCACGTCGGGCATGAGGGCCGACTATCTGACCGTGGCGGTGCGGACCGGCGGCGATGGCGCCGGCGGTGTCAGCCTGCTGCTGATCCCCGGCGACACGCCGGGCTTGTCGCGCACCCGCCTGTCGAAGATGGGTTGGTGGGCCTCCGACACCGCGACGCTGCATTTCGACGGCTGCCGCGTGCCGGCCGAGAACCTGATCGGCGAGGAGGGGGCGGGCTTCAAGGTCATCATGCAGAACTTCAACAGCGAGCGCATGGGTCTTGCCGCGAGCTGCGCCGCGTTCGCGCAGGTCTGCATCGACGAGGCGATCGCCTATGCGCGGGAGCGGCGCACCTTCGGCAAGCCGATCGCGCAGCACCAGGTGATCCGCCACAAGATCGTCGACATGGCGCAGAAGGTGGCCGCGACCCAGGCGATGCTGGAACTGCTGGCCTGGCGGGTCGAGCAGGGCGACAACCCGGTCGCCGAGATCTGCATGCTCAAGAATCAGGCGACCCAGACCATGGCGTTCTGCGCCTCCGAGGCGGTGCAGATCTTCGGCGGCGCCGGCTTCATGCGCGGCGTCAAGGTCGAGCGGATCTACCGCGAGGTGAAGGTCAATGCCATCGGCGGTGGCACCGAGGAGATCATGAAGGATCTCGCCAGCCGCCAGATGGGCCTCTAGGCCGCTGCTCCCGCCCCCACAACAGGACATTTTCCCATGCTGTTCACCGCCGAGCACGACGAGCCACGCCGGATTCTGCAGAAGTTCATCGCCGCGGAGATCAATCCCCATGTCGATGAGTGGGAGAAGGCCGGCATCTTCCCGGCCCACGAGCTGTTCAAGAAGCTCGGCAATCTCGGCTTTCTCGGCCTCAACAAGCCGGTGGAGTTCGGCGGCCAGGGGCTCGACTACAGCTATGCGCTGATGATGGCCGAGGAGCTCGGCGCGATCTGCTGCGGCGGCGTGCCGATGGCGATCGGTGTGCAGACCGACATGGCGACACCGGCGCTCGCCCGGTTCGGTTCCGACGAGGTGCGCCGCGAATTCCTCGCGCCCGCTATTGCCGGCGACATGGTCGCCTGCATCGGTGTCTCCGAACCCGGGGCCGGATCGGACGTCTCCTCGATCCGCACCGTGGCGCGGTCCGACGGCGACGACTATGTCATCGACGGCGGCAAGATGTGGATCACCAACGGCACCCAGGCCGACTGGATCTGCCTGCTCGCCAATACCGGGGATGGCCCCAAGCACCGCAACAAGTCATTGATCTGCGTGCCGATGAAGAGCAAGGGCGTGACCATCGCGCGCAAGCTCGACAAGCTCGGCATGCGTTCCTCGGACACCGCGCAGATCCACTTCGACGGCGTGCGGGTGCCCAAGCGCAACCGGATCGGCGAGGAGGGGCAGGGCTTCACCTACCAGATGATCCAGTTCCAGGAGGAGCGGCTGTGGGGGGCCGCCGCCTGTCTGAAGGCGCACGAGTATATTATTGAGGAGACCATCGCCTATACCTGCGATCGCAAGGCGTTCGGCCAGAGCATCCTCGACAACCAGACCGTGCACTTCAAGCTGGCCGAGATGCAGACCGAGGTCGAGCTGCTGCGCGCGCTGGTCTATCGTGCAGCGGAAGCCCTGATCGCCGGCGAGGATGTCACCAAGCTTGCCACCATGGCCAAGCTGAAAGCGGGTCGGCTGGGTCGGCAACTGACCGATGCGTGCTTGCAATATTGGGGCGGCATGGGTTTCATGAACGAGACGCCGGTCAGCCGCGCCTATCGCGACAGCCGTCTGACCTCGATCGGCGGCGGCGCCGACGAGGTCATGTTGATGGTGCTGTGCAAGATGATGGGCACGCTGCCGGGCACGACCCGCAAGGACGATAACACCCGATGATCACTCTTTATCACTGCGCAGCAGCCCGCTCGTTCCGCCCGCTCTGGACGCTGGAAGAAATGGGGCTGCCGTACGAGCTGAAGATGCTGCCGTTTCCGCCGCGGGCGCTGGCCAAGGACTATCTCGGCATCAATCCGCTCGGCACCATCCCGTTCCTGGTCGATGGTGACACCCGCATGACGGAATCGGCCGCGATCTGTCAGTATCTGGTGACCCGCCATGGTCCGACGCCGCTGGCGGTCGCGCCCGATGAGCCGGCCTATGGCGCGTTCCTGAACTGGCTGTATTTCGGTGAGGCGACGTTGACATTCCCGCAGACCCTGGTGCTGCGCTACACCCAGCTCGAGCCGGAGGAGCGGCGCAATCCTCAGGTCGCGGCCGACTATGCCAAGTGGTTCTTCGGGCGACTGCGAGCGATCGAGGCGATCACCGCCGAGCAGGAGACCGTATGTGCCGGTCGCTTCACGGCGGCGGACATCTCGGTCGGCTATGCCCTGCTGCTGGCGGAGCGGATCGGCCTCGCCAAGGATTTCGGTCCGGCGGTCGCCGCCTATTGGCAACGGCTGCAGCAGCGGGAGGGCTTCCAGCGCGCCCGTGTGGCGGAAAAACGTGCAGGCGAAGAGCAGAACGTTCCGGCCCGGATCTAAGAGCGACTTCCGGTTCCTCCGCCATGGGGCGGCATCCCGCCCCATGACAAGCGGTCGGCTTCGTGTATGCTCACGGCGCCCCACAGAGGGCTCCGTGGCGACACGGCGACAGCAGACTCCCCGGGAGGAACCGCAGCGATGGACGACCGCTCCGCATCCGGCCATATGATGCTTATCAGCCCCGAGCGCGTGTTCTATGCCGGGCTGCTCGGGCGGCCGCGAAATCGCTCGACCGGCTCGCTGCTGATCTATGTCGGGCTCGAGGGGCGGCTGACGCTGACGTGCGGCGGCAGGTCGGAAGCCGGACTTCCCCTCGCCTTGATTCCTCCCTTCGTCGAGCACACCATTACCAGCGACGCGCGTTCGGCGCTCTGCTTCACGGTGGAGCCCGAGAGCGTGACGCCGGCTGGGCTCGATCTGCTGATGCGCCGCGCGGCGGAGCAGGGCCCCGCCCTGGCCGAGCGCATGTGCATGGCTTACGACCGCCTGCGCATGGACAGCCGCGGCGACGGCTTCACCACGGAGGAGCTCGACACCATCGTGCTGGGGGCGCCGATGGCCCGGCGCCGGCTCGATTCGCGCATCGCCGAGGCGACCGTCCGACTCAATGATTTCTCAGGCCCTGCTGCGACGGCGGCGGACTGTGCGGCCGCCGCCCGCCTGTCGCAGTCGCGCTTCCTGCACCTGTTCAAGCAGCAGACCGGCATGTCGTTTCGCGCCTTCCGTGCCCACAAGCGGGCGCGACACCTTTTGTACTTCGTCAACGAGGACTTGAATTTCGCGCACCTCGCGCAGGACATCGGCTATCCCGACTCGACGCATTTCTGCCACTCGATCCGACGTTTCTATGGCCTCAAGCCGGGTGCGATCTTCTCGGGATCGCGCGACCTGCGAATTTATCGTGGCGCGGCGCCGTCGGACGTGACGGTCGCAGCGTGATGGCTGCGCGACGGTAGCCAGTCGACGCAAGCAGCCGCCACCGCTGCTCCCCATCATGCCGAACGTCGCGTGACATTGCGCGACGGCGATGGAGATCAGGCGAGCATGTCCAACAAGGCGGTGATCACCTGCGCGCTCAATGGCGTGCTGACCGATCCGAAGCAGCACCACGTGCCGGTGACGCCGGAGGAGATGGCGCGCGAGGCGAGGGCCGCCTATGACGCCGGCGCCAGTGTGATGCACATCCACCTGCGTCAGCAGGCGCCGGGCAAGGGCCACCTGCCGTCGTGGGAAGTCGAGGTGTCGCGGGCGATCCAGCAGGCGATCCGCGAGGCCTGTCCGGGTGTGATCATCAACCACACCACGGGCGTGGTCGGGCCGAATTATGCCGGCGCGCTCGATTGCGTGCGCGAGACGAAGCCGGAGATGGCCGCGTGCAACGCCGGCTCGCTCAACTACCTCAAGGTCAAGGCGGACAACACCTGGGCCTGGCCGCCGCACCTGTTCGACAATCCCGTCGAGAAGATCCAGGCTTATCTCGACGTCATGAAACAAGCGCGCACGCTGCCGGAATTCGAGTGCTTCGATGTCGGTATCGTGCGCAGTGTCGGCATGTACCGCCAGACCGGGATGTACACCGGGCCGCTGGAGTACAACTTCGTGATGGGTGTGGCGTCGGGCATGCCGGCCGATCCTGATCTGCTGCCGATCCTGCTCAAGCTCAAGGCGCCGGATGCCGCCTGGCAGGTCACCGCGATCGGCCGCGCCGAGATCTGGCCGCTGCATCGCCGCTGCGCCGAGCTCGGCGGTCATCTGCGCACCGGCCTCGAGGACACGTTCTACCGCCCCGACGGCAGCAAGGTGACGTCCAACGGGCAACTGATCGAAACGCTGGTGGCCTATGCCCGCGGCGCCGGCCGCGAGATCGCCAGCCCTGCCGAGGCGAGAGCCATTTTCGGCATCCCGCGCTGAGGCTATCGGGCGCGGGACCTATATCCAATGTGAGCGGCCGACCAACGGCCGCCCGACCATCCGAGGAGGGGTTCATGACGGATCTGACGGCGACCGGTGGCGTGCCGGGGCCTGGACGTATCGGCCGGGTGGCGATCGGCGACCTGCTGCGGCGCGCGGCACGGCGGTTTCCGGATCGCATCGCGCTGACCGACGGCCCGCGGCAGGTGACGTTCACCGAGCTCGAGCGCGACGCCAACCGTTTCGCCAACTATCTCGTCGAGCGCGGCCTGAAGCCGGGCGACAAGATCTCGACCATCTGCAACAACTCCGTCGAGATGGTGAAGGCGCTATTCGGCATCCACCGTGCCGGCCTCGTCTGGGTGCCGATCAACACCATGCTCGGTGCCGACGACATGGACTACATCATGGACCACGCCGGCGTCCGCTTCGCGCTGATCGACGACAATCTGCACGCCCAGCCGGAGCGGCGGGCGGCGCTGCAGCGGCGCAAGGTCGACCTGATCGCCGTCGATCTCACCGGCAAGGCGAAGGAGGCCGGTCTTGCCAGTTTCAACGACCTGATCGCCGGGCAGTCGGAGATCGAGCCGGATGTCGCGTTCGACGAGCGGGATCTGGCGATGATCATCTACACCAGCGGCACCACGTCGCGGCCGAAAGGCGCGATGCACTGCCATATCGCCGTCGTCATGGCGGTCATGAGCAACGCCATCGAGATGAGCCTGACGCGCAAGGACGGCATCACCGGCCAGTTTCCACTGTTCCACTGCGCCGGCCATGTGCTGCTGTTGAGCTATCTGTCGGTCGGCGGCCGCATGGCCTTGATGCGCGGTTTCGATCCTGTAACGGTGATGGAAGCGATCCAGCGAGACAAGCTCACTGTGTTCGTCGGCCTGTCGCTGATGTACCAGGCGGTCCTCGACCATCCCAGGCGCAGGGAGTTCGACCTGTCGTCGCTGCGGACCTGCATCTATACCATGGCGCCGATGGGCCGGCCGTTGCTGGAGCGCGGCATTGCCGAGCTCTGCCCCAACTTCGTGCTCACCAGCGGCCAGACCGAGATGTATCCGGCGACCACCATGTCGCAGCCGGATCGCCAGCTCGCGCGCTTCGGCAACTACTGGGGCGAATCCCTGATCGTGAACGAGACCGCGATCATGGACGATGCGGGCAACCTGCTGCCGGCCGGCGAGGTCGGCGAGCTGGTGCACCGCGGCCCCAACGTCATGCTCGGCTACTACAAGGATCCGGCGGCGACCGAGGCGGCGCGCAAGTTCGGCTGGCACCACACCGGCGACCTGGCGCTGATCGACGCGCACGGCGAGGTGCTGTTCATCGACCGCAAGAAGGACATGATCAAGTCCGGCGGCGAGAACGTCGCCTCGGTGCAGATCGAGGAAGCGCTGCTCGCCCATCCGGCGGTGGCCAACGCCGCGGTGATCGGCTTGCCGCATCCGCAGTGGGGCGAGGCGGTGTCGGCCTTCGTCAAGCTCAAGCCGGGTGCGCAGGCAAGCGAAGCGGACATCGGCGAGCACTGTCGCAAGCATCTCGGCGGCTTCCAGGTGCCGAAGCTGATCCGCATTCTCGACGAGATGCCGATGACGGCGACCGGCAAGCTGCGCAAAGTCGACCTGCGCAACCAATACCAGGATCATTTCGGAGCGAACTGACGCGATGGCGCTGATCGAGAACACCGTCGCCGCCGGCGGCGCGGCCTTCCAGGCCAACCGGGCAGGCATGCTCGCCCTGATCGAGCGAATGCGCATGCTGGAGGAGCGGGCGCGGACGGCATCCGCCGCCGCCAAGGACCGCTTCCACCAGCGCGGGCAGCTGCTGCCGCGCGAGCGGGTTGCACTGCTGCTCGACCCGGACACACCTTTCATTGAGCTGTCGACGCTTGCCGGCTACATGTTCGATGTGCCGGATGCGGACAAGAGCATTCCCGGGTGCGGCCTGATCGCTGGGATCGGCGTGGTGTCGGGGGTGCGGTGCATGATCAGTGCCAGCGATTCCGGCATCGATGCCGGCGCGCTGCAGCCGATGGGCCTCGACAAGCAGCTGCGCGTGCAGGAACTGGCGCTGGAGAACAAGCTGCCGCTGGTGCAGCTGGTCGAGAGCGCCGGCGCCAACCTGCTGCGCTACCGCGTCGAGGACTTCGTGCGGGGCGGCAATATTTTCCGCAACCTGGCGCGCCTGTCGGCGGCGGGGCTGCCGGTGGTCACGGTCACCCATGGCTCGTCCACGGCTGGCGGCGCCTACCAGACCGGGCTGTCGGATTACATCGTCATGGTGCGTGGGCGCACGCGCGCGTTTCTCGCGGGGCCGCCGCTGCTCAAGGCCGCGACCGGCGAGATCGCGACCGAGGAGGAGCTCGGCGGTGCCGAGATGCACACCGGCATCTCCGGCCTTGGCGACTATCTCGCCGAGGACGACCGCGATGCGCTCCGCATTGCGCGCGACATCATGGCGGGCCTGAAGTGGGATCGTCCGTCGAGTAACCAGGCTGTGTCTTTCCAGCCGCCGGTCTACGATCCGGAGGATCTGCTCGGCATCATGCCGATGGACCACAAGCGTCCGGTGGACATGCGCCAGGTCATCGCCCGCCTTGTCGACGGCTCGGATTTCATCGCCTTCGGCGAGAACTATGGCCCGGCGACGATCTGTGGTCATGCCAAGATCGAGGGGCACCCGGTGGGGATCGTCACCAACAACGGGCCGCTCGATCCGGCCGGCGCCAACAAGGCGACGCATTTCATCCAGGCCTGCTGCCAGTCGCGCACGCCGCTGATCTACCTCAACAACACCACGGGCTACATGGTCGGCCGAGCCTATGAGGAAGGCGGCATGATCAAGCACGGCTCGAAGATGATCCAGGCCGTCACCAGCGCCACCGTGCCGCAGATCACCCTCTACTGCGGCGCCTCCTTCGGCGCCGGCAATTACGGCATGTGCGGCCGCGGATTCCATCCAAGATTTTGCTTCTCGTGGCCGAACGCCAAGACGGCGGTGATGGGCGGCGAGCAGGCCGCGGAAACCATGGCGATCGTCACCGAGGCGGCGGCCGCCCGCAAGGGCAAGCCGGTGGACCGCGAGCAACTCGACAAGATGAAGGCGAAGATCACGGCGGTGTTCGACGGCCAGATGGATGTATTTGCGACCAGCGCGCGGGTGCTGGACGACGGCGTGATCGATCCACGCGACACTCGCGCCGTGCTGTCCGAGGTGCTGGCGATCTGCCGCGAGGCGGAGCAGCGCCAGCCGCAAGCGATGCAATTTGCGGTGGCGCGGCCATGAGGAATGCGATGACCAGGCGGACGCCGTTCAGCAAGATCCTGATCGCCAACCGCGGCGAGATTGCATTGCGGGTAATGCGCACCGCGCACCGGCTGGGCTACGGCGTGGTCGCGGTGTATTCGTCCGCCGATGCCGGGGCGCGCCACGTGCGGGAAGCGGACGAAGCCGTGCGGATCGGGGAGGCCACGCCGGCGCAATCCTACTTGCGAATCGACGCGATTGTCGCGGCGGCTAAGGCGAGCGGCGCCGATGCGGTGCATCCTGGTTATGGCTTTCTCGCGGAGAACCCCGATTTCGCGGCGGCTTGCGCTGACGCTGGCCTGGTGTTCATCGGACCGTCGGCGGCGTCGATCCGGGCCATGGGCGACAAGGCGGCGGCGAAGGCGATCATGGCCAAGGCCGGCGTGCCCTGCGTGCCGGGATATCAGGGCGCCGATCAGGACGACGCGACGCTCGCCGTGGAGGCCGCCAGGATCGGCTTTCCGGTGATGATCAAGGCGACGGCGGGTGGCGGCGGCCGCGGTATGCGCCTCGTGCCGGATGCGGCGTCCTTTCCGGACCTGCTGCGCAGCGCCAAGTCCGAGGCGAAAAGCGCCTTCGGTGATGCGACCGTCATTCTCGAACGTGCCATCGTCGATCCCCGCCACATCGAGATCCAGGTGTTCGGCGATCGCCATGGTCACGCCATCCATCTCGGCGAGCGCGATTGCTCGGTGCAGCGCCGCCACCAGAAGGTGATCGAGGAGGCGCCGTCGCCGGCGGTGTCGCCGGAGCTGCGCGCGCGGATGGGCGATGTTGCCGTCGCCGCGGTCAAGGCGATGGGCTACGAGGGGGCTGGCACACTGGAATTCCTGCTCGACCCGGCCGGGCAGTTCTATTTTATGGAAATGAACACCCGCCTGCAGGTCGAGCATCCGGTGACGGAGGCGATCACCGGGCTTGATCTGGTGGAGCTGCAACTGCGTATCGCCGCGGGTGATCCGCTGCCGTTACGGCAGGAAGATGTGACCTTCTCGGGCCATGCCATTGAAGTGCGGCTGTGCGCCGAGGATGCGGCGCATGATTTCATGCCGCAGTCGGGCCGGCTGCTGCGCTGGGAGATGCCGGCGGCGCTGCGGGTGGAGCATGCGCTCGCGTCAGGCTCGGAGATCCCGCCATTCTATGATTCCATGGTCGCCAAGATCATTGGTGCGGGAGCAACGCGCGACGAGGCACGGCAGACGCTGCTGAACGGGCTGTCGCGGACGATCGCGTTTGGCGTCACCACCAACCAGGCTTTCCTGGCTGCGTGCGTCCGGCATCCGGTGTTCGTTGCGGGGGAAGCGACCACGGCCTTCATTGCGCGCCATGGCGATACGCTGCGGGCTCCGCTTGCAAGGGAGCAACCCGCCGCGCCCGTGCTGGCCGCGCTGCTGCTGTATGTCACCGCGCGCGAGGACAAGTCCTGGCGGAAAGGCCGGGCGCTGGCGCCGGCGTTCCCGGTGCCGATGCGCATCGCGATCGGCGACGATGTCCATGACGTCGAGATCTTCCGTCGCCGCGACGGCAGCTACGCCGCGGCGCTTCGCGGGCAGGATTCCATCCTCGAGATCGACAACCTCGATGATGATGCGCTGCGGGTGCGCGTCGGCGCGCTGACGACGGCCGTTCCCTACGCCCGTGATGGCGACCGCCTGTTCATGCTCGTGAATGGCGTGACCGTCGCCGCGCGCGACCTGACCTATGCACCGCCGGCTCGTGCGGCTGTGGAAGGTGGCGACGGCAAGCTGCGCGCGGCGCTCAACGGGCGGGTGGTCGCAGTGCTGGTCAAGGCGGGCGATCAGGTCAGCATCGGGCAGCCGATGGTCACGCTGGAGGCCATGAAGATGGAGCACGTCCATGTCGCGCCGGCATCCGGCACCATCGCCGCGATCCATGTCGCCGAGGGTGAGCAGGTGACCACCAGCAGCATTGTCGCCGAAATCGATGTCACGGCCAAAGCCGCGGAGTAGCAGATGACCGCATCCTCTCCAGTCCTTCACGACAAGCGCGGGCCGGCGTTCTGGATCACCATCAACCGGCCGGACAAGCGCAATGCGCTCAACGCGGAGGTGATCGCCGGCATCGTGGGCGGCTATCGCGCTGCGCACGAGGATCCGGACGTGCGCGTCATCGTGCTGACGGGGGCCGGCGACAAGGCCTTCTGTGCGGGTGCAGATCTGCAGCCGGGCAAAGCCTTCAGCTTCGATTTCGCCAAGCCCACCGTCGACTATGCAGACATGCTGCGGCTGGCCCACAGCGCCACCAAGCCGAGCATCGCCCGCGTCAACGGGGCGTGCATGGCGGGCGGCATGGGATTGCTCGCCATGACCGACATGGCCGTCGCTGCCGATCAGGCCGTGTTCGGTCTGCCGGAGGTCAAGGTCGGGGTGTTCCCGATGCAGGTCATGAGCCTGCTGCAGGTCATCGCGCCGCGGCGGCTGATCAACGAATGGAGTCTGACAGGCGAGCCGTTCGATGCTGTCACGGCGCAGGCTGCGGGGCTGCTGAACCATGTCGTGCCGGCGGCCGAGCTCGATGCGAAAGTGGATTGGCTGGTCGGCCGTATCGCCGACAAGTCGCCGACTGCGATCCGCCGCGGCAAGTATGCCATGCGCGCCATCGCGGCGATGTCGTTCGACGAGGCCATCGCCTTCACCGAGAGCCAGATCGCGCTGCTGGGAATGACCGAGGATGCCCGGGAAGGCATCGCGGCGTTCGCCGAGAAGCGCAAGCCGTCCTGGACCGGCCGATAGCTCCCCGCGCTGTAAATCAATTCAAGAATGTCGGATAGGCACGGGCAGGCGTTGCCTGTATCGCCGATACGGTACCGTATTGCGTCGCCGCCGTCGATCTGATACGCTTGCGTATCAATCAGGGAGGCGCGGCCAATGACAGCATACGAGCCGCAGGATCCGCACTATCAGTTGCGAGTAAGCGACAGCTTTCGTCGCCAGCAGGCGATGCACACCCTCGGAATTCGCCTCGACCGGGTCGGGCCCGGAGAGGTCGATCTCACGATGGCCTATGACACGGCCTACACCCAGCAGCACGGTTTCGTTCATGCCGGCATCATCACCACGGCGCTCGACAGCGCCTGCGGCTATGCGGCCTTCTCCCTGATGCCGGCCGATGCCGACGTGCTCACCGTGGAATTCAAGACCAACCTGCTGGCGCCGGCGAGCGGCGAGCGTTTTGTGTTCCGTGCCCGCGTGGTCAAGCCGGGTCGAACGCTGACGGTCTGCGAGGCACAGGCGCTCGCGCTGCGTAGCGGACAAGAAAAGTTGGTTGCGACGATGTCGGCAACGCTGATGGCGCTGCGAGAAGCTGATCGCGTCAAAGCATCGACAGCGCGACAGGCTTGAACGAGACGTCCGGTCGGGATGCCTGGCGCTGCTGGAGCGCCAGGGCTATGCGTGCCGTTTCGTATTGTCTCTCCTCGAAATGCCAGCGGCTGATGTCGCCGAACTCCGAGCCGGCACGGACCAGTCGGGGAGGATCGAGCGCGATCGCAAAGCCGTCCAGGCGGGTCTGCAGGCCGAGGCCGGTCGCCTTGATCGTGGCTTCCTTCAACGTCCAGATGCGCAGGAAGCGGTCCGCCAGCACATCGCCACCACAGCCGGCCAGAATGTCGCGCTCCTCGGCCGCGAAGTGCCGGCTGGCGGCTTCGATGATGCCGGGATCGTCATCGAGACGTTCGACATCGATGCCGACATTGACGCCGCGCGCAAAGGCGCCGACAACCAGATTGGTGCTGTGGGCGAGATTGAAGTCGACGTCAGCCTCCGCACCAAGCAGCATCGGCTTGCCGTCGGGACCCGTCCCGATCGAGGCGCCGGTGATGCCGAACAACTCCCGCAACCCGTATCGCAGCAGCGCGCGGCCGGTCACGAACAGCGCCCGGTCGCGCTGCTTGCGAAATCGCTCAAGACGCGCTCGCTCGTCAGGCTGCAGTGCCTCGACGCGCTGCCGGGACAAGGCAGCGTCACTGCTGGTGATGACGGTCATCAGAACGGTGATGTCGGGCATGGAGCCGCTGCTTGGTTGCCTCAGGTGACGATGAATTGTCTTTGCGCGATGCGTGCCGTTCGCCAGCTCAGTCCCGTGACCTCGCCGGATGGCGTGAACGACAGTTCACCAAGCAGAGTGGACCAGCTCTGCCCTCTCAGGCACGCCGCAGCTCGCATGCCGCCACAGTCACCGAGGCGGCGCAGCACGCGGAGCAACAGGTCGACGGCCACATAGCTGGTCGGGAAATAGGCGCCGGGGGCGCGGCCAATCAGGGTCCGATAAGCGGCGTCGAGATCAGCTGCGATGCCATGTTCGGCCGGAGGCTTGATGACGGGGATCAGCACGCCGTCCGCGGCGGGACCGGCTTCGACCAGGAATGCGGCATGGTAGGCATCGTCGCCTGCGATCCGTAGGCGCGTTCGATCCAGCCGCTGCAGCAAGCGCGCGGAGAATTCCCGGGTTCCAGCGAGCACGACGGGACCCGTCCTGATAGAACGAACATCACCTTCGTCACGCCCGCTCATGATGTGTGCGGTCATGTCCGCATGCGCGAGTGCGGCCTCCAGATGCGCGCCGAGACTGTGGCCATACCGGTTGTCCTCGACATAGATCTCGATATCGGGCGTCGATTCCAGTCGCTGCAGCATCTGCACGATCGCATTCGCTTGCGTGTCGTCCCGCCCGAATAGCCGCAACACGGTTGATGGTGCGGGACTTTCGGTTAGTGCTGGCGCGCTGGCGCCCGGAGCCAGAAACACAATGCCGGCATCTGCATAGATTGGTGCAGCGGTCATGGCGGCGCGCGAACTGAAATGGCCAATGACATAGCGGATGCCGCGATCGGCGAGATGTGCTGCGGCAACTCGTCCGCCGTCCGCGCTGCGATGGTCGTCGCACCAGACGGGACGGACCGGGAGGCCACCTTGCTGGTGATGCAGCGCAATCGCGAGATGGGCCGCCGCAATGAGGCAGGTGCCATGCGCGGCCGTATCGATCGGCAGGCCAATCGCGATCGCAGCATCGGACGGCGGCGTCGCCAATAGATGCAAGGGCAATGAGGTCATGGCCGACATTGATATGGTTGCGATAGAAACACTGCTGCGACAGGTGCGGCTGCAGAAAAGGAAAATCATGGTGCGGCGCCGCCGGATGCTTCGCTCCGGCATCGCCGTCATTGAAACATCACACCCGAAATCAAGTTTGCTGTTGGTTGCAATGGCCGTGCATGATATACTTCCGAGTGTAGTTTAAAATGATTTTGTACAAACAATTTATTGGCAGGTGGTCATCATGCAGGATGAAAACCACGACGGCGAGAACCATCACAACGGCGCTGCTCATTCCTCCGGTGGCGGCCCATCCAGCGAGCAGACACCGGCGGCCGCCTCGAGCGAGGCGTCATCGGAGATCGCGCCGGACAGGATCGCAGATCTTCTTAACCGGCTTACGACGCTGGAAATTTCCGTTCAGCAGCTGCGAATTTCGGTGGATGTGCTGGCGGGCAACACCGGCGCTCTGCCGGGGTCCGTCATCACCATCCTCAATGCCATCAGCACGCTGGCGAACAACATGACGCATCTCATCACCGTGTCGAACATGCACGGCGCAGCGGCGAGCACGGTCGCGGCATCGACTGGCAACCTGCTCAATCATGCAGCGATGATCTATGCGGATACCCAGGCGCTGCGTCTGTCGCAGGCCCAGGTTGCCCCCTGCGTCGAGCGGCCCGCGGCGGCCGCGCCTGGTGGTTTCGCCACCATGGCTTTTGCCACGTTGTCCGATGCTCCAGGCGAAGTCGGGCGTATCTGACCACGAGCCCTCCCGGCGGCGGACGTGATCGCCCGCCAAGCTTCGCACCCGGTATGCCTTTCGAGGGATGCCGCCACCGCGCGGAAGCGGTGGCTACGCTAGTTCCCAATTTGCGCTAGTTCCCAATTTGATTGTTCGCTGTGATCTGCACGATCCCTGCTCGCGTGCGGGCGTGTTGTTGTCTGCCGACGATCCTTTCACCAATCCATTTTGAGACGAGGCGAACCATGTGTCCAACGACTGGAACTACGGCGCCGAGCGCGGCGCCTGCTGTGGCCAAGCAGACCGATGCGGTCGATTATATCGTCATCGGTGCAGGCTCCGCCGGCTGTGTCATCGCCGACAAGCTCAGTTGCGATCCCAATATCCGCGTCCTGGTGCTCGAAGCGGGGCCGATGGATGACAGCGTTCTGATCCAGGATCCAAACGACTACCTGAAGGTCCGCAACACCCAATACGACTGGTCCTTCAAGACCACGCCGCAGGTCCACATGAACGGTCGCACCATCGGCTGTCCACGCGGCAAGACCTTGGGGGGCAGCAGCTCGATCAACGCCATGCTGTATGTCCGCGGCAACCGGCTGGACTATGACGCATGGGCCTACGAGGGATATAGTGGCTGGAGCTATAATGACCTGCTGCCGATCTTCGTGGCGCAGGAGGACAACGAGCTTGGTGTATCACGCTACCACGGCATCAATGGTCCGTTGACAGTGCGCAACTACCCGCTGCCAGGCGAGCCGGCGACGGCGTTTCTTCAGGCCGGGCTGCAGTATGGCTACGATGGCCCGAACTGGGATTTCAACGCGGAGTGCCAGGAGAACGGCGTCGGCTACTATCAGATGACCATCCGCGATGGCTTGCGCTGCAGCCTCGCGAAAGCCTTCCTGCACCCGGAGATGTACCGCAAGAATCTGACGGTGTTGACCAACTGCAAGGTGTTGCGGTTGATCAACAATGGCAACCGGATTGTCGGCGTGGAATATATGACCGAGAGCGGCCAGCTCACGCGCACCTACGCCGACCGCGAGACGGTGCTGTGCGCCGGCGCGATCTGCTCGCCATGGCTTCTGATGTTGTCGGGCATCGGTCCGGCGGATGATCTGCGGCGCCTGCAGATCCCGGTGTTGCTCGATCTGCCGGGCGTCGGCCAGAACCTGCAGGATCATGTGCAGCTGTCGATGGCGTGGGCGGTGGAAGGAAAGACCGCGCCGATCTTCGGCAGCGGCGTGCAGGCCGGACTGTTCGTGCGCACCAAGCACCGGCCGCTTGCGTCCTCGCCGGACCTCCAGTTCCACTTCTGGCAGGGCCTCGAGGGCACCCAGCCCGTCATGTCGACCACGCCGACACTGGCCCGTCCGTCCAGCGTGGGGCGAGTTTCGCTGTTGTCCGCTGATCCAAATACGCCGCCGCTGATCAACCCGAACTATCTGTCGACGCAGTCCGACGTCGATATCCTTGTCGAAGGGATCAAGCTGTCGCGCGAGATCCTGGCGCAGCGCGCGTTCGACGGCGTGCGTGGTGCCGAACTGGAGCCTGGGCCGAATGTCACGTCGGATAAGGATCTCGCAGCCTATGTGCGCGCCAACGGGTACACGATCTATCACGTGTCCTGCAGCTGCAAGATGGGGTTTGACGCCATGTCGGTGGTCGATCCGGAGCTTCGCGTCTACGGGCTGGAGGGGCTGCGGATTGCGGATGCATCGGTGATGCCGTGGATCATCAACGCCAACCTCAACGCCACCTGTGCGGTGATCGGCCAGCGCGCCACGGACATGATCCATGCATCGCATTAGCTCGCGACGCGGCCGCCCGTGTCATGGGCGGCCGCCGCTTCATCGCGCATCGGCTGGGCGTGATCCTTCGCGGTGACGGCTGAGCCGTGTGGCGAGCCGCAGGGCGAGCGCAGGCGCGAGCTTGTAGTCGCTGCCGTTGTGGCCTGCGACCATCCAGACGCAGTGGCGGAAATCGAGCGAGCATTGAACAACGTGCTGCTGTGGTGCGATGCTGTAGAAGCAGGCGCCCACACGGAGAACGCGGTAGGTGTCGAACTGCACGAGGCGATCCCGGCAACAGTCCAACAACGCCTCAGTTTCCGCGGCGGTGACGATACGCTCATCGGGATTGGCGGGGCTGCCCGGGCGGGCAAGGCGCCCGGCCGCGAGCTTCAACTGGGTCGTTGCGGCCGGTGGCGCGCCCCAAAAATCATCGCTTCCGCCGAAGTTCACGAATACCGGCGCTTGTCGCCAGGCTGCGACCAACCGCGGTGGTGGGTCGACATAGGCGACAAGCTGCCGGCGAGCCCCGACTGATCCCGCGAGCATTGGGAACAGATCTATGGTCGCCGCGCCTGCGCACGCGACCACGATATCGGCCGGCACGCTCTCGCCGTCGGCCAGCACGGCTGCGGGGCAGTCGAGATCGAGCGACGCCACGGTCGTGTTCGGCCGCAGCTTGACGTTCCGTCGCGCCAGCCAGTCGGTCAGCAGGATGGCGATCTGGTCGGCGAGAAGAATGCCTCCGCGCGTGGTCGCGATGGCACAGCAGCCTGGATCGGGGCGCAATCCCGGCAGACGGTTGCGCAGTTCCTTCTCGTCCAGCAGGTGGGCTGCGACGCCGCTGTTGCGAAGGCCATCCAGCGCAGGTGCCGCGTGTGCGGCGTCGGCGAAGCCGCAGACCGCGCCGGTCTCGACATAGAGCGGGCCGATATCGCAAGACAGCGCCTGCCAGGCCGCAAAGGCCTGGGTAATGGTCGGATCGTCATTGGCGAGGCGGTTGAAGTCATGAATCAGGCGGTGCTGGTCGTAGGATGCGTTCAGCGGGTTGGGAATGGTGTGCCGGTCGATCACCGTGACCGCGTGGCCCTCACGTGCGAGAGCCCAGGCGAGGCAAAGACCGTGAATGCCCGCACCGACAATGATTACCTTCATGCGCTCTGCCGTAGCGTGAGCGGCGGTTGATTCAATCGGTAGACGTCATCGATCGCGTCATCGAGGCGGTCGAGGCCGGCGGCCAGTTCGGCGTCACCGATGGTCAGGGGCGGCAGCAGCTTGAGCACCTGTTCGCGCGAACCGCAGGTCTCGACGATCAGGCCGCGCTTGAAGGCAGCCGCCGAAACCGCCGCAGCCATGTCGACATTGTCCCATTCCAGCCCACGGATCATGCCGCGGCCACGCACCCGGGCCTGGCCGTCGGGGCAGCGGTCCGCCATCTGCTGCAGGCGGATCTGCATGGTTTCGCCCTTGCGCCGTGTGGCCTGCTCGAAGGCGGCGTCGCGCCAGTAGGTGTCGAGCGCCGCGGTCGCGGCGATGAAGGCGAGGTTGTTGCCGCGGAAGGTCCCGATATGCTCGCCGGGCTTCCATGCATCGAGCGTCTCCTTCATCAGCACCAGCGCCATCGGGAAGCCGATGCCGCCGATGGACTTGGACACGCAGACGATGTCCGGTTCGATGCCGGCATCCTCGAAGCTGAAGAATGGGCCGGTGCGCCCGCATCCGGTCTGGATTTCGTCGACGATCAGCAATGCATCGTGCCGGCGTGCCAGTTCCGCGAGGCCGCGCAGCCAGCTCCGCGATGCCGCCTTCAATCCTCCCTCGGCTTGCACAGTCTCGAGGATGAAGGCTGCCGGGGCGTCGATACCGCTGCCCGGTTCGCAAAGCAGCGCATCGATATAGGACAACGTGTTGATGCCATCGCCAAAGAAGCCATCGAACGGCAACCGGACAACGTCGTGCAAGGCCAAGCCGGAGGCGCGCCGCATCGGTCCATCACCGGTGGCGGACAGTGCCCCCAGGGACATGCCGTGATAGGCGTTGGTAAACGCTGCGATCGGCCGTCGCGGCCGCAGCCGGCGCGCCAGCTTGAGCGCCGCCTCCACGGCGCTGCTGCCGGTTGGGCCCGTGAACTGGACCTTGTAGCGCAGATGGCGTGGCGCGAGGATGGCGGCCTCGAACGTGGCGAGGAATTCCCGCTTGGCCGTGGTGTGCAGGTCGAGGCCCTGGATCACGCCGCGCTGCTGCATGTAGCGCAGCACGCGCTCGATGATGGCGTCGTTGTTGTGGCCGTAGTTGAGAACGCCGGCGCCGGACAGGAAGTCGACATAGGCGTTGCCGTCCTCGTCGGTGAGCAGGTGATCCTTGGCGGTGGCGAACACGGAAGGAAAGCGCCGGCAGTAGCTCCGGACATCGGATTCGAGAGCCGTGAAGACATCGCTGTCGTCACCGATGCGAGGAGTCCCGAGCTCGCACCGGACCGGCAGATCAGAAGGGGTGTGCAACATGGAAATGCTCCGTTGGCAACGCGTGTCTGATTCTGCCGATCCGGCTCCAGCCCCGGCGACGACCTAGACGGGGCGTCCCGCCCACATCGTGCCGTCGCGCCCGCCCCACCAGAAGAACAGCACTTCAAGAGCTTCGTCCGACGTGTTGGTTACCACATGCTCGCAGTAGGGCTCGAAATACACCACATCGCCCTTCTTGATCGGGCGGGTGTTGCTGTCGACCCGGAGCTCTCCTTCGCCCGCGACCACGATGGCGATCTCCTCCTCGTCGTGCTTGTAGAGCTCGCTGGCAGTGCCGGGGTCGATGGTGGCCCACGCCCCGCCCCATGGAGTGCGCACCATGCCGCGCCAGGGCAGCAGCCGGCGGAACAGGGTGTTGTACTCCTGCTTCGGCGCGGCCTCGTCGGCCCACTGCGCAACCATCGACCTGAACAGCGAATCGCGCTGCAGCGCCGGCTTCAAGTAGGCGTCGATCTGCTCGATCGGATAGAACGCGCTGAGCCCCGCTCGGATCTTGCCGACATAAGCATCCGCGGGCGCGGCGAAGTCGCCGATGATCTTGGGCAGCAGCACCTTGACGTCGACGTCGCCGGTCGCAGTGCGCGCGGTCTTGTCGAACAGTCCGTAAGCCGGGTCGGCGTTCGACAGCAGTTCGACCTGGTCCGAGGAGACCTTGTGCATCACCCCGATGACGTCCTGTCCGCGGGCCGGCACGATGCACGACGTGCCGCCATCCCATTCGGCACGGTAGTTGGCGAAGGTCAGGCGGTGATCGGGAATGGTCGCAGGAAGGGATTCCGCCACTGGGCCGATTTCGGCGGCAACGTGGTGGGGGTCGGCGCTGGTACCGTAGGAGAAGAACCAGGAGGACATCGCGATCTCCATCAGAGAGGGGACGGCTGGGCCGCGGTTGTGGGCCGTGCCGCGATATGGAGCGGGGCGCCGACGGCGTCGGTCGTGCCGCTGTGCCGCAGGAACGAGGTCAGAATACGCTCGGCCTTCAGCGCCGACATGCTCAGCGACAGGCTGTCGCTGGCGCCATGGGTTCGTTCCGACATGCCGTTGATGTAGATCAGCGGCCGGAAGCCCGGGACCGTCTGCACCCGATAATCGAAGCCGATTTCCGGTCCACCCAGGCTGTCCGTGACGATGGACGACCGCAACGGCTCGAGCAGCTTCGGGAATAAGGCTTCGTCGTACCCGGTGCAGAGGATGACGACGTCGGTGGTCAGCACCTCGATGTCGTGGGTGTAGACATCCTCGACGCTCAAATTGAACCGCCCGCCTGTCGCTTCCAGAGCCACCGGGCGCCTGCGCGGCACGATGCGCACACGCGGTGTTCCCAGCACCTTGTCCTCGTAGACGCGCCAATACAGCGCCTGGCTGACATCGGTGTCGACGGCTGAATAGTTGGTCTTGTGGAAGTCGGTCACCACCTGGCGGCGTGCCTCGGGCGGCAGGGCATGGAAATACTCGACCTCCTCCGGAAAGTAGACCTCGTTGGAGAAATGGCCGACATCGACCAGCGGGAAGGCGAGGCCGCGCTGCAGCGAGATGAAGCGGGCGTTGGCGAAGCGGTCGTAGAGATGCAGCACGACCTCACCGGCGCTCTGCCCCGATCCGATCACCGTGAAGGTGAGGTCGTTATCGCGGTCGAACGTGGAGAGCTGTTGCAGGAAGCGAGCGCTATGGAAGACGCGATCGCCGAGATGCGGGCGGAAGAGTTCGGGGATGTGGGGCGTTGGACCGGTGGCCAGCACCATCGCGCGGGTCAGGTAGGATGTGCTCTGCGTCTTCACTAGAAGCAGATCCGGATCGCCGGCGGTGGGATAGGGGGCCACGCTCTCGACCGTCTGGCTGTAGGTCACGTAGTCGGCGAGCTGACCGGCGGTCCAACGTACATAGGCGTCCCAGTCGGTACGGGCGACGCGGCCGCCGAGATGGCCGAAATGATAGAGCCGGCCGCTCTGCTTCAGATAGTTGACGAAGGTGAAGCGACTGCGCGGGTCGCGGGGGGTGGCGAAGTCGCGCAGGAAGTTGTGGTTGATATCGGCGCCGCGGACCAGCAGGCCGGGCTGCCAGGATGGTCCGGCGTTGCGCTCCAGGAAGCGGACCTGGTGGCTGTCATCCCTGCCGGCGGCTTCCCGCCAATCGGCGAGCGCGGCAGCAAGCGAAATGCCTGCAGGACCGAAGCCGGCACACAGCAGGTCGAAGACTTCTGCTTTGCCGTTTGTCGCGCCGCCCGCTCCATTATGCGACCAGTGGCCGCTCTTCGCTCCGCTGATATCGTCCATGACCGCCCTTTCTGCTCGGTGGCACGCAGGCCTAGCGTGCGATATTTCGTGGCCGTGCGACGATCTCGTCGTCGGGCTCCGTGTCTGCGACGCGCCGGGCCGTCTGAATCGCAGCCGCCAACTCGTCGAGAATCGGGGTGCGGAAGATCTGGCGGATCGACAGCACCACGCCCATTTCGGCGCGGATGCGGGCAATGAGCCGTGTCACCAGCAGGGAGTGTCCGCCGAGCTCGAAGAAATTGTCGCGGGCTCCGGCCTGCTGGATGCCGAGCAGGTCCTTCCAGATTTCGGCAAGGCGGCTCTCGTCCGCCGTCCGCGGCGGGATGAAGATGCCCGACCGTGAGCTGGCCCCCGACGGCGCGGGTAGCGCTGCGACATTGACCTTGTTGCTGTCCTTCAGCGGCAGGCGGTCCATCCGCACGAAGGCGCTGGGGATCATGTGGTCTGGCAGGCGGGGGCTGAGATAATCCACCATCGTCGCGGTAAGGTCGCCGATGCCGTCGGCGACCACATAGCTGACGATGCGGCGGTCACCGGGCCGGTCCTCGCGGACGATGGTCACGGCTTCGCTCACGGCTTGGTGTTGCTTCAGGGTATGGCTGATTTCGCCGAGCTCGATGCGGAAGCCGCGCAGCTTGATCTGCATGTCGCGGCGCCCCTGGAATTCGATATTGCCGTCGGGGAGGAAGCGGCCGATGTCGCCGGTCTTATAGAGGCGGGCGCCAATATCGTCGGAGAACGGATCGGTGATGAATTTTTCTGCTGTCAGCTCCGGCGCCTTCAGATAGCCGCGTCCGACCGCGTCACCGCCGATGCAGATCTCGCCGGGAGCTCCGATCGGCATCGGGTTGAGGTTGGCATCGAGGATATAGACCTTCGCCCCGGGCATGGCCCGGCCGATCGGGATGACCGGCGGCTGCGGTCCGCGCTGGCAATGGTAGTAGGTGTTGTGGATGGTGGCTTCAGTCGGCCCATAAGCGTTGTCGAGCCGCGCGTCCATTGTCTCGAAGAACCGCGTCACCAGCTCGGCCGACAGCGGCTCGCCGCCACAGATCACCCAGCGGACCGACTTGTTCAGGTCCGTGGCGTTGGGCTCGTCGAGCACGAGCTGCAGCATCGGTGGCAGCAGACAGACATAGGTCACGCCGGCCTTGACCATGGTGTCGATCAGGTAGGCCGCGTCGCTGTGGCTGTCCGGCTTGATCATCGCCACGCGTCCGCCGCTCACCAGCGGCATGAAGAACTCCCAGACCGAGACGTCGAAGGTGTAGGCGTGACTCTGGAAGAAGCAGTCGGCCGGTCCGAATTCGTACTGCAGGTTCATGCCCCAGAGATGGTGGATCACCGAGCGATGCTCGATCATCACGCCTTTGGGGCGACCGGTCGAGCCGGAGGTGTAGAGCACATAGGCCAGTGACCGCGACCCCAGTGTCACGCCGGGGTTGCTCTCGTCGGCCGGCGTGTCGAGGCCGGCGGCCGTGTCGATCACCAGCGGCGTCGCGCTGGCGCGGGTGAGGGCGTCGACGGAGGCTTCGTGGGTGAGCACGACCAGTGGATCGGCATCCCGGACGATGTAGGACAGCCGCTCTTCTGGAATTTTTGGATCAATCGCGAGATAGGTGCCGCCCGCCTTGAGGATCGCCAGGATGCCGACGATCATGTCGAGCGACTGCTCGACCATCAGGCCGACGATCCGCTCCGGCTTGCAGCCGAGCGCGATCAGGTGGCGGGCAAGGCGGTTGGCGCGGCGATTGAGCTCGCGATAGGTCAGGTGGCTGCCCTCGAACAGCACTGCCGGAGCGTCGGGCGTCCGCTCGACCTGTTCCTCGATGGCCTGATGGATCAGCTTGTCCCGGGGATAGTCGAGCTCCCAGTTGTTCCAGTCGTGCACGATGGTCTGGGTGTCGCGCTCATCGAGCAGCTTGAGGTCGCGCAACCGGGCAGAGGGGCGTGCGGTCGCATCCGCGAGCAGCACGCGGTAATGATGGATCAGGCGGTCGATGGTGTCATCGTCGAACAGGTCGCTGCGGTACTCGATGCCGCCGCCGATGGTGCCGCCGGCCTCCCACATCGACAGCGACAGGTCGAATTTGGCGATGGCCGGCGAGGTGGCGATACCGCCATCCTCGGTTTCCGTCCCGCCGATATTCAGTTCGGCGAACTGGTCGCTGACGAAATTCTGGAACGCGACCATGACCTGGAACACGGCATTGTGGCTGAGGCTCCGCGGCAGGTTCAACTGCTCCACGACCAGCTCGAACGGGATATCCTGGTTGGAGTAGGCATCGAGCGTGGTGTCGCGGATCTGCTCGACCAGGTCCTCGAAGCTGGTCTCAGCCTGCAGCTTGTCACGCAGCACCAGATTGTTGAGGAAGCAGCCGACCATGCTTTCCAGCTCGATGCGGGTGCGGTTGGCGACCACGGTGGCGATGACAATGTCATCCTGGCCGGTCATCCGGTACAGCAGGCTCTTGAACGCGGCGACCAGCACCATGAAGACCGTCGCGTGCTTGCGCCGTGCGAGCGACGACACCTCCGAGGTGACACGGGCCGGGATCGAAAACAGCTTCACCTTGCCCGCGGTCTCCGGGCTGCCGGTGCGGGGCCGGTCGAGCGGCAGCTCGATCACCGGCGGCGCGTCCTTGAGCTGCTTGAGCCAGTAGGCGAGCTGCTTCTGGATCTTCGGACTGTTGCTGCGGGCGCGCTGCCACTCGGAGTAATCGGCGTACTGGATCGGCAGCGGCGGCAGACTGGCTTCGGCGCCGCTGATCGCGTCCGCATAGAGCCTGTCGAGCTCGTTCGCGAGAACAGTCGTCGACCAGCCGTCGCTGATGATGTGGTGCATCACGATCATCACGGACAGTCGGTCGGGCGACAGTCGCAGCAGCCGGAAGCGGATCAACGGTCCCCGCTGGAGATCGAACGGAATGTGCAGCTCGTCTTCGGTCAGGCGCTGGATGGCCGCGGCGCTGTCGGCCTCATCGAGCTCGGAGACGTCGATCAACGGAACATCGATCTCCAGCGGCGTTGCGTGAATGACCTGAAACACCAGGCCGTCGCGTTCGATGAAGGTGGTTCGCAGCACCTCGTGACGGTCGATCAGCCGCAGGAAGGCGCTGCGCAGCGCACCCTCGTCGGCCGGTTCCGGCAAGGCATGATTGAACAGGATATTGTAGGCGCCGCTGGCAGGCGCGAGCTGGTGAACGAACCAGATCCGCTCCTGGGGATAGGACGCGCGAACTTCATTGACGGCTGTTGTGTCTGACATGGCACGGGTCCGCTGAATGACGAGCCAATAGTGGCGAGCCAACGCTGTCTCAGGCCGCGAGCACTTTGTCCTGCGGCAGAGACGGTGAAAAATATCCGAGCGCGGAAAGATGGAGCGGTTCGCCGGGCACGAGCAGGCTCGGCAGCCGCTCCCACTCTGCGTGGTCGATCGGGGCTGGCTGCCCGAGGTCGGCCCAGAGCCTTTCGGCGAATTGCGGCATCACCGGGCGTGCCGCCAGTGCCAGCGCGCGGGCTGCGGCGAGCTCGAGGGCGATGTTGGTATGATGCT
Source organism: Pseudomonadota bacterium (assembly GCA_040756765.1). Classification (GTDB taxonomy): domain Bacteria; phylum Pseudomonadota; class Alphaproteobacteria; order Rhizobiales; family Xanthobacteraceae; genus Bradyrhizobium_A. The sequence continues at coordinate 78,955 of JBFLYG010000017.1, read as the reverse complement.
CGCTGCGTCGATGCGGATTGTCGGCGTGGTGCGCGCTCGCCGCGGCGAAGGCCGCGGACTCGCGCACCAGTTCGCTCAGCAGCCGCACCGCGCGATGAGGCGAGAAGCTGTCGATCTCATAGGATGCGGCGATCTCGCTCACCAATTGTGTGAGGCGGTGATGGAAGCGCAGCTGATGCGCCTGCCAGCTTTCCGCGCGCGGAGCCGGTTGTCCCGACACCTTGGCCGCAAGGGCCCTCAGCCAGCCGTCCCAGGTGCCGACAAGCTCGCTGTTCAACGTCTGCAGGAATTCCGCCACTGTAAAATTGGTCTGTTCGCTCTCCGGCCGCGTCAGGCACAGGTGGAAGCGTACGGCGTCGCTGCAGTACTCGTCCAAAAACTCCGAAGCCCACAGCGCGTGCTTGCGACTGGTGGAGAACTTGCGGCCGTCGAGCCGGTAGAATTCATTGATGATGAAGCCCTTGGGCGGTCGGATCGCGGGATCGTAGGCGTGAAAAAGTGCGGGGAATAGCACGATGTGGAAATAGGCGGAGTCGAACCCGAAGCACTGGATGACATCGGCATCGCGCGTCCAGAATTCGCGCCAATCGGGCCCGCCGCGCTCGTGCAGCATGTCGCAGACCGCGAGATAGTGCGGACCGAGTTCGAACCAGGCGGAGATGCACTGCGATTCGAAGCCGTCGATCGGAACGGGAATGCCCCAGTCGGCCGGCTGAGTGACGGCGACATCGGGCAAGTCCTTGGCGAGCAGCGCGTCGCACAGTGCGCGGGCATGCGGATTCATCACGGCGCTCTGGGCGTAGCGGCGCAAATAGTCGCGATAGGTGTTGAGAGGAAAGAACAATCTTGTCGAAGGCCGGCTGCTGCTCGGTGGCGTGCCGCAGGCCGCACAGCGCGGGCTTTCGAGGTCAGATCCCTTGTTGGGATGTCCGCAGGCCTCGCAGATGCCGCCGTCCGACCCGGCGCCACAGTCCGCGCAGTGCCCCTTGATGTGCGCCTCGAACAGCATCCGATCGCAGGTCTCGCAATAAGGCACGTCGCTGGTGCGCGCGAACAAAATCCCTTTCGCATGCAGCGTGGCGACGAAATCCTGCAGGAATCGGATGTAGCGCGGCGAGCGGGACGGCTGTCCGAACAGATCCATCGCCACCGCGGCCTTATCGAGACTGTTCTTGATGACGAGACCGTACTCGTCCGCGACTTCCTGGGGCGTCCGCCCGGTTTGTGTCGCCTTCAGAGCGACATAGCTCTGGTGGTCGTCCGCGGCGGAGACGTAATGGACGCCGCGGCGCTGCATGCGCAGATATCGCGTATAGATGTCGCCGGCGGTATAGGGACCTGAAAGATGCCCGAGATGTAAATCGCCATTGGACGTCGGCGGGCCTGCGGTGACGAGTGTACGCACGTGCACCCCCACTCAAAATTGATAAAAAATAAAAGCTCTGAATATGCATCTAGCGTATCCCACTCAAGGTAGCATGACAAGATTACATGTCCGTGAAGTTGTAGTCGTGATCGGCGATGCGTTTTGTCGGCGCGCATCGTTTCGTTCGCATGCGCACATTGCTGCCGAAGAAATGAGCGGTCGCACGCATGCCCTTGAACGAACGATGCTCCGTTGCCACAAGCACACGATGCGCTAGCGATTTCGATCGTGCGGTGCTGCTCATGTCGAAGGAGCGCATCGCGGAGAGGCAGCTCTCGTTTTGCGCTGTCGCTGCAGACAGGATGGCCGACGCGATGTGGGTGTGAATATGCGCGCCCCGGCGATTTCGGTCATGAGCTCGCAGAGCTGAAGCTGTCCGGTGCGGTCCGCCGGGTACCGATATTCGATTGAACGATGCGTGGCGGACTCGTGGCCAGGTCCTTGGCCAAGGGGTTGGCCAAGAGTTTGGCCAAGGACCCGGCCAACGATCGTCGCACATGAGACGACCGGGCATTGCGAACCAGCCGTCGAGATTCGGCGTGCAGGTGGCTGGCGATCGTCGGGAGGGGCGATCCAGCGTCTCGTTCTCCGGCATCAAGGGGGGCGCATTCGTATATTATATAATGGGTCGCGAGCCCGGCGGCCGGCCGCCCGTTGCTGTTGGTCGACACGCGCCTGCGCCCAGCATCTTGCGCGCTCCCCTCGTCTATAGGACACTCATTTTGTGCGCTGCGGAATCGCCGGCGAGGGAGTGATGATGTCGTTGGACGTGAAGGTATCGAATGAGGCGCGGACGCCGCGCGAGGACACATCCGGAGCGGGGTTCGAGGACGCCCAGCTGCGCAACGATATTCGGCAACTGGGACGCATCCTCGGCGATACCGTGCGGGACCAGGAGGGCGACGCGGTGTTCGACCTCGTCGAGCGGATCCGGCAGACCTCGGTGCGCTTCCATCGCGACGAGGACGAGGACGCGCGCCACGAACTCGATGACATTCTCAACGGCATGTCGACCAGCGATACCGTCCGCATTGTCCGTGCCTTCAGCTATTTCTCCCACCTCGCCAATATCGCCGAGGATCAGAACCACATTCGCCAGCAGCGTTCGCGGGTGCTGGCGGGGCAGCCGCCGGAGCCGTCCACCATCGAGGCCGCCGTTGCCCGGGCCCGCAAGGCTGGAAAGAGCGCCGACGAGCTGCGCCGCTTCTTCGACGCCGCCCTGGTCAGCCCGGTGCTGACCGCCCATCCGACCGAGGTGCGCCGCAAGAGCACCATCGACCGCGAGATGGAGATTGCTTCCCTGCTTGACCGCAGCGAACGCATCAAGCTGACCGCAGACGAACGCAGGGAACTCGAGGAGCAGCTGCGCCGCGCCGTGCTCACATTGTGGCAGACCAATCTGCTGCGGCGGACCAAGCTGACTGTTCTCGATGAGGTCGCGAACGGGCTGTCGTTCTACGATTACACCTTCCTGCATGAGGTGCCGCGGTTGCATTGCGCGCTGCTGGACCGTTTGCAGCAAGATGGCGCGGCCGGCACCAGGCGGGCGGATGAGCTGGCTTCATTTCTTCGGATTGGCAGCTGGATCGGGGGGGATCGCGACGGCAATCCCTTCGTCACCGCAGATGTGCTGCGGGATACCTTGCGGTTGCAGAGCAGCCGCATCCTGCACTTCTATCTTCAGGAATTGCACGTGCTGGGCGCGGAACTGTCGCTGGCCTCCCAGCTCGTGGAGGTCTCGTCGAAGCTTGCCGCCCTGGCGCAGCAGTCGCCGGATCCGTCGCCGCACCGGCGTGGCGAGCCTTACCGGCTGGCCATCTCCGGCATTTATGCACGGTTGGCGGCGACGGCCGCCCAGCTCGGCAGCAGCAGCACCGAGCGGCCGCCGGTCGGCAAGGCTGCGCCCTATCGGGATGCGGCCGAGTTTCGCGCCGACCTCGATATCATTCACGACTCGCTGGTCGCCAACAATTCGGCGGTGATCGCGCGCGGCCGGCTGCGGCTGCTGCGCCGGGCGCTGGATTGTTTTGGCTTCTACCTTGCAAGCCTCGATATCCGGCAAAATTCGGCCGTGCACGAACGCACTGTCGGCGAGTTCATCGCGACGGCGACGGGCATCGTCTATGGCGACCTCGACGAGGATGCGCGGATCGAGCTGCTGGCCCGCGAACTCGTCACCGTACGCCCGCTGGTGTCGCCGTTCGTGACCTACAGTGAAGAGACACAAAGCGAACTCGCGGTGCTGCGGGCGGTCGCCGACGCGCATAAGGTGCTCGGCGAGCGGGTGGTGAACCAGAGCATCGTCTCGATGACGGAAGGCGTCTCCGACCTCCTGGAAATCGCGGTGCTGCTCAAGGAGGTCGGGATCATCGATCCGTCCGGCTCGAGCCGCATCAATGTCGTGCCGCTGTTCGAGACCATCAAGGACCTGCGGGCGTGCGCGCAGATCATGGACCGGCTGCTGTCGTTGCCGGCCTACCGGCGTCTCGTCGACAGCCGCGGCGGCGTGCAGGAGGTGATGCTCGGCTATTCCGACAGCAACAAGGATGGCGGCTTCGTCACCTCGGGCTGGGAGCTGTACAAGGCCGAGATCAGCCTGATCGAGGTGTTCCGCCGCCATGGCGTGCGGCTGCGGCTGTTCCATGGCCGCGGCGGCTCGGTCGGCCGCGGTGGCGGCCCGAGCTATGATGCGATCATCGCCCAGCCGGGCGGCGCGGTGAACGGCCAGATCCGGATCACCGAGCAGGGCGAAATCATTTCCAGCAAGTACTCCAACGCCGAAGTCGGCCGCCGCAACCTCGAGATCCTGGTGGCCGGCACGCTGGAGGCGAGCCTGATCCAGCCGCAGCAGGCCGCGCCACGCGAAGAGTATCTCGTCGCCATGGAGGAGCTGTCGGCACTGGCGTTCGCGGCGTATCGCAACCTCGTCTACGAGACCGAGGGCTTTCAGGATTACTTCTGGGAATCGACCGTCATCTCGGAGATCGCCACCCTCAACATCGGCAGCCGGCCGGCGTCACGCAAGCAGACACGGCGGATCGAGGACCTGCGCGCCATTCCCTGGGTGTTCAGCTGGGCGCAGTGCCGCCTGATGCTGCCCGGCTGGTTCGGCTTCGGCACCGCGGTGGAGAGCTGGATCGCCCGTCATCCGGACAAGGGCATCGCGCTGCTGCAGGAGCTCTACCGCGAATGGCCGTTCTTCCGCACGCTGTTGTCCAACATGGACATGGTGCTGTCGAAGAGCAGCATCGCCATCGCCTCGCGCTACGCCGAGCTCGTCACCGACAAGACACTGCGCGACACCATCTTCCAGCGCATCCGCGCCGAGTGGCAGACCTCGATCAAGCGGCTGCTGCAGATCACGGGGCAGGATCGCCTGCTGCAGAGCAATCCATTGCTGGAGCGCTCGATCCGCAACCGCTTCCCCTATCTCGACCCGCTCAACCACACCCAGGTCGAGCTGTTGAAGGCGCACCGCGCCCACAGCACCGACGAGCAGGTGCTGCGCGGCGTGCAGATCACCATCAACGGCATCTCGGCGGGCTTGCGCAACAGCGGCTGAGCGAAGGTGGCGGAGCCTCGCTTCGGCGCGTTTCAGATCGCGCCGGAGCCTGTGCCGTCATCGCCGAGCGAGGCCTTGAAGCGGGCCAGCGTCTCGGGGCTGGGCGGATAGGTGCCGCGCAGCGCGGCGCCATTGCGGATCTCGCCGAGGATGAAGGTTTCGAGCCTGTCCTGGTTGAATGCTTCCAGCGCGATTTCATCGGCGAGATGGCGGGGCAGCACGATGACGCCGTCACCATCTCCCACCATGATGTCGTCGGGAAACACCGGCGCGGTGCCGCAGCCGATCGGCACGTTGATGTCGACGGCGTGATGGCGGGTGAGGTTGGTCGGCGCGGAGCGCACGGCGCAGAAGGCCGGCATGGCGAGCTCGGCGATCTCGTCGGCGTCGCGCAGGCCGCCGTCGGTGACGATGCCGGCGCAGCCGCGCACCATGGCGCGGGTGGCGAGAATGCCGCCGGCCGAGGCGGCGGTGCGGTCCTGGCGGCAGTCCATCACCAGCACATGCCCCGGCGGCACGGTCTCGATCGCCTTGCGCTGAGGATGCTCCGGATCACGGAACACCTCGATCACGTCGATATCTTCCCGTGCGGGAATGTAGCGCAGCGTGAACGCCGGGCCGATCAGCTTCAGCGGCTTTGCCGACAGCCGCTGCACGCCCTGGATGAATTGGTTGCGCAGGCCGCGCTTGAACAGGATGGTGCTCAGCGTTGCGGTGGAGACCGCCAGCAGGCGGTCGCGGGTTTCGGAGGAAAGCTCGGTCATGGCAGCGTCCCGATGTGGTGGCGGGGGCGACTGTGCCGTGCCCCGGTGCAAAAAGCGAGATGGCACGGTCTTGACGGGGCGGTCGAACGCCCCGTTTGATGGGCGGCTGGCATTTCCATGATGGCATCGAGCAACCATGTCCTCCGCAGCGAATTTCCACGGCGTCTTTCCCTATCTGGTTTCCCCGGTCGACGGTGACGGCGAGATCCGCACCGCGGTGCTGGCGCGGCTGTGTAACGATCTCGTCAAGGCCGGTGTGCATGGCCTCACGCCGCTCGGATCGACCGGTGAGTTCGCCTATCTGAACTCCGTACAGCGCACGGCCGTTGTGCGAACCACCATCGAGGCCTCGGCTGGACGAGTGCCCGTGGTCGCGGGCGTGGCGTCGACATCGACCGCTGATGCGGTCGCGCAGGCAAAGGCCTATCAGCGGCTTGGCGCCGACGGCATCCTGGCGATCCTGGAGGCCTATTTTCCGATCGGCGAGGCGCAGGTCGAAAGCTATTTCCGCGCCATCGCAGATGCGGTCGACATTCCGGTGGTGATCTACACCAATCCGCAGTTCCAGCGCTCCGACCTGTCGCTCGGCGTCATCGAGCGGCTGTCGCGCCATCCGCGCATCGGCTACATCAAGGATGCCTCCACCAACACCGGTCGCCTGCTGTCGATCATGAACCGCTGCGGCGACGACATTCGTGTGTTCGCCGCCTCCGCGCATATCCCGGCGGCGGTAATGCTGATCGGCGGCGTCGGCTGGATGGCGGGGCCCGCCTGCATCGTGCCGCAGCAGAGCGTCGCTCTATATGATCTCTGCAAGGCGGGCCGCTGGGATCAGGCGCTCGTCTTGCAGCGCAAGCTGTGGCGCATCAACGAAGCATTCGCGCGCTTCAACCTGGCGGCGTGCATCAAGGCCGGGTTGTCGGTTCAAGGATATGAAATTGGTGATCCGGTGCCGCCGCAGGCGCCGCTTGGTGAAACCGAACGCAAGTTCGTGAAGCAGTTGCTCGATCAACTCGCTTGATCGCGCGTTGACAACAAGCGGCGTGAAAACTATCGCTGCGATGGAATCAGGTCACGGCGTCGCCAGCATCGTGCTGCACGTAGCTCTGTGCGAAAGGAGCGGATGATGGATCGCTTCGTCTATCAATCGGCGCCCATGCGGGTGGTGTTCGGCTTCGGAACGCTGTCGGTTCTCGCTGATGAACTCGACCGTCTCGGCATCCGCCGCGCGCTGGTTCTGACCACGCCGCCGCAGGAGAAGCAGGGCCATGCGGTTGCAGCGCAACTCGGCGGCCGTGCTGCCGGCGTGTTCGCCGGCGCCGCTATGCATACGCCGGTCGAGGTCACCGATCGCGCGATGGCGCAGGTCGGGGCGTTGAACGCCGATGGCGTCGTTGCGGTCGGCGGCGGTTCGACCACGGGCCTTGGCAAGGCGATCGCGCTGCGCACCGATCTGCCGCAGGTGGTGGTGCCGACGAGCTATGCCGGCTCGGAGATGACGCCGATTCTTGGTGAGACCCGCGACGGCCTGAAGACCACGCAGTCGAGCCCGAAGATCCTGCCGGAAACGGTGGTTTATGATGTCGAACTGACCATGACGCTGCCGCCGGCGCTGACCGCGACCTCCGGCATGAACGCGATCGCCCATGCGGTGGAAGCGTTGTATGCGCGGGACCGCAACCCGATCATCTCGCTGATGGCGGAGGAGGCGATCCGGGTGCTCGCGCGCGGCCTGCCGGCGATCGCGGCGCGTCCCGATGACCGCGCGGCGCGCTCGGATGCGCTTTATGGCGCGTGGCTCGCCGGAACCTGTCTCGGCGCAGTCGGCATGGCGCTGCACCACAAGCTCTGTCACACCCTGGGCGGCACCTTCGATCTGCCGCATGCGGAAACCCATACGATCGTTCTGCCGCACGCGATGGCGTATAATGCGCCCGCAGTGCCTGACGTCGCGGCCCGCATCGCGGCGGCGCTCGGCGCTGGCGATGCCGCGCCAGGCCTCTACGATCTCGCCCGCAGGCTTGGCGCCAGGCGGGCGCTGAAGGACATCGGCATGCCCGAGGACGGCATCGACAGGGCGGCGGATCTCGCGGTGACCAACGCCTACTGGAACCCACGGCCGCTGGAGCGCGCAGCCATTCGCGACCTGATCGCGCGCGCCTGGGCCGGGAGCGCGCCAGTCACGTCATAAGAGCCGACAGCAGGCTCGTCGCCATCAGACTTTCAGATTCCGGGGAGACGCCATGCGCAACTTCAACGAACAGACCATCACCGATGCGGTGCTCGAGCGGATCAAGGACGCGGGCAATCCTCGCATCAAGGAGATCAGCGAAGCGCTGGTGAGGCACCTGCATGCCTTCGTGCGCGAGGTGCGCCCGACCCAGAAGGAGTGGGAGCAGGGCATCGATTTCCTCACCCGCACCGGCCATATGTGCGACGATAAGCGCCAGGAATTCATCCTGCTGTCGGATGCGCTCGGCGTATCGATGCTGGTCGATGCCATCAACCATCCGGTGCCCGAAGGCGCGACCGAGACCACGGTGCTGGGACCGTTCTACGTTCAGGCCGCACCCGAGCGGGCGCTCGGCGAGGACATTTCCGGCGGCATCGAGGGCGATCCGCTGCTGGTGACCGGGACGGTGTCGTCCTCGGACGGACAGCCGATCCCGCACGCGATCATCGATGTCTGGCACTCCGACAATGACGGCTATTATGACGTGCAGCAGCTCGACGAACTGGGGCACCTCGCGATGCGGGCGCGGTTCCATGCCGACGAAAAAGGGCACTTCAACTTCTGGTCGATCCGGCCTGCCGCCTATCCAATCCCGCATGACGGCCCGGTCGGCCAGATGCTGGAGGCGCAGGGCCGCCATCCCTGGCGGCCGGCCCATGTGCATTTCATGATCTCGGCGCCGGGCTTCGAGCAACTGGTGACCCATGTGTTCGAGGCCGGCGACAGATATCTGGATTCGGATGTGGTGTTCGGCGTCAAGGACAGCCTGATCCGTGAATTCGTCCGGCGCGAGCCGGGACCGGCGGCGGACGGCTGGGTGCTGAACGTGCCCTACTACCACCTCAACTATGATTTCGGCCTCAAGCCGGCGCGTAGGGCTTGAGCCCGTGGTGCAGCAAGCCGGGTGAGTGCGGGGCCCTCAGTCGGTCGAGGTCTTCCGCGGCTGGCGGGGGTGCGATAACAACGGACCATGTCGTGCGCTGTCCGCGGCGGCGTGTCGTTCCCGCACCGAGAGGTCAGATATGCTGAAGTTCTATTTCAACGGTTCGCCCAACCCGACCAAGGTGGCTCTGTTTCTCGAGGAGGCGGGCCTGCCCTACGAGGCGATTGCGGTCGACACGCGCAAGGGCGAGCAGTTCAAGCCCGAGTATCTCACCCTCAATCCCAACGGCAAGGTGCCGACGATCGTCGATGACGGCACGGTGGTGTTCGACAGCAACGCGATCCTGCTTTACCTCGCCGAAAAGACCGGCAAGTTCCTGCCGGCAGACGCCTCGGCGGCGCGGGCGGAACTGTTGTCGTGGCTGATGTTCGCGGCGACCGGCGTCGGCCCCTATTGCGGGCAGGCGGTCCACTTCCGCCACTTCACGCCGGAGAAGCAGCCCTATGCGCTCAATCGCTACCTGTTCGAGGCGCAGCGTCACTTTGCCATCCTGAACGACCGGCTCGCGGATCGCCGCTACATGGTCGGGGATACCTACACCATCGTCGACATGGACGTGTGGGGGTGGGGGCGGCTGATTCCGTTCGTGCTGGGCGAGGAGGCCTGGGCCAAGCTGCCGCATTTCAAGCGACTGGTCGACGAGATCAGTGCGCGCCCGGCCGCGGCGCGGGCCGTCGCGCTCAAGGACAAACATGTGTTCAAGACGGAGATGGACGACGACGCCCGCCGTCACATGTTCCGCCACCAGACGCAGGCTGCGGGCTGACCTTCCGGCGCGGCTGCGCCAAGGGCGTGGCCGCCGCCTGCAACACAGATGAACGGCGCGATGGTCATGGTGCCGCGCCGTTTTGCCTCGCGAAACCGTTCAGGGAACGGTGGCCAAATCAGTTATGCTGGCCGCATGTCGAATCAAATCCCAATCAAGCGTGGTGATGCTGCGCGCCGCACCACGCCGGTTCACCGGCGGCATGTGTTGCTCCTGTGCGGCGGTGCGGCGCTGACGGCTGTATTGCCGCCGGCCTCGCTGCAGGCTCTGCCGCTGGGGACGGTGACCAAGCCCGGGGAGATCGCGCTCGCGCAGTTTTTCACCTCGCCGGCCATGGCCGAATACAAGCGGCGCCTCGCCGAGTACAAGGAGGCGCGGGCGGCGTTCGAGGAGGACGCATCCGCCTACTGGAGCGCGGTGTCCGAGAAGCGCAAGACGCGCAACGCCAAGCGGCGCGACCGGGTCGAGATCTCCGCCGACGACTATGTGCTCGAGCAGCCACCTGTCTACACCGGGCCGAAGCGGCCGGTGAACCCTGAGCCCGAGCCGGAGCCGGAGAAGGAAGCCAAGCCGCCGAAGTACATTCCTGTGGTCGCCGATTTCCTGCGAGCGGCGGCCCAGCACTTCCAGTTCTCCCCGCAACGTCCTGCGGCGGAGATCGATTTCAAGCGCGCCTATGTGCGCACCGCAACTGCGGAAGGACTGTCGCGCGATCAGATCATCCGCGTCTATGCGTTCGAGACCGGCGGCAATGGTCACTACGACATGCAGTCCGGCTTTGCGTCGGGTAAGCCCGGCGGCCGCGCCATCTCCACCGCGATCGGCTACAACCAGCTGCTCACCACCAACACGGTGGAGCTGCTGGCTGAGCGCGGCGATCACTTCATCAGGGTGCTGAGCGAGCGCGCCCGCACCCTGACTGGTCCGCCGCGCAAGACGATGGACCACAAGATCGCGGTCCTCAGGCGCATGGTGGCATTCTGCCAGACCGTGCCGGACGACTGGAACCAGCACGAGAAGCTCGCCAACACCGAGCAGGGCTGGGGCGTGCATGCGATGGTGCTCGACCTCGATGTCGGGCCGCTGCTGCAGACCCACAAGCTCATGACCTCGGTAATCTTCGCGCAGAAGAAAGGCGTCTCGCGCCCGCTCGCCGCCGCCGAGCTCGAGATGATGAACCTGACCGGCGACGGCACCGGCCTCGACATGGTGACCATGCCGCAGAGCCTGCGCGAGGTGGTCCCGACCTCGAACTTCTTCCAGCGTGGCGGCTATGAGCGCAACCCGGTGGCGGTGCGCCACAACACGGTCGCCAAGTTGTTCGTGGTGATGAACAGCCGGATGGACAGCGCCCAGGGAGCTCTGGGCTCGCGGGAATTCCAGGGACTGTTCTGACGGGTGTTTAAAACACCTGCTCATGCCGCCGAGCCGCTGCGCTGGTGTTGACGCGGCGGCGGCTTGCTTTACATGGGGAGGTCTGGCGACGGAGCTCTCATGGCCAATGTCTACGACTTTTCCGCGCTCTCGCTCGCAGGCGAGGAGACACCGCTACAGCGGTTCGCTGGCCAGGTCCTGCTGATCGTCAACACCGCCAGCCAGTGCGGGTTCACGCCGCAATATGAGGGCCTCGAGGCGTTGTATCGGGCCCATGCGTCGCGTGGGTTTTCCGTGCTTGGTTTTCCGTGCAACCAGTTCGGCCGCCAGGAGCCGGGTTCGGCCGAGGACATCGCCAGCTTCTGTTCGACCAATTATCAGGTCACTTTTCCGCTGTTCGCCAAGATCGATGTCAACGGCGAGAGCGCCCACCCGCTCTATGAACACCTGAAGGCGGCGCGGCCGGGGCTGCTCGGCTCGCAGGCGATCAAATGGAATTTTACCAAGTTTCTGGTCGATCGGCACGGGCAGGTGGTGGCGCGTCATGCGCCGACCACGGCGCCGCAGGCGCTGGCCGCACAGATCGAAGAGCTGCTCGCAGCCGAATGATGAAGCCGCGGTCGGCGGCAAGGGAGGACGTTATGAAGGTGGAAGATCTGTTCTCGGTGCGCGGCCGTATCGCGTTGATCACCGGTGGCAGCCGTGGCATCGGCGAGATGATCGCACGCGCCTATGTCGAAAATGGCGCGAAGGTCTATATCAGCGCCCGCAAGGCGGACGCATGCGACGCGCTGGCCAAGGAGCTGTCTCTCGTCGGCGAATGCATCTCCATTCCGGCTGACATCTCCACCATGGAGGGCGTCGCGCATCTCGCGGCCGAGTTGGTGAAGCGGGAGAAGCGCCTTGATATCCTGGTCAACAACGCTGGCGCATCCTGGGGCGCGAGCTTTGCCGAGTTCCCAGAGATTGGCTGGGACAAGGTGATGGACCTCAACGTCAAGTCGGTGTTCTTCCTGACCCAGCGGCTGCTGCCGCTGCTGGAGGCTGCCGGCTCGCCGGACTTCTATGCCCGAGTCATCAACATCGGCTCCATCGAGGGCATCCGCACCTCGCATCTCGAGGCCTATTCCTATGCCGCCTCCAAGGCCGGCGTGAACCATTTGACGCGGATAATGGCCAAGTTCCTGGCGCCGAAGCACATCGCGGTGAACGGTATCGCGCCAGGCTATTTCCCCTCAAAGATGACCGCCGGCATCTCCGACGAAGGCAACCGCGAGACGCTGGCCGGCACGCCGCTCAAGCGCATGGGGAATCCCGACGACATGGCCGGCATCGCGCTTTATCTGGCCTCACGCGCCAGCGCCTTTGTCTGCGGCGCCGTCATCCCGGTCGACGGCGGGCTTGCGACCACCGCCTGAGTGATTTGTGACAACGATCCTGCGGCGCCGTGAGGCGCCGCGCCGTCGGCGAGTTCCCCGCCGCCGGTCGATGACATGCGCGTGATCTCGCCGCAGCGGGCGATCTTTTTGCCCGCGGCGCTGGCATCGCTGCGCGATCTCTGGCACATTCAACTTTTATGACAGGTTTTTGACAGCCGCTCCCGGTCGGGCGGCTAATGAATGTCCAGGACGATGCGCCGACAGGCGGGCGCGTGAGGTCGCCGCCGCGGGCGTGGGAACTGAAGGATCGGGAATTGTGACAGAGATGGTCGAGTTTGCGTCCGTCGACGGGCTTGAGCTGGCCTATGACGAGCGCGGTCCGGCGTCCGGGCCGGTGGTGCTGCTGCTGATCATGGGGCTCGGCACGCAGATGATCGCGTGGCCGGAGAATTTCTGTAACCAGTTGGCGGCAGCGGGCTTCCGCGTCATCCGGTTCGACAACCGCGATATCGGCCTGTCCACCAAGCTGGTCGATGCGCCGCGGGTGCGCATTGCGAGCGTGCTGCTCAAGACCGTGCTCGGCCGCAAGATCAACGCGCCCTATACCCTCGATGACATGGCGGCGGATGCGGTCGGCCTGCTGGACGCGCTCGATATAGACAACGCCCATATCGTCGGCGCCTCGATGGGCGGCATGATCGCCCAGATCGTCGCCGCCCGCCATCCGGAGCGGACCCGCAGCCTGGTATCGATCATGTCGTCGAGCGGCGATCCGAAGCTGCCGCGATCGCGCCGCAAGGTGAATACGGTGATGTTCGGGCGGCGCCCGAAAGCGGAGAATCGCGAACAGCTCATCCGCTACGGCATGAAGCTGTTCAAGGTCATCGGCAGTCCGGCCTATCCGACGCCGCCCGAGGTGCTGCGTCAGAAGGTCGAGGCAACGGTCGATCGCTCCTACTATCCGCTCGGTGCGCTGCGCCAGCTCGCCGCGATCATGGCCAGCGGCAGCCGAGTTGGTTTGCTGAAGACCATCACGGCGCCGACCCTCGTTCTCCATGGCGCCGATGATCCGCTGGTGCCGGTCGAGGGCGGTATCGATACCGCTGTTCATGTCAGGGGCGCGCAGCTCAAGATCATCCCCGGCATGGGGCACGACTTTCCAGCTGAGGTAACGCCGATGCTGGCGGACGATATCGTCCGGCACTGCCGCGCCGCCGACCGGACTTTCGCAGCCAGAATGGAGGAGGCCGACGATGACATCGCCCTCCGGAGCCCGAGCGGACGCCATCCAGGCGCCCTCGCGGCTGAAGCTCGTGCTGGAGGGGTGCGGGCTTTTTGATCTTCCGGCGCTTGCCGCCGCGACGCCGTTCCTGAGCCTGGCGCCGCGCGGCACGCCGCAGGCCGTGTTGGTGCTGCCCGGCCTCGGCGCCAGCGACCGCTCTACCTTTGCGCTGCGTGGCTTCCTCGCCTCGCTCGGCCATGGCGTCCATGGCTGGGGCCGCGGCCGCAATGTCCGGCTGCCGCAGCTCGAGATTCCCGCGATCATCCGTCAGGTCGATCAGATCTTCGCGGCATCCGGCGCGCCAGTCAGCCTGGTGGGCTGGAGTCTCGGCGGCATCCTGGCGCGAGAGGTTGCGCGCGAAATTCCGTCGCGGGTGCGGATGGTGATCACGCTCGGCAGCCCGTTCGCCGCGCCGGGCGCCAACAATGTACGGACGATCTGGCGATTGCTGACCGGGCAGCCATCGACCAGCATCAATGCGGCGCGGGTGGCCGAGCTGGCAAAACCGCTGCCGGTCCCGGCCACCGCCATCTATACCCGATCCGACGGCGTGGTGGCCTGGCAGGCCTGTCTTGAGCGGGACGGGCCGCACAGTGAGAACATCGAGGTGCGCACCACCCATATCGGCCTCGGTTTCCATGCGCCGGCGTTGTGGGTAATCGCCGATCGCCTGGCGCTGCCGTCCGGGACCTGGACACCGTTCAGGCCGGGCGCGCTGCTTGCACCGTTCTTCCCGAACCATCGCTGATGCTCCCAAGCCGGCCGGCCAGGGCCGGGCTGCCGCGACGCAGCGGTGGTCCGAAGCCGGGGCGACTGGCATGTTTACATCCGCTGGCGCGATGCCAGAATGGCGCAAACAGAACGCCATCAGGCGTCGGGTGTGGCAGGAGGAAAACCATGAGCGGCATCGGCAGGAAGCTGTCTTCTCTCGACGCATCGTTTCTCTATCTCGAGACGCCGGAGATGCCGATGCATGTCGGCAGCATGGCGATCTTCCGTCTGCCCGACGGCTACCAGGGCAACTTCTTCGAGGACTTCAAGGCGATGATCGCCGAGCGGCTGCACATTGCGCCGATCCTGAAGTCGCGTCTTGCCAAGACGCCGCTCGACATCGACCATCCGAGCTGGGTGGAGGACGACCAATTCGATATCGATCGTCACATCTTCCGGGGGAGCCTTCCCGCGCCGCACGACCGCGCCACGCTGGAGCGGATCGTCGGCTGGATGCATGCCAAGCTGCTCAACCGTGCCCGCCCGCTGTGGGAGTTCTACGTGTTCGAGGGCATGGCCAACAACGAGGTCGGGCTGTACTCCAAGATGCATCATGCCGCGATCGACGGCGGCGCCGGCGCGGCGCTGACCTCGATCATCTATGACGTCACGCCGGTGCCGCGCAAAATTCCCCAGGCGCCGCCACAGGCCAAGCCCGAGCGTGAGGCGCGAGACATCGCCGGTGAATTCATCGATTCCTATCAGCAGATCTGGGCACAGCCGTTCGACATGTCGGCCGGCTTCAAGGCGATCGAGCTGCCGCGCACCGGCAAGAGCGATCTCGGCTCGATCCTGTTCGACAACGCCATGATGCAGATCGAGAACGCGGTTCGGTTCGCCGGCAGCATTCCCTCCGTGCTCAAGAGCGTGTCGCAGATGGCGGCGAAGGCCGCGGATCCGAAGTCGCGCGAGAACCTGTCGAGCATGGTGTCGCCGTCGACCATCCTCAACAAGTCGATCTCGTCGGAGCGCAGCTATGCCGCCGTCTCGGTGTCGCTGCCGCAGGCCAAGGCGGTGGCGAAGGCCGCCGGCGGCAAGCTCAACGACGTGGTGCTGGCGCTGTCGAGCGGCGTGCTGCGCCGCTATCTCAACGAGCGTGGCGCGCTGCCGTCCCGCCCGCTGACCGCCGCGGTGCCGATCTCGCTGCGCGAGGAGGGCAATGCGGACGCCAACAACCAGGTCTTCGGCATGGTCTGTTCGATCGCGACCCATGTCGCCGATCCCCGGGAGCGGCTGCAGACCATCATCGCGGAATCGACCAAGTCCAAGGAGTTGTCGCACCCGATGCGGGCGCTGGTGCCGCAGATGTCGAACCTGTCGATGCTGGGGGCGCCGATCCTGGTGCAGGTACTGGCGCTGCTCTACAGCCGCTCCGATCTGCCCGACGTGCTGCCGCCGACCGCCAACGTCACCATTTCCAACGTGCCCGGGCCGCGGCAGACGCTCTATGCGGTCGGCGCCGAGCTGTTGAATATTTTCCCGGTGTCGATTTCCACCCACGGCCTCGCACTCAACATCACGGTGCAGAGCTATCGCGACCAGCTCGACTTTGGCTTCATCGCCGGCGCCAACATCATTCCCCATGTCCAGGAGATGGCCGACATGCTGCCACGCGAGCTCGATCTGCTGGTGGAGGCCTACGCCCAGCCGGCGGCGGCAGCCGGAACGACAGGCTGAGTGCGCCGGGCTGGCCGCTCGGCACCGTGCGGCCGCCGAGGGCGATCCCAATTCGCTTCACCTACCATCATTCCCATCGTCGACAGGTTGCTTTCATGCCCGCCTTGACCGAGATGCCGCCGCTCCAGTTCGCCGCCACCAACGGCATTCGTATGGGATATTACGACGCCGGCCCGAAGGATGATCCCGTTCCCATGGTGCTGTGTCACGGCTGGCCGGAGCTCGCATTTTCCTGGCGCCATCAGATCAAGGCCCTGAGCGCGGCCGGCATTCGGGTGATCGCGCCGGACCAGCGCGGCTATGGTGCGACGGATCGTCCCGAGGCGGTGGAGGCCTATGATATCGAACAGCTGACCGCTGATCTCGTCGGGCTGCTGGATCACCTGAACATCGACAAGGCCGTTTTCGTCGGCCACGACTGGGGCGGCTTCGTGGTCTGGCAGATGCCGCTGCGCCACCGCGCACGAGTGGCCGGGGTGGTTGGCATCAACACTCCGCACACGCCGCGACCGCCGGCCGATCCCATCGAGCTGTTGCGCCACCGTTATGGTGAGCAGATGTACATCATCCAGTTCCAGGATGCCGGGCGGGCCCCGGATGCGATCTTTGGCGGTCGGGTACGGTCGACCTTCGAGGCCTTCATGCGCAAGCCGCTGCCACGGCTGCCGGCCGCGGACGCTCCGACCGCCGGCGTCGGCGCCTCGCCCAAGACCAATCTCGCCTTTCCGCAGATGGTCGCGGCCTACGATGCGGCGAAAGACCCGCTGCCACCGATTCTCGCGCCGGAGGAAATGCAGGTGTTTGTCGATACCTTTACTCGCACCGGCTTTACCGGCGGCATCAACTGGTACCGGAATATGAGCCGCAACTGGCAGCGGTCGGCGGAGATCGACCACACCGTCCGCGTCCCGGCGCTGATGATCATGGCGGAGAACGACGCGGTGCTGCCGCCGTCGGCATGCGACGGCATGGAGAACATCATCCCCGACCTCGAGAAGTATCTGGTGCGCGACAGCGGTCATTGGACCCAGCAGGAGCAGCCCGAGGAAGTCAGCGCCAAGCTGATCGAATGGCGCCGCCGCCGCTTCGGCTGACCGAGACGTTCGCGCGGCCGTCAATGTGACGAGTTGCGGCAGGCCGGATTTGTATCGCGATTGCCGCCGGCCGAGCCGTTGATCTATAGAGAGGCCAGAGGGGCAAGGGGGAGCGCAGCTGATGGCGTCCAAGAACAGACTGGGTCCGATTCCGCATCCGCCGAAGAAGCCGGTGGTCGGCAACATGTTGTCGATCGACGCCACCGCCCCCATCCAGCACCTCGTGCGAATGACGAAGGAGCTCGGGCCGATCTTCTGGCTCGACATGATGGGCGTGCCGATGGTGATCGTGTCGGGCGCGGCACTGGTCGACGAGCTCAGCGACGAGAAGCGGTTCGACAAGGCGGTGCGCGGCGCGCTGCGCCGCATCCGCGCCATCGCCGGCGACGGCCTGTTCACCGCGGACACCACCGAGCCGAACTGGAGCAAGGCGCACAACATCCTGATGACGCCGTTCGGCAATCGCGCGATGCAGTCGTACCACCCGATGATGGTCGACATCGCCGACCAACTGGTGAAGAAGTGGGAGCGGTTGAACGCCGACGACGACATCGACGTCGTGCACGACATGACCGCGCTGACCCTCGACACCATCGGCCTGTGCGGCTTCGACTATCGCTTCAACTCGTTCTACCGCGAGGATTACCACCCTTACGTGGCGGCGCTGGTGCGCTCGCTGGAAACGGTGATGGCGACGCGCGGGCTGCCGCTGGAAGGGTTGCTGAAGCGCGGCCGCGCCCAGCAGATGGCCGAGGACATCGCCTTTATGAACCGCATGGTGGACGACATCGTCCGCGAGCGTCGCCGCAACGCGGAGGCCGCAGCCGGCAAGAAGGACATGCTGGCCGCGATGGTCAGCGGTGTCGACCGCGCGACGGGCGAGCATCTCGACGACGTCAACATCCGTTACCAGATCAACACTTTCCTGATCGCCGGCCACGAGACCACCAGCGGACTTCTGTCGTGCGCCATCTACGCCATGTTGAAGCACCCGGAAGTGCTGCGGAAGGCCTATGAGGAGGTTGATCGGGTGCTCGGCCCGGACACCTCCGTCAAGCCGACCTATCAGCAGGTCACCCAGCTCACTTACATCACCCAGATCCTGAAGGAGGCGCTGCGGCTGTGGCCGCCGGCACCGGCCTTCGGCCTGTCGCCGCTGCAGGACGAGGTGATCGGCGGCCAGTATCGCCTGAAGAAAGGGACCTTCGTCACCGTGCTGGCGGCGGCGCTGCACCGCGATCCGTCGGTCTGGGGTCCCACGCCGGATGCTTTCGATCCGGAAAATTTCAGCCGCGAGGCCGAGGCGAAGCGGCCGGTGAACGCCTGGAAGCCGTTCGGCAACGGCCAGCGCGCCTGCATCGGCCGTGGTTTCGCCATGCACGAGGCGGCGCTCGCGATCGGCATGATCCTGCAGCGCTTCAAGCTGGTCGATCACACCGGCTACCAGATGGCGCTCAAGGAGACGCTGACCATCAAGCCTGACGGGTTCAAGATCAAGGTGCTGCCGCGCGCCGATGAGGAGCGTGCGCCGATGGAAGCCCGCGCCACCGGCGCTGCAACCGTGACGCCCGCAGCGCCGGTGCAGGCCGCTCGTCCGCGCCCCGGCCACAACACACCGCTTACGATTCTCTACGGTTCGAACCTCGGCACCGCCGAAGACATCGCCCATCGCATCGCCGACCTCGCCGAGGTCAACGGCTTTGCCACCACGCTGGCGCCGCTCGACGATGCCGTCGGCAAACTGCCGGATGATGGCGGCGTCATCATCGTCTGCGCGTCCTACAATGGCGCGCCGCCGGACAATGCCACCGAGTTCGTCAAGTGGCTCGGCGGCGATCTGGCGCCGGATGCGTTCGCCAAGGTGCGCTACGCGGTGTTCGGCTGCGGCAACAGCGACTGGCTCGCCACCTACCAGTCGATCCCGCGGATGATCGACGAGCGTCTCGCGGCCCACGGCGCGAACCGTGCCTGCCCGCGCGGCGAGGGCGACGCCCGCGACGATCTCGACGGCCAGTTCGAAACCTGGTTCGCGCAGCTCCGCGCGCTGGCGGCCAAGGAGTTCGGCGTCGAGTCCGCCTTCAAGCGTGAGGCCGGAGAGGCGCCGCTCTACCGGGTCGAGCCGGTCGCGGCGGGCATTCCCAACACTATCGCGAGCCTCGGCGGCGCCGTGCCGATGAAGGTTATGGCCAACGACGAGCTGCAGACCCATGGCGATGCCGGCGGCCGCTCCACCCGGCACATCGAGGTCGAACTGCCGGCCGGCCTGAGCTACCGCGTCGGCGACCATCTCAGCGTCGTGCCGCGCAACGATCCTGCGCTGGTCGACCGGGTGGCGCGGCGGTTCGGTTTCCTGCCGGCGGACCAGATTCGTCTCGGCGTTGCCGAGGGGCGCCGCGCGCAACTGCCGGTCGGCCAGGCGGTATCGGTCGGGCGGCTGCTGACCGAGTTCGTCGAGCTGCAGCAGGTTGCCACCCGCAAGCAGATTCAGGCCATGGCCGAGCACACCCGCTGCCCGGTCACCCGGCCGAAGCTGCAGGCGCTTTGTGGCGAAGACGCTGCATCCAATGAGCTCTATCGCGCCGAGGTGCTGGCGCGCCGCAAGTCGGTGTTCGACCTGCTCGAGGAGCATCCGGCCTGCGAGCTGCCGTTCAGCGCCTATCTCGAAATGCTGTCGCTGATCTCGCCGCGCTACTACTCGATCTCGTCGTCGCCGCAAGTCGCCGGCGCGACCCGCTGCAGCATCACCACGGCCGTGGTCGAGGCGCCGGCATTGTCCGGGCATGGCACCTACAAGGGCACCTGCTCGAACTATCTCGCCGGCCGCCGGGTCGGCGACACCATCCATGCCACGGTGAAGGAGACCAAGGCCGGCTTCCGCCTGCCCGGGGACACGTCCGTGCCGATCATCATGATCGGGCCAGGCACCGGGCTCGCGCCGTTCCGTGGCTTCCTGCAGGAGCGGGCGGCACGCAAGGCGCAGGGGCAGGAGCTCGGCCCGGCGATACTGTTCTTCGGCTGTCGTCATCCCGATCAGGATTTCCTCTATGCGAAGGAGCTGCAACAGTTCGCCACCGATGGCGTTGTCGAGTTGCATGTGGCGTTCTCTCGCGGCGATGGGCCGAGGACCTATGTGCAGCATCTGATCGCGGCACAGCAGGACAAGGTCTGGAACCTGATCGAGCGTGGTGCGATCGTCTATGTCTGCGGCGACGGCGGCAAGATGGAGCCGGACGTCAAGGCCACGCTGGTCGGCATCCATCGCACCAAGAACGGCGCGAGCGAGGAGCAGGCGACACGCTGGATCGAGCAGCTTGGCGTGCACAACCGCTATGTGCTCGACGTCTGGGCGGGCAGCTAAGCCTCCCGTGATCTTACGCCTTGGCCGAGGAGGCCCGGGCGTGATCGACGATCGCATCGATGATCTGCGGCCACAGCGGAATCGGCAGCGCGTGCCCCATGTTCGGAATCATCACAAGCTTGGCGCCAGGCACGGTGTTGGCGACATCCTGGCCGGCTTGCGGCGGCACCAGCGGATCGATCGCGCCATGGATCACCAGCGTCGGCACGGTGACAGAACCGAGCCGCGGCTTGCGGCTGCCGGAGGCGATGATCGCATGCAGTTGCCGGGCGATGCCCGGCGGGTTGAGGCCGCGCCCATAGGTGCGTTCGGCGCGCTGGCGATCCTTGGCTTCGTCCTCGGGAAAATTCGGGCCGCGCAGCACTTTCCAGTTGCGCGCGAAGGCGGCGATGTAGTCGTCGCGGGTCTTCGGCGGCGGCGCCATCAGCACCGCCATCGCTTCCGGCGTCGGCGGCGGCAGTGACGGATCGCCCGATGTCGCCATGATCGAGGTCAGCGAACAAATGCGGTCCGGGTGATTGATCGCCAGCTCCTGCGCGATCGCGCCGCCCATCGAAGCGCCGACGACATGGGCCGAGCGAATGCCGAACGCATCCATCAGGCCGATGGTGTCCTCCGCCATATCGCTGAGGGTGTAGGGGGCCGGGATCGGCCGGCCGGCGAATTGCGCCTGAAGCACGGCCTGAATACCGGCCGGCGGACTGGCCGACATCTTGGTCGAGCGGCCGATGTCGCGATTGTCGAACCGGATGACGCGAAAGCCACGGTCGGCGAGCTGCTGGCAAAACTCATCGTCCCAGTGTGTCATCTGGGCGGCGAGGCCCATGATGAGGATTAGCGGTTCGGCGTCGGCCGCGCCAAAACTCTCGCAACACAGCTCGATGCCGTTGGCCTTGATGAACTGTTCGCGAGATGCGGGGCTGTCGGTCACGATGCTCTCCGGGATGCTGAACGGCCTGTCGCAGTATGAACCAATGTTGTGGCTGCCCGCCAGCGCGCAGTGTGCGGCGGCGCTTCACGCGCCGCTTGACCGCGACCGTGCGATTGCGGGAGACTGATAAAAACAAGATCACGGGCGAGGCCTTGCGCCATCGCACCCGGCGCGGAGGGGAGGCCTGATGTCCAATCAAAGTAACGATCCGGCCGAGATCTGGCGGACCTATCTCGCCGAGCTGGAAAAGGGGTTCAACGCCTTCGCCAACCAGGCGATGGGCTCGCGAGAGTTCAGCCGTGCGATGAACCAGGCCGGCGGGGCGACGTTCGGCGCGCAGAAGACGCTCGGCGACCTGATGGAGCGCTATCTGTCGAGCATGAACCTGCCGAGCCGCGCCCAGCTCGTCAACATGGGCGAGCGGCTGCAGGCGATCGAAGGGCAACTCGCCGAAATCAAGATTTTGCTGCAGCGCGTCCACGGTGACAGCGCTGCGGCTCCGGCAGGGCTCACGTCGCTGCCGAAGCCGCCGCGCACGCGGCAGCCGCCGTCGGCGTCCGGTGGAGGTTCCACATGAGCGCCACTGCGCAGCCGACGTTCCCGGACATTGCCGGCCGCATCCAGCAGGAAATCCAGCGGGCCATCCAGCGCAGCATCAAGGGGGTCGAGTATTTCAACTCGTCGGCTCCGGTGCTCGGCTCCACGCCGAAGGATGTGCTGGCGTCACGCGGCACCATGAACCTCTATCACTACCGGCCGCTCGCGGACGAGATCTACCGCGTGCCGCTGCTGATCGTGATGGCGACCACCAACCGCGGCTACATCCTGGACATGGTGCCGGGGCAGAGCCTGGTCGAGTTTCTGCTCAAGCGCGGCTTCGATGTCTACATGCTGGACTGGAGCGCGCCGCGGCCCGACGAGAAGAACCTGCGGATGGAGGACTATGTTCTCGACTTCATTCCGGACTGCGTGCGCCGCGTGCAGGAGGATTCCGGCGTCGAGGACGTCAATATCGTGGGCTACTGCTTCGGCGGCGTGCTGTCACTGCTCTATGCGTCGATCTTCCAGCAGGGCCCCTTGAAGAGCCTGGTCTGCTTCACCACGCCGATCGATTTCCGGCAGATGACGCTGTTCCAGAATTTCTCCGACCGCCGCTACTTCGACGTCGACCAGTTGGTCGACGGCGTCGGCAACGTGCCGCCCGAACTGATCCTGTCATCGTTCGAGATGTTGCGGCCGGCATCGCGCGCCATCGGTCAGGTGCAGCTGTGGGAGAACATCTGGAACGACGAGTACGTCAAGTCCTACCGCATGTTCGACCGCTGGGCGACTGATACGCTGCCGCTGGCAGGCGAGTATTTCCGGCAGATTACCAAGGACCTGATGTGGAGCAACAAGCTCTACGAGGGCACGATGACGGTCGGCGGCCATGCCGCCGACCTCTCCCGGATCAAGGTGCCGCTGCTGCACGCGGTCGCCGAGCACGATCACATCGTGCCCTATGACGCGGCGCGGCATCTGATCGCGATGATCGGCTCGGCGGACAAGGAAGAGGTCATCCTCAAGGGCGGCCATGTCAGCCTCGTCGCCGGTGCCAACGCCATCAAGCGCCTGTGGCCCAAACTCGATTCCTGGTTGAGCGAGCGATCCGTATGAACAGCACCGAGACGCGATCCTATCCCCGCCACGTCAAGACCGATGGCGGCACAATTGAATTTCGCCTGATGGGGCCGGCCGACGAGGCTGCCGCGCTCGCCTTCGCCCGCGGGCTGCCGGTGCACGACCTTCTGTTTCTGCCGCGCAACATCAGCGAGCCGAAAGTGCTCTCGGCGTGGATCAAAGAGATCGAGCGCGGCTCGATCATCAGCCTGCTCGCGGTCAAGGACGGCGCAGTGGTCGGTTGCGGCACCATCGTGCGCGATCCGCTGTCGTGGTCGCCCCATGTCGGAGAGATCCGCATGGTGATCTCGACCGATGTGCGGGGCCTCGGTGTCGGCCGCGCGCTGTCCAACGAGACTTTCGCGCTCGCGCTGTCGATCGGACTGGAGAAGCTGGTGGTGCAGATGACCGTCGACCAGACCGGAGCCATCGCCATCTTCGAGGGGCTTGGTTTCCGCGGCGAGGCGCTGCTGCGCAACCACGTGAAGGATCTCTCGGGCAAGGCCCACGACATCGTCGTGCTCGGACACAACGTGGCGCAGGTCCGGGCCCAGCTGGAGGCCTATGGCTTGCCAGGCGCCGTAGAGTAACTAAATACCATTTTCACGAAAGCGTGATATTGCGCTGCAATATTATGTTGCGGTGCATCATTGACCGTGGCATAACAGTCTCGCCCCGGGTCAAGCGACGGGGTGGGCCATAGCTCAAACCGAGGATGGAGACTGTCATGACCACCGAAACCAATTCTTTCCTGAACACCTTCAAGGATGCCTTCGCGCCGGTCACCGACGCGCTGAAGAACGCCCAGAACCTGCAAGTTCCCGAAGCTGCCCGCGATTTCGTCAAGCGTTCGGCCACCAGCGCGAAAGAGCGCGCTGCCGAGATCCATACCGGCGCCGACAAGCTGACCGGTGCGATCGAGACCGCCGTCGCCGGCTCGGTGAGCGAGACCGCGAAGATCAGCCGCAGCATCCAGAAGGCGATCTATGAGGACGCCGAGGCGTTCTTCGCCGGCATCGACCGTCTTGCCTCGGCCAAGTCGCTGAACGAAGCCGTGCAGATCCAGGCCGACCTGATCCGCACCCAGGGCGAGGTCACTGTGGCCCGCGCCAAGTCGGCGTCGGAGTATGTCGGCAAGCTGTTCGCCGATGGCGCCAAGTCGGCCCAGGACAACCTCTCCAAGGTCGTCGCCTTCAACAAGGTTGCGTAACCGCGTTCCAAGTTTCGTATCGCGTCCCGTGTCCAAAGGCCCGCTCACGCGGGCCTTTGCTTTTGCATGATCTGGTTTATCTGTGTCCCGGCAGGCAAGGTGACGACATGGTGGCCACGGATAGTCTCCCCTTCGAGATCGACGCGGGCGATACGGCGCGCGCGGCGCAGCTGCGCCGGATCAAGGCGCTGGCGACGGCAGCGCTCGGCGGTTGCCTGCTGCTGTTGGTCATCGCCCGTTCGCTCCGCGACCGGCATCCGGCGTTCGGTTTCATCGCGGCCTTCGCTGAAGCCGCGACTATCGGCGGCCTCGCCGACTGGTACGCCGTCGTGGCGCTGTTCCGCCGGCCGCTCGGCCTGCCGATTCCGCATACCGCGATCATCCAGACCAACCAGCAGCGCATCGCCGACAAGCTCGGCGAGTTCATCGAGGTGCATTTCCTGCGCGACGATGCGGTCGATGCCAAGCTGCAGCAGACCGATTTCGCTCGCTTCGTCGCCGAATGGCTCGACGACCGCAAGCGCAGCGGCGATCTGGCGCGCTTCCTGCTGCATCTGTTGCCCGAGGCGCTGTCGGCGGTGAACAATTCCGGGCTGAAGACCTTCTTCACCCGCCGCATCCTCGGCCAGATCCAGGCCCTCGACCTTGCACCGCTCGCGGCCGGCACCCTGCGTGGCTTCATCCGTGATGGCCGCCACCAGGCGCTGCTCGACGATTTGCTGGTCGCGGTGCATGGAGCATTGAACAATCAGGAGACGCTGACGGCGATCCGCGACAAGATCCGCGCCGAACTGCCGACCCTGCTTAAGCTCTACCGTGCCGAAAAATACGTGCTCAACAAGGTTGTGGCCTCGGCAACGTCATTCTTCGAGGACGTGCGCAATGATCCGCAGCATCCGTTCCGCGGCGAGTTCGACCGCATGGTCCGCTCCTTCGTCGATCGCCTCGAAACCGACCCGGCCTATGCCGAGCGTATCGAGCAGCTCAAGCGCGATGTGCTGGCGCGGCCGGAGCTCGGCGAGCTGGCTCAGCACCTCTGGTCCAACGTGCTCGCGATGTTCGGCGAGGAGCAGGGGCATACCGCCTCGCTGCTCGAGCATCATCTGTCCCGCGTGTTCAGGGAAGCCGGCCGCCAACTCGCGGTTGACGCCGACATGCGCGCCGAGATCAACCAGGGCCTGGTCGTGGTGCTGCGCAGCTTCATCGCGGCGCAGAAGAGCGGCGTGTCCAGCTTCATCGCCGACCAGGTCAAGTCATGGGACATGCGGCAGCTGATCGGTGTGATCGAGCTCAATGTCGGCCACGACCTGCAATATATCCGTTTCAATGGCATGCTAATCGGGGGGCTCGCGGGCCTCGCTCTCCACACAGCAGAGTACCTGATTCGATTACTATAAGCCGATATTTGCGTGGCCCGAGTCGATTGCTTTATGATCCATCTCCAGTTCACGGCCCCTCAGGAGCATTCATGACCATCATCGCCTCCCGTCTTCGCACTCTCGTGGCCGTCGTGCTGCTGGGGATGTCGGTCTCGGCCTGCGGCTACAACAACATCCCGACGCTCGAGGAGCAGGCCAAGGCGAAGTGGGCCGACGTCCAGAACAACTACCAGCGCCGCGCCGACCTCATCCCGAACCTGGTGGCGACCGTGCAGGGCTACGCCAAGCAGGAGAAGGACGTGTTGACCTCAGTGGTCGAGGCGCGGGCCAAGGCGACCCAGGTCAAGATCGACGCGTCGCAGCTCACCGATCCCGACAAGCTCAAGCAGTTCCAGGACGCCCAGAACCAGCTGTCCGGCGCGTTGGGACGGCTCCTGGCGGTGAGCGAGAATTATCCGGATCTGAAGTCCAACCAGAACTTCCTGGCGCTGCAGTCGCAGCTCGAGGGCACCGAGAACCGTATCGCGGTGGCGCGGCGCGACTACATCGAGGCGGTGCGAGTCTACAACACCGAGCTCAGGACCTTCCCTGGCGTGCTGTGGGCATCGACCTTCTTCCGCGCCAACAAGCCGATGGCGGAGTTCACGGCCACCGAAGGCGCCCAGACGCCGCCGCAGGTCAAGTTCTGACGCGTCGCGGTGAGGCGCGGGAGCAACGGGATGAACACTGTGCGGATGGCGGGGCGATGGGCGGCGTGGCCCGGCGCGATCGCCCTGCTGTTGTGTGCGCTGGTCTCGGCGCTGGCGTTGACGTTCCCGCAACTGACGGGGCGCGTCGTCGACCAGGCGAATGTCATTCCGGCGGCGACGCGCAGCGCGATCGAACAGAAGCTCGCCGATCTCGAAGGCAAATCGGGAATTCAGCTCGTCGTCGCCACGGTCTCCTCGCTCGAGGGCCAGGAGATCGAGCCCTATGCCAACCAGCTGTTCCGCACCTGGCAACTCGGCGAGAAGGCCAAGAACAACGGTGTGCTGCTGCTGGTGGCGCCGAACGAGCACCGCGTTCGCATCGAGGTCGGCTACGGGCTCGAGGGCACGCTGACCGATGCGCTGTCCAAGGTGATTATCACCAACGCGATCGCCCCGCGCTTCAAGGCCGGTGATTTCGGCGACGGCGTCTCGCGCGGCGTCGACGATATCATCACGGTGCTGACCACCGATTCCTCCGAATGGCAGCAGAAGCCGTCGCTGCGCCTCGACAACCAGCAGGACGATGCCTGGAACTGGGTGCTGCTGGCTGGCCTGTTCGGGCTCGGAATCCTCTTGATCGTGTCGCCGGGCTTCCGCTGGTTCTTCTTCAACGTGCTGCTCAATGCGGTGGTGAATTCGGCGGCGTCGGGGCGTGGCGGTGGATGGTCCGGGAGCGGCGGCTTTTCCGATGGCGGCGGCTTCTCCGGCGGCGGCGGTTCGTCGGGCGGCGGCGGGGCTTCGGGGAGCTGGTGATGAGTTTGTCAGAGCAGGACCGGGATCGCATCGCGCAGGCCATCCGAGCAGCCGAGGCCAAGACCTCCGGTGAGATCGTTTGCGTGCTGGCGCGGATGTCGGCGGATGCGACGGCGCTGCCGGTGTTCCTCGCGGCGGTGGCGGCGCTGGCATTGCCCTGGGGGCTGATCGCGCTCACCGCGCTGCCGGTGCAGCGCATCCTGGTGCTGCAGGTGGCGCTGTTCGTGGCGCTGGTGCTCCTGCTCTGCATCCCGCGCGTCCGCGTGGCGCTGATGCCGCGACGGGCGCGCCGCGCGGTGGCGCACCGTGTCGCGACGGAGCAGTTCATGATCCGCGGCATCGCTCGCAAGAAGGACCGGTCGGGCATCATGATCTTCGTCTCGCTGGCCGAGCATTATGTCCGGATCATTGCCGACGACGGCATCGCCGCGAAGGTTCCGCAGGCGGAGTGGCAGGGTGCGGTCGATACGCTGGTCGCGCATCTGCGCGAGGGACGGGTTGGCGACGGGTTTCTCGCGGCGATCGATGCCTGCGGTGCCAAGCTCGCGGAGCATTTCCCCCGCACGGCCACGAGCCGCGACGAACTGCCCGACCGGATCTATCTGATCTGAGCTGATTCGGTTCGGCGAGCGGCTCAGGCTGCCAGCAGGGTCTCCACTAGGCGGATCCAGTACGAGGTGCCGAACACGATCGCCTCGTCGTTGAAATCGTAGGCGGGATGATGCAGCGGCGCGCTGTCGCCGTTGCCGACATTGATGAACGCGCCGGGGCGGGCCTGCAGCATGAAGGCAAAATCCTCGCCGCCCATCACCGGCGGCACGCCGACCTGCACATTGTGCTCGCCGACCACCTCCGCGGCGATTTTCGCCGCCGCGGTCACCTCGGCGTCATGATTGACCAGCACCGGGGTCTGGCGCTGGTAGCGCAGCGTGATCCGCGCGCCGGTCATGCGGGCGACGCCCTCGGTGATCTCGTGCATCCGCCGCTCGATCAGGTCGCGTGTCTCCGCTTTCAGCGTGCGCACCGTGCCGCTCAGCGCCACCCGCTGTGGGATGACGTTGTGCGCATTGCCGGCATGAAATTCGCAGATCGAGACCACCGCCGAATCCAAGGGATCGATGGTGCGGGAGACGATCGACTGCAACTGGCCGACGAGCTGGGCGCCGATCAGCAGGCTGTCGATGGCGACATGCGGGCGCGCTGCATGGCCGCCCTTGCCTTCGATCGTGATGTCGATGCGGTCGGTCGATGCCATCGACGGGCCGCTGCGGATCGAGAACTGACCAAGCGGCAGCCCGGGACGGTTGTGCATGCCGTAGACCTGATCGATCGCGAAGCGGTCGAGCAGGCCGTCGCGCATCATCCGCTCGGCGCCGTTGCCGCCTTCCTCTGCCGGCTGGAAGATCACGACCGCGGTGCCCGCGAAGTTGCGCGTTTCAGTGAGATAGCGCGCCGCGCCGAGCAGCATCGCGGTGTGGCCGTCATGGCCGCACGCATGCATCTTGCCGATCGTAGCCGACTGGTAGGGGAGGCCGGTCTCCTCCTCGATCGCCAGCGCGTCCATGTCGGCCCGCAGGCCGATGGTTCGCACCTCGCCTTCTGCCGGCTTGCGGCCGCGGATCACCCCGACGACGCCGGTCTCGCCGAGCCCGGTCACCACCTCGTCGCAGCCGAAGGCGCGCAGCTTGTCCGCCACCAGCGCCGCCGTGCGATGGACGTCATAGAGCAGCTCCGGATGCGCATGGAGATCCTGCCGCCAGGCGGCGATTTCGGCCTGTAGATCCGACATGCGATTGACGACGGGCATTGCGATTGTCCTACGGGGAGATGGAGGTGGGGAGCTATTCGATCCGCCGTTCTTCTACACCGTGGCAGGCGACGCCGTCGATCAATGTCGGCGTCTCGGTGCGGCAACGATCGAAGGCGAACGGGCAGCGCGGGTGGAAGGCGCATCCCTTGGGCGGGGCGATCGGGTTGGGCATCTCGCCCTTGACCGGCACGCGCGGCCGGCCGGACAGCGACAGGTCGGGCACGGCGCCGAGCAGCATGCGGGTGTAGGGCATGCGCGGCGCGGCGAACAGCGTTGGCGCTGCAGCGATCTCGACGATGCGGCCGAGATACATGACGCCGATGCGATGCGCCATGTGGCGCACGACCGCGAGGTTATGGCTGATGAACAGGTAGGTGAGGCCGAACCGGTTCTGCAACTCCCGCATCAGGTTGAGGATCTGGGCCTGCACCGAGACGTCGAGCGCCGAGGTTGGTTCGTCGCACACGATCAGCTCGGCTTCGGACGCTAGCGCCCGGGCGATGGCGATGCGCTGGCGCTGGCCGCCGGAGAATTCGTGCGGAAACCTGTCGGCGTCGTCCGGATGCAGGCCGACCAGCGTCAGCAGTTCGTCCACCCGCCGTCGGATCTCGCGTGATCCCTCGATCAGGCCGAAGGCCGCGATCGGCTCGGCGATGATGGCACCGATACGAAACCGCGGGTTGAGGCTGGCATAGGGATCCTGGAAGATCATCTGGATGCGGCGGCGCAGGCGCCGCCTGGCATCGGCCTGACGCGGATCGCTCATCGATACGCCGTCGATCACCACATCGCCGGCGGTCGGCGTCAGCAGGCCGACCACCATCCGTGCCACCGTGCTCTTGCCCGACCCGGATTCGCCGACCAGCGCGAACGTCTCGCCCCTGTCGATCTCCAGCGACACGCCGTTCACCGCGTGGACGAACTCGCGGTGCCCGCCGATGAGCGTGCGCTCCAGCCAGGGCTTCGAGATCTCGAACGCGCAATGCAGGTTCTTCAGCGTGACCAGTACCGATCCGCTCATGCGACCGGATCCTTCGCCGGATGGTCGTCATAGAGATGGCAGGCGACGGTCTGTTGCGCGGTGCTGCGCGGCTCGGGGCGGTCATGCCGGCAGCGCTCGAGCGCTGCCGGACAGCGCGGGTGGAAGGCGCAGCCGGCGGGGATCGCCGACAGCCGCGGCATCGCGCCTGGAATCTGGACGAGGCGCGCGCCACTCCCTTCGAGCGTCGGGATCGCGCCCATCAGGCCGCGTGTGTAGGGATGCAGCGGTCGCTGCACCACGTCGCGCACCGGGCCGTTCTCGACAAGCCGGCCGGCATACATCACCGCGACGCTGTCCGCGATTTCCGCGATCACCCCCATGTCGTGGGTTACCAGCATCACCGCGGTGCCATGCTCGCGCGCCAGCCGCTTTAACATCGCGATGATCTGGGCCTGGACCGAGACGTCGAGCGCGGTGGTCGGCTCGTCGGCGATGATCAGCTCGGGCTCGGCGCACAGCGCCAGCGCGATCACCACGCGCTGGCGCATGCCGCCGGAAAATTCATGGGGGTAGCCATCGATGCGCCGTTCGGGCGCCGGGATGCCGACTTCGGCGAGAAGCTCGATGGCGCGGCGGCGCGCGGCGGCGGTCGACAGCGTGGTGTGGGTCCGGATCGTCTCGACCAACTGGTCGCCGACCCGGTACAGCGGATCGAGGCTGGTCAGTGGATCCTGGAAGATCATGCCGATACGCCGGCCGCGCACCGCGCGCATCGCCTCCGGCGCGAGATTGTCGATGCGCTGGCCGGCGAGATGGATCTCGCCGCCGCTGATGCGGCCGGGCGGCTCGATCAGGCCGATGACCGCAAGGCCGGTGACGGTCTTGCCGGCACCGGATTCGCCGACCACGCCGAGAATTTCGCCGCGTGCGATGTCGATGGAGAGGTCGTCGATCGCATGCAGCGTGCCGCGGCGGGTGACGAAATCGACTTTGAGGTGGCGCAGCGAGAGGGCGGGGGCGGTCATCGGCTAGCGCAGTTTCGGGTTGAGGGCATCGCGCAGCCAGTCGCCGACCAGGTTGATCGCGAGGATGAGGGTGGCGAGCGCAAGGCCGGGGAAGGTGACGATCCACCATTCGCCGGAGAACAGGTAGTTGTTGCCGATCCGGATCAGCGTGCCCAGCGAGGGCATGGTGTCGGGCATGCCGGAGCCGAGGAAGGACAGCGTCGCCTCGGTGATGATCGCGAGCGCGAGGTTGATCGTTACCAGCACCAGGATCGGGCCCAGCGCGTTGGGCAGCACATGGCGCAGCATGATGGTTCGCGCCGGCAGCCCGATCAGGCGCGCGGCGGCGACATAATCCTTGCTTTTCTCCACCAGCACCGAGCTGCGCACGGTACGGGCATATTGCACCCAGAAGCTCAATCCGATGGCGACCACCAGCACCGCCAGCGTTTCAGTGGTGCCGAGATGGTTGCCGAGCAGCGACTTGGCGACGCCGTCGATCAGAAGGGCAATCAGGATCGCTGGAAAGGTCAGCTGGACATCGGCGATGCGCATGATCACGCTGTCGATCAGGCCGCCAAAATAGCCTGCGATCAGCCCGAGGCAGGTGCCGAGCGTGCCCGCCAGCAGCATGCCGAGCACCCCGACGGTGAGCGAGATCCGCAGGCCATAGAGGATCGCCGAGAGCATGTCGCGTCCTTGCTCGTCGGTGCCGAGCAGGAACGGAGCTTGGCCGTCACTGGTCCACAGCGGCGGGATGCGTGAGTTGATCAGCTCGAGCTGTGCCGGATCGAACGGGTTCTGCACGGCGATCAATGGTGCGCAGATCGCGAGCGCGAAGAAGGCGAAGGTGAGGGCCGTGGCCGCCATGGTGAGCCTGGAGCGGCGAAAGGCATGAAGCAGGTCGTTGTCGACGAGACGGCGCCAGCGTGTGGCGGGCCGATGCGCAGTGGGGTCTGAGGAGGGGGAGCCGAACAGCGCGTCGCTCATGCTGTCGCCCTCAGGCCGGTCCGCTGACGGTCGACCGCAGCCGCGGATCGACCACGGTGTAGAGAATGTCGACCACCAGGTTAATGGCGACGAAGATCAGCGACACCAGCAGCAGATAGGCCGCCATGATCGGGATATCGACGTTCTGGATCGCCTGCACGAACAGTAGCCCCATGCCCGGCCACTGGAACACGGTTTCGGTAATGATCGCGAAGGCGATGACCGAGCCGAACTGTAGCCCGGCGACGGTGATGACCGGCACCAGCGTGTTGCGCAGCGCATGGCCGAAATGGATCGCCCGGGTGGTCAGCCCGCGGGCGCGGGCGAAGCGGATGTAGTCGGTGCGCAGCACGTCCAGCATCTCGGCGCGCACCAGCCGCATGATCAGCGTCATTTGGAATAGGCCGAGCGTGATCGCCGGCATGATCAGCGCCTTCAGGCCGGACGCGGTCAAAAGTCCCGTGGTCCACAGGCCGATCCGCACGGTCTGGCCGCGGCCGTAAGATGGCAGCCAGCCGAGCGTCACCGAAAACAGGTAGATCAGGAGAATGCCGATCAGGAAGGTCGGCAGCGAGATGCCGATCAGCGACACCGCCTGCAGCAGCTTGGCAACGATCGAGTCGCGCCGCAGCGCCGAATAGACCCCGAACAGGATGCCGAAGACCAGCGCCAGCGCCGTGGCGCAGGTGGCGAGTTCCAGCGTCGCCGGCATTCGCTCGATGAGGAGGTTCGCGACCGGTTGCCGGAACTGGTAGGATATCCCGAAATCGAAATGCGCGGCGCTCACGATGAAGCGGGCGAACTGCAGCAGCACCGGATCGTCGAGGCCGAGGGATTGGCGGATCTGCGCGCGTTGCGCGGCCGAGGTGTCCAGCGACACCATCTGGTTGACGGGGTCGCCGGCGAAACGGAACATCGCGAACGCAATAATGCCGACGGCGAACAGGACGCCGACGGCCTGCAATGCGCGACGAAGCGTGAATGCGAGCATCTGGTGGCTTCACCGTCTCCTGTGGGACGAGGGGCGCGGATCGCGATCCGGTCAAGGAAACGTCCCGGAGGCGGCAGGTCGGCGGGACGTGATCGTGTTCAGTGCGACTCCCTGGCGTCCTTGGTCGCCCAGTACAGCAGCACCTGGTTGTCGGGCCGCTGGGCGAGTTTGACCTGTTTCGAGACGCCCCACGCCAGCGCCTGCTGATGCAGCGGGATATAGCCGTAATCGTCCATCACCAGCTGGAATGCCTGCTTGATGAGCTGGTCGCGCTTGGCGGTGTCGGTCTCGACCTGGATCTGGTCGGTCAGCGCGTCGACCTTCTTGTTGCAGTAGCCGCCGAGATTGGTCTCGCCGCGCGGGCTCTTGGGATCGTCGCGGCAGCCGATGATGTCGTACAGCACGTTGTGGGAATCGAGCGTATTCGGTGTCCAACCCAAGAGATAGAACGAGGTCTGGTAGCCGCCGGGCTTGAGGATCTTGGCGAAGTACAGCGCCTTGGGCTGCGCCAGCAGATTGATCTTGATGCCGACCCGCGCCAGCATGCCGACCACGGCCTGGCAGATCGCCTCGTCGTTGACATAGCGGTCGTTGGGGCAGTCCATGCCGACCTCGAAGCCGTCGGGATAGCCGGCTTCTGCCAGCAGCTTTTTGGACAGCGCCGGATCGAAGGCAGGGCGGGTGAAGTCCTTTGACAACTTGAACAGCTCGGGCGCGATCATCAGCGCCGAGGGCGTCGACAGGTTGCGCATCACCCGCGTCTTGATCAGGTTGACGTCGATCGCCTTGAAGAACGCCTCTCGCACCCGCACGTCCTTGAACGGGTTCTTGCCCTTGACGTTGGAGTACAGCAGTTCGTCGCGGGTCTGGTCCATGCCGAGGTAGATCGTGCGCACCTCCGGTCCGGTCAGCACGGTGGCGTTGGCGCTGGCCTTGACGCGGTCGATGTCCTGGATCGGCACCGGTTCGACCAGGTCCACTTCACCCGACAGCAGCGCGGCGACACGGGTGGCGTCCGACTTGATCGGCGTGAACACGATCTCCTTGAGATTGTGCTCGAGCGGCTTGCGCCACCAGTTCGGGTTGGCCTTGAACACGGTTTTGACCCCGGGCTCGTGGCTCTCGATCATGAAGGCGCCGGTGCCGTTGGCATGCAGCGAGGCGTAGCTCGGCGTGGTGGCCGCGACCGGCGTCGGAGCGGTGGCGTTGTTCGCCTCCGCCCATTTCTTGTCCATGATGTACCAGCTGTCCCACTGCGAGGTCAGAATTGGATTGGGCGAAGGCAGGATGAAGTCGACGGTATAGTCGTCGATCTTCATGACCTTGGCGCCGGCGGGAACGCGGGTCTGGAAGTTCGAGCCGGTCGCGCGCACGCGATCGGCGGAGAAAACGACATCATCGGCGGTGAAGTCGTCGCCGTTGTGAAACTTGACGCCCTTGCGCAGGTGGAAACGCCAGCGGGTTGGCTCCGGCATCTCCCAGCTTTCCGCGAGCGCGGGAATGATCTGCAGATTTCTGTCGCGCGCGACGAGGCCCTCATAGACGTTGCCGTGATGCGCGATCGTGGTCGATTCCTGCAGCGTGTAGGGATCGAGGGACTTCAAGTCGCCCTGGTTGGCGTAGCGCAGCGTCTGGGCGGATAACGGGGCCACGGCGAAGAGCGTCATCGTGGCGGCAGCGGCGAACACGGCGGGGCGGAACGCGAAGGGAGGAAACGCGAAAGGACGGAACGGCATGGATTAACGTCTCCGTGGGTTGCACGAAGCTTCACCACCGGGATCGGCGACGTCGTGTCGAACGGCGTCCCGCTCCGCGCCCGCGTGGCATGCCACCCATGTTGCCAGAGTTTAGAGCCGGAGCAAGCCGGATTTGGTGGCGCAGCCTGATGTTGCCTTGTGCAACGCACGCGCCATAGGGCCCGGCCTGCCGATGCGCCAGCATGTGATGACGGTTGTCGG
This sequence comes from Pseudomonadota bacterium, assembly GCA_040756765.1. Classification (GTDB taxonomy): domain Bacteria; phylum Pseudomonadota; class Alphaproteobacteria; order Rhizobiales; family Xanthobacteraceae; genus Bradyrhizobium_A. The sequence goes on along the minus strand of JBFLYG010000017.1, from coordinate 43,910 downwards.
GACCGGCGAGGATCGGCGATCGCCACGCAATTTTCCGGTACGGTTGATCTGCATTACACGCTATAAGAGCGGGCGTTCGGATAGGTGCAGGGCATGCTTCGTTTCGAGCTCGAAGATTTCTTCGACACGTACGAGCATCGTCCGGGGCTGATCAATCTGGCATCCAGCGATGCGTTGCCGTGGCCGGCGGAGCAACTGCGGGATGATCCGGAGATCAACGCCGGCGTGGGCATCGGTACATTGGCGTACCCCGACGTCCGGGGATTGCTGCTGCCGGGGCTGCGCGAGTTGTGCGCTCCTCCACCAGGTGCCGACGTGCTTCCGACATCCGGCGCAGCAGAGGCGATCGCGCTGGTGCTGCATGAACACTGGCAATCCTGCAAGACGGGAAGGACATGCCTGCTCGGCGTTCCCGCGCCCGGCTATGGCGCCTTTCGCGGGCTGGCGTCGCTGCTCGGCATGCCGTTGGAGGTTTATGGCTATGAGCCGACGCGACAATGGGCGCCTGATTCGGATGAGCTGTTGACGCTGGCGCGGCGGTGTTCGGCGCTGGTCGTGAACAACCCGCACAATCCCACCGGCCACGTGCTGTCCGGGGGGCTTCTTGAAGCGGTGGCGCTGGAGATGGCGGCGCGAGACGCTCTGCTGATCGTCGACGAAGTCTTCCGCCTTCCACAGGACACGCCTTCGGCGATCGAGCTCGGGCGCGCGAGTGCCTGCCAGCATGTCGTAGTCATTGGGAGCCTCTCGAAGGTCTACGGCTTGCCGGGCTTGCGGCTCGGCTGGGTCGTCGCCGAACGCGACCGTCTGTCGCGTCTGCGCACGTTGCAGCAGTATTTCACACTGACGCTCGGTGCGTTCACGGTGCAGCTCGGCGCCGCGGTGCTGCAGCGTCCGGAACGCTTCAGCCGCGCCGAACTGATCCGGACCAACCGCCAGATGCTCGTGGAGCGGGTCAGCGCGGCATCCGGTCGAATGGCGATCTCGCCACCGTTGGGTGGCACCACGGTGTGTCTGAGCATCGAGAGCACGTTGTCCGAAGACGATCTTTTCGATCGATGTCTGCAGGCCGGCGTGCTGCTGGCGCCGGGAGCGCGATGTTTCGATGCCGGGCATCAGATGCGCTGGTTTCGATTGGGGTATGGTGGTGCAAGTGATGATCTCGATCGCGGCCTGCGCCGCATCGACCAAGTGATTGCACGTTGAAATCATTTTCATCCGGCTCGGCCGTCATTGACGGGAGGCCCTCATGTTTGATGTCCATCCAGCCGTCATTTTTCTGTCCGATCTGCGCAGCGATCCCATTCAGACCAACTGGTTCGAGGAAGATTCTCCCAAGGGGCTCGCAGGCCGTTGCCTGCTCGATGCCGTCGAATACCTGCATGCGACGCCGAAGATTCCGGGACGGTTCTGGCATGTCGTCAATGCCCACGCGATCCGTCTGGTTCATCGCTGTCTGACCGACAAGGCATTGGACCGCCTTCACGTTCTCGACCGGATGAAGGGCCATATCGAACAGACCTGCCAGCAACTGCTGATGAGCCGTCAGGCGAGCGTGCCGCATTACGGCGATGACTTCTGGGATTGGGCGGCGGTGGTGAATGCGCTGGCCGAGGTGCAGAGCGTATCGACCAGCGCCGGGCGGGTCAGCAAGGCGGAACTGCAATCCTACCACCAGAACGTGAAGGTGCGGACGGCGAAAGGAAGCGATGGCCTCTCGATCGGCGATCCCGATCGCGAATGGTTCGGTCCAGCAACCGCGGCGCTGGCCTATCGGGTGCTCAGCAAGCATGAGGAGGACGGCGAGGACATTCTCGATCTGCTCGCACGGCTGAAGGCCCAGGCCCTGCAGACGATCGTGGACGGCAAGTATCTGGGGCATGAGATTTCGCCGCTCCACACGCTGTGGCACTACGGACAGGTCGTCGCCTTGTTCGCGAAGGACGAGACGCGATTTCAGGCCGATCGTCTGGCCGACTTCTCACCGCTCAAGGCGCCGATGGAGCAGTCGGAACGTGTCTATATGCTGGCGCGCATTCTGCAGGGAGCTTCGGCCGTCCGGAACGAAACGGCGGTCGGCGCTGCGCTGGATCGTCTCTACAAATGTCAGAATCTCAGGCGGCCGCTCGGGCAGGGACTGGTCGGCGAAACCGTGAAGGGATCGCTCAACGTCCTTGATGCGCTCTGGCCGAACCTGTCGTCCGGCGACAAGGCGGCGATCGGCGTGATGCTCGATGCGCTGCTCGCACAATATGCAAAAGCGAACACGATCGGCTTTCCTGTCGCGATCTCGCATGAGGCCGAGGCGGTGGAGGCCGAGCTTCTGGCCGGGGGTGCGCGGGTCACGCACAGGAATGAGGATACGACGCTCATCGAGCATGATGAGTTGCAGTTCCGCGCAGTGATCTGTCTTGGCAAGGCCATCGGTGGGGCGACCGGCGCGACGCTGAGTCTGATCAAGGAGCACCGTGCGCGCTGGATCATGATGTCCGGTATCGCGGGGTCGCTCGGCATGTCGGTGCCGAACGAGGGAGGCGTGCAGTTTCGCGGGCCGGACAAGGGCGACGTGGTGATTGCGGCGGCGAGCGCACCCTTCCAGATCCGGCGCAAGCTACGCGAGGTGATCGAGAACGCCAAGGTGCCGTTCAACGGCAGCACCTGGCTGATGATCCCGTCGGATCCGCGGCTCTTCCGGCTTGCTCATGAGGTGGCTGATGCAATGGCCAAGGACAAGACGGAGGACCTCGGAGCCTTCTATGAAGGTTTGATCGTCACCGGAACCGGTGTGATGGATTCGATGGAGGAAAAGAAGAGGCTGCTGGCGGAGTTTCCGGGCGGCCTCGCCGTCGAGGAGGAGGGATACATGATGGGGATCGTCTGTCTCGGGCATGGCGTCCCCTATCTCAATATTCGCGGGATTTCCGACCGGGCCGAGGGCGACAAAGCGCTCCAGGGACGAGACGAAAAGCGCGAGGTGCGCGAGCAGAAGGCGGCTGCACGCATGGCGGCGCGGCTCGCGGTCAAGGCCGCCATGCTGCTGAGCCAGCGGTGGTGAGGCGCCGCCAGCTCCGACGTGATTTTTTTCAGAAAGTCATTTCAGCACGGGAGCATTGATGATGGCCGATTTCGACGAACTCTGGGATCAGGCGCGGCAGATCGATCCGAGCCTGACGGTATCGCAGAAGCAGTTTTCGGAATTGAAGCGGCGACGCCTCATGCCGACCCGCTACTCACGTGAACAGTTGTTTTCCGCGATGGCGGCAGGCCGCCCGGTGTTGTTTTCCGATCTGGCTGTTCCGGTGCGTGGCGAGCATGAACTGGGCATTCGCGGCGCGGTGTTCGAAGCCCTGTGGGACGGCTTTCCAAAGAGCCACCGGTTTACCATTCGTCTGGGGCGTAACGGCCAGCGACGCGAGCGGCTGCGCGCCGAAGAACTGATGCGCCGCTGGATCAATCCTCGCACCCGGGTCAGCATCCCGGACCTGCACATTCGTGGCAGCAGGCTCTACCGGACCATCGACTGCACGGCACTCAGCGATTTCAACCTGCTGGCCGGCGCTCCGAGTCCGATCGGTGAGGAGGAGATGCTGACCATGGTGGTCAGCTCCGCGGGAGTCTTCACCGATTCCCACAGTGACGTTCCGGATGGCAGCAATCATTGCTTCGTCGGTCGAAAGCTCTGGCTGGTCTGGGATACGTTCGAGGGGCTGGCGCGCAATCTGGAAGATGTGGAACGTTCGGGCACGGAGCGTGAGCAGGCCGCGTTCGACATGACCGCGTTTCTCGCCATTCCCGGCGCACGCTGGTTTACGGTGGAGGATGGGCAGACCCTGTTCCTCCCCGGCCATCTGACCCACAAGGTGATCACGCTACGGGACTATCTTGGCGTGGGCAGCTTCTTCGTCATGCTGCCGAGCTATTTGCGGACGTTGTTGCGCTGGAGCGAGCATACGCCGTTATGGGCGCTCACGCTGCCCGTCGGCCGGCGCATGGAACTGGTGGATCAGATCACGCGGCGGGTGACACGCAAGGTCAATGCGCTGGCACGGCAGTCCGAGGCTGAGCAGCTTCGCTGGGGGCTCTCCCATCTCGTTGCCGCGGTCGACGCGTGGCAACAGCAGGTTTCTGCGAAGGAGCGCGCCGTGCTGACCGACAATCTGGCCTCGGCACGGCTGTTGAAGGTGGTGGGGGCACTGCAGGCCCGTACAGCCGGCGCAGCCATGACGCCGCCCGCGTCTCGGCCGGCGCTGCAGCTCGATCCAGCGCTGGTCGCCTGACGACGGCTGCGACGACGCCGTATGCGCAGCGTCTCGAGGACGGGCCGCGCGCGTGCGGCGCCGGCGCGGCGACGACGGAACGGCACTGGTCGAACTGACGGATATCGGCCGCAGCCTCTGTCGGGATGACGGGCGCCGGTCGATGTGAATTTTCAAGCACTCGCGTCCGAGGCGAAACGCCCGGACTTTGTGCAGATTGCGAAGGACCTGTGACGTTTTGATCGCAGATGCAGCGCAGCAATAAGTATTTTAATACCTATATTCCGTGCCGTGGTGACGCAGGCTGGTTTAAATCTTTTGGAATCATTGCCACATTTCCTTTGTTGGCCCCGGTTGGGCTTCGTGAACGGAGGAAAGCCGGATGGCCTTTGAAGCCCAGACCCTGCAACCGCCCTCAAAGCTGCTGATGTTGCTCGAGGGACGCGCGCTGCACGAGCTCGGCGCGTTCTATGCGGCGTTGCCGCTGCTCAGCATGACGGCAAAAGGCGACGGTCATCCGGTGCTGGTGTTGCCTGGCCTCGTCACCAGCGACGTGTCGACACGGCCGCTGCGCAGCTTCCTGAAGAACCACGGCTATGCGGTGAGCGGCTGGGGCCTTGGCCGCAACTTCGGCCTGCGCGAGGGCGTGCAGGACGGCATGATCGATCTGGTACGGCAGATCACGGATACGCACGGGCGCAAGCTCAGCATCGTCGGCTGGAGTCTCGGCGGTCTCTATGCCCGCCAGCTCGCCAAGCTGCTGCCCGACTATGTCCGCGCGGTGATTACGCTGGGCAGTCCGTTCGCGGCCCATCCCAAGGCCACCAACGCCTGGCGGGTCTATGAATTCGTCAGCGGCGAGCGGGCTGATGATGCGGACGCGCATAACCGGTTCGGCGGGCCGCTGTCGGAGACGCCGCCGGTGCCGACCACCGCGATCTTCAGCCGCAGCGACGGTGTCTGTGCCTGGCAGGGCTGCATCGAGAAGGCCGGCAGCTTTGCCGAGAATATCGAAGTCTATGGCAGCCATTGCGGCCTTGGCCACCATCCCGCAGTGGTTTATGCGGTGGCCGATCGGCTGGCGCAGCCGGAAGGCGCCTGGCAGCCGTTCGACCGCGGTGGCTGGCGTGGCCTCGTCTTTCCCGATCCGAACCGCTGACGGAAGCTCTTACTCGGCTGCGAGCGCTTCTTTGAGACGCGAGATCAGCCAGCGCCCCGCTGGGCCCGGCGGTGCGTCGGTGCGATGCACCGCCTGCAGCGGATAGGCGACGCTCTCCCAGGTATCGAGATCGAGCCGGACCAGACGCCCGGCCGCGAGATCGTCCCGCACCATGGCTTCGGGCATGCTGCCCCAGCCGACGCCGGCGAGCAGCAGCGCATGCTTGGCGCCGAGGTCGGCGAGGCGCCAGGTGCGCACCGCCACCACGCCGAACTCCTGCCCCTTGGTCAGCTCCGAGCGATCGGTGAGAACGAGCTGCACGTTCTTGCGTGCGGCGTCCGCCAGCGTTTGGTGGGATTGGCTGAGCGGATGCGAGGGCGCGGCGACCGGAATCAGGCGGACGGTGCCGACCTGCTGCTTCTCCAGCCCGTCGATATTGGCGAGTAGCGGTCCGCCAACACCGATGCTGGCGGTGCGGTTGAGCACGAGCTGGGTCACCGCACCGAGCGCCTCCACATGCAGCCGCAATGCGACGGTGGGAAACGCGGCCTGAAATGCGTCGAGCGCCTGAGCCAGCTTCGCCATCGGCAGCATCACGTCCACCACCAGCGTGACCTCGGCCTCCAGCCCAAAGATCAGGCCGCGCGCCCTGGCGAGCATGTCGCCGAGCCCGAGCGAGATGGTGCGGGCGTCCGCCAGAACGGCGCGGCCGGCTTCGGTGAGCTGCGGCTTCTTGGTGGAGGTGCGCTCGAACAGCGTCAGGCTGAGCTGGGCCTCCAGATTGGCGATGGCGTAGCTGACCACTGATGTGGCCCGGCCGAGCCGGCGCGCGGCCGCCGCGAAACTGCCGGTTTCGACAATGGCCAGGAAGATCTGCAGCTGGTCGAAGGTCGGAGCCTTGGGTTCCATGGTCTTGGGGATTTTTGGCATATCAAGAATCTCGAACGATTTGTTCGATATTATATCACTTTTCAGAACACGAGTAGGAGGTCATTTAGACGGGGACGATCAACATGTCCCTGCGGGGACGCATCCGAGGAACATCCTATGTCCCAACCCAAGGTCCTGATTGCATTTTACTCCCGTTCCGGGGTCACCGAGGCGCTGGCCAACGCGGTTGCCGAGGGGGCCCGCGCCGCTGGCGCCGAAGTCCGGATCCGCCGCGCCCGAGAGGTCGTGAGCCAGGAAGTCATCAACTCGGTGCCCGGCTGGGCCGAGCAGGCTGCCGCTCTGAACGCCAAGTACGAGGCGCCGACCGAGGCTGACGCCGAATGGGCCGACGCCATCGTGTTCGGTACGCCGACCCGCTTCGGCTCGGTCTCGTCCGAACTGAAGGCCTATATCGACAGCCTCGGCGGGCTCTGGTTCCAGGGCAAGCTCAACGGCAAGGCGGGCTCGGTGTTCGGCTCTTCGTCCACCCCGCACGGCGGCAACGAGTCGACGCTGATCTCGCTCTACAACCCGATGGCCCATCTCGGGCTGATCATCGTGCCGCTCGGCTATGCCGACGCCTCGCTGTTCAAGGCCGGCACGCCCTATGGCGCGTCCTCGGTGTCCTTCAACCAGGCGACGCCGCCGACCGCCGACGATATTGCGGTCGCCCGCTTCCAGGGCAAGCGCGTCGGAACCGTCGCCAAGGCACTCAAGGCGCTCTGAGCGCGGCCATCCCCTCACACACAAGGATGAAGACCATGAGTATCTCAGCCATTGAAAACCGCGCTTCCTCGGGATCGCTCGAGACCTATGTTCCGGTCCTCGGCCGGCTGCTGCTGGCGGCGATCTTCCTGCTCAGCGGCGTCGGCAAGGTGTTCGCGCCCGGACCGACGCAGGCCTACATCACTGCTGCGGGGCTTCCTGCGCCGCTGCTCGCCTATCTCATCGCGACTGTGGTCGAAGTCGCCGGCGGTGCGTTGCTGGTGCTCGGTTATCAGACGCGGATCGTCGCGCTGGTGCTCGCCGTGTTCACCCTCGCAACTGCGTTCGGCTTCCATAACAATTTTGCCGATCAGGGCCAGATGATCCACTTCATGAAGAACCTCGCCATCACCGGCGGTCTTCTGCAGGTGGTCGCGTTCGGCGCCGGCGGTTTCAGCCTGGACGCGCGCCGCTGAGCAGGCATCTGCCTGGCGTCGCGCACGCTCGACGCCAGGTGGTTCGGATCGTGAAGCATAAAAAAACACCCGCGGACCAGTCCGCGGGTGTTTTTGTTCGATGACGGAGCGGGAGTTACTTCTTCGCCCGTGCGATCGCCTCGAGGATCAGCTTGCGCGCTTCGGCGGCGTCGCCCCAGCCGATCAGCTTGACCCATTTGCCGGGCTCGAGATCCTTGTAGTGCTCGAAGAAATGCTGGATCTGGTCGCGGGTGATGGCCGGCAGGTCGGTATAGTTGTGAATGCCCTCGTAGCGCTTGGTCAGCTTCGGGGACGGCACGGCGATGATCTTCTCGTCGCCGCCGCCATCATCCTCCATCCGCAGCACGCCGATCGGGCGCACGTTGATCACCGCGCCCGGCGCGATCGGGCGGGTGTTGGCGATCAGCACGTCGATGGGATCGCCGTCGTCGGACAGGGTGTGGGGGACGAAGCCGTAGTTCCCGGGATAGCGCATCGGGGTGTAGAGGAAGCGGTCGACCACCAGCGTGCCGGCGTCCTTGTCCAGCTCGTACTTGATGGGCTCGCCGCCGATGGCCACTTCCACGATGACGTTGACGTCCTCGGGGGGATTCTTGCCAACGGCGATAGCGTCAATATTCATAGTCGCGGGTCTCCTGGCCCGGCCACGGGGGTGGGGCCGGGGTCGTTTGCCGCGACAGGAAGACTATTTTCAGGCCATTTGCAATGGTTCCACGCGATAAATCTCGATGGCCGAGGGCTCGGCCAGCAGGTCGCGCAGTGCCCGGACGAAATCCCGGGATTCGGCTTTGCCGAAATGCGCCGCCAGCGCCGCCTGGCCATCCCACTGCTCGACGAACACCAGCCGCAGCGGATTCTCGCAATCGACATGGACGGCGTGCGCGAGGCAGCCCGGCTCGTCGCGCGAGCGCTGGACATGTGCGAGGCTGAGCGCCAGCACCTCGTCGATCGTGTCCTGTTGCGCCAGGACTGTGCCCGTGACCATGATCATCGCCATCCCCCGTTCAGCCCGCTGACAATGGGTTTGCTTGAATTCCGCCAGTCAATCAGATTAGCTGCTCATAACGTCTTGCACAAAGCCGACACCGGTTTGTGATCACAATCGGCGTTGTCGCTGCGCCGGCGCGCATTTCGTCTGGGACATAAGGGTTTGGCCATGAAGGTGACCGTCAATATCGATTGTACGCCGCTGGAAGCGCGCGAATTCATGGGGCTGCCCAACGTTCAGCCGATGCAGGAGAACGTCATGAAGCAGCTCGAGCAGCAGATGATGGACAATCTCGGCAAGATGACGCCGGACGCCATGCTGCGCCAGTGGATGTCGTTCGCGCCCGAGCAGTTTCAGGATCTGTTCAAGATGACGTTCGGCGCCGGCAAGAGCAAATAGTCTCTGGCCGTCATGGCGTGTGTCGCAGCCGCGCCACTGTCGCTTCCACGTTCTGCCAGGCCGGCTTGTCGGGGGCGAACTGCTGGCGCAGGAAGCTGACGAGCTCGGCCACCTGCTCGTCGTTGAGATGCTCCTTGAATGCCGGCATGGTGCCGAGATCGCGGGCCGCCGGCTCGCCGATGCCGTGCAGGATCACCTGGATGAGGTTGTCCGGCATCGCGCTGTGCAGGTTGCTGTTGAGCGCCAGCGACGGCCGCGCGCCGAACAGCGGCGGGCCTCCGACCTGATGACAGACCGCGCAGGCGCCCTGGTAGATGCGCCCGCCGACCGATCCGCCGGCAAGGGCGGAAGCGGCGGTCGCGGTTTCCAGCGCGACGGCGCGGGCCTCCTGCGCCTGCGGCGCGACGGCTGCGTCGTTGAAGGAGGCGAGATAGACTGCCATCGCCCGGATGTCGGCGTCGGGCAGCACAGCGAGCTCCTGCACCACTGGCGCCATCGGGCCGGCGGCAACGCCGTGATGGCGCGACGTGCCGGTACGCAAATATGCGTAGAGCTCGTCCTCGCTCCAGGGAATTGGCGCGTGCGACAGCGACGTCAGCGCCGGCGCCTCCCAGCCTTCCGCCATGCCACCGGCGAGATAGGCGCTCGCCCGCTCCGCACCAAGCGCGTTGCGAGGCGAATGGCAGGCCGCGCAATGGCCGAGGCCCTCCACCAGATAGGCGCCGCGATTCCACTCCGCCGAGCGGTCCGGCTTCGGTTCGAACGCGGCGGCATCATGGAACAGGGCGTTCCAGCCCGCCAGCAGCGGGCGCAGGTTGAACGGGAAGGCGAGCTTGGTCTCCGGCGCGCGCGCCGTGACCGCAGGCTGCGCCATCATGTAGGCATAGAGCGCCTGCAGGTCGGCATCCGTCGTCTTGGCAAAATGGTTGTAGGGGAAGGCGGGATAGAGCCGCCGGCCGTCACGGTGAATGCCGTCGCGCATGGCGCGGGCGAAGGCCGGATATGACCACGCGCCGATGCCGGTGACCGGATCGGGGGTGATGTTGGTGCTGAAGACCGTGCCGAACGGTGTCTCCAGCGCGCGGCCGCCGGCATTGACCGTGCCGCCCGGCTCGGTGTGGCAGACGGCGCAGGCGCCGAGCGCCGCGAGTTGCTCGCCGCGAGCGATGGTCGCCGCCGAATAGACCGACGCATCGGGCCGCGCGATCGGCGCGATCGCGGGTGTCCATGACAGCAAAGCGGTGGCGACACCGATCGCGGCGGTACACGCCGCGGCGATGCTGCCGATCAGGCCGCGCCGGCGCGCGAACGGGTTCGCCGGGTTCTTCTCCGGCGGTGCGGCGAGGGCCGCGGGCGTGGGCGCCGGGAGAGGCTGCGCGGTCTGTGGCGGGCGCGCGTCGCCGTAGAGGCCGGCGAGAATGCGCTCCGGCGTGAACGGCGGCTCGCGGAAGCGCACGCCGGTGGCGTCGAAGATCGCGTTGGCGATGGCGGCGGCGCTCGGCACCGAGGCGGATTCGCCGACGCCGAGCGGCGGCTGGTCCTGGCGCGGCAGCATCAGCACGTCGATCTCAGGCACCTCGGGGAAGGTGATCAGCGGATAGGCGCCCCATTCCTTGCTGGCGACGCCGACGCGGTCGAAGGTCACTTCCTCCTTCAGCGCACGGCTGGTCGACTGGATGACGTTGCCGTGGATCTGATGCCTGACACCCTCCGGATTGATCATCAATCCGGAATCCTGTCCCGCGACCACGCGCACGACGCTGACGTCGCCGGTGGTCTTGTTGACGGCGACGTCGGCGATCCACGCCGACCACGCCGCGCCGTAGCCCGGAAACTTGCTGTGGACGTAGAGCGCGTAGGCGAAGCCGCGACCGCGCACGACGTCGCCCTCCGGCTCCGGTGGCGTCCAGTTAGGCCGCGGCACCCAGTTGGCGCGCTCGGCGACCGCCTTGACGAGGTCGATCGCGCGCGGATCCTTCAGGTAGCGCAGGCGGTATTCGATGGGGTCGACGCCTGCTTCCGTCGCCAGCTCGTCGATGTAGGATTCATGGGCGAAGGTGTTGGGCAGCGCCGACACGCCGCGCATCCACGACGCGCGCATGATCGGCGGCATGTCGTGCACCATCACGCGCATGTTGTCGTAATCGTAGGGCGGGATCGCCGTGCGGTCGCCCATCTCGAACACCGCCGGCTGCGGCGGAATCGTGCCGGTGAGGACCAGCGCCAGCGTCGGCGCGCCGTTCGACGGATAGCGAGTGGCGAAATCATAGGCCGCGACGCCGCCATCAGCGGCGAGGCCGCCGTTGACCTCCATCAGCTGCGCGGTGCCCTTGGGCTCCCAGGCATGCTCCTGCGCCCGGGTGAGCTGCACCCGCACCGGGCGGCCGACGGCGCGCGACAGCAGCACAGCGTCGGCTGTGACGTCGTCGGCGCAGTTGCGGCCGTAGCAGCCGGCCGCTTCCATGCGGGTGACGTCGATCTGCGCCTCCGGCTGCGCGAGCAGCAGCGCAAGGTCAGTGCGCAGGATGTGCGGGTTCTGCGTGCCCGACCACACCCGCACGGCGCCCACCTGGACGTCAGCGACGGCGCAGGACGGCCCGATCGAGCCGTGCATGTGGTAGGGCCACACATAGGTGCGGGGCATCGGCTTGTCGGCTGAGGCGATCGCGGTTTCGACATCGCCCTTGTCGAGTAGCGTGCGCGGCGTCGAGGGATTGACGCGCAGCGCGGTGGGAATATCCGAGAGGTCCGGTGCCGCGGGCAGCGGCTTCCAGCTCACCTTGAGCTGCTCGGCGGCCTTGATCGCGTTCTCCTCGCGCTCGGCCACCACGCCGACGAAGTCGGCGATGCGGACCACGGCGACGATACCCGGAATGTGGCCGACCGAACTCTCGTCGACCGCCAGCAGGCTCGCGCCGACGAAGTCGCCGGCGTCGAGCCCGGCATAGGGCGGGCGGACCACGCGGCCGTGCAGCATGCCGGGCACGCGCACGTCGTGGACATAGACCCATTCGCCTGTGGCCTTGGCCGGGATGTCGACCCGCGCCGCGGGTTGCCCGACGATGCTGTAGTTCTCCACCGCCTTGACGGCGACGTCATCAGCGAGTTCGAGGCGGATATGCTCGCCGGCGATCACTTCGCCATAGCTGATGCTGTTGTTGTGGCCGCGGATCAGGCCGTCCTCGACGGTCAAGTCTTCGACCGGCAGCTCGAAGCGCGCGGCGGCGCGCGCCACCAGCACCTGTCGCGCCTGGGCGGCGGCCTTGCGCAGCGGCACCGCGGTGATCTGGATGGTCTCGCTGGCGATGGTCGCGCCCTGGTTGGGGGTGCGCGATGTGTCGCCGAGCACCATGGCGACGCGCGCCAATGCCACGTCCAGCTCCTCGGCGACGATTTGCGCCAGCGCGGTGCGGATGCCGGTGCCGAGATCGACATGGCCGTTGAAGGCGGTGATGCCGCCGTCGGCGGAAATGGTGATGAAGGTCTCGACCGCGCCGGCCGCGGTGGTGCGCACCACCGACAGCGTGCCGTCGGGGCGCAGACAGGCCTGATCGCTCGCGTTCGTCGTCATGGCCGGTCAGGTCCCGCTCTGCAGCTGTCCGGCGCGCAGCACCGCGCGGACGATCTCGACATGGGTGCCGCAGCGGCACAGGTTGTAGCGCAAGGCGTCGCGCACCTCGGTCTCGGTCGGGTTCGGCGTGCGGTTGAGCAGTGCCCTGGCGGTCATGATCATGCCGTTGAGGCAGTAGCCGCATTGCGCGGCCTGCTCGTCGATGAAGGCCTGCTGCACCACGTCGAGTGCGGGCCCCGTGCCCAACCCTTCGAGGGTGACAATGTCATGGGATGTGCAATGGCCGACAGGAATGACGCAGGAGCGCGCCGCGACGCCGTCGATCAGCACCGTGCACGCGCCGCACTCGCCGAGGCCGCAGCCGTATTTCGGGCCATTGAGGGCGAGGTCGTTGCGCAGCACATAGAGCAGCGGCGTGTCGGGCGCGGCCGGCACGTCATGCTCGCTGCCGTTAACCGTCAGGCGGATGGTGTCCTGCATCGTGCCCTTGCGCCCCGTAAACCTCCCTGTGTCCGCTGCATTGCAGCGCAACACTCATGACCGTTAGTATACAAACATAAATGCCGCGCGCTAGTGTGGCGTCTCGCAATTGCCTAGCCCCTTTCAGCAAGTCTCTCATAGGCAATTGCGAGACATAAGCCGCACGCGGCGGCGACGAGTGGTCAAGGGATGTGCTGGCGACGCCTGCTTTAGAGGCAGGTGGTGATGCCGCCGTCGACATAGAGGGTGTGGCCGTTGACGAACGACGATGCGGGACCGGCGAGGAACACCGCGGCGCCGACCAGTTCCTCGACATTGCCCCAGCGGCCGGCGGGCGTGCGCTTGGCAAGCCAGGCGGAAAATTCCGGATTGTCGACCAGCGCCTGGTTGAGGGGCGTCTTGAAATAACCCGGTGCGATGGCGTTGACCTGCAGGCCATGCTGCGCCCAGTCGGCGCACATGCCGCGGGTCAGGTTGCGCACCGCGCCCTTGGTCGCGGTGTAGGGCGCGATGCCGGGGCGGGCCAGTTCGCTCTGCACCGAGGCGATGTTGATGATCTTGCCGCGGCCGCGGCGGATCATGTGGCGCGCCACCGCCTGCCCTGTGAAGAACACCGAGGAGATGTTGGTGCGCAGCAGCTGCTCCCAGCGCTCGATCGGAAAATCCTCCAGCGGGGTGCGGAATTGCATGCCGGCATTGTTGATGAGGATGTCGATCGGCCCGATGCGGGCCTCGATATCAGCGACGCCTCTGGTCACGTCATCCGCTTGCGTCACGTCGAACGCAGCGATCTCGACCGTGTGGCCGTCAGCGCGCAGCGCCTGCGCTGCGCCTGCGAGCTTGGTTTCGTCGCGGCCGTTGAGCACGATCGCCGCGCCATGCTCGGCAAGACCGCGCGCCAGCGCGAGGCCGATGCCCTGGCTCGATCCGGTGACGAGTGCGCGCGATCCGCTCAAATCGAACAGTGACGTCTTCACGTTTTCTCTCCTTGATGGCTGCGCGGCGGATCGCCGACGGCAAGGTGCATCCGCAACTATTGACGGCCATGTTATCGGCAACATAATCGAGAGGCAAAGCCAGCATGCGTTGAGCACTGCATCCCACAATCTGGTTCGACGATGTGATGTCATCGCGATGGATGTAGATGATCGCGCGAACCGTTCCGGAGGAAACCATGAAGACGATCGTCATCCATGCGGCGAAGGATCTGCGGATCGAGGCGCGCGAAGTGGAGGCGGTGGGGCCGGGGCAGGTCGAAGTCGCGATCGAGGCCGGCGGCATCTGCGGTTCCGATCTGCATTACTACAACCATGGCGGGTTCGGCACGGTGCGGGTGCGCGAGCCGATGATCCTCGGGCATGAGGTCGCGGGGCGGATTGTCGCGCTCGGACGCGACGTGTCGGGATTTGCGGTCGGTGATCGCGTCGCGGTGTCGCCGAGCCGGCCGTGCGGCGAATGTCAGTATTGCCAGCAGGGGCTGCAGAACCAGTGCCTGAACATGCGCTTCTACGGCAGCGCGATGCCGATGCCGCACATCCAGGGCGCGTTCCGTCAGCGGCTGGTGGCGGAGAGCTGGCAGTGCCACAAGGTCGCCGATCATGTGACGGCCAACCAGGCGGCGTTCGCCGAGCCGCTGGCGGTGACGCTGCATGCGGTCAATCGCGCCGGCTCGCTGCTCGGCAAGCGGGTGCTGGTCACCGGCTGCGGCCCGATCGGCGCGCTGTGCATTCTCGCGGCCCGCGTCCATGGCGCGCGCGAGATCGTCGCCACCGATGTGATGGATGCGGTGCTGGAGAAGGCGCGCGCGGTCGGTGCCGACCGCACCATCAATGTCGCTGCCAATGGCGAGGCGCTTGCGGCCTACAACGTCAACAAGGGCTCGTTCGACGTGGTGTTCGAAGCGTCCGGCAACGAACGTGCAGTGCGCGGTGCGCTCGACGTGATCAAGCCGCGCGGCGTGTTCGTGCAACTCGGGCTCGGTGGCGACATCGCGATCCCGCAGAACGTGGTGGTGGCTAAGGAAATCGAGATGTGCGGCACCTTCCGCTTCCATGAGGAGTTCGGCCTTGCGGTTGACCTGCTCAACCATCGCCGGCTCGACGTGTCGCCGCTGCTCACCGGCGTCTATCCGCTCGAGGAGGCGGTGCAGGCGTTCGAGATCGCCGGCGACCGCAGCCGGTCGATGAAGGTCCAGATCGGATTCTGAAGACGAAATCCTCTCGCTTTTCGCGGAAACAGGTCTGGCGATCTGGCCGTGCCGACGTTGTCGGGGTACGGTCAAATGTTGCTTTGCACAAATTAGCGACATCGCGGCGAGGCAATTGCAGGTTTATTTTGCAATCGCCGCGGAGGTGCTGCGTCGCCGCTTGACAGCTCGGGGGACGCCGCGCAAGATCGTTCGTATACGAATGAAGCGGCGCAAGCGGTGCCTGGGATCAATCGCGGTTGTGCGCCCCCTGGCATCGTGTGCGCGATTTTGAACGGTGCGATGTTGGACACGCCCATGCTGAACGATGCACCTTCGGGAGCGAACGCCGGCGCGTCGTCGGCGCCAGTCGACAAGATCCGCTGCGATGCCTGTCCGGTGATGTGCTACATCAAGGACGGCGCAACCGGCGCGTGCGACCGCTACGCCAATCACGCCGGCGAACTGGTGCGGGTCGATCCGCATGTGGTGCTGGAACGCACCGTGTCCCTTGGCGGCCAGATCGTGCCGTTTCAGAAGGTCGGTGACTGGGACGGCAACCTTGTCGGCAAGGACAAGGTGTTCGTCACCGCGATCGGCGCCGGCACCACCTATCCCGACTACAAGCCTGCGCCCTTCATCGTGTCGTCACAGGTCGATGGCGTCGACATGGTGACGGTCGTCACCGAAGGCATCTTCAGCTATTGCGGCGTCAAGGTGAAGATCGACACCGACCGCTATCTCGGTCCGGAGACCGCGCTAGTGCGCGCCCAGGGCGAGGCGGTCGGCCATGTCATGACCAGCGAATACGGCTCGCAGATGCTGTCGCTCGGCGGTGTGCATCATCTCACCGGCGGCTCCAAGAAGGAGGGCCGTGTCACCTGCGACACGCTGATGGACCTGTCCAACGGCAAGGCGGTGGAGCTGACCATCGACGGCGGCGCCACCGTGGTGGTGCAGGCCGGCCAGCCGCCGATCGTCAACGGTGTCAAGGAAGAGCGCATGCGCGTCGGCTGCGGCTCGGCGACCATCGGCATGTTCGCCAAGCAGTGGCACGGCAAGGTCGACGAGGTCGTCGTGGTCGACGATCACATCACCGGCGTGCTGTCCGAGCACCAGGCCGGCAAGCTGCTGGATATTCCCGATACCGGCATCAAGATGAAAGGGCGGCGCTCCACGCCCGGCCGCTATTTCCAGGTCGCCGATCCCGGCACCGGCTGGGGCGGCACCAACATCTCCGATCCGCTGTCGATCCTCGGTTCGTTCGACCCGAAGGAGGCGAAGGCGGGCCTGCGCATGCTGATGGTCAGCACCACCGGCGAGCATTACGCTTATTTCGAACTCGATGACGCGCTGAAGCCGGTGCAGAAGGAACTGCCGCAGGAGCTGCAGCTCTCGGTCGAGCGCATCCAGGAGAACTGCGAGCCGGCGTTGTGCACGGTGCTGTTCATGGGCGGCGCCGGCGGTTCGCTGCGCGCCGGCGTCACCGACAATCCGGTGCGGCTGACGCGCTCGGTCAAGGACGCGCTGACCAACGTCACCAGCGGCGGCGCGCCGGTCTATGTCTGGCCCGGCGGCGGCATCACCTTCATGGTCGACGTCACGCAGATGCCGCAGGGCGCCTTCGGCTATGTGCCGACCCCGGCGCTGGTCGCGCCGATCGAGTTCACCATGCGGCTGTCGGACTACGCCGCGCTGGGCGGTCACATGGACCATGTCAGGCCGCTGTCGTCGCTGAAGGACACCACCGAGGTGTTGCGACAGGGGCCGCCGGCTGACATGGGCAGCGCGAAAGAGGCGGAGCCGTCATGACACGCCTCCCGCAGGTCAGGTTTTTGGCAGATGGCCGGCGCCTTCACCTGCAGGACGGGCCGGTCGATCTGGTGATCCAGGCGTTCGGCGCCGATCATCATGTCGAAGTCGCTTATGCGGCCGCGGTCAAGCGCTTCACTGGCCTGCTGGATGCGCTGTGCGATGAACTCGCTGAGCTGCGTCGCCCAGCGGCGGCGAACGGCGCCGCGCTGACGGGCCGCGTCGCCCGCCGCATGCATGCGGCGGTGGCGCCGTTTGCGGCTGAACATTTCATCACGCCGATGGCGGCGGTCGCCGGCGCCGTGGCCGAGGAGGTGCTCGGGGCGATGACCGAGGCCGCGCGGCTCGATCGTGCCTATGTCAACAATGGCGGCGACATCGCCCTGCATCTGTCGGAAGGGCAGCGCTTCACCGTCGGTCTCGTCGACCGGCCGGACGCGCCGGCGCTGATCGGCACCGCGGCCATCGATGCCTCAGACCCGGTGCGCGGCATCGCCACCTCCGGTCGCCACGGCCGCAGCTTCTCTCTCGGCATCGCCGATGCCGTCACCATTCTCGCCGCCACCGCCGCGCAGGCCGATGCGGCGGCCACCATCGTCGCCAATGCCGTCGACCTGCCGGGTCATCCCGCGGTCGTGCGCATGCCGGCTTGCGAGCTGCAGCCCGACAGCGATCTCGGCGCGCGCCTCGTCACCCGCGACGTTGCGTCGCTGGCCTCGTTCGACGTCGATGCGGCGCTTGACGCCGGCGCCGCGATGGCCGAGCGATTGATGGCGCGCGGCCTGATCCATGGCGCGGCGCTGCGGCTGCAGGGCGCGACGCGGATGGCGGGCCTTGGGCGCGCAGGGCTCGGCCTCGCCGTTACACCAGCGCTCGCATCGGCTCGAACCGTTCCTGATCACCAAGAAAGTCTGATCCATGCCTGACGTCGTCATCCGCAAACGCCTGATCCAGGTCGAGGAGATTTTTCACGAGGGGGGCAAGCCGGTCGCCGTGCCGCTGCGCCGCGGTGCGGCGCTCGCCGTCATTCGCAACCCGTTCGCCGGCCGGTATGTCGAGGACATCTCTCCCTTCATGGATGATCTCAATCCGCTCGGCGTCGACATGGCTTCGGCCCTGCTCAAGGCGCTGGGCGGCGATCCGGCGCTGATCCAGGGCTACGGCAAGGGCGCGATCGTCGGCTCGGCCGGCGAGCTCGAGCACGGCGCGCTCTGGCACGTGCCAGGCGGCTATGCCATGCGCCATGCGCTCGGCGAGGCCAAGGCGATCGTTCCCTCCGCCAAGAAGGTCGCGGGGCCAGGGGCCCGGCTCGACGTGCCGGTGACCCATGTCAATGCGTCCTATGTGCGCTCGCATTTCGACGCCATGGAGGTCGGCATCGCGGACGCGCCGCGCGCCGACGAAATGCTGCTCGCCCTCGTCATGACCACCGGCTCGCGCATCCATGCCCGGGTCGGCGGCCTCAAGGCGAGCGAGATCAAGGGAGAGGATGGATTGCGATGAAGGCCATCATCCGCAAGATCGTGACCGTGGTCGAGGAGACCCGCCAGGAAGGGGGGCGCGACATCAATCCGCCGACCCGTCGCGCTGCGGCGGTCGCGGTGATCGAGAACCCGTTCGCCGGTCGCTATGTCGAGGACCTGACGCCGCTGATCGAGATTGGCGAGGAACTGGGCGGCCTGCTCGCGGAGAAGGCGGTCGCGGCGCTCGGCATCGAGGGGCCGCGCGCGCAGAGCTACGGCAAGGCGGCCGCGGTCGGCGAGAACGGCGAGCTGGAGCATGCCGCTGCGCTGCTGCACCCCAAGATGGGCGCGCCAGTGCGCAAGGTGCTGGGCAAGGGCGCGGCGCTGATCCCGTCGTCGAAAAAACGTGGTGGCCTCGGCACCGTGCTGGACATTCCGCTCGGTCACAAGGATGCGGCCTTCGTGCGCAGCCATTTCGATGGCATGGAGGTCCAGATCAACGATGCGCCGCGCGCCAACGAGATCATGGTCGCGGTGGCGGTGACCGACAGTGGCCGGCCGCTGCCGCGCGTCGGTGGCCTGACAGTTGCAGAGATCAAGGGAGAGGATGGTCTGCGCTGACCTCGCGCTGAAAGAAACGGATGACAGCGCCGGGCTAAAAAGGGACGATCACAATCGAACGGAGGCCGGTCGAGCTTCCGCAAACACTGGAGGACTACATGCAACGACGCACACGTCTTTTGGCTGCGGGGCCGATCATGGGGCTCGCGGCCGCAGCGCTGGGAATCGCGTTATCAGGCTTTTCCGCGCCGGCACGGGCAGACGGCGAGATCAAGATCGGCGAGATCAACAGCTACTCCGCGTTGCCGTCCTTCACCGAGCCCTACCGCAAGGGCTGGCAGCTCGCGGTCGAGGAGATCAACGCGGCCGGCGGCATCAAGGGCAAGAAGCTGGTCGTCGTTTCCAAGGACGACGGCGGCAAGCCGGCCGATGCGGTGACCGCCGCCAACGAACTCGTCGCCAGCGAAGGCGTGGCGATGATCTCCGGTACCTTCTTCTCCAACATCGGCCTTGCGGTCAGCGACTTCGCCAAGCAGAAGAAGGTGTTCTTCCTGGCTGGCGAGCCGCTCACCGACGCGGTCACCATGGCGAGCGGCAACCGCTACACCTTCCGCCTGCGCCCGTCGAACTACATGCAGGCCGCGATGCTGGCGGACGAGGCGGCGAAGCTGCCGGCCAAGCGCTGGGCCACCGTGGCGCCGAACTATGAGTACGGCCAGTCGGCGGTCGCGGTGTTCAAGGCGTTGCTGTCGGCCAAGCGGCCGGACATCCAGTGGGTCAGCGAGCAATGGCCGCCGCAGGGTAAGATCGACGCAGGTCCCGTGGTGCAGGCGGTGGCCGCTGACAAGCCCGAAGCCATTCTCAACGTCACGTTCGGTCCGGATCTCGTCAAGTTCGTCCGTGAAGGCAACACCCGCGGCCTGTTCAAGGACCGCGCGGTGGTCAGCTTCCTGACCGGCGAGCCGGAGTATCTCGATCCGCTCAAGGACGAGACGCCGGAAGGCTGGATCGTCACCGGCTATCCCTGGTACGACATCAAGACGCCCGAGCATGCCGCGTTCCTGAAGGCCTACCAGGCCAAGTACAACGACTATCCGCGGCTCGGTTCGGTGGTCGGCTACGAATTGATCAAGTCGGCGGCGGCGATCCTCGCCAAGGCCGACTCCACCGATGCGGACAAGCTGATCGCGGCGGCCGAAGGCATTAAGCTGCCGTCGCCGTTCGGCGAGATCACCTTCCGCAAGGAAGATCATCAGTCGACCCTCGGCGCCTTCGTCGGCAAGACCTCGGTCAAGGACGGCAAGGGCGTCATGGTGGACTCGGCCTATCGCGACGGCCTGAAGTTCCTGCCGAGCGAAGCCGAGGTCGCCAAGGTGCGTCCGAAGGACTGATGGGACATGCAAGATCATGATGGATGACCGTCGGTGATCCATCATGACCTCAAATGTTTCCTCATCCTGAGGAGCCCGCGTAGCGGGCGTCTCGAAGGATGGGGAAACGTCGGCCCGGGCCTCATGGTTCGAGACGATGCAAGTACGCCTCCTCACCATGAGGAACCTCCGACTCTCGACGCGGATATGAGATGAGCTTTTATGTCGTCCAGTTCCTGACCGGCCTTGCGAGCGCGGCGTCGCTGTTCCTCGTCGCCTCCGGCCTGTCGATCATCTTCGGCGTGACGCGCATCGTCAATTTCGCGCACGGGGCGTTCTACATGCTCGGCGCCTATGTGGCGTACACGCTGACCGAGCGGTTCTCCGGCGCGCTTGGGTTCTGGGGCGGCATCGTGCTTGCGGCGCTGATCATCGCCGCCGTCGGCGTCGTCGTCGAAATGCTGCTGCTACGGCGGATCTACAAGTCGCCGGAGCTGTTCCAGCTGCTCGCGACCTTCGGCCTGACGCTGATGGTCGAAGATCTCGTGGTCATGATCTGGGGCCCGGACGACCTGCTCGGCCGCCGCGCGCCGGGACTGAAGGGCGCGATCGACGTGTTCGGCCAGGCGCTGCCGTCCTATGACGTGTTCCTGATGGTGGTCGGTCCGGTGGTGCTCGGCGCACTGTGGCTCTTGTTCCACCGCACCCGCTGGGGCGTGCTGGTACGCGCTGCGACGCAGGACCGAGACATGGTCGCAGCCCTCGGCGTCAACCAGAAATGGCTGTTCACCAGCGTGTTCGCGGTCGGCGTCTTCCTCGCCGCGCTCGGCGGTGCGCTGCAGCTGTCGCGCGACGCCGTCAACCACACCATGGACCTGCGCATCATCGTCGACGTGTTCGTGGTAGTGGTAATCGGCGGCCTCGGCAGCATCACCGGCGCGTTCGTCGCCGCCGTGCTGGTTTCGGAATTGAATGCCTTTGGTATCCTGATCTTCCCGAAGATCTCCATCATCCTGGTGTTCCTGGTGATGGCGGC
The DNA here is from genome assembly GCA_040756765.1 of Pseudomonadota bacterium. Classification (GTDB taxonomy): domain Bacteria; phylum Pseudomonadota; class Alphaproteobacteria; order Rhizobiales; family Xanthobacteraceae; genus Bradyrhizobium_A. The sequence goes on along the minus strand of JBFLYG010000017.1, from coordinate 22,498 downwards.
GGTGCTGATCGTGCGGCCATGGGGCCTGTTCGGCAAGCCGGAAGCACCGGCGCGGCGTACGCCCGGCCTCACCGTGCGGCCGTGGCAGCCGCTCACCACCAACGAGCGCTGGGCCTCGCTCGCGGTACTGCTCGCCGCCGCGGCGCTGCCGCTGGTCGGTGGCACCTATTCGCTGACGGTGGGGGCGGAGATCGTCATCTTCATCATCTTCGCCGCCAGCCTGCATTTCCTGATGTCGGTCGGTGGACTGGCGTCATTCGGCCATGCCGCCTATTTCGGCCTTGGCTCCTACGGCGTCGCCTTCCTCGCCAAGCTCGCCGGCCTGCCGATGGTCGCCTGCCTGCTGCTGGGGCCGCTGCTTGGGCTCGCCGGTGCGGTGATCTTCGGCTTCTTCGCGGTGCAGCTCTCCGGCGTGTACTTCGCCATGCTGACGCTCGCGTTCGCCCAGATCGTGTGGTCGATCGCGTTCCAGTGGGTTGGGGTCACCGGCGGCGACAACGGGCTGCTCGGCGTGTGGCCGGCGGCTTGGGTCGCGACGCCGGCGCGGTTCTACTGGCTGTCGCTGGCGATCGGCACTTGCGTCGTGGTCGGCTTACGGGTGCTGGTGTTCTCGCCGTTCGGCTACGCGCTGCGCGCCACCCGCGACTCCATGCTGCGCACCGAAGCGATCGGGATCGACGGCAAGCGCATCCAGTGGCTCGCCTTTGTCATCGCCGGCACGACAGCCGCAATCGGCGGCGCGCTGTTCGCCTACCTCAAGGGCAGCGTGTTCCCCGACAGTCTCGGCATCTCGCTGTCGGTCGATGCACTGGTCATGGTGCTGCTCGGCGGCGTCGAGACGATTTCCGGCGCGGTGGTCGGCGCCGTCGTCTTCAAGGCGCTCAACATCTGGCTGGTCAGCCAGACCGATCAGTCGAAGCTGGTGCTGGGGGCGGTCATCGTGCTGCTGGTGGTGGCGTTTCCGAAGGGCATCGTCGGCATCCTGGAAACTGCGCGTGACCGCATCCGGTCGCGCGCACCCGGCAAGCCGCAGGCGCTCAGCGCCGCACCGAAACTCGGGAGCGCGGAATGAGCACGATTCTCACGGTTGAAGGCCTGACCAAGTCCTATGGCGGCGTGCACGCGGTGCGCGGCGTCTCGTTCGAGGTCGCGGCGGGCGAGATCCTCGCCCTGATCGGCCCCAACGGCGCCGGTAAGACCACCTGCTTCAACATGCTGAACGGCCAGATCCCGCCGGATGCGGGGCGGATCACGCTGCTCGGCGAGGACACCACCGGCCGCGCGCCACGCGCGGTGTGGCGGCTCGGGGTTGGCCGCACCTTCCAGATCACGGCGACGTTCCCGACCATGACGGTGCGCGAGAACGTCCAGGTGGCGCTGGCGTCCCATGCTTCAAAACTGTTCAACATGTGGCTGTCGATGCCGAAATTCGCGCGCCCGGACGCGGATAGCCTGCTCGATCTCGTCGGCATGGGCGCCTATGGCGACCGGCCCTGCGGCGAGCTCGCCTATGGCGATCTCAAGCGCCTCGAGCTTGCAATCGCGCTGGCCAACGCGCCCAAGATCCTGCTGATGGACGAGCCGACCGCTGGCATGGCGCCGAAGGAGCGGGTCGAGCTGATGCGCCTGACCGCGCGCATCGCCCGCGAGAAGGCAATCGGCGTGCTGTTCACCGAGCACGACATGGACGTGGTGTTCGAGCACTCCGACCGCGTGCTGGTGCTCAATCGCGGCATGCTGATCGCGGAAGGCTCGCCCGAAGCGGTGCGCAACGATCCGCAGGTGCGCGCCATCTATCTCGGCGAAGGGCTGCTGTATGAAGCCGGCCACGCAGGAGCCACGGCATGAGCCTCCAGGACGCAAAACTTCCGGACTCAAAACTTCAGGTCTCGGGCCTCAACAGCTTCTATGGTCCCGCGCACATCCTGTTCGACGTCGGTCTCGAGGTTGGCGCCGGCGAGGTGGTGGCGCTGCTCGGCCGCAACGGCGCCGGCAAGTCGACCACGTTTCGCTCCATCGTCGGCCTGGTCAACCAGCGCCGCGGCCAGATCGTGTTCGAGGGGCACGACGTCTCGGACAAGCCGACCCACGCTATCGTGCGCGGCGGGCTTGGCTATGTGCCGGAAGAGCGGCGGATTTTCACGGACCTGACCGTCGAGGAGAACCTCGAGGTCGGCCGCCAGCCGGCACGCGCCAACGCGCCGCGCTGGACGCCCGAGAAATTGTTTTCCCTTTTTCCCAACCTCGGTGAAATGCGCGGCCGTCCCGGCGGGCGCATGAGCGGCGGCGAGCAGCAGATGCTCACCATCGCCCGCACGCTGATGGGCAACCCGTCGCTGATCCTGCTGGATGAGCCGTCCGAAGGCCTGTCGCCGAAGATCGTCGAACAGATGGCCAACGCGATCCTCACCATGAAGCAGGAAGGCGTCAGCATCCTGGTGTCCGAGCAGAACCTGCATTTCGCCCGCCTGATCTCCGACCGCGCCTACATCATCGAGCGCGGCCGGATCTGCTTCAGCGGCTCGATGGCCGAGCTCGACGCCCGGCCGGACATTCGCGACGCTTATCTGGCCGTCTGATCATCGCAGATTTTGCGAACAGGGCGGCCAGCCGCTATAAATGGCGACGTCGCTGCGCCGGGCGGCAGCGATCAGTCCCTGGGGGAGCCGTCATGAACAAGGCCGCGTCGCCGAAGCCTCAGCGTAAGCCGCTGCCCTATGTGCTGGAAGAGCAGATCGGCTTCATGCTCCGCCAGGTGTCGCAGCGGCATTCCACCATCTTCGCCGAGCAGATCGGCGGCGGGCTGACGCCGACCCAGTGGGCGGCGGTGGTCAAGCTGCTGGAGGTCGGGCCGATCTCGCAGAACCAGCTCGGCCGCCTGACCGCGATGGACGTCGCCACCATCAAGGGCGTCATCGACCGTCTGACCGCGCGCGGTCTCACCGAGACCGGCGCCGATCCGGAAGACGGTCGCCGCCTGCTGGTCCGCCTGACCAAGGCCGGCCAGCTCGCTGCGGAGAAAGCGCTGCCGAATGCGATCGCGATCAGCGACACGACGCTGGCGCCGTTGTCGGCGAAGGAGCGCGAGACGCTGCTGGAGTTGCTGGCGAAGCTGCGGTGAGCAACACAGACCTCATCCTCAGGTGAAGCCTCTTGGCTGTGTCGCGACGGCAAGCTCGGTGCCGTTTGCCGTTCTGACGTCGCGGCTTGGTGGTTCGAGACGGCGCGGGAGCGCCGCCTCTCCATGAGGTCTGAGTCTTACCCGCGCACCACGGTCGGCACCTTGGTCGCCGGTGGGGTGTTGCGGCTGCGCTGGGTGCGCACGATGCCGTCGATGATGGTCATGCCGATGCCGGGGAGATCGCCGAGCTGCACGCTGTCCAGGAGGTTCTTGCCGGCGGAGTGCTGGGCCTTGTCCATGATGACGAAGTCGGCGGCACGGCCGACCTCGATCAGGCCGCAGTCGAGCGCACGCATCCGTGCGGTGTTGCCGGTGGCGAAGCAGAACGCGGTTTCCGCGGCGACGTCGCCGAGCGAGGACAACAGCGACACCATGCGCAGGATGCCGAGCGGCTGCACGCCGGAGCCGGCCGGCGCGTCGGTGCCGAGGATCACGCGGTGGAGGTCGCCCATCTCCTTGGCGACGCGCAGGGTGTAGAGCGCGGCGCGCTCGTTGCCGTTGTGCACGAGCTCGAGGCCGCGTTTGCAGCCCTCGCAGATGCAACGGATCTCGCCGTCGGGCAGGGCAGTGTGACCGCCATTGATGTGGCCGACCACATCGGTGTCGGCTTCCAGCACGACATCGGCGCCGATCAGGCCCGAGCCCGGGATCGACGGGCCGCCGGTGTGAATGGTGCTCTGGATGCCGTACTTGCGCGCCCACGCCACCATCTGCTTGGCGGTGGCGCCGTCCTTGACGCCGCCGAGGCCGACCTCGCCGAGCAGCTTGACGCCGGCGGCCGCGAGCTCCTTGAAATCCTCTTCGGTCATGCCCGGCTCGATCACCGGCGCGCCGGCGTGCACCTTGACGCCGCCCGGGCGGAACGCGTCGAACGCGCGCTGGGCGAAGATCGCCATCGCCTTGACGCCGGTCACGTCGCGCGGGCGGCCCGGCATGTGGACCTCGCCGGCCGAGATCATGGTGGTGACGCCGCCGTTGAGGAAGCTGTCGATCCAGCCGATCTGGTTCTGCCGCGGCGTCCAGTCGCCGGCCACGGGATGCACATGGCTGTCGATCAGGCCCGGCGTTACGGCGGTGCCGTTGGCATCGATCACTGTGGTGGCGCCTTCAGTGTCGACGTCCTTGGCCCGCCCGACGGCGCTGATCCGGCCGTTCTCGGCCACGATGGTGTCGGCATCGAGGATCGGCTTGTCGAGGTCTCCGCTGAGCAGGAGGCCGATATTGCGGATCACCAGCTTGGTGGGGCCGGCCGCCCCCTGCGGTTCGTCGTGGGCCATGGCGCTTATTCCTTTGTGCCTTTGTGCTCGTTTTGTACCCCTTGGGGCCACTTTCCCCACGGGGGCTGATTTTTGGACCAGAATAACCCTAACGCGTTGAAAAAGAGAATTTTGTTGCGGTGCAGCGCGTTTCTTTTCCGCCCGAAATCCCCTAGATAAGCCTCGCCCACGGTTCGTCTTGACGGTCGGGCTGGGCTGGCGTAATCATTAGTACACAAACGAATTGCCGAGACAAGTTCAACACCCAGCCTCCCAACCTGAAATTCCCTGAATTTCAGCCTCAGCCTGGCGAACGACGGATCACGCGCGATGAGCAACTTCAATCAGGAAAGCGTCCTCAGCGTCCACCACTGGACGGATACTCTGTTCAGTTTCCGGACCACCCGCGATCCTTCGTTCCGTTTCCGCAACGGCGAATTCACGATGATCGGGCTGAAGGTCAACGAGAAGCCGTTGCTGCGGGCCTACAGCGTCGCCAGCGCCAACTACGAGGAAGAGCTCGAGTTCTTCTCGATCAAGGTGCCGGACGGCCCGCTTACCTCGCGCCTGCAGCACCTTAAAGAAGGCGATTCCATCATCGTCAGCCGCAAGGCCACCGGCACGCTGGTGATCGACAACCTGCACAGCGGCCGCAACCTCTACCTGGTGGGCACCGGCACCGGCCTCGCGCCGTTCCTCAGCGTGATCAAGGATCCGGAGACCTACGAGCGCTTCGAGAAGGTCGTGCTGCTGCACGGCTGCCGCCACGTCAAGGAGCTCGCCTATGGCGAGATGATCACCGAGACGCTGCCGAAGGACGAGCTGCTCGGCGAGATGGTGCGCAACCAGCTGATCTACTATCCGACCGTGACGCGCGACCCGTTCCGCAATCGCGGCCGCATCACCGACCTGATGGAGAGCGGCAAGCTGTTCAAGGATATCGGCGTTGCCGATCTCGAAGCCGCGCATGACCGCGTCATGATCTGCGGCAGCCCGGCGCTGCTCGTCGACACCAAGGAACTGCTGGAGCGGCGCGGCTTCATCGAAGGCAACCATGGCGAGCCCGGCCAGTTCGTGGTCGAGAAGGCGTTCGCCGAGCGCTGATCGGTCCGACGATCGATGTTTCGAAAAGCCGCAAGCGATGCTTGCGGCTTTTTTCTTGCGTGAGGCGTTGGCTAGGCCAGCCAGCCGCGGTAGTGCACGACGAGGCCGATCAGCGGCAGCGCGATCGGCACGTCGAATTGAAAACGATCGTCGGCCTGCCATTCTCGTGCGACCGAGCGCGGCGCCAGCGCCAGCGGCATTGGCAACGGCCCCAGCCACCAGCGCCGCATTTGCATGGTCAGTCCCTCGCCATTGCCGGGGAGGGTGAAGCCGAAGCGCAGCGGACCGAACGCCTCCACCAGCAGTGCGCCGCGCTGCGACAGCCGGCTGCGGAAGGTGTGGCCGCTGAAGTGTCGTGTCCAGGTCTCGACGCCGTCGCGCTCGTCGAAGCTGACATGCACGTCGTGCTCGCCCTCGGGCGGAAAGCCGAACAGGCGGGCGATCATTCGGGCTGCAAGCCCTCGGCCGCGCGTCACCACCGCGCGCCCGCTGGCGCCGTGGTCGCGCAGCACGTCGTGCATCGCGCGTACGCGCGGCGGCAGCGTGTCGAACGCGGCGCCCATCACCCGGGCGTAAAGCGGCGGTGGGAGCGCATGCTCAGTGATGGCGTGGCGCACCGGCATGGCGGCGAAAGCGGGCGTGAAGTCTGCGGGCGTGAGCAGGGCGCCGGCATCACGCGCGCCGGGTGCGAGCGCGCCGTCGCGCAGGCGGCGCAACAGGATCGGCACTGCGAGGCCGGGGATCTCGGGACCGCAGCCGTCGCGCGCAAGCAGCGTCCAGCGCCGCTCGCAGCGCTGGTCCTGCCGCAGGCCGAAGACCCGCACGCTCATGGCGGAGCGGTCGCTGCCGAGGGCGGCCGTCAGGCGCTGCAGGCGCAGCAGCAGCGGCAGCAGCCGCTCCGGTCGAGTGAGCCAGCCCCAGCGCACCAGCCAGCTCAGCGCCCACACGGCGAGGTTCTGCAGCGTCAGCTCGGTGCCGGCGCGAAAGCTCACCGCCGGCCGGCCCGGCAGGCGGTCGGGCAGCAGCGCGAGGTCGGGCACGTCGGCAAAGCCGACTAGCCGGCGCTTGAGCGAAGGCCCGTCGGCGATGCAAAAATCCGCGTGCTGCAATCCCTGCCAACCGTAAGCAGTCTCCCGGCGGCGATGGCGCCAGAGGGCAAACGGCCGGCCGACATAGGAAAAGATCGCGCGGCTGACCGAGGCGCCGGCGGTGGCACGGCTGGAGGCGCTGATCGCAATCTCGATCGCGCGCAGTGCGGTCAGGTACTGCACCAGCTCAGCGACGACGGCGCCGGACAATGCCGGCACGCTGGAGGCGCCCGCGATCACGGCGACGCCGGCGTCGCGTGCCATCGCATCGAGCGCGCCGATCCCGGCGACGAAATCGCTGGCATCGGCGATGTCGAGGTAGTGGCAGCCCTGCGCGATGCAGGCGCGCGCGAGGGCGTAGGACGCGCCCTGGAACGGGCCGGCGGCATCGACCACGGCGAACGGGCAGAGGTCTGCGAGCGCGGCGGCGATGTCGTCGTTACGGTCGAGCGCCAGCGGGGCGAGGCCGGGTGTGCCGGCGCAGGCCGCCTGCGCCTTCGCGAGGCTGCGGCCCGCGATCAGCACCTGCCAGCCATCCGCGGCGAGCCGGCGGGCGATGCGCAGGCCGAAGCCGCCATAGCCGCCGATCACCAGCACTTGCGTCACAGGATGCGATCCATCATGTCCGGCGTCGGCCGCCAACAGACGTCATGGCGTCCGAACCAGCGATAGCGGTTGCGGGCGACCAGCCGATAGGCGCGGTCGCGCCAGGCGCGCGGTATTGCTTTCAGAAGTGCGGCGGCGCGCCACGGCCAGCCGAGGCCCTGAGCGATGCCGAGCACGGCATCGGAATGCGTCAGCGCATGGCCACGATCGATCAGCAGCATGGTCTGATAGCTGTCGGTCGGCAGGCCGAGCGTCCGGTAGAGCGCCTGCCCGACCGGGCCCTGGGCCGTGGTCAGGCGAAAGCGCTTCTGTCGGTCGTACTTGAACACGAACTGCGCCTGGGTCGAGCACATCACGCACTCGCCGTCGAACACGATCAGGGGATCGCGGCCGGCGATCGCGGTGAGGGGGCTGTGCGGTGCCGCGCCACCGGCCTTCAGACCGAGGGGCGACAGCGGATTGCCGATCAGGCCGCTGACCATGGCGGCGAGGATGCGGGTCGCCGGCCACAGTGTTGACAGCGGGCCGGCGATGCGGTCGCGCAGCAGCGGCAGCAGCCGGCTGTCCGATTGATACACCGGCGTGAACAGTGCGCTCATGCCCTGATAAAGCCGGACGTGATTCCGGCGCAGCGCGATCGTGCGCGAGGCGGCTGTGGTCGCATCGGAGTCCTGGCGCAAGGTCTTCGCCAGCGCATAGGCATCGAGAAAGGCCATGTTGGCGCCCTGACCGAGTTGTGGGCTGGTCGCGTGCCAGGCGTCGCCGATGTGCACGAGGCCTGGCTCGGCCGCTGTCGGTGTGGTGCGATGGACGTAGCTCGCAAAGGTCAGGCGCTCGGGCATGTCGATCTGGTCCAGCAGTGGCGCGGTCGCCGGCCACACCTGCAGCACGTCGGCCTTCCAGGCCGCAAGGCCACGCCCGCGCCAGGCCTCCAGCTGATCGCTGCGCAGCGACCAGAAGAACGCGGTCTGCGGTGCAGCGTTTCCGGGCGCGCGTCCGATCGGCAGCACGCCGGCCATGGTGCTGGCGCGCACGTAGCGCTGCTCGAGGGCATGGGCATCGAACGGTGCATCGGCCGGCCAGTCGAGCGATGCCCACAGCGCGCCGTAGGGCAGCGCGCGGCCGGCGGTGGTCAGTAGCGGGCTGCCGATGCCGAGCGTATCGACCACGAGGTCGAACGGGCCGGCCGGTGGGCCCTCGCGGAAGGCCAGCATGCGGCGGCCGTCGGCATCGCGCGGCGCAGCGGCGACGATCCGGCCGGTGACGATCGGAATACCGGCAGCAACCACCGCTCGGCACAGCACGTCGAACAGCGCGCCGCGATGGATGCCGAGCCCGAACGACGCAGGGCCGCGCGCGGCGAAGCGGACATCGAGCACGGCGCGCCCCGAGGGCACCGCCTTGCCGAACAGGCGATCGATCCGTGCACCGGTGGCAAGCACCGCTTCGTCGAGCTGCAGCTCGCGCAACACCGCAAGGCCAGTCGCCTGCAGCATCAGGCCGGAACCGAGCGGTTGCGGCGTGTCGAAGCGCTCGAACACCGTGACGCGATGGCCGTCACGGTGCAGCAGCAGGGCGGTCGACAGGCCAGCGAGACCGCATCCCGCGACTGCGATGGTTTGCACGTGCATGATGTTGATCTTGTGCGAGTCCGGCAGGTGATGGAACGTGACCGCAGGTCGCGCCTGTGCAGGGGACCTCAGGATGTTAAAACACAGCCGCGCCGGGATGGCGAGAGTGCGGCGCGAAGGCCGGGCGAGGTCCGGTTCCAGCCAAGTGAGGTCGTTATGCTGAAAGCAGGTCTGTGGGCGCTGTCATTGTCGTCGTGGTTGGCGGCGGGCGCCGCGATGGCTCAGGACGTTCCCGGGATCGAGATCTGCACAGCCGAGAAGACCATGGAGCGGCGCACCAGCTGCCTGCAGAGCAACGTCGATTTCCTCAAGAAGACGATGACACAGGACGCGCTCGCCCAGCAGCAGAAGCTCGATGCCGCGTCCCGCGAGATCGTCGCGCTGAAGGCGCGCCTTGATGCGCTGGGCGGGACGGTCACGGTGCTGCAGAAGACGCTCGAGCAGCTGCAGGCCCAGGCTCAACAGGCGGCGGACAAGAAGTCGAAGGATGCACCCAAGGATGCACCGAAGGATCCCCCGGCAAAATAGTGCTGCGGCAGTCCACGGATTAGTCGGGGCCTGAAACGTGTAAAATCATGGCAAAAATCCGGCAGTTACATTCATGGGCCGTTCAAGCCGGCTATGAAACTCTGCATGCGACGATGCGTTGTTCCTTCGTCTGTGAGCAGGATCAGGAGTGAGCCATGAAACGAGCACTGATGGCACTGACGGCGGCGGGTCTCTTGGCCGTCACCGCGGTTGCAGCGCCCGCGCCGGCTGAGGCGCGCGATGGCGGTGCGGTCGCGGCGGGCGTCATCGGCGGCCTGGCGGCCGGGGCTATCCTGGGTGGCGCGCTCGCCAGCCCGGGCTATGGGCCGGGCTACGGCTACTATGGCGGCCCGGCCTACGTCACGGGGCCGGCCTACTACGGCGGCTGCTACTGGCAGCGCCAGCGCTTCTGGGATGGCTATGGCTGGCGGATTCGCCGGGTTCAGGTCTGCGACTGACGAGATCCGCGACGGACCACGTTCTTATCCCCTCCGCGGCAGTCGGAACGGGAGGATGAAACCGTGGATGCCGCCCTGGAGAGCCCGAACAGCCCCGCGCCATCAACATGAACGTCAAAATTGGGCCGTAAATGAACGGCTTGGAATGGGTGGACGATCTCTGGGATTTGCCGGTGATTTTTAAGACCCTGGCAAGAAAATCCTTTAAGATGGTCGTGGGGACGAGCGTCGTGGTTTCCGCCGGCCGGCGGGGCTGCTTTCACTGACAGGACTAACAGGCTAAAATGGGCCCCAGATGGGCTCTTGAGTCGGACCAATTCCCAGCGCCGGGCTCCGGCGTGATCTGAGGAGAATGAGAATGAAGAAAATGCTTTCGGCGTTTCTCGCGGTCGCCACGATCGCCGGAACGCTCGCTGTCGCTATGCCGGCCGCGCAGGCCGACGGTGGCCGTATTGCCGCTGGCGTCGCGGGTGGTCTGATCGGTGGCGCGCTTCTCGGTAGCGCCCTTGCCGGCGCGGCTGCGCCTCCGCCGCCGCCCGCCTATTACGCGCCCGCTCCGGTGTATGTCGAGCCGGCGTGCCACTGGGTGCGTGAGCGCTTCTGGGATGGCTACGGCTGGCGCTTCCGCCGCGTGCAGGTCTGCGACTGATCTGATCGACGAGATTGCGTTGATGAAAGCCCGGCCAGCGATGGCCGGGCTTTTTCGTACCGGCGATCGCACCGATCGCTCGGGAGGACGGTGCTCACCGCGCGGCGTTCAGGGCACGCAGCACGCCGTCGCTCGGCCAGCAATCCACCTTGAGGCCGGCCTTCTTCTGATACGCACCGAGCGCAGCGCGGGTCTTCATGCCGGCCTTGCCGTCGAGCTTGTCGCTGTAGAGGCCGATCCGCGTCAATTGCTGTTGCATCGCCTCGACGTCGGCGGTGCGCATCTGGCGTGACGCCGACCAGGGCGTGGCGAAGGGCTGCGGGTCGGTCATGCGATCGCTGAGATGGCCCACGAACAGCACGTAGAGGTCGGAGAAATTGTACTCCTTGATCACGAAGTAGTTCTTCGTGGTCAGGAACGCGGGCCCGTAGATGCCTTCCGGCTGCAGCAACGATGCGGGCTCGGCCTTCTCGCTTGCCGCGAGCTGCCGGCCGCGCACCGGCACGAAGCCGAGCCGGAGCCATTCGCCGATCGGTCGCGTCACCTCCGGCACACCCTGGGTGCAGTCGACGCCGCGCGGCGCTTGCACTTCGTAGGCCCAGCGCAGGCCCGGCTGCCAACCCTTGTTCTTGAGCTGCTGCGCGGCGGAGGCGAGCGCATCGGGCACCGAGGTCCAGATGTTGCGATGGCCGTCGCCGTCGAAATCGACCGCGTGCTGATAGAACTCCGACGGCAGGAACTGGGTCAGGCCCATCGCGCCGGCCCACGACGCGCGCATGTCCTTCAGCGCGACGTGGCCCTCGTCGAGGATCTTCAATGCCAGGATGAACTCGTGGCGGAACTGGTCCTTGCGCCGGCCGACATAGGCCTGCGTCGCCAGCACCGGCAGCGCGTTATAGGGCAGGGTGTAGCGGCCATAGTCGGTCTCGCGGCCCCAGATCGCGAGGATCACGGTCGCCGGCACGCCGAAGCGTTGCTCGATCGCCGACAGCGTCGGGCGATATTGCTGCAGCAGCCGCTGTCCCTCGGTGGCAAGGCGCGCGATGGTCGCTTCCTTGACATAGTCGGCGGGGACCTGGACGAATTCGGCCTGCGGCGGCGCAGCCGACGGACCGCGGCCCGGCAGCACGAGGTCCGGCAGCTTGTAGTTCGGCTCGAGGCCGCGCGTCGCGCTGTCGAAGGTGGCGCGCGATACACCCTCCGCCTGCGCCTCTGGCCACAGCGAGGCGATGAAGCGGGTGAATGCCGGATCGGCGGCGGCTGCCGCCGACCGTGGCAGGGCAAGGCAGGCAACCACGACGACTGCGGCGGCTGCGACGCGGCCGGTCCGTTTCGCGAAAACCATGATGCCGCGGTGCCTGCTGTTCATGATGTTCGCCTCAGTGTTTGGCCGTGTTGCGGTGTGTAGCCTCGATGGCACTGTTGGTGACCTTGTCGACGAGGGCGATGCCGATCGCCGACAGGATGAAGACGACATGGATGATGGTCTGCCACATCACGCCGGTCTCGGTGTAGTTGGTGGTGCGGCCGGCGCCGCCGAGATTACCCGCTTCGATGAAGGTGCGCAGCAGGTGGATCGAGGAGATGCCGATGATCGCCATCGCCAGCTTGATCTTGAGCACGCTGGCGTTGACATGGCTGAGCCATTCCGGCTCGTCCGGATGGCCCTTCAGGTTGAGCCGCGACACGAAGGTCTCATAGCCGCCGACGATCACCATCACCAGCAGGTTGGAGATCATCACGACGTCGATCAGCCCCAGCACCACCAGCATGATCTGCTGCTCGTTGAAGTCGGCCGAGTGGGAGATCAGGTGCCACAGCTCCTTGAGGAACAGCACCACATAGACGCCCTGCGCCACGATCAGGCCGATGTAGAGCGGCAGCTGCAGCCAGCGCGATCCGAAGATCAGCATCGGCAGCGGACGCAGCGCGCTGCTGCGCGAAGGCAGCGGGGTTGGGGACGTCGACGACATCAGCACTCCTTTTGAGCTGTGACAGTGGGTACGCATGCGCACGGCTGGAACCGGTCCACGGCTCTGGCATGCGGGGCGGAAACCGGCTTCAAATAGGTGCAGTGTTTCGGCGCTGTCGAGGCAGCTGGCAGCGGCGATTCACCGCAGCGAATATGACAGCCCCTGACACAAACGGGGCAGGGCGCGGAAGGCCGCAAAAAAAGTCCGGGCCGCCGTCAGGCGGGCCCGGACCATGGCAACGGCGTGATGCAATTGTTGGGGGCGTCAGCGCGTCAGCTTCTTGTACTTGACCCGGTGCGGGATCACCGAGTCCTGGCCGAGCCGGCGCATCTTGTCCTTCTCGTAGTCCTGGAAGTTGCCCTCGAACCACTCGACATGGCTGTCGCCCTCGAACGCGAGGATGTGGGTGGCGATGCGGTCGAGGAACCAGCGGTCGTGGCTGATGATCACGGCGCAGCCGGCGAAATCCTCAAGTGCCTCCTCCAGCGCGCGCAGCGTGTCGACGTCGAGGTCGTTGGTCGGTTCGTCGAGCAGCAGCACGTTGGCGCCGGACTTCAGCATCTTGGCGAGGTGCACGCGGTTGCGCTCACCGCCCGACAGCGCGCCGACCTTCTTCTGCTGGTCCGCGCCCTTGAAGTTGAACGCCGAGCAGTAGCCGCGCGAGTTGACCTCGCGCTTGCCGAGCAGGATCTGGTCGTTGCCGCCGGAGATCTCCTCCCACACGGTCTTGTTGCCGTCGAGCGCGTCGCGCGACTGGTCGACATAGCCGAGCTGCACGCTCTCGCCCACGGTGATCGTGCCCTTCTCGGGCTTCTCCTGGCCGGTGATCATGCGGAACAGCGTCGTCTTGCCGGCACCGTTCGGGCCGATCACGCCGACGATGCCGCCGGGCGGCAGCTTGAAGGTGAGGTCGTCGATCAGCAGGCGATCGCCGAAGCCCTTGGTGAGTCCTTCGAAGTCGACCACGTTGTTGCCGAGGCGTTCGGCCACCGGAATGACGATCTGCGCGGTCTGGGTCTGCTTCTCGCTGGCCTTCTTGAGCAGGTCCTCGTAGCGCTGGTAGCGCGCCTTCGACTTGGCCTGGCGCGCCTTGGGCGAGGCCGCGATCCACTCCTGCTCGCGGGCGAGCGTGCGCTGGTGCGCGGCTTCCTCGCGGCCTTCCTGCTCGAGCCGCTTCTGCTTCTGCACCAGCCACGACGAATAGTTGCCCTCGTAGGGGATGCCGCGGCCGCGGTCGAGTTCGAGGATCCACCCGGTGACGTTGTCGAGGAAGTAGCGGTCGTGGGTGACGATCAGGATCGCGCCGGGATAGTTGCGCAAGTGCCCTTCCAGCCACGACACCGACTCGGCGTCGAGATGGTTGGTCGGTTCGTCGAGCAGCAGCAGCTCGGGCTGGTCGAGCAGCAGGCGGCACAGCGCGACGCGGCGGCGCTCACCGCCGGACAGCTTGCTGACGTCGGCATCGTCCGGCGGGCAGCGCAGCGCGTCCATCGCCTGGTCGACCTTGCTGTCGAGATCCCACAGGCCCTGGGCCTCGATCTCGTCCTGCAGTTTGGTCATCTCGTCGGCGGTGTCGTCGGAATAGTTGACCGCGAGGTCGTTGTAGCGGTCGAGGATCGCCTTCTGCTTGGCGACGCCCTCCATGACGTTCTCGCGAACGGTCTTGTTGGGGTCGAGCTGCGGCTCCTGCTCAAGGTAGCCGACGCGGGCACCTTCGGCGACCCAGGCCTCGCCATTATAGTCCTTGTCGATCCCCGCCATGATCTTGAGCAGCGTCGACTTGCCCGAGCCGTTGACGCCGAGCACGCCGATCTTGGCGTCCGGGTAGAAGGACAGATGGACGTTGTCGAGCACCTTGCGGTTGCCGGGATAGGTCTTCGACAGACCCTGCATGAAGTAGACGAACTGGCGAGCCATCGTGATCCTTGAGTGAAAACCGTTGTGCGCGGGGAAATTGGCTGCTGCTGATGTAGCGGTCCGGTCCCCAAAGGGCAACCGCCGCGGTAACCCTTTGGAAAGGCTAATGGCAGCCGTTTCCCCGAGGTTAACGATCACAACCGCTTTTTAATCAGTTCCGCGTAATTCTGTTGCACGTCACCACCCAGCAACAGATGTGCGCCATGGCGTTTCTCGACCCCTCCGTTCGGTCCGCTGCGGCCGGAGCCCGGGAGACCGGGCTGTTCCGCGAAGTCGTCGATTTCCTGCGGCAGTTCGTGATCGCCGCCTTCGACCCCTACCGGCCGGAGCAGCACTACATGCGCGGCCCGGGGCCGGCATGGCACGCCAAGCATGATGCGGACGACGCTCGGCAATCGAGCGAGCTGCATTGAGTTGATTTGCATCGCCGCCGCCGGCACGGGATAGTCACGCGCTCAATCCTCATCCTGCGACGGTGACCCATGGCGCTACGCTGCGCGATCCTCGACGACTACCAGAATGTGGCCCTGAAACTCGCCGACTGGGCGTCTCTGCGCGACCACGTCGCGCCGACCGTGTTCGACACACCGTTTCCGGATGTCGCGGCGGCCATTGCCGCCCTGCAGGATTTCGACATCGTCTGCGCCATGCGCGAGCGCACGCCGTTCACCGCCGAGGTGCTGACGGCGCTGCCGCAGCTGAAGCTGCTGCTGACGTCGGGGATGCGCAACGCATCCATCGACCTCGCGACCGCCAAGGCGCGCAACGTCACGGTGTGCGGCACCGCCAATGTGGGCAATCCGACGGTCGGGATCACCATCGGCCTGATGCTGGAACTGACCCGCCGGATCGGGTTCGAGAATGGCCGCATGAAGGCCGGTGCGCCCTGGCAGGTCACCGTCGGCGAGGACGTCGAGGGCAAGACGCTGGGTATCGTCGGGCTCGGCAAGCTGGGGGCGCGGGTGGCGGCGGTCGGCCAGGCGCTGGGCATGCAGGTGATGGCCTGGAGCAGCAATCTCACGCCGGAGGCCTGTGCCGCGGCGGGCGTCGCCTATGCCAGCAAGGAGGAGCTGTTCGCGACCTCCGACGTCATCACCATTCACCTCGTGCTGTCGGAGCGCTCCCGCGGCCTGATCGGAGCGGCCGACCTCGCCCGGATGAAGTCGACCGCCTACCTCATCAACACAGCGCGCGGGCCGATCGTGGACGAGGCAGCGCTGCTCGATGCGCTGCGGGCACGCCGCATTGCCGGCGCCGGTCTCGATACCTTCTGGCAGGAGCCTCTGTCCGTCGATCATCCGTTGCGCCGGCTCGACAATGTCGTGCTGACGCCGCATCTCGGCTACGTCACGGCCGAGAACTACCGCCGCTACTACGAGGACATGGTCGAGGACATCGCGGCATGGCTGGCGGGGGCACCGGTGCGCCAGCTCGTCTGAGGCGACCAGCTGATCCGAAAACTGCCATCTGAAAAGCAAAGGCCCGCTTCAACGGCGTTGAAGCGGGCCTTTTTATCGTTGGCGATCGCCTTGCGGCGTCAGCGGACCGTGACCGGCGCCGGCAGCGGCGGCACCACCGTGGGGCCGGTGCCGGGAATGTTGGCTGCAGCCTGACCGCCCGCCATGCCCTGGGACGGGACGGGGGGCGCCATCGGCTGGGCCGAGGCGGTGGTGGCCAGCGCCGGCGGCTTGCCGCCCGGCAGCACCACCACGCGGGTGCCGACCTTCACGCGATCGAACAAGTCGGTGACGTCCTCATTGAGCATGCCGATGCAGCCCGAGGACACGAACTGGCCGATGGTCGACGGCTGGTTGGTGCCGTGAATGCGGTAGACCGTCGAACCCAGATACATTGCGCGCGCGCCGAGCGGGTTGCCGTCACCGCCGGCCATGAAGCGCGGCAGGTAGGGCTGGCGCTCGATCATCTCCGGCGGCGGATGCCAGTCCGGCCACTCCGCCTTGCGGGTGATCTTCTGCACGCCGGTCCAGGTGAAGCCGTCACGTCCGACGCGGACGCCATAACGGACCGCGCGGTTGTTGCCGAGGATGTAGTAGAGCTGGGTGTTCGGCGTATCGACGATGATGGTGCCCGGCGGCTCCTTGGTGACGTAGTTCACCTCCTGGCGGCGCAGCCGCTCGGGGAGCTCCTTGCGCGGTCCGGTCTCCGGCTGTTCATCCGGCGGCAGCGCCATCACGGTGTTGGGGCGGCCCTGGGAATCGCGCGGCGCGGCGTCGGGGGACTGCAGCGCACCGGTCATCTGGCCACCCTGGCCCTCGACGGCGCCCGGCGGGCGCGGGTCGCCGTAGCCGCCACCCGGCGCCTGGCCGGCATAGTTGTCCTGAGCCGGACGGTGAGAATAGACCACCGGCGGCGGGTTGTTGGCGGGGCGGCCATAGCGCGGATCGTCGGGTGACATGACCGGGCCGGGAGCCGACAGCGCGGTCTGGCCGCGCGGCGCCGGGCCCCCCTCGTCGTCCATGGCGTCGAAGTCGGGCAGCGGGCTGTCGGGCGGATAGGCGCTGGGGGCCGTCGCGTAGCCGGGCGGGGGCGGATAGCCGCCGGGCTGGGAATAGCCCTGCTGCTGCGAGTAGCCTTGCGCTGTCGCCGCACCAGCCCCTGCGAGGCTGGCGGCGGCGACCGCCAATATCGTCAGAATGCGCTTGTCCATCATTACCCTATTCTACCCGCGACCCGACTCCGGAAGGTTAACCTGCTGATTACGCAGGATAGCGGCACATTCAAGACATTGCTGATGAAAGCCGGCCAAAAACGCCTGACATTTTCGCGAGATTTCGTTCATCTGCCACCAGATTGCCAGATGAATGGTCGTTGGCGCCGGTTCCGCGCACGGTCTGCACTTTTTCGTCATTAGCGGACCAGGCCTTGAGCTATTCTCGAAAAGTGCCTGATTCGCAGCTGGTTCCAGAGTGACGATCGTCAGGTTCCGCGTTTGTGCCGGGTTCGCGTTTTCCCAAGACGGTCCGCGCATCACGACCAGCGGCGAGGCGTCCATGCTACCGGGTTTCCGTTTCCTCATCGCGACACTCCTGCTCTCGGCCTCGGTGGTGATCTTCGGGTTCGGCGCAGCGTCGCTGCTGCGCGCGACGCGCGACGATCTCGTCGCCAGCCCGCCGACCTGGGATGCGCCACAGGCCGTGGTGGCGCGTGAGCGTGACACCCGCAAGGCCACGCTCGCGCTGCTGCGGGTAGAGATGATCGCCGACCAGGACAGCAACGTCGAAAAGATGGCGGCCCTCGCAGCCGTGGCGCCGTCCGCTGCGGACCAGTCCACTGGGGTGATGGCGGCCGATGTGACGCCGGGGCCGGTGACCGATGTCGAGCGTGCGGCGGTTGCGTCCGATCATGCCTCGTCAACGGCGGCAGATGGGGCCGCGATGACTGTCGCGGTGGCCGAGCCGCCCGCCTCGGCAGCGCCGGATCGTTCGACTGTCGTGTCCTCCGACGCGCCGCAGCCGGCCAAGCCGGATCTCACCGTCACGGCACTGGCCGATCCCGCTGCCGCGAGCACTGAGGTTCCGACCCGTTCGGCGGTCGCGCCAGCAGCGAAGTCCGTCGCGAAGGCGGTGTCCGACGGCAAGGCGCGCGCCGCAGCGGTTAAGCGAGAGAAAGCCCGTCAGGCGGCCGC
Source organism: Pseudomonadota bacterium (assembly GCA_040756765.1). GTDB lineage: Bacteria > Pseudomonadota > Alphaproteobacteria > Rhizobiales > Xanthobacteraceae > Bradyrhizobium_A. The sequence goes on along the minus strand of JBFLYG010000017.1, from coordinate 4,461 downwards.
GCAGCGGCGCCGGGTCGCGCAGCACGCGCGGACCATGGCGCGGCCTCTGCAGCCCCAGACGATGCCGCCGGGCAATCCGTTCGCCGGGTTCGGCGGCTGAGCGCAATCGGGCGTCAGGCTGGCCCGGTGGCGACCGGCGGCCCGTCGGCCTGGCCCCATTCCGACCACGATCCGTCATAGAGCGCGGAGTCGCGCACGCCGAGCCGGTAGAGCGCGAGCGTCAGCACGGCCGCCGAGACGCCGGAGCCGCAGGTCGTGACCACGGGGCGCTGCAGGTCGAGGCCGGCGCCGGTGAACAGCGTCCGCAACTCGGCGATGGGCTTCATGGTCCCGGTCGCCGCGTCGAACAGCTCGTTATAGGGCAGATTGAGGCTGCCGGGGATGTGGCCCGAGCGCAGCCCCGGGCGCGGCTCGGCCACGCTGCCGGCGAAGCGAGGGCGGGCGCGGGCGTCGATGACCTGCTCGCGGGCGCTGGTGAGGTTGTCGCGCATCTGGGCGAGGCAGCGCACACGCGTGGGATCCTGTCGGGTTGTGAGCTGGCCGGGCCGCGGGGTGGCGGGTCCCGACTGCAGCGGGCGTCCCTCGGCGCGCCATTTTTGCAGGCCGCCGTCGAGGATGCGCACATTGCCGTGGCCGAAACTCAGGAACATCCACCAGGCGCGCGGCGCCGCCACCCAGCCGCCGGCGTCGTAGATGACGACGAGGCTGTCGCTGAAGACGCCGAGCGCGCCGACGTCACGGGCGAACTGCGCCGCGTCGGGGTACATGTGCGGCAGCGGCGAGGCGTGGTCGGCGATCGCATCGACGTCGAAGAAGGCGGCGCCGGGGATGTGCGCGGCGAGGAAATCGTCCACCGGCAATGGCAGCACGCCGGGCATCTTGAAGGTGGCGTCGAGGATGCGGAGGGACGGGTCGTCGAGGCGGCTCGCCAGCCACTCGGTCGAGACCAGCGGATCGTCGGTCAGGGTCATCGGATGAGGTCCGCGCGTTGATGGGCGGGATTGAGTGTTCGCAAACGTCTTATTTGGGCGCGCGCGGCGCGACCTGCTCGGTCGGGCCGCCGGCCTCGCGCCAGGCGCCAAAGCCGCCGGCGATGTGCGCCACCGGCTTCAGCCCCATGTCCTGCGCGGTCTTTGCCGCCAGCGCCGAACGGAGCCCTCCGGCGCAATGGAAGATGAAGGTCTTGTCTTGCTGGAACACCGGCTTGGCGTAGGGGCTTTCCGGATCGATCCAGAACTCCAGCATGCCGCGGGTGCAGGAGAACGAGCCCGGAATGCGGCCTTCACGCTCGATCTCGCGCGGGTCACGGATGTCGACGATCACGACGTCGTCGCGCTGCACGGCGGTGATGGCTTCGGCCGCGGTCAGCGTCTTGACCTGGGCGTTGGCCTCGTCGACGAGCGCCTTGTAGCCGCGATGGATGGTCTGGGGCATGGCAGTCTTCCGTTGCGGGCGGATGTGGCGATGCGGCTCAGCGCACCAGTTCCTTCATCGCGTTCTCGAGGCCTTCCAGCGTCAGCGGGTACATGCGCTCGGCGAACAGCTTGCGGATGACGGTGGTGGATTCCGAATAGTCCCAGTGCTTCTGCGCCACCGGATTGAGCCACACCGCGTGCGGATAGGTGCGCGTCACGCGCTCCAGCCACACCGCGCCGGCTTCCTCGTTGACGTGCTCGACCGAGCCGCCCGGCACCACGATCTCGTAGGGCGACATCGAGGCGTCGCCGACGAACACCACCTTGTAGTCGTGCGGGTACTTGTGCAGCACGTCCCAGGTCGGGGTGCGGTCGGTGAAGCGCCGCTTGTTGTTTTTCCACACGCCTTCGTACAGGCAATTGTGGAAGTAGAAATATTCCATGTGCTTGAATTCGCTCTTCGCCGCCGAGAACAGCTCCTCGACCTGCTTGATGTGCGAATCCATCGAGCCGCCGATGTCGAAGAAGATCAGCACCTTCACCGCGTTGCGCCGCTCGGGCCGCATGTGCACGTCGAGATAGCCGTGGTTGGCGGTCTCGCGGATGGTGGTGTCGAGATCGAGCTCGTCGGGCGCGCCGGTGCGCGCGAACTTGCGCAGGCGGCGCAGCGCCACCTTGATGTTGCGGATGCCGAGTTCGACATTGCCGTCGAGATCCTTGAACTCGCGGCGGTCCCAGACTTTCACCGCACGGAAATTGCGGTTCTTCTCCTGGCCGATGCGGACGCCCTCGGGGTTGTAGCCATGGGCGCCGAACGGCGAGGTGCCGGCGGTGCCGATCCACTTGTTGCCGCCCTGGTGGCGGCCCTTCTGCTCCTTCAGCCGCTCGCGCAGCGTTTCCATGAGCTTGTCCCAACCCATGGCCTCGATCTGCTTCTTCTCCTCCTCGGTGAGGTATTTTTCGGCGAGCTTCTTGAGCCATTCGGCCGGAATATCGGCCTTTTCCATGGCGTCCAGCAGGCTCTCCAGCCCCTTGAAGGTGGCGCCGAAGACGCGGTCGAACTTGTCGAGGTTGCGCTCGTCCTTCACCAGAGCGGCGCGCGACAGGTAATAGAAATTCTCGACCGTCTGCTCGGCGAGATCGGCCTCGAGCGCCTCGATCAAGGTGAGGTATTCGCGCAGCGTGACCGGAACCTGGGCTTCGCGCAGCGATGTGAAGAATTGCAGGAACATGGGCGCAAGGTCGCCCGTCGCCGCCGCGCCGTCAAGCGGCTCGGCGCGCTCGTGCGATCGGGCGGAGCTGTCATGTTTTTGCCGCGGGGGAGGCCTGGTGCTCTGGACCGGCCCGGTTTTTCCACTAAAGTTGCGGCCTGAGGCCCGTGACACGGGCCTTTCGCGGGCTTGGGACTGTCCCGTGACCATGCGCATGCGGAGGGGGATTGGCTGATGGGTATCATTGCTTGGATCATCGTCGGCGCCATCGCAGGCTGGCTTGCCGGCCTCGTCGTCAAGGGGGCCGGGTTTGGCCTCGTCGGCAACATCGTGCTCGGCATCATCGGCGCCGTGGTCGCCGGCTGGCTGCTGCCGCGCCTCGGTATTCATCTCGGCGTTGGTTGGGTTGCGGAGATCATCAACGGCGCGATCGGCGGCATCATCGTTCTCGTCGTGCTGGCGCTGATCCGGCGCGCGTGACGAATTAGGTTCATCCGGAAACGACCGCCATGGGCGGTCGTTTCTCGTTTACAGAGACAGGGCGTGTTTTCGATGAAGTTTACCGGCACCAAGGACTATGTGGCGACCGATGACCTCAAGGTCGCCGTCAATGCAGCCATTGTGCTCGAGCGGCCGTTGCTGGTCAAAGGCGAGCCGGGCACGGGCAAGACGGTGCTGGCCGAGGAAGTCGCGAAGGCGCTCAATGCGCCGCTGCTGACCTGGCACATCAAGTCCACGACCAAGGCGCAGCAGGGCCTCTATGAATACGACGCTGTGTCGCGCCTGCGTGACAGCCAGCTCGGCGATTCCCGCGTCTCCGACATCGCCAACTACATCAAGCGCGGCAAGCTGTGGGAGGCCTTCACCTCCGAGGCGCGGCCGGTGCTTTTGATCGACGAGATCGACAAGGCGGACATCGAGTTCCCCAACGACCTCCTGCTCGAGCTCGACCGCATGGAATTCCATGTCTACGAGACCGGCGAGACCATCCGCGCCGCCAAGCGCCCGATCGTCATGATTACCTCCAATAATGAAAAGGAGCTGCCGGACGCCTTCCTGCGCCGCTGCTTCTTCCACTACATCAAGTTTCCCGACGCCGAGACCATGGCGCAGATCGTCGACGTGCATTTCCCGGGCATCAAGCAGCGCCTGGTGCAGGAGGCGATGCGCATCTTCTTCGAGGTGCGCGAGGTGCCCGGCCTGAAGAAGAAGCCGTCGACCTCGGAGCTGCTGGATTGGCTGAAGCTGCTGCTCAACGAGGACATCACGCCGGAGACCCTGCGCGAGCGCGACCCGCGCAAGCTGATCCCGCCGCTGCACGGCGCGCTGCTCAAGAACGAGCAGGACGTCCACCTGTTCGAGCGGTTGGCGTTTCTCAGTCGTCGTGAAGTCTGAGGTCTAAAGCGCGGCGCTTCCGCGTCGCGTGATCATCCGTCATCCAGAGGAGCGGGGCCGCGCGACGCGCGGTCCGATGACAGGTCCGTGGGCCGCGAAGGGTGACGGATCGCGCCGATCGAACGTCACATGATCGCGTTTTGGCGGACGGTGCGACTACGCCAGTTTGTCGACGCCGCCGGGCCTTGAGCTGGCGGTGCTGGATTGTGTCGCCGGCGTTGTGGCCGTGGATGCGGCGGCGGGCGGGGCGCTGGCGTGGGACTTCTTGCCGTGATGGTGGACCTGGGGAGCCGCTTGCGCGGGCTGCGCCTGGCTGATGCCTGAAACGCTGCTCATGAATCACCTCTAGCTGATCAGGCGCAGTGTTGGACCAAGAGCTTAAGAAATTGGGCGGTGTTGAGCGCCGTTTTGGAGGGGTTTGATCCCGCAACAGGTGGTGG